>NZ_JBQFPQ010000001.1:0-1705188 GCF_056536445.1 Ruegeria sp. CL7
GTCGGTCAGCCAAAACAGATCAGACATGTTCACCGCCCGTTTTTCGAACCGTGAGTCACGCAACCCCGCTGAAATCAATGGGTCCTGACCCTAGCTCGAGATCTCGACCCGACATTCGAGACCACCGAGGGTACTGGAAGCGCCCAAAATCAGATGGGTGTCATAAGCTTTCAGCAAATCGACTGCTATCGTCAGTCCTAGCCCGCTGCCGGTGACCGATGTGTCCAAACGACCGCCGGACCGAAGTGCATCGCGGCGGGCGTCTTCCGGAATCCCGGGGCCGTCGTCTTCGATGCTGATTTCGATGCAACCGGGGTTGCGCTTGGCCGTCAAGCGTACACTTTTCCGGCACCACTTGACTGCGTTGTCCAGCAAGTTGCCCAACACCTCTTCAATATCTTGTGCATCCATGCGTACCCAGAGACCGGGGTCACGCACGATCTGCAGAGATTTGCCTTCGCGATCCGCTATTGTTGCAAACAGCCGTTCCAGCCTGTCGATAGCGTTTGTCAAATCCGTTCTCGAATGGGTTAAGTCCGCGGTATGCAAGGCTCTCAATCTGGCGAGAGATCGGCTCAATTGAGCATCGATCCGGTCCAACGCCTCCCGCGCGGTGCCCGTTGCAACTCCTGCACCGGAAAGCGTTTCCAGTTCGTTCCGCAAAATTGTGGCAGGAGTTTTCAAAGCGTGGGCCAAGTCGGCTGCCTGACGGCGAGATCCTGACACGATCTCACGATTCCGACGCAGAAGTTTGTTCAGGTCTTCAACCAGTGGAGCGACCTCTTCCGGATAATCAGCTGGTCTGAGATCTTCATCCTGATCCCAGCGATGCGCGACATCGGAACGCAATCTTCTTAAAGGCCCAAGTATGATAGTCATCAATAGAAGAGATCCGGCCACCCCTATCAGACCGACAAGGGCAAATACGGGCAATAGGCTTTGTTGTGCGGCACGGCGTTCGGCGGCAAGTTGAACCCGACTTTCGGCGACACTTACGCCCCAGACAGAGCCGTCTTCGTATGTGATTTTTTGAAAGGCACTGCGCAGGACCTCACCTTCGGGGCCATTCGTAGTCCACAGCGTTGGCGTATCTGGGTTGCCGGAAGGCTCGGCGATAACTTCGTCAAACAGTGACGCAGACGTAAAGATTTCTCCTTCGTCGTTGCTAACTTGCCAGTATCTACCAGAGTATGGAGAACTGTAAGCCGGATCGAACATCAGATCCCGGAGTGAATCGGGGCTTTGGGTGGTGACGCTCAATCCCACTACAAGCTGTGTGTGGCGGTCCAACAAAGCAGTGTCGAAGCGATCTGATACGCGGTTGTTGATGTAAGAAAAGACGGCAAGTGTACCTAATCCAACAGACACGGCTCCGGATGCAAAGCCTCCTAACAATGCCCGTTGACGCAGTGACAACATCAGGCAGAGTCAATCATATATCCGCGGCCCCGTACCGTTGTAATCAAGTCGGAGCCAAGTTTTTTGCGCAGACGGGTTATGAAGACTGCAATGGTATTGGAATCCCGGTCGCCGTCGTATTCATAGATATGTTCAGAAAGCTCGGTTCTTGAAATCATGCGCCCGGCATTGAGGGCCAGATAGGTAAACACAGCGATTTCCTGAGCCGTTAGATCGATCGGAACGCCATCAACCGTCACTCGCCCGTTGCGCGTATCCAGAACGACGTTACCCATCTCGATCACCGGGTTCAACTGGCCACTTTGCCGCCGCAAAATGGCGCGGACCCGGGCCGCCAGTTCTGGCATGTGGAACGGTTTGGTCATGTAGTCGTCCGCACCGGCATCAAGCCCGTCGACACGCTCACTCCAGCCATCGCGGGCGGTAAGTATCAGAACCGGGGTTTGCACGCCCGAACCACGCCACTCGCGCAGCACCGAGATACCGTCCCGTTCCGGCAGGCCGATATCCAGAATGATCACGTCGTACGGTTCGGTCGCGCCCAGATGTAACGCGTCGAGACCGTTGTTCACCACATCCACTACGCGACCTTCGGCATTCAACAGCTTTTTGATCTGATCGCAGAGGTGCGGTTCATCTTCTGCAAGCAAAACTCTCATGCACCAGCACTATATGCGCGTGTCTCGAAGTTTAAACATCATCTTTTTCCGCCGCTGTTTCCCCCGCCATTACCGCCGGAGTTTCCACCACCGTTGCCGCCGGAGTTTCCACCACCGTTGCCGCCGCTGTTTCCCCCGCCATTGCCGCCGGAGTTTCCACCACCGTTGCCACCGCTGTTTCCCCCGCCATTACCGCCGGAGTTTCCGCCACCGTTGCCGCCGCTGTTTCCCCCGCCGTTACCGCCGGAGTTTCCGCCACCGTTACCACCGCTGTTACCGTTGCCGCCACGGTTTCCATTGATGCCATTGTTCGCCGACTTCCCTTGCGATGCAGCAGCAGGATTGCCTGGCGCTGTCTTGGCAGCTTCAGTTACCTGCCGCCCAACACTTGACCGATTGGGTACAACAACACCAGTTTTTGCATTGACGATAACGCTGATTATCTTTCCATTCGGCTTTTTGACCAGAATTCGATAATAGACTTCATCTGTCTGAAAGGCACGCGCATTAACTGGGGTGCCGCCAAAAACTCGCTCTACACCCTTGATAACCTTTTTAAGCCGAATGGCTTGTCCCGAACTTGTCGCCTTGCGTAACTCCGCCTGCTTCAGTTCGCGGGCAGCCGCATCGCTTTCTCCGGGCTGGAGAACCGCGAAAAGGCAGGCAAGGATCAAAAGCTTTTTCATCTTCGGTACTTTTTACGGCGCTGACGCCCGATCAACCTAACGAAGGTTACATGAACCGTTGATGAACGACCAGTTTCCCGTGGGTTCAACATCAATGGGGTTAGATGACAAAAACTAGGACAAGAACCCGGCAAGGACATACGGCCTGTCGGAATCAAGTTTGTAATAGCGCTGACGACAGAAACTCAAAATTGAACAACGAGAAACGCCATGAAAAACACAATGACCGGATTGTTGAAAACCTCAGCTGTTGCCATCGCCCTGATGAGTTCCGCCGCGCTCGTTGGGGCGGTCGCCTTTCCTGATTCTGCCTACGCGAAAGGCGGCAACGGAAAAGGCGGCGGCAACGGCGGAGGAAACAGCGGCGGCAACGGTGGCGGCAACGGAGGTGGTAACGGAGGCGGTAACGGTGGCGGTCACGGCGGAGGGAACTCTGGCGGTAATGGCGGTGGGAACGGAAATGGCCATGGTAGCGGAAATGACGGAGCCGGAAACAGTAGTGGCAAAGGTTTAGGAAAGGGCGCATCCAAAAATGCAGGAAAGTCTGCAACTGGCAAGACAAGTAACAAAGCAACTGGAATCTCAGGATCGCGATCCCAATCTTCAAAAGGGAAAAAATTCTCTTTGAAAGAGATATTTGGTGGCAGGAAGTCCAAGGCCAATAAACCCAAATCCAAAGCAACGAAAACCGCGCGAACAATCACGTCATCGCCTACGGTCACCAGTTCAGTGCGCCCGGAAAAGCGTCCGACAGGACACAAAATGGCTTTGTTACTTGGGGCTCATCCGTCAGAGTTGGGCGCGTTGAACGCAGCAAATGCGAGTGAGACGGCCCTACTGAACGCCGCACCCAACTCACGAGTCGGCCGAATTGCTACTTATCGTGAAACGGTATTGGCTGGCGATGATCTGCGGGCGGCGCTGGAGGAGCAGCAGGATCTTCTGGACGGGATGACGCCGCCAGATCGTTCTGTTTCTGAAATCGAACAGGATCTTGAAGCGGCACAAACTGATGTTCAGGAAAAGCAGGATCGTGTGACCGAACTTGAAGAGGCGCTGGAAGACGCTGGTGGCACCGACCCAGACATCGAGGCAGCGCTTGAGGAAGCAAACAACGATCTACAGGACGCCATCGACACGGCTGAAAGTTTGGAAACCGAGAAACAGGATGCTGTCGAATATGAAGAAGCGGTTGCTGAGGTCGAGGACTTGACTGAGGCCGTTGAAGATCAAGGGCTGACTGAACGCGAAGCACTGGAAAACGCGGCAAACAAGCCCGTTACAGACGAGGTTGAGGCGGCAGTAAAATCACTGCTTGGGTTAGATGGCTAACAGTATTGGCTTGTTATTCTGCAAGCCGATGGTGGCCGGGTCGACCATGTCTTTACCACGAGCATGGCCGGCCCGGCGTCGTGTCGACACCACCTGATTAGATGGATGGAGATACGCTTTTAGCGTCGTGAACGCATTGAGGTTTCTCAATAATAGACCCGCTCCGATACGGAGCGGGCTTTGCAGTATCCTGATTTGGTCGCCGTAACCTGGAAGCGTGATGGCTTGTAATCGTCGTTTCAGGCGTCCTTGTTTGTCTCATCCAGTCGCTTGTTGTTAATGATGTCAGTTAGTGCATTCTCGATAGGAGGGAAGCGATTGGTGCTCGATTTTTCGGCGTTGGAACGCGCGCCGTGAACGGCGACATTTGAGGACTGCATAGTTGCAGGAACACAAGGCTCAACCCCAATGGCAGACTTGATCATTCTTTTCCCCTTCGACAAAGACGGGCTTTTTTTAGATAGCCCTGCGGGGAGTAGTATGAGCTAAACACTTTGAACACTCAGAGAATACATTGTTCACGTTCGGTTAATGTTGTCGCCCCGGTGTGAACAAAAGGTTGGGGGTAATCTTGCTGCTTGGAATAACCCGCCAATCAGGCGAACCCATCCAGCAGTGGCATTATTTGAGCAGGACGGTTCAAAGAATGCTGTTGTTTTTAATCGGTATTGCGCTTCTTAGCTGGTACCGTTGTTCTGGATTCATGGAAACCGCCTTGCCAGCGGTGACATGTTTATTCGAGATGCTGCGGTATTTTATGTGGTACTCTTAGATTCAGATTATTAAAAATCTAATAAAAACATAAAATTATGATATTAATTCGAAGACTCCTCGGTCCGCCACTGGTTTCCTCTCGCCCAACGATTGGCGGCGACTTGCTGCGCCCAAATTCACAAGGCGCTGTTCTGCCTGTTCCTAAGCAAGTCCGGTGGCCAATCTTTGCAGGGCCGTCTCATTTTGATCTTTGTCAAGGTTGAACGCGGGCCGCCGAGATACAGTCACCAATGTATCAGGAGGTCTTGCATGGAAAGACTGGTCGAAATTGGGCGGACATTTGTTCAGGCGATGCGTGATCGCAATGGCTTGGCAAGTGTTGACGAGATGTACGCGGAAAACGCTCAGTCCATAGAGGCGGTTGTGCCTCCGGTGCGGCAATTTCGGATTACAAAGGGTCGCGACGCCATCAAGGCAAAGCGGGAAGATTGGCTGAAAACGCATGAAATCCAAACGCTTACGGCAGATGGCCCTTTTGTTCATCCGCCCAATCGCTTTGGGGTGCGTTTCAATGCCGAGGTCGTGCAGAAAGACACCGGACAACGAATGAACCTTAGCGAAATTGCCATTTATTCAGTTGAGGATGGCAAGATTGTATTGGAAGAGTTCTTTATGTTGCCAAAATAGCGAACGGTACCTGGCAACACGGCTTCCCAAGCGCTCGCTGCCATTTCAGGAAGCCTCGCCAGGTCCGGCGCTGCAATCAAGTACGTCCAATCAAAATGGGCGGTTGACTGGTCGGTCCGGGGCCTGGTGGGCAGATGGAATTAGGTTTGCAGCATACTAGCACTCTGCCCGGATCGGAGAACCTAGATGACCGAACTCTCACTTGACAAGCTGTCTGCCGAGGTCGGGGTTTGTGCGGCAGATACCGACGAGAATGCCCCGCCACACCCCTATGAGAAACTTGACCGCGCAACGCGCGCGGCCCTTGCCCGTGCCACCGCCGGTGTTTCCCCGCATTCGATAATGGCCACCTGGATCGATTGGGCCCTGCACCTGGGTCGTTCCCCCGGACGCCAGCTTGAACTGACAGAACGCGCGGCACGTGATGCGGCCAAACTCTGGGTCTATGCCCGCGAGATGGCGACCGGCGCGAAGGCCACTCCGCCTTTTCAGCCATGTAAGCAGGATCACCGTTTCAATGCGCCCGGCTGGCAGAAGGCGCCGTTTTCCCTTTGGCAGCAGGCCTTTCTGAGCGCGCAGGATTGGTGGCAGGCCGCAACGGACGAAATGCCGGGCATCGCCCCCCGCGACGCCGAACGCGCGCAATTTCAGATTCGCCAGGCGCTTGATCTTGTCTCTCCTTCGAACTTCCCGTGGTCAAACCCGGAAATCATCAATCGCACCTTTCAGACCGGCGGTCGCAATTTGATAGAGGGCGCCGCCCATTTCCTTGAGGATGTTGCCCATACCATAACGCAACAGCACGAACCTGCCCCTGAGGGTTATGAAATCGGTAAAGACATTGTCGCGACCCCCGGCAGGGTTGTTTATCGCAACGCGCTGTTCGAGCTGATTCAATACACACCAAGCACCAAGCGCGTGCAGGCGGAACCGATCCTTTTCGTGCCTGCATGGATCATGAAATATTATGTGCTCGATCTGTCCCCGGAAAACTCCATGGTGCGGCATCTGGTCGAGCAGGGCTTTACCGTGTTCATGATTTCCTGGGTCAACCCCACCGCTGATCAGGCTGATCTCAGCCTCGAGGATTATCGCCTGAACGGTGTCATGGCCGCGATCGAGGCCATCGAGAAAATCGTTCCGGGCCAAAAGATCCACGCCAATGGGTATTGCCTTGGCGGCACACTTCTGGCGGTTGCTGCCGCGGTGATGCAACGCGATGGCGATGACCGGCTTGCAAGCGTTACGCTGATGGCGGCGCAGGTTGATTTCGCCGAAGCCGGTGAGCTTTTGCTGTTTATCGATGACAGCCAGGTCGCTTTTGTAGAAGACCTGATGTGGTTGCAGGGCTATCTTGATCGCCCTCAGATGACACGAACTTTTACGACAATCCGCGCCGAGGATCTGATCTATGCCCGGGCTGTCCGTCGCTATTTTCTGGGTGAAGACGACCTGCCTACGGATCTGACCGTCTGGAACAATGACACGACCCGGATGCCGGCGCGAATGCATTCCGAATATTTGCGCGGTCTGTTCCTGGAAAACCGGCTGAGCGCTGGGCGCTTTTCTGTCGAAGGTCGGGTCGTTGCGCTCAAGGATATACGCGTACCCATGTTTGTGGTCGGAACGGAATCCGACCATATTGCCCCGTGGCGATCAGTGTACAAAATTCGGCTGTTTACCGACGGAGACCTCACCTTCGTGCTGACCAACGGTGGTCACAATGGCGGCATCCTGAGCGAGCCGGGGCACAAGCACCGCCACTATCGGTTGGGCCACAGGCCGGCGGACGCGCTGTATACCTCGCCGGATGAGTGGTTCGAGTCGGCCGAAGTAAAGCAAGGTTCCTGGTGGCCTGCGATGGTGGATTGGATCAAAGACCGTTCATCGGGCGAAACCGCGCCGCCGCCGATGGGCGGAAAGCGAAGGGGGGCTGAAAACCTGCCCAAAGCGCCGGGCAGCTGCATTCTTCAGGCCTGAAACCGGCGGCGAAGGTCAGACCCGTCAGTGCCCTGTCCATCTCCTTTGGACATCCTGCGCAAGCCCTTCAGGTGAAGTTGCGATTTTGGTCGCTCGGTTGGATCTGGGACTTTGCGATGGATCAAGCCTTGCTGCGGCGCAGGTGTGTTATCGTGCAGGTCGTCGAAACCCTGTGCCACATTTGCGGGTTAGTCGAAGGCCAAGCCCGCAATATGCAACGAAAAGAGGCAATACACAGATGATTTCGGGCGGATGTATCTGGAGAGTTGGACCATGACACGCGCAATGGTTTTGAACGAGGCCGGCCGCGCGCTGAGACTGGAAGACATGGAACTTCCGACGCCGGGCCCTCATGATATCGAGATCCAGATCGAGGCTTGTGGTGTTTGCCGAACGGATCTTCACATCGTCGATGGTGACCTCGAACATCCTGAACTTCCACTGGTTCCGGGCCACGAAATCGTTGGGCGGATCGTGCGAAAGGGGGATGCCGTTACAGGGCTGGATGCCGGTCAGCGCGTGGGTGTGCCATGGCTTGGATCCACATGTGGGAAATGTCCGTATTGCCATCGCGCACAGGAAAACCTATGTGACGCGCCGGTGTTCACGGGATACACGCGAAACGGAGGATTTGCCGAAGCCTGCCTTGCGGATGCACGGTATGTCTTTGCCCTGCCAGAGGTTGCCGATCCGGTTGCACTGGCGCCGTTGTTATGTGCCGGGCTTATCGGGTTTCGCTGTCTGCGAATGGCCCAGGATGCCAAGAATATCGGCTTTTATGGCTTCGGAGCTGCCGCGCATATCCTTGCACAACTGGCCGTCTGGCAGGGCCGGAATGTATATGCGCTGACCCGGCCCGGCGATATCGAGGCACAGGAGTTTGCGCGTGACCTTGGCGCGGTTTGGTCTGGTGGGTCTGACGAGCGACCACCGGTGGAACTGGATGCTGCAATCATATTCGCACCTCTCGGGACCCTTGTGCCCAAAGCGCTTCAAGCTGTCCGAAAGGGCGGCCGCGTGGTTTGCGGCGGAATTCACATGAGCGACATTCCGTCCTTTCCCTACAGCGATCTTTGGGGGGAACGCCAAATCCTGTCTGTCGCAAACCTGACGCGTCAGGATGGTGAGGCGTTTTTTGCAATGGCCCAAGCCGCTGGCATCCAGACACGGATCCAAAGATATTCACTGAAGGACGCCAACACAGCCCTCGCGGATCTGAGCGCCGGACGATTGCAAGGGGCAGCGGTTTTGGTTCCCTGACCAATGGTCTGTCGCGCCCCGCACCGGCTTGACAAGTCACAGCGGACGTCAGCATCCGAAATTAGGGTGGTGCCTTAGGCAAACGGATCCTGATCGTGGAATGGACGAAACACCGGAACACGAAAGACCGCTCAGCGTACTGGGATGTCGCCCACGCGTGCAGGATATGATCATACCGGCGGACTCGTGGACGATCATGCGCCAACAATCAAACTGGACCGTCAGATGAGCGAAGAGCTTGTTTCCATTCAGCGTGTTGAAAATGCTGGCTTTGTATTGCAAATCGGCTTTTGGTGCCGCAGAGAACGAATATTGGTGTCATGCCTGACAACCGTGTCATTGATATTTACATTTAAATATATGAAAAATATGTATTTAAATTAAATCAAACAAAAAAGTTTTTCAAATGATCTTGGTTTTCGTCAAGACGTTTACAAAATTTTGTTTCAAATCCAGTAATTTGTTGTGAAATTTTCCACCGCCTTTCCATTATTGAAATGCACATAAGTGCGCTTTCGTCTGCTGGAAGAGGAGCCAGACGACGAGAGAAAGGGAAATGGGAGGAATTAATGACCAATAAATCTGTCACACGCCGCGGCGTGTTGAAGTCTGGTGCCGTTGCAGGCACCGGTCTGGCCCTGCCTACGATCTTCACGGCTTCGTCGGCGGCCGCTTACACCAACGAACCAACCGGAGGGTCCGTGACCCTGGGCTTCAATGTTCCCCAGACCGGGCCGTATGCGGAAGAGGGCAATGACGAGCTGCTGGCGCAACAGCTGGCGGTGGAACACCTGAACGGAGAGGGTGACGGCGGTTGCCTGAACACCTTCACGTCGAAGGCGCTGAAGGGCAATGGCATCCTCGGCAAGAAGGTCGAGTTCGTCACAGGTGACACCCAGACCAAGTCAGACGCCGCACGTGCGTCCGCAAAGTCGATGATCGAAAAAGACGGTGCGATCATGATCAACGGCGGGTCGTCCTCGGGCGTGGCCGTTGCGGTTCAGGGCCTGTGTCAAGAAGCGGGTGTGATCTTTATGGCGGGTCTGACCCACGCCAACGACACGACCGGCAAGGACAAGAAGGCCAATGGTTTCCGCCATTTCTTCAACGCCTACATGTCGGGCGCTGCGCTTGCGCCGGTGCTGGCGGCCGAGATGGGCAACGACCGCCGCGCCTATCACCTGACGGCGGACTACAACTGGGGCTGGACCCAGGAAGAGTCGATCGTCGCCTCGACCGAAGCCCTGGGATGGGAAACGGTCAACACCGTCAAAACGCCGCTCGCGTCAACAGACTTCTCGTCCTACATCACTCCGGTTCTGAACTCGGGCGCGGATGTTCTGGTTCTGAACCACTATGGCGGCAATATGGTGAATTCGCTGACCAACGCGATTCAGTTCGGCCTGCTCGACAAAGTTGCCAACGGCAAGGACTTCAAGATCGTCGTGCCGCTGTATTCGGAGCTGATGGCCGCCGGTGCGGGCGAGAACATCAAGGGCGTGCTGGGTTCAATGAACTGGAACTGGCAGTTGCAAGATGAAGGCACAAAAGCCTTCGTGAAATCCTTCGGCGAGAAATACGGCAAGCCGCCGTCCAACTCGGCCCAGACCTGCTATGCCCAGGTTCTGCTGTACGCGGATGCGTGCGAGCGCGCCGGCACCTTCAACCCATGCGGCGTCGTCGAGGCCCTGGAAGGCTTCGAGTTCGACGGGCTGGGCAACGGTCCGACCCTGTACCGCGCCGATGACCACCAGTGCTTCAAAGACGTGCTGGTCGTGCGTGGCAACATGAACCCGACCAACGCCTATGACACGCTGGAGATCGTCGAGATCACCCCACGCGCGCAGGTCGAATACGATCCGGAGCATCCGATGTTTGCCGGTGGCGCACTGGGTGAGTGTAACCCGGGCGCATAAGACCGCGTATCAAAGTCTGGCTGCCAAAATGGTGGCCAGACATCTACAGCAGGGTTGATCCTGTTGTGCCACTCAATTCACACTGACCAACCCTGAGGTGGGCCAATGGACGCCATCCTATTGCAAATTCTGAACGGTCTGGACAAAGGGTCGGCTTATGCGCTGATTGCGCTGGGGCTGACGCTTATTTTTGGGACGCTCGGCGTTGTGAACTTTGCCCATGGGGCCCTGTTCATGATCGGTGCGTTCTGTGCCGTCACTTTGCAAAAGCTCATGAACCTGAGCTTTGTAACCATCGACGAGAGCCAAACCGACTTTCTTGGCAACCCGCTGAAAGTGGAAACCCCTTATGTCGAGGCATGGTTCGGCCCGGAGTTTGGTGCGACGATCATCGACTGGTCCGTTCCATTGGCAATCCTGTTTGCGATCCCGATCATGCTGGCGGTTGGTTATGTGATGGAACGCGGGCTTATCAAGCATTTCTACAAGCGCCCTCACGCGGACCAGATCCTTGTCACGTTCGGCCTGGCGATCGTGTTGCAGGAAATCGTAAAGTACTTCTTCGGTGCCAACCCCATTCAGACGCCGCCGCCCGACGCGCTGAGTGGCTCTATCGACCTTGGCACGATGATCGGGTTTGATCCCAACGCGATCATCTACCCGATCTGGCGCCTGGTCTATTTTGGCTTTGCGGTTGCCATTATCGGTGCCGTCTTCTCATTCCTGCAATTCACCACCTTCGGCATGGTTGTGCGCGCCGGCATGGCGGATCGCGAAACTGTGGGTTTGCTGGGGATCAATATCGACCGGCGTTTTACGATCATGTTCGGTATCGCTGCCGCGGTGGCCGGTTTGGCGGGCGTCATGTACGGGCCGCTCAACCCACCAAACTATCACATGGGGATGGATTTTCTGGTCCTCAGCTTCGTTGTGGTTGTCGTTGGTGGCATGGGGTCTCTTCCCGGCGCGGTGCTGGCTGGCTTTCTGCTGGGCATTCTCGAAAGCTTCGCCTCTACGACCTGGGCCACAACGACGATCCCGGGCATCAACCAAATCATCATCTACCTTGTTGCCATTATTGTGCTGCTCACACGCCCGCGCGGTTTGATGGGACGCAAAGGCGTGATGGAGGAATAATCGATGTTGGGACTGAACAAAAAAGACACCAGCCTGCTGATCATCGTCGGCATCCTGACGATGCTGGCACCCTTCATCCTGAATCCGTTCCCGGAAGGCAGCGCCATGGCGCAGTTCAACGCGGGCTATCCGGATCTGATGCAGCGTTTTGTGATTTTCGGCATCTTTGCCATCGGCTTCAACATCCTGTTCGGCCTTACCGGATACCTGTCATTCGGACACGCGGCCTTTCTGGGCGTTGGATCCTATTCCGCCGTATGGATGTTTAAGCTGCTGAGTTACAACATCATCCCGGCCATCGCACTCAGCGTTGTGGTCGCCGGGGTATTCTCATTGCTGATCGGATTTGTCAGCCTGCGCCGGTCGGGCATCTATTTTTCGATCCTCACGCTGGCCTTCGCCCAGATGAGCTTTGCGTTGGCTTACTCGGTGTTGTCCAACCCCAAGTTCAACTTGACGAACGGGGAAACGGGATTGCAGGTTTACGCGGATGATCCACAGATTCTGCAAGGGGCGAACTCGCCGGACCTGCCGCATCTGTTCGGGTTGCCGATGCGCGCAACCTACACGCTGGACGTGGGCGCATGGAGTTTTGATTTCAACGCGGGATACTATCTGTGTGCGGTGATCATGATGGTGGTATTCTATCTGTCCATCCGAATTTTTCGTTCACCTTTCGGGATGATGCTGCGGGCCGTCAAATCAAACCAGCAGCGGATGAACTACACTGGCCTGAACTCGAAACCGTACACGCTGGCAGCTTTTGTCATCTCGGGCATGTATGCCGGCCTGGCTGGTGGGCTGATGGCCGCAATGGACCCGCTGGCAGGTGCCGAACGCATGCAGTGGACCGCATCGGGCGAGGTCGTTCTGATGACGATCCTGGGCGGCACCGGCACACTGATCGGGCCGGTGCTGGGTGCAGGCTTCATCAAGTACTTCGAAAATATTTTCTCGAAGATCAACGACAACGTGTTGCACAGCTGGTTTGCATTCCTGCCTGACGGGCTGGAGGACGCTGTGGTTTTCTTGATCCATCCGTTCATCGGCAAGGGATGGCATCTGACGCTGGGCATTCTTTTCATGCTTGTCGTTATCTACTTGCCGGGTGGTCTTGTCGAAGGTGGTCAGCGTTTGCTGAACCGGCTCAAGCGCAAGAAATCAAAATCCGACGACGCGACGTCGGGCAAAACGGAACCGGCGGAATAAGGGGCGAGCCATGGCAATTCTAAGAGTCAAAGACGTCAGCAAGCGCTTCGGCGGCCTCAAGGCGCTCACGGATGTGAATCTCAGTGTCGAGGAGAATTCGGTTCACGCAATCATCGGGCCCAATGGTGCGGGCAAGTCGACCTTGCTGAATTGTCTGGTCGGCAAGCTCATGCCAGATACCGGGTCCGTATTGTTCGACAACGCATCGGTCTTGGGGCTTGAACCCTTCCAGATCAACCAGATGGGCATAAGCCGCGTGTTTCAAACACCAGAGATTTTTGGTGAATTGACGGTGATGGAGAACATGTTGATTCCGATCTTCGCCATGCGGGATGGCGCGTTCCGGATGCATGCATACGAGACCATCGCCAACGAAAAAGCTGTTGTTGAACAGGCCGAAGCCATGCTGGAAGAGATGAACATGGCCGACAAGCGTGAGATGCATGCGGCCTCGCTGTCGCGCGGCGACAAGCGCCGGCTCGAGATTGGCATGTGCCTCAGCCAGAATCCGAGGCTGTTGCTGCTGGACGAACCGACGGCGGGGATGGCGAGGGCGGATACCAACAACACGATCGACCTGCTGAAACAGATCAAGGAAGAACGCGACATCACCATCGCGATCATCGAGCATGACATGCATGTTGTCTTCAGCCTTGCCGAACGCATCACTGTTCTGGCCCAGGGGACACCCCTGGTTGAAGATACTCCTGAAAACATCCGCGGAAACCCAAAGGTTCGCGAAGCCTATCTGGGCGAGGCTGCGTAAGGAAACGCTATGAACGAGAAACCTGACTTTTCGAAAAACGCCAATCTGGCCAGCACCGCCCCTGCGTTTCTTTCCGTTTGGGATATGCACTCCTATTACGGAGAAAGCTATATCGTGCAGGGTGTCAGCTTCAATGTGCATGAAGGCGAGATTCTTGCTCTTCTTGGGCGAAACGGTGCGGGCAAAACCTCGACACTGCGCTCGATTGCAAGGGTCGCAGAACCCGAAGTAAGACATGGCGAAATCTGGTTGGACCACAAACCGCTGCACAACATGACAAGCTATGAAGCAGCAGCGGCTGGCCTTGGCCTTGTACCGGAAGACAGGCGCATTATTCCCGGCTTGACAGTCGAAGAAAATCTGCAACTTGCACAGATTGCTCCTCCGATCGGATGGTCCCTTGAACGGCTTTACGAGCTGTTTCCGCGTCTCGGTGAGCGCAGGAAGCAGGAAGGGATTACATTGTCGGGTGGCGAACAGCAGATGCTGTCAATCGCCAGAGCGCTTGCCAGGGACATCAAGGTACTGCTTTTGGATGAGCCGTATGAAGGTTTGGCGCCTGTTATCGTCGACGAAATCGAAAAAACCCTCATACATGTCAAGCAGCAGGGTATGACCACGATCATCGTTGAACAGAACGCCGTGCGCGCTTTGGAGTTGGCGGACCGCGCGATCATTCTTGACACCGGTACCATCGTGTTCGACGGAACGGCAAAAGAAGTGCTTGAGGACACCAGTCTTCGTGAGGAGTATCTGGCGATCTGAGCGTTGTTCTGATTGGCAAACAGACCCGATGGGTATCACCAGTTCGTGGCTCACCATGACCCGCGTTCAGGGCAGATACTGCCCATTCGCGCGATCAAAGGTGTTTCACCCCAAAAAATGATGATCGTCGGCTCAAACCCGAATGCGGGTTTGCGGCATTAGGTTCTGTCGGGCCTGCGCTGAATGCGCGCCTCATGCAACGCGCCCCAAAGGACGAGGGGCAAGTTTGCAATGCTTCGCGACATCCGCCACTGCGCCGACCAGAAGATTGCGCCGCGGTGTTCCAGGTCGTTGTGCAATGGATAAGAAAGTCAGGCTCTGCCCCTGGGCTGCCAGTGCCTTCGCCGCAGGGGCCTGCAAGCCGAACCTTCCCCAAATCATTTCGGGCAACCGTTTGATCGTGTGCCCATGGTTTCGATCGATCTGCAAACGCGCCGACGAAATCTGTGCCCGGAGTTGGGCAGTGGGTCTCGCTTTACTTCCGGCTTGTACTATCCGGCTGGCCCATTTCGGCTTCCGGTTCCCAGCACCTTCACTTCCAGCCAGTGGAACATCAGGGCAATAATACCGGCAACGAGAATGTAGAATACGGCCAGCAGGATGAGCGGCTCGTAGATGATGAACGTGTCGGACCGCACCCGCGATGACACGGCATAGATATCAACCACCGTAATCGTGGCGACCAAGGGCGTCGCCTTCAACTGGAGGATGGTTTCACCGCCCAGGGTTGGCAGAACGTTGCGGATTGCCTGCGGTAGCCAGATGCGGCGGAACATTGTCAGCCTGGGCATGCCAAACGCCCTTGCCGCCTCCAGCTGACCTTTGGCGACGCCTTTGAAGGCTCCGCGCATTACCTCACCTTCGTAGCCGGCATAAGAAAGCGTTAGTGCCAGCACCGCATAAGGCCAGGCCTGACGCAGATACGGCCAAAGCTCGGACGATCGTATCCAGGGGAATTGAGGGAACAATGAGCCGAGGCCATAATACAGCAACCAAAGCTGCAAAAGCAGGGGTGTGCCCCGAATGATGGTGCAAAACGCCTTGGCGGGGGCCGCAAGGTACCAGGGTCCAACGGCCTGGGCCAACCCGAGTGGTACGGCCAGCAGAAATCCGAGAACGACGGTGACAACAAGCAGCCAGAGCGTGGTCCAGATTCCCTGCAAGGCAAGCGGGGCGTATTTTGGCAACCAGTCCCATCGCAAAGACATGGCACACCAGATTACGATCCCGGAAAAGATCAGCATCATCACGATGCGATGGGGTTGCATCAAAGACCTGAGATCGATCATCTGCCACCTCCTTTCAGAGAAGGTTGACCGCGACGCGCCCATTTTTCGATCCGCGCGAAGATGGCGCCCGAAAACAGGGTGACCATGAGATAGAGAAAACCCGCCGCCAGAAAGAAGGTGAAATAGGCGCGTGTGCTGCTGGCGGCCTGCCGGGTTTCCAGTGTCAGTTCGTTGAATCCCACGACCGCGAGCAGGGCGGTGTCCTTGGTGGCGATCAGCCACAAGTTGGCCAGGCCGGGTACGGCAAAGCTCATCATGGCGGGGATCGTCACGCGGCGCATGGTCATGAAGGCGGGCATCCCGTAGGATTTGGCGGCCTCGATCTGTCCGGGTGGAACCGCCTGTATGGCTCCGCGCAGGATCTCGGTTGCATATGCGCCCTGTACAACGCCCAGAACCCAAATGCCCGCAGCGACGCCATTGACCTCGACCCGACCTCCACCCATTGCAGCAGAGATTTTGTTGATGATGTCAGATCCCACGTAATACAGGATCAGGATCAGGACCAGTTCCGGCACGGCCCGGATCACGGTCGTGTAGATGGCAAGAAGATCGCGCGTGACCTTCCCGCCATAAAGCTTGCCATAGGCTCCGAACAATCCGATCACGAGGCCGAGCGCATATGCACCAAAAGCGATCTGCAATGAGTGGGACAATCCGCGCAGCAGATTGCCCCCCCAACCCGGTGGCGACAGCGACAGAAGCTCTGCGCTCTGCGCCAATCCAAGCGATTCCAACAGTCCGGTCACGGCAGCCGCTTAGTAGATGCTGGCCGAGAAATAGTTCGAAGTGATCTTCTCGTGCGTTCCATCGGCAAGAATTGCCGCGATGCCCTTGTTCAGCGCTGCAAGCAGGTCATCGTCGCCCTTGCGAACACCCGCACCAACACCCCGGCCCAGGATGGCCGGATCATCTGCGACGGCGCCTTTGATTTCACAGCATACCCCGGCATCCGAGTTCACGAAGTCCGCCATGGCGATACTGTCGGCCTGAGTGGCGTCAATACGACCTGCGAACAGGTCCTGGTTGGCCTCATCCTGAGTTTGATAAACCTTCAGTTCGGAATCCTTGAAATATTCCTGCGCATAAGCCTGGTGGATGGTCGACGCCTGAACGCCGACAACCTTACCGGCCAGCGACTCGGGGGTCGCTTCGATATCCATCGATTTGTCCGCGACGATGACGGCAGGTGTGTTGTAGTAAGGATCGCTGAAATCAATGGTTTTCAGCCGCTCTTCGGTGATCGACATAGACGCCATGATGGCGTCGATCTGCTGTCCGGTCAGCGACGGGATGATACCATCCCAGGCGACCGGCGTGATAACACAGTCAAGTTCCGCAGCAGCGCAGACAGCATTGATGACATCGATCTCCCAGCCGACCCAATTGCCTGAACTGTCCAGCGACGCGAATGGCGGGTAAGGTTCGGCTGCGATGCCGATCTTGACCTCTTCTGCACTGGCGATACCAGCCGAAAGGACAGCGGCGGCAAGGCCGGACGCGAGCAGTTTCTTGACGTTCATTTTGATACTCCCTTTTGGTTCATTTTGTTTTTTAGGTTCAGGCGACCGAGCTGAGGAACTGCTTAAGGCGCTCTGATTTTGGGTTTCCGAAGACCTCGGCAGGTGGGCCCTGCTCTTCGATGCGGCCCTCGAAGAGATAGACAACGTGGTCTGCGACTTCGCGTGCGAATTTCATTTCATGGGTGACAAGCAGCATTGTGCGCCCTTCGGCGGCAAGATCGCGGATCACGGTCAGAACTTCGCCAACAAGCTCGGGATCAAGCGCCGACGTCGGTTCATCGAAAAGCATCACCGAAGGATCGACCGCAAGCGCCCGGGCAATGGCGGCGCGCTGTTGCTGACCACCCGAAAGATAGGCCGGATAGGTGTCAGCCTTGTCGCCAAGGCCCACCCGCGTCAGCAATTCATGCGCCCGTGCGATCGCCTGGGCCTTTGGCACCCTGAGCACATGCACTGGCACTTCGATCACGTTTTCCAGAAGCGTGCGGTGTGTCCACAGATTGAACTGCTGGAAAACCATGGCCAGACGCGTGCGGATACGTTCGATCTGGCGGCGGTTGGAGGGGCTGCCATCGGTGTGCATTTCAACGGGTTCCCCGCCGATGGTTATCTTTCCGGAACTCGGCGTTTCCAGAAAGTTGATGCAGCGCAGCATGGTGGATTTTCCAGAGCCTGACCCCCCGATAATGGCAACAACATCCCCCTTGTTTGCGGTCAGGGATACGCCTTTCAAAACCTCCAGCGTGCCAAAGGATTTGTGCAGATCCTCAACCTTGATCGCTTCGTCGGGCGTGGTTGTTTCGGGTGCGGGTGAAACTGCTTTGGCTGTGTCCATATCCAAGAATCTTCTGATTTCAGCTTGCAGTAAGCCCCGAATCTCGCAATTATGCAAGTGTATAATAACTCCGTGCCATGGATGACACTGACGTGCAGGACGAAAGCCGCAAATTCAAACGTGAGTCTGCCGAGGTTCGCCGCGAGGCGCTGATTCTGGCGACTTTGGACCTGATCGCCGAGATGGGCGTTCGGGGTGCCACGGTGCGCGAGATCGCAGCCCGTGCGAATGTGACCCAAGGTTTGATCCGGCACTATTTCTCATCCAAGGACGAACTGGTTCAGGCGGCATATGAGCACCACATGAATACGCTGACGGACCAGACAGCGGCGTCATCAGGAACCGGAAGCGCGGTTTCTCAGTTGACCAACTTCGTCGACGCGTCACTGCGACAGCCGATCGTCGATCCAAGCGCCGTGGCGTTGTGGGCGGGTTTCCTGAACAAGGTGCAGCATGACCCGAAAATGCAGCGCATTCACCAGCGAACCTATGACTATTTCCGGGATCACCTCGAGAAGCTGATCGTCGCGGCATTGCAGGAAGCCGGGCGTTCGGTTGACGCGTCAGAGGCAATGCAACTGGCCATCGCCTGCAACGCGGTGATCGACGGCCTGTGGCTGGAAGGGGGCGCGCTTCCGGATGCGTTTTCCGAAGGCC
The DNA here is from genome assembly GCF_056536445.1 of Ruegeria sp. CL7. Classification (NCBI taxonomy): domain Bacteria; kingdom Pseudomonadati; phylum Pseudomonadota; class Alphaproteobacteria; order Rhodobacterales; family Roseobacteraceae; genus Ruegeria; species Ruegeria sp. CL7. The sequence goes on from NZ_JBQFPQ010000001.1 coordinate 18,835, forward strand.
AGCTGGCGCGGATCGGTTTGGATTCCGTCAGCGCCATCGTCGGGATTCCATTGACCAAAGGGGTGGAGCAGTCATGAAGACCACATCGGTGACAGAACGGTTGGCGGGCTTGGGTGGCGCCAAATGGGGCGTACATCTGAAAGCCCGCGACCTTATCAAGGCCGGAGCGGACATCGTCGAAATGACGATAGGAGAACCGGACGTTCCGGTGCCGGACGTGCTGGTCGAAGCCACCGTTGCATCATTGCGGGCGCAGCGGACAGGGTACTCCAACGGGCGCGGTGAAGCAGGGCTGCTTGACGCTCTGGCTGCGCGCTATTCTGCCTCTCGCGGGCGGGCTTTCGAGCCCGGGAATTTTCTGTGCTTTCCCGGCACGCAAACCGCCCTTTTCGCAGCCATGGCCGGGGTCGCCGAGGCGGGCGACGAAGTTCTGGTCGGCGATCCGATGTACGCGACCTATGAAGGTGTCATTCGTGCATCCGGGGCCGAGATGGTACCCGTACCGCTGCGGCCCGAGAAAGGGTTTCGCATGCAGGCCGCAGATATCGCGGCCCGCATCACTCCGCGCAGCCGCGCCATTCTTCTGACAACACCGCATAACCCGACTGGCGCGATCCTGACCGCCGCGGACATTGCCGAGATCGGGCAGCTGGCGATTGCGCGTGATTTGTGGATCATCTCGGACGAGGTCTATGAAGAACTGATCTTTGACGGTGCACGATTTGTTTCACCATTGGCAGATCCGGAACTGGCGGATCGTGTCATTGGCGTATCATCCATCTCGAAGTCTCATGCCGCTCCGGGGTTCCGCAGTGGCTGGTGTGTCGGGCCCGCCGCGTTCTGCGAAGCGCTGCTGCCCTATTCCGAGACCATGCTTTTTGGCAATCAGCCGTTCATCGCGGACATGACCGAAAAAGCGATCCGTGACGGGTCCGAGGTTGCCCCCGGGATGGCCGCCCGCTTTTCTGGCCGCGCCACCCTGTTGGCCGATCGTCTTGAAGCTGAAACGGATCTGATTGTTCACCGGCCCGAAGCGGGAATGTTCGCACTCATTAATGTCTCTGCCACCGGGCTGGATGGCGAAGCCTATGCCTGGGATCTGCTACAGGCCGGGGTGGCCGTCATGCCGGGATCCGCCTTTGGTGACAGCCTGAAGGACTGGGTGCGGGTCGCTTTGACTATCAATGACACGGATTTTGGTACTGCGGTTTCCCGTATCATCGATCACGCCAACAGCAAATCACGCGAGGTCGCATGAGCAGTATGACAGTTGGCGAAGCTCTGGTTGCCGGGCTGCGCCAGCGGGATGTGACCTGCGTCTTCGGAATTCCGGGCGTTCACACGGTGGAACTGTACCGAGGGCTTGCGGCTTCGGGCATACGACATGTGACGCCCAGACACGAACAGGGGGCGGGTTTCATGGCCGATGGCTATGCCCGTGTGTCGGGCAAACCGGGTGTTGCCTTTGTGATCACCGGCCCCGGATTGACCAATACGCTGACGCCGATGGCGCAGGCGCGGGCCGATTCAATACCGATGCTGGTGGTGTCCGGCGTCAACAAAACCGGATCGCTTGGCAAGGGCTTGGGGCATCTGCACGAATTGCCGGACCAAATCGGGCTGGCGAAAACGGTTGCGTTGGTGTCCGAACAGGTCACCGGCCCCAGCGCTCTGGCCCCGGTTTTGGACCGCGTTTTTCACGGCCTCAGCAATGGTCGCCGCGGGCCGACGCATATCGAGGTTCCGTTGGATGTCGCAGCGGCGGACTATCAGGAAACAGCAGTCGAGACGCCTGACCCTGATCCTCCGGTCAGCCCGGAATTGATCAGACAGGCTGCAGGGCAATTGGCTGAGGCAAAGAAAGTCGTCATTCTGGCGGGCGGCGGCGCGAAACGTGCCGAGGCGGGATTGCAAGCACTGGCCGAAGCTCTGGGTGCCCCTGTTGTGCAAACCGTCAACGCGCGCGGCCTGATGCACGGACATGCCCTGACCGTTCCGGCCAGCCCCAGCCTGAACGCGGTGCGCGCATTGTTGGAAAGCGCCGATTGCGTTCTGGCCTTGGGAACCGAGCTGGGGCCGACCGATTATGACATGTATGCCACCGGCCAGTTTGCGAAACTGCCAAACCTGATACGGGTTGATCGGTGCAGCGATCAGCTTTCGCGGCACGAGGCAGCGATTGCCATTCAAGGTGACGTAGGCTTGGTTGTGCCAGCGCTGTGTAAGGCCTTGCCGCAGAGGGCACGGCAAAGCGACGGTGCGGACCGTGCCAGAAAAACGCGCGATGCGGCCTGGCAGGAGATTGGTCCGGATTATCGCCAACAGGTGGAGATACTGAATGCGATGCGCTCGGCGTCTCCGGATGCTCTGATGGTCGGGGATTCCACCCAGCCAATTTATGCCGGCAATCTTTACTATGACCACGACCGGGCTGGCGGCTGGTTCAATGCGGCAACGGGCTATGGTGCGCTTGGTTATGGCATACCCGCAGCCATCGGTGCGTCGATTGCCGATCCAACGGCGCGGGTAATATGCATCGTCGGTGATGGCGGGGCGCAGTTTTCTATGCCGGAAGCAATGGCCGCAGTAGACGAAAACCTGCCGGTCACGTTCGTGATCTGGAACAATCACGGGTACCGGGAAATCGCCACATCGATGCAGGATGCAGGCGTGACGGTCATTGGATGTGACCCCACACCCCCCGATTTTGCAGCAACGGCCAGATCCTTTGGCATTCCACACACCAGGGTTCCCGATAAGCCGCAGTCCATCGCGCAAGCGTTACGCGAAACGGCGTCCATGGGCGGGCCCGCGATGATCGAAGTCACCGCCCGAAAATTCGAACCTCAGAGAGATTGAAGCATGTCAGACCCAACTTTTGAGTTTTCCCGCGCCATCACCCGGCGCCCGGCACCGACCATCGCTGACGGATTGCGCGCAGAAGATATCGGAAACCCGGATTTCGATGGGATGACGGCCGCGCATGGGGCATACGTGGCAGCACTGAAAAGCACCGGGGCCGAGGTGATCGAGCTTGATCCCCTGGATGCGTTCCCTGACGCACAGTTTGTGGAAGATACGGCCCTGTGCCTGCCGCAGGGTGCTGTGCTGATGCGGCCGGGCGCGCCTTCGCGGATGGGGGAAGTGGCCGAGATCGCCCCGGCACTGCGGACCTGCTATGAAACGGTCACACAGATCAATGGTCCCGGCCATATCGAGGGTGGAGACATCCTTGTAACCGGCCGCGAAATTCTTGTGGGCCGGTCAGACCGCACTGACGCGGAAGGTGTTGAAGAACTGGCGAAAATCACCTCGGAATGGGGACACAAACTGCGGGAAGTGTTCACACCCGAGGGCGTTTTGCACTTCAAAACGGATTGTTCGCTGATGGATGCCGAGACGATCCTTGCGACCCGGCGATTGGACGCTTCGAGCTGTTTTGAAGGCTTCCGGGTGCTGCATGTAGCTGACGGCGAGGAGGCGGCGGCAAACGCGATTAGGTTCAACAATCTGGTGCTGATGGCCGCTGGGTTTCCGCGCACCGCAGAGATGCTGGACCGCGAAGGCTATGAGGTCGTTGAAATTGACAATACCGATTGTGCAAAGCTTGATGGTGGCATGTCCTGTCTTTCATTAAGGTTCTGAGGGGCAGCTGCAGGGTTCAGACCCCAGTGAATTCGGCAGGTCGCGTGTTGATGGTTCGAAAGACAGGCGGTGAGCAAGCTTGATTTCTTACGGTTGACCGGCGGGCAGGTGGCACTGTTTGAACCCTGTTTGCCAAAGCCCAATGGCTAGGCCCCACGGCAAGGGTCGGCAGGCCCTGAGTGGGATTGTCTTCCTTGTTCGCATCGGATCGTGCACCGCCGCTGCCGTTGCTGCACACTGCGCGCGCACCGGTGTCTGGCCCGCTCTAATGGCCCGAATTCGGAAGCGCCAGAACACTCGTGAGTGTTGCCGTTGTTGCCAGTACCACCAACACCATCAATGCCTCAACCTGGATGGAGCGGGCGAGGCGTTGCGCTGCATTGACCTCTCCACCTTGCATGGCCGGAACAAATCGGAGCTTGTTTGCGGCGGCAAGAAACAACAGCAGCGCCACAAAAAACACTTTGAGCAACAACGCCTGCCCGTAGCCAGTGAACAGCAGCTCTTGGACATTGCCGACAAGCAACCAGGCCATCCAAAGGCCCGCCACGATCAACGCCGGCACAAGCCAAGTGGCAGCTTGCCCAAAGACATGACCGAGTTCAGCAGCATCCTTCAGGTGTTCAGGAGCAAGGGCCATATTCCGCAGCGGGCTGAAGATGCCCACCCAGAAAGCTACACACAACAGGTGCAGCAGGAGCAGGAGCTGGATACCAAAGCTCTCCAGTTCCGGCACGTGCCCGATCTGCGCAAACGACCACAGAGCGATCGTGCCACCCAACAGCGCGATCCACTGACCAAAGCGAGGAACGGACAGCCCCACAAGGATCAACGATGCGCCAGAAAGGCGATAAACAAGTGCGTCGCCCACGGATGTCTGCCACAGCAGGCCAAGCATCTTCGGATCGACCATGCCGTCAACCCCGCCTGTCAAGGCGGCCCCACGAAGCAAGAAGCCAACTGCTGTCGCGACAAGAGCAAGCCATGCCAAGGCCCTGGCATGGCGCGTCATCGCAAGGTTCACCGGCGCGACAAGGCCGGAATAGAGGCATCCAACAATCACAAGCCCGGCGGAGCCCGCAAAGCCAATGTAGAGCACCAGCTTTGCGAGGATCGCGCCAATCGCCCAGATGTCTGGCATGCTCAATCCACGGTAAAGGAAAACGCGCCCTGCATCGCATGGCCGTCTTCACCCAAACCGCGCCATTCGATGACATAGGTGCCCGTTCCATTGCTCGGCAGTGGGATCGTGAACGCCTGACCAAAATTTGTCTGGTCACCCAAATCCAAGCTTACTGCCGAGTGTTCTTCATGGGCCATCTCTATCCGTGTCAGCCGGATGTTTTTTGAGAAGTTGAGGCCAATTTCAGCAGGCACATCCGTTATCCTGGAGCCGTTGGCAGGGGTTGTTTCTTCGACCTTGGAATGCGCCAGTGCGCCGTTGGCAAGCGCAACCATAAGCGCAAATGTCATGATCTTCTTCATTGGGTTACCCTCAGTTTATTCCGTTGGCACGCTGGATTTCGCGAATGTAGGCGATCACCATGGCAACGTCACCTCGTGTCAGCCCCTCCACGGGCGGCATGTCGCCAAATTGCCAATGGTGGCTTCTTACACCTTGTGAAACCGCCCTCTGAAAGGCTTCATCCGCATGGTGACTGGGTTCGTATATTTTGTGGATCAGGGGCGGCCCCGCACCCTCTACACCGACCGCGTTGGCGCCGTGGCATGACGCGCAGGAGACCTCAAAAACACGCTGGCCGATTGCGGCATTGCCTTCGATGGTCGGCATCCGAATTGCGACCATGGCGTCGCCTATGCGTGTTTCATGCGGTGTGGCTTCTTCGATTCCGCCGGGGCGAAGAGTTATGAAAGCGGCGACCGCAGCGACAGTGCATGCGCCGATTAGAAAGTGACTTTTATTCATGGATTGGTCCTGACATTTTGGAAGCTGGTAACGCTGCGGCACATCGCGAACAGCCGCACGTGCTGGTCGCGTACATCCGCAGGGATTCGTGCTGCTTCAAAGGTCAGGGGGCCTGTAGATTGCGCCCGGTTCACTCAGCTTGACTTGGGTTCCAGCATGGAGCTCCGGGTCAGTATCACGCCGACCCTTGGCATCTTCACTGACTTGGAACGGCAATGCAACGGCTTGGCAGATAAAGGGATTGCACTCTCCGGTTTCGGAACTCTCCGGATCATGATGATGACCTGAAGCCAAGACGTCTTCGCTCATTGCCAATGCAGAGTGTTCGGAAGGTTGCGTATGGTGCTCACAGTGAAGGCCCACGCAGCCCTTCGACAGCGCGTGCGCAACACCGCCAATGCCGGTCAGGATGACCAGAACGCCAACCAATAGAACAAGTGAATATCGCCGGATGACCATGGTGCAGGACGCTAATGCACGGGAGCGCCCGTGACAACGCCATACAGTTCATCCCCCCCGGAACAAGATCGCTTACTGGTGGTCTGAGATGCAAAAAAGCAAACCGTGTCTGCGATGCGGTTTTGTGCGCTGCATTCTCACCTTAGTCTTCATGGCCCAATTCGCAGTATCGAATGGTATCAATCATGCGCTCCCTCTGAGACTCATTGAAAAGGCTGAATTTATCCCACGCGCCTTTGTCCTTGCCAAAGCACTCTTGAGTTCCCGGGCATTATTGTGCGTAGTTCATGCCCGACTGTTATTTGTGCTTTTTGTCTGACGTCAGCGCCAATGGGACAGTTTAGGTCGATTTGATAAGAGAGGGTTTCTGGCACATTGTAACCACCAAGGAGTGGAGATGAGACAGAAACCCGGAACCAAGCAAAGCCACGGTGAGAAGGTCGTCAAAGACATCCGTCGCGCCACACGCAAACAGTATACAGCGGAGGAGAAGATCAGGATCGTGCTGGTCGGCCTGAAGGGCGAGGATAGCATTGCTGAGCTATGCCGCCGCGAAGGCATTGCCCAGAGCCTGTATTGCAGGGAATTCCTTGAGGCTGGAAAGAAGCGTCTGGCTGGCGACACGGCCCGTGCAGCTACTTCGACCGAAGTCAAAGACCTGCGTCGGGAATCCCGCGATTTGAAAGAGGCCGTCGCTGAGCAGGCCTTGGAACTTCGACTGCTCAAAAAAAAGCATGATTGCGCCCTCTCGGCAGCATACTTTGCATGCGCCTGTCAGGTGACAGATGGGGGCGACGACGAATGAGGTACCCCGCATCTGAGAAACTGGAGATCATCCGCCTCGTCGAAGGCTCGCACCTGCCGACAGGGCGCACGTTGGACAAGCTCGGTATTCCTAGAACGACCTTCTATCGCTGGTACGACCGGTATCTGGCCGGTGGCCCCGAAGCGCTTGAGGATCGCAGTCCCAAGCCATCGCGGGTCTGGAACCGCATTCCCGAGCCGGTTCGTGAGAAGGTCAAGGACCTGGCCCTGAAGGAAAGCGATCTGTCGCCACGTGAGCTGGCCGTGCGCTTCACCGACGTGGAAAAGTATTTTGTGTCAGAGGCTTCGGTCTATCGCATCCTCAAGTCCTACGACCTGATCACCAGCCCAGCCTATGTGGTTCTGTCCGCCGCTGACAAGTTCCACGACAAGACCACACGGCCGAACCAGCTCTGGCAGACCGACTTCACCTACCTGAAAGTGATCGGCTGGGGCTGGTTCTACCTATCGACGATCCTCGACGACTACAGCCGTTACATCATCGCGTGGAAGCTCTGCACGACGATGAAGGCCTGCGAAGTAACCGACACGTTGGACCTGGCGCTGCAAGCCTCAGGGGCGATCAGGCGACGGTCCTGCACAAACCAAGGCTGCTCAGTGACAACGGGTCCAGTTACATCCCCAGCGAGTTAGCCGATTGGCTGGAAGATCGGCAGATGGATCATGTTCGAGGTGCCCCGTATCACCCGCAAACTCAGGGGTAGATCGAGCGATGGCATCAGACTTTGAAAAACCGCATCCTGCTGGAAAACTACTACCTGCCCGGTGATCTCCGGCAAAAGATCGATGCCTTCGTCGATCACTATACAGTGACCGTTGTGAAAGGCAGCTTTGACGGGCCGCATTGCAGCATTACCCAAGCGAATCCAAAGTATGCTATGGGCCGGCCACAGAACTTTGCGGAGCCCGTTAGACGCCCGGCGGATCGGCGTCGCGAGAGTGAGGTAACGATAAACAGTGATCCCCTGACCACATGTGAAGCCATCCAGATGGCAACCTGTGTCGAATTCAGAATTTCACTGTCGCAATTCACCGGCGCCGGTCGGACAAGGGATGTGACTGTTCAACGCCTTCTCCCGGCCCGGATGATCAGGGCGCGAACAAACACGAGCCTACCAGAGATTCCAATGGCGTCTGGCTTCACCTCTCTCGGGTGGAGGTGGGTGGCGAAATCGGTCAGATCGGCATTGCCACGGTGCCCGAGTAGTTGGCTATCGAGAAGGAATTGATTTAACTGATTTCGATCTGCGTCATTCGCTTGCACAATTTGACCGATCGGCGTTGAATTTCACACATTGAGGTGAGTGGATTAAAAGCCTTGTCCTGGTGACTCTTTCGACTCGGGACTGGTCGCATCCGCAGAATACGGCCTCGGTGTTGTCTGGTTCAACGGGAACAGGCCCGATGGATTGTGGGCCGGCGTTTAGTGTGTAGCGATTTGCCACATCGTTAGAGTTCACTAAGCAATCAGGAAACCTTTTCATGAAAACGTCAAGAAGCTGCTCTGGTTCAACTCCGTCGGTTTTGAAATCCGAACAAAACAACAATGCAGTAGGTTTCCCAGACTCCCAGTCGACCGCTACTCCCTCGGAACGCATCAATGCCAACATATCGTTCGCATACGCATAACCGGGCCCGCCTTCTGAAACATCTCGGAATCGTGGATCGTATTGGGGCGGTTCCGATGGAAGAAGCAGTGCAAGTAATCCAGCTACTGAAGACCCCCCATAGAGAAAGAACTTTATAACTTCTTTGACGGCGTCATCTCTAATGTCCTGAAATATTTTGACTATGTACCAAATAAGGCGCTTGAACGGATTGCTCCAACTTGGGGGGGGATCGGGTGCGTGGTCTCCATCCCCGCCACCGTTACCATTGTCGCCACCCCCACCGTCGCCGCCGTGGCTAACTTCGTCTCGATCTCCTGTATCGCCGCTACCGCCTGTTTCACGGTCGGCTAATTTGGGGTTTTGTTCGATCGCATTGGGTTTCGACTTTTTTTCGTCTTCATCAGTCATCGGGAATTCTCTACCGGCAGGAAAAGGATTTCGACTGAACTTCCGCGCTCATTCACAAATACCAGTTGAGGTAGGAATAACTCTTCAACGGTCACATTGCCTTTCAAAAAACTGTTTAAGCTCTCCAAAGCATCCGGGGGAGACGCCACCCACGCACATCGTGCACCGAAAAAAGACAAGTCCGCATCATGGGCGTCTCCAAAGAAGATGGCTTGACCTTCCTTTAACGCAGTCATGCGAATGCAGGCTTCTATACCTTCTTGGGCTTCGCTCGTTAGTAGCTCGTCGTCAGGCGTATCCTCTGGTGATGCGGCAGCCAGCAACAGCGCGATGCTTTTTGCAATGTCTTCGGAGTTCGTTGAACTCCCACTCGAAATAGCGTTTCTAGCTAAATCGAGAGCATTGAATACCTCCGATTGGGGAGGGCTCCCTGCCGTCACACCTTCTACCGAGAAGCGACATATCTTACTGCTGGTATCGACGGCTATAGTCATGGAAAGACTGTCCGGCCATCCGATCCTTGCTTCACTGTCCACAGCATTGCACACGTCTCGGGCGGCATAAGCCTGGTCAAAGAAGATCGTAGAAAAAATAATTGTTAAGAGTCCAAAACAATATCGATACATTTAATCACCCAAAAAACAAAAAATTCTTAATTGCCTGAAATTACCACAAAACTCGGTAATTTGACACTTTCATCAGAGGACACCGTTCGTGACTGGCATCGTTTAAGGTTAACCTTGATAAAAGGAGTCCTGCCGATTCATAACTTGGCACAATAGAGAGGTGCACCCTACAAGATGTAGTGGCGCATTTTACGTTTCAGGGAGGCAGTTATGCACCCGCGCCGGGGAAAGCCCGACAATCCGAAATTCTCAGATTTCCATGGGGACGCGCCTCGGACAGTCCGTGGTCACAGATTCTCCGGGCGCGCAGGTAGAGTGGGCGACGGCCCTAGGTGCCAGAGGGGACGTGAAACAGGTCAGTAGGCACAGGTTGCTGGTTCAAGTCCTGCTCGCCATGGCGGTAGCTTAAGGGGATAGAGCGGTGCTGAATACCTGCCCATGAATTCCACCCCAACTAACTTGTTTGGGGTAGCCCGTCAGCCCTGGTTGGCGGGTTTTACTATTCAAAGCCAACCCTCCGGATTCTTCCCCTAGGTCACTGAGAACTGGCTTTGACTAACACAGTTGCGGGTCGCATGCAGCGCCCGAAAGGTCGCGTTGGCCAGAAAATGGAAGAAACACGCGAGTTAATGGAAGAACTATGGAGAGTTTTTCAAGTGCGGGATGGTGGAGCCTAGGGGAGTCGAACCCCTGACCTCTTGCATGCCATGCAAGCGCTCTCCCAACTGAGCTAAGGCCCCATCTAGGTACCGCTGATGCGGTGGACGGACGTTTAGGAGACAGTGACGACGAGTGCAAGTCCAAAAATGGAATCGAACGCGAATTTCCGCACTAAGCTGTCCGTGGAACGAAAAAGGCGACCCTGTGGTCGCCTTTGACTTGATCAGTTTTCGTCTTCCGAAGACATGTCGGTGATATCATCCAGCGACACGTCATCACTGGTGTCATCATCGTCATCCAGCAGATCGTCATCCAGTTCGACGTCGACAGAGTCGTCGTCATCCAGAACCAGGTCCTCTTCCGACGCGTTTTCACGCGCTTTGACCGAGGCGGCATCTTCTGCATCCGCCGCGATCATGCGGCTTTTGGATGTTTCAAGCTCCACGATCTCGCCAGTGTAGGGGCTGATGATCGGGTCCTTGTTCAGGTCGTAGAATCGCTTACCGGTGGTCGGGCAAACGCGCTTTACGCCCCATTCTTCCTTGGGCATGTCAAATCCCCTTGATATCAGGTGAGTCGTCTAAATGATTCAGCTCACCTGCCACAGGCAGAGAGCACTGTCAAAGTCTTTGCGCAAGAGAGGTCGCGATATGGGAGAGCATGCACTGCCAGGGACACCACCGGTGCCGCTGAGGCTGCGCAAATCCGCCCGGGCGCGGCGCATCAGTTTGCGAATTTCTCAACTGGATGGCAGGGTTACGCTGACCTATCCGGTCGGTGTGCCTGAATCCGAGGCGCTGAGTTTCGCACGTACCAAGGAAGAGTGGATTCGCCAGCATTTGCAGGACAGGCCGGAAACGGCCGTGGTGCAGTTCGGACAGAAGATACCGATTGAAGGCGTTGTCCGGCGAATCGTGCCCGCCAAGGGTCGGCGTGTTCAGTTGATGGCGGATGAGGTCGCAGTGCCCGAAGGGGCCGAGGCACGCAGATTGGCCCGGTTTCTGAAGGAATTGGCGCGGGACCGATTGATTGGCGCGTGTGATGATTACGCGGCAATGCTGGGGCGGTCGTACAGCACGCTCGGCCTGCGCGACACGCGGTCACGTTGGGGATCATGCAGTTCACAGGGTGGATTGATGTTCTCGTGGCGGCTCATTCTCGCGCCGTCCGAGGTGCTGCACTATGTGGCCGCGCATGAAGTGGCGCATCTTGTCGAGATGAACCACTCGCCCGCGTTCTGGGAACAGGTGGAAAGCATTTTCGGCCCCTGCCAGCAACCCCGCCGCTGGTTGCGTGACAATGGGGCAGAGCTGCATCGTTACAGGTTTGACGCAAAGCCGAGTTGACCTTGCACTGTTTTGTGATCACATAAGCGGATGTTGAGCACACGCCCGTCTGACACCCAAACTGCCACTCATGACCGGGTGTACCGAGCCCTGAGGTCTCGAATCATGCATGGTGAGATGGCGCCGGGACAGGCGCTGACCTTGCGTGGCATCGGCAAGGAATTCGGCGTCTCGATGACCCCGGCGCGAGAGGCCGTGCGCCGTCTGGCCGCCGAGGGGGCTTTGTTCCTGTCCAATTCCGGCCGGGTCTCGACACCTGAGTTGACCAACGACCGGATAGAAGAATTGGCGGCGTTGCGCGCGTTGCTGGAAGTCGAGCTGGCCAGCCGGGCTTTGCCCCGGGCGCATATTGCGCTGATCGACCGCTTGCAGACCATCAACATGACCGTTGCCGAGATGGTGACCAAGCGGGACGCGGTTGGGTACATCCGTTCAAATCTGGAATTTCACCGCACCCTTTACCTGCGCGCTCAGGCGCCCGCGATGTTGGCCATTGCCGAAACGGTCTGGCTGCAACTCGGGCCGACGATGAGGGCGCTTTACGGGCGTCTCAGGCGCACTGAGCCACCGCATTATCACAAGCTGATCATTGCGGCCCTCAAGGCCGGTGACGAACCGGGCTTGCGCCTGGCGGTCCGTTCGGACGTGACGCAGGGATTGCGCTTGCTGGTGAGCTGAGCGGCATCCCGCCGACATTCCCGCGCCTACTGCTCAAGGTTTCACCGTTCTGGCCTGTTCAGTCCGACTGGGTTACTCTTGAGGCAAATCACAAACAAGAGCAGACCACAGCCATGATCACTCGACGGACTTTTTCCATTTGCCTTGGATCAACATTGTTGGCCGCCTGCACGGGTGGCGGTGCGCCATCCAGCGCGCCTGCATCGCGTATGCGGGCTGTTCCCAATGCGGGTTGGGATGCCTGGGTTGCCGGGTTCAAGGGCAGGGCGGCATCGCAAGGTATTTCACAATCCACGATTGACCGCGCCTTTCAGGGGGCAGGGTATCTGCCCGATGTGATCGAGCGCGACCGCAATCAGGTAGAGTTCAAACGCTCGCTCGAAGACTACCTGGCCATTGCCGCCTCGGACGAGCGGATCAGCACCGGCCAGAAGATGCTGCGGCAATACAACGGGACGCTGTCGCAGATCGAGGCGCAGTACGGGGTGGACAAGGAAATCGTCGTTGCAGTGTGGGGGCTGGAAAGCCGCTATGGCGCGCGTCGCGGCGATGTGCCCGTTGTGTCAGCCCTGTCGACGCTGGCCTATGACGGGCGGCGTGGTCAGTTCTTTGAAAGCCAGTTGATCGCGGCGCTCAAGATCCTTCAGAATGGTGACACCACGCCAGACAGGATGACCGGCAGCTGGGCCGGTGCGATGGGGCACACGCAGTTCATTCCAACCTCTTACCTGGCCTATGCCGTGGATTTCACCGGCGACGGGCGGCGCGATATCTGGTCGGACGATCCGACGGATTCGCTGGCTTCGACCGCTGCTTACCTGTCGCGCGCAGGCTGGGTGCGGGGGCAGCCTTGGGGGGGCGAGGTCGGAACCGTTTCCGGCACGCCGGTCGCCGTGCTGCAACCGCAGAAACCCGGGCCGCGCATTGCCGTCTTCCGCAATTTTCAGGTCATCAAGCGCTATAACAATTCGGACAGTTACGCGATCGGGGTCGGTCATCTGGCGGACAGAATCGCCGGTGGCGCGCCGTTTCAGGCCTCGTTCGGGCCAGATGCAAACGGTCTGACATTGGACGACCGCAAGGAATTGCAACGGCGGCTGACATCCCAAGGGTATAATACGAAAGGCGCGGATGGGGTGATCGGCAAAAACACGACGTCTGCTATCAGCGCGTATCAAAGCGCCAATGGCCTGGCGGTCACCGGAGAACCCTCGGTTGCGTTGTTGCGCAGGTTGGGCGGCTGACGGTTACGCCGCCAACCCTTTCGAGCCGATATCGAGGAATTTTTGACGGCGGTCCTGTATCAGGGTCGCCGCGTCTTTGCCGTCCAGTTCCGCCAGCATATCGGTGAGAGCCGCGCGTACAGCCTCGACAGCGGCCGGACGATCGCGATGCGCGCCGCCCTTGGGTTCAGGGATGATCCGGTCGCAAACGCCAAGCTTGTGAAGATCCTGAGCGGTCAGACGCAGCGCCTCGGCCGCTTCACGCATCTTTTCTGCATCTTTCCAAAGAATCGATGCGCAACCTTCCGGCGAGATCACCGAATAGACCGAGTGTTCCAGCATTGCCACGCGGTTGGCGGAGGCAAAGGCCACGGCCCCGCCCGAGCCGCCTTCGCCGATGATGACCGACACCAGGGGCACGCCGATCTTCAGACACATCTGGGTCGAGCGGGCAATCGCTTCGGACTGACCGCGTTCCTCGGCGCCTTTGCCGGGATAGGCGCCCGCGGTGTCGATCAGGGTGATCACTGGCAGGCCGAACCGCCCGGCCATCTCCATCAGGCGCACGGCCTTGCGATAGCCTTCGGGACGGGCCATGCCGAAATTTCGTTCGATCCGCGATTTGGTGTCGCTGCCTTTTTCATGGCCGATCACCATGACGGGTTGATCGTTGAAACGTGCAAGCCCGCCGATCACCGCCAGATCATCGGCAAAATTGCGATCTCCGGCCAGAGGGGTGAATTCGGTGAACAGGGCATTGACGTAATCGTTGCAATGCGGGCGTTCCGGGTGTCGGGCGACCTGGCATTTCCGCCATGGGGTCAGGTCGGCATAAAGCTCATCCAGAAGCTTGGCGGCTTTGGCGTCCAGCGCGGCGGCTTCTTCGGTTACGTCCATCTCTTCGTTGGTGCGGGCCAACGCACGCAGTTCTTCAGCCTTGCCTTCAATTTCAGCCAGCGGTTTTTCGAAATCCAGATACTGGGTCATGACGCCTCTCAACGCGAAAGTTCCCTGCTATATGGCCTGACGGTGCTCCGGATGCAACTCGGCAAGATCCGAGTGGTGAAGATGTTCGATTTCAGATGGGTGAATGGAAAACCGGATACTGATGGCCACCGCCAAGAAAGACCCCGCGCTGCGCGCTCTGGCCTGCACCCACGACAAACTTACGCGGCGTCTGACCCTGTACCCACCCGACACCGCGCCCGAGGATGTGCTGGCCGAAACCTGTCTGGGTCAACTGGGCCAGAGAACGGGATAGAGCGAGGCCACAAGCAGCACCGCCATTGTCCAGTTGAACGCAACCAGCCTGCGCGGGTTCGTCAGCACCCGCGACATCTGCTGCCCGAGAAAGGTCCATGTGCTCACCGATGGCAGGTTGACCGCCCCGAAAACCAACGCCACAAGCGCAATCGCATGCAGGGTCTGATTGGGCGTGTAAGCGGTTGTGGCGGTCAGGGCCATGGCCCAGGCTTTGGGGTTCACCCACTGAAAGGCGGCGGCTTGCAAAAACGTCATGGGTGTCCCCGCTGCCAAATCGCCTGCGGCTGGCGCGGCATGCGCGATCTTCCATGCCAGATAAAGCAGATAGATCACCGATACGACCTTCAGCACTGAATAGCTGACCGGGTACTGGTCAAAGACCTGAACCAGCCCTGCACCGACCAGCAGCACCATGAGCGTGAAGCCAAGGCCAATGCCCAGCATATGCGGGATCGAACGCCGAAAGCCGAAATTCGCACCCGATGCCATCAGCATCAGATTGTTCGGCCCGGGCGTAATGGATGTCACGAAGGCAAAAGCGATGAGCGCCAGAAGGATGTCGTAAGTCATGCTGCGAAGTATCGTCTGACCGGCAGCAAATGAAATTGCTTTTTCGTGCGCATTTCCGCTATTTCTGCAACTTATGATGAAGAATGATCGGATAAATCGCCAGATATTGCACGAACTGACCCGTGATGGGCGCATCAGCAATCTGGAGTTGGCCGAACGGGTCGGGCTGTCTCCGTCCGCCTGCCTGCGTCGCGTTCAAGAGCTTGAGAAGGCCGGCGTAATCACAGGCTATCGTGCGGTTCTGAAACCGGCCGCGATGGGTGTCGGCTTTGTCGCCTATATCGGGGTCGGTCTTGGTGAACACACGAAAGCGGCGCAAGAGGGGTTCGAGCGGGCCCTGCAACAAGCCCCCGAAGTGGTCGAATGCCACAACATAACCGGTACAATCGAATACCTGCTGCGTGTCGAATGCGCCGATCTGCCGTCCTACAAGACCTTCCATACCGAGGTGCTGGGAACGCTGCCTCATGTCACGTCGATCACATCCTATGTGGTCATGGGGTCACCCAAGGATCTGCGTGCTTAACCACTGGAAATGTGAAGCCACACTCTCTTGCAGCGCAAATTTTCAGGGCCTAGTGTCATTGTAATGACGTTGCCAGGGGAAACGCCCAGCCAAAACGGTACGCAAACAGGGAGATTACGATGAAACTCGTTCGAACAGTGGCGACCGCAGTTGCCATCTCGGTCATTGCCGGGGCTGCTTTGTCTGCCCCGTTGAAACTGCAACCTGCCAATCCACAGCCATCTCCGAAGGCGGGGTTGAATGTCAAATACTCTGGTACAGGCAATCAACACAAGAAGATCCGGGATCTGAGTCAGGCAAAAAGCATGCTGTCTAAGGCGAAGCCCGGAAAGCCGTTGCGCGGGTTGGACTACAGGGACACCAGCAAGGGTGAGGATGTCTTGACCTTCGACCAAGCCTACAACGTTGCCGCCGAGGTCACAGGCTATATGCGCTTTGACTCACCTGGCGTTTACGAGCTGGAAACCTGGTCGAATGACGGGATAGAGGCTTGGGTTGGCGGTCAGCAGATTGGCCGGGTAAATGGCATTCAGGGCTGTGAAGCCAATCAACGCACCGAAGTGGAAGTGCCCAAGGCGGGCTGGTATCCATTGAAGATCGTCTATTTCCAGAAACTGGGAACCTCTTGCCTGATGATGAAGTCAGGAAAGAAGGGGGAACGCTTCACATGGACGCCCAATGACGTTTTTGGCCGTTGAAGAATTTGAAAGGGGCGCTCGATGGAGCGCCCTTTTTATGGCTTAGCAGCCCGCCGCAATCAGTTCGGCCTGCGCCACGATGACTTCGGCCTGCTTGATTGAGGCGATGTCGACAAGGCGGCCTTTATAGACGGTTGCACCCTCACCGTTGGCTTTGGCCTGTTCCATTGCGGCCAGGATTTCGCGCGCCTCGGAAACGGCCTCATCCGACGGGGTAAAGACCTGATTGGCCAGTGCAATCTGCTTGGGGTGGATCGCCCATTTGCCGACCATGCCCAGCGTGGCCGAGCGTTTCGCCTGAGCGATGTATCCCTCATCATCGCTGAAATCCCCGAATGGCCCATCCACTGGCAGCACCCCATGGGTGCGGCAGGCGGCAACGATGGCGGCTTGGGCCCAGTGCCACGGATCGGACCAGTGTTTTTCACCCTCGCGCAGCATGTAATAGTTTTCCTGTGTGCCGCCGATGCCCGTGGTCTGCATTCCCATCGAGGCCGCAAAATCTGCGGCTCCAAGGCTCATGGCCTGCAAGCGGGGAGAGGAGGCTGCGATCTCTTCCACATGCGCGATACCGGCTGCGGATTCGATAATGACCTCGAAGCTGATCGGTTTGGTCCGGCCCCTGGCGCGTTCAATGGCGGTGACAAGGGCATCCACGGCATAGACATCCGATGCGCAGCCGACTTTGGGAATCATGATCTGGTCCAGACGGTCGCCTGCCTGCTCCAACACGTCGACAACGTCACGATACCAATAGGGGGTATCCAATCCGTTGATGCGAACGGACATGTATTTGTTGCCCCAATCAACAGTGTTCAGGGCTTCGATGACATTGGCGCGGGCTATGTCCTTGTCCGAAGGAGCAACCGAATCCTCAAGGTCAAGGTTGATCACATCCGCAGCAGAAGCTGCCATTTTCGGGAACAGTTTGGTATTCGATCCCGGACCAAACAGTTGGCAGCGATTGGGTCGTGCAGGCGCGGCGGGTTGGATGCGAAAGCTCATCTGGACCTCGTGTGGGTAATGAAATTGCGATATTCTCGCCCAATGAGGTATTAAATTGCGCAACCTGGCGCAAGGGAGATTGTGCATCTGCGGCAATGCGGGTGCAGAATGCTGCGTGTCAGCAGCTGGGAAGTGGTGATTAAAGTTTAATCATTTTAAAAACTTCGAAGAATTTTGCGTCTTTTGTGTCCGTGGCGCAAGAATGTCGCGTACCTGCCGTGTTTGGCGGACCAAAACGCGAAACGCTCGTTTAAACGCTTCTCTAGCTTAGGCCGGAATCAAAGGAGTGACCGCAATGATCGAGACACCGTACCTGCTGTTTTTGGGCGATGCGCCCGACCAATTGGCGGCCAAAGTGGCTGTGGGCATCAAGGATTGGCGCCCGGAAAACGCCGTCGGCCAATATCGTATGGACGGCTGCAAGGCTGATCTGGGTCTGAAGGATATGACCCTGACCGAGGCCAAAGCGGCCGGCGCTAAAACGCTGGTTATCGGTGTCGCCAACCGTGGCGGTGTGATCAGCAACGCCTGGAAAGAAGTTTTGATTGAAGCGCTGGAAATGGGCTTTGATCTGGCTTCGGGCTTGCACAACCTGCTGCGCGATGAAGGTGATCTTGTTGCCGCGGCACAAACGCATGGTTGCACCTTGCATGACGTGCGTGTGCCGACTGTCGGATACCCGATCGCAAATGGCCGAAAGCGCACTGGCAAGCGTTGCCTCGCGGTCGGAACCGATTGCTCGGCCGGCAAGATGTACACGGCGATGTCGATGGATGCCGAGATGCGCAAGCGCGGCATGAAATCCACATTCCGTGCCACAGGCCAGACAGGCATCCTGATCACCGGGCAGGGTGTTCCGCTGGACGCGGTCATTGCAGACTTCATGGCTGGCTCGGTCGAATATCTGACACCGGACAATGACGAGGATCACTGGGACCACATTGAAGGGCAGGGGTCGCTGTTCCATGTCTCTTATTCGGGTGTGACCATGGCGCTGATCCATGGCGGGCAGCCCGACGCACTGATCCTGTGCCACGAACCGACCCGGACCCATATGCGTGGTCTGCCCGAGTATTCCCTGCCGACACTGGCGCAATTGCGTGACACGGCCCTGCCGCTGGCGCGGATTGCAAATCCGGCCTGTCAGGTTGCGGGTGTGTCGGTCAACACGCAGAACCTGAGCGAAGACGACGCCAAGGCTTATCTGGCCAAGGTCGAGGAAGAGCTGGGTCTGCCCGCAACCGACCCGTTCCGCTTCGGTGCCGGTAAGCTGGTGGACGCGCTGGCCGCAATGTGATCTGAACAATGCGCCGGTGGCGGGGGTGTTTCGCCTCCGGCGTGAGTATTCCGGAAAAGATGAAGGAGCGGGTGCGTGCAGATAGAGGTCTCTCGCGATGTGTTTCAGTTGGCGCAGGTGTTTACCATCTCGCGCGGGTCACGGACCGAAGCAAAGGTGCTGACGGTGCAGGTGTCGGACGGAACGCATCAGGGCTGGGGCGAATGCGTCCCTTATGCGCGTTATGACGAAACGCTCGAGTCGGTCGAGGCCGAGATCGCCGGTCTGCCTGCTGAGTTTAGCCGTCGGTCGCTGATGGACCTGCTGCCTGCCGGTGCCGCCCGGAACGCCGTGGATTGTGCTTTGTGGGATCTGGAAAGCAAGCGCGCAGGAAAACGCGCCTGGGATTTGGCGGGCCTGCCGGTGCCCGGACCCGAGATCACGGCCTATACTCTGTCGTTGGATACTCCGGAGGCAATGCAGTCTCAGGCGGCCGAGAACGCGCACCGCCCGCTTCTGAAGATCAAGCTGGGCACGCCAGATGACATGCCCCGGCTCGAGGCCGTGCGCGCAGGTGCTCCGAACGCCAGGATCATCGTGGATGCGAACGAAGGCTGGTCGGCCGAGGTTTACGCCGACCTCGCCCCGCATCTTGTGCGTTTGGGCGTGGCACTGGTCGAGCAGCCATTGCCGGCCGGTGACGACGACGCTTTGATCGGAATGGACCGCCCGGTGCCCGTCTGCGCCGACGAGTCCTGCCATGATCGCGCCAGCCTGCCCGGGCTTAAGGGGAAATACGATGTCATCAACATCAAACTCGACAAGACCGGTGGCCTGACCGAGGCGCTTGAACTGCGCAAAGCCGCAATCGCGGAAGGGTATGACATCATGGTCGGCTGCATGGTTGGCAGTTCGCTTGCCATGGCACCCGCGACACTGTTGGCGCAGGGTGCGGTGGTGACGGACCTTGACGGCCCGCTTCTGTTGGCCGAAGACCGCGACACCCCGCTGATTTTTGACGACGCCGGAGTTCACCCGCCCGAAGCGGCGCTCTGGGGCTGAGGAGACAAACATGACCCGAACCGTTTATGTAAATGGCGAATACCTGCCCGAGACCGAGGCCAAGGTATCCATCTTTGACCGTGGCTTCCTGTTTGCAGACGCGGTTTACGAAGTGACCAGTGTGCTGGATGGCAAGCTGATCGATTTCGAGGGTCACGCGGTGCGCCTGAAGCGGTCTCTGGACGAGCTGGAGATGGCCGAGCCCTGCACCAAGGAAGAGCTGCTGGAAATCCACCGCAAGCTGGTTGATCTGAATGGCATCGAAGAGGGCCTGGTTTACCTTCAGGTTTCGCGCGGCAGTGACGGCGACCGGGATTTTGTCTTCCCTTCGGCCGATACCAAGCCAAGCCTCGTTCTGTTCACCCAGAACAAGCCCGGGCTGGCTGACAGCCCGGCGGCACGGAAAGGTGCCAAGATCATCTCTATCGAGGACATCCGTTGGGGCCGCCGCGACATCAAAACCGTGCAACTGCTTTACCCTTCGATGGGCAAGATGATGGCCAAGAAAGCGGGGTGCGACGATGCATGGCTGGTCGAGGACGGCTTTGTAACCGAGGGCACCAGCAACAACGCCTATTTCGTCAAGAACGGCAAGATCGTGACTCGCCCGCTGTCCAACGACATCCTGCACGGGATCACTCGCAAGGCCGTGCTGCGCATGGCGGCCGAAGCACAGATGGAAGTTGAAGAGCGGCTGTTTACCATCGACGAAGCCAAAGAGGCTGATGAGGCCTTCACGACCTCGGCCAGTGCTTTCGTGATGCCGGTGGTTGAAATTGACGGAGTCACGCTGGGTGATGGTACACCCGGTCCGATTGCCAAACGCCTTCGTGAAATTTACCTGGATGAAAGCCGAAAGGCCGCGATCTGAAGAAATACCACGTTGGACGGCGTTGCGGTAAATTGCTGCGGCGCCGTGTCGACATCAGTCGGGTCCAAGGGGCCGTGAATTTCGCTGTAAATCCCGCCAAGCATGAGCAGTTCACATACGGCTTTCGGCCGAAAGGCAGGTCACTTACAAGGTTGAGCCGGAACACTGGTATTATCGTCGGACCAGTTCCTGCTGTGTCACAGGAATATGGTTGAAGGCGGGGTTACCCGACCTTGAAAGGGCTCAGGCTTTCCTGAAACTGTTCGATGAATTCCAGTGTTACCAATGACGGTTGCTTCAAAATTGGACGCACCAACGAGAGGGTATGCGTCAAGGACGGCTTGAACGGCCGATAACTCAATCCCCACGACGTGTATTGGACAGCATCCAGTTCGCTAACGACCGAGACACCAACACCTTCCAGCGCCAATTCACATGCTGCCGTGAACTGCCTGACCTCGATATGCGAGTTCAATTCGACATTGGCATGTTGAAACACTTTTGAAAGCCGCCCGAAAAAGTCGCTGTCGCGTCGGGTGTGGATGATTTTGCTGTGTGCAAGATCCGCCGGAGTAATTTCGGACAGGCCTTCCAACTCGTGCCCAGTGGGGAACACGCACACCGTGCGAACGTCGATGTTCCTGCTTTCTACGGCCGGATGACCGTGAAAGCTGTCAGTGATTCCGAAATCATACTGCTCGCCGATCATCCATTCCAGAATGCGTTCAGGTCTGTCAGGTTCGATCGTCAGGGTGACACCGGGCCGATCCTTCAGGAAACCGGCGACGACTTTGGGCAAATGGCTGGTGGCAAATCCCGGCAGGCACGCGACACGGATGTGCCCTGCTTTGCGTTGCGTGATATCCTGGCTGACATCCGAAATCTGTCTCATCAATTCGAGAACGCGCTCGACACTTGGCAAGAGATAGCGAACCTCCTGCGTTGGCACCAATCGGCCTTCCCGGCGGTCAAAAAGCTGAAACCCAAGCGATTTTTCAAGATCGGACAGCAATCTGCTGACAGCTGGCTGGGTCACGCCCAGATCAGCCGCTGCGGCCGTGACAGACCCGTTGGTGGTCACGGCCATCAGGGCCTCCAACTGCCGAACTCTCAGAATTTGACTCATTGCTGATCCCGATCTGCTGCGCCATTTCATAACACTATGTTATTTTTTCACCAAGTAGATAGGCCTTGAATTATATTTTTGTAACGTTAACGTCGTGAAATCGTCATGTGGGCCGTTTACGCGTTGCGGTCGGTATTCAACGAAGCATCAACCCTGATGCATGGGAGGAATCATGAAAAAGAATCTGCTTGGCGCTCTTGCCATCACCACGGCCTTGTCCCCCTTGGCGGCAATGGCGCAAACCGAAGTCCAGTTCTGGCATGCCTTCACCGGTCGCCTTGGGGAACTTGTCAAAGGACAGGTTGAAGAATTCAACGCCAGTCAGGATGAGTTCGTCGTGGTCGAAAGCCACAAGGGCAACTACTCGGAAACCCTGAATGCCGGGATTGCTGCATTCCGGGCCGGTGAACAACCACATATTCTGATGGTGTTCGAAGTCGGCACAGCGACAATGATGTCAGCCAAAGGGGCGATCAAGCCGGTCTATGAAGTGATGGCCGAAAGCGGCGCGTCTTTTGATCCCGACGCGTATATTGGCGCCGTCAAAGGCTACTACACAACCACTGACGGAGAGATGCTGTCGCTTCCCTTCAACTCCTCGACGCCGGTCCTGTGGGTCAACCGCGATGCCATGCAAGCGGCGGGTGTTGATCCGGACACGGATCTGTCCACTTGGGAAAAAGTCGGCGAAGTGCTCGAGCAGCTGAAGGCAGGTGGCGAGGATTGCCCGCTGGTGACAGCATGGCAAAGCTGGATTCACCTTGAAAACCTTTCAGCCTATCACGATGTTCCCTTTGCCTCACGGGACAACGGATTTGCCGGTCTGGATACCGAGCTGATGCTGAACGGTCCGGTGCAGGTTGCACATCTGACCGCGATGGGTGACTGGGCCAAGGACGGCAAGTTCATCTATACCGGCCGCAGAAACGAAGGTGGTGCGAACTTCCGGTCAGGCGAGTGCGCATTGTTCACCGAAAGTTCGGCCGGATACGCCGGCATCAAGGCAGAGGCCGAGTTCGATTTCGACGTGCGTCCGCTGCCCTATTGGGAATCCGTAACCAGTGAGCCGCAAAACACCATCATCGGTGGCGCGTCTCTTTGGGTAATGGAGGGTCATGAGCCGGAAGAGTACAAGGGCGTCGGAGAGTTCCTGAGCTTCCTGTCATCACCTGATGTACAAGCGGCCTGGCACCAGAACACCGGTTACCTTCCAATCACGACAGAAGCGGGTGAGGTTACGCGTGCCGCCGGTTTTTATGACGAAAACCCGGGCACCGACGTCGCAGTGATCCAGATGACCACGAAAGAGCCGACCGCAAATTCGAAAGGCTTGCGCTTGGGATCGTTCGACCAGATCCGGGGCATCATCGACGAAGAGCTTGAGGCGATCTGGTCCGGTGAGAAGACCGCTCAGGAAGCGATGGACAGCGCGAAGGAGCGCGGCGATGCGTTGCTGCGCCGGTTCGAATCCGCCAATCAATAAGTCGTAACGTCATGCGGGCCCTTTCGGGGCCCGCATTTTCTTTCTTCGGTGGGTTTTCAGGATGGAAAAACGCGTCACCTTTCGCGGCTGGCTGTTGCCATTGGCGTTGATCGCCCCTCAGGTCATCATTTCCGCTGTTTTCTTTTTCTATCCCGCCGGTCAGGCCATCTGGCAGTCGCTGTTCATACCTGACCCGTTCGGGCTGTCGTCCCAGTTCGTGGGGCTCGGCAACTTTGAATTCCTGCTGAGTGACAAGTTTTATCGCGCCTCCTTCGTGACGACGGCGGTGTTTTCCACGCTGGTCACGTTGTGCTCGATGATCCCTGCCTTGTTTCTTGCGGTCATTGCGGATCGATTGATCAAAGGGTCCGGGGTCTATCGGACGTTGCTGATCTGGCCCTACGCTGTTGCCCCTGCGGTTGCGGGCGTTCTGTGGCTGTTCATGTTCAACACGCGCGTCGGCGTCGTGTCATGGTATCTTGGCCAGCTTGGATATGACTGGAACCACGTTCTGAACGGCACCGAAGCCATGGGGCTGGTGGTCGTTGCCTCTGCCTGGGGGCGCATAAGCTATAACTTCCTGTTCTTTTTCGCTGCCCTGCAATCCGTTCCAAGATCCGTGATCGAGGCGGCGGCGATTGACGGCGCGCATTTCTGGCGCCGATTCTTCACGATCGTGCTGCCGCTGCTGTCGCCGACGGCGTTCTTCTTGCTGGTGGTGAACGTCGTTTATGCCTTCTTCGAGACCTTTGGCGTGATCCACACGATCACCGGCGGCGGGCCGCAACAGTCGACGACAATCCTTGTCTACAAGGTATTCTCGGACGGGTTTGTGGGGCAGGACCTCGGCTCGTCTTCGGCGCAATCGGTCATCTTGCTGATCGTCGTCGGCCTGTTGACGGTCATCCAGTTCAAATACGTGGAAAAGAGGGTGCATTACTAATGGCGGCCCAACAGCACGGAATGGTCGAAAAACGCGGCGCGGGCATCTGGTTGTCCCATGCCCTTATGATCCTCGGTGTCCTGATCATATTTTTCCCGATATGGCTTGCCTTCGTGGCTTCGACCGTGACCCAGGCCGAGATCGTCTCGCCACCGATGCCTGTCGTGCCCGGCGATCAGTTCTGGGTGAACTACAAGGCGGCGCTGTTTTCGGGGGTAAATGTGCCGGTTGCCACGATGCTGTTCAACAGTCTGGTGATGGCAATCGGAATTGCAGTCGGCAAAATCATCATCTCACTGCTGTCCGCTTTCGCGATTGTCTATTTCCGCTTTCCCGGACGAACGACGTTCTTCTGGCTGATCTTCCTGACCCTGATGCTGCCGGTCGAAGTCCGCATCGTTCCGACGTTCGAAGTTGTCGCCGGGTTCGGCATGCTCAACAGCTATTACGGGCTGATCTTTCCCCTGATTGCCTCGGCCACGGCAACCTTCCTGTTCCGTCAGTTCTTTCTGACCATCCCCGATGAGCTTGCCGAGGCAGCCCGGGTCGACGGCGCGCGACCGATGCGGTTTTTCATCGATATCGTCGTCCCCATGAGCCGGACCAACATCGCCGCACTGTTCGTGATCCTGTTCATCTATGGGTGGAACCAATATCTTTGGCCGCTGCTGATCACGACCGATCCCGAAATGAATACCATCGTGATGGGTATCAAGCAGATGTTCCCGTCCGGTGACGACTTTGCGCATTGGCCGACGATCATGGCGACGTCCATTCTGGCGATGATCCCACCGGTCATCGTGGTGGTGTCGATGCAAAAGCTCTTTGTCCGTGGCCTTGTCGATAGCGAGAAGTAAGAAATGGCAACAGTTACCCTAGAGAATGTCAAAAAGAGCTTTGGCCCGACGGATGTGATCCACGGCGTGGATGTCGATATCGCCGATGGAGAGTTCATCGTGATCGTCGGCCCGTCAGGCTGCGGCAAGTCCACATTGTTGCGGATGGTGGCGGGGCTGGAAACGGTCACGTCCGGGGAAATCCGGATCGGCGGTGAACGCGCCAATGACAAAGAGCCCATGGATCGCGACATCGCCATGGTGTTCCAGAACTACGCGCTCTATCCACATATGTCCGTGCGTCAGAACATGGGGTATGGCCTGAAGATCGCGGGGCTGCCCAAGGCTCAGATCGATCAAAAGGTGACCCAGGCGGCTAAGCTGTTGCAGCTTGAACCTTTGCTGGATCGCAAGCCCAGGCAATTGTCCGGCGGTCAGCGCCAGAGGGTCGCGATGGGCCGGGCCATTGTCCGCGAGCCCGCTGTTTTCCTGTTTGACGAGCCGCTCTCGAACCTGGATGCCAAGCTTCGTGTTCAGATGCGTCTGGAAATACGCGAACTTCAGGAAAAACTTGGGATCACGTCACTTTACGTCACGCATGACCAGGTCGAAGCAATGACGATGGCGGACAGGATGATCGTGATGAACGGCGGCATCGCCGAACAGATCGGCACGCCGCTCGAGGTCTATGAAACTCCACAAACGCTGTTTGCCGCGCAATTCATCGGCAGCCCGGCAATGAACATATTCGAAGCACGGCGCCAAAACGGGGCGGTCAAGATCGGAGAAATCGAAGTCGGCCCCTCTGGGGGTCCGGACTGCGCCGTGAAGCTTGGCATAAGACCGGAGCACCTGTTGTCGGATGACAACGGCCCGCTTGAAGCCGCGATTCAGATGGCTGAACCGCTTGGGGCCAACACGTTGCTGCACGGTCACCTGTCGGGCTCTGAAAGCGCGATCACGGCAAGCCTTCCCGGTGTCCACCCGATCGAAGGACGCCATCCGATTATGCGGTTCTCGGTGGCACCTGAGAACATGCATTTGTTTGACCACGCGACAGGCAAAAGGCTGGAAGGCTGATGGCGTCTCAACAGGTTGAGGCCTTTCGCGGCGGGGAGAACCTGATCCGGGTCGTGGGGCATCGAGGGGCACGGGGCGTGTTGCCTGAAAACAGCATGATCGGCTTCGACTTTTCACTTTCCATCGGCGTCCCGCTTCTTGAATTTGACGTTGTCCTGACAGCCGATGATGTGCCGGTCATTACGCACAATCATCGTCTGCATTCGGCCAGTTTCCGTGATTGCAATGGCCTGTTTCTGACCGGGGAAGAGCCAAAAGTTTCCTCGCTGACTTACGAACAGATCCGACAATTCGATATTGGGCGTCTGGACGGCCATTCCGCCTATGGCCAACGCTTCCCGGATCAGGCGCAAATAGACGATGTTCGTGTTCCAAGGCTGTTGGATCTGCTCGATTTGGTCAATGACCCGAATTACAGTGATGCCCATTTGATGCTCGAGCTGAAGTCGGACCCCGACGTGGCCCATGATGCGCTTTACCGGGAAAACTTTGTCCGCAGAGTACTTCGGGATGTTCGCGGCAAGGGTTTATCTTCGCGCGCGGTGCTTCACAGTTTTGATTGGAACCTGTTGGCGGAGTGTCAGAGGCAAGCTCCGGAAATACCTTCATCCTACCTAACGCAACTTCCAGATAATGCCGACGATGTTGGCGAGGATTCCTCAAAATCCGTTTGCCCGGACTTTCGTGGCCGTCGCGACGAAATTCCAAACTTGGTAAAGCAGGCTGGCGGTTTGCTTTGGTGCCCGTACTTTGCGGATGTAACACCCGAAAACGTCAAGCGCGCAAAAGAGCTGGGCCTGTGCGTCGTCGCGTGGACAGTCAATGAACACGAAGATATCGGCAGGATGATCGATCTGGGAGTGGACGCAATCGTATCCGACTATCCCGGGCGGGTTCAAAGACAACTGTCGGAGTCAGGCTTCCGTTGGCAGTAGCGTACCGGTGATTCCGGCACCCCGAGGGTGACGTGGATGAATTTCTTGCGCCGATTGAAAATTGCTTCAAACAAAGGCCCTTCAGCCCGTTATCGCTCAGGATCAGTATGTTTTTTCAACATGATTTGATGAGAGCCTTTGCTCAGGACACCGTTCTTGGGCCCGCGGCTGACGGAAATCCGGAACGCTGCCCCCATTTCTCTGAGCGTCACGCTTGCGGTTGTCGGGATAGTGTTCCGTACCATTGGGCGATGAAGAAGAATTGATACCTGCACATCAGTTCGTTCAATGCCATCAGGTTTTTTGGTATTGGTTTCGCCCATCGCTGGTCACAACCGTCATCGACGGGCCGGCGCCCCTGACGAACAGCGCCAAGAATTGAGTCACATTAACAACAATCTTGGGTTTGCTACAGTTCTGTCTCTTTTCCGCCGGAATTTGTGCTGATAAGGAAAAAATTGAGTGTTGGGGTGTTGGTAAGTGCGAGTGGGCAGATGAGAGCCGGAACAAACGGTCAAATAGCTATTACTTGGTGTCAGACGGAAATTGATGGGCTAGAAGACGCGCCCCTTTCCTGTATGACGGTCGGAGCAGCATGGTCATGGCGTGGACAAGCAATCGTCATGAGTGAGACTGCCGAGCAAAGCATCGGAAAAATCGGAAATGTCGGGGGCCTTTCCAGCCCGGTGACCAGCCACTTTCCTATTGTCCGTGAGATTTCGGGCGATGTGACCGGAACCCTTACCCTTACCAACGGTGCGCAGAAGTTCTCTGCCAAGCTTGTTGCCGATGGCAACGATACGTCGCGGGCTCTTGTGTTCGAAGGCGCTTGCCCGCCACGGGACGAAGAGTTCTGGATTGTCGAAGTGACCGAGCTTGCGATGATCCCAAACCCCGCCGCGAAAAGCGGCGCGACGGTAGTTTCTTTCCCGACCTCAAACTAGGACTTCAAGCCGCCGCCTTGCGGTTTGGGTGCGGAGCCCGGGCCGCTGGTTGTCTGCCCTGATCGTTTTTCTGAACTTTGCGGGATGTTGTATTGACTCCGCCAGCATTGCGGATATAAGCGCGGCTTCATTGGTGTTGGTGGCCCCCGCAAGGGGATGCCTGTCATGGGGGAGACCTCAAGAGGACAACGCCCTTCATAGTGGCCCGTCAGGGCTTCGACCTAACGAAGGAGATCAGCCGTGACCAAACGCACGTCTGCCAAGTACAAAATCGACCGCCGGATGGGCGAAAACATCTGGGGTCGTCCGAAATCCCCGGTCAACCGTCGCGAATACGGCCCCGGCCAGCATGGCCAGCGCCGCAAGGGCAAACTGTCTGACTTCGGTCTGCAACTGCGCGCCAAGCAGAAGCTGAAAGGCTACTACGGCGACCTGACTGAGAAGCAGTTCCGCCGCATCTACGCTGAAGCCGAGCGTGTAAAGGGCGACACTGGTGAGAACCTGATCGGCCTGCTGGAACGCCGCCTGGACGCTGTGGTCTACCGCGCCAAGTTTGTCGCAACTGTTTTTGCCGCGCGCCAGTTCGTGAACCACGGCCACGTCAAAGTGAACGGCAAGCGTGTCAACATCCCGTCCTACCGCGTCAAAGAAGGTGACGTGATCGAGGTGCGTGACAAATCCAAACAACTGGCTGTTGTCCTGGAAGCCGTCGCACTGGCCGAGCGTGACGTTCCTGACTACATCGACGCCGATCACTCGAAAATGACCGCGACGTTCGTGCGCGCGCCGGGCCTCAGCGATGTGCCTTACCCGGTCGTCATGGAACCGAACCTGGTCGTCGAATTCTACGCGAAGAACTAAAGTTCTCAGCGCAAAATTTGCGTAAAGCATTGGAAAGCCTCTCGAATTTCGAGGGGCTTTTTCTTTTGTTAGCGAAATGGTTAGCGTTTCGTGCAACTGCAAGTGGAAATCCAGAATCAAACCCCATTGATCCCCGAAAGGCGGTCGATAATTATTATCGACCGTAACCAATGGGGACCCGGACCCGATAAGCGCGGGGACCGTGGGAGACGCCGGACAGTGGGCCGGATCAAGCGCGGGGGCAGGGAAGGCGGCGAACCCGTCTGAGCCTGCTAGGGCGGCTGAGTTTTCGCTGCCCGTCAACCCTCTGTTGTTGCAGGCGAATAACCGCCTGTCGCGCTTACTACAGCCCCTTGTATTCGGTAAAATCTAAGAGGTAACGACAGGGGGAACCATTGATAGCTGAACTCCTGCTCACCGAAACCCGCGAAACAGTGGCCGACGCCATCGCGGATATGTACGGCTTAGTGATCCTGCGGCCTGATGATTACGACGCCCAAAAGGTCGTGTCGTACCTGTACCTTTGGGTCAACTGGACGCGCCTAGAAGCCCAAACCCCGCCATATCTGTATATCGGGTCGCGGAGGTTCGATGGTGATCCGTCAACCGACAACTATCGGGGGTCGAATGTCGATTTGAACCACGATCAGGATAAGGGTGACGACTTCGACCGATACATTATTGCGACCTTTGAAAGTGATCCGGGGAAAGAGGCGTATCAGCTTGAAGAGGTGATCTTGTGGGACATAGACGCAGCCGGATCAGCGGAGTTTTACAACCTTCGAAATGACGCTGATGGGTTTACGTCTGATGGTGCTCGGTTGCTGAATGAAAAGACTTGGTTTGGACCCGGCAATGAAGAACGCAGGGCGAAGATGTCAGCATTAAAGAAAGCAGCTCACGCCGACCCGAACTCAGCCTACAACTCGGATGAATACAAGGCGAAGAAGTCAGCAGCACAGAAAGAAGAAATGAGCAGGCCAGAACGCAGGGCGAAGCATTTAGCAGCAATGAAGGCATTATACGCCGACCCGAACTCAGCCTACAACTCGGATGAATACAAGGCGAAACATTCAGCAGCATTGAAAGAAGCAATGAACAGGCCAGAAACCAAGGCGAAGGTGTCAGCAGGGGCGAAAGAAAGCTGGCAAGACAAAAAGATAGCAGCCGCCAGAAACCGAACCTTCAAAGACGACCCATTTATACAGGCCCACATCCGATATTATCCAGAGTTCATCGAACGGGCCGAGACAGGCGATTTCGAACGCTGTGACGATTGCGACGCGGCGATCATTGTCGAACCGACCCGGAAAGATGGCCGGGTAATCTGTTTTGACTGCAACCCATTGTAAATAATAAATAAATCGCTCTGTCGCGCTTCCCGCAGCCTATCTTTACCCGATAAGATACCCCTAGGGCGGTTTAGCGTTCTAGGCGGGGATAGGTCCGAAAGGGGCTGTTCCCCCGTCTACGCGCGTTTCTAGGCCCCCGGAAACCGGGACAATCCCGTCCCGGTAAACGTAGGAGTTACAATGATAGACGAAGAAGAACTGACAGAAGCAGACCTGCGAGACGCAGCAAAAAAACTGTACGAAAAAGCAGCAACTGCCGAACTCACAGAAGATAGTCGCCAGTTTATGAGACGGTACGCAGCAGCCCTCGAAGATGTAGCTAATGATTTCGATAGCTGGCGTCCACGAGAATGCCCATTTACAGAAGAAGAACTGCGGGAAGCAGCAAAGAAAATTCTCGAAAAAGCAAACTGCGACTGCGGAGATACCGAAGGCCACAATCGAATGCGAGGGACTGCAATGAACTTAATCGGGGTAGCAGACGCAATAGCAAAAGGCCACGATATTCCACCAGAGGTCGTAGATGCGGTATTGCATCTAATCGCAGCCTACGAGTAAGAAAATAGCGTGCAGGGTGTGGGGTAAAGGCCAGGTGCAGTCCTACCCCCCATCAACCGTCAGGTAACGCGCCTACGCGACGTATATCCCTGTTCGAGCGATCTGCTAAAGGTTCCACTGCCTGTCTGCATATCTTTCGAATACTCGGTTTTCACTGCCGCCACACTCTTGCTGACAGCGATTTCGATCAACTCGTCATCTGCCCGTACAACCGACACATCGACGCCCGCAGTGTTGTTAATCGTAATGTTGGGTCCAGCCACGCCCAAATTACCTTGGCTATCCCGGCCCAAAGGCATAATCGCTTCAGGTCCAGCCTCACCCATCAGACCAGTCCGCCCACCGCCCATCGGGAAAGTCATCGGCCCGTTTACGACACCGCCTTTGGCGAAGGCTGCGGTGGGTTCGGCGGACGATGAAGAAACGATGCCGCCAGCGCCGAACGGGATTAACCCGCCTGCGCCACCTAATGCTTTCATTACTGTATTCAAAAGGACCGTTTGTAGGATCATCTTCGCCATATTCCGCAAGAAGTTCTTGGCGAAATCTTCAAAGGATGTATCCGCCGTGGCAATCCAATCGACAAAATCCGAAATGCCGCCTTCGACAACGCTTTTGAATCCGGAACCGAGATCATCGCGGATCGTTTCGGCAAGCGTCTTGTAATCGTCAATCGCCTTTCGGACCAGCGGAAGAAGGCGTTCAATTTCTTGCCGTTGCTTGTCGATTTCACTTGCGCCGCCGCCGCTCGATGCGCTCTTGTCCTCCGGCAGCTTGTATCCTTCTTGGAGCAGTTTGCGGGCCGCAGCTTGACCAGCGCCGTAACTTTGGCTGTCGAGTTGCTGTTGATAGCCGCCGATGAGTGCGCCTTCGGCTTTCGCGCGATTAACGACTGCTGTCACTTGTTCTTGCAGAACACCCAAAATCTTCTGTTGGGTTTCCAGTTCTGATGCGTAGATGTCGTTAAGTGCTTCGTTCGCAGCCGCCAAACCCTCAGTCGTGCCAGAAATATCGTTCAGTGCTTCCTTCTCGCGCTCAAGGAAGTCTCTGGTTTTGGCGATTTCCTTTAGGCGCTTCTGGATTTCGGCGCGTCGTTCCTGTTCGCTGCCGACCATTTCCTGAAGGATTTCATTAATGTCTTCCAGATCGGATTTGCTGCCGGAAAATCCCGAACGGACAGAAGCAATGACGCGTTCCAATTCTTCCAGTTCGCGCGTCAGGGCTTCCGCTTCGCGGCCCAGTGCGATTTCCTGTTCGGATGGCCCAAAGCGAAGTTCGTCAATTTCCAACCGCAGACTTTTAAGAGCATCCTCCAACTCTTTGGCGCCGTTTGCGTTCTGGAGGAAGGTGCTGAGCAGAAGGCCACCGACAGTGATAACGCCGCCGATCACAGCACCCAAAGGACCGAATGCGCCTGCCAGCTGCCCGCCTTGGATGGCGAAGGCGCGCAAGGCATCTTGGCCCTGCTGCATAACGATGGCGAAGTCGGCCACCTGAAACGATGCTTGCCCAATGTTCCTACGCCAAGTGTTCATATTGGCAGCTTGGGTCTTTGCCGCGCGTCCCATAGCTGCTGCTGATGCGCCCGTCTGGACCATCGCTTTGTTTTGCTTATTGATCGCGGCTTCGAATTGGCGGGCTTGGGTTATCGCTTGGGAGTTGTCGAGGCGGAACCGTGTTAGCAGGACTTGATTGGTCATTTAGTTCAGCCTTCCTTTAAACGTTGAGAGAAGGTATTCGTCTCGAATGGTAAGCAGGGCTTTGTGTACTGCGTTGGAAACCCGCTGGTCGTGGATAAGATCATCGGTCAAAGTTCCGGTCTTTTCGGCAAGCGCTGTTTCCGCACCGAACCTACTGGCTTCGGTTGCGATGTTGACCAGTGCGCTCTGGATTGCGTCCATATCCATCTTTGCCCCTTTCTTCGGCCAGTATTTCCTTCACCTTCCGTTCGACGTATTTCTTTGTGGCATTACGAAAGGACTTCGTGGGTCTTGTTCTGCGGGTTTTCACAGGCATTCAAATCCCTATAAAACTGACGTTTCTCTAACCTGCCACGCACCGATCTTGCCGCGATTTTCAGTCCAGCTTCGAACAAATCGTCTGCCCGCTTCGCTAACTCTGCGTCGGAAAGGTCGTCTAAGGCGCTGAGCGGGAACGGGTGGCCGTGGGCGATGGGTTTTCTCATTTGGCAACCTCCAAAAGCCTGTCTGCTTCGACTTCCGACCGGATCAGGGCCAAAAGTTCTTCCCTGCGCTCATTCAGCGGCCCATTGTCGACATCCTTGCCTTCTTTGGCGAGGCTGTATCCGTCTAAGACTGCCTGAGAGACTAAGCCCAAAATGGCGTCGTTTATCAGCGCATAGTCGATCACGGCGTCAAGTCTCCGGGTTTCACGTAGATGGGCCACCAATCGGCATCATCAGACCGTCCGTGGAGACTTTGGGAGCGGCCAAGCTGCACCATTTCAGTACCGGGAACAGTCTTGGATAGATCGAACATCGTTTCGTCTACAGGGTAATTTTGTTTCACCCCGAATTTGCTATACCTGTCGATCACGTTGTCACCTCCGCAGGAATAAGGTTTCGGGCGAGGATTTTGTTGTCCACGCCGTTGGCATTCTGGACGAAAATGATGGCTTCGGGAGATACACCCAAATTTCGCAGGGTTTCCCCAACAGTGTCGGCGTCGGATAGGGCGGCAATCGTTATCCCGTCCTTGGCGATGGTTACTGAACCGTTTCGGGAATGGGTTACTGAGATCATTGGGCATTCCTCTCGCGTTGGATTTCGGCCCAGTCGCTGTCCGCGATGAAACAGCCCAAATACTGATCGTTTATGTCGAGGGCTGGGGCGATGTGGACGGTTTGGTTGTCCTTTGTCACTATCGGACGGGTGAGAGGGCCGATGTCGAATATGCAATTCGAGGCTATGGCCCGTTTGAAGGCTCCGAACTTGGTATATCCAACGACAACTTCCGGCATTACCACCCCACACCCGTCAGATAGGCTGTGCCTTTCCGAACCTCACCCCAAGAGACGGGCAGGACGAACCGAAGCGCAGTGGCGGCTGTCTGGAACATTGACCGGACCTCAGTTGCCGGGACGGTCCCGGCTGCGTCGGAAACGTGAACGGAACCCGCGTTGTCTACTGCGTCGGCGGTTGTACCCGTCGCGGTCATCGTTGGGGCTACCCCGTCCGCGTCAAGCATTGCTAGGGTGACGGTTTGGGACGCGACAAATTCGGGCATATCCCGCGCCAGCATCAACGAACCAGCGTCCACGATAATTGCTTTGTCGGCGGGAACAGTGTCCGAGACGATCAGCGGAACCCCGAACAGATTTCCGTTTGCGATCATTGCTGCGAACGGGAAGGTGCCGCTGGCGCTGTCGAACAACATTTCGAGGCCCAAAGCGCGAAGTGTATTCAGGATCAGCACTGGCTTACGCGCGGCAACCTTCACCATTTCCCCGCGCAGGAATGCAAGATCAGTGGCGATGTTGGCCGGGGTGTTCCCGGCTGACGCTTGGTTCGGAGCGCCGTTCAGAAGTCCACCGGGGCGCAATGCCGGAACCGGGCCATTGTCGTCCAACAGGTATTCATCGACACCAGCCGCCGCGTCCTCAAGGAAGGATGAACGGACAACGGATGCGATAGACGGAATGGACGTTTGGAGCAGTTCGTCGGAGAATGCGGAAATCCCGGCCAGCTTGTAACGATGGATCGAAGTGGAGCCCAATGCGCCGTTGAGAACTGGAATTGTCGCGCCTTCTTGGACCCACGCGGGTTTCATATCGCCTTTATTGTTCGCTGCCCTCTGGGGGATTGTGACGGAGGCATATGGCCCAAAGGAGAATGTTGGTGCGTGTTGCTGTAAGGCGGCGAATACGCTGACTGGTGCAAGGTCCGAGTAGAATGCGCCAACCGTATGATCAACGAGTTCAGCGCCAGCCCCTGCGTCTGTGGTCGTCAGCGGATCAGTGGCGGATTTCAGGAACCGTTTCGCCATATTGCGGATCAGGCGGTTTTCATCCCCCGGCAGTGCTTTGCGCAGGGTTTCTTCAATTGGCGTCTTGTTCTTCCGACGATGGATTTCAGCGATAAGCCCAAAGGTGATGGGGTCGGAGTTTCGTGGCAGCTTGACGGTTTTTGGTTCGACTTTTTCCGGAAGCTTTGCTGTTACTGTGATGGGCCGTTCGACCTGACGCCGAAGTGTTTTGATCTCACCCAAAATCTCCGGCATTTCGTCCATCAACTCTAGCTTGGCGAGGTGGGACCGGGATTTGGCCTTTTCAGTTTCGTTTGCGCGAAATTCGGCACCGCGTTGCTGGATCTTCTTCACTTCGCGGGATGCGGAATTGCTCTGTGAGCGATGAAGGTTTGCAGGCATCTTATTCTTCTTCCTTGGTTGCGTTGTCGATCAGTTCGAGCACCATTTCCTCCAGTGCAGCGATTTTTCCAGAAAGGACGGCATTCGTGGCCTCCAGATCGGTGATCTGGCTGTTCAGTTTGGTGATTTCTTTTGATTGGTTGACGGATGCGGCCTTAATCCCGTCGATGATTAGGCCGGGGACAGCACCCAAAATGGCCTTGCGGGATTTGATAATGCTTTCGATCACCCATTTGCGGGTAATTGTGTCGGATTTGGGCTTTTCGGGATCGGTGCGGACTGACTGGAAATCAGGAATGTCGAAATCGGGAATTTCAGATGTGAATTCGCTATTGTCGTGTTTCATTTCGGCCATTCCTTCTTATTTTGCTTATCGAAAGAATAGCCGAAACTGATATTGATGCGTTACAGCTTTATTAGGCCAGCAATTCCGCCGCCATTTCGCTAGTTTTTAATTGTAGATAATGATTGGAGTAATCCGCTATTGCGCCTTGGAGTTGTGCTTCGGCCTTATCAATGTCGGACTGAGTGAATTTCTCCGGGTCGGCCATATGCGCCGTTTCGATGATGCCCAAAAACTTTGCTTTCGCGATTACTGTGCGCAGTGCCGTTGCTGCATTGGTCATTTGGTGTCTCCTAGACTGAGTTTCGTGTCGTAAAAGTTTGTGTCTGGTTTGCGCCGATTGATCTGGATGTTTTCGAGAAATGGTCCGCTGGTGTCCCGGCCCCAGTTGTCGAACATAAGGTCGTGGAAATCCTCCGCACGACGCAGGATGTACGACAGGTAATCTTTCCAGATTGCCGGGTTGCGTTCCCACGGGAAGTCTTTGTCGTCACTAAGACCGGATAGGACAGGGCCGATGGAACGGTCTGTGATTAGGGCCGCGCCCAGCGATGCGCCCAAACGTAGGTGTTCGATGCGTTCCCCGATGCGAGCGTGTTGGAGTTTGAATGCCACCTCACCGAATTCCCACGAATACTCTGGGATACGGGTGTGGTTACAGATCACCTGGACCCCGCGAACAACACCGGGAAGGTCTGCCGCGATCATCCCGTTGCGAAGGGTTGCTTGGGTGGACGATAAGGCGAGGCAGATGTTGATAAATCTGCGTTCGGCCAGTTCATTCGGGTCCATAGCTTCTTTTGCCTTTCAGTTGCTGGGCGACAAGGCGAGGAAACGGTTTGGTGGACCCTGCGTAGGGCTTGAGAAGCCGTTTCGTCCATTCTGGGTCTAAGCCCAAACTGTCGCAGATGCGGTAGAACTCACGGGACACCAGAAACGCCTTGCCTACCGGACCACCGTTGGATTCAGGCCTCTTGGCCCTTGTGCGGGCGATGATGCTTGCGATCCAAAGGTTGTACAGTCTATCCATTTCTGCCGGACCCAAAGTCATCCGATGGAAATCAGACTGTCGGTAGAAATGACTTAGACTTGGGGTGTCGGCTTCGAACGGCATTAGGCAAGCAAGCCGTGGTTGTCGTTGGCGTCGATTTCATCTTGCTTACGCTGCCAATCAGCGTCTTTCTTTGCCCCCTTGGGGTTGGCGATACCGCCGATGGCGATGCCGAGGCGTCGCATCATTGAACCTT
Organism: Ruegeria sp. CL7; assembly: GCF_056536445.1. Lineage (NCBI taxonomy): Bacteria > Pseudomonadati > Pseudomonadota > Alphaproteobacteria > Rhodobacterales > Roseobacteraceae > Ruegeria > Ruegeria sp. CL7. The sequence continues at coordinate 55,606 of NZ_JBQFPQ010000001.1, forward strand.
GCTGTTGCTGCGCTTTGATCATTGAGGCCATTACTGGGTTGCTCACTGGCTGGCCCTTCGACCCAATGACGGTGATCCCGTCTGTGGCGATTGCGTCGGTAGCGTCCATAATGATGTCTTCGAGAATGCAAATCTGCGCCAAAACCCGAAGGTCAGATGCGTTCCACTCTGAATATGGCCGGGACTTCAGGTATTGCCCGAAGATAAAGTGGGTGCTTTCGCGGAAACGCGGCAAGAAATCTTTTGGCGGTTCGGGTGGCTTTGCGTCTAATCGGCGTTTCAATTGTGCGGGACTTTTGATTGGCATTTTATCTCTCCAAAACCAGTGGCTTTAACTCTTATATTCGGAAAAAACATTGGAGCGTTACAGAATATTAAATTGTAATTAATGACGCCATTTAATTGTAATTAAGAACAGCAATTCGGTGCGGATAAGGGGGGAAAGCGAGTTGGGGGGTTCGCCGGTGTTGTGTGTGTCTAGGTTTTTCACTGCCCCCGCCCCAAAGCATCCGACCCAATAAGATATGGACTGGACTGCGAAAGATTATTCTGCGGTCGATAGATTGTATGTAATAATGTTTCGGTGCGATTGTTCGCGACGTTAGCGATGATGGGGTTGCCGATCTGTTGTTTTGAGCAGCAGTGTGGGGAGCAGGAGTGCGGGGGTGGTCTCGCGTATGCGTGCGTGCGCGCGCTATGCCTATTCGATCAATGAACCGGACGGATAATTTCTCCGGCGAACAGGTTGGCTTTGTCGGTCCTGCCCTCCGTCGCTGAGGTGGCTTCTCTGCTTCGCTTAATATCCGGCTGTAGGAGAGGCGGTATGGGTTCGGTCAGTGGGTCGGTCTGGGGTAGGGCGTTAGCCCTAATTCTCGTGGCGGACGTTTGGCGGTTTGCGGGTGTAGAAACGTCGCCTGACCTAGACGGTATTTCGTCAGGGCCATCGGATGTACTGCGCGTCCGTACCGGAGCAAAATTATCCTATGCGCCTATAGGGGGAGGTAAACACTGCCCCCCTGAAATCGCTTTGGGGTGTATGTCACTAATTATTAGTGACATCCTCAGTGCTGCCGTTCGATAATAATTATCGAACGACCACGAGAGACACTGCCCCCCCTGAAATCTGTTTACTGGAGTTGCCCAAAACGCTTAGGGTTCGATCAATGGTCCTGACACGACAGAGAACCCGTAAGTTGACGCCCGTTGCTTGCGGGTTTTCTTTTCGCTTTACTCGACAACGGCGGATCGTCTAACCTAAACGGGAAGCGGCCATAGGGTCGCTTTTCTTGCTTCTTTCCCGCAGAAAAACCTGCGCGTCCTGCCCCGTCCTCAGTGCGTCCTAGGGCCGAGGACGCAGATTTATTCATAGAAAATAAACAGTTATTCACACCCCGAAACACTGCGTCCTGCGAAAAGCGAATTTCCGAAAACAAGAGCGTTCGGAGAGGTGTTTTCGGCATTTCTCCCCTTTCCGACAACTTTTCCTAAAAACCACGGGTCGCGCAGGACGCAGAGGTCGAATATCTATTTTATTATTATATATCATATATTTAAATAATATTATAGAATAGGACGCAAGAAGGACGGGATAGGACGAGACTAGAAGGCACCGTTGAGATCATTCGGATCAACCTTCCGCATTACCTCTGAGTTTTTCCCGACAAGCCACTGTACGGCCTTCGATATGCTTTCCTCTGTGGGCATAAACGTCAGCAGCTTCTCATCGACCACCCGGCAACGGCCAGACCACATCAAATTCTCGACAGCCTGCGGACTGAACAGAAGGTCCATCCTGCCAGATCGTTTGCGCTTCTCATCCTCCGACAACTGTCGATTGCTTTTCGTCGGGTCATATTGCGCCTCTGGCCTATATCGGGCCAGCTTTGTACGCCGCCCCTTATCGCCTTCCGCAGCGTAAGCCGTAGGAATGTGCCAGTAGCCACCACGAGCCATCTGTGCCAGCGTTTCTTCCTTTGACGGCATCTTGTCCCGGTAGCGTCCGTGGTTCTGATAGGTTTCGTACAGCTCATCAAACGACAGAACCCACTCGGCTGCGCCATCCGACAACCTGTCGAGGTATTCTAACATATCAGCAACAGCCTTCCCGGTTTGCCGCCGTATCAATTCCCGGCGCGAATTTGTCATCGGCGCATTCTCCTTGTCCCTGATGTAGCGCGGTTCGAGGGGATATGTCGGCTCACCTTTTCGGAGATATTCTTGCGGCAAGTCGTCAACCGACAGCGGTTCTTCGACAGGCGTCCCGTCGCTGTACTGTCCTTCGAAGTTAAGTGCCCACCAGAGCAACTTCGCATATCCGTCCGAATTGCGGAGCCATCGCGACAAGCGAACAACTGTCTCTTTCGGGATTTCACTGTCACGGAAAAACACGATAAGCAATCGGCGGTCACCGATCTCAATGAACACCGATTTCGACCTGTTTGATGCGATCAGAAGGACGCCGAAGTTAGAATTGCTGTATTCGTCAATCCCTTTCTTCTCAATGTTGATATCATCTTCGGTGATCATCGTCTTAATGTGGTTGTAGACGCTATCGTCACCATCATCCGTCTCATCCGCAAACCACAGCGTCTTATTCTCCAGCGAGGCATTAAAGCGCGATCCGATCTTGGTCCCTGATATTGCTATGAAGTGTTCCGGCCCGACCATCGGCTTCATAATCATCGTAGCGAGGGCAGATTTGCCAGTTCCCTGCGTTCGGGAATACATAAATGCGCCGAAGTGCTTTCGTTCCGGGTAGGCAATCTGCGTTGCCATAATCCGTCTCATTTGAAAGCGTTCGAACGGGTCAGGGATTGCTTCGGCAAGGAAGTCAGCCAGAAAAGCCATTTCTTCCGGGTCTGGCTCTTTCGGGTCGAAGGGCAAAGGCTTCCAGCGATTGAGCAACCTCATTCCGTTCTGTCCGATTATGACGCGATCTGCTTCGCCGGGAACAAAGGTCAACTGATTGTAGTTCGTATCCGGGTCAGAAGAAATCTTGTCCTTAACGGGCATCTTCTGTGCCGCGCTATGCTTTCGCGGGTGGAATTGCCGTTCGAATTTCTGCGGCGTAAAAATCTTGCCCATCGGTTGGTTGGCGTCGGTAAAGCCATCAATTTCGGATATGTAGGTCCACCCTGCAGGCTGTCCGCTGCGGATCGCATATTTAAGTTCCGGGTTGCCGTCTTTGTCTACGCCCCAGTAGGAGTAAGTTATCCACGTTATGTCCGACAGCATTGTCTCCGGCAACCGCCAGTCGACAAGCGACAACAATGGGCTGCCCTTTTCGACCTGTTCTTTTTCGAAGCGTTCGACAGCGCCGAACCCGTCAGCAAAGCCCCAGTTATCAGGGAACCCCGCAGGGTAGTGGAGAACAGCCTTTACCGGGAACTGTTTGTCGCAAAGCGCCTCTGAAATCCTGTAAGCTGCTTTTCGCCCCGGATCGTCGTTGTCGCAGATTATCGTCAGCGACTTTACATTCCGGCCCGTCAAAACCGACCAGTCTGATACGCGGACCCCGCCAGCCCCCCGCAGGTAGGAGAGAACAATCTTGCCACGCAGGAAGTTCGACCACTGATTGTCGAGCGCAGCTTTGCGTTCGGCGTCCGTCCGGCAGTAGCGATCCGGGTCAGCAACCTTTAGGGCAGCGCGTTGATCCTTCGGCCCTTCGACAAGAACAACATCCACAGGCCCCGCACTGGACAACAGCGGCGGCAAACCGACAAGCGGCAACTGCCCTTCCTCAGAATACCACATCCCGTCCGAAAACGGCTGGAACACCTGGCACAGCTTCCCTCCGTCTCGGAAGTCACAGCGCAATTCGAGCGCGACCAGACCATCCTTAGTGATAACGGGCGTCACTGTTACGCTGTCGGTGTTGTCGGTGTCGGTTAGGTCGTCAAGGTTGACGTAAGACCCCACCGCATATTTCGGAAAGCCGATGCCGCCTTTGAGATTGCCTTTCGGCCAAACGTCAACCGGCCCCGGAACACTGTCGAGTATCCCCCGCGCATCGTCCATAGATAGAGCAACCGGGGTAGGCCATTCGATTGCGTCCCGTGCGTTATAGATCGCAGACAGTTCTTCGTCAGTCGGCGCATATTCGGCCTCCTGACCGATTTTGTCGCCCTGCGCTACTACAGTTATGAACTTTTCCCGATCTGCGTCAGGATCGAAAGCAACTGTTACCTCGTATTCCTTGTAATTCCGGCTGTCCCACTCAGTTATGCGGGCTTTCCGCTTTCCGATTGGCTCTGCGCCTATTCGGTTGAGGTAGGATTGAACGGCTGGTAAGGCCCACAACCCGCTATTCCACAGTGTTGTTTCCTTAGCGACGTCAGCAAGGAACTCGTCAGCATTGACCTTTCCTTCGCCGCTGCGCCATCTTTCCTGTACGTCTTTCATTTTCGACATTCTGCCTGCCCCTTTAAATTACAGAAAAGGCGCAGTAGAATACCTGCGGGTTAGGCGGGGTATTCTGGTACCTTTTCGTGATTTCGGGTCGCAATGCGGCCCGTTTTCATTTTCGAGGGAGATTGGCTTTCGACTGAGCGCCTTTCATTCGCTCAATCGGAAATTAATCACCCTGCTCGCCCTTTAAACTCCCGCAAGTCTCGGACAACCTGTTCGTCCATTTCCGTCAAAATCCGTCCGACCTCAGTGCGGGGGATCACAATGCGGCGTCCGACTTTGAACCCGCGCAGGAAACCGCCGCGCCACATTCGGTAAACGTGGTCCCGGCTGACGTTTAGCCGCTTTGCTAATTCGTCTGGGGTTATGCAATCCGGCAGTTCTTCTGTATCGCTCATTCCGTCTCACCTTTCCTGCTAACTCTTTAGGTTAGTCCGTAAATCGTACCCGATCTAAGGCTGCCGAGTAAATATAAATAATCGCCTTAACATCCTGATTTATAAGTACATTATCTACAATTAAACAGTAGGCACTATTTTCGTGTAGTGACGCCACAGATTAGTTCTTATTATCTAAAAGCTAACAGTAGAGAAAAGGACGCATCGGCAGTGGCTTATACGATGAAGAAGTTCAGCAAGAAGCGCGGCACCTATTATCTGGCGGCGTGGCGGGCAAAGGACATCACCGGAAAGATGAAGGTCCACACTGAGCGATATGACGGCAAAGACGGAAAGCGCGGAGCCCAAAAGCTGGCGACGTTGCGCGAAGCAGAGGCGGCGAATGATTCTCTGACCGCCAACCGTCACCTGACCTTGAGCAAGTTCCTATTGGGCACCTGGCTTCCCCGGAACACATTGGGGAAAAGCTACAGCACCCGATACAGCAAGGAACGCATCTGTTTAGACATATCCGAGATTTTGGGTGACTTGCAGCTGTCGGAAGTAACAGCCTTCCACCTTTCGGATATTCAGGTCGCACTGAACAGACGCGGATTGGCATCCTCCACGATCAACAATTATATGAAGGTCGCGAAACGCGCACTGAGAGACGCCAGCACGTGGGGTCTTATAGATGGGCGTCCGTGGGAAGGTGTCCCAAAGGTAGAACAGAAGAAAGCACCGCCGCGCGTAGTGACCCGCGAACAGGCTCTCAGGGCCGAAGAACAGTTGCGGGAAGGTGGTGACGATTATTCCGCAGACCTTATCATACTGCTGACCTATACCGGATTGCGTCTCAGCGAGGCTTTGGGGCTACACTGGGAGGATATTGATTGGGGCGAAGAAACAGCCCGCATCTGGCGCATCACCGTTCGAACAGACGACACCCGGCAGCGGATAAAGGTCCAAGAACACCCAAAGACCAGCGCCGGACACCGTACATTGCCCTTAGCGAAACCTGTCATAGAAATGTTGAAACGGCGACAGACGACAACCGACAGCGAACTGGTATTCCCTGACCCGCGCGGGTTGCCGATGTATTCATCAGTCGCGACCAAGCCGATCAATAAGACATTTCGCGATTTGGGTGTCAGGGGGACAACACACGGCCTTCGGCACGGCGCATTGACCCGTTTTCTGGAAAAAGGGGTGCCGCTAAACCAAGTCAGCCGGATTGCGGGTCACGAAAGCACCCAGATCACCGCCCAAACCTATCTCGCGTGGGCCGACGACAGCGCGACGATAGGCGCAATGCGGGCGGTTATGGACGATTAAATGGTTAGCGTTGGTTAGCGCATCCGCAAAATCCTGAACCGCTTAGTCTCGAATTGATATAATTTATCTAATGAAATCAAGGGCAGGAAATATGAGTTGTCGCTGGTATCTAACGCGAAGAACTGATCTTCGCCGAAATCGAATTCCGAAAGGCCGCGCTTTTGCGCGGTCTTTTTTTTGGTTTGCCCATGGCGCAGCCGTCATCGCGACATTGCCTGCGACTCCTTAGGGTGTTTTTGGGCAAATGTAGTGCGTGTCAGATCGGCAGGGGCCTGCCTTCGGCGATCGCTTCCATCGCGAAATACGAGGTCACGCTGTCCAGCTCGACCTTTTCGATCAATCGTTGATAGACCTTGTCATATGACGACATGTCCTGCGTTACGACTTTCAGCTGATAGTCGTAATCCCCTCCGATCCGATGAAAATCCACGACTTCCGGGATTGTCAGAACATGGCTCCGAAACGCCTGAAGCCACTGGGCAGAGTGGTGTCGGGTGCGGAGCATGACGAAGACCACAAGGCTCAACCCCAGTTCTTCTCGTGCGATGCGGGCCGTGGATCCGATCAGCACACCGTTTTCGTTCAGGGCCTTCAAGCGCCGCCAGCAGGCATTCTGGGACAGGCCAACCCGATCCGCCAATTCCCGCTGTGACAGGGTGGCGTCCTTTTGCAGCTCTTTCAGTATGCGTGTATCAATTTGATCTATTTTTGATGCCATAACTGATCATATGACACAAAAATTCAAAAATCCACGCAAAGATATGTGAAGTTTCCTCGGGCCAGAAATATCACATTGGTATGGCAGTAAGGAGCCAATGCCATGACCCTGTCCAAATTCCGTGCGGAACTCTGTTCCACCGCTCACAATTCAAATCTGCGCGATGGGCTGATCGGCGAGAACGTTCTGATCCCGGGTCTGCTTGGAGACGTGCCGCTTGTCTATGCGGATTACGTCGCTTCGGGCCGCGCGTTGCGGCAGGTCGAGGATTTTGTGGCGCAGGACGTTTTGCCGTTTTACGCAAACAGTCACACCGAGGCCTCCTACTGTGGGTCCTACATGACACGTCTGCGCCGCGAAGCGCGGGCGGAAATAGCCCGCATTGTTGGTGCTCGGGAAGAGGACGCGGTGATCTTTACCGGGTCCGGCGCCACTGCGGGGCTCAATCGGTTGGTCAGCCTGCTAGGGGTGGCAGAGGCTGACCAGCCGATTGTCTTGATCGGACCGTATGAACATCACTCAAACATTCTGCCGTGGCGCGAAAGCAAGGCATGTGTCATCGAAATCCCCGAGGCCGAGGGCGGTGGCGTGGACCTGCATGCGCTGAAAGCCGCGCTGGAGGCCCATGTGGATGCCGATTTGGTGGTCGGATCGTTTTCTGCCGCGTCCAACGTAACGGGCATTGTCACCGATCCTGATCCGGTCACGCGGATGCTCAAGGCGTATGGTGCCTTGGCCGTTTGGGACTATGCCGGTGGTGGGCCTTATCTGCCGATGGACATGGGGTCCGAAGGGGCCCGCAAGGATGCGATCGTGGTTTCGCCGCACAAGTTTCCCGGTGGCCCGGGCGCGTCAGGCGTTTTGGTTGTGAACCAATCGGCCGTTAAACGGACCTGCCCCAGCTGGCCCGGCGGTGGAACCGTAAGTTTCGTTTCACCGTGGCGGCATGACTACAGCACCGATCTGTCCACCCGGGAAGAGGCCGGGACGCCCAACGTGATCGGAGACATTCGTGCGGCGCTGGCCTTCATCGTCAAGGATGTCGTCGGAACGGACGAAATCGCCCGGCGTGAGGCGCAGTACAATCAAATGGCGCTGGACGGCTGGAAGAACAACCCGAACCTGACCCTGCTTGGGGTCGAAAAAGCGCACCGTCTGCCGATCTTTTCCTTCCTGGTGCGCGACAATGCGGGCCAGCCCGTGCACCAGCAGCTGTTTACGCGGATGCTCAGCGATATCTACGGCATTCAGGCGCGGGGCGGCTGTGCCTGTGCCGGACCCTACGCCCACCGCTTGCTGGGGATCGATCAGGCAACGTCAGAGGCGCTGCACGCTGCCTTGTCCGCTGGGGAAGAAATGAAAAAACCCGGCTGGGTGCGCCTGAATTTCTCATATCTGATGAGCGAAGAGACGGTTCAGTTCATCATCGACAGCGTCAATGACCTGTCGCACCGGACCGAAGAATTCACGCCTTACTACAACGCTGACCCGGCAACAGCGCGCTTCAAGGCCGCATGAGGGAATTGCCGCTTTTCTCAACCCTTTGAGACAGGTATGAGAGGCCCATTCAACGGAGCCTCTCATGACCAAGATCACCCCACAACCCGGCATTATGGACATCGCGCTGTATCAGGGCGGTCAGTCGCATGTGGCGGGAGTGGAGCATGTGATCAAGCTGAGCTCGAACGAGAACCCGTTTGGACCCAGCCCCAAGGCCATAGAGGCGGTGCGCGACAGCGCGGCCACTCTGCATCGTTATCCCAGCACCGACCACGCGAGCCTGCGCGCGGCCATCGGCGCACGCCATGGGCTGGACCCGGCGCGGATCATCTGCGGTGTCGGCAGCGACGAGGTATTGCAATTCGTCGCCCAGGCCTACGCGGGGCCGGGGGACGAGGTGATCTATACCGAGCACGGGTTTTCCATGTACCCGATCATCGCCCGCATGGCCGGCGCGACGCCGGTCATGGTGGCCGAACGTGACCGCAAGGTGGATGTGGATGCCATTCTCGCCGCGGTGACGGGGCAGACGCGGATCGTGTTTGTCACCAACCCCGGAAATCCAACTTCGACCATGATCCCGAACGACGAACTGGAACGTCTGGCGCTGGGTCTGCCCGACACCTGCCTGATGGTTCTTGATGGCGCTTATGCGGAGTTTGTCGATGGGTTCGATGGCGGGGCGTCGCTGGTTGACGCCCATGAGAATGTAATCATGACGCGCACCTTCTCAAAAGTGTACGGGCTGGGCGGTATGCGTGTCGGATGGGGCTATGCGCACCGCCCGATCATCGACGTGCTGAACCGGGTGCGCCAGCCCTTCAACCTGTCAATGACCGCATTGGCGGCGGCTGAAGCTGCGGTAAACGATGTGGAATTCCTGACCTTCTGTCAGGCCGAAAACGCGCGCCTTCGTGTGTGGCTGGCCGATCAATTGGCCAAGACAGGCGTGCCGTCGGACCCGTCCTGCACCAACTTCATCCTAGCGCGTTTCGCCGATCAGGCCGAGGCCGAGGCCTGCGATGACTACCTGAAAACGCAGGGTTTGATTGTCCGCCGGGTTGCAGGCTACAACCTGCCGAACGCCTTGCGGATCACCGTGGGCGACGAAGAAGTCTGCCGCCGTGTGGTTGCGGCGATCACTGCATTCAAAGAGGGCGCAGCATGAGCCAGATTTACGACCGCGTTGCGCTGATCGGGCTGGGCCTGATTGCTTCGTCCATGTTCTGGGCGATGAAACGTGCAGGGCTGGCCGGGGAAGTGACGGGTTATGCCCGGTCTGAAAAGTCCCGTGAAACCGCGCGCAGGATCGGATTGTGTGACCGTGTTTGCGACACGGCACGCGAGGCGGTTGAAGGCGCCGATCTTGTCGTGCTCTGCGTGCCTGTGGGGGCTATGGGCGCAGTTGCAGAAGAAATTGCACCCGTGCTGAAACCCGGTGCCACCGTTACGGATGTGGGTTCGGTCAAGCGGGGCGTCATTCGGGCGGTACAGCCTCATATCCCCGACGGAGTGCATTTCGTTCCCGCGCATCCCTTGGCAGGGACCGAGCATTCCGGCCCTGAATCCGGGTTTGCCGAACTGTTTGACAATCGCTGGTGCCTGTTGGTCCCGGTCGAGGGTTCGGACCCGGATGCCATTGCCCGTCTGCGCGCGCTCTGGGAGGGCATGGGGTCGAATGTCGATGAGATGGATGCGGATCACCACGATCTGGTCCTCGCCGTAACGTCCCATGCGCCGCACCTGATTGCCTACACGATGGTTGGCGTGGCCGACGATCTGCGACGGGTAACCGACAGCGAAGTCATCAAATATTCGGCCGCCGGCTTCCGCGACTTCACCCGGATTGCCGCGTCCGACCCGATCATGTGGCGGGATGTGTTCCTGTCCAACAAGGATGCGACGCTGGAAATCCTGGGCCGGTTCACCGAAGAGCTTTTTGCCCTGCAACGCGCCATACGCACTGGCGACGGCGATCATTTGTTTGACTACTTCACCCGCACCCGTGCTATTCGTCGCGGCATCATCGATGCCGGGCAGGATACGGATGCGCCGGACTTTGGGCGGGGAAAGGCAAGTTCATGAGACTGCGCTGGGGGCATATTCTGATTGGGGTCGTTGCTTTGAGCGCCGCGCCGGTTCATGCCGCGCCCCTTGACCAGTCTTTGGTGCCCCTCATGCGCCCTTTGACTGTTCAGCAGGCTGTCAGCGCGCCTGCCCCTTCTGACATTGCCAACCTGCGTCCGGTTTCGCGTCCGGTTTCGCCGCAAGTCACGGCTGCGGCGGCGCGCCCGTCGGAGCTGCCACTTCTGGGGCCGGACACATCCTTGATGCCTTATTTGCGACCCGAGTCTGTCGAGCAGCAGGTGTTGTTCAAAAGGCGCAAGCTGCGCAAAGGGTCTGTTTGCGGGGATATTGCCATTCAAGGCAAACCTGTTGGCCGTGTGGGCAGCAAGAATTCAGCCTGTGGTGTCAAGGATGCGGTGCAGATCACCTCGGTTTCGGGTGTGATGCTCAGCCGCCCCTCGACGATGGATTGCGGCACCGCCATTGCGTTGAACAAGTGGGTCGACAAGACCGTCAAACCCACCTTCAAACGCCGCGGGCCCGTGGTCGAGCTGCAAATCGCCGCCCATTATGCCTGCCGAACCCGCAACAACCGCAAAGGTGCGCGGATATCCGAACATGGCAAGGGTCGTGCGATCGATATCTCAGGTTTCAAAATGGCTGACGGTGAGGTGGTGACCGTCCTGAACGGGTGGCGCAAGAACCCGTCTCAGAAACAGCTCAAGAAGATCTGGCGCGGGGCGTGCGGCCCGTTTGGTACCGTGCTGGGGCCGAATTCCGATCGCTATCACAAGGATCATTTCCACCTTGATACGGCCCGCTATCGCAGCGGACCTTACTGCCGTTAACGCAGGATCAGACGCGGGGCAGGGCCCAAAGGCAATGGCCCGAGCGCCACGAAACCATCGCGGAAATTCAGTTGCAGATCCAGCGCGTTGGGGTTTCCGGCCAGCCCTGCCAGAAAGTTCAGCCCTCGGGTGACGGGATCAACGGCCTGATCGGGCAGGGCACCCGCCGCGTTTGCCATTGCGATCATATCCCGCCAGTTTTCGGCTTTGACGGCAATCTCTCCGGTCGGGATACCTTGGGCGTCCACATCCAAATCGCCGGTCGCGAACAGGCGCAGCTCACCCCATTTGATCTCGGCCAGACGCAGATCGATGGCCACGGGCTGCGGACGGCTGTCTTCGAGGGCGGACCGGCTCCAAACCTTGTCGAAAGTGGTGACCATATCCAGTTCCAGCGTCTCAAAGCTTTGCGGTAATGAACTTGCGGAATGCATCAGGGCCCGCAGTTTTTCCCCCGGTGTAAACCCATCCGCGCGGGCCGTGATGGAATAGGCTTCTGAAATTGGCGTTTGTTCCATGATCAGGCTCAGTGTGTCGCCCGAGGCCAGCGTGGTGGAGTTTTCCGTCACCGACCAGGCCTCGGCCGTCAAAGCCATTTTCTCCAGCACGAGTGAGACGCCGGGCTGCAATTGCAGCTCGGCCAGCAATTCGTCGGCCACGATTGTTGATGTCTGGTCGAAATATGACAGGCGTTGCGGTGTGTCCGCGAACCGCAATATCTGACGGCCGGGCCAGATGGCGGGGCTTTTGAATTCGATCCAATCCGCGCTCCATGCCGTGCCGTTCACCGGATCCGCCAGCGCCGGATTGTTCAGACGGGTCATGTGGTGGGTCGGATAGCCCGCTGTCGCGACATTCGAGAAATCCGCTTGCCAGCCGCGCGCCTCCTGCTGTTCGAACCAGCCAGTGATCGCAGAGCGCAGGCCATACCCGGCCACGAACCAATAGGCGCTCCATGCCAGGGAAACAAAAATCAACACTCGTATTATACGCATTCGAAAGGCCCTTTTTCCCGCCTTGGAATTGATGTTTATAGGCCGAAACAGGCGAGGACCAGTGCAATGACGATGTGGGTATTCGGATATGGATCGCTGCTGTGGAATCCGGGCTTTCCGGTGGCACGCAGTGAACGCGCGACACTTCATGGTTATTCCCGCTCCTTCTGCATGAGCTCGATCCACCACCGCGGGACCGAAGAAAAACCGGGCCTGGTGCTGGCACTGGACGAACAGGAGAACGCCAGTTGCACCGGTTTGGCCCTTGCGGTCGAGGCGGGTCACGAAGACCGTACGCTGCACGAGCTGCGCGAGCGCGAGCTGATTTCCTCGGCCTATGTTGAACGTATGCTGGATGTGCACCTGGAAAACGGCCAAATCGTCAATGCCGTTACCTATGTGATCGATGCCGACCACGTCCAGTATTGCGGCGGGATGCCGTTGGAGGAACAGGCCCGGATCATCGCTCATGCGGTTGGCGGGCGCGGTCCGAATGATGAATATCTTTACAACACCGTAGAACATCTGGCCGAGATCGGGCTGCGTGACCATGATCTTGAGTGGTTGGCGCAACGGGTGCGCGACATTACCGCATAAACTCTTGGCGTCACGCGCGGAATCCCGCTAGATTCGACGCAAAGCAGGCAAATACCGGGAACCACGCGCATGGCGCAGGCACATCAGGGCGCGAGACCCCATTTCTCGCATCCCATTCGACAAATTCTGTTGATGTTGATGGCGATCGGCTTGTCCGGGCTGGGCGTGTTTCTGGCACTGCCTTACGTATTGCCGGTTTTCTATGCCAATCCGTATCTGAATGGTTTCATTCTGATCGTATTTCTTATCGGCGTCCTCGCTTGTTTTTATCAGGTCACGCAACTGATCGGGTCCGTGCGCTGGATCGAGGCCTTTGTCGGGGGCGTCGTTCGCGAAGATGCGCGTACACCGCAATTGCTGGCGCCTTTGGCTTCGCTGCTGCGGGAGAGAGGCGCGCGCTCACAGATCAGTTCCACCTCAACCCGGTCCATTCTGGACTCCGTGGCCGAGCGTGTCGAAGAAGAACGGGAAATCACGCGTTATATAACCAATGTTCTGATCTATTTGGGTCTGCTGGGTACGTTCTTTGGCCTGGCGACAACCGTTCCAGCCATTGTCGACACCATCCGCAGCCTGAACCCGCAAGAAGGCGAAGAGGGGCTGGCCGTCTTCAATCGCCTGATGACCGGACTCGAGGCGCAGTTGCAGGGGATGGGCGTTGCGTTCGGGTCCTCTCTGCTGGGTTTGGCGGGATCGCTGATCGTTGGTCTGCTCGAAGTGTTTGCCGGGCACGGGCAGAACCGCTTTTATCGCGAGCTCGAAGAATGGCTGTCCTCGATCACCCGCGTCGGATTTGCCGGTGGTGAAGAGGGCGGGGCAGAGATCGCCGTACTGACACCTGTGCTGGATGCCATGTCCGAACAGATGGATGCGTTGCAGGATCTGTTTGCCGCTCAGGAAAGTGAGCGGGCTAAGGTTTCGGCCAAGCTGGGGCAACTGGTCGATGTGATTGCCGAGATGAACAATCGCCAGGCCAATACCGAAAGCGTCACTTCGGCTCTGGAGCGTGTTGCGCTGGGGCAGGATGCGTTGCTTGACCACATGCGCGAACACGGTGCAGGCGATGGCATCGATGCCGAAAGCCGGATGCGCCTGCGCTCGATGGACGTGCAGTTGCTGCGCATTCTCGAAGAGATTTCGGCGGGTCGTCAGGAAAGCATGAACGAATTCCGCAAGGATATCGAACTGCTGGTCAAGGCCCTGACCCTGCCGCGAGGCGCGGTGCGCACCACGCCGGAAGGAGAGTAACCCATGGCGCTGTCCCGCCGCACCGGTCAACGCTTCCAGGGCTCGGTCTGGCCCGGATTCGTGGACGCGATGACCGGGCTGCTGATGGTGCTGACATTCGTTTTGACCATCTTCATGGTGATTCAGTTCGTTCTGCGCGAAACCATTTCGGGTCAGGAAGACGAACTGACGACGCTGGCAGACGAGGTTGCTGCGCTTGCGGGCGCGCTGGGTTTGGAAGAGCGTGAAAACAGCCGCTTGCAGGCAAGGCTGGGTGCGTTGAACACGACGCTGTCGCAGGCCGAAGACGATCTGGCGCAAGCGCAGTCGCTGATCGCCTCACTGACCACCGAACGCGACCGTCAGGCCGCCGCGCTGGATAAGGCGCAGACCCGGATCACGAATTTCGAAGCACAGGTTGCGGCGCTGCTTGCCGAGCAGGAACAGGCTTTGGGCGACATCGCAGCGCTTGAGGCTGAGCGCGAGCGATTGCTGACGGAACAAGAGGCGCTGAACCTTGCCCTTGCACAAAGTCGCGAGGAAATCGATGCGCAGACGGAAGCTGCCCGATTGGCAGCCGCCCGCCGCGAGGCACTGGAAGCATTGGTTGCGGATCTGGAGCAAAGCGGCGATGAACGCGCGGCGGAAATCGCCACCCTTGAACAGCAACTGAGCGATGAAGAAGCCGCCCGCCTGGCCGAAGCCGCTGCTGCCGAGGCATTGCGAAACCGCCTTCAGAATGCGGATGCCGAGCTGACGGCCATGACGCTCGCGTTGGAGGCACAACGCAAAGAGGCCGAAGATACGCTGACCCTTCTGGCCGCCGCGCAAGCCGCGCGGGCCGAGCTTGAGCGACAATTCGGCGACGTGAATCCTGATGAATTGCGCGCCCAGCTTGAAGCCGCCCTGGAGGCGCAAACGCAAGCGCAGGCGGATGCTGATGAACAACGCTCCCTGGCCGAACAAAGGCAGGCTTTGCTGGCTCTGGCAGAATCGACATTGTCGGAAGAGAAAGAAATCTCAGCCGAGGCCCAGCGTGAGGCGGCTCTTCTCAACCAGCAGATTGCCGCGCTGCGCGGGCAGTTGGGGTCCTTGCAGGCTCTGCTGGACGATTTCGAAGAGCGCAACGAGGCCGCCGAGATCCAAATCCAGACTTTGGGTCAGGACCTGAATGCCGCGCTGGCCCGTGCCGCTTCGGAAGAACGCCGCCGCCGCCTGCTGGAAGAAGCCGAACGCCTGCGTCTCGAGGCCGAGGCCGAAGCACTGGCCGGTCAGAATGAGGAACTGGCAGCGCAGGCGGAAGATCTGCAACGCTATCGTTCGGAATTTTTCGGACGTCTCCGGGATGTCCTTGGCGATCAGGAAGGTGTGCGGATTGAAGGTGACCGCTTTGTCTTTTCATCCGAGGTTTTGTTTCCGACAGGATCAGCCGTGCTGTCCGCGGAAGGGCAGCAGGAGGTTGCGAAAGTTGCGAACATCCTGCGCAGTGTCGCCGCTGAAATTCCGCCCGGTCTGAACTGGGTGATCCGGGTCGACGGCCATACCGACAACGTTCCGCTGGCCGGTTCGGGCCGATACCGGGACAACTGGGAACTCAGCCAGGGTCGCGCGTTGTCTGTTGTGCGCTATATGGTCGACGCGCTGGGCATCCCACCCAATCGTCTGGCGGCAAACGGGTTTGGTGAATTCCAGCCGGTCAATCCGGCTGACACGCCAGAGGCGCGGGCACAGAACCGCCGGATCGAGCTGAAACTCACGGAAAGATAGCAAACCCTTGCCTCTTGCATGGGTAATCTGCGTGATGGGGTCAAACCGATTACCGTCTGCCAAAGCGAAAGCTTTGATCCGGAGTGCCCATGAAGCAGCGGGGTACCACGGGGTAATCCTCGGTCAGAAAGTACGCATAGGTTCCTGAAGGGTATTCTGCTGAAACGGTGAAGGCGCCGTTGCATTGGTCCAAATTGCCGTGACCCTGAACAAAAACGTAGTCCTCGTTGAAGGTGCCGTCATGCCGCCCGCCCGGCGCAGCGCCACCCGGCCGGTTGCCGGGTTTCAGACGATAGGACGACGTCATTTCGGTCACTTTGCCCCCTACGACGCCAGTGACGGCATATATCGGGAAACCATCTGCGGCATAGCCGATCAAGGGTGAATGCTCGGACGGTGACCATCCCAGCAGCTTGACCAACCCCGTCGGTACACCGTGATAGTGATACTTTCCGTTCGGCTGTACATGCGCATAATTGGCGTCCAATCCCAAGGAAACAGCGCCACCCAGAGCATTGTAGGACCACCCGGACCTGGGGTCGCCATGCCAAAACTCGGCCGCCAGCGGGTCGAACACAACCCCGTTGAGTGACACGCCAAAGTTCCACCCCATTTGCAGCGGCGTGATTGCACCTTTGGTCGTTGGATTTGCAGGCAATTTCAACTTGACCTTCTGCTGTTCGATCTGGTGCGGATTGCCTTGGTTTGGAAACCGGCCAACCAGATGATCAGGAATGCCGTTGCCCGTCACTTTGATTTTTCCGCCTTTTTCTTTCACCGAGGCGCTGCTTTTCCCGGGGTTTTCGGTTGCTGGCACCAACCTCAGCGTTTCTGCAGTCGTTTCGTCGTGATAGCGAAACCTGTGCTGTGCAGTTGCCACAGCGGCAACGGTGGATAGGGCAAAGGCGGCGCCCCAGAGAATTGAAATTTTGCTCACGTGTCGATCCCTGTCTTGCGTTCATCATTGAAGATGACACGCGGCAGAAGTCTTTTTCCGTCGCACTTTATGCTGTCAGCAGAGAAAAAGCCCGGCGATGGGGATCGCCGGGCTTTGAAGGAGTTGTCTGTATTTTGGTCAGTCTGCCGTCAACAGAGGTGGTTTGTCTCCTGAAATGCGCCGTTGGTCCGGGCCAAGAATTTCAAGATCCAGTTCGCCCTTCTTGACCGAGACACGAACCACGCCGCCCTTGGCCAGCTTGCCGAACAACAGCTCTTCGGCCAGCGGCTTCTTAATGTGCTCCTGAATCACGCGACCCAGCGGGCGTGCACCCATCTTGTCGTCATATCCCTTGTCGGCCAGCCACTCGGCAGCTTTTGGGGTCAGGTCGATGGTCACGCCACGATCCAGCAGTTGTGCCTCAAGCTGTAGGACGAATTTCTCGACCACCTGCAAAATGACCTCTTTCGGCAGCGGTGCGAAGGAGATCACGGCATCCAGACGGTTGCGGAATTCCGGTGTGAACATACGCTCGATCGCGGCCGTGTCTTCGCCTTCGCGCCGATCGCGACCGAAGCCGATGGCGGCTTTGGCCTGTTCCTGCGCGCCCGCGTTCGAGGTCATGATCAGCACCACGTTGCGGAAATTCACCGTGCGGCCGTTGTGATCGGTCAACTCGCCATGGTCCATCACCTGCAGCAGGATGTTGAACACGTCCGGGTGGGCCTTTTCGATCTCATCCAGCAGCAACACGCAGTGCGGATGCTGGTCAACACCGTCGGTCAGCAAACCACCCTGATCAAACCCGACATAGCCCGGAGGGGCACCGATCAGGCGGCTGACGGCATGTTTCTCCATGTATTCCGACATGTCGAAACGCAGCAGTTCCACACCCAGGGTATCTGCAAGCTGTTTCGCCACCTCGGTCTTGCCAACCCCCGTCGGACCGGCAAACAGATAGTTGCCGATGGGTTTTTCAGGTTCGCGCAGACCGGCGCGGGCCAGTTTGATCGCGCTGGACAGCGCCTCGATTGCCAGATCCTGACCAAACACCACCCGTTTCAGCGATGCTTCGAGGTCTTTCAGCACCAACGCATCATCCTTGGTGACGTTCTTGGGCGGAATGCGCGCGATCTTGGCGACAACCGCCTCGATCTCTTTGACGCCAATGGTCTTGCGCCGCTTGCTTTCCGCGACCAGATGCTGCGCCGCGCCGGCCTCGTCGATCACATCGATGGCCTTGTCGGGCAGCTTGCGGTCGTTGATGTAACGCGCCGACAGTTCGACCGCCGTCTTGATCGCATCGGCGGTGTATTTGATGTCATGATGCTCTTCGAAATAAGGCTTCAGCCCGCGCAAGATCTTTACGCTGTCTTCTACCGAAGGCTCGTTCACGTCGATCTTCTGGAACCGGCGGCTCAGCGCACGGTCCTTCTCGAAGTGCTGACGGAACTCTTTGTAGGTGGTCGAGCCCATGGTGCGCAGTTTGCCGCCCTGAAGCGCAGGCTTCAGCAGGTTCGAGGCATCCATAGCCCCACCCGAGGTCGCCCCGGCACCGATCACGGTATGGATTTCGTCGATGAACAACACCGCGTCCGGGTGATCCTCCAGTTCGGTCACAACCGCTTTCAGACGTTCTTCGAAATCACCGCGATAGCGGGTTCCGGCCAGCAGCGCGCCCATGTCCAAGGAATAGATCGTGGTATTGGCCAGCACATCGGGGGCCTCGCCACCGACGATCTTGTGCGCAAGGCCTTCTGCGATGGCGGTCTTGCCCACACCTGGATCCCCCACCAGCAGCGGGTTGTTCTTGCGGCGGCGGCACAGCACCTGGATGCAGCGTTCCACCTCATCCGAGCGTCCGATCAGCGGATCGACATCGCCAGCTCGAGCCTTGGCGTTCAGATCCACGCAGTATTTTCCCAGCGCGCTTTCTTTCTGTTCGGCTTCGCCGGATGTGGTCTGGGCGTCTTCTTCCACCTGATCCGCACCGGATACCGAGCGGCTTTCGCCATAGGCAGGATCCTTGGCGACGCCATGCGCGATGAAATTGACCGCGTCGTAACGGGTCATGTCCTGCTCTTGCAGGAAATAGGCGGCATTGCTTTCGCGTTCGGCGAATATGGCGACCAGAACGTTGGCGCCGGTCACTTCGGTCCGGCCCGAGCTTTGAACGTGGATCGCGGCGCGCTGAATGACGCGCTGGAATGCTGCGGTGGGTACGGCTTCGGATCCGTCGATATCCGTGACCAGATTCGAAAGATCCTCGTCGATGAACTCCACCAAAGTGCTGCGCAGCTCGTCCAGATCGACACTGCACGCTTTCATGACGCGCACGGCATCGGGTTCTTCCAGAAGGGCCAGCAGCAAATGCTCCAGCGTTGCGAATTCATGGCGCCGTTCATTCGCAGCCGCCAGGGCCGCGTGTATGGCTTGTTCCAGTGTGCTCGAGAATGAAGGCACGCGGGTGCTCCTCTGTCTTGGGTCAGAAGGGGGCGGTTTCTTGGCCGGAACCCCATCCCAACCATGTCCTCATACTATTAGAGTTTGGTTGATCGTGGCCCGGCTTCAAGGGTTTTCTTTCACTTGACAGTCACATTTGTTGTGACCGTGGCTCTGAAGAGGAGCAAATAGGCATCAGAACCGGTCTTTTCTAGCCCGAATTTCGGCAAAAACGGCCTCGGGGTCAGCGCCCACCATACCCAATTTCGCCTGAATCGCCGGATCGGCGGCCCTCAGGAACGGATTTGTGGCCTTTTCAAGGGCCAGAGTCGAAGGAACAGTGGCTTTCCCGGCCGCACGCGCGCGGTCGATATCCGCAATGCGATCTTTCAAGGCTTGATTTTCGGGATCGACTGTAATCGCGAATTTGGCGTTGGATTGTGTGTATTCGTGCCCTGAACAGACCAAAGTGTCGTCCGGCAGGGCGGCCAGCTTGTTCAAAGAGGCCCACATTTGCGCGGGTGTGCCCTCGAACAGGCGCCCACAACCCAGCGCCATCAGGCTGTCGGCGGTGAACACCGCGGAACTCTTCGGCATGTAGAATGCGATATGGCCATCCGTGTGCCCGGAAACGTCCAGAACCTGAACCGGTTCGCCGCCGATCTCGAAACTGTCGCCCTCTTTGACCTGCTGATCCATCGGTGGCAGGCGGTTTGCGTCAGCGGCGGCCCCGATGACCTTTGCCGGTTGTTTGGCCAATATTCCCGCAAGCCCGTCCACGTGATCCCAGTGATGATGGGTCAACAGCACATATGACAGCGTCCACCCCCGGTCATCCAACGCCTTCAGGACCGGTGCGGTCTCGGGCGCGTCGATCAGGGCGGTCTGGCCAGTGACGGCGTCATGCGCCAGAAAGGCGTAATTGTCGCTCAGGCACGGGATTGTAACGATTTCAAGAGGCATGGCCTTTTGCCCTTTCATTGCTAGACTGCGCCCAGCTAAGCCGATTGACCGGATGTCCGCAATGCATCTTGATGTACAGGATCTGAGGAACTTCTATTACCGCAGCACGTTGGGGCGTGCGGCGCAGGCGGCTATTCGCGGGCGTCTGATCGAGCTTTGGCCCGAAGCAAAAGGCCAGACAGTGGCGGGATTCGGTTTCGCGGTGCCTTTGCTGCGCCCTTACCTGTCGGATGCGCGCCGGGTCATCGGGTTGATGCCGGGACCACAGGGCGTGATGCCATGGCCGGCAGGCATGCCCAACGTTTCGGTCCTGACCGAAGAAACCCTCTGGCCGATCGAGACCGGCCACGTGGACAAGCTTGTGGTGATGCATGGGCTGGAAACGTCGGAACGGCCAAACCAGTTGCTTGACGAATGTTGGCGCGTGCTGGGCCCCGGTGGCCGGGCCGTCTTCATCGTTCCAAACCGGGCGGGTCTGTGGTCACGGTCGGACAAGACCCCGTTCGGGTTCGGGCGCCCGTACTCTGCAACTCAGCTGGAAAACCAGCTTAAGGCGCATCACTTCCTGCCCGAGGTGCATTGCTCGGCCTTGTATATGCCTCCGTCGTTCCGGCGATTCTGGTTGAAATCCGGCAACCTGATCGAAAAGACCGGCCAGCGGATTCCGACGGTGATGGCGGGTGGGGTGCTGATGGTGGAAGTCAGCAAACATATCCGCCCGCCAAGCGGCAGCGTGACCAAAGACGCGGTCAAAAGACCGATCAAAGCGCTGGACGGCTTGCTGAAGCCCGCCTGAGACCCCGGGCAATTCCACGCGAAAAATTGAGGAAAAAAAGTCACAGGAATCGCAAAAACCTGCATATTCGTAACATTTTTCAACTGGGCCAATGTGTTCAAACCGTCGCACTTGCCGTAAGTTAATGAAAAATAACAATTTGTGGATAAATCCGTTACCGCTATAGCGTATTGCTTGGTTGGTTCGGCTCTGCTACATCCCCGGTGATTTTGATCCCCGACCGTCTGGCCGGGGTTTCTTCACGCCCCCGGGGTAGCTGCCGCACGCGAATTCGGGGCCCAAAATATCGGAAGGGTGGACGTGTCCGAACCAGCTTCGATTTCCACTGGCATCGCCGAGCGCTATGCCACCGCGGTCTTCGAGATCGCAAAAGAGAACAACGACCTTGCAGGTCTGGAATCCGGCATCAATGATCTGGCAGCCGCGCTGGACGACAGTGCAGAGCTGCGCGACCTGATCGCATCGCCGCTGGTTTCCCGCGCTGAACAGGAAGGCGCGATCACTGCGATCGCAGACAAGATGGGTCTGAACGCCATCCTGCGCAACACGCTGGGTCTGATGGCGCAGAAGCGTCGCCTGTTCGTCGTGCCGCAACTGCTGAAGGTTCTGCGCGACATGCTGGCTGATGAGCGTGGCGAAGTGACCGCGGATGTCGCCTCGGCCAAGGCGCTGACCAAGACGCAAATGGAAAAACTGTCCAAGACGCTGTCCGAGCGTGTGGGCAAGACCGTAACTATCAATGCGACCGTGGATGAAAGCCTCATCGGCGGTCTTGTCGTTAAAGTGGGCTCGAAAATGATCGACAGTTCGATCCGTTCGAAGCTGAACTCCCTACAGAATGCAATGAAAGAGGTCGGATAAATGGGAATCCAAGCTGCAGAGATTTCTGCAATCCTGAAGGACCAGATCAAGAATTTTGGTCAGGAAGCCGAAGTGGCCGAGATCGGTCGCGTGCTGAGCGTCGGTGACGGGATTGCCCGTGTATACGGTCTGGACAATGTGCAAGCCGGTGAGATGGTCGAATTCCCCGGCGGCATCATGGGCATGGCGCTGAACCTGGAAAGCGACAATGTCGGTGTCGTTATCTTCGGTTCCGACCGTGACATCAAAGAAGGTGACACCGTCAAGCGTACCAACTCGATCGTGGACGTTCCGATCGGTGACGAGCTGCTGGGCCGCGTTGTGGACGGTCTGGGCAACCCGCTGGACGGCAAAGGCCCGATCAACGCAACCAAGCGTGGCGTTGCAGACGTAAAAGCGCCCGGCATCATCCCGCGTAAATCGGTTCACGAGCCGATGGCAACCGGCCTGAAATCGGTTGACGCGATGATCCCGATCGGCCGTGGCCAGCGTGAGCTGATCATTGGTGACCGTCAGACCGGCAAAACCGCCGTCGCTCTGGACGCCATCCTGAACCAGAAAACCTACAACGACGCAGCAGGCGACGACGAGTCGAAGAAACTGTACTGCGTTTACGTAGCGATCGGTCAAAAGCGTTCGACCGTTGCGCAGCTGGTGAAGAAACTGGAAGAGTCCGGTGCGATTGAATACTCGATCGTTGTGGCCGCAACCGCTTCGGACCCGGCACCGATGCAGTTCTTGGCACCCTACGCCGCAACTGCGATGGCTGAATACTTCCGCGACAACGGCCGCCATGCGCTGATCATCTATGATGACCTGTCGAAACAGGCTGTGTCTTATCGTCAGATGTCGCTGCTGCTGCGTCGTCCGCCCGGACGTGAAGCCTATCCTGGCGACGTTTTCTACCTCCACTCCCGTCTGCTGGAACGTTCGGCGAAGCTGAACGAAGACTTCGGCGCGGGTTCGCTGACCGCTCTGCCGGTTATCGAAACTCAGGGTGGTGACGTTTCGGCGTTTATTCCAACCAACGTGATCTCGATCACCGACGGCCAGATCTTCCTGGAAACCGAACTGTTCTATCAGGGCATCCGTCCTGCCGTGAACACCGGTCTGTCGGTTTCGCGTGTGGGCTCTTCGGCCCAGACCAACTCGATGAAGTCGGTTGCGGGTCCGGTTAAACTGGAACTGGCTCAGTACCGCGAAATGGCGGCCTTTGCGCAGTTCGGTTCAGACCTCGACGCCGCAACCCAGCAGCTGCTGAACCGTGGTGCGCGTCTGACCGAGCTGATGAAACAACCGCAGTACTCGCCGCTGACCAACGCTGAAATCGTCTGCGTCATCTTCGCAGGTACCAATGGTTACCTCGACAAGATCGATGTGTCCGACGTTGGCCGTTACGAAGCTGGCCTGCTGGCGCACCTGCGTGGCAAGCACGCGGATCTGCTTCAGTGGATCACGGACGAAGACCCCAAGATCAAGGGTGACGCTTCCGACAAGATCAAGGCTGCGCTGGACGAATACGCCGCAACCTTCGCTTAAGGGAGAGGCGGGCATATGCCAAATCTTAAGGACCTCAAAAACAGGATCGAGTCGGTCAAATCGACCCGCAAGATCACCAAGGCCATGCAGATGGTCGCGGCTGCAAAACTGCGCCGCGCCCAGGAATCTGCCGAAGCCTCGCGCCCCTATGCCGAGCGGTTCAATGCCGTGATGGCAGGGCTGGCGGCTTCGGTCGGGGGCAGCGACAGCGCCCCCAAGCTGCTCCGTGGTACGGGCAGTGACGATGTCCATCTGCTGGTTGTCATGACAGCTGAACGCGGCCTCTGCGGCGGCTTCAACTCGAACATCGCCAAGCTGGCCCGCCAAAAGGCGGAAGAGCTGCGCCTGAAAGGCAAGACGGTCAAGGTTCTGACTGTCGGCAAGAAGGGCCGCGACGCGCTCAAGCGTGATTTTGGCGATCTGTTCGTTGGACATATCGACCTGAGCGAGGTCAAGCGCATTGGGTACAACAACGCGCAAGACATCGCCAAGGACGTCCTGTCTCGCTTTGACGCGGGTGAGTTCGACGTTGCCACGATCTTCTACTCGAAGTTCGTCAACGTCGTGACCCAGATCCCGACGGCGCAGCAGGTCATCCCCGCCTCGTTCGAGGGCGAAGCGGCGGGTGACGACAGCGGTGCCATCTTCGATTACGAGCCCAGCGAAGAAGCCATTCTGGCCGACCTGCTGCCCAAGGGGGTTGCGACTGCGATCTTCTCGGCTCTGCTCGAAAACGGAGCGTCTGAACAGGGTGCACGGATGTCCGCGATGGACAACGCGACACGCAACGCGGGTGAGATGATCGACAAGCTGACGATCCAGTTCAACCGCTCGCGTCAGGCCGTGATCACCAACGAGCTGATTGAAATTATTTCCGGCGCCGAAGCGCTGTAAGAAAACCGGAGACGAAACATGGCGAATGCAAAAGGCAAAGTCACACAGATCATCGGGGCCGTCGTCGACGTGCACTTCGAAGATCAGCTGCCTGAAATTCTGAACGCGCTGGAAACCACCAACAACGGCAAGCGCCTGGTGTTGGAAGTTGCTCAGCACCTGGGTGAAAACACTGTCCGCACCATCGCGATGGACGCGACCGAAGGTCTGGTCCGCGGCGAGGCCGTGACCGACACCGGCGCACCGATCTCGGTTCCGGTCGGCAACGCCACCCTGGGCCGCATCCTGAACGTGGTCGGCGAACCGATCGACGAAAAGGGCCCGGTCGAAGCCACCGAAACCCGCGCCATCCACCAGCCCGCGCCCGAGTTCGACGAACAGTCGACCGAGTCGGAAATTCTGGTGACCGGCATCAAGGTCGTTGACCTGCTGGCCCCCTACGCCAAAGGCGGTAAGATCGGCCTGTTCGGCGGTGCCGGCGTTGGTAAAACCGTTCTGATCATGGAACTGATCAACAACATCGCAAAAGTGCACTCGGGCTTCTCGGTGTTCGCGGGTGTTGGTGAACGGACCCGTGAAGGGAACGATCTGTACCACGAGATGATCGAATCGAACGTGATCAAGCCCGACAACCTGTCGGAAAGCCAAGTGGCCCTGGTGTACGGTCAGATGAACGAGCCTCCGGGTGCGCGTGCACGTGTCGCTCTGACCGGTCTGACCCTGGCGGAACAGTTCCGTGACCAGTCCGGTACCGACGTTCTGTTCTTCGTCGACAACATCTTCCGCTTTACGCAGGCGGGTTCCGAGGTGTCGGCTCTGCTAGGTCGTATTCCTTCGGCCGTCGGCTACCAGCCAACACTGGCCACCGACATGGGCGCCCTGCAGGAACGCATCACCTCGACCAAGTCGGGCTCGATCACATCCGTGCAAGCGATCTACGTGCCCGCGGACGACCTGACCGACCCTGCGCCGGCAACCTCGTTTGCGCACCTCGACGCGACCACCGTTCTCAACCGTGCGATCTCGGAAAAGGGTATCTACCCGGCGGTTGACCCGCTCGACTCGACCTCGCGTCTGCTTGACCCGGCCATCGTTGGTGAAGAGCACTACAGGGTTGCGACCGACGTTCAGCAGATCCTCCAGCGCTACAAGTCGCTACAGGACATCATCGCCATCCTTGGCATGGACGAACTGTCGGAAGAGGACAAACTGACCGTGGCCCGTGCCCGTAAGATCGAACGCTTCCTGTCGCAGCCGTTCGACGTGGCCGAAGTCTTCACCGGTTCGCCCGGCGTTCAGGTTCCTCTGGATGTGACCATCGCGTCGTTCAAGGCCGTTGTGGCCGGCGAATACGATCACCTGCCCGAAGCGGCCTTCCTGATGGTTGGTGGCATCGACGAAGTGATCGCCAAAGCGGAGAAGATGGCCGCAGAAGCCGCCTAAGGAGTATCCCTGATGGCAAACACGATGCAATTCGACCTCGTCAGCCCCGAGCGGAGCCTTGCTTCGCTTCAGGCGAGCGCGGTCCAGATTCCCGGCGCGGACGGGGACATGACGGCGATGCCCGATCATGCCCCCACCATCACCACGCTGCGCCCCGGTCTGCTCAAGGTCGAGGCACCCGAAGGGTCCAGCGAATACCTGGTCACCGGCGGGTTTGCCCAGATCAACGGCGACAGCCTGTCGGTTCTGGCCGAAAAGGCCATCCCGGTGGCGGAAGTAACCCGCGCGCATCTGGACGAGCTGATCGCCGAGGCACGCGCCTCGCACGAAGTGGCGAAGGAAAACGGCGAACAGACCATTGTCGACGATGCAGCCAAGCTGCTGGCCGACATGGAAGCGCTTGGAACGCATATGAGCCTGTAACGGGCCCACTAGTGAAAAATTTGAGCGGCCTCGCAATTGCGGGGCCGTTTTTTTGTCGTGCTTTTGCCGAAATGCCGGGGTAAGTTGCGGGGATTCAAGAATAATGATGATAAGATGAAAAAGTTTCTAACCCATCCCATTGGAATTGAGCAGGGTGAAAATGTCCTGTTCTCGGAGTTTGCCGAAGGCGGCGATATGTGGACCGGGCAGGGGCCGCGTGAACGCCGCGCAAACATTCGGTTCAAAGAAGCATTTCGGACCCCGCCTATGGTGCAGATCGGGATCTCGCTGTGGGATGTCGACACGTCCTCGGCGCTGCGCGCAGAGGTTCAGGCCGAACATATCACTGCCGAGGGTTTTGACGCAGTATTCCGGACCTGGTCCGACACTCGGATTGCCCGCATCCGGGCAAGCTGGACCGCGATAGGAGAGGTGGCACACCCGGACGACTGGAATATTTCCTGATCCGGGTTCGCCATGTTTTCAGGCGTTTGAACGACTGATTGGGTTCAGTCGTCCTGCGCTTCGATCATGTCCACGCGTGTGGCGTGGCGGCCGCCTTCGAATTCGGCATTCAGAAACGCGTCAACGATGTCCAGCGCCAGACCCTCACCGACAACCCGCGCGCCAATCGACAGCATGTTGGCGTTGTTGTGCTGGCGGATCATGCGGGCCGAGAATGCGTCGGAACAAACGCCACAGCGAATGCCGGGCACTTTGTTCGCAGCCATCATGATACCCTGCCCAGTGCCGCAGAGGACGATACCCAAGCTGCAATCGCCCGAGGCAACGGCCTGCGCTGCGGCCTTGCCGTGCTTGGGGTAATGGGTGCTTTCCGGGGTTGTCGGGCCGATATCAACCACGTCCCAACCTTGCTGTGCGATGTGGTTGGCCACGGACTGGCGCAGCTCGATCGCCGCGTGATCGCTGGAAAGAACAATACGTTTGTTGGCAGTCATGGAGGTGATTCCACTTGTGTCGCCGATCGCGCCCCATGGTCAGATATCCGCGCAATCGGTATTTCAGATATCAGGGGGCGACATGTTCGGTCGCCCCTGTTGCTCAATCCATCTGATACATGGATTCGTAGATCGGGGTCAGCGTCTTGTCTTCGAACAGCGAAGACACACTGGTTCCGTTCCAGATATTCAGGATCGCCTGGGTGAAGATCGGCGCAGTCGGAACGATGCGGATGTTCTTTGCCTTCAAAATCTCTTTGGTCGGCTGGATCGTGTCGGTCAGCACCAGCGACTTCATGACCGAGTTCGTCACCCGCTCGACCGCGGGGCCGCTCATGACACCATGCGTGATGTAGGAGTGAACTTCCTTGGCGCCATTGTCCAACAGGACCTGCGCGGCCTTGCAAAGTGTTCCGGCGGTGTCACACATATCGTCGACGATCAGGCAGATCTTGTCCTTCACATCTCCGATAACGGTCATTTCAGCGACTTCGCCTGCTTTCTCACGCCGCTTGTCAACGATCGACAAAGGGGCATTGATGCGCTTGGCCAGTTCACGCGCGCGCGCCACGCCGCCCACGTCGGGTGAAACCACCATGATCTCATCCAGATTGTCCTTGAACTGGTTTTTGACATCCAGCGCAAAGATCGGCGAGGCGTACAGATTGTCGACGGGCATATCGAAAAACCCCTGAATCTGCGCGGCATGAAGATCCATCGTCAGAATCCGCTCGATCCCTGCGCCGGTCAGCATATTGGCCACCAGCTTGGCGCTGATGGGCGTGCGGGCCTTGGTGCGGCGATCCTGGCGGGCATAGCCGAAATAGGGGATCACGGCCGTGATCCGTTGCGCCGACGAGCGGCGCAGTGCGTCGGCGATGATCAGCAGCTCCATCAGGTTGTCGTTGGCCGGGTTCGAGGTCGGCTGGATAATGAACATATCCTCGCCGCGTACGTTCTCGAACACTTCGACGAAGATCTCGCCATCGTTGAACCGTTCGACGCGTGCATCGACCAATCCCTGGTCGACACCGCGATACAGGCTCATGCGACGGGCGATGGTTTTGGCAAGTGGAAGGTTGGCGTTCCCAGCGATAAGCTTGGGTTCGTGAAGTGTCGGCATCGGCTGAGGTCCCCGGGCAGCAATGGCAATGTGACAGATTCGTGATGTTGACACCGCTTAGCATGGCCTTACCGTCCCGCAAAGGTAACGCAGCGGAGAAAGTGAACATGACCCGGATTGACTACTTTTTTGCGACAATTTCGCCCTACAGCTATCTTGCGGGGAACCGGCTGGAAGAGATTGCGGCGAAACACGACGCAACGATTAACTACAAGCCGCTGGACATCATGGCCCTGTTCGCACGTACCGGGGGCACGCCGCCGAAGGACCGTCATGTATCGCGCATCGAATACCGCGCTCAAGAGTTGCTGCGCCAATCGAAGAATCTGGGGATGGAGTTCAACCTGCAACCGGCGCACTGGCCGACCAACATGGCGCCGTCCTCCTATGCGATCATCGCCGCGATCAAGGATGGTTCGGGCGACGTGGGCAAGTTGTGCCAGTTGATACTGCGCGCCTGCTGGGCCGAAGAAAAGGACGTCGCTCAGGATGATGTGATCCGGGACTGCCTGGCAAATGCCGGGTTTGACCCGGAACTGGCCAACAGCGGTCTGCTGGTCGGGGCCGAAACCTATGCCGCCAATCTGGAAGAAGCCGTGGATCGCGGCGTGTTCGGCGCGCCGTTCTACATCACGCCGGATGGTCAACGCTTCTGGGGGCAGGATCGCCTGGATGATCTGGATCGGCATCTGTCCGAGATCGATGGATGACAGCCCCGACGGCGATGCAATCCGGTTTCGTGAGACGATTGGGTGACGGAGGGCGCAATTTGCTTGCCCTTCATTGCACCATTGCACATTCCGGCGCGTGGTCCGGCCTGGCCAAGGCATTGGATGGCAGCGTGTGTCTTGTTGCACCGGACATGCTGTCTCATGGGCGCAGTCCGGATTGGGACGGTCAAAGCGATTTCTTTGACGCTGTGACAGAGCTGGCGGCGGTCGAATTGACCGAGCCCACGGATCTGGTCGGCCATTCCTTTGGGGCGATCGTTGCGCTCAGACTGGCCATCGAGCACCCGGACCGTATTCGAAGTTTGACCCTGATTGAGCCTGTGTTCTTTGCGGTGGCAAAACAGGACGCGCCCGGTTTCTACGATCAGCACCTGCGAGAGTCCCAGCCGATTGAAGCAGCGTTCCAAGCAGGCGACGAAGCGCTGGCCGCGCGGTTGTTCAACCGGATGTGGAGCTCTGGCATCAGCCCCAAATGGCATGACCTGCCAGAGCGGACGCGCGCCAGCATGGTACGTGGGATTCATGTTGTTCCCGCGTCTTATCCCGTTCTGTACGATGACCGGGAAGGGTTGCTTGACCCCGACAGATGCAAGCGCGTATCGATGCCAACCCTGTTGCTGAGCGGATCAAAGACCCACCCGACGATCCCCGCAATCTGTAAAGGATTGCAGCGTCGTCTGCCGAACGCACGCCATGAAGTCGTTCAAGGTGCGGGGCATATGCTGCCCATTTCGCACCCCCTTGAAACCGCCGTGCTGCTTCAGGAGTTCTGGAAAGCTGGCCACGGGGCGGGTGTTACAACAGGCTGAGAAACTGATCGATCTCGGCTGTTCCGATCGACCAGTCGCAGACCAGTCTGCACGCAAGGCTTTCATCGTCATCGTCACCTTCCAGCTCGGCCCCCCAAAGGTGGTAGATTGCCCCGGCCTCATGCAGCTGTTTGTGCTTCGCGCGTGAAAAAGCGGCAAAGACCATATTGGCCTGCGGTTCGTGCAGGAACTCGGCCCCTTTTGCACGCAAGCCATCGGCCAGCCGGGCACAGTTTGCATTGGCCTGACGCGCCAGCTTTAGCCACAGATCATCATCAAGATAGGCCGCCATCTGAGCGGACAGGTAGCGATGCTTGGAAAACAGATGCGCCCCGCGTTTGCGCCGCAGCTCGAATTCCCAGGCCTTGCTCTCGTCAAAGAACACCACGGCCTCGACGCCCATCAGGCCGTTTTTGGTACCACCGAAGCTGACTGCATCCACCCCGGCTTTCCATGTCATGTCAGCCGGAGAGCAATTCAGGGCCACCAGGGCATTGCTGAACCGGGCCCCATCCAGATGGACGGGCAAGCCATATTCCTTTGCGACCCCGCACAGCGCCTGCAACTCCTCCAGCGAATAGACCGATCCGCGCTCGGTGACCTGGGTGATCGACACCGGCCCGCGCTGCGGCCCGTGAACACCACGGGTTTCTTCGCCCAAGATGGACCCGCGCAGCGCGTCCGGCGCCATCTTGTCACCGCCGGGAACAAGGGTCAGCTTGGCCCCGGTGTAAAACTCGGGCGCGTTGCACTCGTCTTCGTGAATATGGGCAACCGGAGAGCAGAAGATCGTTTCCCAAGGGTTGGACAATGTGGCAAGAGCCAGAGAATTTGCCGCTGTCCCCGTCGCCACCAGATAGACGGCCGCCCCCGGAGCTTCAAAGATGCTGCGAATGCGGTCACGCACCTCGTTCATCATCGTGTCGGCGCCATAGGCCATCTGATAGCCCTGATTGGCCTCGGCCAGTTTGGCCATGACCTGCGGGTGAACCGGCCCGGAATTGTCAGATGCGAAATACATCAGCTAGGCTCCTCGATAATGTAGTCTTCCCACTCTTCCATGGGGGTTTCGAACTCGGACACCGTGCGCCCTCGGACCGACACGCCTGCGGCGTGCACGGTTTCCGGCGTACCAGACAACAATGGGTGCCAGTCGTAAAGCGGTTTGCCCTCCCACAGCAGCCGATAGGCGCAGGTTTGCGGCAACCAATAGGCGTGTTCGTCGATATTGTCGGGCGTCATGACGATGCATTCAGGGACGAATTGATGCCGGATGTCGTATTGCGTGCAGCGGCAGCTTTCATCGTCCAGCAGGCGGCAGGCGACGCAGGTCAGGGCAACTTCGCCCGAGTCTTCATCTTCCAGCTTGTTGAGGCAGCACTTGCCGC
This sequence comes from Ruegeria sp. CL7, assembly GCF_056536445.1. Classification (NCBI taxonomy): domain Bacteria; kingdom Pseudomonadati; phylum Pseudomonadota; class Alphaproteobacteria; order Rhodobacterales; family Roseobacteraceae; genus Ruegeria; species Ruegeria sp. CL7. The sequence continues at coordinate 86,752 of NZ_JBQFPQ010000001.1, forward strand.
AGCCGTCACACAGGGCCTCCCACTCGCGCTGGTTCATCTTGCGCAGCGGTTTGCGTTCCCAGAACCGGGCGGGCAGGCCGGTGCGTTCAATCGGATCGGCGCTCATAGGGCGGCCAGAACGCCCCGGGCCTGTTCACAATCGGCATTCATCTGCGCGATCAGACCATCCAGCCCGTCAAATGTCATTTCAGGGCGCAGGAATTCGATCAGCCCCACCGACAAGGTCGCCCCGTACAGGTCGCCGGAAAAGTCGAACAGGAAGGTTTCGATATTTGGCACTTCGCCATGGAACATCGGGCGGACCCCAACCGACGCCGCGCCGTTATAACTGCCCTGATGCGGGCCATCCAGCACGTCGACCAATACGGCGTAGACACCGAACTTGGGCGGGTGGAGCCCTTCGATGGACATGTTCGCGGTTGGGAAACCCAGCTCCCTCCCGCGCTGCTCGCCCCCGATCACCTCGCCTTCGATCCTGTGCCAATGGCCCAGCATCGCGGCGGCATCCTTTGGGCGACCCTCGCTCAACGCGGTTCGGATGGCGGTTGACGAGACCACGTTTTCCGACCGCTGCATCAAAGGGGCGATCGTCACGCCAAATCCCATCTCTTGCCCGAACCGAACCAGATCGTCAGCCGTCCCGCTGCGGCCCTTGCCAAAACAGAAATCGGCCCCGACCACGACATGGGACAGGCCCAGCCCGTCACAAATCACGTTGCGCGCGAATTCATCGGGGGAAAGCCCGGCCAGCGCCGCGTTGAACGGCAGTTCATACAGTTTCTTCACACCCAGTTTCTCAAGCCGATGCGCCCGCGCATTGCCGCGCATCAGGCGGAACGGAGGAGAGTCCGGCGCAAAGTATTCACGCGGATGCGGCTCGAAGGTCATGACCCCCAGTGGCGCATCCGGGGCCGCGTCGCGGGCCAGTTCGATCACCGACTGGTGCCCCACATGAACGCCATCAAAATTCCCGATCGCAACGCTGGCGCCGCGATCTTCTGGCTCGACAAACTGGAAATCCCGGATGATGTGCATAGGCGATTGCGTAGCGTTGCGTTGCGATTTGTTCAAGCGGCAGTTTGAATTCAAGGCACCGGTCCTGGCGAAACACACCAAAACCATTTGCCGGACATGATTGCACACGGGGCATCCCTGGAATGCTGTACAACATTTGGTCAACTGCTTGATCCAAAAAAAATACTGGGTGTAGACTGGGTTTCCGGCCCTCGGACCACGCTGGGCGGCGGACGATGGCCCGGCCAGGTTCAAATGAACCCAGCACAGGAGGCAGACCCATGTATCGATTGCGACTGTTCGCGATTCGCAACGCCCGTGCGTTCGAATGGATTTACAAATGTGTCGAACGGGGCATGGTCGCGATGGATCCGGTCTTTGCAAAGATCGGCTACAACCGCGTTGAACGCCCCATCGCGCTGGTCGAAAAAGGCGTCAAAAGTCTTTTGTTTGATTGCAAGATGTGCGGACAATGCGTTTTGTCTTCGACGGGTATGTCTTGCCCGATGAACTGCCCCAAGCAACTGCGCAACGGCCCGTGCGGCGGTGTACGTCCCGGTGAGTTCTGCGAGGTGAAGCCCGATATGAAATGCGTCTGGGCTTTGGCCTGGGACGGCGCCAGCCGCATGCAACACGGGGGCAACAAGATAAAAGAGGTTCTTCCGCCCGTGGAACACACGTTGAAGGGATCATCATCCTGGCTGCGGGTCAGCCGCGAGATCGCCGCACGGGAACGCGAGGCCCGGGACGCTGCCCGCGAAACGCTTGCGCAGGCGTTCCCGGAGGCGCGTGAAAACGAACCCTCTGCGGCACCTCTGGCTGCAGAACCCCCCAACGCGGTGAACCGGGAGCTGAAGAAATGAATGATGCCCATCGCAGCGAGGTCGAGCCGATCGGCTATGTACCTGTTCCCGAAGGCTATGTCTCGCACAGTCGATTGGAAAGAGTTCTGCGTTCGGGTCGCTTTGCGGTGACTGCTGAACTTAACCCGCCAGACAGTGCTGACCCCGAGGATGTGTTTCAGGCGGCACAGCCGCTGGGCGAAGTGGCGGATGCGATCAATGCAACCGATGCGTCTGGTGCCAACTGCCACATGTCTTCGATAGGGATCTGTGCGTTGTTGACCCGCGCAGGGTATTCTCCGGTCTATCAGATTTCCTGCCGAGACCGGAACCGGATCGCCATTCAGGGGGATGTTCTGGGGGCTGCTGCGCTGGGCGTCAGCAACGTGCTGTGCCTGACGGGCGACGGTGTCGGGGTTGGGGATCAACCGGGCGCAAAACCTGTGTTTGACTTTGATTCCCTGACCTTGCTGCGGACGATCCGAACGATGCGCGATCAGGGAAAGTTTCTTTCCGGCCGCAAGATCACGCGCCCCCCTCAACTGTTTTTGGGTGCAGCGGAAAACCCCTGTATACCGCCCTATGACTGGCGCCCGGAACGTCTTGCAAAGAAGGTCGAGGCGGGGGCCGAGTTTATTCAGACCAACTATATCTACGACATTCCGCTCTTTGAAAGGTTCATGGACCGGGTTCGGGATGCCGGTCTGGACGAAAAAGTATTCATCATCGCGGGTGTCGGCCCAATCGCTTCGGCACGCGCGGCACGCTGGATGCGCAGCAATGTGCCCGGAATTCACATACCGGATCATGTCATCGAGCGGATGGAAAAGGCCGAAAAGCCCGCGGAAGAGGGCAAGAAGATCTGTATCGAACTGATCCAGCAGATCCGGGACATCGCCGGTGTTTCCGGGGTTCACGTGATGGCCTACAGGCGTGAACACGTGGTGTCGGAAATCATTCTGGAATCAGGTGCGCTGAAAGGGCGAAAACGAACCCGTTCTTCCTGACGACCTTGTGTGCATTTGAGTGCCCAAACAATAAAGGCGCCGGTCCGGCGCCTTTTGCGAGACTGTGTTTGCCAGTCAGTCGAACTTGCGCGACGGGGCAAGCACCATCGCTTCGCCGATCAGGACCTTCTTGCCCTCGACCGAACAATGGCAGTCCAGCTTGACGCGGCGCTTGGCAAAATCGATGTCGATCACTTTCACCTCGGCATAGACCATGTCACCCGGACGCACAGGTGCCAGGAACTTCAGTGACTGACCCATGTAAACGGTGCCATGACCCGGCAGTTGTTCACCAATCACGGCCGAGATCAGACCCGCCGTCAGCATTCCGTGGGCAATACGGCCTTCGAAGATCGTATCGCGGGCATAGTCGTCGTCCAGATGCACCGGATTCCGGTCGGTCGAGACCTGCGCGAACATTTCGATATCTTCATCCGTCACCACTTTGCGCAGGTTGCGGGACATGCCCATTTCGATGTCTTCGATACAGATCGTTCCGCGCGGAAGATTGTCCAACATGTTGCCCTCACTCGAAATCGGCCGTGAAAGAAAAAACCATCATTTGGCCAAGGTTGGCAACTTTATTACTTCGCAGTTGCAGAAAATCAAGTCTTTTCTTATTACCTCAAGCGCCCGATCGTGTAGGTTGGATTGATCTTTTCCCTTTCAATATAGGCGGTTAGAGATTCGTGGTGCGGATGATGCGACGTTTTTGTTTCTGCCGCGGCCAATCCGCCCGAGATGAACAGAGAATCAATGCCCTCTCCCATGCCGCCCAGAATGTCCGTGTGGGGGCCGTCGCCGATCACCAGAATGTCGCTGTCGGGGGTGTCGTGCCCCAGTTCCTGCAACCTGCGGCGGGCTAGATCATAGATCGGGGGATGCGGTTTGCCGAAATACAGGCTCTCGCCGCCCATTTCGGTGTACAGCCTGGCCAAAGCACCGGCGCACCATTCGCGCACCTCGCCGCGGTCCACGACAATATCAGGGTTCGCACAAAGCAGTTTCATCCCCATCTGCTTGGCGTACAGGAAATCCGGCCGGTTCACATCCGGGTCGGCCATCGGGTCGAACGGACCGCAGCAGACAATACCCTCGGCTTCCTTCAGCGGCACACGCTCGATATGGATGGGGTGATCCAACAGTTTCAGCGGTTCGAAAAAGCCCGCATCGCGCTGCCACTCGCCCATGAAGTAAACCTTGTGCCCCACAGCACCCCGGAACATCGCAGATCGCGCGGAATCCCCGCTGGTGGCGATGGTGTCATACGCGTCGGCAGGGACGTTGAATTGCACGAGCTGCTCTGCCACCCCGGCGCGAGGTTTGGGAGAGTTCGTGACCAAGACCACCAGTCCACCCTTAGCGCGATAGGCCTTCAGCGCTTCGACCGCCTCGGGGTAGGCCGTGATGCCGTTGTGAACACAGCCCCAAAGGTCGACGAACAATGCCTTGTAACGGTCCGAGATCTCGGAAAGCGAGGAAACGATCTGGGTCATGGGTGCCTCTGGGTCTGATATCGCGCTGGCGACAGCTATGGCAAAGCTTGGGCCCGAACACCATCCCGCATTCCCGTTTGCGCCAAGGAATGGGTGAATCTGCTACTCGTCTTCGGTAATTTTCGTGACATCCGGGGCCTGCTGAACGTTTTCCGTTCCCAGGATGATCTGGGCCCCGATACGCGGCTGATACCGGATAATGGCCAAGTATCCGGGTCCTAGTTCCTCCTCCAACACCCCGACCAGAGGGGTCTCACGCAGCTTGGGTGGCAGCAAACCGGCAATGGAAGAAACCTTGAACTGCGCTTCGGCCGGCAGATCGACGATCAGCCAAACCTCGGCCCGCTTGCGCTGAGCGTTGACGTCGATGCGGATGATTTCCACGGAAACCGGATCGGCCCATGCACGAATGGACTCGGCCAGTTGCGCCTCGGTCCGCGTTTCCAGATAACGGTTGTAGGTGGACTTCCCAAGCTGCAGGACGACGACGACCAGAAACGCGATCGCGACAAAGACGCTGGCGGTAAAGTTCAGTTTGCGCTTTCCCTTGCTGAAAACCACGGAGCGCGCGGCATAGACAAGATAAACCGCGCAGGCTGACAGAATGATCGCGCCAAGGTTCGTCGCGAAAAGCAGCCCTGCCTCATAGGCCTCGGCGGGTTCGTCAAAATATAAAAGAATGCCCGAGGCCGACAGCGGGGGAACAAGCGAAACACCGATGGCCGCGCCGGGTAGAAGGCTCAATTCGGACTTGTTGATCTGAACATAGGCCCCGGCCACACCGGCAGCGAGCGCGACGATCAGGTCTTCGGTGCCGGGATCGGTACGCGCCAGGACCTGGTCGGGGATCAAAATGCCACGGGGAACATCTGCGACATAAACCAGAAACCATGCCATCATCACGCAGACAATGGCAGCCAGGCAAACCGTAAGCGCCAGCGTCACCGCGCGTTTCAACCATCCCATGACCATCGCGGCGGCCACCCCGAGGATCGGGGTCATCAACGGCGCCACAAGCATGGCCGCGATCACGACAGCGCTTGAGTTGCGCAGCAAACCCATGGTGGCAATCACGACCGACAGCGTCAGCAACATTGCAAAACGTCGCCAATACGCCGCCTTGTCGGCACCTTCAAAAAGAAGGATGCTGCGGGTGGTGCTCAGTTTTCGTACGACCATTGCATTTACCTGACCTGGGATAGGCTTTTGACCCCCGGTCAGACTAACAACCGGCAACGCCTCCGCAAATGGCTGTCAGCAAAGAAAAAAGGCGCCCGAATTGGACGCCTTCATATTTGGGTCGCTTGAGGATCAGACCTTCAGGTTCGGAATGATCTGCTTTTTACGGCTCATGATGCCGGGCAGAACTACGGCGTCGCCGTCCACGGTTGCGCCAAAGCTTTTCTCGGCCACGGTTTTGACCAGATCATTGGGGACCAGCAGCGTGGCCTCTTCGTTCAGGATATCAACCACGAACAGCAGCACCTGCTCGACGCCGTCTTCCTTGGCAACGGCCACCATCGAGTCCGCCAGGCTGGCCTTGCGGTCCAGAACGACGCCGGGAGCGGTGGTTTCCAGAACCGAGACCCGGAATTTGGTGCCGTCGACCTCGTATTCTTTACTGTCCATGCGGATCAACTCGGCGTCCGAAAAGGACGAGACATCCGATTTCGCCGCGAACATGTCTGCGGCATATGCCGAAATGTCCAGCTCGAGCTCGGCCGCCAGACGTTCTGCAACCTCGCGGTCATGCGCCGTGGTGGTGGGTGAGCGGAATTCCAGAGTATCCGACAGAATGCAGGTAAGCGCGGCGCCCTTGATGGCGTCGGGCATCTTGGCCGCATCTTCGCCCATCAGATCAACCATGATGGTGGCGGTGCAGGCCAGGGGGCGCACTGTGATGTCGATCGGGCCTTTGGTTTCCAGGCCACCGACCAGCTTGTGATGGTCGATGATGGCGCGGATGTCCGCGTCGTTGATGTTGGCCGGCAGTTCGGCGGGGTTGTTGGTGTCGACGATAACCACCGGCGTTTCCGCGGGCAGGTCCTCAAGGATCCGCGGCTTGGGCAGGTCCCAGTTTTCCAGCATGAATGTTGCTTCGGTGTTGGGTTCACCCAGCAGTACGGGTTCGGTCTGCTCACCCTTGACCTCGTTCAGGTACCACGACCACAGGATCGGCGAGCCTGTGGAATCTGTGTCGGGGGATTTGTGGCCAAATACTAGCGTCGTCATGTCAGTGTCCTGCGGAATGGAAATTTGCGCGCCTTATAGGGCGGCTAAAGGCCGTTGTCACGCCGCTGAGCACTGTCTGCGACGCTTGGTCTGAAAACCACTGGGTCCGTTCAGAATTCGGCGCGTGTCAGAACGTATCCGGCCTGCTCCAGCTGATTCAGCAGGCCGTAATCATCGCTCAGGTGTCCCGCTCCGACCGCAATCACAACCGTCTGATCCCTGATGTCCAGAATCTGCGCCATCCAGTTGGCATTTCGCTGCACCAGCAATTGCTGCTCGAAATCCTGCCATTCCGCATCGAAGGCTTCGGGGCTCAGGCCCGACTGCTCCAGCCCCTGTAAACGGGCAAGCTGTAAGATCTCGGCGTGCTTTTCTTCAAGATACGCGTTGGCCATGGTGGCCAACTGGTCTGCATTGCCCTGCATCGCCCTGGACAGGCGCACAAGCGACTCGACCTGTTTCTCAAGCGGATAACTGTCGAACATTGCCATAAGGTCTTGGATTCGTTCCAGCGAGTGCTGCGGGATACCTTTTTCAACGGCCAGATCGTTCAGGCGGGCGTCCATTCCATAAGTTGAATTCGGGTCCTCGATCATGCAGGGCGGAATGCTCAGCATCATGGTCAGGAACCACGGACGCATCTTCGCAGCCATCCAGCCGGGGATGCCGCGCTGGGCCAGGGCTGCGGACAGCGCATCCCAGTCGTCTTCCTCCATCAGATCGATCAACGTAGGGCCCGAGGTAATCATTACCGCACTCAGGTCGTTGGCCATCGTCTTTTCGAAGGCGTCCATGTCGTGCTGAGTGACTTCGAAATAAAAGGCGTCCGCTTTGCTGAGTTCGGGCGACAGGCGGTCAATCACGTCTTCCATGCGCGGATCGTAACTGTGCAACGTGCCGATGATGTGCAAAACCGTGTCGCCCTTGCGTGCAATCCAGTGATTGCCTTCGGGATAAGCGATCTGGCCCACTGCACTTTGCAATTTTGTCCGGGTTTCCTCGGGCAGTTGTGGCCGCAGGTCCACCCCCTCGCACGCGGCCTGAGCCGAGATCGGAAACAGAAGGAACGCAAGAAACGTGAGCAAACGCATGGGGCCAGCCTGAATGGTGTCAAGAAGTTGAACCCAGACTTAGCCACGCCACCTGCCGATGTTCAAGCCGCCCGTCTGGTATTCCCTGGCAATCTGCGTAGCATGGCCACATGAACCGCGAGCAGGATCTCTATCCCCCGGTCAAGGCGCTGCTGGAGCGTCAGGGATACACCGTCAAGGGTGAAGTCGGCGCAGCCGACATCGTGGCAGTGCGCGATGGGGATGCGCCGGTGATCGTCGAACTGAAACTGCGGTTCACACTGTCCCTGTTTCATCAGGCGATCACCCGGCTGAAACTCACCGATCTGGTCTATGTTGCCGTCTGCAAACCCACCGGCCGAACGGCCCGGCGGGCGCTGAAAGATAATCTGGCACTGTGTCGTAGGCTCGGCTTGGGCCTGATCACCGTGCGGGCTGATGGTACGGTCGAGGTTCAGTGCGATCCCGGCCCCTACGCGCCCCGAAAGAACAAAGCCAGGGCCGCACGGTTGCTGCGCGAATTCGACCGGCTGCAAGGTGACCCGAACGCTGGGGGCGCGACGCGCCATGGTATCGTGACGGCGTATCGGCAGGATGCGCTGAAATGTGCGGCCTATCTGGCCGAGAATGGCCCGTCCAAGGGGGCGGACGTCGCCAGATCGGTCGCGGTCCCGGTCGCGACCCGGCTGATGCGGGAAAACCACTACGGGTGGTTCGAGAAGGTTGAAAAGGGCATCTATGGGCTTACGTCAGAGGGCGCAGAAGGGTTGAAGCATTGGGCCTATAGCTGGGAACAGGCTGACTGATCCAAGTTGCAAAAAAATCTCTCACAAATTGTTGACTCGGACTTTTAGACTCCCTAGCTATGCGTCGTTATCACTCACACACCCCGAGTGCTAACGCCTCGTCGAAAGGCGGGGGGAGGATAGATAAACTTTGAGCCCAAGGAGCTACAAAGATGGCATTGAAACCGCTTCATGACCGTGTGCTGGTTCGCCGCGTAGAGAGCGAAGAGAAAACCGCAGGCGGCCTGATCATTCCTGACAGCGCAAAAGAAAAGCCAAGCGAAGGCGAAGTCGTCGCAACCGGCGAAGGTGCGCGCAAGGACAGCGGCGAACTGATCGCAATGGCTGTCAAGGCTGGCGACAAGATCCTGTTCGGCAAATGGTCGGGCACCGAGGTTCAGGTCAACGGCGAAGAGCTGCTGATGATGAAAGAAAGCGACATCATGGGGATCATCGAGTAAGCGCGCGCTTTCTCTGATCTTCATTTCAAATCAATTTCTCAAGGAGAAACGACATGGCTGCAAAGGACGTCAAATTCGACACCGATGCCCGCAACCGTATGCTGAAGGGTGTGAACATCCTGGCCGACGCGGTTAAAGTGACCCTGGGCCCCAAAGGCCGCAACGTGGTTCTGGACAAATCCTTCGGCGCGCCGCGCATCACCAAAGACGGTGTTTCGGTTGCCAAGGAAATCGAACTGGAAGACAAGTTCGAAAACATGGGCGCGCAGATGGTGAAAGAAGTCGCCAGCCGCACCAATGACGAAGCCGGCGACGGCACCACCACGGCAACCGTTCTGGCACAGGCGATCGTAAAAGAAGGCCTGAAGCAGGTTGCAGCTGGCCTGAACCCGATGGACCTGAAGCGCGGCATCGACCTGGCAACTGCCAAGGTTGTTGAAGGCATTAAAGCTGCGTCGCGCGAAGTCAAAGACTCGGCAGAAGTCGCTCAGGTTGGCACAATCTCGGCCAACGGCGAAGCGGAAATTGGCCAGCAGATCGCAGACGCGATGCAGAAGGTTGGCAACGAAGGCGTTATCACCGTCGAAGAAAACAAAGGTCTGGAAACCGAGACCGACGTTGTCGAAGGTATGCAGTTCGACCGCGGCTACCTGTCGCCTTACTTCGTCACCAACGCAGACAAGATGATTGCAGAGCTCGACGACTGCATGATCCTGCTGCACGAAAAGAAACTGTCCTCGTTGCAGCCGATGGTTCCGCTGCTGGAGCAAGTGATCCAGTCGCAGAAACCGCTGCTGATCATTGCCGAGGATGTTGAAGGCGAAGCGCTGGCAACTCTGGTTGTCAACAAACTGCGCGGCGGCCTGAAAATTGCTGCTGTCAAAGCACCTGGCTTCGGCGATCGCCGTAAGGCCATGTTGCAGGATATCGCAATCCTGACCGGCGGTCAGGTTATCAGCGAAGATCTGGGCATGAAGCTCGAGTCCGTGACCATGGACATGCTGGGCACCGCCAAGAAAATCGAAATCACCAAAGACGAAACCACCATCGTCGACGGTGCTGGCGAGAAAGCCGAGATCGAAGCACGTGTTGCTCAGATCCGCACTCAGATCGAAGAAACCACCAGCGACTACGACCGCGAGAAGCTGCAAGAGCGCGTTGCCAAACTGGCAGGCGGCGTTGCCGTTATCCGCGTCGGCGGCATGACCGAAGTCGAAGTGAAAGAGCGCAAAGACCGTGTGGACGATGCTCTGAACGCAACACGCGCTGCCGTTCAGGAAGGCGTTGTTGTGGGCGGTGGTGTTGCTCTGGTCCAGGCCGGTAAAGCACTGGAAGCTCTGAAAGGTGCAAACGCCGATCAGGACGCAGGTATCAACATCGTTCGCAAGGCAATCGAAGCGCCGCTGCGCCAGATCGCCGAGAACGCAGGTGTCGACGGCGCGGTTGTGGCCGGCAAGGTCCGTGAATCGTCGGACGCAGCATTCGGCTTCAACGCGCAAACCGAAGAATATGGCGACATGTTCTCGTTCGGTGTGATTGACCCGGCCAAAGTGGTTCGGACTGCTCTGGAAGACGCTGCATCGGTTGCTGGCCTGCTGGTCACCACCGAAGCAATGGTTGCCGACAAGCCGGCCAAGGAAGGCGCGGCACCTGCCGGCGGCATGCCCGACATGGGCGGTATGGGCGGCATGATGTAAGCACGTCGAATTTGCCCCGGCGAATTCTGACGACCCGACAGGCGCTTGGCGGTATCGCCAAGCTGCCGAGAGGGGAGCCGTAGAGCTAAAGAACGGGGTCGCCTTCGGGCGGCCCCGTTTTGTATTGACGGTTCTGTTTTCAAGGCGTGTTTAGACGCTGCTTTGTCCGGCGCCGGATGTCTGTTCCCACAACCTTCGCGAAAGTGAGTGTGCAAATCCCGCCCAAACGGCTATGCGGATGGCATGAGATTGTTTTTGCTCACCGCCCTGACCATGTGTGCCTTTGCGGCGAACTCCATTCTGAACCGGTTGGCCATCGACAGCGGAGCCAGCGATCCGACCGGATTTGCCATCGTTCGGGTTTTGGCGGGGGCCGTGGTCCTGGCCGCTCTTGTGCTGGCACGCGGAGGGCGCCTTCCGCTGCGCAATCGAAGGCGGATCATTGGCGCGGGGTCGTTGACGCTCTACATGATCGGATTTTCAATCGCCTACCTGACGCTGGATGCAGGCTTGGGTGCATTGATTCTGTTCGGCGTGGTGCAAATTACGATGTTTTCTGTCGGCGCATTGACGGGTGCTACTCCGACCGCCCGGCAGGTGGCAGGGGCAGGGGTTGCGCTTGCAGGTCTTGCCTATGTGCTGTGGCCGAATGGCGCCGTTCAGGTCGACTTGGCTGGCGCGGCTTTGATGGCCGCCGCCGGTATTGGTTGGGCCCTTTACTCTATAACGGGTCGATCAGAAACAAACCCGCTGGAGGGAACGGCCGCCAATTTCATCGTCGCATTGCCGTTGACTGCCCTGGCGATGCTTGCCGGCGGCAGCGTCTGGCAGATGAGCGGGGCGGGATATCTGCTGGCCGTCCTGTCCGGCGCGGTAACATCCGGGCTTGGCTATGCTTTGTGGTATCGTGTTTTGCCTCAATTGGCCCCGTCCGTGGCGGCTGTCGTTCAACTCAGCGTGCCGGTGATCGCAATTCTCGGCGGTGTCGTCTTTCTGGGCGAGATTGCCGGAGCACGGCTGATCATCGGCGCCACGCTTGTTTTGGGCGGTATCGCGCTGGCCGTGCTGCGACGTCATCGGGGCTAGGGCTTTTATCAAAGGCTGATAGGCTTTATCTGGCGGTTATGAAACTTTTGATTGCCTTGCTCTTCTGCCTCGTTCCTGCCGCAGCCAGTGCGAAATGTGTGATTCTTCTGCACGGCCTTGCGCGCACCGAGGCCTCGTTCACCGTGATGGAGCAGCTGTTCAAGGCGCATGACTATACCGTAGTGCGCCACGGGTATCCATCGACCGAAATCGGTATTCCGGAACTGGCAAGGCAAACCATACCGGACGCGCTTGCGGCATGTGGCGATGACAAAGCCAATGTCGTTGCGCATTCCATGGGCGGTATCCTGTTGCGCTATTGGCTCAAGGACCATCGGCCCGAAAACCTGGGTCGTGTCGTCATGCTCGGCCCGCCCAATCAGGGCAGCCAGTTGGTCGATGAGCTGAGCGCATGGGAAGTGTTCGGGTATCTGAACGGCCCGGCGGGCCTGCAATTGGGCACAGGTCCCGAAGGCATTCCGCGCCGCCTGCCGCCGGTGGATTTTGAACTGGGGGTGATCGCGGGTGAGAATTCGCTCAACCCGCTGTTTTCCTCGCTGATCGACGGGCCGGATGACGGCAAGGTTTCGGTTGAAACCACCAAGGTCGAAGGGATGAAGGATCATCTTGTTCTGCCGGTGACCCACACCTTCATGATGAACAACCCACGCGTTATGGCACAGGCGCTGCATTTTATCGAATTCGGCCGCTTCGATCGGCAGATCACCTGGCTGGACGGCGTGATGGAGATAATCGATGAGATCTGCATCGGGCAGGATTGCTCGGAACCTGACTCGGAGCCCACACAATGACTTTTCTGGATCTGACGTTGACCGGCGCAGAGGTTCTGTTGCCGGAGGATGGGCTGTTGCGCTGCGATCTCTCGATGGCGGAGGGCGTTATTCAGCAAGATCGGACCAGGCGCAGGGTTGACCTGACCGGTTATCTTGTCCTGCCCGGTATCGTCGATCTGCACGGGGACGGGTTCGAACGCCACATCGCCCCGCGCCGGGGCGCAATGAAGCAAATGAACGAAGGTATTCTGGCAGCCGAAGCCGAACTGGCCGCCAATGGCATCACCACCGCGGTGCTGGCGCAGTTCTACAGCTGGGAAGGTGGCGTGCGCGGCCCCGAGTTTGCCGCGCAGGTATTTCGGGCCATCGCTGCGGTCAAGAACAGCACCGTCACGGATCTGATCCCACAATTGCGGTTCGAGACCAACATGCTGGAGGACTACGAAGGTCTGGCCCATCGTATCGCCGAATGGCAGGTGCCCTATGTGGTGTTCAATGATCACCTGCCGCATGATCGTTTGGCGCAGGGCAAAAAGCCGCCGCGCCTGACCGGGCAGGCGTTGAAGGCCGGACGCAATCCGGATGCGCATTTTGAGATGCTGCTCAATATGCATGCCCGCAGGAACGAGGTTCCCGCTGCCGTCGAAGCACTCAGCGCCGAACTTGTCTCAATGAGGGTGCGTTTGGGCAGCCATGATGACGCGACCGCCGAGACTAGGGCATGGTGGCGCGACCGGGGCGTGCGCATTGCCGAATTCCCCGAAACGCTTGAAGCCGCCGAAGCCGCGCGTTCTGCCGGGGATCACGTTATCCTCGGTTCTCCCAACGTCGTGCGGGGCGGATCACACAAGGGGAACGCAAGCGCCGTCGAACTGATCGCCATGGGGCTCTGTGATGCGTTGGCCTCGGATTATCACTATCCCAGCCCGCGCCGCGCGGCGCTGATGCTGGCCAAAACCGGTCTGCTGGATCTGGCCAGTGCCTGGGCGCTGGTCTCGTCCGGCCCCGCGCGGGTGCTGGACATGCAGGACAGGGGCACGCTCGTGCCGGGAAAACGCGCGGATCTGGTCATCCTGGATGCGGACACCCATCGCGTTGCAGCCACCCTGGCCGGTGGGCGCGTCAGTTACATGTCAGGCGACATCGCCGCCCGGTTTCTGGATTAGGCACCGCAAAACCTTCATCTTTTCCCAAATACTCTCGCCGAAGGCGTCGCGCGCAGGCGCGATAGCCTCAACGTTTGATGCGGTTGAAGTGCCCCATCTTGCGCCCGGCCTTTACCTCGGCCTTGCCATAGAGATGCAGCGCCACATCCCGCTCGCGCGCCAGCTCAGGCACGCGGTCCATGTCGTCGCCGATCAGGTTCTCCATCACCACGTCCGAATGGCGCTGCCCGTCCCCCAAAGGCCAGCCCGCCACCGCGCGGATGTGCTGTTCGAACTGATCGACAGCACAGCCGTTCTGCGTCCAGTGGCCCGAGTTATGCACGCGCGGAGCGATCTCGTTCACGATCAGTCCGCCGGGTGTCACGAACAGCTCAACGCCCATCACGCCGACATATTCGAGAGCGTTCAGAATATTGGCCGCCAGCAGGATGGCATCGCTGCGCTGGGCGGGGGACAGGCGGGCAGGGATGGTGGTGGTGTGCAGGATACCGTCTCGATGCACATTCTCACCCGGATCGAAACAGGCGACCTGACCGTCCAGACCGCGGGCCGCGATGATCGACACCTCGTGCGAGAAATCCACGAACCCTTCCAGAATGGCCGGTGCCCCGGCCATATCGGCCAGAGCGGCCTCGGCATCCTCAGGCTTGCGTAGCCGGGCCTGCCCCTTGCCGTCATAGCCAAAGCGACGGGTTTTCAGGATGGCGGGTGTCCCGATCTGTTCGATCGCCGCATTCAGGCTGTTCAGGTCGGCGATATCCGCAAACGGGGCCGTCTTCAGGCCCAGCTCTTGCAGAAATGTCTTCTCGGTCAACCTGTCCTGGCTGACGCGCAAGGCCTCGCGCCCGGGGCGGATCGGGCGGTGCGCTTCCAGAATGTCCAGCGCTTCGGTCGGGATGTTCTCGAACTCGTAAGTGATGACATCGACCGCATCGGCAAAGGCTTTCAGCGCGTCTGCATCGTCATAGGCCGCAGTGGTGACGCGATCCGCAACCTGCCCCGCAGGTGGGTTCGCACCCGGCTCATAGATATGGCTGACAAAACCCAGCCTGGCGGCTGCCACGGACAGCATCCGGCCCAGCTGACCACCCCCCAGAATCCCGATCACTGCACCTTGGGCGAGCATTTCCACCATCTTCAACTCTCCAAACGTTTGCCAATTGCCCCAAGCGCGGAACGCAGCGCCTTGTGCGCGCCCCCGTCTTTCAGGGCGTCCGTCATTTGCAGGCTCAGCGTGCCCTCCGTCGCCAGCGCGTCACGCTCCTGCGCCAACCGCCCGGAAGTGCCTTTTTCCATCGAGGCCAGAAAACCCGCCATCAACTGCGTTGTATAGAACTCGGCCCCGTCCGCATCACCGGTTGCGTCACCCAGCCATTCGGCACCCGTTGCCATCAGGTCCAGAATGCCGGGAACCATGGCACAAATGGCGAAATGCGCGTTCAGCGCGGCTTCATCCGCAACCTTGATCACCGGGTTCTCGGGCTCGAACAGTTCCGCTAGCAGGCGATCATTGCCAAAGGCGGCCATCGGGCAGCCGCCGGTTTCCAGAAAACCCAGCGGGATGGTCTGCACGAAATCCGACGCCGGGGCGCAAAGCGCGGCCAGATGCTCGGCCGAAACCGCCGCCATGACCGACACGATCTGCTGATCGGCGCGGAATGTCAGCGGGTCCAGAGCCTCGGCCGCGATATGCGGGCGCAGGCACAGGAACACGATGTCCGAGGTGTCAATCACGGCCTGAGGCGCAGCGACGGTCACGCCCAGTTCGGCCTTCAAGGCGGCTGAAACCTTGGCGTTGCGCTCGGTCACGCTGATCTGGTGCCCCTTGGCGGCCATCAGCCGCGCAATCGGCGCGGCGATATGGCCGGTGCCGATAAAGCCGATCCGGCTCATCCCTGCGGTTCCTGGGGGATCGAGGCTGACAACGCGTCACGCCATCTGTCCAGCCGTTCGGCCAAAGCATCATCCTGCAATGCAAGAATGCCCGCCGCCATCAGGCCGGCATTGGCCCCGCCGGCGGACCCGATCGCCATGGTCGCCACCGGAAATCCCTTGGGCATCTGCACGATGGAATACAGCGAATCCACGCCCGACAAGGCACGGGTCTGCACCGGGACGCCAATCACAGGCACCCGCGTTTTCGACGCCATCATGCCCGGAAGATGCGCAGCCCCACCTGCACCTGCAATGATCACCTGCAACCCACGCGAAACAGCGGTTTTGCCATAGTCCCACAGCCGGTCCGGCGTGCGGTGAGCCGATACGATGCGTGCTTCGTAGGCGACGCCCAGTTCGTCCAGAATATCCGCGGCCTCCTTCATCGTGGGCCAGTCCGACTGGCTGCCCATGATGATCCCTACTTTCACATCGCTCATCCGCATACGTCCCCGCGCTCAGAAAGAGCGCGCACTATAGCCAAATCCGGTTGGCTGGCAATGCGGTACAGGGCGTTCAGGCGATGATATCGGGCGTCAGGCGGTCTTCGATCAGGCGGATGATGTCTTTCAGGCGCAGTTTCTCTTTTTTCAGGCGCCGCAAGGTCAGTTGGTCGGCCGTTCCCTTGTCATGCAATGCCTGAATCGCCTCGTCCAGATCGCGGTGCTGTCGGCGGAAGACCTCAAGCTCAACACGCAATACTTCATCTGTTTTCATCGAAAGATCGGTAGGCGCGTTCATTGGCGACTCGAGTTGGTTGTGGTGCTTGGCCAACAAGATAGTGTGTCAGACGTTATCGCGCCAGACCTTGTGGACATCCTGGTTTCTTCCCATATTCTATTGCAGGCGGTTGCCAGAACGGGGCCGCACACCACGTCGCTTTTACAAAGAAGGACGAAAATACGTGTCGAAACTTACTCTTGGCTCATACCCGCATCTTTTGGGGTTCGAGCAGTTGGAACGCCTTCTGGAACGGTCTGCAAAGGCCGGAAATGAGGGATACCCGCCCTATAACATCGAACAGACCTCGGATTTTTCCTATCGCATCACTCTTGCGGTGGCCGGGTTTGCCGAAGAGGATCTGTCTATCACGATCGAGGATCGCCAGTTGGTGATCCGGGGCCGTCAGCGCGACGACAGCGAGGGGCGCATCTTCCTGCATCGCGGCATTGCGGCGCGTCAGTTCCAGCGCATGTTCGTGCTGGCCGATGGCGTCGAAGTGGGCGAGGCGATCATGGAAAACGGTCTGCTGCATGTGGATCTGACCCGCGCCGTGCCGGAAACCGTGGTTCAGACGATCAACATACGGAAGGGGTAAGAGCAATGAATACACCGATTGAAATCAACGCCCAGGGCAACCGTATTGTCTATGTCAAAACGGTTGAAGTATCTGAGTTGCCTCGGGAAGTTCGTGAACAGGCCGGCGATCTGGATCAGCTTTACGCCGTCCACGATTCCGACGGGCAGCAACTGGCGCTGGTCGCTGACCGCAAGCTGGCCTTCGTGCTGGCGCGCGAACATGACCTGTCTCCGGTGGCGGTTCACTAGGCGGCCTGAAACACTGCTGAAAAAACGTGACATTCTCCGCCTATGCAGTGATCGTGCCACAAATGCTAAAGCAGGAGTGGCTTCATGGGCTGGTTTGACTTTGACTGGGTGGACGCCTTCAGTGATCGCGCCTTCGGTGGCAACGGATGTGCCGTCGTCCATGAAGGTGCGTGCCTGACACAAGAGGTCTGCATGGCCTATGTGCGCGAAACCTCTCTGGTCGAATGCACCTTTACCGGGCCGTCCGACGTGGCCGACATCCGCGTTCGCTACTTTCTGGCCAGCCGCGAAATTCCCTTTGCGGGGCATCCGACTATCGCCACCGTCGCGGCGATGCGATCCCGCGGCATGATCTCGGGCGATGGTCTGACGCTGGAAACCGGTGCCGGCCTGGTGTCGATCCGGTTGCAGGGGGATCAGATCGAAATGACTCAGGTCGCACCGCAATTCGGTACGCGCGTTCCCGCGGAACTGGTGGCGGCAGCGGTCAGTCTGCCAACGGGAGCCATCATTTCTCCGCCTCAAATGGTTTCGACCGGCTTGCCGTTCTGCATCACTGTTCTGCGGGATCATGCGGCCTTGCGGGCCGCTCAACTGGTTGAAGGCCCGTTGCGCAAAGTGGCTGAAACTGCTGGGTATTCCGGCTCGGACATGGCCGAGCCGTTTCTTGTCACGCTGCAAGGGGCAACCGATGAGGGGGATACGTTTTCGCGCCTTCTCATGGCACCGCCCAGCCCGCCCGAAGATCCGTTTACCGGGTCTGCCACCGGTGCGATGGCCGCCTATTTGTGGAAACATGGCTTGATGCAAAAGGAAAGCTTCATCGCCCAGCAGGGTCACGATATGGGCCGCCCCGGGAAGGCCATCGTCACGCGTGTCGGCCCGCCTGATGCGATGACGGGCATCAGGGTTTCTGGTCAGGGGCATATCCTGATGCGCGGGCAGGTCGACCTGCCGGAAACGCCGACACACTAGGCGGGCGTTTACCAAGGGCTGACCCGCGAAACCCTGGCCGGATGCGACGGGCTACATCCAGGCCAATCGCAGAATCGGGGCCGTACTTGGTTCGATCCCATGTCGTTTGCACAACCTGTCCAGATATGACCCTGAAACCGGCAGCCCGCCCATCCGGTTGGCCATCAGTTTCTTCTGATGGCCGTAGATGTGTACCGAATGCACGGTTTCGGTTTCGATTTCATTCGTCCTGATGCGCGGATCGTGTAGCTTCCACAATTCCTCCTGCGCCAGCGGATAAAAGGTTTCAGCAGTCATGGCATGGCGGTCCTCTGCCGTCTGGCGCAGGAAATGGCCAAAGGCTTTGGGCCCCGAACTGGCCCAGGGCAGGGCTTCGATGCCCCAGCGTTCCCCTCTTGCGGTTCGTTCCCGATTGTGGCGCTGCAATCTGCGTCCACGCCAGGGTTGGGACGGGTTAGACGACATGACAAATTTCAGCATCTGTTCCAGGGTCGCCGATCTTGTGGGCAGGCGCAGCACACCCGTCGGGAAGTCGCCCCGCCTGGAGCGACCGAACACGAAATCCGTCGAAAAGTCGAACGCCCGTACGCAATAGGCATCCAGATCGACCCAGATCACCTCGCTTTGCCGCATCAAGTGCAGCCGGAAAATATCCGAGAAGACGGCAACGCCCTGCCTATCTTCGGCATCGACCACAAAAGGTGGCGGCCAGAAAACGTCGCTGGCAAGGCGGGTTTCGACACCTGCCGGAATGCCTTTTACTTCGTGCGCGACATACAAGACGAAGCGGTGGCCATGATCCAGAAAAGACTGAAGGCAGAGTTGCTCCAACCAACTCAGATCGGATCCAAACCAGAAACTGGCAATGGTCGGAGACTTGTTCGTCATCTCAGTTTCATACCCGTCTTGAGGTCCTGAACAGCATCAGGACCAGCGGCAATTGTCAATTGGTGACCAAAAAAGGAACGGCCCCCGGAATGACCGGGGACCGCCAAAACAAAGTCTGATGAGACTGTTAGCCGTTTGCTGCGATCAGGCCCATGCTTTCCAGTTTCAGCAGCACCTGATGGGCGCAGTTGTCGACCTCGACATTTTCGGTCTCGACCCGCAGCTCGGGGCTTTCCGGAACATCGTATGGGTCCGAGATGCCGGTGAACTCTTTGATCTTGCCCTCGCGCGCCAGCTTGTACAGACCCTTGCGGTCGCGGCGTTCGCATTCCTCGATGCTGGTGGCCACATGAACCTCGCAGAAGGCACCGAACTGTTCGATCTCTTCCCGCACGGCACGGCGCGTGGTGGCATAGGGCGCGATCGGGGCGCAGATGGCGATGCCGCCGTTCTTGGTGATCTCGGACGCCACATATCCGATGCGGCGGATGTTCAGGT
This sequence comes from Ruegeria sp. CL7, assembly GCF_056536445.1. Taxonomy (NCBI): domain Bacteria; kingdom Pseudomonadati; phylum Pseudomonadota; class Alphaproteobacteria; order Rhodobacterales; family Roseobacteraceae; genus Ruegeria; species Ruegeria sp. CL7. The sequence goes on from NZ_JBQFPQ010000001.1 coordinate 106,246, forward strand.
CGCGGTGTTCCTTCGAGAAGCCCAGTTCCGAGCTGAGATTCTTGCGCACGATGTCGCCATCCAGCAGCGTCACCGGGCGGTCGCCCATCTCCATCAGCTTGACCATCAGCGCGTTTGCGATGGTCGACTTGCCCGAGCCCGAAAAGCCGGTGAAGAACACGGTGAAACCCTGCTTGGAGCGCGGCGGGAAGCGGCGGCGCAGTTCCTCGACCACTTCGGGGAACGAGAACCACTCGGGGATTTCCAGCCCTTCACGCAGGCGGCGGCGCAGTTCGGTGCCCGAGATGTTCAGGATCGTGACGTTGTCCTTGTCGAGAATCTCGTCATTCGGTTCGTACTGGGCGCGTTCCTGCACATAGACCATGTGCTTGAAGTCTACCATTTCAACGCCGATTTCGTCCTGGAACTGTCGGAACAGATCCTGCGCGTCATAGGGGCCGTAGAAATCCTCACCTTTGCTGTTCTTGCCGGGGCCCGCGTGGTCGCGGCCGACGATGAAGTGGGTGCAGCCGTGGTTGGCGCGGATCAGCCCGTGCCAGACGGCTTCGCGCGGGCCAGCCATGCGCATGGCCAGGTTCAACAAGCTCATAGAGGTGGTCGAAGCGGGGTACTTGTCCAGCACCGCCTCGTAACAGCGCACGCGGGTGAAATGATCGACGTCGCCCGGTTTGGTCATGCCCACGACCGGGTGGATCAGCAGGTTGGCCTGTGCCTCTTTGGCGGCGCGGAAGGTCAGCTCCTGATGCGCGCGGTGCAGCGGGTTGCGGGTCTGGAAGGCCACGATGCGGCGCCAGCCCAGCTTGCGGAAATAGGCGCGCAATTCGTTCGGGGTGTCGCGGCGCCCACGAAAATCGTAGTGCACGGGTTGTTGGATTCCGACCACCGGTCCGCCCAGATAGACCTTGCCGGCCACGTTGTGCAGATAGTTCACTGCCGGGTGGGCATCGTCATCGGCGCCAAAGACCTTCTCGGCCTCGCGGGACTTGTCCGGAGTCCAGCGGTCGGTCACGGTCATGGTGCCCAAGATCACGCCTTCCTGATCGCGCAGAGCGATATCCTGCCCAAGTTCGATCAGATCCGCGAAGTCTTTGCTGACATCCAATGTGATGGGCATTGGCCAAAGCGTTCCATCGGCCAGGCGCATATTCTCGACCACATTGTCGTAATCCGCTTCGCTCAGAAATCCCTTGAGCGGGTTGAACCCGCCATTCATCAGCAGTTCCAGGTCGCAGATCTGACGCGGGCTCAGATCCCAGCTGGTCAGGTCGGCCGCTTCCACCTTCAGCTTCTGCGCCGAATCGTATGACACATACAGTTCGGGGATCGGGGCCAGATTGCTTAACATCGTCATTGGAATTCTCTTGTCGCAGTGTTGATTTGCCAGTGGATATCAGGCGGTTTCGAGGCGTTTGCACCGACTGACAGGCGAAGTCCACAGGCGGGAATGTAACAAAGGAGGATATGCGCCGAATATTTTTGAATTGGAAGGAATTTCTAATTCACAAGTCAAATCGATGATCTGATCCTAACGATCAGAGGTTATTGCTTCATGCAGAGAATTCCTGTTCCTGTTTTGTGGCGTTCTGCTCAAGTGTGGATGCACGGGTGACGGGCAGGGCGGGAATCGGTTCAGACACGCCGCGCAGCTGGAACAATCTGATATCGTCCTGGGGCACGACTACACCGGCGGCCTCCAGCAACTCTTGCGAGACCAGCAGTTCGACCTGCAGCGCCTTGGTTTCGCTTTCCAGACGACTGGCGACATTGACGGCGTCGCCGATTATGGTTTTTGACGCATGGCCCGCGGCGCCGATCTCACCCACCACCAGATCCCCAAGATGCAGACCCATCCCGATGCGAATGCCGTGGCTGCCTTCGGCCTCGAGCTGTGCGTTGAATTCATCAAGGGCGTGACTGATGTCGATGGCGGCTTGCAACCCGGCACGGGCGGACGCCGCCGCATTCGGCTTTTCAAAAACGGCAAGCAGCCCGTCTCCCATATATTTGTCCACGACACCGCCTTCCTTGGTGATGGCAGGCACGACCGCATCGAAAAACCGGTTCAGCAGGAACACGATGTCATAAGGCAATTGGCCGGTCGTACGCGCAGTAAAGCTGCGCATGTCCAGAAACAAAACAGCCAACTGACGTTCCTGACCCTGGCTGGCATGCCCGCGTATGCGCCCGCCATCTGGCCTGAAAACCCGAAAAACGGTGGTGGGTTCCGTAGGGCGTATCTGGCAGGCCAGTCGCGTCTGCGGCGAGGCGCCCACAGCAGCAAGGCTGCGTGCTTCGACGTCGCCGGGCGGGGGCAGGGCGTCGTTGCCATCCTCTACGATGACTCGGCATGTGGTGCAGCGCCCCTTTCCACCGCACAGGGCGGCGTGCGGTACGCCGTTCACCTGCGAAATCTCAAGCAAAGTCATGCCTTTTTCCGCGACCACCTCGGGCCCTTTGGCGTAATTCACGCGCACCGAATGCCTGCGCCGCCACAGTTTGCGCCCGATGTAAACCAGACCCGTCGCCCCCAGAGACAGCCAGAAGATCAAAAGGCCATAGTCTTTTACACTGAACAGGGTCTGGAAGGTCTCGGGCGATGGCCAATTGTAGTGCTCGATATATTGCTCGCGCAGGAATTCATCAGCAAAGTCGGCCCATATGCGTCGACCTTCGGTCAGCAATCCGGCCAACGCGAATAATGGCACGAAAACCGCAACGCCGATCAGATAGGGCACGACCTGCGACCACCGCCGGGTCAGCCGCAGCCACATATGCAAACCGATGCAGCCGTGTATCCAAACAATCAGCAGCAAGGCGCTTTGCATCCATACGGCGATACTGGGCCACATCAGGATGATGATATATCCCATCTCGTCATTGACGTCATAGACTTCGTGCGCGACCCGCGTCTGCACGATGTGCGAGATCAGTTGCAGCGGAATCAGCAAACCCAGAACGACCTGCAACGCCGTGCTGAATGGCATGCGCAGGGTTCTGCGTTGCGCGATCGATGTCAGGGCCAGACCTGCATGCGTGAACAGGGCAGCATAGAAAAGCACGCTCATGACATCGTGGCGTGTGACGGCCTTTCGACCGTCCTGCATCCCGTGCAGGTAATCCGTGTGAAACAGGCCCAAGCCAATATTTATGAAATGAAAGAATGCGAACACAAACAACACAAGACCACTGACGATCCTGAGTCGGGTTGACCACCCGCCGCGCCAAAGAGCGTTGTTCAAATGTTCACCTGTTTTTCGCTTTTCCCTCAGCAATCCTGATACGCCGCTGGCTGGGGGTCAAGGGATTGGCAGGTGGCATCGGCTGCCGATCAGTGATTGCAGCGCAGCGTATGCTTTGCAGTGCCCCCTTAAACCCCGGGGGCACTGTACTGAAAAGGCTGACGGCCTTCGGATCTGAATTCACCGGGGCAGCCCTGCAAAATTCAGTCTTCGCGTTATTCGGTTTCCGCCAGGAACCGTTCGGCATCCAGTGCCGCCATGCAGCCCATACCGGCGCTTGTGACCGCCTGACGATAGACGTGATCGGTCAGATCGCCCGCTGCGAACACGCCCGGAACCGAGGTTTCCGTGCTGCCCGGTTTGGTGACGACATAGCCACCCATATGCGTTTCAAGCGTGTCCTTGACCAGCTCGTTCGCGGGTGCGTGGCCGATGGCAACAAACACGCCTTTACAGGGGATTTCAGTGATCTCTCCGGTTTTGACATGCTTGACGCGAACGCCCTCGACGCCCAGCGGCGCGTCGGTGCCGATCACTTCTTCCAACTCGTGGAACCACAGTGGCTCGATTTTGTCGTTCTTCATCAGCCGGTCTTGCAGGATCTTTTCCGCGCGCAGCTCATCGCGGCGATGGATCAGAGTCACCTTGCTGGCGAAATTGGTCAGGAACAGGGCCTCTTCCACGGCCGTATTGCCGCCGCCGATCACCACAATTTCCTGTCCACGATAGAAGAACCCGTCGCAGGTGGCGCAGGCTGAAACGCCAAAGCCCTTGAACTTCTCTTCCGACGGCAGGCCCAGCCACTTGGCGCGCGCGCCGGTCGCCAGAATGACGGCGTCCGCCGTATAGGTGGTGCCGCTGTCGCCCTTGGCGGTGAAGGGGCGCTGGCTGAGGTCCAGATCGTTGATGATGTCTCCGATCACTTCGCAACCCATGGCCTTGGCATGATCCTGCATCCGGACCATCAGGTCGGGGCCCTGTACCTCGGTGTCGCCGGGCCAATTCTCGACCTCGGTCGTTGTCGTCAGCTGGCCGCCGGGCTCGATACCCTGCACCAGGATGGGTTCCAGCATGGCGCGGCTTGCGTAAACGCCCGCAGTGTATCCTGCTGGCCCCGATCCGATGATCAGAACCTTGGTGTGTCGTGTGTCGGCCATGGTAACTCCGCTCGAATTGCCTGAATTGGGCTTTTGGCCCGTCGCCCCGATATAGCGACCGACAGACCCGGCTTAAAGCCCCTTACTGTTCAAGCCCATTCAAGCCACCTTGCGCAGGGTGAGGGCGAAATGAGAGATTTGAAAACAAAGAAAATTGCGCATGTACGAAACATTATTGCGCGCGCGTGGGGGGCTGATATAAGAACCGCAAAAATCAGGAGCATTTGATGGTCACGACTCGGCTGGATGATATCGACCGCAAAATTCTGGCGGAACTACAGGCAGACGGTCGGATGACCAATGTGGAACTTGCCAAACGGGTCGGAATTTCGGCGCCGCCCTGTCTGCGCCGGGTGCGCACCCTGGAAGAATCCGGCTATATCACCGGTTACCACGCCGAGGTGAATTCCCGCGAGCTGGGATTTGAAGTGCAGGTGTTCGCCATGGTCGGTCTTGACAGTCAAGCCGAGACCGAGCTGCGCGCGTTCGAAGAACGCTGCCGCGAATGGCCTCTGGTCCGTGAATGCCACATGCTGAACGGCGAGGTGGACTTCATCCTGAAATGCGTCGCACCCGATCTCAGCAGTTTTCAGCAGTTCTTGACCGGTGAACTGCTGACCACGCCAAATGTGGCCAGCGTCAAGACATCGCTTGTTATCCGCGGCGCAAAAGACGAGCCAGGCGTGCCGTTCGACGTTCTGGAAGAACGAATGAACCGGACGGCGTAACCCCCAGACGTTTTGCAGGTGCGGTGTTCGGTGGCAGCATGGCAGCCACCGCCAAGGATAGAATCCAACTTAGTAACAGCTGCATGATGCCCCCCATAATGCAGTAATCGCTATCGTTACTCAGGCTGTCATCGCGTCGATTTCTCCGTCCCCGGCGCGCGGCATCAGCAGCGGACCAAAATCGTTGAGCGACTCGATATGCGCAAACAGGTTCAGATAAACCGACCGCAAAGAGTGGCTGATCATCCGGACCGCGTTCACACCTGGGTGATACGTTTCGAACTGTAAACCATCTACCCGAATAACGGAATGCCGTTTCAGACAAATGTGAAACAGTTCAACTGGCGTCGGCGGCATTGTTTCAATCACACCCGTTCCATCCTGAAATTCGGACACAGGTGTCAGAATCGGGTCATTTCCATACAAATGCCGTAAATGCGTCGGTGTGCCCACGATCCGTGCCGCAGGCCCGGCGATTACACCCGACATCGGCTTTTGGATCCCGAATGTATCTGCCGTGACGCGCGTAAGCGGCCGCGTGCGGCCCCGCGAATCCGGACGTCCCGGGATCAGAGTGACAGATCCCTTCCACAGCACGGTTTCCGACGCGCCATCCTGAGTAAGGACAGTATCCCCCGGCATCAGGTCTTCGATGGCCATGGGCCCATGTTCCGTTTCAACCAGCGATCCGCGCGTGAAGGCACAAAAGGCGTCTTCGAACATTGGCAGGGCAGGCGCTATGTGTCTGGTCTGAACCACGTTTCCGTTTTTCAACAGGGTGCTGACTTCATACCGGCGCAGCTGGGCCTTTGGTTTCGCAACCGGTCGCGGTGCGTCCCGCAGCATGGCTGTCGTTTCGATCGCATTTCTGGCCGCACGGGCCAGTGAACTAGGAATAGTCATAAATATTCCTTCCCCTCAAATTGTCCGGTCAGGCGCGGCGTAACCCCGTACAGGCCAACCTGGCGAACTGGTTCTTTGTCTTGAAACAAATGGGTGACCCTTGGGCGGCGGTCGGTCGGACCCCGCATTGCGACAAAATCTCGCTTTCCAATGGTCAACACATTGACCCCCCAGACAAACTCGTACTTCACGGGCGAAAATTGCCCGCACACACACAACTCCTGAATCCGTCTCGACCCCCTCAGATCGCGACGCATCACACATCGGGCAGGAGCAAGCCCGAAGCGCGTTCACCCAATCGAGACCGGCAGCTTGGCCTCGGGGTGTTTCTGTCTCAGCGTCGTGCCGCGATGCGGCTGGCGACCCTGACAGAATGGCTTGATACCCGCTTCCACGGCATTTCCAGCTTCTGGCTCCGCGTGGCGGCAACCATGGCTTTGAGAAAGCGAGATTTGGTTTTCATTTTCTGGTCCTGCTCCGAACGGGTTTGTTTCCCGCATCCGTTATGAACCTTTTGTGACGCACGTTTGCGGCATGGATAAGGCTTATCCGGGATGTTTTGCAGACAAGAAATTTATACTCGGTCCATCCTTCCACTCAACACGCCAGCGTCCGAAACAAGGACGTCAGAAGACCATCTGATAGCTGGCAAAACTCGTTACGATTCTGAGTCCGGTAAACACAACAAATGTGGCGGAAAAGTGGCGCGACGCCTAAATCTGGGCCAAAATCACAATCTTATGACCGAGATCAACCGCCCGTAATCGGCCTCGTTTGCATGTGTTGTGCGGCGATATGAATAGAACCGGTCCGGGTCGGAATATGTGCAGTGCCGGGTCCATTCCGCCTGCCCGACACCGGCCTGCCGCAATCGGTGCAAACCAAAGGCGGGCAGGTCGAATTGCAGCCGGTCATCCTGTCCGTTCGCGAAGAACCGGGTGTTGTCTGGAGAATCGGCGATAAATGCGTCCAGAAACTCGGGGCCCACTTCGTAGGCGCGTTGTGAAATGCTGGGGCCGATGACGGCGTTGATATTCCGGCGTGCTGCGCCAAGCGCTTCCATGGCGTCCAGAGTCGCCTCAAGCACACCGTCGAGTGCGCCGCGCCAGCCCGCATGCGCTGCTCCGATCACATTGGCTGCGGGATCGGCAAACAGAACTGGCTGGCAATCTGCCGTCAAAATTGTCAGCGCCAGACCAGGTGTCGCCGTCACGACCGCGTCCGCGCGTGGTTTTTCACCTTCCAAGGGCTGTTCAACCGTCAGAACTGTTGGGGAATGAACTTGATGCAGGCCGATCATCGCCTCGGGCGCGACGCCCATCGCATCGGCAACCCGCCGACGGTTCAGTGCGACAATTTCGGTTTGATCAGACGATCCATAACCGCAATTCAACCCGTTGAAGATACCAGAGGACGCCCCGCCGCGACGGGTCAAGAACCCGTGACGAAATGGGGAAAGCAAGTCCGAAGTCAGAATTTCCAGTGTCATGGCTCTAATCCCGGCGGTGGTGCAGCATAGGCCGGATAGAGGCCCATCACCTTGAACAGATTTCCCATTTCGGCCGGATGCGTCAACCGGCGATGCGCGGCAGCCAGCGCGTCCAGCTCGGAACCGCTCAGCGACCGGGACAAAGCCTGCGCCCTGGCGGTTATGCCAAGCCGTTCCAGAAACACGCCCTGCGGTGTCAGGCGTGTGTGCCTGGCTCCACAGGCGCGGGTCGCAATGGCCAGAGGCTCAAAATCCACATGTGCCGTCAGGTCGGCCTGACCGGGTGACGCCAGCGGATCGGCGGGCTTGTGGTTTTGCAGGGCTTGCAGTGTATCGCCCAAAGAATGCCAGTCGCCATAATCGACGATCAGCGCGGCACCTCCGTGGCTGGCGATCCGACCGGCAATCACGGTCAGAATGGGGATCGCAGCCGCGCACAGCTCGACCAGATCACCATCCTTGGTGTCCGAAAGCCTGTCCGCCAGCGCCACTTGTGGCCCATTGGGCCCTCGCCCAAACAGCAATTCGCCGTCGCGCTCGCCGACCAGGCGTTCACTCCAGCCGTCACCGTCGCGCAGGAACTGCCGGACAGGCAGCGCGTCGAAGAACTCGTTCGCCACCAGCAGCAGTGGTTGGTCCGGCAACTCTGCGACCCTGTCAGCCCAGTTCGGTGTGTAACCCTTCAGGGTGTCCGCCTGCACCTGCTTCAGGGCAGGCGAGGCCTCGATCAGCACAATCCGGGCAGCATCGTGAAATCCCTGCACGGTTCGGGTGGCACGCAATATGTCACTCATCAGAGTGCCGCGCCCGGGCCCCAATTCGCACAGGGTGAATGGCGCGGGACGGCCCTGATCCATCCAGCATTGCGCAAGGCACAGCCCGATCAGTTCGCCAAACATCTGGCTGATTTCCGGTGCCGTGGTGAAATCCCCGTCAGCCCCCAACGGATCACGCGTCGTGTAATAGCCCAGCGTGGGATGCAGAAGGCATTCGGCCATGTAGTCGGCCACGCTCATCGGGCCATCCTGTCGGATGCGGGCGATCAGGTGATCGGTCAGGCTCATTTTGCCCGCCCTGCGCGCAAGACAAACCACAGGCCAAGCGCGATCATGGGCAATGACAGGATCTGGCCCATAGTCAGGCCATATCCGCCCACATGCCAGGCCAATCCCAGCGGATTGCCGGGCGACACGAACTGCGCATCCGGCTGGCGGAAGAATTCAACAATAAAGCGCGATGCGCCGTAACCGGCCAGAAACGTGCCCATGATCAGGCCGGGTTGCTGAAAGGCTCCCCGGCGATAGACCAGCCACAGCAACAACGCGCCCAGCAACACGCCTTCCAACGCCGCTTCGTACAGCTGCGAGGGGTGCCGGGCACACATTCCCGCAACCACGCCGGGGCAGTCCTGCGCGGCAAAACCGGGAAAGATGACGGCCCAGGGCAGCTCGCTCGGGCGGCCCCACAGCTCGGCATTGACGAAATTGGCAAGCCGCCCCAACAGAAGGCCGGGTGGCACGGTGTAGGCAACCAGGTCGCCCAGCGACAGGGCCGGAATCCGATGGTGCCGGGCAAACAGATACGAGGCCAGAATCACGCCCAGCAGCCCCCCATGAAACGCCATACCGCCCTGCCAGACCTTCACGATCTCAAGCGGATGCGACAGGTAATAGCCAGGTTGGTAAAACAGCACGAAACCAAGCCGCCCGCCCAGGATCACGCCCAGAATGATCCAGGTGACCAGATCCTCCAGTTGGCCCGGTTTCATCGGCGGGCCGTCCGCAGGCCACAGGGCAGGGCGGCGCAACGCCACGACTGCCAGCCGCCACGCAATCAGGATACCCGCGATATAGGCCAGCGCATACCACCTCAACGCGAACTCTATCCCGAACAGCGAGATCGAGAACAATTCGGGCGACAGATCGGGGAAATTCAGAACAGCCTGCATGTGCGTCTCATTGCCCGGGGTTTGCAGGGCAAGTCAACCTTGAGCCTGCGGCAATCTTTCCCCATATAGAGATCAACCGCGATACCGGAGTAAAGATATGCAAACCCGCAACAAGATACTGGACGACATGTCCCAGCTGATGACCAACGCCATGGGTGTCGCGCAGGGCGCGCGGGAAGAGGCCGAGAACGCGATGAAGTCGATGATCGACCGCTGGCTGGCCGACCGTGATTTCGTCACCCGCGAAGAATTCGATGCCGTCCGCGCCATGGCCCAGAAAGCGCGCGAAGAAAACGCCGCACTCGAAGCCCGCATTGCCGCACTCGAGGCGAAACTGGACAAGTAACGCCGCGGGCGTTCCCTGATTTCACAGTTTTGGACAAACTCTGCCGCCGCGCAATCCGACCGGGATTGTGCGGTGTCGTGCATTCTGACGTATTGCGGGATTTAATCAAGACAAAGCTGACCCGACAGCCAATATTTTGATCCACGTTGCCTTCTGTCCACAACTTATTGCTGTTATCCCCAACAAATAGGGTTGCCAGAACCCACGCCACATCGCACCATATTTAGTACAGGCCTATGGGGGAAGCCCGGTTTGTAGAGCAGGCAACTAGCGCTGGGGCGCTGCCAGCCCCAAGATGCTAGAGATTAGTGAGGTGGCATTATGGCCCTTTCCGAGCAGTATCTCGAAGAAGACATTCATCCGATCGACATTGTTGAACATCTGGCCGAACACCACGACTGGGATTTTGACCGCATTGGGGACGATCAGATCGCCATGGCTGTCGAGGGCCAGTGGCGGACGTATTCGATCACCCTCGCCTGGTCCAACTATGACGAAACGCTGCGGATGGTGTGTTCGTTCGAAATGGAACCACCGGCCGAGCGGGAAATGCAGCTCTATGAGCTGCTCAACAAGATGAATGATCAGTGCTGGGCAGGTGCCTTTACCTATTGGGCGAACCAGAAGCTGATGGTGTACCGGTACGGGTTAGTCCTTGCCGGGGGGCAGACAGCCAGCGCCGAGCAGATCGACACGATGATCACCGCTGCCGTCATGAGCGCGGAACGGTACTATCCGGCGATTCAACTGGTCACCTGGGGCAATCGAGAGCCAGAAGAAGCCATGCAAGTGGCCATTGCAGAGGCCTACGGCCGGGCGTAAAGCTTTGCCCCGAACCGACATGTAACGCGGGAGGGGCAAATGGACATGACGCGTGTGGCCGAACAGGGGCTTGTGCTTCTGGGGTGCGGAAAGATGGGGTCCGCAATGCTGGCGGGATGGCTGGAACACGGCCTCCCGCCAGCGTCCGTTTGGGTGATCGATCCGCACCCGTCCGACTGGCTGAAGGCGCAGGGCGTCAACATCAACACACCCTTGCCCGAAGCCCCTGCCGTGGTTTTGGTCGCGGTCAAGCCGCAGATGATGGGCGAGGCCTTGCCCGCCATTCAGGCGCTGGGCGGTGGCAGCACGCTGTTTGTTTCGGTCGCGGCGGGCACCTCGATTGCCACGTTCGAATCCGTTCTGGGCAGCGATACGCCGATCATTCGCGCCATGCCCAACACCCCCGCCGCCATCCGTCAGGGCATCACCGCGTTGATCGGCAACAGCCACGCCTCTGCCGAGGATCTGGCTCTGGCCGAAAACCTGCTGTCGGCGGTGGGTGAGACGGTTCGTCTTGAAGATGAGACGCAGATGGATGCGGTCACCGGCCTCAGCGGATCCGGTCCTGCCTATGTGTTCCATCTGATTGAAACACTTGCCAAAGCCGGCGAGGCGCAGGGCCTGCCGCATGACCTTGCGATGAAACTGGCCAAATCGACGGTGGCCGGGGCCGGCGCACTGGCGATGGCCGCTGACGAGGATCCGTCTCAACTGCGGATCAATGTAACGTCGCCGAACGGCACGACCCAGGCCGCGCTTGAGGTGCTGATGCATGAAGAACGCGGCTTCCCTGACCTGCTGCACCGTGCCGTCAAGGCCGCAACCGACCGATCCAAGGAGCTGTCACGTGAGTGAGATTTCTTTCGACGATTTTCTCAAGGTCGATATTCGTGTGGGCGAGGTGATCCGCGCCGAACCCTATCCCGAAGCCCGCAAACCCGCGATCAAGATGTGGATAGACTTTGGTGATGAGATTGGCGAACGCAAGACCTCGGCCCAGATCACCGCGCATTATGATCCGTCGACCTTGGTGGGCAAACAGGTCATGGCAGTGGTCAATTTCCCCCCTCGCCAGATCGGCAAGTTCATGTCCGAGGTTCTGGTGCTTGGCCTGCCCGATGACAGCGGCGAGATCGTTTTGATCGGCCCTGACGGTAAGGTTCCTACAGGCGGGCGGATGCACTGATGAAACTGCTGATCACGCGCCCGATGACTCCGGCAGTCGAATCGCGCGCCCGCGCCGATTTCGATGTCACCATCCGGGAAAACACCCTGCCCATGGCGCGGCAGGAGATGCTGGCCGCTCTGGCCGATTACGACGTGGTTGTCCCGACGCTGGGCGATCAGTTCTCGGCTCAGATCTTTGCCGAGGCCGGTCAGCCGCGCTGCAAGCTGCTGGCCAATTTCGGTGTTGGCTTCAACCATATCGACGTGGATGCTGCACGCACGGCCGGGATTGATGTAACCAACACCCCTGGCGCTGTCACCGACGCCACGGCCGATATCGCCATGACCCTGCTGCTGATCACAGCCCGGCGCGCCGGTGAGGGTGAGCGGCTGGTGCGGTCGGGTCAGTGGCAGGGCTGGCACCCGACGCAGATGTTGGGCCAACATGTGACCGGCAAGCGCGTGGGCATCGTCGGCATGGGCCGCATCGGGCAGGCCATCGCGCGCCGCTGTCATTTCGGGTTTGCTATGCAGGTGGCCTATCAGTCCCGCAATGCAAAAGATCTGGATTTCCCGGCGGAATTTACACCTGACCTTGAAGCCCTTGTCGCCTCGGTCGATTTCCTTGTGCTTGCGGTTCCCGGCGGTGCGGAAACCCGCCACCTGATCAATGCGCAGATTCTTCAGGCGATGAATCCTTCGGCCATTCTGGTCAATATCGCGCGGGGTGAGGTCGTGGACGAAGCGGCCCTGATCGCAGCGCTGCAATCGGGTCAGATTGCCGGGGCCGGGCTGGATGTCTATGAGTTCGAGCCCAAAGTGCCCCGGGCCCTTTGTGAAATGGAAAACGTCACCCTGCTGCCCCATCTGGGCACGGCCACCGAAGAGGTGCGCAGCAGCATGGGGCAAATGGCACTGGATAACGTGGCGGCATTTGTGGCGGGCGAGGCGTTGCCCAACCCGGTCTAGTCGCCCACCGCCTCGCGCCAGTGTTTGCGGCACAGCGAAACATAGGTCTCGTTGCCGCCGATCTGAACCTGGGCACCTTCGGTGATGGCGTTGCCGTTTTCGTCCTGACGTATCACCATCGTGGCCTTGCGTCCGCATTTGCAGATGGTGCGGACCTCGCGCATCTCATCAGCCAGAGCCAGCAGCGCGGCTGATCCGGGAAACAGCTTGCCCTGAAAATCCACCCGCAGCCCGTAGGCCAGCACCGGTACGTCCAGATCGTCGACGGCCCGGGCCAGCTGCCAGACCTGCGCTTCGGACAGGAACTGTGCCTCATCGATGAACACGCAGGTTACCGGACCGTCGCCCAGTCTGTTTCGGATCATCGCGAAGACGTCGTCGCCGGGCGTGAAGGTATCGGCCTCCTCCGAGATGCCGATGCGTGATGCGATCCGTCCGGCACCCGCCCTTCCGTCAATGGCCGCGGTCATCAGGTATGTCTGCATCCCACGCTCGCGGTAGTTGTGCGAGGCTTGCAGCAATACGGTCGATTTCCCCGCGTTCATGGTTGAATAGTTGAAATACAGCTTTGCCATGACGCGGGTCTAAAACGCTTGGGGAAAAGGAACAAGATACCAATCTTTTTGATGGAGCGACGTCGCCGTTGCGTTCGCAGAGGCCGAGCTACGCTCTAGGGGATGGAACCCCCACATCTGCAACAGCGACGCCGTCGGCCAACATGTGGCCAAAACGCAGCAAGGCTTAACAATATCACCCCGCAATCACTCATTACCGGCTTGAACTGCCGCCACTCACTCACAAAATCCCCCGCATATCTGAGGGATAGCCAATGTATGACATTTCAATTATGACTTGGTTATGGGAAATTTACCCACGCTTTCCCCCGTTTGGACATCGGGCAGGCGTTTGCAGGTAACAAAGGTAAAACAATGGCAGATATCGGGGCCTATCTGAAAAAACACACAGAAGCGCTGGTCAAGGATGTTGGAATCGAAGCCGCGTGTGAAATTACGGGGAAATCCAAAGCCACTTTGGGACGATACTATTCCGACAATGCTGAGCACGAGGACAGGTTCATGCCTGTGGACGCGGTGGCCCGCCTTGAAAACGCGGCGACTTACCCGCACGTGACGTCGGCTTTGGCGGATCTGAAGAACATCACCTTGTCCTATAGCGACCGCAACACCTCTACCCCCCGCACCGGTGGCGTCAATTCGGATGTCATTGCGCTGAGCCAGCGGTTTGCGATGTTGATGACCGAGTATCAGGCCGCAATCGAAGACGGAATCATCACCGTCAACGAAGCCAAACGGTTGCTGAAAGAAACCAGTTTGCTGCAACAGGTTCTGATCGAGATGAAGCTGCATCTGGAAGAAGAAAGCGTCAGCTAGCCGGGGTCAGGAACCGTTGCGCTCATGACCGGCCAGTTTTCGCCTGTGCGGCTTACCTGTTTTCATGCTCGAAAAGTCAGAAACGCTGACTGTGCCTGTTGCCTCAATTCAGTCACGTCTGTCTTGTAAGGTCCGTCGCGGGCAAGATCGTCAAGGGCAGAGAACCATGCAGAAATCGCAGGGAACATACAGGATTTTCGCAGACCGGGTGGTTCTGCGATTTTTTGTATGCGCCTATGTGGCACTTCTGGTTCTGATGACCCTGAGTGGTCATCAGGATGGCTCTGACGACGTGATGCGCTGGGTGGTCGTGCAGGATCTGTTGCAGGGGCAGGGCTGGTTCGACAACCATCAGTATCGGCTGGGTCCCGAGGGCGGTACATTGATGCATTGGTCCCGATTGATCGACGCGCCGATCGCCTTGCTCTACGGAACATTCGGTTTGGTTTTGCCGCCCGATACGGCCCTTCAGGTGACGGCATTCGCCTGGCCCTCACTTTTGGCCGGCCTGGCCTTGTGGGCCTTTGCGGTGACAGGCAGCGTTTTGGGCGCGCGGGAAGGCGCTGTTTCGGCACTGGTTGTGGGTGTGCTGGCGCTCGAACACTCCAGGAAGTTCGACTATTTTTCGTTTGATCACCACAATGCTCAGATTCTTCTGTTCGCCACGGCCCTGATGCTGTTTGCGTTGCGCAGGGACAAACCATATGCCGGATGGCTGCTGGGTGCCTGCCTGGCGCTTTCGGTGTCGATAGGCACCGAATCGATATTACAGATCGCACTTGTCGCCGTGTTTTTTGCCATTGACTGGATCGTCAACGGTGAACCGACCCGTCGCCGGACCATGGCATTCGGTATCGGGCTGGTCGTGACGCTTGTACTGACCAGCCTTGCGACAACGGGACACGAGGCCTTTCTGTTTCCAAGCTGTGACGCCCTGACTCTCAGCGTGGCGTTGCCGGCGAGCGTTGCCGCGGCGGGGCTTTGCATTGTGGCCTGGATCGGGTCTGGCTGGTCACTTTGGGGCCGGGTCGGCGCATGTGTTGCAATTGGCGTGGTGACATTGGCCTGCGCTTACGATTTCGCCCCGCATTGTCTCAGCAATCCGATCGAAGCCCTGCCTCAGGACATGCGCGACTATTGGCTGAGCCAGGTGGCGGAAGCCCAGAAAATCAACGTCACTCTGCAACGGCACCGGGGCGAAGCGCTGGCCCTGATCGCGATGTCGATCCTGTGCGTGGCAGCCGCCCTGATCTTTGCAGTCAGATCGCCCTTCAGACTGGAATACGCCCTGTTTCTGGCCCTGATCGTGACCGGCCTGGTGGTGTTCCTCTATCAGTCCAGAATGATGACATTCCTGGGCGTTTCGCTGGTGGCTGTCCAGGCGCAGATCCTGCGTGTCCTATACACCTCTTATGCAAGCAGTCGCCGCGCGATGTCAGGGCTTGCGATGGTTGCTTTCATCCTCTGCATCTCGCCGAAAACCGGCGCCAGCATCGATGAGCAGTTGGGGCGCTTTGCCGAGCCGTCCTTTGCCGCATCCGCGATGCCGGCCCGACAGTCACAGCAAAATTCGGGGGCATCCTGCAAAACGCCCGAAGCCTATGCAGCCCTGCATGGCCTGCCAGCCGGCAGAGTTCTTGTTGATTTCGACTTTGCCGCGAACGTGCTGCGCCATACCGACCATTCCGTATTGGCGGGCAATTATCACCGGAATCAGGCTGGAATTCTGGCGCAGATCAAACTGTTCCGATCGGACGCCGACCAGATCGGATCACGCCTGACCGAGCTGGACGTGGATTACGTCATGCTCTGCACGTCCGCACCGCGCGCCGAATTCTGGTCCTGGGCGTCACAGGGCCGTGGTTTGCAACCGCGATTGATTGCGGGGGAAATCCCGGCCTATCTCAGACGGATACAAGCTGCGGAAGGTACAGCCTTTCAGGTCTTTCAGGTGAGTGGGGCAGGCTAGGCCACACAAGATCAACCGTCAGGCGTGGCGCTTCACGATCACCGAACCGACGGAATACCCGGCGCCGAAGGAACAGATCAGGCCCAGATCACCTTCCTGCAAGTCGTCGGAATACTTAGAAAACGCGATGATCGACCCCGCAGAAGACGTGTTGGCATAATCCTGAAGGATGTTGGGTTGCTCGCCCGGCTCGGGTTCGCGGCCCAGAACTTTCTTGCCGATGAAGTCGTTCATCGTCTTGTTGGCCTGATGCAGCCACAGGCGTTTCAGATCAGAGTTTCTGACCCCTTCGGCATCCATGTGGTCGCTGATATGCTTGCTGACCATCGGCAGTACTTCCTTGAATACTTTCCGACCGTTCTGCATGAACTGCATGTCGCGCCGGTCGGTCAGCCCGTCAGGGCGCGAGCGGCGCAGAAAGCCGTTGTTGTTGCGGATATTGTTGGAAAACGCAGTAGCACAGCGGGTCGACAGGATTTCGAAATGCGGGCCTTTGGCGTCTTCGATCCGCTCGATCAGCGTTGCCGTCGCCACATCGCCAAAGATGAAATGACAATCCCGGTCGCGCCATTCCAGATGGCCCGAGCAGATCTCGGGGTTGACCACCAGCGCCGCTCGCACCGATCCAGACCTCACCATATCCGCCGCGGCCTGAATGCCGAACGTGGCCGAAGAACAGGCGACGTTCATGTCAAAGCCGAACCCGTTGATCCCCAGTTCCTGCTGAATTTCGATCGCAATCGCCGGATAGGCGCGCTCGTGGTTCGAGGCCGCGCAGATTACCAGATCGACATCCGCCGCTGTGCGCCCCGCCTGCGCCAGCGCCTTCCTGCAGGCATCCACTGCCATCTCGGTCATGATCCCGGGCTCGTCATCGCTGCGCTGGCGCAGCGTCGGGTGCATCACGTCCGGGTTCAGCACCCCGGCCTTGTCCATCACGTAGCGGTTTTCGATCCCCGACGCCTTGACGATGAACTCTTCCGAGGAATGCTGCATCGCCTCCATCTGCCCGGCGGCGATGGCTTCGGCATTCTTCGCGTTCTGTTTGTCGGCATAAGCGTTGAATGCTTCGACAAGCTCGGCATTGGTGATGACGTTTTCCGGCGTGAAGACACCGGTACCGGTGATGGCGGGGGTATACATGGCGAGCCCTGAGTGTTTCGGATTTGCCCAAAATGCAGTCACGGTGTGATTTGATCAAGGTATGTTGACCTAAGGGAATGTGCATAAAGCTGTAGCTTCATATCTTGAATAGTTCAGAAACTGAAGTATATGACCGCTCCAAACGCGCGGAGATCCCCGATGCCCGACGATATCAGCACCAGGCTTGGCCGCCTCAGCCCCGAGATTCAGGCGATCATGGGCGTCTATGCCCTGTACTGGAAACTGGAAGAGACCTTCGACTGTATCGAAACAGACCTGAGCCACCCCGAATGCCATATGCTGATCAAGCTGGATCAGCCGAAACGCATGGGGGTTCTGGCTGCAGATATGCTGAGTGTACCGTCCACAATCACCGCCACCGCGGATTCGCTGGAAAAAGCCGGCTATCTCATGCGCGAGCGTGACCCCGAAGACCGCCGCGCCTGGTTGCTGGTGCTGACCGAGCGTGGCGAAGAAGCCCGCAACATGCTGGTGGCCGAGGCCGGAGACCTTTTTCACAGGGCCTCGGGCCTGAACGACGAAGAAACAGCCGAATTCGCGCGACTGGCGCGCAAAATCCGTGACAACGTTTTGAAAACGGGAATTCCCGAGGGACTGAAGAAATGAAACTCCTGACCTCTCTGGGCCTTGCACTGGCCGTTCTGGCAACTCCGATTACCGCTCAAGATACTCCGAAACCGGTCAAGCTGATGCAGGTGCACGAAACAACGCCCGGCTTCACCCGCCAGTTCTTCGGTCGTGTTGCCGCGCGGCAGACGGTCGATCTTGCCTTTCAGGTTGCCGGTCAGATCGTCGAAATGCCGGTCAACGAAGGGTTTGTCATCCCCAAAGGCGGCCTGATTGCGCGACTGGATCAGGAGCCGTTCGAACTGCGGCTTGAGCGGGCGCAGCTGCAAAAGGAACAGGCCGACCGAACCGTCGCACGCCTGTCGCGTTTGCGGGGCACCACGGCCAGCCAGGTGGCGGTCGATGACGCGGAGACCGAAGCGCAACTGGCCGCGATCGCACTGCGCGATGCCGAATACGAACTGGAACACGCGACTCTGACCGCACCATTTGACGCGCTGGTCTCCAGCCGCGCGGTCGAGGCTTTCACCACCGTATCGGCGGGCACGCCGATCGTCCGCATCCACGACATGTCCGAACTGCGCATCGAGGTGGACGTGCCCGAGATCCTGTTTCAACGCTCGGGCCAGAACGACGATATCACCATCACCGCCAAATTCCCCGTAAGTGATGAAGTCTTCCCGCTGGAAATCCGTGAATTCGACGCTGAAACCTCAAGTGTCGGGCAGACCTTCCGCATTCAGTTCGGCCTGACCCCGCCCGAGGGGCTGCAAATTCTTCCCGGCTCGTCCGTCACCGTCAACGTAAAGGTCCGGGATGAGCGCACAGGCATCGTCGTGCCGGCGACGGCCGTCATTGCGGATGCAACAGGTGAGCTTAGCGTCATGGTGTTTTCTCCCGCTGGCGCGGATGAAGGCACGGTCCGCCGCGTTCCGGTGACAATCGAACCCACGCAGTCGGGCGATGTTCGGGTGTTGAAAGGCTTGTCCGACGGTGACGAAGTTGTTGTGGCTGGCGGTGCTGTGCTGACAGACGGTCAGTCCGTGCGCCGGTTCACCGGCTTCGCGAACTGAGGGGCAGACAGATGAACATCGCACGCGCCTCGATTGATCGACCGCTTTACACATGGCTGATCATCCTCATTGCCCTCTTTGGTGGCATCTGGGGATTCACGTCGCTTGGTCGCTTGGAAGACCCGGCTTTCACCATCAAGAACGCGGTCATCGCCACGCAATATCCCGGTGCCACGGCGGAACAGGTGGCGCTTGAAGTGTCCGAACCCCTTGAATCCGCGATCCAGCAGATGGGCGAGGTGGATGTCATAACTTCTGTCAACCAACCCGGACAATCGCTGATCGAAGTAGAGATCAAGTCGACCTACGACGGCACCGAACTGCCCGATATCTGGACCCGCCTGCGGGCCAAGGTGCGCGATGCTGCCCGCGGGCTTCCGTCGGGTGTCAGCCAACCCTATGTGAATGACGGGTTCGGTGATGTGTTCGGCCTGTTCTATGCGGTGACTGCCGAAGGGTTTTCGGACGCCGAAAAGCATGAACTGGCAACGTTTCTGCGTCGCGAACTGCTGACAGTGGACGGCGTCGCCGATGTCGAGGTTCAGGGCCTGCCGGACGAGGCGATTTTTGTAGAGCCCGATCTGGCGATCTCGGTGAACCAGAACGTCCCGCTGCAAGCGATCAACGAAGCCATAGCCAACGCGGATTCGGTGAATTCCTCGGGGTCTTTGCGGTCTGAAGATGCCCGCACCACCATTCTGACGGCCGAGGGTTCGGACAGTGTCTCGGCCATTGCGGGCCTGTCTGTCGGTTCGCAAGGGCAGGTGATCAACCTGTTCGACATGTCCGATGTCTATCGCGCCCGTCAGAACGATCCGGACATCATGATCCGCTATAACGGGACCGAAGCCTTTACCCTCGGTATCGCTGGTCTGGCGACGGAAAACATCGTCGAGGTCGGCAAGCGAGCTGACGCCAAATTCGCCGAGCTGGATGCGAATATCCCCTTCGGTGTCGATATTCTGCCGATCTATCAGCAACATGTGGTGGTCGAACAGGCCTCGAACAACTTTCTCGTGAACCTTGCCATGTCGGTGGCCATCGTGGTCGCCGTTCTGGGCATCTTCATGGGCTGGCGCGCGGCCATTGTTGTCGGTTCGACCCTGTTGCTGACCGTGGTCGGCACGCTTCTGTTCATGTCACTATTCTCGATTGAGATGGAACGGATTTCCCTGGGTGCGCTGATCATTGCCATGGGTATGCTTGTGGACAATGCCATCGTGGTGGCCGAAGGGATGCAGATCGCGATGTTGCGTGGCCAATCCTCGCGCGATGCGGCTGAGGATGTGGCGTCCAAAACCCAGATCCCCCTGCTTGGGGCCACCGTGATCGGCATCATGGCCTTTGCCGGGATCGGGCTCAGCCCGGATGCGACGGGCGAGTTTCTGTTTTCCCTGTTTGCGGTGATCGGCATTTCGCTGCTGCTCAGCTGGATACTTGCCATCACGGTCACGCCTTTGCTGGGGCACTATTTCTTCAAGCAGGGCAAGGAGGGTGAGATCGACGCCTACGGGGGCATCCTGTTCCGCACATATGGCGCGATCCTGCGGTTTGCGCTCCGCTTCCGGTGGCTGGTTGTTGCGGGTCTCATCGGCGTAACCGTTGCGTGCTATGCCGGGTTCGGGTTGATGAAACAACAATTCTTCCCCAACTCGAACACGCCTTTGTTCTTTGTGCATTACAAGCTGCCTCAGGGCACGCCGATTGCCCGCACGGCTCAGGACATGGCGGTATTCGAAGATTGGCTGACCCAACGCGATGACGTGGTTTCGGTCACGACATTCGTCGGTCAGGGGGCAACCCGGTTCATGCTGACCTATTCGGCGGAAAAACCGAACCCGAGCTATGGTCACATGATCATCCGCACGGAAAGTCTGGATAACATCCCGGCCTTGCAGGCGGATCTGGAAGCGTTCGGGTCGGTCCAGTTCCCCGAAGGCGAGTTCGGAACCAAGCGCCTGGTGTTTGGCCCCGGTGGCGGTGATCCGATCCAGGCCCGGTTCTCGGGCAGCGATCCGGTGGTCCTGCGTCAACTTGCGGATGAGGCCGTGCAGCGCATGGCGGCGGCGTCGCCCAACGCGCTGCTCGTTCATCATGACTGGCGCGAACAGGAACTGGCGGTGCAGCCGATCTATGCCACAGAACGGGCCCAGACCGCGGGTGTTACGCGCGAAGACATTGCGGCCACGCTGCAATTTTCGACCGATGGCATCACGGGCGGTGTGCTGCGGGAACGTGACCGCCTGATCCCCATCATCTTGCGTCGTCCGGCGGACGGAGATTATTCCATCGTCGATCAGGTGGTGTATTCGGACCAATCCGGGAAATTTGTACCAATCGAACAGATGGTCGATGGATTCGAGTACAAATCCCTCAATACGCTGGTTCATCGCCGCGATCGTGTTCTGACCATCACCGTCGGCGCGGACATCCCGCCCAACCTGACGGCGGCTCAGGTACACGCCGAAGTTCGGGACGCCATCGAGGCAATCGAATTACCCCCCGGATACAAGATGGAGTGGGGCGGTGAGTTCGAAAACTCGCGTGACGCGCAGGAAAGCCTGGGCAAACAGTTGCCGTTGAGCCTGCTGATCATGGTGCTGATCTCGGTTCTGCTGTTCAACGCGATCCGACAGCCGATCATCATCTGGCTGCTGGTTCCGATGTCGGTCAACGGCGTGGTCATCGGCCTGTTGGGCACAGGGCTGCCCTTTACCTTCACGGCCCTTCTGGGCCTGCTCAGCCTGTCGGGCATGCTGATCAAGAACGGCATCGTTCTGGTGGAAGAGATCGACCTGGTTCGCGCCACGGGCAAACCCTTGCGCGCATCCATCGTCGAAGCCTCGGTCTCGCGTTTGCGTCCTGTGATGCTGGCTGCGATCACCACTATTCTGGGCATGGCGCCGCTGCTGACCGATGCGTTCTTCGTCTCGATGGCGGTGACGATCATGGGCGGGCTGGCTTTTGCGACCGTCCTAACAATGGTCGCCGCGCCGGTGTTCTACCTGCTTTTCTTCGCGGGCGATGAAAAACGCGAACTTGCAACGGTGTGATCCCTTTTCAAGATTGCAATGGAATCCCAGCTAAAACACACCGATCCTTGTGTGCCAGTTTAATCGTACCGAACCATTCAAAGTGACTCAGATCAGAAGGCGTCGGGAGGGTCGTAGAATGGTCGCCTGAGGGGCGGCCTGCATGGAACTCGTTGTTTGACGATGGTCGCCGCTCATCGAGAAACGCAAGGCTTGCCAGGCTCTTCTTCATTTGCTTCAGCGTGTTAGGAATTTGCACGAGGAATTCAATGGATAACAAAATTGGCGTGGCGGGCGTCGCTGGGGGGTTGGTCGGTATAGGGACCTTGTTATACACATACATTGATGGGGAACGAGCCAACGCGCGTGAGCAGGATTTGGGATTTAGCCAGTTTGCTGCAAAAATTTCTCGTCTCGAGGCAGATCTTGAACAAATAGACGAAGAACTCACTTTAAAGGATCAAGAGATTTCTTCGTTGCGCGACGCATTGAGTGCCATCAGCGAACGAGCACCGGTTGATCTTACGTTGCTGGAAAAACGCCTTAGCGATCTTGAGGAACAGCCTGTCGGGCAAGGACAAGCCGCTTCTGTAGAGGCTGTGGCAGCTTTTTTAGTACAGAACCACTTGGATGAGCTGCGCGGACCACAGGGACTGGCAGGTCCGCAAGGCCCGGTGGGTCCAAAGGGGGAAGCCGGGGCTGCTGCTAGCTCGGCGGCACTGAATCCGCGCGCTCCTATCGAAGTCACTGGCGACTTTTCGACAGATTTTGAACCGCAGTATTTCGGGTCGACCAAAGCGAACCTCGTGGGATGTGCAGGAAAGGGCGTGCGGGTTTCCTGCACCATGCTTTTGGAACCGGAAGATGCCGCGTCATATCACTTTCAGGCCAGAGGAGACAAAATTCGCCTGGCATTGCCGACGGCGGAATGGGTCCAGGCGAAAGAATTCAAAGTTGGTTCACAAAAAAACTGGGTTGTCGGGGGCAATTTGTCCGCGGGTATCCCCCAGCGTGTAGATATTGCTTTCGACCTGCCGAGCGGTGGGCACAAAGGATTTCTGGCATTGGAAGTTTTTGAAGGTCAAAGCAGATCAACCGCCGTTTGGAAAGACATCCCTTTGGCAGAATGATGAGGAAGCTCTGGAGCATATCCAGAGCTTCTTAACGCTGATAGCCACGGCGCTTATCCCTGTAGCGACTTCACCTCGACATCCCCTTCGGCCTGCGCCTTGATCGCCAGAGCGGCAGCATGGCTTGCAGCGGCCGTAGTGTAATACGGGATCTTGTCATAAAGCGCGATGGACCGGATGGCCTTGCTGTCCTCGACCGCCTGCGCGCCTTCGGTGGTGTTCATCAGCAGTTGAACCTGACCGTCTTTCAGCATGTCGACCACGTCCGGGCGGCCCTCATAGACCTTGTTGACCACGTCGCATGGCACACCCTGTTCCGCCAGCCAGCTTTGCGTGCCGCGGGTGGCGACCAGCGTGAAGCCTTGTTCGACCAGAACCTGTGCGGCCTCGAGCATCGCCGCGCCCTTGTCGGCATCCTTGATCGAAATAAAGGCCCGGCCCGAAGTCGGCAGCACCATGCCCGCGCCCATCTGCGCCTTGAGGAAGGCGCGCGGGAAATCGCGGTCCCAGCCCATGACCTCGCCGGTCGAGCGCATTTCCGGGCCAAGGATGGTATCGACGCCCGGGAAACGGGCGAAGGGCAGGACCGCCTCTTTCACCGAGAACCATGGCATGTCCGGGTCGGCCAGCGTCATCTGATCCGCGATCTTTGTGTCGTCCACGGTCTTGTAGGGCGGACGCTGCGGGAAGCTCGCCAGCTTTTCGCCTGCCATGACGCGCGCGGCGATGGACGCAATCGCGCTGTCGGTGGCCTTTGCCACGAACGGCACGGTGCGCGAGGCGCGCGGGTTGACCTCGATCAGGTAGATCTCGTCATCCTTGATCGCGAACTGAACATTCATCAGGCCAACAACGTTCAGCGCCTTGGCCAGCTTGAACGCCTGATCCTTGATCTGCGCGATGATCTCTTTCGACAGCGAATAGGGCGGCAGCGAACAGGCGCTATCGCCCGAGTGCACGCCGGCCTCTTCGATATGCTGCATGATGCCTGCCACATGCACATCGGTGCCGTCGCACAGCGCGTCCACGTCCAGCTCGACCGCGCCAGCCAGATAGCTGTCCAGCAGAACGGGGCTGTCGCCCGAGACCACCACGGCCTCGTTGATGTAGCGTCGCAGCTGGTCCATGTCGCGAACGATCTCCATCGCGCGGCCGCCCAGAACGTAGGACGGGCGGATCACCAGCGGAAAACCGATTTCCTCGGCGATTTCCAGCGCCTGCGCGTCGGTCGAGGCGATGCCGTTCTTGGGCTGTTTCAGCCCCAGTTCATTGACCAGCGCCTGAAAACGCTCGCGGTCTTCGGCCAGGTCAATCGCGTCAGGCGTGGTGCCCAGGATCGGGATGCCCTCGGCCTCGAGCGCGTTGGCCAGTTTCAGCGGTGTCTGTCCACCGAACTGAACAATGACGCCGTGCAGCGTGCCGTTTTCCTGTTCCTTCGTCAGGATTTCCATGACGTGTTCAAAGGTCAGCGGCTCGAAATACAAGCGATCCGAAGTGTCATAATCGGTCGAAACCGTCTCGGGGTTGCAGTTGATCATGATGGTTTCATAGCCCGCTTCGGTCAGCGCGAAGCAGGCGTGGCAGCAGCAATAGTCGAACTCGATGCCCTGACCAATGCGGTTTGGGCCGCCGCCAAGAATGACGACCTTTTTGCGGTCGCTCGGGCGCGCCTCGCATTCGACCTCGCCCATCATGGGCGCTTCGTAGGTTGAGTACATGTAAGGTGTCTGCGCCTCGAACTCGGCGGCGCAGGTGTCGATGCGTTTGAACACCGCTGAAACGCCCAGATTGCGGCGCGCGCGGCGGACGTTGTCTTCGTCACGGCCCGTCAGCTTGCCCAGGCGCGCATCGGTGAATCCCAGCATTTTCAGCTTGCGGATACCATCCTCGGTGACAGGCAGGCCGTCCTTGCGGAGCTGACGCTCGGCCTCGACGATCTCGCGGATGCGAGCCAGGAACCAGGGGTCGAACTTGGTGACGCCGAAAATCTCGTCATCGCTCAGGCCATGGCGCATCGCTTGTGCAATGGTGCGCAGGCGGTCGGGTGTCTGCTGGCTGATCGCCTTGATCACGGCGGCCTTGTCGTCGGCCTCGTCCCAGAGGCCTACGTTCAGGCCGGGGATTTCGACCTCATCAAAGCCGGTCAGGCCCGATTCCATCGAGGCCAGAGCCTTCTGCATCGATTCGTGGATCGTACGGCCAATCGACATCGCCTCGCCCACTGACTTCATCGCGGTGGTCAGATAGGGTTCGGAACCGGGGAATTTCTCAAACGCGAATTTCGGAATTTTTGTCACGACATAGTCGATGGTCGGCTCGAACGAGGCCGGGGTGACTTTGGTGATGTCGTTGTCCAGCTCATCCAGCGTATAGCCCACGGCCAGTTTTGCGGCGATCTTGGCAATCGGGAAACCGGTCGCCTTCGACGCCAGCGCCGACGAGCGCGACACGCGCGGGTTCATCTCGATCACGACCATGCGACCATCGACCGGGTTGATCGCCCATTGCACGTTTGAGCCGCCGGTTTCGACACCGATTTCGCGCAGCACGGCAATCGAGTGATTGCGCATGATCTGGTATTCTTTGTCAGTGAGCGTCAGGGCAGGGGCCACGGTGATCGAGTCACCCGTATGCACGCCCATCGGATCGACGTTTTCGATGGAACACACGATGATGGCGTTGTCGGCAGTGTCGCGCACCACCTCCATTTCGTATTCTTTCCAGCCCAG
This sequence comes from Ruegeria sp. CL7, assembly GCF_056536445.1. NCBI lineage: Bacteria > Pseudomonadati > Pseudomonadota > Alphaproteobacteria > Rhodobacterales > Roseobacteraceae > Ruegeria > Ruegeria sp. CL7. The sequence continues at coordinate 132,069 of NZ_JBQFPQ010000001.1, forward strand.
AAGGCTTTCGTCGATCAGGATTTGACCCACGGGCGAGGCATCCATACCCGAGCGGCAAATGTGGATGTAATCCTCACGGTTATACGCCACGCCGCCACCGGTGCCGCCCAGTGTAAAGGCCGGGCGGATGATGGCAGGAAGCCCCACGGTTTCAAGGGTTTCAAGCGCCAGCGCCACGCCAGCGTCCAGGTCTTTCTTGCCGCTCTCGTCCTTGGGGGCGGTCACAATCTCGGCCTTGGGGTTTTCGATGCCCAGCCGGTCCATAGCCTCGCGGAACAGGGCGCGGTCTTCGGCCATTTCGATGGCATCGCGCTTGGCGCCGATCATCTCGACGCCGAACTTGTCCAGCACGCCCATTTCTTCCAGTGCCAGCGAGGTGTTCAGGCCGGTCTGTCCGCCCATGGTGGGCAACAGGGCGTCAGGGCGTTCTTTCTCGATGATCTTGGCGACCACTTCGGGTGTAATCGGCTCGATATAGGTGGCGTCGGCCAGACCGGGGTCGGTCATGATCGTCGCCGGGTTCGAGTTCACCAGAATGACCCGGTATCCTTCCTCGCGCAGGGCCTTGCAGGCCTGAGCACCGGAATAGTCGAATTCACAGGCCTGACCGATAACAATGGGGCCCGCCCCAATGATCATGATCGACTGGATGTCGGTTCTTCTCGGCATGGCCTTGTTCCTTCGATTGTCCGCGAGTCAGGGCACCGCCCCAGCGCCCAAATTGTCCTGCGTTATAGGGACCGCGCAAAAAGGTGCAAGAGGTATCGGAAACAGGGACGAAATTGCCGCTTTCCCCTCTTTCACTTGGCAGAGTATTCTCTATATGGCCCCTCACGGCAAATGAGGATGCAAGTGCGTATTCGTTTCGATCAGGGACCGGCCGGGCGAGGAACCCGGTTTCAGCGTCCGTCTCAGGTGATCCGCGCGGATGTGGCGGAGGACGTGCCCCAGGCTCTGGCGGCGCTGGACGAGGCGCGCGCAGGCGGTGCCTGGCTGGCAGGGTATGCCAGTTACGAGCTGGGCTATGCGCTTGAACCCCGGCTCAATGGTCTATTGCCGGAAGAACGACGCCTGCCCTTGTTGTGCTTTGGGGTCTATGATGCACCGGATCGTGTCGCCCTTCCGTCGCCTGCGGGTGAAGTGGGCGCATTCCGGCCGCGCTGGGATGAAGCGCGCTACGGCAAGGCCTTCAGGGCCGTGCATGACGCCATCGGTGCCGGCGACATCTATCAGGCCAATCTGACATTTCCGATTGATCTGTCCGTCTCGGGCAACAGCGAAACGCTCTATGCCGCGCTGGCGGTGGGGCAGCCAGTGGGCCACGGAGCACTGGTGCAGCAGGATGGGCTGCCCGATCTTCTCAGCCGCTCGCCGGAGTTGTTTTTCCGCACCGATGAGGGTGGGCGGATCGAAACCCGGCCGATGAAGGGCACGCAACCGCGCAGTGAAGACCCGGATGAGGATGCGCGCCGCCGAGCTTTTCTGAGCGCGGACGAAAAGAATCGGGCCGAGAACCTGATGATTGTTGATTTGCTGCGCAACGATATCAGCCGCGTCGCGCTGCCCGGATCCGTTCATGTGCCTGACCTGTTCCGGGTGGAAACCTATGCCACCGTACATCAGATGGTCTCGCTGGTGCGGGCGCAGCTGCACAAATGCGTGGGGTTGGGTGAAATTCTGACGGCACTGTTTCCCTGCGGGTCGATCACCGGAGCCCCCAAGATTCGCGCGATGGAAATTCTTGCGGAACTGGAGCCATGGGCGCGCGACATCTATTGCGGGACGATTGGCTGGGCCGCGCCTGATGGTCGGTCCGAGTTCAACGTGGCCATCCGCACCTTGATGCTTGAGGATGATCAGGCCACTCTGAACGTAGGTGGCGGTGTCGTTTGGGACAGCACCGCCCCGTCAGAGTATGAGGAGGCGTTATGGAAAGCCCGCTTCGCCCGCCAGCTGAACCTGATTTCAGCCTGATTGAAACACTGGCCTTCCGCCCGGATCAGGGCTTTGTCAGGCTGGACCGCCATCTTGCACGAATGGCCCGTACTGCGCGGGTGTTCGAGATTCCTTTCAACCCCGATGAAGCAACCGCCCGACTGAATGGCGCTGCTTGTGACACCCCGCTGCGTTGCCGCCTTACGCTGGATGTGTCGGGATCGTTCGATCTGTCGACCGGCGAACTGGTGGACAATCCCAGAATCTGGCGCGTCGCTCTGTCGGATCAGCGTCTGGCTTCGAATGACCTGTGGTTGCGTCACAAGACCACGCGCCGTGCGCTCTATGATGCCGCGCGCGCAGCGCTGCCCGAGGGGGTGGACGAACTGTTGTTTCTGAATGAACTGGATGAGCTTTGTGAAGGCACCATTACGAACCTGTTTCTGGAAATGCCTGATGGCCGGGTTCTGACGCCCGCTCTGTCCTGTGGGCTCTTGCCGGGGATACTGCGCGAAGAACTGTTGGAAAATAAAGCGGTCACCGAAGCCGTGCTGACCTTGACCGACCTGAAAAATGCGCAAACTGTGCGGATCGGAAATTCACTGCGCGGACTGATCGAGGTGGAGCTGATAGACGGGTGACAAAAAACAGCACGATGATCGGACCGCCGGTTGCATTGCGACGGCTGCGGCTGGAATTTGGCCTGTTCTATATTGGCTTGCCGCTGCTGATCGCTGTTCTTTTCCCTCCGAACTGGATGTTTCCGGCGCTGTTTGCGCTGACCGGGCTTGGTATCGTGCTATTGCACCGGACGCCCGGGTTTCAATGGGCCGAACTTCGTTATGACTGGGCCAACTGGACCCTGCGCGAGGTGGCTTTGTTCTCTGCCATCGTGGCTGCCTTTTGTGTTGGGTTGATTCAGATCACGCGCCCGGAGGCCGCGTTCTTCCTGCTTGTGCACCGCCCCGAAATGCTGGCCTTCATCTGGGTCGGCTACCCACTTTTGTCAGCGCTGCCGCAAGAGCTGCTGTTCCGTCCTCTGTTTTTTCGCCGCTATCACGCGATCCTACCGGATGGGCGTGCGGCCTATCTGCTGAACGCGGCCATATTCTCGTTCGCGCACCTGATGTACTGGAGCTGGATCGTCGCGCTGATGACATTCGCCGGCGGCCTGCTGTTCACATGGGCCTACCGGCAGCGTGGGTCATTCTTCTATGCGGTGTTGCTGCACGCGATTGCGGGCAATATCATTTTTGCGGTGGGGCTGGGCGTATATTTCTACTCGGGCAATGTGCAAAGGCCGTTTTGAAGGGGCAACCCGCCTTGACTTTCCGGGGCTGACAGGGTGTATCGGCGCGACGAATTCTGCGCCCGAAGGGATATTCCATGCACGCCTATCGCAGCCACACCTGCGCCGCCTTGACCGCCGCCAATGTCGGAGAAACCGTTCGCCTGTCCGGTTGGGTGCATCGGGTTCGAGATCATGGGGGCGTGCTGTTCATCGATCTTCGCGACCATTTCGGCGTAACCCAGATCCTGTGCGACGGCGACAGCGCCGCCTTTGCCGAGCTGGAAAAGGTGCGGTCCGAATGGTGCATCCGTATCGACGGCACCGTCAAAGCCCGTGACCCGGACTTGGTGAACCCGAAACTGCCCACCGGCGAGATCGAGGTTTACGTGCGCGAACTGGAAGTTCTGGGGGCCGCCGACGAATTGCCGCTGATGGTCTTCGGCGATCAGGAATACCCCGAGGAAACGCGTCTGCGCTATCGCTATCTGGACCTGCGCCGCGAGGCGATGCAGCGGAACATGACCCTGCGCTCGGACGTGGTAGCCTCCATGCGCAAGCGTATGTGGGATCAGGGCTTCCGCGAGTATCAGACGCCGATCATCACCGCCTCGTCACCCGAAGGCGCGCGCGACTTCCTGGTGCCGTCGCGCCTGCATCCGGGCAAATTCTATGCGTTGCCGCAAGCTCCGCAGCAGTTCAAGCAGCTGATCATGGTGTCGGGCTTCGACAAGTATTTCCAGATTGCACCCTGTTTCCGGGACGAAGATCCACGGGCAGACAGGTCGCCCACCGACTTCTACCAGCTGGATCTCGAGATGTCCTTTGTCGAGCAGCAGGACGTGTTCGACGTCATTCAACCTGTTCTGACCGGCGTGTTCGAAGAATTCGGCGGCGGTCGCAAGGTTGATCAGGATTGGCCGCAAATTTCCTACAAGGACGCGGCGCTGTGGTACGGCACCGACAAGCCGGACCTGCGGAACCCCATCAAGATGCAGGTGGTATCCGAGCATTTCCGCGGTTCCGGTTTCGCGATCTTCGCCAAGCTGCTTGAACAGGAAGGCACCGAGATCCGCGCGATCCCCGCGCCGGGCGGCGGCAGCCGCAAGTTCTGCGACCGCATGAACGCCTTTGCCCAGAAAGAGGGTCTGCCGGGCATGGGCTATATCTTCTGGCGCGATCAGGGTCAGGGGATGGAGGCTGCGGGACCGCTGGCCAAGAACATCGGCCCCGAGCGCACCGAGGCAATCCGTCAGCAACTGGGTCTGGGCGTTGGCGATGCGGCGTTTTTCCTGGGCGGAAAGCCAAAAGCCTTTGAAAAGGTTGCCGGCAAGGCGCGTGACGTGATCGGTGAGGAATTGAACCTGACCGAAAAAGACCGTTTTGCCTTTGCCTGGATCGTCGATTTCCCGATCTATGAGCAAGACGAGGAAACCGGCGCGATCGATTTCGAACACAACCCGTTTTCGATGCCGCAGGGCGGTATGGAGGCGTTGCAGGGCAACCCGCTGGATGTGCGCGGCTACCAGTATGATCTGGCGTGCAACGGGTACGAGCTGGTTTCAGGCGCGATCCGGAACCACAAGCCGGAAATCATGCTGAAGGCCTTTGAACTGGCGGGCTATGGCGAGGATGAAGTGAAATCCCGCTTTGGTGCCCTGTTCAATGCCTTCCACTACGGCGCCCCGCCACACGGTGGATGCGCGGCTGGTATCGACCGGATCGTGATGCTGTTGGCAGATGAGGCCAATATCCGCGAAGTCATGATGTTCCCGATGAACCAGCGAGCCGAAGATCTGATGATGGACGCACCTTCGGACCCGACCTCGGATCAGTTGATGGAGCTGGGTCTTCGCATTATCCCTCAGGACCAGTAAAAAAACCGCCCGCTTGTCGCGGGCGGTTTTTTTGCACGCAGGCAGTCTGTGTCAGTCCAGCGGGTCTTTCAGATTGGTTCGGTTGACGCGGATGGAACGCGCGGCCTGCCGTGTTTGGCGGTACAGCCAGATGCACAAAAGGGTTGCAGTGATGAAATACGCTGTCACCATTTCAAATCGCCTCTCGCTGTTCCAGTCGGTTCTGCACCATCCCGGCAACCTGCGCCGCCTGCGCCATGATCGGCGTCCCATTCGCGCGTGACAATGCCAGCTTTCGCGCTGCTTCCGCCAAGGGCCTGTCATTTGCTTCGCGCGCGACGCCGTGCAGGAACTGTGCGGCGTAGTCCAATGTACGGTGATCGTTGGGACCTGCGAGCACATCGGCGATATGGGCCATGTCGTCCTGATAGGCCAGAGGGTCCGGGCGGATGATTTCATCGCGCACGGCATGAAGCCCGCTGGGGCGCCGGTCCTCTGGCAGGCGTTCCAGAATGGATTTCTGAAAATGGGACATTGATTTTAGCGGCTTGGACAAAAAACCATCCGCGCCGGCCGCAAGAGCCATGTCTTCGCTGCCGTCATCGCCCGAAAGGCCCATGATGACACTGATACGGGGCGTGGCCTCGGCCAATTCGGCGATCAGGTCGGCGCCGGAACCGTCCGGCAGGCCCATATCGACCAGGATAACCGAAGGCCGATAGATCTGTAGGTGCCTTCGGGCCGATTTCAGGCAATCCGCACGGCGAATGCGCGCGCCGCTGTGCAGGCACATCAGGCGGATGGCATCGCAAGCGTACCGGCTGTCTTCGACAACCAATATGGTCTGACCCAGCAAGGGTCGAGTCGCGGTAGGCGCGGCGGCGGTGGTGGCAAGTAGGCCCGAATCGTCCATGGCAGCTCTCCTATGCAGCAGATGCTTCACGCTAGGAACTTCTGGCTAACACGACGTTAACGCGCGATTTGGCGCACTTGTCCTTTGGCGGATCAGCCCCCATAACCCATGCAACGCAGGACAGCAGGAGTGAGACATGATTGGACGTCTGAACCACGTCGCCATCGCCGTACCGGATCTTGAGGCGGCGTCTGAGCAATACCGCAACGCGCTGGGCGCCAAAGTCGGCGCGCCGCAGGACGAGCCGGATCATGGTGTCACGGTCGTGTTCATCGAACTGCCCAACACCAAGATCGAACTTCTGTATCCACTGGGTGACGACAGCCCGATCAACGGGTTCTTGGAAAAGAACCCGGCCGGCGGCATCCACCATGTATGTTACGAGGTCGAGGATATCATCGCGGCCCGTGATCATCTGAAAGCGACCGGAGCCCGGGTTCTGGGATCAGGTGAGCCCAAGATCGGTGCGCATGGCAAACCGGTTCTGTTTCTGCACCCCAAGGATTTCAACGGCTGCCTGGTCGAGCTGGAGCAGGTATAACTCCCCAGCCCCGGAGGGCCTGAAATGACCATTACTGCCGCGCTGGTGTTGTTCGCCGTCATCTGGTTCATGACGTTATTGGTGGTGCTGCCCATTCGCATCAAAACCCAGGGCGATCTGGGCGACATCGTTCCCGGCACGCATGCGGGCGCGCCGGAAGTGCATCACATGAAAAGAAAGATGTGGATCACCACCGGTATCTCTGTGGTTCTGTGGGCGATCATCGCCGGGATCATCCTGTCGGGCGTGATCTCGGTGCGGGATTTCGATTGGCTGAACCAGTTGGAGCCAAGGTAATCCCCGTCAGGCCTTTTGGCCTGACAAGGCATGATAGATATGGGTGAACGTGGCGGCTCCGATGATCGGGATCACGAGGTTCACCAGCGGCACTGAAAGCGGAATGGCCATCAGTGTGCCCGCCACCCAGATCGTCGTTGAATGTTTGGCCCGCAGTTTGCGCGCGCCGTCGCGCCCGATCCTTCGCATCGCGGCAAGGGTAAAATATTCACGCCCCAGCAAAAATCCGTTCATCGCCCAGAAGATAAAAGGCGCAAGCGGGGTGAAAATCGCATAGAGGATCAGCGCCAGCAGGTTTGCCACAATCAGAAGGCCAAGGAAGCTGAGACCGTCCATAAGCGCCTCTGACACCGGGATGCGCCGTGCGGGCGGCAATGTCGGAAAATGTTTGTCCTCAACCGCCTGGGCCACCTCGTCCAGAAAGATCGAGGTGATGGCCGACGCGACCGGCACCATCAGGAAAACGGGCAGGATCAGAACGAGCACGATACCGGAATAGTTCAGAACGTCGTTCAGCCACGGCACAGCTCCCACAAACGGCAGTGAGATTTCGCTGCCGGACAGCCAGTTGATCAACCAAATCGCACCTGCACAGGCCAGAACCAGCAGCAGAATGGTCAGGCCCACGCCGCGCAGCAATACGGCGCGAAACCTGAGGTCTCCGGTCTGGCCAAGTGCGCTGAAAAAGGCGTTCAGGATGATCATTCCGAAACCCACTCTGTCAACGCGGCCACGTTGGGCCGCGGGCGTTCCGGCGGGGTCGCTCCCTCGGTGGCGATATGAATCAAACCGGCCACGCGTTCGTTTTCGGCAAGCCCGAAAGCATCGACACAGAATTCGCGATCATGTGTTTGCCAACCCGACAGCCAATTGGCGCCCCAGCCCGCAGCCAGCGCGGCATTCAGCAGCGCCAGACAGACCGCGCCAGCAGAGTAGGATTGTTCGATGGCCGGAATCTTTTCGGGTTGTTTGCGAACCTCGATGACCGCGACGGCCAGATGCCCCATATCGAACTGGCTGCGCGCTTTGGCGATGTCTTCCGGGCTCTTGTTCAGTCTTTGTCCGCAGGCCTCGGTCAGGGTCGCCAGGCGTGACATGGCGCCCTTTTCCAGAACGATAAATCGCCAGGGCTCCAGTTTGCCGTGATCGGGGCTGCGGGCTGCGGCCGTCAGCAACGGCAGCAACTCTTCCCGGGTTGGGGCCGGAGCAACCAGTGTCTTGGCCGGCCGGGACCGGCGCGACTGCAAAAACTCCAGAGCGGCGGGGTTTTTCAGGGACATATGTTAACTTCCTTTACATCGGGACTCTGTATCTTGGTCGGTATTCTGCCCGTTTCAAGGGCACGCCAATGGATTGCGTGGATCAATTTCATTACGACGTGCTTCGTGCAAGACTTTGAGAAAAAAGAGGAGACAATGGCGAAAACCAAACTGCGCGATCTGCCGGATCTCAGCGCAATGGCGCAGGCCGGGGCCGTGTTCAAACTGAAGGTGACGCCCAAGGCGGCCCGCGATCGGGTGAGCGTCGAAGACGGGCAGATCAGGGTATCCGTTACGGCCCCGCCGGAAAACGGCAAGGCCAACAGGGCCGTGCAGTTGCTGCTTGCAGAATGTCTTGGCGTCGCGCCCTCGACCCTGACGCTGAAGCAGGGGCCAGCCGCACGGATCAAGCTGTTTTCCTATGACCCCTGAGGTCCGGTTTCGCGAATTTGATAAACACCTTCGGGCAGATCCAGCGCGGCCGCCAGATCCCGCACCTGCTCGGGTGACAACGTGATCTTCTGTATTTGATCGGTGCGGGGATCAAGTTGTTCCAGCGTGACGCATTCCGCGAAATTGTTGATCACCACATCTTCCTGCAAAGGTTGTTCACCTTCGTCCACAAGCGTAATGACCGTCGAGTCGAATTCATGCTCAATCGTAAACATGAGGCCAGAGTGCAAGCCGCTGGGGCGCAATGCAAGCCGTTCGTTGAACCGGTGGTGTGGTTTCGCCGGCACGCGCGTACTATGTTGAAATCACGGCCATTCGGTCTCAAAGGATATGACATGCACAGATGGTTTGTTTTATTGCTGTCCCTGCTGCTTGCGGCATGTGGAGGGGGGGCCTTGCGCGTCCAACCCGCTGAGGAATGGCTGGGGGACGAGCCAGAGGCCGAACCGATGGTGCAAACCTTCCGAGAGGTCAGTCGCGCTGTTGGAGCGGAAGCCCGCAGCCAGTGTCTGAAACAGACGACCGGGCAGAATTGCGACTTTCGGATTCTTGTCGACCTGAACCCTCGGGCTTCGGTCAATGCATTCCAGACGCTGGATGAAAACAAGCAGCCGGTGATCATATTCACCCGCTCGATGATCGAATCCACCCAGAACGCGGATGAACTGGCGTTTGTCATGGGGCATGAAGCAGCCCACCACGTGTTGGGGCACATCGCCAGGCAGAGTGAAATCGCCAGCGCCAGCGCGGCCGAGTTCGGGCGGGTGGCAGAGTTGCGCGGCGGGGATGCCGCCGCCATTGAAGAGGCACAAAAGCTGGGCGCGCAGGTTGGCGTTCAGGCTTATGTGAAAGACTTTGAGCTGGAGGCAGACCAGTTGGGAACCATCATCACGTATAATGCGGGATACAATCCGTTGGTCGGGGCAAGATTCTTTGATCGCATCCCGGATCCCGGTGACAGGTTTTTGGGAACCCACCCACCAAATGCACAACGTGTGCAGATCGTGCGGGAAACAGCAGAGCAATTGGGTTTGTCCCAATGACCGAACTTACATGCTTGGGTGTTGTCATGACGGATCGCGGCTCGAAATACGCAGTGTCTGGGGCGCAGGTCACGACGCGGGCTGAAATCGATGCCGTTCTGAACGATTTGAAATCCGACAAGAGCTATGCCAAGGCCACCCACAACACCTGGGCTGCGGCTTTGCCGACCGGCGCGTTGAAAGCTGATGATGGGGAAAGCGGCGCGGGCATGGTGATCCTTCGGATGATCGAACGCGCCGGGCTGAAAAATCACGTAATAATCGTGACGCGCTGGTATGGCGGCAAGAAACTGGGCGGGGACCGCTTTCGCCGTGTTCAGGATGCCACGCGAGCCTATCTGGATCACATCGGCGTCCAATCTTGACCTGAGTCAATGTTTGCCTTCGCAGATGCGCTACCCTTTGGACACAGCGTGAAAGCGAAAGGAAACAGCATGCCCTCCCACGAGACCCTGCGGCTGCATGCCGGATTGGTGGACGATATGGCCAGAATGCTGGACATTGATCTTGAGGAAGCCGCCATTGACGGGTCCGTTTCCGTGGACCAGATTTCTGATGCTGTTTTGCGCTGTACCGACTGCCCGAACCCGGATCACTGCAAGAGTTTGCTGAACAATCCCGGATCTGCCCGGCGGACGCCCGAATACTGCCGAAATCAGGAATTGCTTCACAATCTCCTGCCTTGACACAAAGGTCTGCCATGACACATCTGGGCGAAATCATGACCCATCTGCGCTTGGTGTTGCGTATGGGGCAAACAACCGGAACCGATTTGGCTGCGGCCTATCGGAAAGGTCATCTGAAACAGCAAGAATGGGCTGAAATCGTGCAGCAGTGTCGCGGCTGTTCCTGGGCCAGGGACTGCCCGGAATGGTTGGAACGGCGCGAGCAGGTTGAACAGGCACCGACGACATGCCCGAATCGCAAGTACTTTACTGCCCTCAAAACCAAGCAGGTGGAGAACGCTTGATGTCTCAGGTCACGTTGGGGGAAATCGAAAAGCATTTTTGGCTTACGCGCTCGGTGTCACGCTGTATGGGCATTTCAATGACCGAAGCGATGGCCGAAGGACGTCTTTCACCCGAAAAATACGCCGAGCTTGTCACGCGGTGCCGTGCTGCCGGATGTGACGTACAATGCGAGTTTTGGCTTGCCCGGCAACAGGGCACAGCGACCACTGCCCCGGATTTTTGCCCCAATGCCGAGATACTGAATGGGTTGAAAACCTGATCAAAGCCCGTTGTGCGTTCCGTCGCACAAAGGCGGTTTCGAGCTTTGCTTGCACCCACAAAAGAAGACCTTTTTGCTGTTTTCCGCAGTATATTTCACAGGCTCTAACCCGGTGCCTTTGTGCGATCCGTCGCAAAACGGCTGGCGGCTGGATTTGCCGCAGGCGCACCAGAAATAGGTTTTCCCTTCGACGACCTCGACCGGAAAAGGCGATTTTCGGGCAATGATGGGTGCGTTTGACATATGGCTTCTCCGTCTTTGGCTGAATTCGCTGCAACAGTTTAGGGCGCCGGAGTCAGAAGGATAGGTTTTACGCCTCAAAGAACGTCATTGCGCCATTGGATTGGCATGGATTCGCTGTGACTCACGAAGACGTGATCGATTCAGTTGCCAGATTGTCGTTCAGCCCGTATTCTTAACCTGGCCCCGAAAAGCTGGGCAATATCAGAAAAGTAATAAAGGATTGACGGACATGAAACTGAAACTCGCTGCCGTTGGCGCATTTGCACTGATCCTGACTGCCTGTGCGCAGCAGGAAGAACCGACACCTGTTTACGTTCAGCCCAGCTATGACAAAGCCGGCACACCCAGCTGTCCAGGTGGTTATCAATTGGCCACAACCGAGGCTGGCCAAACGGTCTGTGACCCAATCACTCAGTAAGCCATTCGCAGGCGGCCCGGACCCGGACCGCCTGTACGCTTTCGGGAAAAACCGCCACCAGTTGTGGCGGTTTTTTCTTGCCTGCGATTTCTCGGCTATCGGACAGGTTGCGTTCTTCGCTTTGCGTGAACCCTGTTTAGTGCCTTTTGAAGCCGTAGGTATGCTTGAACTTGAATGACTTGAATTTCTGTCGCTTGACCGACCCGTAGGGGATATGCCCGATGACACGCCGTTTGGGGGCGGTGTATCGATAAACCGGGGCCGGCTTTTTGATATGCGCCTTGGGCCGCTTGGCATGTGACCTGGCCTTCGGGGCCACGTAATACCAGTTTATCTTGTGATGGCCGTTTTTCTGAAAGCTCAGGTGTTTGCCGCCAACCGTAATGAATCCGGCAGAGCCGACCTGTGTAGGCTGGGCGTAACCGGGAGTGGCCACGAAATGCGCGGCCATCAGGAAAACCACGCAATTCAGGCCAAGCTTGAAGATACGAGACATGAAAACCTCCATGATTGGCTTTCAGTCCAAGATCGGGTCTGATCGCGTGTTCGGCCAATAAACTCGGTTCACGCTTTGCCCATATGCCGTGTGCTCGACGCGGTGTCAGACCTTAGACTGGTTTGCCCCACAAATCGTATTCTCCGGCCTCGTCCACTTCGACCGTGACGATGTCACCGGGCCTGAGGTTTTCGAACCCCTCATCGATGAACAGGTTACCGTCGATCTCGGGCGCGTCTGCTTTGGTGCGGCAGGTGGCGGCCTCGTCGTCGACCTCGTCCACGATCACCTCAAGCGTCTGTCCGACCTTCGCCCGCAACTTGGCCTCCGAGATCGCCTGTGCCTTTTCCATGAAGCGATCCCAGCGTTCTTGCTTGATTTCGGCCGGAACGTGATCGGGCAGGTCATTTGACCGCGCGCCATCGACGTTTTCATACTGAAAACACCCGACCCGATCCAGTTGAGCCTCGTCCATCCAGTCCAGCAGGGTCTGGAATTCCGACTCCGTCTCACCCGGATAGCCGACGATAAAGGTCGACCGCAGGGTGATATCCGGGCAGATCGCGCGCCAGGCCTTGATTTCATCCAACGTTCTGGCCGACGCGGCCGGGCGGGCCATGCGTTTTAGCACATCCGGGTGGGCGTGTTGAAACGGGATATCCAGATAAGGCAGCACGTTGCACCCGGCATCCGCCATCAGTGGGATCAGGTCCCGCACATGCGGATAAGGGTACACATAGTGCAGCCGCACCCAGGCATCGAGCTGCCCCAGCTCGCGCGCCAGATCGGTGATATGGCTGCGCACTTCACCGTCTTTCCACGGGTTGATGTCGTATTTCCGGTCCAGCCCATAGGCCGAAGTGTCCTGGCTGATGACCAGCAATTCGCGCACGCCGTTTTGCACCAGTTTTTCCGCCTCGCGCAGAACCGCATGCGCCGGGCGGCTGGCCAGTTTTCCGCGCATGTCGGGGATGATGCAGAACTTGCACTTGTGGTTGCAGCCCTCGGAAATTTTCAGATAGCTGTAGTGGCGCGGCGTCAACTGCACACTGCTGGCGGGCAACAGGTCCACGAACGGATCAGGATCGGGGGGCACGGCGGCGTGCACCGCATCCAGCACCTGCTCGTATTGGTGTGGGCCGGTGACAGCCATGATGCGAGGGTGATGCTCGCGAATGTAATCCGGCTCGGCCCCCAGACAGCCGGTCACGATGACCTTGCCGTTTTCCACCAGCGCCTCTCCAATCGCGTCCAGCGATTCCGCTTTGGCGCTGTCGAGGAACCCGCAGGTGTTCACAATGACGGCATCGGCCCCGGCATAATCTGGCGAAATGCCGTATCCTTCGGCACGTAGTCGGGTCAGAATGCGTTCACTGTCGACCAACGCCTTCGGGCAGCCCAAAGACACCATGCCGATGGTTGGCTGGTTCGATTGGGGTGTCTCGGTGATCCGGGCAGAAGGCGCCAGGTCGGGGCGGAGGTTCGGAGGGTTTGTCGTCATGCGCGGCATATAGTCGGGAAAGCTTCCCCTTGCAAATGTGATGCGTGATTTGAATGATCACGGCAATGACAAGCCAAAAGGCGGAGAGCAGAAAATGAAATGGCTGATGCGCATCCTGTTTATCGTTGTCGCCGTGATCGCGTTGATCATCGGCGCGCTGTTGCTGATGCCGGGGGAAAAGCTTGCCGCGATTCTGGCCGAGCAGGTCAAAGCCCAGACCGGCCGTGATCTGACGCTGACCGGTGATGTGCGCATTTCCTTCTGGCCGGTGGTCGGGATGGAAACCGGGCCGGTACGTTTCGGCAACGCAAGCTGGGCCGGACAGGAGCCGATGCTCAGCGCGGATAGCCTGGCTGTCGGAGTGGACGCTGCCGGGCTGTTGAACGGGGATTTGCGGATCAAACGTGTTTTTGCAGACAATCCCGTGTTGCGGCTGGAACGATCCGATGGTCGCGGCAATTGGGAATTGAGCGCCCAGACAACCGCGACAACTGCGGTCGCGACCGGGGGCACGACGCCCGCTGAGCATTCGGGGCAGGTCACGCTGGATCAGCTGGAACTGACGAATGCACGGCTGATTTACGTGGAAAACGGTTCGACGCAGATGGATTTCTCGGGCGTGACACTATCTGCGAGCTGGCCCGAGGTGGCGGCCCCGTTGGAGATGGAGGCCGCCATGCCAGTGCCCGGAGGTGCGGTTCAGGTTGACCTGAAAATCCCGGACTTGCCGGCATTTGCCGCCGGGTCAGTGACTGATCTGGAATTGGCTTTGACGGCCCCGGGCGGAGAGATCGGATTTGACGGGCGCGTCAATCTTGCGGGTGAAATGGATGGAACCACCAAGGTCGTAACGCGTGACACTGAAGGGATGCTTGCCGCCTTCGGTCAGGCTGGCACATCCGTACCGCCCGGATTGGGCGAGACTGCCGACATTTCAGCGCATATGACGTATACGCAGGATGGGCGGGTTTCCATGCGGAACATGGTTGCGCAATTGGATGACAACCGGTTCGTGGGTGAGGCGGATATCACCATTTCGGACCCGCCGCGTATCGTGGCCCGTCTGGAAGCCGGTGATCTGGATCTGTCGCGGATTTCCGAAACTGCTTCTGCCTCAGGCGGCACGTCTCAGGCAAACGCTCCTGCACCTGAGGGGTGGTCGACGGACCCTATAGACGCGTCTGCTCTGGCATTGGCGAACGGTACAATCCGCCTGACGGCGAACTCGATCGCCGTGCCCGGGATGACGTTCGGCAAAAGCGATCTGACCCTGTCGCTGGATCGGTCGCGGGCCGTTCTGGAAATGCACCCGGCCACGCTGTTTGCGGGTCAGTTGCACGGTCAGGTGGTGGCCAACAACCGCAACGGCCTGTCTGTGGGCGGCAACGTGACCGCCACCGGGATCGATCTGAAACAGGCACTGACCACGATGGCCGGGGTCAAACGCCTGTCGGGAACCGCTGCGGGAGCGTTTGAGTTTCTGGGTGTCGGCCAGTCCGAGGATCAGATCATGCGGTCCCTCAGCGGCAAGGGAAACCTGGATGTCGGTCCCGGAGTGATTTCCGGGCTCGATCTGGACCGATTGATGGGGCAGGGTACCGGATCAGGCGGAACCACCGTGTTCAACAGCCTGACGGCCAGTTTCACCATCGACCAGGGCGTGTTGACGAACAGCGATCTGCTCATGTCACTGAAGAATTTCCGCGCAGATGGCACCGGCACCGTGGATCTGGGGGCTCGCAACATCGACTATCTGTTCACGCCCGTGGCGCTGCGGGCCAATTCCGGGCAGGGGATATCGGTTCCCGTTCGCATCAAAGGCCCCTGGAGCGACCCGTCGATCAAGCCGGACCTGACCAAGGTGATCGAGGCGGCGGCGGATGTGAAGGTCAAAGAACTGGAAGACGACGCCAAACAGAAGGTTTTTGAAAAGGTCGGAAACGAATTGGATTCGACGATCACCGACAGTGACCAGATCGAAGACGCCATCAAAAACAAGCTTGAAGAAGAGGCAAAAAAAGGTCTGCTCAAATTATTCGGCGGCGACTGAGCAACCATCGTGCTTGGGGCATCGGGATATGCCCCAAGCAGTTGTTTTCAGATGGTTTGGTCGTAATCGCCGACACCGGGCTCGGTTCGGATGACGGCGTCAATGTCCGCGAAGATGGCGCGCATCTCAGCCTCGCTTTCGCTGCTTTCACAGACGACGACCAGATTGGGGGTATTGGACGAAGCCCGCACCAGACCCCAGCTGCCGTTGTCCAGAATCACACGTGCGCCGTTCACCGTAACCACTTCTTTGATTGCGCGGCCTGCGAGTGTTTCGCCCGCATCTCCCTTGGCGACCAGCTTGTCGACCAGCCGCTGAAGGATATCATATTTCTGGGTATCGGCGGCGTGGGGTGACATCGTGGGCGTGGACCAGGTCTTGGGCAGGGCCTTGCGCAGGTCCGACATGCTCTTGCCCGGGTTGCGGTCCATCAGTTTGCAGATTTCGACCGCGACACGCATCCCGCAGTCGTATCCACGCCCGATCGGTTCGGCCAAAAAGTAGTGGCCTGATTTTTCGAACCCTGCCAGTGCCCCGATTTCCTTGACGCGGCGCTTCATGTGGCTGTGGCCGGTCTTCCAGTAATCGGCTTTGACGCCCAGGGCCTGCAACTCGGGGTCGCTGGCGAACAGACCGGTGGATTTCACATCCGCAACAAAGGTCGATCCGGGGTGAAGCTTGGCCAGGTCGCGGGCCATGATGACGCCAACCTTGTCGGCAAAAATCTCCTCACCCTCATCATCGACGACGCCGCAGCGGTCTCCGTCACCGTCAAACCCCAACGCCAGATCGGCACCGCTGGATTTCACCGTGGCGGCCATGTCGTGCAGCATCTCCATGGCTTCCGGGTTCGGGTTGTAGTTGGGGAAGGTATAGTCCAGCCGGTTATGGCTGGGCACGACCTCAACCCCGATCCGTTCGAAAATCTCGGGCGCAAAGGCCGAAGCCGTACCATTCCCGGTCGCGCAGACCACTTTCAGTGGACGGGACATTTTGAAATCCCCGACCAGGTCGTCGATATAGGCCTGTTTGACGCCATCGACGAACTCGTACGAGCCGCCTTCGCGCGCGACGCCCTCGCCGTTCAGAACGATGTCACGCAGTTCCGACATCTCATCCGGGCCATGGGTCAGCGGGCGGTCAAAACCCATTTTGACCCCGGTCCAGCCGTTCGGGTTGTGGCTGGCGGTGACCATGGCCACCGCAGGCACATCCAGATGGAACTGCGCAAAATAGGCCATGGGGCTGAGCGCAGGGCCGATGTCTTTGACGCGGATACCAGCCTGCATCAGGCCCAGCATCAGGGCATTTTTGATCGCCAGTGAATAATCGCGATAGTCGTTTCCGACCGCGATCACAGGCTCTATCCCGCGCCTGTGCATCTGTGTGCCAAGTCCCAGCCCAAGCGCGGTCATGCCGGGCAGGTTGATCTCTTCAGGATATTTCCAACGGGCATCGTATTCACGGAACCCGGTGGGCGTGATCATCGCGTCGCGCAGAAAGGTCCAGCTGTTGGGTGTTACCTCGGTGAGGGGTTTGATCATAAGAAATCTCAATCGTTAAATCTGAATCGGATTCGCTTTAGCAAGCGCATCAAATCGCATCAATGTGTCAACAAGTTGGGGCATCTGATCGAGCGGGATCATATTTGGCCCGTCCGATGGGGCCGAGTCCGGATCCTGATGGGTTTCAATGAACACGGCCCCGACACCCAGAGAAACCGCGGCGCGGGCCATCACGGGTGCAAATTCGCGTTGTCCGCCCGAAGACCCGCCCTTGCCTCCGGGTTGCTGCACGGAATGGGTGGCGTCCATCACCACCGGATACCCGGTCTTCGCCATTTGGGGCAGCGCACGCATATCGGCAACCAGCGTGTTGTAGCCAAATGAGGTGCCACGTTCGGTCAGTAGGATATTCTGATTCCCGGTGCTTTCGATTTTGTCGACGATGTTGGTCATTTCCCAAGGTGCAAGGAATTGCCCCTTTTTCACATTGACCGCTTTTCCGGTGTTACCGGCCGCCAGCAGCATGTCGGTCTGACGGCACAGGAATGCCGGAATTTGCAGAACGTCCACCGCCTCGGCGGCGATGGCGCATTGCGCTTCGGTATGAACATCGGTCAGAACCGGGATGCCCATCGTTTTACGGATGTCATCCAGTACCTTCAGCCCCGCATCGATGCCCATGCCACGCTTACCCGACAGGGATGTCCGGTTCGCCTTGTCATAAGACGCCTTGAAGACGAATTGCGCCCCGGCTGCGTCGCAGGCTTCTTTCATTTTGCCCGCAATCATCTGCGCATGGTCTGCCGTTTCAAGCTGACATGGCCCAGCTATGATGGTCAGCGGAAGGTCGTTGCCGACTGTCAGGTCGGAGATTTTAACATGTTTCATGAGTTTTATGAGGATACCTGTTCACGAAGGACCGACGCGGTAAGCGAGATCATCAGGTAGATACCAGCAAACAACAGGAATGCCAAAATCGTATTTTCGAACTTGCGCGGATAGCTGGGCTCCTGACTGGGAACAGGGTTGACCGAGACGGTCAGATAGCGCACCTGCCGGTTGGCTTCGGACCGGGTCGCTTCCATTTGCTGCATTGCCGTTTGCAGCATCATGTCGCGCGCCGCCAGGTCCGCCTGCGCGATCTGGATACGCACGCTCAGCCGCGCCAGCGAGTTTTCGCCGTCCGAGGCATCCTGCATCTCGGCATTCAGTTCTCTCAGAACTTTTTCCAGGCGGGCGATATCTGCCTTGACGCCATCAACCTTTGCCTTGTTCGGGCGCAGGTTGTCCTGAAGCGCGGCGAGCTCAAGCTCTTTGTCCTGAACCAGTATTTCGATTTCGTTGATGCGGGCACGCAGGCTGGCAATGACGTTTTCGGGGTCAAGAACTGCGCCCTGAAGCTGAAGCTCGATCAACTCTTCCTGAGCCTGCCTGCGCGCTTCCTGCGCCGCTTCGAAACTTTGCAGCGCGTCGCGCATCTGGTCTTCGCGTTTTTTTCCGGACAAGGCGTTCACCCTGTCTTCGGCATAAGAAATCAGGCGCTCGGAAAATTCGGTCGATGTCTGCGCGTCGGGGGCGGCAACCTCCATCCGAATGACCCCTTCGGTCGGGTCATAGCCGATTGTAATCATGCGTTTGAACAGCTTATAGGCGTCTTCAAGCGAGGCGTCTGGCGCCAGTCTTTGAATCGGGTCGATCCATTCCTGCTTGAAAACATCAGAAAACCCGGCATCGCGGTCCAGCAACAGCAAAGCTTCTTTCGATTCCAGAAAGGACTGAACCGAGATCGAATCCTGTGTGGTGGCGAATTGCGTGCCGGCAAGCAGACCGCCGATATTGCCCGGTCCGCCATCCGCTTGCAGAATCAGGAATTCGGAATCGCTGGCATACATCGGCGTGGCGATGCGATAGAAATAGAAGCCGACAATGAAGGTCGGCAAGAACACAAAGGCCGCCAGACGCGCAAACAGTCCAAACAATTTACGCTTGCGACGACGGGCGATGTCTTTTTGGATTTGGCCAATTTCAAAATTGCGCCGCTCAGCCGGGCTGAGCTCGGGCCCGGGCCCGGGCAGGTTTGTTTTCTCGGCACCTATGGCCTGCGGCAGTTGAACGTTGATCCTGTCCTTGGGTTTGTCACCCTCGTCCGATGGCCTTGCGGCGGCAAGGTCCAGAAGATTGGTGCGCTGGAAGGGGTCGATGCCCTTTTTGCGCAGCAATCGCACCGCGTCATAGTCCGACGTCGCGGCCAGACCGTGTTTCTGCGCCAGACGTCGTGCGATACGCAATTGACGGCCCGTCAGGCCTTCGCGCTTGATGTCGTCCAGCTGCGTCCCGGGCTGTGCTTCGTCGGCGGCCGCAGGGCCTTGTGTCGCGTTGCGAATACGCGAGATGGCGTCCGATCGCGCCTCGGCCGAGTTTTCCGTCTGGCGTCTGCGGCGCCAGTTGTATTTTCTAACCTTGGGTTTCGTAGTCATACAGCTGCTTTGCCTCTTCCAAGGAGTCAAACATATACAATTGCCCGTCCAGAAGTACGGCCGCTTTCTGGGCGAATTTCTCCAACACGGACGGGCTGTGCGATACGATTACCAAAGTCGTCGTGCGCAACCTTTCCTTCAGGATCGCCCCTGCCTTTTCGTTGAATTCGACATCTGTTGTCGCCGGCATCCCTTCGTCGATGAGATACATGTCAAAGTCCAGCGCCAGCATCAAAGAAAAGGTGAAACGCGCCCTCATCCCAGAGGAGTAAGTGGCAAGGGGCTGGTCGAAATATTCGCCCAGACCGCAGAGCCATTTGCAATAGGCCTCGATATAGTCGGGGTCCATACCGTAGATCTTGGCGATGTAGCGCGCGTTCTCAAGCGCTGACAGTTTTCCCGACACGCCACCGGTGAACCCCATGGGAAAGGACACCCGGCATTCGCGGCGGACCACGCCTTCGTCGGGTTTCTCCAGGCCGGCCATCATGTTGATCAACGTGGTTTTTCCGGTTCCGTTCGGGGCCAGAACGCCCAGTGAGGTGCCCAGTTCGACCCGAAACGAGACCCGATCCAGAATCACCTTGCGGCGCGTTCCGGTCCAGAAGGATTTGCTGACGTTGTCGAATTCTAGCATTCGCGGTCTGCTGCTCGTTTCGTTCGTGTTGTCGCACTTGCGGGCGGCCAGAAAAGGTATTTTTTACCGGCCCATGTTGGCTACATTATGTCGAATTATGAAACAAATGATCAATGCGGTCCGGTTGCGCGCATGAATGTCTGATTGGGTGCAGCAAAGGTTATCGGTCACTTGGTGCCGCGTCAGGTCGTTATTATCTGTTTTGGCAGCCGACAACAGACGGGATGGGCAGGGGCCTTCACGATCATATGAACGCTTTACGTCAGGAAATCCGCGCCTGCCGCTTGTGTGCCGACAGGTTCGCGCAAACAAAAACCGCACACGAGCCGCGCCCGGTGGTCTGGTTCCGCCCCGGAACACCGATCCTTGTCGCGGGGCAGGCACCGGGCGCCCGTGTGCACGAGTCGGGGCGGCCCTTCACCGACCCGTCCGGCGACAGGCTGCGGCACTGGCTGGGGATTGATGAGACGGTTTTTTACGATCGCGACCGTGTTTCGATTGTACCGATGGCGTTCTGCTTTCCGGGGTATGATGCGCGCAATGCTGATCTTCCGCCACCTGCGATTTGCCGCAAGACCTGGCATGACCGGGTGATGCAGGACCTGGGGCGTGTGCCGCTGACCGTGTTGGTCGGAGGTCATGCACACAAGTTTCATCTTGGCGCGCGCGGGTCGGTGACGGACACCGTCCGCAACTGGCGGGACCATGCGCCGCGGGTCTTTGCCTTGCCTCACCCGTCCTGGCGCAATACGGCATGGTTGAAGAAAAACCCGTGGTTCGAGGCTGAACTGCTGCCTGTTTTGCGTGCACGGGTCCAAGAGGTGCTGAATGATTGAATCCACGGCGTTGGACTCTGCGCATGCCGCGATGCAGGCGGACCCGACAAGTGATGCCGCTCGTCTGCGTTTCTTCGAACGGCTTGCGGATAGCGAGCTGTTTCTGATGCTGACCGAAGAAGCGCGGGACGAGAATATCTCGCCCGAATTGTTCGATGTGGCTGACGGGCGCTTTGTTCTGGCCTTTGATCGTGAGGACCGGCTGGCGCAGTTTGCCGGGCGGCCCGTGCCTTATGTGGCGCTGTCGGGGCGGGTGCTTTCGGGGATGCTTTCGGGGCAGGGCATCGGGCTTGGTCTGAACCTGGAGACTGCGCCATCTTCGATGCTGGTCCCGGCGGAAGCCCTGGAATGGTTGGCTGAAACGTTGCAGCACCGCCCGCAAAAGGTCGAGGAAGAGCTTGCCGAGTTTTTGCCCCCTGCCGGCCTGCCGCAGGCCCTGCTGACCGCGCTGGATGCGAAACTGGCGACGGCAGGCGGACTTGCAAGCGCGGCCTATCTGGTTGCCACCAAGTCCAAATCGGGCGCGCAGGGCCATCTGTTGGGATTTGTCGATGCCATCGAGGGGGCCGAGCCCGCTTTGGCCAAGGCCGCGTCCGAGGCGCTGACCTTTTCCGGGATTGAGGCAGGCGCGATGGATGTCGGGTTTTTCACCGCAAGCGAGGCCGCCGCCGCGCTTCTGGCCAAGGTGGGCCTTCGGTTTGATCTGCCCCAGCCGCAAATTGCCGAAGCGGTCCGCGAAGCCCCCGGCAGCAATCCGGACAACCCACCCATTCTGAAATAACCATCCAAACACAAACACGCGGCGCAAGCTGCACCGCGTGTCATAGCGCCTAGGATATGTTTATTCCGCTGCCGCTTCCAGCTTGTCCTGCGTGCGGGTTTCGAAATCGCTGGCGTCGTGGCGTTCGTGAAGCTGCGTGTGCGGCTCGCCAAAGGCGCGGTTGACCATGCGGCCGCGCTGAACCGCCGGGCGCGCGTCGATTGCCTTGGCCCATCGCATGACGTTCTTGTAGGATTCCACGTCCAGGAACTCTGCCGCGCTGTAAAGGCGGCCCAGAACCAACTGGCCATACCAGGGCCAAATCGCCATGTCGGCGATCGAATAGTCTTCGCCCGCGATGAAGGTTTTTTCCGCCAGTTCACGATCCAGAACATCCAGTTGGCGCTTGGTCTCCATGGCGAAACGGTTGATCGGGTATTCCCATTTCTCGGGTGCATAGGCGTAGAAATGCCCGAACCCACCGCCCAGGTAAGGCGCGCTGCCCATCTGCCAGAACACCCAGTTCATCACCTCGGTCCGCTCGGGGCCGGATGCGGGCAGAAACGCGCCGAACTTTTCAGCCAGATGGAACAGGATCGAGGCGCTTTCAAAAACACGAACAGGTTTGTCACCTGACCGATCCCAAAGCGCGGGGATTTTCGAGTTCGGGTTGGCCTCGACAAAGCCTGAGCTGAATTGATCGCCTTCTCCGATGTTGATCAGCCAGGCGTTGTATTCAGCGCCTTCATGACCAAGTGCCAACAGCTCTTCCAGCATCACCGTGACTTTTACGCCATTGGGTGTCGCGAGCGAGTAAAGCTGAAGAGAATGCTGTCCGACCGGCAGGTCCTTGTCATGGGTCGCTCCGGCGATCGGTCGGTTGATGTTGGCGAATTGTCCGCCACTTTTACTGTCCCAGGTCCAGACCGCTGGAGGGGTATACGAGGATTGGTCGCTCATCTCTTGCCTTTCTTGCCTATGTCAGGGCTGCCATACAGCTAATATTGCAAACCGCCGAGTCCAACCCCACTCAACTGGCGTATTCTGTAACAATCCGCCGCCAAACTCTCACGTTTTCTCGTGTCGGGTCACAGCGGCGTTAGGGGGACTACGCACCGCTTGGGAATCGCATATTGTCCTGTCAGACCTGCCGCAAGGCATCACGGATTTAGTTGACCCGAAAAGGATGAACGACATGAAACGCTTTGCATTGACACTCGCTGCGGCCATAGCTCTGGCGGTTCCGGCTTTTGCCGGCCCTCAATATATCGACGGCACAGGTTTTGCTGTTTCGGGTTATGATGTCGTTGCCTATCGCAGCCTGGATCAGATGCCTGTGGGCCAGTCGCAGCCCGAAGGTGTGCGCGGAAATGCCAACATCACCGCCGAGTACAACGGTGCGACCTGGGCATTTGCGACCGAGGAAAACCGCGACAAATTCCTTGAAAACCCAGCATACTACGCGCCGCAATATGATGGGCACTGCGCTTACGGCGTGTCGCGTGGTGGCAAGGTTCCTGCAAATCCAAACCTGTGGCGGATCGTGGATGACAAGCTGTATCTCAACATCACCGACGTGGTTGTCGGATTTTTCGAGGAAGACATTCCAGGCAATATCAATCTTGCCGAAGGAAACTGGCCCGGTATCGAACCAAGCGACGCTTCGACCAATGTGATCCCGAAATTCACGTCGGAAGGCCCGGTTTCGAACTGATCCGGCATCAAAAGACCCAAGCCCGGCTGGTCCAGCCGGGCTCAGGCCGTTACCCCGCAAGCCAGAATTGATCCCGAATATCCTGATCGGCATCAAACCTGATCCGCACACTCTTGGCCCCCGGAAATTTCCGTTCGCGGATCGTATCGGGGATGATGACTTCTCCGGCGCCGGTATCTTTTGACTGAAAGCTCAAAATTTCAGCCTCGGTGTGGCGCGCGTTGGTCAGGACGGTCGTCGGCAAGGCCACGCGATTTGCCCCATGATGCACGGGCGTGGTGACAAAATAGGTCAGATGCCGCCCGTAACACCCGACCGCGTCGGGAACGTGATCCGAGACACATGCATCAGATCTGTCCTGAACATCCGCTTCATCGTGCATTTGCGGCAACCTCTGGTCGGGATTCAGCATCGCCTTGCAGGCGGCGATATCCTCCAGCGGAAGTTCGATGATGCGCTTCTTCAAACGGGGTCGGCGCGGTTGCGGAGGGCCGGAACTGGCACCACCTTTCATAACCAAACCTTCTTTGCGCAGAAAATCATAAGCCGCCTTGGCGCGCGAAAAACCGGAACTGTCCCCATCCTTGTGATCGGGGTGTGAATGGAATGCGATCTGCCTCCATGCGTCCCTGATCTCTTGGGAACCGGCGCAGGGGCTCAACCCCAGATCCGCCAACGCATCCGCGCGTGCCCGCACTTTATCGACAGGTTCCATACTCAAAACACTCTTTACAAACTACACAGTACCAGTGTGGTCACAGTCATAGTTTTGTCAATTTTCAAGAATGATTTGCGGGGCTGGTGACAACAATCGCGATGTTGAGATTCAATTGTCCCTCAAAGCCGCCGTTTTATAGGCGTGGTTGTGAAACAGTACACATCTTCCGAAACGACAAACGCCCGGGCGTAAACGTAACCCGGGCGAACCATTGGATTTTTTGAAAGTCAGGCGACGTTTTCCAGTTCAACGCGCGGTGTAATGCCCAGTGCAAAGCAGACATCGCGCGTCAATTCGGGACGGTTCAGGGTATAGAAATGCAGCTTGTCCACGCCGCCTTCGATCAGGTCTGAACACAGCTCTGTGCAGATTGCCGTGGCCAACATATCCTCACGCTCGTCGCGCACCGCTTTTTCAAACGCCTGTTCGACCCACTGGGGAATATGCGTGCCACAGCGCTTGGCGAAGTTGCGGGCGCCTGCCCAGTTCTCGATCGGCAGGATGCCCGGCACGATCGGTTTGTCGATGCCGGCCTTGGCGCAAGCATCGCGGAACCGGAAAAAGGTTTCGGCTTCGAAGAAGAACTGCGTCAGCGCTTCGTCTGCACCTGCGTCCAGCTTGGCCTTCAGCCAGTCCACATCCGCAGCCATGTTTGCAGCCTCGGGGTGGGTGTCGGGATAGGCCCCGACACGAATGCTGAACATTTCGGTTTCGGCCAGTGCCTCGATCAGTTCAACAGAACTGGAAAACCCGTCGGGGTGCGGCACAAACTTGTCCTGACCCTTTGGCGGGTCGCCGCGCAGGGCGACGATGTCCTGCACGCCGGCGCGGGCAAAGGTGTCTGCAATCTCCAGCGTTTCCTGCCGCGAAGCATCGACACAGGTCAGATGAGCGGCCACGTTCAGGCCCGATGACTTGTGCAGGGTCGAAACCGCGTCGCGCGTCAGTTCACGCGTCGTGCCACCAGCGCCGTAGGTGACGGAAACAAAACGGGGATCCAAAGGGGCCAATGTCTGGACCGTGTCCCAAAGGCGGAAAGAGGCTTCCAGAGTTTTGGGCGGAAAGAACTCGAAGGAAATTTCAGGTTTGGACATCGTGGCCTCACTGGATCAACTGAGCCTCTTGTGCCATGGCATGCATTGTGAAACAAACTCATATTACTCAACAACAACATGAATGCTGTTTGAAATGCATATTGAATTCCGGCACCTGCGCACCATCAAGGCGATCCATGAATGCGGCGGGCTGGCCCGCGCTGCGGATCAGTTGAACATCACCCAGTCCGCATTGAGCCATCAAATCAAAGGGTTGGAGGATCAGGCCGGGGTCGAGCTGTTTCTGCGCCGCTCCAAACCCATGAAACTGTCGGCTGCCGGTTTGCGGCTTTTGCGCCTGGCCGAGCAGATACTGCCGCAGGTCGAAGCCGCCCAGAATGAGTTTTCTTCGCTGCGGGACGGGCGCACGGGGCGGATGCATATAGCCATCGAATGCCATGCTTGTTTCGAATGGCTGTTCCCGGTGCTCGAATCCTTCAGGAAATCCTGGGGCGACGTGGATGTCGATATCCGCCCTGGTCTTGCCTTCGACGCGCTTCCGGCCTTGCAGAAGGAAGAGGTCGATCTGGTGGTCTCGTCCGATCCCGAAGACCTGCCGGGTGTCGAGTTTGTCGAACTTTTTGATTATAACGCGGTGTTTGTGGCCGCTTCGACCCATCCCCTGGCCAAGAAAGACTATGTCGAGGCCGAGGATTTTCGCGGCCAGACCCTGATCACCTATCCAGTGGAACGCACGCGTCTGGATGTGTTCAGCCAGCTGTTGATCCCAGCGCGGGTTGAGCCTGCCACGATCCGGCAGGTGGAACTGACCGCCGTCATCCTTCTGCTGGTGGCATCGAACCGGGGCATTTCAGTGCTGCCGGATTGGGTCGTGCGCGAGGTCAAATACAACTCGGACTACGTCACCCGACCCTTGACGAAAGAGGGCATTACACGGCGTCTCTATGCCGCGGTCCGTTCGGAAGATCTGGAGAAACCCTTTGTGCAGGAACTGGTGAAACTGGCCCGGGAAGAAGCGCGCAAGCTGCAATCCCAGTAACGGCGTTTCCTGCGGGTCTGTTATGCGCATCATTCCTCTTGGCAAGGGCGCATTGCGGCAGTATACGCGCGGTTTGACCGGACAGGAGCCTTTTGACAATGGTTGGCAGCGCAAATCTCAACATCATGATCAAGGCCGCGCGCAAGGCGGGGCGTTCTTTGGTCAAGGATTTCCGTGAAGTCGAGAATCTGCAGGTGTCGATGAAAGGCGCCGGTGATTTCGTCTCGAAGGCCGACATCGCCGCCGAAGCCATCCTGAAAGAAGAGCTGCTGGGCGCACGACCGACCTATGGCTGGCTGGCCGAAGAGGGCGGCTCCATCGATGGTGAGGATCCGACCCGCCGCTGGATCGTCGATCCGCTGGACGGCACCACCAATTTCCTGCACGGCCTGCCGCATTGGGCGATTTCCATAGCACTGGAACACAAGGGCAAGATCGTTGCCGGCGTGATCTATGACGCCGCCAAGGACGAGATGTTCTTTGCTGAAAAAGGTGAGGGCGCTTGGATGAACGACACCCGTATTCGCGTGTCGGGTCGTCATCGCATGATTGAATCGGTCTTCGCGACCGGTCTGCCCTTTGGTGGCCGCTCGGATCTGCCTGCGACTTTGCAGGATCTGGCGCGTCTGATGCCCGCCTGCGCCGGTGTGCGTCGTTGGGGCGCCGCCGCGCTGGATATGGCATATGTGGCCGCAGGCCGGTACGAAGGCTTTTGGGAACGCCGCCTGAATGCGTGGGATCTGGCTGCCGGTGTGATCATCGTCAAAGAGGCTGGCGGCTTCGTGCAGGCGCTTAACCCTGAAGGCAACGTGCTGGAAGATGGTGAAGTGATCTGTTCGAACGAACCGATCTTCGATCAGTTCGCCAAGGTGATCCGGGGCTAGGCGCCCTTTGAACCGGCTTTAGCGGCGCGGAACGCGCGGAATGCGGGATTGTGACAGCTTGTACCTCGCTTCCGGGTGGGGCGGATGTCCGTGGGTGCGATCCCAGAACTGAATTCCGCCGCGTCTCAGCCACAGCGGGATGCACAGGATCAGGCCAACGGCAAATCCCCCGGTATGGGCCCAATAGGCGATGCCGCCTTCGTCCGGATTGCTGGTGACACTGCCAAAGAACTGTATCGCCAGCCAGACGCCCAGCATGATGAAGGCGGGGATGGTAAAGACCCTGAAATAGACGATCAGGATCAGCAGGATATCCACCCGTGCTTTCGGGAACAGCAGCAGATACCCGCCCATCACGCCCGCAATCGCGCCCGAGGCCCCAACAGTGGGAACTTGGGATTCGGGCCCGGTGATGACGTGAATCAGGCCCGCGCCGATTCCTGCCGCCATGTAAAACAGCAGGAAGGGCAGATGGCCCATCTCGTCTTCCAGATTGTCACCGAAGATCCACAGAAACAGCATGTTGCCGGCCAAGTGCATCCACCCCCCGTGCAGGAACATGGATGTCACCAGGGTTTCCAGCCCGAACCCGTCGCTGACCCGCGCCGGAATAATGGCGTAGTCGAAAAACAGCCTGCCGATCCGTGGCCCATCATTCATGATCCCCACATAGCTGAGGAAGATCAGGATATTGGCCGCCAGCAAGGCATAGACAACATAAGGTGTGCGCCCCGAAGGGTTATGGTCGCGGATCGGAAACATGCCTTGACGCTGGGCTTTTGTGCGCCCAGCGTCAAGGCAAGCTTATGCCGCACCTCCCAACAACACGGCGTTTCCACCCGCCGCGGTCGTGTCCACGCAGACATGGCGTTCACCCAGAACACGCGCGCGGTCGGGCTTGCCGGGAATAAGCGGCAGAATCGGGCCGTCGCGGCGCGCCAGATGGTGTTCGATCTGCCCCGCTGTTTCCTCGTCTCCCCACCACAACACGCCCGAAATGCCGGTCAGGTTTTCCAACCGGTGCAGGTCAAGCATCCCGGTCGCCTGAATGGCGGTGCCACCCAGCGCAGATACAGCATCGGCCTGCGCACGCGCTGCGGCCTCTCCGGGTCCCAAGCAAAGAAGAGGCGGACGGGGATACACGCTCAGGCGGTTCGATTCACCGGTCGGGCCGGGCAGGGACCGGGTTTTGACCGGCACAGGTTGACCTTGTGCAGCAGGCAGATCAGCCACGGCGCCCCAGGTATCCGCCGTGCTTTGACGGTCGGGTGCGCAGAACCGGATCATGTAGTTCGGCCCACCCGCCTTGGGGCCGGTGCCTGACAATCCTTCGCCACCAAAGGGCTGAGACCCGACGATGGCGCCGATCTGGTTGCGGTTTACATAGATGTTGCCCGCATGGATCGCCTCGGTCACATGCTGCACGCGGTCGTCTATGCGGGTGTGCAGGCCGAAGGTCAGGCCGTATCCGGTGGCGTTGATATCGGCGATGATCTTGTCGATCTCTTGCGATTTGAACCGGGCGACGTGCAGCACCGGGCCGAACACCTCGCGTTCCAGCGCGGCGATGCCGGGGATCTCGATCAGCGTCGGAGCAACAAAGATGCCTTCGGGCGGCAACGGAAGCTCCTTCAACACCCGCCCTTTGTTGCGCGCCTTGGTCACATGTTCGGCGATGCCCTGACGGGCCTGTTCGTCGATCACCGGTCCGCAATCCGTCGACAAAAGCCAGGGGTCGTCGACCGACAGCGCATCCATCGCCCCTTTGAGCATGGTCAGAACGTCATCGGCGATGTCTTCCTGCAAATACAGGCAGCGCAGGGCGGAACAGCGCTGGCCCGCCGACTGAAAGGCGC
The DNA here is from genome assembly GCF_056536445.1 of Ruegeria sp. CL7. Taxonomy (NCBI): domain Bacteria; kingdom Pseudomonadati; phylum Pseudomonadota; class Alphaproteobacteria; order Rhodobacterales; family Roseobacteraceae; genus Ruegeria; species Ruegeria sp. CL7. Next base: position 161,073 of record NZ_JBQFPQ010000001.1, read on the forward strand.
TTTCGATGATCGATTGCACGGCTTGTTCGGGAAGGGCGGTGCTGTCGACGATCATCGCATTCAGACCGCCGGTTTCCGCGATCAGCGGCGTACCGGGGCGCATGGATCCGGCCATCGCCGCACGGATTCTCAGCGCGGTGTCTGTTGACCCAGTGAAGGCCACGCCCGAGATGCGCGGATCCGACGTCAGCGCCGCACCCACGGCAGGCCCCCCCGGCAACAGTTGCAGCACATCGCGTGGTACCCCCGCCTCGTGCATAAGCTGAATGGCACGATGTGCGATCAGGGGCGTCTGGGGCGCAGGCTTGGCCAGAACCGCGTTTCCGGTTGCCAGCGCAGCAGAGATCTGCCCAGAGAAAATCGCCAGCGGGAAGTTCCACGGGCTGATGCAGGTGAAAATCCCCGCGGGTTCGGCATCGGGGATGTTGGCTGCATAGTAACGCAGGAAATCCACCGCCTCGCGCAGTTCGGCCACCGCATCGGGCAGCGACTTCCCGGCCTCACGCGCCAGCAGGGCAAACAACTCACCATAATGCACTTCGTAAAGATCGGCTGCGGCATTGAGGATGCGGGCGCGTTCGGCAGCGGGGGCATCCCAGGGGTTGGCCGAGGCCAATGCCATTTCCACATCCGCCGCGCTGGCTGGGGCCACCGCGCCGGGCTTGTCCTGAGGCCGTGCCGGATTGATCACCGGCTCATCCGCATCGGGTTTAGCCGCATCGGCCAGCAAGGGTTGCGCATACCAATGATGGGCGCGGAACTGATCCCGTGCCGCATCAATCTGATCCAGGGTTGGTGTGTGATGCAGGTCAAAACCCTTGGAATTCGGTCTTTCAGGCTGGAACAATTCCGGCCCGGTCGGCAGTGCGGGCGGAGGGGTCCGGACCGCAACAAACGGATCGGCGGCGACCACTTCCGGTGGCACATCTTCGTCCACAATCTGGTTGACGAAGGATGAATTCGCGCCGTTCTCCAACAAGCGCCGAACCAGATAAGCCAGCAAGTCGCGATGCGCCCCCACCGGTGCATAGATGCGGCACCGGGTGTTCTGCTTGTCCATCACGATCTGATGCAAGGTCTCGCCCATGCCGTGCAGGCGCTGGAACTCGAACGGTTGATCCTTGGCCATGTGAAGGATGGCGCTGACCGTGTGCGCGTTGTGCGTGGCAAATTGCGGATAGATCCGATCGGTCATGCCCAGCAGTTTGCGTGCATTGGCGATATAGGAGATGTCGGTTGCCGCCTTGTGCGTGAAGACGGGAAAGCCATCCACACCTTCGACCTGCGCGCGTTTGATCTCGGTATCCCAATAGGCGCCTTTGACCAATCGCACCATAATCTGGCGATCGTGACGTTCGGCCATGCCATACAGCGTATCCAGTACCAGCCCTGCGCGCGGGCCATAGGCCTGAACCACGATGCCAAACCCGTGCCAGCCGGCAAGGGCCGGGTCGGACATCACCGCCTCTATCACCTGCAACGACAGCGACAGGCGATCCGCCTCTTCTGCATCGACGTTCAGGCCCATTCCGGCCGCCTTGGCCAGCAGAGCCAGTGCCCGCAGCCGCGGCACCAGCTCGTCCATCACACGCTGTTCCTGTGCCAGCTCATAACGGGGGTGCAGGGCGGACAGTTTTACCGAAATGCCCGGGTTGGCGCGGATATCGTCATGGGTGCAGGCCTCGGCAATGGCCGAGATGGCGCGGGAATAGGACAGGTGATAGCGCGCCGCGTCCGCTTCGGTTCGGGCCGCTTCGCCCAGCATGTCGTAGGAATAGGTATAGCCCTTCTCCTCCATCCCGCGTGCGCGGTCCATGGCGGACTGAATGGTTTCCCCCAGAACGAACTGCCGGCCCATCTCTTTCATCGCGCGTGCCACGGCAGTGCGGATCACCGGCTCGCCCAACCGCTTGATCGCACCGCGCAGCGCCCCGACCGGAGACGCCTTGCCCTCGTCCAGCACCTTTCCGGTCAACATCAGTGCCCATGTCGAGGCGTTCACCAGCGAGGACGAGGATTGCCCCAGATGCTTGCCCCAATCGGAGGGCGCGATCTTGTCTTCGATCAGCGCATCAATTGTGTCGGCATCCGGCACACGCAGCAACGCCTCGGCCAGGCACATCAGGGCGATGCCTTCGTCGGTGGACAGGCCATATTCGGCCAGAAACACCTCCATCAACCCCGGAGAGGTGCTGGACCGGATATCGCGCACAAGCTGCGCAGCCGCGGCGCCGATGGCGCTGCGATCCGTGTCCGTCAGGCTGGCCTGAGAGATCAGTGTCTCAAGAACTGCCGACTGATCGGCATAGGTGGAAGTATCGATGAGGGTGCGCAGGCTGTGTGACATATGTCCTCCGGTCTTTGCGATAATATAATGCGGAAAAATCAGGACAACGGACTGAGTTTGATATATTTGAAGGAGGATGATCTGAATTTTTAGCAGCGGACAGTTCAAATGAGTTTTCCTGATCTTGATCGGTTTGACCGCTCGATTCTAAGGATTCTGGCCGAGGACGGCCGTATATCGGTGGCCGATCTTGCGCGCGAGATCGGGCTGTCGAAATCTCCGACGCAAGCGCGGCTCAAACGGCTTGAGGCGAGCGGAGTGATCCAGGGCTATCGGGCGATGCTGGATCCGATCCGGCTGGGCCTGGATCACGTCGCGTTTGTCGAGGTGCGTTTGACCGATACCCGCGAAAAGGCGCTGGCCGAGTTCAACGCAGCCGTCCGCAAAACCGCCGAGGTCGAGCAGGCGCATATGATCGCGTCCAATTTTGACTATCTTCTGAAAGTGCGCACCGCCACGATGTCGGAATATCGCCGTGTATTGGCCGAGAAGATTTCGTCTCTGCCGCATGTCGCCAATACTTCAACTTTTGTTGCGATGGAGGCCGTGAAGGAAACCGGTATGCTGGGCGGTTTTGAACATCAGCCTTGACGCGGTGGAATTATGGTCCACCCTTGTTCCGTGATGCGAACCTGTGCTGCAACGTTTCTACTGATCGCGTGTTCATGCTCGGCCATGGCCGAGACATGCCCCGCGGCTCCGGATCATATCGAAGGTGTGGATGCGCTGATCAAGCAGGTCCAAAAGGCGCAATCGCAAAGCGACGCCCGGGTCATCTCGAATAAAATGTGGGAACTTTGGACAGACGCGCCGGATGCCCGATCGCAGACCCTGCTGGATCGTGGAATGGCGCGACGAGAGGCGTGGGATTTGTCGGGCGCATTGGACGATTTCAACCAACTTGTCGAATATTGCCCGGATTACGCCGAAGGCTACAATCAGCGGGCTTTTGTAAACTACCTGAGGCAGGATTTTGACGCGGCATTGCGCGACCTGAATGTCACGATCGAAATGTCGCCAAACCATATCGGTGCGCTAAGTGGGCGGGCTTTGTCCCTGATGGGGTTGAGACGTTTGGAAGACGCGCGTTCAGCACTGTCCGAGGCGCTTGAGCTCAACCCGTGGCTGTCCGAGCGGGCCTTGTTGGAGCCAGGCGGCCTTCTGGAGCCGCCCGGAGAAGATATCTGACAGCCGGATCGGGCAAGTTTGGAAACCGGTCGCAAATCGCCAAACAGGTGCCTTTCGCGGCCACCTCGGGGACTGGGGCACCGCAATCAGAAGGGCAAATGGGTGACAAAGCCGTCAGCGTGACAGTATCCGGCGCTTTTCGGCCATGGCTTCGCGTCGCCGCTGCTCGATCCCGAGTTTGAAAGATTCTTCAACAAAGTCGATGTGATCCTTTGCCGCTTTTTCGGCCCGCTTTTCATCCCCTTCGATCACCGCGCGACCAAGTTCGAGATGTTGTTGCAGCAGCTTTTCGCCGGTCCCGTCAATCGTGCGCAGGAAGTCACGATTGTAGAAAACGCCCTTGCGGGTGAGTTCGTAGATCGACGCCATCATGTGGATCAGGGTCGCGTTCTGGCTGGCATCCACAATCGCGGAATGCAGCGCAAAGTCCGCCTCTTGCGAAGCCTTGGCGTCCTGCTCTTGCCAGGCACGCTCGTTTTCATCAAGGATCTCGGAAATCCGTTCCTTGTCTGCCTTGGTGGCGCGACGTGCGGCAAGCCGGGCCGCGAAACCTTCCTGCTCACGACGATACTCAAGATAGTCGAAGAAAGCCGGCTCGTGGCGTTCGTACAAAGCAAGAAGCGCGGGCATCATGGCTTGTCCGGTCAGGGCTGCGACGAATGTTCCCTCACCGTGTTGCGTTGTGACCAGACCGCGTTCTTCCAGCACCTGAAGGGCTTCGCGCAGCTTCGGGCGCGACACGCGCAACATCTCGGCCAGATCACGCTCGGAGGGCAGTTTCCGGCCCTGCTTCAGGATGCCCGAAGCGATCAGGTCCTCGACCTGTGAAACCACCGCATCAGCCAGCGATTCGTGTCCAACCGGTTCAAAAATCGCCGTGGTGTTCATGAGATGCTGCCCCGTGTGACGCTATAATAACCAGAATAACTGGTAAACAAAGATAACCATATCCGTTCAGATTTCAAGCGCGAGGCTGTTCTTCCCGGACGTGAATTACGTGTCTGTTTAAGAATGATTTTTGGAGAATCTGTTGGCTTTTTGAGGCAGTCGCATCGGGATTTTGCAGGGCTTGTCGAAGGCGAGCTTCCAGTTTCGGTTAGCCCAGTGGTAAACAAAGTTATTGACTGGTTTGAGTTGGTAAAGTTAGTTTACCACCGGAGCGGCGCTGGAAGAGCCTGCGCCACTGATCGGAGAAAACCCGACCAAACCTGGAGGAGATTTCATGAAGAAGACCCTGACAAGCCTGGCCGTGGCCGCCAGCCTGCTGGCGGCACCCGCAGTTGCGGCGGACAAGCTGCTGCTGAAAACACCGATTGCCTTTTCGACCGAACTGCCGGGCCTGGGTTCACCTATTCCACGTGTGGCTGATCAGCTGGAACTGATGTCCGGCGGCACGATGAAGATGAAGGTGTACGAGCCGGGAAAACTGGTGCCGCCCTTCGAAATTCTGGACGCCGTGTCCACCGGCAAGATCAACTCGGGCTACACCACGGCTGGTTACTGGGCCGGTAAAATCCCGGCTGCGCCGCTGTTCTCGGCCGTGCCGTTCGGCCCCGAGGCGGGCGAATACATGGCTTGGCTGTATTATGGCAACGGCATGACCCTGTATCAGGAGATGTATGATCAGGCCGGTTACAACGTAAAAGTACTGCCCTGCGCCATCATCGCGCCGGAAACCTCGGGCTGGTTCGCGTCCGAGATCAATTCGCCCGAAGACCTGAACGGGCTGAAGATGCGTTTCTTTGGTCTGGGCGGCAAGGTGATGCAGAAACTGGGTGTAGCGACCTCGCTACTGCCAGGTGGTGAGATCTTCCCCGCATTGGAAAAAGGCGCGATTGACGCGACCGAGTTTTCGATGCCTGCCATCGACGCGCGTCTGGGCTTCCACAAGCTGGTCAAGTTCAACTATTTCCCCGGCTGGCATCAGCAGGCGACCGTGTTTGAACTGCTGATCAACAAGGACGTCTGGAACGAAACCAGCGATCAGCACAAGGCAATCATCGAAAGCGCCTGCAAGGCTTCGATGGCGGACAGCTTTGCCGAAGGCGAAGCCATCCAGCACGCGGCCCTGATCGACAACGTTGAAAACAACGGCGTCACCATCAAGCAGTGGTCGCCCGAGATGTTGGATACCTTCCGCGCGACCTGGGAAGAGGTTGCCGCAGAAGAGGCCGCCAATGATGCCTTCTTTGCCAAGGTTCTGGCCGACATGAACGAATTCCGTGACGGCTATAACCTCTGGAAGACGAACGCCTTCCTCCCACGTCAGTAAACTCTCCCTCACTGACGTTGCCGGGGCGGCCCGATCCGCCGCTCCGGCCTCTGCTTTTCGATCTTCGGACTTTCTAACTTTTCACTGCCCGTATTCCGGGTTGCTGAGCGAGGAATGACCATGACCACCCAAAAGAACCTCAACGATCCAGTCGAAGCCTATGAAGGCATCCTGGAACACCCCGAGTCCGACCGCCAGAAAATCGCCGTCACGATCGACGCCGGGGTCAAGGCTGTGGGTCATGTCGTCATGTGGGCCAATGTCCTGCTGATGGGCGCGATCTTCGCACAGGTCTCGTTGCGCTACCTGTTCAGCCAGAACTACCCGAAACTGGATGAGATCCAGTGGCATTTCTATGGAATCGTCACGATGATCGGCATCTCGTATGCCTTGATCACCGACAGCCATGTGCGTGTGGACGTCCTGCATATGCAGCTTTCGCGCCGCGCGCAGCGGATCATCGAGGTGATCGGCATCCTGACCCTGCTGACCCCGTTCATCTATCTGATGGTCGATCAGGGCTATGATTATTTCTACGAAAGCTTCCGCGTCAACGAACGCTCGGACAGCCCAACCGGCCTGCCTGCGCGTTGGGCTTTCAAGGCGGTCATTCCGATCAGCTTTGTACTGTTGGCGCTGGCCGCGTTGGCACGGTTGATCCATGACGGGCACGCGCTGATCTACGGGCCGGCCTCGGAACGTGAAGGCGCGCCGCTGCGCCGTGTTCTTCTGGTGCTGGCGGTATTCGCAGCCGTCTGTGTTGGCCTGACCTTCCTGGTCGAAACAACCGAGGAAAAGCTGGTCATCGCGATGTTCCTGACCTTTATCGCGCTTTTGTTCACCGGTTACCCGGTGGCGTGGGTGCTGGCCGGTGTCGGCGTCGCCTATTGCGGTCTGGCCTATCTGTTCGACAACGATCTGATGCTGTGGACCGGGTTGGAAAGCACCTTTACCGGGCTTGATTATCTGACGCTTGGCGCGGTGGTGAACCGGGTCTACGCGACCATGTCCAACGCGGTTCTGGTTGCCCTGCCGATGTTCATCTTCATGGGGCTGATGCTGGACGAATCCGGAGTGGCCGAGCGTCTGATGTCCTCGATGCAGCGCCTGTTCGGGACGGTGCGCGGAGGACTGGCCATCACCGTGACCCTGATCGGGATCATTCTGGCGGCTTCGACCGGCATCATTGGTGCCTCGGTTGTACTGCTAGGCGTGCTGTCGCTGCCGTCGATGATGCAGCAGAAATACCAGCCGACGCTGGCTGCGGGCGTGGTTTCGGCCTCGGGGACATTGGGCATTCTGATCCCACCCTCAATCATGTTGGTGATCATGGCCGACCAGATGGCGCTGTCCGTCGGAGACCTGTTCATGGCCGCGGTTTTCCCGGGCGTGATCATCGGCGCCTTGTACCTGACCTACATCTTCATTCTGGCTCTGGTGAAACGCGACGCGGCTCCCGTGCCCGAAGGTGCGAAAGCCCCCGACTGGGCAGCCGTGAAGGACGTTCTCATCGCCGTCATCCCTACGCTGATGCTGATCCTTGCCGTGCTGGGGTCGATCTTTGCCGGTCTGACCACACCAACCGAAGCGTCCGGCATCGGTGCCTTGGGTGCGACCTTGCTGGCGCTGGGCTATCGCAAGCTGACCTTTGCCAAGCTGTGGAACGTGCTGGTGTCGACCTTCAACACCACCGCCTATATCTTTGCGATCTTCCTCGGTGCGACTGTATTTTCCTATGTGCTGCGCGAACTGGGCGGGGATGAACTGATCGAACATGTGGTGCAATCCACCGGCTTTGGTGCCAACGGAACAATTCTGTTCATCCTGTTCATCGTCTTCCTGCTGGGCTTCGTACTGGACTGGATCGAGATCACGCTGATCGTGCTGCCCCTGATGCGCCCCATCGTGAACGGTCTGGGCATCGACATCCCCGGCTTTGGCGTACTGGATGAACCGGCGCTGGTCTGGTTCGTGATCCTTGTCGCTGTGACGCTGCAAACCAGCTTCCTGACGCCGCCCGTTGGCTTTGCCTTGTTCTATCTCAAAGGTGTTTGCCCGCCCGAGATCAAGCTGACGCATATCTATAAGGGCATCATCCCATTTGTCCTGCTGCAATTGACCGGTTTGGCGCTAGTGTTCCTGTGGCCGACCCTTGCCACCTGGTTGCCGTCGGTCGCCTATTAAGGAGCTTATCGGATGCGTCTGAGCCAATGTCATAACTTCCACGACTTCCGGCGGCTGGCCAAACAGCGGCTGCCGGGGCCGATCTTCAACTATATCGACGGTGGCGCGGATGATGAGGTGACGTATCGGGAAAACACCAAGGCGTTCGACCGCTGCGATCTGTTGCCTTCGGTCCTGCGCGGGGTTTCGGACGTGGACATGTCCGTCACGGTGATGGGGCAGAAACTGGACATGCCGGTCTATTGCTCACCCACCGCGTTGCAGCGCCTGTTCCACCATCAGGGTGAGCGCGCGGTCGCGGCGGCGGCCGAGAAATACGGCACCATGTTCGGAGTTTCCTCTCTGGGAACCGTCTCGCTGGAGGAGCTGCGCCAAAAACACAAAAACCCGCAGGTCTATCAATTCTACTTTCACAAGGATCGCGGGTTGAACGCCGCCATGATGCAGCGCGCCAAAGAGGCGGGTGTTGAGGTCATGATGCTGACCGTCGACAGCATCACCGGCGGCAACCGCGAGCGTGATCTGCGCACGGGGTTCTCGATCCCGTTCCGCTTGACGCTGGGCGGCATGATCCAGTTCGCGATCAAGCCGATGTGGGGGATCAACTATGTCACTCATGAAAAATTTCGGCTGCCTCAGCTTGAGGAACATGTGGATATGGGCGGTGGGGCCAGCTCGATCGGCGGGTATTTCACCGACATGCTCGACCCGTCGATGAACTGGGATGACGTGGCGCAGATGGTGCGCGACTGGGATGGTCAGTTCTGCCTGAAGGGGATCATGACCGTCGAAGATGCCAAACGCGCGGCTGAGATCGGTTGTACCGGCATCATCCTGTCGAACCACGGTGGCCGACAATTGGACGGATCGCGCACGCCGTTCGATCAACTGGCCGAGATTGTCGATGCCGTCGGCGACAAACTGGACGTGATGATGGACAGCGGCATTCAGCGTGGCACCCATGTGCTCAAGGCGCTGTCGATCGGGGCCAAAGCGGTGGGTATCGGGCGGCACTACCTGTATCCTCTGGCTGCCGCGGGGCAGGCTGGGGTCGAACGGGCCCTTGGGCTGATGCGTGCCGAGATCGAGCGCGACATGAAGCTGATGGGTGTCACCAGTGTTGGCCAGCTCAGCCGCGAGAATATTCGTTTCCGCAATCCCTAACCCGAAACGGGGGCCGATATGACCAATGACGCGTTGATCAAACATTTCCGCTCTATCGTCGGTACGCGTCACGTGCTGATCGGAGCGCGCGCGACAGAGCGCTTTCGGCGCGGTTTCCGCTCGGGCGAGGGTGAGGCGCTGTGCGTCGTTCAGCCGGGGACCCTGCTGGAGCAATGGAAGATCCTGCAAGCCTGCGTTGCAGCCGACAAGATCGTCATCATGCAGGCGGCCAATACTGGTCTGACCGAAGGGTCTACGCCGTCCGGCACCTATGACCGTGACGTGGTTCTGATCAACACGCGCCGGATGGATACTCTGGTGCCCTTGAACGACGCAGAGCAGATCGTCAGCTTTCCGGGCGCCACGCTTTTTGCGCTGGAAAAACTGCTGGCCCCGTTCGGACGCGAGCCGCATTCGGTGATCGGTTCGTCCTGCATCGGCGCGTCGATCGTGGGTGGGGTATGCAACAATTCCGGCGGTTCTCTGGTAGAGCGCGGTCCGGTTTACACGGAACTTTCCGTCTATGCGCAAATCACCGAACAGGGTGAATTGGAACTGGTCAACCATCTGGGCATCGATCTGGGCAGCACGCCGGAAGAGATCCTTGCAAACCTCGATGCAGGCAGGTTCGAACGCAATCCCGGGGCAACCAACAAACGCGCATCGGCCAGCGACTACGCACAGATCGTGCGGGACGTGAATGCGCAAACGCCTGCGCGGTTCAATGCGGACAAGGCCAGGCTTTTCGAATCTTCGGGCTCGGCCGGGAAGCTGGCCGTTTTTGCGGTGCGCCTTGACACCTTTCCCAAGAACGAGGTTGAGAAGGTGTTCTATGTGGGCACCAACAATCCCGACGATCTGGCGGACCTGCGGCGCCACATATTGTCAGAGTTCAAATCGCTGCCGGTTTCGGCCGAATACATGCATCGCGAAGCGTTCGATATTGCAGCACGCTATGGCAAGGACACGGTCGTGATGATCGACAAGCTTGGCACGGACCGTCTGCCGATGTTCTTTGCGATGAAAGGCGCCGTGGATGCACGCCTGCGGCGCATTCCGTTTTTGCGAAATTTCACTGATCGTTTCATGCAGGCAGCTATAGCTTTGTGGCCACGTGTCCTGCCCAAACGTATGACGGATTTTCGCGACAAATACGAACATCACCTTATCCTGAAAATGAAGGATGAAGGTGTATCCGAGGCCGCTGAGTGGTTGCCGCGATTTCTGAGTGGCCGGGATGGCGGATTTTTCGAATGTGATGCGCGCGAGGCCAGAATCGCAGGCCTTCATCGGTTTGCGGCGGCGGGCGCGGCGGTGCGTTACATGGCGATCCATTCGGACGACGTCGAAGATATCATCGCACTGGACGTCGCACTGCGCCGCAACGACCAGGACTGGCTGGAGAAGCTGCCGCCTGAGATCGAAGACCAGTTGGTTCACAAACTCTATTACGGGCACTTCATGTGCCAGGTGATGCATCAGGACTACATAGTCAAAAAAGGAGCTGACCCAAAAGCTCTGAAGGCCGCAATGTTGAAACTGTTTGACGAACGCGGCGCGGAATACCCCGCTGAACATAACGTGGGGCACCTTTACAAGGCCAAGCCCGACCTGGCGGCACATTACAAATGCTGCGACCCGACCAACTCGTTCAATCCCGGTATCGGCAAAATGTCCAAGGCGAAGAATTACCAATAACCGGTTTTCCGGCGCGGCAGGGTGCTGTGAAAACGGCCGGCAGATACACCGGGTTCTGATGAAAAGGGTGTTGGTGCCCGACTGTCTGATATCCTGAACGCAACCCCGCAAGCATCTGCCGCGCAGAAGGCTGCCAAAACCGAATGAGCGTCGCGTGACAGGTATAGGGGAGATTCGGAAGGCGCAGTCGGGGTCGTCGGAATCGGCAGAGAATGTCGCGTTGAGACGCGGAATTCAGTAGCGTTTGACGCAAATCGTTTGGTTTTGAGTATCACAAACACGCATTTGACAGGCTGTCCGGGATCTGAACCGGCGGGTTCATGCGGTCAATTGACAGAGCACCTTTCTGTTCAGGTAATTTCAGGGTCGCGTGATTTCTGGCAGGTTTTCCTAGGGTTACCCTTGGCTTGCAATCGGCTGCAGATCACCCCTGTGAAGCTGCGGGCCGGAAGCCTGTCTTGCATGCGAAAATTTGCAGATGACCGGGGCCGGGAAAGCGCCACTTATCCCTTATTATTCGCGTTTCTTGGGGAACTACGGGAAACCCCCAATTTCGCGCCGCGACAAACAGGGGTAAACATATTTTACCGTACTTACCACACAAACACACACGGTACTAACTTTCCCCGATGAGGGGCTGGTCACACCCCCTCGGCCGGCCCCTCTTAACTTTTGGGGTCCATGGCAGTTGGGGTCAGTGGTCATGCGGATCGTTGCCGGTGTCAGCTTTTGATCAATTTGGCGACGAAGGCGGGCAAATCTTGTGATGCGCCATAGGCCACGGTGTGTGGAATTTCGGCGACCGGCGTCTTCCGGTATCCTTCAGTAAACAGCAAAAACGGGATCTTCGCACGCGCAGCCGTTTCCGCGTCAACTTCGCTGTCGCCGACGAACAGACGCGGGCCGGACGCCTGAAGCGCATCGAAGCTTGCGAACAGATGGTTGGGATCCGGTTTTCGCGTCGAAAGGCTGTCGCCACCCAGAACCGCGTCGAAAAACCGGGACAGGTTCAGTGCCTCCAGCACATGCCGCGCCGGTGTTTCGGGTTTGTTGGTGCAGACGCCTAGAACGCATCCCATTTGCTGCAATTTGGCCAGTGCCTCCGGGATGCCGGGGTAGGGAACGGTCGTTTCGCTTGCAGCGGAATTGTAGTGTTTGAGGGTCAGTTGGGTCAGTTCCGCATGGCGATCCAGCGGCAGCCCGCAATGCCGGATCATGCGTTCGACCAGCTTGGGTAAACCGTTGCCGACGAATCCTTTGATGATATCCGTCGCCAATGGATCATGCCCAACGTCGTTCAGCGTGCGGTTGGCCGCCGCCGCCAGATCGCCCAGGCTGTCCACCAGCGTTCCGTCCAGATCGAATACAACTGCTGCGGTCATGTTTGCTTGCCCTTCATCACCCGACCCAAGACCTAACCCGCCCTGTACCGAGGGGCAATCGCCTGTTTCAAAACCATGCTTGACAATCCTTACTAAAATAATCAGATTAAGCGGCAGGAACAGAAAGCCAACCCTTTCGGGGTCAGCCAAATCAAGTGAAACGCGATAGATATGGCACCATGCCGAAACGCTCTGGAGATGTCCCGATGAACGTACAGAACCCGACCCCAACCCAAGGTTACGCTGTCTCGATGCTTCCCGCGCACAAGGCCGAGGATCTGACCAAGGGCGGCAACCTGGCCCATATAGAACTTGGCGATCAACTCTATACCCTGCGCATCACCCGTGCAGGCAAACTGATCCTGACGAAATGAGCGCGCCTTTCAAGCGCGGCGGTGCAGCGGTTGGCCGCCTTGCCGATCTCGATCCCATCGAAGCGGGCGCCGTTATGTATCTGCGGATGTGGAGCGAAGGCGAGGGCGGTCGTGCCGACGCTGCCAGCGATTTCCAAGTCGCGCTGGGCGCGGATTGCGGGCGTGCGGCAATGCTGACTTTGGATCGTTTATGCTCGCTATGTGCTACCCATGGCCGCCGCCCGCTGATCCGGCATGGTCTTGGATGTGCATGCCTTGGCGCGGACGAGAATTGCTTTGCACAGATGATCGCGGCAGCGTCCGAAGGGGCGCGTGAAGATGCGATGATGCTGGCGTCTTTGATCGTACGTCCAGATTTTGCCCCCGCGCTGGCATCTCTGTCGGAAGAACTGGGGCTGACTCTCAGACGTATGACCGCAGGTTTCAAAATGCCGACCACCGGCCACCAGACCCCCTCGGCCGTGCTCCACTGACCCTGAGTGTGGAACGGTTGAACCCCGGCGCTGCGCCGGGGTTTTTTCGTTCAGCAGCACCCGCATCCGGCATGGTGATGGTCATGATCGCAAACAGGGGCAGGGGTAAAGTCGCCCACCTCGGACAACACATCCCGCAGCGCCCAGAGGATCATGTCAACATCCTCGGCCTCGATGGTCAGGGGCGGACGGATTTTCAGGATGTTGTCTTTGGGCCCTTCGCTGCCGATCAGGATGCGATGATCGCGCATCCGGTTTTTGACATAGCTGCAAATCTCGGTGCCTTCGCTTCCATCGGAGTTGATCAGCTCCACGCCGAGAAACAACCCCATACCCCGCACGTCGCCAACGCAACCAAAGTCGGCTTCGATCTGGCGCAGTCCCGCCATCAGACGATCCCCCATCCGGCGGGCATTGTCCTGCAACCCCTCGTCATCGACGATATCCAGCACCTCTTTGCCGATCCGGCAGGACAGGGTCGAGCCGCCAAAGGTCGAAAAGAACTCGATCCCGTTGTTGAAGCTGTCCGCGATCTCGCGGGTTGTCACCAGCACGCCCAGTGGGTGCCCGTTTCCGATTGGCTTGCCCATCACTACGATATCCGGAACCGCGCCCTGGTGTTCGAAGCCAAAGTAATACTCACCCAACCGTCCCAGACCTGTCTGCACCTCATCGGCGATGCAAACACCCCCCGCAGCACGTATTTTTTCGTAAACCGCAGGCAGATAGCCCTTGGGCGGAATGATCTGACCGCCGACCGACGGGAAGGTTTCCGCGATGAACCCGGCCACGCCCTGTCTCCTGTTGCGAAGGGCGGCAATCGCCGGATCGACAAGATCAGCAAATTTCTGTGCCCGGTCCGCATCGTCCCGCCTGAATGACCCGCGATAGTCATCGGCAACCTCGACCAGTTCAACCCAGTCGGCTTTCCCGATGCCGCCCGGTTTGTTGAATTTGTAGGCCGAGATCGCCACTGCAGCGTTCGTGTTCCCGTGATAGCCGTGATCCGGCGTCACGATCCCCTTTGCGCCGGTATGGGCGCGGGCCAGCCGCAGGGCAAGTTCGTTTGCCTCGGTGCCCGAGTTGACGAAAAAGCAGACCTGTAGGTGATCCGGCATCTTCGACAGAATCTTGTCGGCAAATTCCACCTGTGCCGGATGCAGATAACGGGTGTTCGAATTCATCCGCTTCAGCTGATCCGCCGCCACGGCCTGAATGCGTGGATGCGCGTGCCCCACATGCGGCACGTTGTTGTAGGCGTCCAGATAGGGGCGTCCCCATTCGTCGAACAGGTGATGCTTCCAGCCGCGCACCAGCATGACTGGATCGTCATAGGTCAGGGATAGGTTGCCCCCGAAATGCGCCCGCCGTTTGTGCAGGATTTCCGCTTTGTCAGTTGGGTGATAGAACACCTTGTCATCCGGCAGGTTCAGCAACGCCGCCGGGTTCGGGCAGACCGCGTGCCACAGCTCCAGTTCGTCCGGGTCTCCGACACCGGGCCAGTCCGCTTCCATGCCATCGGTGGTCAGTGCCAGCTGGAAATGCACATGCGGGGCCCATCCGCCATTCTGGTCGGCATCGCCCAACCGCGCAAACGCGGCGCCCTGTGCCACCGGGTCGCCGGGTTTCAGCCGGTCACAGCATTCCGGATCCAGATGGCCATAGAGCGTATAGAACGGGTCGCCTTCGGGCGTTTCGTGATGCAGGATGATCACCCCGCCGTAGTCAAGGTGCTGGTCGCGGTTTTCGACCACTTCGATCCGCCCGCTCATCGGTGCATGCAGAACCGTCCCGGCAGGCGCAAACACATCCACGGCCAGATGAACCGTCCGCCTGTCCGAGGCTTTCCACGGGCCCTTGCGGAACCCCGGCTCGGCATAGATCAGGCGGGGCTCGTTATAGTAACCCAGCCACAGGTCCTGCCCGTATTCCTCGCCAACGCGCGCGGCCTCGGCCAAAGGCATGTGGAACGGGTTCCGGGGCCAGACGCAGTTTTCGACCGAAAGCGAGCCCATGGGCACATCGCCCAGGTCCTGGCCGAACATGTCGGTAAAATGCCCCCGGTGTTCCTGAAGATAGGCGTGGATGCGTTCAGCCCCATCAACCACGGGCAAGCCGCAAGCCGCCCGCAACCGCGCCGACATCAGCCCGCCATTGACTGACGTGTTCTCAAGAAACCGCCAAGCAGGCGCCTGAGAGATCGTCACATAGGGATCATTCGGATTCTCGGCCGCCATCAGGGTCGAGTTGACGACCGATACGGCAAGCCGCATCCTCAGCAACGGCCAGATCAGGTCAACCTCATCCGCCCGCAGCCGGTTGGCCGCGTGATAGCCCTTTACCAACGCAGCCAGTGCCCATTCCGGCTTGGGGTGATCCAGCACGACATACGCGCCGGCAATCGCCAGATCGCAGATGCGCGGCGCGGCGCACATGTCGCCCAGATCAATCAGGCCCGAGATCCGCCGCCGCTCGCCCAGTTCCCCTTCGACCAGAATGTTGTAGTCATTGGCGTCATTGTGGATGGCCTGTTTCGGCAGGTCCGCAAGGACATCCGCGATTGCAGCGAACCCCTCACAGATTTCCGTCAGCAGTGCCTGCCGCGCGGGGTCAGAGATCGCGTTTAACTTGTCAGCAATCCAGCCCGCCTGCATCAGGTCCCATTTGAAACCGATCCGGTGCAACCCTTCATGCTCAAACCCATCCAGGGCCCGGTCGGTTGCCCCCAATACGCGGCCCAGTTTCAGGATCAGCTCTTCGGATTTTGGGGCGGCCTTCGCGTAACATTGGCCCGGCAGGCACTCCAACAGCCAAACCAGCCTGCGCTGTCCTTCAGAATCGGCAATCTCGGGCAGCATTGCTCCGGTCAAATCAGGGAACACCTTGGGAAACGGCAACCCCGGTGCCTCAGAAGCGATATGCGCCAGCGCCTTGATTTGCAGATCAACCAGATCCGCATCGCATCCGGCCCGCATGGCCTTAAGCACATAATCCTGACCATTGGTGGCGTGCACCAGAAAGTTCAGATCATATTCACCATCCAACCGCGTCAAGCGGGCGTCCAGCCCCCAGAGCTGCCGCAGCGCGGCCGTCCAAAAAGCACTTAAATCGTCCATTCCCGTCTCCGCTCCGATCGCGCCGGAGCCCTCTTCATCTGGCCAAAAATATCCTCGGGGGGAATCGCGCCTTGGCGCGATGGGGGCAGACAGCCCCTCCGCGTTACCCCAGGGCCCGCAGGCGCTTGATCAACGACGAGGTGTCCCAGCGGCCACCGCCCAGTTTCTGAACATCCTTGTAAAACTGATCGACCAGAGCGGTAACAGGCAGGGACGCACCGGTTTCATTGGCGGTATCCAGACAGATACCCAAATCTTTGCGCATCCAGTCGACGGCAAAGCCATGTTCGAACTGATCATCCAGCATGGTCTCATACCGGTTTGCCATCTGCCAGCTGCCAGCGGCGCCCTGGCTGATCACCTCGACCACGGCCCTTCCGTCCAGCCCGGCCTTCTCGGCGAAGTGCAACGCTTCGCTCAGGCCCTGAACCAACCCTGCGATGGCGATCTGGTTGCACATCTTGGTCATCTGGCCCGCGCCGCTGTCCCCGATGCGGCGGCAGATCTTCGCATAGACCTGCATCACCGGTTCAGCCGCATCATAAGCCGCCTGATCTCCGCCGCACATGATTGACAGAACACCGTTTTCGGCGCCTGCCTGGCCGCCCGAGATCGGCGCGTCCACAAAGCCGATACCCTGTGATTGGCCGGCAGCGTACAATTCCCGCGTGACCTTTGCAGAAACCGTGGTGTGGTCGACGAAAACAGCCCCGCTGGACATGCCGTGAAATGCGCCGTCCTCGCCCGTGCAAACCATGCGCAGATCGTCGTCATTGCCGACGCAGGCCATCACAAACTCGGCGCCTTCAGCCGCGTCTTTCGGGGTGGCTGCCATCGATCCGCCATGCTGCTTTACCCAGGCTTCGGCCTTGGCAGCCGTGCGGTTGTAGACAGTGACGTCATGGCCTGCGGCCTGAAGATGCCCAGCCATGGGATAGCCCATGACGCCCAGGCCAAGGAACGCGACTTTTGCCATTTTGTGATCCTCTCCGCTGTTCGGTCGGCTTCAGCGGTGCGTGCCTGGCCGAAATGTTTGGCGAAGACAAAGCAAAGCTGCGCCCAAAGGGCAACCCCAAGTCAGCCCTTCCCGCCCAGATCCTGCAGGATCGGGCAATCCGGCCTGTCATCCCCGGCGCAGGCGTCGATCAGGTGGCTCAGCGTTTCGCGCATCGCGTTCAGGTCGGCGATCTTGGCTTCGATCTGCGCCAGATGGTCCCGCGCGACCTGTTTCACATCTGCGCTGGCGCGGGTTTCATCCTCGTAAAGCGCCAGCAATGTCCGGCAATCCCCGATGGTGAATCCCAAAGCCCGGGCACGGCCCAGAAAGTTCAGCTTGTGCACATCCTGATCGCGAAATCGGCGATAGCCGTTGTCGTCGCGCAGCGGTTTGATCAGGTCGATGTCTTCATAGTACCGGATCGTCTTTGCAGGCAGGCCGGTGCGGGTGGACACATCTCCGATATTCATGCGTGCACCTCCTTGGCGGGCGGGATCGGGGTTTCCGGCACGCTGGCTTGAACGCGACGCAGACGCAGCGCGTTCGAGACGACAAAGACACTCGAAAGCGCCATCGCGCCCGCGGCCAGCGCCGGAGACAACAGATGGCCTCCGAACGGGTACAGCGCACCAGCGGCGACCGGGATCAGCAGGACATTGTAACCGAATGCCCATCCCAGGTTCTGGCGAATGTTTCGCATCGTTCTACGGCTGATCTCGGTTGCATTTGCAACCCCGCGCAGATCGCCGGACATCAGAACGACATCAGCCGTTTCGATGGCCACATCGGTGCCCGTCCCGATGGCGATGCCGATGTCAGCCGTTGCCAGCGCCGGGGCGTCGTTTATGCCGTCGCCGACGAAAGCCAGCGTTCCGAACTGGTCCCGCAAGGCGGTGATCGCATCCACCTTGCCGTCGGGCAGCACTTCGGAGGTGACGTGATCGATCCCCAGCCGATCAGCCAAGGCTTGCGCAGTGCGCGCGTTGTCTCCGGTGACCATGGCCACGGTCAGACCCATTTGGTGGAGACGCTCCAGCGCCTCTTCGGTGCCGGGTTTGACCGGGTCGGACACAGACAACGTGGCTGCGGCCTGCCCATCCAATGCGACGAACAATGGTGTTGCCCCTTCGGCGGCGCGGGCCTCTGCCTCGCTTGCCAGGGGACCAAGGTCGATCCCGCGTTGTTGCATAAGACGGTGCGACCCGATCAACACGTTCCGGCCTTCAACCAGCCCCTGCATGCCAAGCCCGGTAAGCGACAGGACGTCCGTCGCCTGTGGCAGCGTCGCAGGCCCGGCCCGGGTGATCGCCGAAGCTATCGGGTGTTCCGACCGCGCCTCGAGGGCGGCGGCCAGCCGCACAACCTCATCCCTGTCAAACCCGTTCGCCGTCAGAACATTGTCCAGTTCCGGGCGGCCCAGTGTCAGGGTCCCGGTCTTGTCCAGCGCGATGACGCGTGCCTGCTGAAGCTGTTGCAAGGCATCGCCCTTGCGGAACAACACCCCCAGTTCGGCCGCGCGCCCGGTGCCGACCATGATCGAGGTCGGAGTGGCCAGACCCATGGCGCAGGGGCAGGCTATGATCAGCACGGAAACCCCGGCGACAAGCGCCAGCGGCAGGGCGGGGCTTGGGCCGAAGATCAGCCAGGCTGCGACGGTGATCACGGCGACCAGGATGACCGCCGGGACAAAGCGATATGTAATCCGATCGACCAGACCCTGGATCGGCAGTTTGGCCCCCTGCGCCTGCTGCACCATGCGAATGACCTGGGCCAGCACCGTGTCGCCCCCCACGCGCGTCGCCCGAACCCGCAAGGCGCCAGTGCCATTCACGGTGCCGCCGACAACAGCCGCGCCGGCTGATTTTCCAACGGGTATCGGCTCGCCCGTGATCATGCTTTCATCGACGTAAGAGGTGCCCTCGAGCACTTCGGCATCCACCGGCACGCGTTCGCCCGGGCGGATGTGCAGGATGTCGCCCACCGCAATCTCGGCGATAGGGCGGTCTTCTATCCGGCCATCGATTTCGACCCGCGCGCTTTTGGGCTGAAGGCCCGCCAGTTTACGGATCGCAGCCCCGGTTTTGCCCTTGGCGCGCGCCTCCATCAGACGGCCCAGAAGGATCAGAACGACAATCACAGCCGCCGCCTCGTAATAGACGTTGGCAGTTCCCATCGGTAACGCGCCGGGGGCGAATGTGGCCACCACCGAATACAGATAGGCCGCCCCGGTTCCCAGTGCGACCAGCGCGTTCATATCCGGCGTGCCCCTCAGCAACGACGGGATGCCCTTGCGATAAAACACGCGACCGGGCCCCAGCAGCAGGGCCGTTGTCAGGGCGAACTGAATCAACTGGCTGGTCTGCGTGCCGATGGTGGCGTGTACCCAATGGTGGAAGGCGGGGATCATGTGCCCGCCCATCTCAAGAATGAACACGGGCAGGGCAAGAGCGGCCGCCAGCAGAGTGGCCCGGGTCAGCCCTGCTGTTTCAGTGTCTGCGCGATCTTCGGGTGTCGAAACGGCTTGAGGCCGCGCCGGGTAACCGGTGTCGGTGACCACCTGTGCCAGCGCCTGTGGCGATGTTGCCCCCGCGGCGTAGGTCACCGCGGCAGTTTGTGTCGCCAGATTGACCTGCGCTTCGATCACACCGGGGCTGGCCGTCAGCGCGCGCTCGATCTTGGCCACGCACGAGGCGCAGTTCATACTTTCAATGCTCAGATCCGCCCGGCTGGTCTCGGCCGGATACCCTGCCGCGTCCAATGCCTTGGTCAGCGCCGAAGCTGGCCCGTCAAAAGCCACCTGTGCGGACTTGGTTGCAAAGTTGACCGAGGCCGTTTCAACCCCGGGCACATCACGCAGCGCCTCTTCAACGCGTCCCAAGCAGGATGCGCATCCCATGCCCGTGATTTTCAGCTCTGTCAGTGATTTTTGCGCCATGCGACTCGCCCATGAAGTTTCCTTACCCACCAGATGGGGGTTCCAGTGACGGAAAGGTCAAGGGCCTGGGGCAGCTTTTTTTAGTGCCCCGAGCCGCGCATGTTTCGTTCCATCATGCGCTGATAGAGGCGCGGTGACAGACGGTTGAGCCACCAGGACAGGCGCGCCACGCGGCCAACCGGGATCATGGGCTGCGATTTGTCCAGCCCGCGCAGGATCGTCTCAGCGGCGGCCTCGGGGCTCATTTCGTCCATCCCGTCCTTCGCCGATCCGGGGCGCGCTGTGCCATCCGCCTGCTCTTGTGCGTTGCCGGGGTTGGTGGCCACAAAGGAGGGCGCAGCGATCAGAACGTCAACGCCATGAGGGGCTTCTTCCGAGCGCAGCGATTTGAAGAACCCCTCCAGCGCGTGTTTCGAGGCAGCATAGGCCGTCCGATGGTAAAGCGGTGCAAACCCGGCCACCGATGAGATGGCCAGATGTGTCCCCTTTGACGCCCGAACCGGGTGCAAGAAGGCGCGGGCCATTTCAACGGCCGCAAAATAGTTGATGTCAAACAGAGTTCGGTGGCTGGCCGCGTCGGACTTTTCAAAGCCCCTGATTTGCGTGACGCCGGCGTTGTAGATGACCAGATCGATACTGTCACTGGTCGCGATCACCTTTTGAGTTGCCCTGGCAAGCTGGTCGGGATCCGTTAGATCGCAGCCAACAGGCAACTGGTTCGGCCCGGTGTCCAGACCTGAAACATCGCGATCCAGCAGCACCACCCGCCACCCGCGACTTTGCAGAGCATGGCTGAGGGCCCGCCCCAAACCGCCCGCCCCGCCGGATATGACAGCCGTCTTCATAGCCCCGCTTGCTTTTGCCAGAGCGAGAATACCTGGGCGCTGGTTTTTTTCGGAGTGTAACCGAAGTCGGATTTCAGGGCGGTGTTGTCCAATACCGGTCGATATTGCAGAAATCGCACCTGTTCCGGCCCATAGCGGGACAGACCCAGCGGACGTGCAGCGGCCAAAGCCGATTTCAGCGCCCAAGCGGGCAGGCGCAGAACCGGTTTCCCCATCGCACGCGCCAGATCGGTCACGCCCATCGCGCCGTCCCCGGCGACGTTGTAAACGCCAACCGGCCCGTCGGTTGCCGCGCGCTTCAGGATGCGTGCCAGATCATGCGTCCAAATGAACACAAACGGGCTTTCGCTGCCGACGACGGCCAGCAGGCTGGGTTTGCCAAACAGGGCGGTGATCTGGTTTTCGGACCCGGCCCCCAGAACCGTGCCCACGCGCAGCACGACCTGTTCCAGATCGGGGGCGGCACTGCGAACCTCGGCCAGCATCTCTTCGACCTGCCTTTTGTGATCGGAATACGGAAACTCGGGGTTGCCGCGCAACGGATCATTCTCGCGCAGGGGCACGGGGTTGTCCGGGTGATAGCCGTAGGCTGCACCCGAGGATGTGACCACCAATCTTCGCACTCCGTTGGCAAGGGCCGCGTTCACCACCTTGCGGGTGCCCTCGACATCAACCGCATATGCCGCCGCCCGTTCCATTTTTGGCGGAGGCGTCACGATGGAGGCCAGATGCACTATGACATCAGGCTTCACGTTGGAGATCACGCGCGCGGGCGCGTCGGTCGTCACATCCAAGGGCAGATAGTGGACGTTTTCCGGCATGCTGTCGGGGCGTTTGATATCCGTTGCAAAAACATCGTGCCCCTTGAGTTCGGGCAACAGTGCCTGCCCGACCATACCGGCGGCGCCCGTGATCAGGATACGGCTCATCGCGCGGCCTCGGTTCGGGCCATGAACGACGCCAGGGCAATCCCCGAGATCGCGTGCCAGATGCCCCAGAACGCGGCCACCACGGCCATGCCGCCCAGCCCGTGAAAAAAGGCAAAGATCAGCACCAGCCCAAGGCCGGAATTCTGAATGCCGGTTTCGATGGTGATGGCGCGGCGATCGAAAGGGGACAGCCGGGTCAGAGTGGCCACAACCCAACCGCCCCCCAGCGCCAGGGCGTTGTGAAGGATCACAAGCCCGGCAACAGCCCCGGCAAAGCTGAGGAAGAACCCCCAGTTCGCGCCCAGGGCAAGTAAGATGAAAGCCGAAAAAATACCCATCGACAGGTATTGCAGCGGCGCACGCAACCGTGCGGTCAGGGCCGGGCGGCGCTGGTTCAGAGCGATGCCCAGGACCAGAGGCAGGATCAACATCAACCCGACAAGGATTGCGATTTGCACCGGGTCAATCTGGGTCTGTTGCAGGATCGCGCGTGTTGGCGGATACAACCCGCCCCAAAGCGCAATGTTGAAGGGCGTCATGAAAATCGCGCCGATGGTGGCAAAGGCGGTCATCGACACCGACAGCGCCGCATTGCCACCGGCGCGGTGCGTAATGAAGTTCGAGATATTGCCCCCCGGACAGGCTGCGACAAGGATCAGCC
This sequence comes from Ruegeria sp. CL7, assembly GCF_056536445.1. NCBI lineage: Bacteria > Pseudomonadati > Pseudomonadota > Alphaproteobacteria > Rhodobacterales > Roseobacteraceae > Ruegeria > Ruegeria sp. CL7. Next base: position 183,638 of record NZ_JBQFPQ010000001.1, read on the forward strand.
CAAGCGCAATAGACGGTCGAGGGGCCATCACCCACACAAGCGCAAAAGTCAGCGCCGGCAGGACCAGGAATTGGGATACCAGCCCGACGATCACTGGCTTCGGCGCGCGCCTGAGGCGATCAAAATCCCTTGGTGTCAGATCGATCGCAATCGAGAACATCACGATCGCCAGTATCGCATTCAACAGCGTCAGAGAGGCCGGGCTGAAATTCAGCGTAATTTCGTCGATACCACTCATACGGCGGCTTTCCGCAGCCGTTCGATCCATCCGGTGACAGCCTTTCTGTAGGTGGCCTTGTCCACGTAGTAAGCCATTCGCGGCAGATCGATATAGCTCATGCCTCCGGTGGCGCGCGTATAGTCTTTTTGTTTTTTGGATTTCAGATCGGCCGCCACCGGGCAGCCCTTTTGAAGACCTTTGATATAGCGCGCCACCATTTCGGCCTGCTCGTGCCTGCCTTGCCAGCCCAGACCCGTGGCCTCGACCATGCCCAGCACAAAAAGATCGTCCCGTTCGGGGTGCATCGCGTTCAGGTACAGATGTGGAGCATCGCCCTGCCAGTTCAGCAGGCCCTGGTCGATGAACGGATAGTGCAGCTTGTATCCGGTCGCGGCGAGAATCATGTCATAGTCTGCGCGCGTGCCGTCCTTGAAATGCACGGTTTTGCCTTCCAGGCGGTTGATATCGGGGCGAATGCGCAGGTCGCCATGGCCCGCGTGATACAGGACAAGCGAATTCACCACCGGGTGGCTTTCGTAAAGCTGATAATCGGGCTTGGGAAAGCCGTATTTCTGCGGATCACCGACAAACCAACTGAGGATGAGGCTGTCCACCTTGCGCTTCAGCCACATCGGCAGGCGGATCTTGCCGCCCATCGTGTCGGCCGGTCTGCCGAAAACGTATTTCGGCACGAAGTAATAGCCGCGCCGCATCGACAGATCGCAGCGTTCTGCGTGATGGATTGCGTCAACCGCAATGTCACAGCCGGAATTGCCCGCGCCCACGACCAACACACGCTTGCCGTCGAACTGACTGGGGTACCGATATTGCGAGGCATGAATCAACTCGCCGTCAAACGTGCCGGGAAAGCTGGGCATATTCGGTTCCGACAAGGTGCCGTTTGCAATCAGAACCCCTGCGAATTCGGCCTGATGTTCACCTTGGGCGTCCCGCCAGCCAACACGCCAACCATCACCGGATTTGCCTAGCGGAGTGATCCGGGTGACTTCTGCATTGAACCTGTAGCTTTCACGCAGGCCGAAACGATCGGCAAAGGACCGGAAATAGTCGCGCATCGCCCGGTGCGAGGGGTACTCGGCCACCGCCTCATCCATCGGGAAATCCTCGAATTCGGTCATGCGTTTTGAAGAGATCAGATGCGCCGATTCATACATGGTTGATCTGGGGGCATCGATATCCCACAGACCGCCCACATCCGAATGCAATTCGAACCCCTGAAAGGCGATGCCCTGTTCCTTCAGCACCTTGGCTGCGGCCAAACCCATCGGCCCCGCCCCGATCAGGGCGAATGCGTTGCGCGTCTGTGTCATGAACCCTCCCGAAGTTCGTGACGCTTAACTTGAACGAACGACCAAAATAAGGCAAGATGAAATTCATGAGTCCAAAAAACATCGAAAAACCAAGGCAAAGAGCCCCGTCCAGGCGATCGCTTGAAACCAAGGCGCGGATCATGGATGCGGCTGAAACCGTCTTTGCCGAACGGGGATTCGAGGGTGCGTCGATCCGGGATATCGCGGCCTTGGCAGGGGTTCAGATTGGTCTTGTGCACCATCATGGTGGTGGCAAGGAGGAATTGTTTTACAAAACCGTGGCGCGGCGCGCGGACGCGCTGGCGCAGCTTCGGATCGACGCGTTGAACAGGGCCAAGGCCGTCGCTCCGCTGACGCTTCACAGCATTCTGGACAGCTTTATCCGACCCTATGTGGACCTGGCAGAAACGGGTGGGCCCGGATGGATGGCATATGGGCGGTTGGTGGCCCACGTATCGGTTGACCCCAGGTGGCGCGATATCGCAGCGGAATGTTTCGACCCTACCGCCCAGCTGTTCATAACCGAGATCGCCACGCTTTACCCGGATGTCGATCCTGCGGTTTTGGCAAGTGGCCAGGTTTATTCGGTCTCGGCGATGCTGGCCCATCTCAACAGCGGATGGCGGGTCAAAGCCCTGTCGCAGGGCGGTGACGTATCAGGCATGGAGCGTCTGGTGGACTTTTGCGCCGCCGGTATCGAAGCAATGGTACGATCCGACCATTGATGAACCACCACGCGGCGCCCGGTTGCGTGTTCAATCGTTCAGTTGGCGCCTTGTATCCGAAGTATCTGTTTCCAAAAGTTGGACAATTGGCGCCTACCAGATGATTGTGACCTTTTCGACGCTCTTTGGGGCGTCATTCGCCTTGATTGAGGTGAAAACGTGGCGTCAATGTGGCGCTTGAGCTAGGAATATGATCCTGTTGTGCTGCTCTTTCCCAGAGTGGTTTGTAACGAGTATTCATACGTAAGGTGGGCACATGACTTTGATACGAAACATAGCTGCGATCGCTGTTGCAGGTGTGATGGCTGCAAGCGGTGCGTCGGCGCTGACCATTTCCAGCATCTCGCCCTCTTGGCAAAACGTAAATCCAAGTTCCGGCGTTACTGAAAGCACCTCTGGTTCTACGATTTCTCTTCGGTGGGGAAGTGGCAGCAGCTCAAGTGGTTACGATTTCACGCCAACTGGCACGCCAATTTCAGGTCTGTTGCCTGGAACGGCATTTGCTCTGGGTCAGTTCTCGCATCTGAATTTCCCGATCACTGGAACAACACTGAGCTCGGTCGACCTTCTTGTCGATATATTGATAAGCGGTGGCCCTCTGGTGTCCTCTTCGTTTGCCCTGACGCACAACGAGACATTGAATCGCCCAGCGAACTGTCCGGCGGATTCCACCCCTTGTGATGACATCGTGACCATTGCCAACAATTTGGGCTCTCAAAGCTTTAATTTTCGTGGGCAAAATTATGTGTTCTCGGTCCTCGGTTTCTCTCAGGACGGCGGCAGCACCATTTCTAACGGCTTCAGCACAACGGAAAACATGCAAAACGTCGCAACGCTGTATGGGGAATACACGATTGCCCCCGTGCCGCTGCCCGCTGCTGGCTGGCTGCTTCTTGGCGGCATCAGCGGTTTGTTTGTGATGGGGCGTCGGAAAAAGCGCAGCACGGCCTGATTTGGCTTTACATGCTCTCACCATTATTGGTGGTGAGAGCAGACCCGGAACTGTGCCGACCTTTTTCGACCAGGATTTTCAGCCTGACAGCGCATGCGCCCCCTGGGTTCGACTTGATAGCTTTTGTTGGAATCGACAAGCGCGCTTGTTGGACACCTGTCGCGGTGACGCGCGGTCATCATTCTTGCTGCAAGTGTTCGAACAAAATCTTGCTGAATACCGATGGCGGCGATGTTCGTACCGCACTGGGTGAAGCGAAAAAACCGAACATGATGATCAGAATGATCAGAGCAGTACCGGCAAGGCAAGCCGCCGAGAGGTGAAAGACCGAGCGAACCATTGCGACACTCCCTTCTCTTGATATCCGTAAATTTTGTGAGGGCTGAAACGTCAACCTGACTTTGCCAATTGCTGTTTCAGCCTTTGGTTTTCCGCCTGCAACTCTGCCAACTGCTGCCCCAGCCTGTTCAGATGAGGGCGCAACTCTGCTTCGGTGAAGCGCGGCGTGATGTGGCTTGGGCAGTTCCAGTCCAACGCCTCGACGCGGATGACCACGGCCCGTTCGGCCGGTGCCTCGGCCTCTTCCGGGTAAAGGGTGGCGGCCGCTGTTTCGCCTTCCGTGAACACGACACGCCCAAGGATCTTGAGACGGCGTCGGTTGGCGTAATCCATCAGGATCATTGCAATACGATCATTGCCGTCCAGATTCCCGCGCGAGATATACTGTTTATTGCCGGAAAAATCCGCATATCCGATGGTCTGAGGGCCAAGCACCTTCAGAAACCCTGTCGGCCCGCCCCGATACTGCACATAGGGCCAGCCGGTCTCGGACACGGTGGATTGATAGAACCCGTCCCGCGCCTGAATGAACTCTTTCTCGGGGTCTCCGATCAGATGGCCTTGCCGCGGGCCACCTGCAATGAACTTGGCATAGGTTCTGGCAGATCCCATCCTTTCTTGATGGGCGCGGACTGCGGGTGTGAAGGTCAGTTCGGAAAAAGCGCGGGGCATTGGAAAATCCTTTCAAAGACCCAGTTCGGACAACCCGGGGTGGTCATGAGGGCGTTCGCCCAAGGGCCAATGGAACAGCCTGTCATCTTCGGCTATCGGAAGATCGTTGAGCGAGGCATGGCGATGTGACATGCGCCCGTCATCGGCGAACTCCCAGTTTTCATTGCCATAGGATCTGAACCACTGACCGCTGTCGTCGCGCCATTCATAGGCATAGCGTACGGCAATGCGATTTCCGGCAAAGACCCACAGTTCTTTGATCAGGCGATAATCCAGTTCCTTCCGCCATTTGCGGGTCAGAAAGGCGTGGATGTCGGCATGGCCGGACAGGAATTCAGCCCGATTCCGCCATTGACTGTCATCCGTATAGGCGGGCGTCACGCGGTCGGGATCGCGGCTGTTCCAGGCATTTTCCGCCGTGCGCACTTTTTGAGTGGCAGTTTCCAATGTGAAGGGAGGCAAGGGAGTTCTGGACATTTCGCAAAGGCTTTCAGGTGAGGGAGGCGGCAAGAAGAGCCATGGTCAGAAGGAAGGGGACGTACTGAGGTGGAAAAATGCTGGCGCGACGTTTCATCGGTCAAATCCTCGGGTGTACAGATCGGTCAACTTACAGGCAAAGTGTACCGATCTGTAAACTTTTGCAAGTGGAAATTTCATGGTGAGACAAGGCGCCTGGTAAAACTATTTCAAAACAACGCTTTGGCCTGGGGTCATTGTACTTCACGCTCCATGGTAATATGTACAGAACGGTACACCATGGAGCCGAATCATGCGCCCAAACAAACGGGATGAGTTGGTCAGCAAGGCCCTGAAGGTCTTTTACCGCGACGGGTTTCACGCAACCGGCATGGACAAGCTGGTCGTGGAAACAGGCGTGTCCAAGACGTCGATGTACAAGCATTTCCGCACCAAGGAAGACCTGATCGTCGCCGCGCTGCACTTGCGGGATGAGAACTTTCGCGACTGGTTCTTTCAGCGCATCGACGAGATGGCGGAAACACCGGCCGAGCAGATCATCGTCAGTTTCGATGCCCTGAAAGAGTGGTTCGAAGAGGACGGGTTCCGGGGCTGCATGTTCATCAAGGCCGGGGCCGAGTATCAGGACAAGGATCACCCGATCCATGTACAGGCCGCCGAACACAAACAGCTTTTGCTGGAACACTTCACGGCCATAGCCCAGCAGGCCGGCGCGCATGATCCTCGGAAGCTCGCGAGTCAGATCGTGTTGTTGCAAGAAGGAGCCATTGTTTCCGCCGTTCTGCTCAAGAACTGCGATCCGGCGGAAGACGCCAAGGATGCGGCCAAGCACCTTTTGGCCAAAGCACTGACTTAACCCCGCCAGCCAATAGGTATTCTCTGACATCGTAGGCCAGGGAACGTTGCGTTGTTCCGCAAAGGGACGCGGCGTCACAAGGATTGGCGTGAACCGAACACGGCGCTAGCCTTTTCCGGAAAGACCGATTGGAGGGCGTTCAATGTCACTTTTCACTTCGACTGCGGCATGGGTCACTGATGAACACCGCATGTTCGCGGATATGGCGGGTCGGTTCATGGATGACGAACTGTCGCCTAATATCGAAACCTGGGTTGAAAACGGCGTTGTGGATCGCGATTTCTGGCGCAAGGCCGGCGAAACCGGGCTGATGGCGGGTGCGATCCCCGAAGAATATGGCGGCGTCGGTGGCGGCATGGGCTTTGACGCCATCACGGCCTACGAACAGGGCGCGCGGGGTGATGCGGGTTGGGGTTATGGCATTCAGTCGATCGTGACCCACTATCTCACCGCGTATGGCAGCGAAGATCAGAAGAAGAAGTGGTTGCCCAAACTGGCGTCGGGTGAATTGGTCGGCGCGCTGGCAATGACCGAACCCAGTACCGGTTCGGACGTGCAGGCGGTGCGGACGACTGCCGAGAAGGACGGCAACTCCTACCGGTTGAACGGGTCCAAAATCTTCATCACGAACGGACAGACTGCGGATCTGATCATCGTGGCCGCCAAGACCGACAAAACCGCTGGCGCACGCGGCGTTTCGTTGATCGTGGTGGAAACTGACGGGTGTGAAGGTTTTCGCCGGGGGCGGAACCTCAAGAAACTGGGCATGAAGGGCAATGACACTGCCGAACTGTTTTTCGAAGATGTCAAAGTGCCGATGACAAACCTGCTGGGCCCCGAGGAAGGGCAGGGATTCTATCAGCTTATGAAACAGCTGCCGTGGGAACGGCTGAATATCGCGATCATGGCGCTGGGCGCGATCGATTTCGCCATCGGCGAAACCGTGAAATACGTGCAGGAACGCAAAGCCTTCGGGCAGCGGGTGATGGATTTTCAGAATACCCGGTTCAAACTGGCGGAATGCAAGACCAAGGCCGAGGTTCTGCGCAGTTTCATCAATGATTGTATCGGGAAACTGGAAGCAGGCGAGTTGGACGCGGCAACTGCTTCGATGGCCAAATACTGGGGGTCCGAGGTGCAGAACGAGATCATGCATGAATGCCTGCAACTGTTCGGCGGCTACGGGTTCATGATGGAATACCCGATTGCACGTCTTTACGCGGATGCCAGGGTGCAGATGATCTATGGCGGCACCAATGAGGTCATGAAAGAGCTGATCGCGCGATCGCTCGACGTCTGAGCCCACCACGCGGGCCCTCCCGCCCGTCGTCTTCATTCCTGACGGAATGACTCCTCCGGTTGGGCCCGGCAGGCCCGGGCAAAGCCCGGGCCTGCCGGGCCTGTTTCGTTGTCGCAGCACGGGTCAAAAGGCCGCTTGCAAAGGGGGGGTGTCGGTATGATGATCCGCCGACAAGACTCAGAGGCCCGACGTGAACGATCCCGAACAATCACTTTGGCAGACCACCTGCACCGAGACAGTCCCCGCACCGCCCCTGACCGCTGACGCAGCGGTTGATCTGGCTGTCATCGGAGGTGGCTACACCGGCTGTTCAGCGGCTTTGACCGCTGCCCGCGCCGGCGCGTCGGTCTGCCTGCTCGAGGCGCAGGAAATCGGGTTTGGCGGTTCGGGGCGCAATGTCGGTCTGGTCAATGCGGGGCTGTGGCTGCCGCCGGATGACATCCGGGCGCATATCGGTATTGAACCGGGGAACCGTTTGATCGACTTGCTGGCCAAGGCGCCGGCGGATGTGTTTGCCTTGATCGATGAATATGGCATTGCGTGTGAGCCCGTGCGCAGCGGAACCCTGCATTGCGCTCATTCCGCGTCGGGTTTGAAGGACCTGCATACGCGTCATGCGCAGTTGAGCGAAGCCGGAGCGCCGGTTGTGCTGTTGTCGGCGGACCAGGCCGGTGAACGCACCGGCAGCCAGGCCTTTCACGGTGCCTTGTTCGATCCACGGGCAGGAACCATTCAACCTTTGGCCTATGCGGTGGGTTTGGCACGCGCGGCGTCACAGGCCGGGGCGCGGATACATACGCAAAGCCCCGTGCAGACCATGACATATGAGGGCGGGCACTGGGTTCTGGTGACACCGGGCGGGACGGTTCGGGCAAGATCGGTCATTCAGGCGACGAATGCCTATCATCTTGCGCTGCCGGATACCGCGCCTGCCTATGTGCCGGTCTATTATTTCCAGTACGCCACGGCCCCGCTGACGGACAATTTGCGCGCCAGTATCCTGCCACGGAAAGATGGGTGCTGGGATACCGGGCTGATCATGACGTCATTCCGGCTGGATCAGGCGGGGCGGATGATCATTGGCGGCATGGGGGATCTGGGACACGCCGGCCGGGTTGCACATTCCGGTTGGGTCCGGCGCAAGCTGGCCGAGCTCTATCCGCAATTGGCCAACCAGTCGTTGGAACACGGGTGGCACGGGCGGATCGCAATGACATCGGATCATATTCCAAAGATCACGCAGATCGGCCCCAACGCTTTGGCCGCACACGGGTATTCCGGTCGCGGCATCGGCCCGGGCACGGTGTTCGGCCGCATGATGGCCGAAAGCCTTCTGGCCGATGATCCCTCGCTTCTGCCGGTTCCCGCCGTGTCGGAACACCGCGAAAACTGGACGCGCGTGCGCCGCGCATTTTTTGAATCCGGCGCGGCGCTGACGCATCTTGTAAAGGCGCGGTTCTAAGTTCAGACAGACCGGGTGATACCGCCGTCCACCCGGATATTCTGTCCGGTGATGTAACCGCCGCCTTCCGAGGCGAGCAGAGCGACGACCGAGGCGATCTCGTCGTAGCTGCGCCCATAACGACCCATCGGAATGCGGCTGCGGAATTCTTTTTTCTCGGGCAGGCTGTCAATGAAGCCCGGAAGAATGTTGTTTATGCGGATATTCTCGGCCGCATATTTGTCCGAGTACAGCTTGGTGAAGGCGGCCAACCCGGCGCGGAACACGCCCGACGTCGGGAAAACCGGATCCGGCTCGAAGGCGGCAAAGGTCGAGATGTTGATGATCGAGCCTCCTCCCTGCGCCTGCATGATCGGGGTCACAAGCCGGGTTGGGCGCACCGCGTTCAGGAAATAGACATCCATGCCGGTGTGCCAATCCTCATCCGTCAATTCAAGGATCGGGGCACGGGGGCCGTGACCGGCAGAATTGACCAGAACGTCAACACGCCCCCAATGGGCCATGGCGGCATCGACAAGCTTCTGCAAATCCTCCGTGGACTGGTTCGAGCCGGTAATACCGACACCGCCCAGCTCTTTTGCCAAAGCTTCCCCTTTGCCCGAGGAGGACAGAATGCCGACCTTGAACCCGTCCGCCGCCAGCCTCCGGGCGGAATCCGCCCCCATGCCGCTGCCGCCCGCCGTTATAAGTGCTACTTTTTCCATCTGACATCTCCGTTTTCAGTTGATCCCAAGATGGCCGTCGGACAGTGGTTTGACCAATCAGTTCTGCTGCCTCTATTCTGTAGAAAATCTACAGGATAACAGCATGACCGCCCTTCCACCCCTTAACGCCTTGCGCGCTTTCGAGGCTTCTGCCCGTCACTTGAACTTTCGACTGGCCGCCGAAGAGCTGGGCGTGACGCAGGGCGCCGTGGCGCAGCAGGTGCGCGGGCTTGAGGCGCGATTGAACGAGGTTCTGTTCGACCGCCTGCCGCGCGGGTTGCGCCTGACGGATGCCGGGCGGCGGTTTCACGCGCCCCTGCGACGTGCTTTCAGGTTGATCGAAGAGGCTGTGGCCGACTTGTCTCCGGACCGGCGGATCACATTGTCGGTCACGCCCAGCTTTGCCTCGAAATGGTTGGTGCCGCGTTTGTCGGGCTTCACGGACCTGTATCCGGACGTCTCGGTTCAGGTGGATGCGCGCGAGCGTCTGGCGGATTTCAGTTCGGATGGCGTCGATCTTGCAGTCAGGCAGGGTCGGGCGCCGTTTGCGGCGGAACTGGAGGCGGTGCCTTTGTTCTCGACCGAATTCATCCCGGTATGCAGCCCTTCTGTTGCGGGCGGAATCAGCACCTCTTCTGATCTGCTGACGCAAGTGCTGCTGAACGACACCCACGGATTGTGGCCCTTGTTCCTTGAACGGGTGGGGGTAAGCGGAAAACCCAGAATGATGAGCTTCAGCCAGACCAGCCTTGCGATCGATGCCGCAGTTTCGGGGCAGGGGATAGCACTGGCCAATGCGCCTCTTGTCGCGCCCGAGGTGGCCTCGGGCCGTCTTGTTCAGCCGCTTGCGGATGTCCTGGTTGCAGATCTGGGGTTTTACGTGGTTGCGCCCCGCAAGCCGCGCCAGCCGCAACTGGTCAGGATCATGCGCGACTGGCTGTTGTCTCAGGTCTGAAGAGACGCGGCGATCGCCTCGATCCGGGCCCGCAACCAGCGATGTGCCGGATCATTGGCCGACCTTTGGTGCCAGACCATGTAGATCGACACCGGGGCGCATTCGAACGGCAGTGGCGCGCAATCCAGCATGGCCAGCGGGCCCTGTTTCATCAGCGCCGTGTCGGTCGAGATCAGGTCGCTGCCCAGTATGAAGGCCGGGATGGCGTTGAAATGCGGCAAGGTCACCACCGCTGGCCTGATCTGGCTTTGATCGACGCCACGCATGACGGCGCGGGCATTGCGGCCATCGGCAAAGCGAACCTCGACATGATCGCAGTTGCAATAGGCGTCCCAACTGTCCGGCGGCGTGCGCTGTGTGGCGTCATAGAACAGCATCAGCGGGCTGGTCATCAGGCGTTTTTGAAAGATATCCGGCCCATCCGGTGGCAACGGGGTCAGCATCAACTGGCATCTGTCACTGCGCAGCAGCTCGGGGTCGGGCACGCCTGAAGGAATGAATTCCAGCCGCAGACCCGCGCCTTCGGCACGTGTTTCTCGTAACAGCTGCGGAAAGATCAACTCGCGCGGCATGTCATTGGTGGCGATGCGGATCCTGATCTGTTCAGACTGCGGATCGAACGGCCGCCCTTCGGTCAGCGCCCGCATTCCGTCCAGCACCTTTTGTGCGGGCTCCTTCAGGGACAAGGCGCGCTCAGTCGGGGTCAGGCCCTGACCGGACCGAACAAACAGCGGGTCGCCCAGCACCAGCCGGAGCTTGGCCAGCGTGTGGCTGATGGCCGATTGCGTGACGCCCAGCCGATCCGCAGCTTTCGAAACCGAGCTTTCCTCGAGAATGGTCAGAAAGGTGCGCAGAACCTTGCCGTCGAGATCAGTAAAATCGATTTTCCTCATACCACTTATGACTATGCATGAATGGTTTTGCTGTCCATGACGGGGTAGGGGATGGATGGCAACAGGAGGCGCATAATGGGAATCCGCTTTTTCTCGGACAAGAACCGGCCCGTTCACATGGGGCGATACCCGTTGGAGCGTTTGACCCGACAAGATACCATGCCGGATTTGTCGCGCGTGCCCGCCATGGGCGAACTGAGTTTCCTCCGGCCGGAACGGTCCGACAGCATCGTCAACGCCATGGGCGAGTTTCAGGCGATGCTGGACGCGATCCGCGACGGGTTGGTGAACCCGATTGCATCCGAGATCCCCTCAGATCCGCAGGAGCGCGCCAACCATCTGAAGGCATTTGGGTATTTCAACGACGCATCGATGATGGGCTGTGGGCCGTTGCCGTCGGATGCACTGCTGGAGGAACCACGCCGCAACCCCGATATCGACCGGCTTGCCCACGCATTGCGCACGCGCCAGACCAAAACGCTGGCCTCTGGGATCGATCTCATCATGGCCGATCTGAAAGACAGTATGGAGGCCGCGCCCAAGCCGATTGACGACCACCGTCACGCCATCGTCTTTCTTTACGAACACAACCGCGACCCTGACCCTTCCGAACCCGGTGCGGACTGGATCATCGACGCGCAGGATCATCGTGCCTGCCTGCTGGCAACCGAGAATGCGGTGGTCATCGCCAACTATATCCGACTGCTGGGTTTTGACGCCCGCGCGCACAGCATGATGTCGTCCGAAGTTGATCTGGGCAAGCTGGCCATGGCCGCCGGTCTGGCCTCGGTCGAGGGCGACCAGCTGGTTGCGCCTTGGCTGGGCACCCGGTTTGGCCTTGCTGCCGTGACGACCGAGATGCCCATCGCGCATGACCGGCCGCTGAGGCCCATGCCGCAACAGCCGTGGTTTCGGACCCAAGGTCCGGCATGGTGGCTGGGCACGGGATTTGCCAAGAACGCCCTCAACCGTGACCCATATGCCAAACGACGCTATGTGGACGGGGCCCATCCCTTCGAAAAGCTCAAACGGGTCGAGGCTCCGACAACCTATATCGACGAAGAGAATGTGGCCCGCGTTCCCAAGCGCGCCGACATGTTCGCCCGCGCCCAGTTCGGCGACATGGGCAAGTCATTGCAGGACGCCGCGAAAGGCGGGTACTACGTGCGCAAGGCCGCGCCCAGCTTTGCCCAGCGTCGCGCGCTGGGTGCATTCGTTCTGTTGCAGGATGGTGAAAGCGCCGGGGTCGCCGGATCCACCGAAGCCGAGCGCAATGCGGCGAACATCAAGGCGGCGACCTATTTCCTTGGGGTCGATGCGGTGGGCCTCAGCCGCTGCCCGGAATGGGCGTGGTATTCTCATGACGCCACGGGCGAAGAAATCGTGCCGCCGCATGATCAGGCCATCAGCATGATCATCGATCAGGGCTATGAAACGATGGAAGGTGCCAGCGGTGACGACTGGATCAGCGTCGCCCAATCCATGCGCGCCTATCTGCGCTTTTCGCTGCTGGGCGGCGTGATTGCCCAACAGATCCGCAACCTGGGCTACAAGGCCAAGGCGCATACGGTGATGGATGGCGAGGTGCTGCAACCGCCGCTTTTGCTGCTTTCGGGGTTGGGAGAGGTCAGCCGGATCGGAGAAGTTATCCTGAACCCCTATCTGGGCCCGCGCCTGAAATCAGGCGTGGTGACGACCGACATGCCGATGACGCATGACAAACCCATCGATTTCGGCCTGCAAACCTTTTGCGAATCCTGCAACAAATGCGCCCGCGAATGTCCCTCGGGCGCGATCACCGCCGGACCGAAGCTGATGTTCAACGGTTACGAAATCTGGAAATCCGACAGCCAGAAATGCGCCACGTACCGTGTGACGACCCCGGGCGGCGCGATGTGCGGGCGCTGCATGAAGACCTGCCCGTGGAACCTCGAAGGCCTCTTCGCTGAACGCCCGTTCCGCTGGGCTGCGATGAACATCCCCACCGCCGCGCCCGCGCTGGCCAGGCTGGACGATGCGGTCGGCAATGGCGGGCTGAACGACACCAAGAAATGGTGGTGGGATATCGAGTTGCAGCCCGACGGCGCCTATCGCCCTACGACGCACCCGTTGAACCGGCGCGATCTGCAAAAGGATCTGGACCTGAAATACGAGGATCAGACCCTGGCCGTCTATCCCGCTTATCTGGCTCCGCACCCATGGCCCTATCCCTTTGCAATGGACCGAGAGGCCGGGATTGCAGCCTATGAGGCCATGGTGACGGCTGACGAGTACAAGGCCCGCAAGGCAGGCGGGGACATGTCGATCATCCATCGCTATCAGATCGCCGGTGATGCGCCCGTGATGCGGGTCGCCGTGACCAAGGTTGAAAAGATGACGGCGGATGTCACGAAATACGAATTTGCATCGCTGGACGGTGCGCCCCTGCCGGGATGGACAGCGGGCGCACATCTGGACGTTCTGGTCGCGCCGGAATTCCTGCGGCAATATTCCATGTCCGGCGACCCGTCGGATCGTACGAAGTATCAGATCGGAGTGCTGCGCGAGGATGACGGGCGCGGCGGGTCCGCGCTGTTGCATCGCATCTTCTCCGAGGGCCGAAAGGTTTTCGTGTCCAATCCGATCAACCACTTTGAATTGGATGAAAGGGCAACCAGAACATTCCTCATGGGTGGCGGCATCGGAATCACCCCGATGATCGCATTTGCCCATCGTCTGCATGCGCTGGGCCGCGAGTTCGAATTACACTATTCGGCCAGCACACGGGGCGGGGCGGGGTATCTGGATGATCTGGCCGCCATGCCCTGGGCGGATCGCGTTCATTACCATTTCTCGGATGAAGGCACCCGCGCCGACCTGAATGTAATTCTGTCCGGCTACCAGGATGGATGGCATGTCTATACCTGCGGGCCGGATCGTTACATGGACGGCGTGGTTCAGGCGGCCGAGCAGCAGGGCTTTCCCGAAGAGGCGCGTCACCTGGAATATTTCTCGGTTCCTGAAACGCCTGAATATGAAAACCACGCGTTTGAGCTCAAGCTTGCGCGTTCGGGCCGGACACTGCCCGTGCCCGCAGACAAGGACGCGGCGCAAGTTCTGAACGAAGCCGGTATTCATGTGGATGTGAAATGCGCAGACGGCATCTGCGGCGTCTGTAAATGCGGTGTCATTTCGGGCGAGGTCGAGCATCGGGATTTCGTTTTGTCCCGCAAACAGCGCGAAGGCGCCATGATCCTGTGCCAAAGCCGCGCGGCGGAACCTGATGGGGTGATCGAGATCGATCTCTGAACCCTGTCCAAAAGCGACATTTGGAAGTTGAATTTTGATCGCTCGGCCCATGGACGCCGGACGAGGGGTGAATTAACGTCGCCGCGAACCCAGATATTCCTGACCAACAGGTACGAGGTAGCTTCATGGATTATCACAGCCCTGCCAGCTTTGCCGAAGCTTCGGCTCTGGCCGCGAACGCGACGGGCATCACACGTTTTCTGGCGGGCGGTACGGATGTACTTGTGCAACTGCGCTCGGAACTGGTGACGCCCGATACGCTGATCGACATCAAGAAGATCGACGGCGTGCGTGACATCACCCGCAATGCCGACGGCAGTTGGACGATCGGCGTGGCCGTCACCGGCGCCGAGATGAGCGAGCACCCCGAGCTTGGCCGCGACTGGCCCGGTGTGGTCGAGGCGATGGACCTGATCGGTTCAACTCAGGTTCAGGGCCGCGCGACGCTGACGGGCAATCTGTGCAATGGCTCACCTGCGGCTGATTCCGTGCCCGCTATGGTGGCCGCAGGCGTGACCGTCACCGTAACCGGCCCCGATGGCACGCGTGACGTTGCGGTCGAGGACATCCCGACCGGGCCCGGCAAGACCTCGCTGGCGAAGGGCGAGTTGATCTCGGCCGTCAACATCCCTGCCCGAGGCAAGAATGGGGGCGACGCCTATCTGCGGTTCATCCCCCGTACCGAAATGGACATTGCGGTGGTGGGCGTAGGTGTGAACCTCCGTCTGGACGGTGAAGTCATCACCGAGGCGCGCGTGTCGCTGGGTGCCGTGGCACCGACCGTTCTGTTGGTTGAAGACTGTGCCAACGCGATCATCGGCAGCACTTTGGACGATGCCGCCCTTGACGCACTGGCCGCGGCCGCGTCCGCCGCCTGCAATCCGATCGACGACAAACGAGGTACGATCGCATTCCGTACCGAAGTCGCCGGCGTTCTGGCCAAACGTGCCGCAAAGATCGCCTATGCCCGCGCGAAGGGAGAAAACGCATGAGCAAGCTCCACATATCCACCACCGTGAACGGGGACGCAGTCGAATACCTGTGCGACCCGCGCGAAACCCTGCTGGACTGTCTGCGCGACAAACTGAACCTGACCGGCGCCAAAGAGGGCTGCGGCACCGGTGATTGCGGCGCGTGTTCGGTCACCGTCGATGGCCGCCTTGTGTGCTCGTGCCTGATGCTGGGTGTCGAGGCCGAAGGCAAGCAGATCGAAACCGTCGAAGGGATTGCGGATGGTGACATCCTGCACCCGTTGCAGAAGAAGATGATCGAATACGCCGCGCTGCAATGCGGCATCTGCACCCCGGGCATTCTGGTGGCGGCGAAGTCGCTGCTGGAGAAGAACCCCAATCCGACCGAGGAAGAAACGCGCTATTGGCTAGCGGGCAACCTATGCCGCTGCACCGGTTACGACAAGATCATTCGCGCCGTGATGGACACGGCGGCTGAGATGCGGGAGGCGTCATAATGGCTCTGGACGATCGCAAAACTGACTTCACCTTCGTTGGCACCCGCCCCGATCGCCCTGACGGTCTGGACAAGGTGACGGGCCGGGCCAAGTTCGGTGCGGATATCTCGGCCCCCGGCATGTTGCACGGCGCGATTCTGCGCTCACCCCATGCCCATGCCCGGATCGTCAGGATTGATACCTCGAAAGCCGAGGCATTGAAGGACGTCAAAGCCGTCGTGACCCGCGCCGATTTCGCCGATGTCCCGTTCAAGCCCGGGCTTGAAGGCGAATTCTGGAATGTGCTGGAAAATGTCATGGCGGGGGAAAAGGCGCTCTATGACGGGCACGCGGTAGCTGCGGTGGCGGCCACATCTGCCTTGGCGGCACGTGATGCGCTGAAACTGATCGAGGTCGAATACGAGGTACTGTCGCACGTCACCGATGTGGACAAAGCGATGGCCCCGGATGCGCCGGTGATCCGGGAAGGTGCTGCGGATTATTCGGTGCCGGAAGGGATGCACCCGAACGTCGTGCGTTATCACGAAAGCGGTCACGGTGACGTCGAGGCGGGCTTTGCCGAGGCCGATCTGGTTATCGAAGACAGCTTTGTCACCGAGGCGACCCATCAGGGCTATATCGAACCGCATGCCTGCCTGGGCATGCTGGGCAATGACGGCAAGGGCGAGTTGTGGTGCACAACCCAAGGCCACTGGATCGCGCAAAAGACCTGTGCGGCGCTGCTGGGAATCGAAACCTCTCAGCTGCGCGTCACGGCGTCTGAAATCGGCGGCGGTTTTGGCGGCAAGACCACGGTGTTCATCGAACCCGTCGCGCTGGCGCTCAGCCGCAAGGCCAACCGTCCGGTCAAGATCGTGATGACCAGGTCCGAAGTTTTTCGTGCCACCGGGCCGACCTCTTCGGCGTCGATGGACGTGAAGATCGGCATGAAGAAAGACGGCACGGTCACGGCGGCGCAGGGTGTCTTCCGCCTGCAAGGCGGGGCCTTCCCCGGCGCCCCGGGCGATATGACGGCCATGTGTGCCTTTGCGCCCTACAACCTGACCAACGTCAAGCAGATCGGTTACGATGTGATGTCGAACCGTCCGAAACAGGCCGCGTACCGCGCGCCGGGCGCTCCGATGGGCGCCTTCGCCGTTGAATCCGTCCTTGATGAGCTCTGCAACAAGCTGGGCCTCGATCCTATTGATGTGCGTTTGAAAAATGCCGCGCATGAGGGCACGAAGGCCAGCTATGGCCCGACCTACGAACGCATCGGTCTGGTCGAAACCCTTGAGGCTGCCAAGGCGCATCCCCATTACGCGGCACCGCTGAAGCCGGGTCAGGGGCGCGGGGTTTCCTGCGGTTTCTGGTTCAACCACGGGGGCGAGACCAGCGTCTCATTGGCACTGTCCGAGGATGGTTCGGCGCAGTTGATGGTCGGCACACCCGACATTGGCGGGTCGCGCGCATCCATGGCCTTGATGGCGGCCGAGGTTCTGGGCATTCCGTATGAAAATATCCGCGTGACCATCGCCGACACGGCGACGCTGGGTTACAACGACGTGAGCCATGGTTCGCGCGTGACCTACGCGTCGGGCCTCGCGACGATCAAGGCAGCAAGACACACGGTCGAGAAACTGTGCGAACGTGCGGCGGCCAAGTGGGGCATCCCGGTCGATGCGGTGAAATGGGAAGACGGCTGCGCGGTGCCCTCGGGGCCTAATGCGGGGGATTTCGACCCGATGCCTTTGGCCGACATCACGGCGGATATGGGATCGACCGGAGGCCCGATTTCGGGCCATTTCGAAGCAACCCCCGAAGGCGCGGGCGTATCCTTTGGCACCCATATCGTCGATGCCGAGGTCGACCCGGAAACCGGCAAGACATCGATCACCCGGTACACGGTCATTCAGGACGCCGGCAAGGCGATCCACCCGACTTATGTGGAAGGGCAGTTTCAGGGTGGCGCCGCACAGGGCATCGGCTGGGCACTGAACGAGGAATACATCTATGGCGAAGATGGCCGGTTGCAGAACTCGATCTTTCTTGACTACCGGATTCCCGTTGCCAGTGACCTGCCGATGATTGACACGGTGATCGTCGAAGTGCCCAACCCGGGCCACCCGTTCGGGGTGCGCGGCGTGGGCGAGACGGGCATTGTGCCGCCCCTGGCCGCCATTGCCAATGCGGTGTCCAATGCGGCGGGTGTTCGGATGAAGCAACTGCCGATGTCTCCGCCGCGCATTCTGGCGGCCCTGAAAGAAAATGGTTGAGGTCCACCTTTGGTCCGGCCTCCGGTCACTGACCGGGGGCCAGCAAGTGGTTGAGGTCGAGGCCAAAACCACCGGAGAGCTATTACGGGCTTTGGTCCGTGCCCACCCACAGTTGCAGGCCCCCATTGATGCAGGGGTCTCCATCGCGATCGACGGGCGCGTCATAGCCACCGGGCTTACCGAGCCGATTCCCGAAGGCAGTGAAGTCTATCTGATGCAACGTCTCAGGGGCGGTTAGGCGTCAGGTGACCAGGGCTCGCGCCCGACCATCCGGTCAGCTTCTGCCGTGATGTCGTTCATGTGCTGCTCCAGGCTCAGGCGCAGGGTCTCGATTTCCTCTTCGCTGGCCTTGCGGGGCACTGTTTCAGTCCATTCCCGGCACAGAAACACGCCTTCATTTCGCCAGGGGCGGGGCATCAGAAGGTGATCCCAGGTTCCCGCTTCGCGACCATGTTTCGCGGAAAAGGTGATACCGAATACGCGCTTGCCCGAGGTGCGCGCCCATACCAACGGAACCGTCGACAGAACCCGTTCCGGCCCGCGCGGTCCGTCTGCCGCGATCCCAATAGAGATACCCTGCTTCATCTTGCCCAGAACCTGGCGTGACAAGGCAACGTGGCGTGTCTTGCTGGCCATGGCGATCGTGTCCATGCCAAACAGCTTTTGTACCCGGCCCACCATGCTGCCCGCCCGGGCAGACGAGGTGATCGAACAGATGCGCCCCTTGTCCAGCGGGAAGAAATAGGGCGACTGCGCCAGCCGTTGGTGCCACAGCACAACGATGACCGGTTCACCTTGTTCGGCCAGCTGATCCAGTTCTTCGTATCCGATGCGCTGCCAGCGTGTGTTGCGGTTGACCAATCGAATGTAAGTGGCGATCCGGCGGGCCACCCAGTTCAGCACGGCTTCGCTGTCTGCGATCTTCTTGCGGAGGTTCACACGGGGTTCCTTTTGCTGACCGGACCTTGTCTTAGCGCACTGCACATTTTGCGCAACTTGTTTGTCGGCTCAGATAGTGGCGTGGAATTCGAAAAAGCCTCTTGAGTCCGCCGCGCGGCTGTCATATCTGGGGCTCACCATAGGGGTATAGCTCAGTTGGTAGAGCGACGGTCTCCAAAACCGTAGGTCGCGGGTTCGAACCCTGCTGCCCCTGCCATCCGCATTAAAACACCATTCGGCAATCGTGCCTGGCGCGTTTCCAGCGCGCGCGGCTTTCGGCTATGGCCGGGGCGGACCGGCAATAAGAACGCATGCAGGCTTTGTGAGCCGCAGTGCAGCCAAACCCTATATGCCATCTAAAAATACCGGCCCAGAGTGTGAACAGCGTCACTGACGGATGTTGGAAAGTCTGGTTGTTTGAGAATGTCAAAGAGTTGGCGTTCAGGTTCTGCACAGAACGCAGGTTTTCAGTTTCTCCCTTGTGACTGGGGCGCGCTTGTGGTCGAGCGCGCCCTTTCCGTTTCTGGTCAGCAACCCATAGTGACGATATCAGAACGTGCAGAGAATCCGTCCAAAGACGGTACTTGAGCAGAACCCGCAAAATCGGGCTTTGCACCATAGAAAGGTGTTGGGCGACCGGTCAGTCAGGCCAGCAGCGCCAGATCCCCGATATTTGTCTTGTGCCGGGTCGGCATCGTTTTTGCCGGATGGCCGTCGATCGTCAGGGCGAGGTCCTCATAAAACCCGCCGCTGTCGAACCACCAGCGATGCGACTTCATCATCTTGCGCTGCCCTTTGGGGACGTCTCGTTGATATTGGTGGTCACAGAAAATATCCCAATGACCTTTCGAGGTCAGCTTCGGCATCCCGACACGACCAGCGCGACGCCGACCGCCGTGAACAATCCCGCCGGCCAGGGCCAGCACCTTGTCTTTCCGGCTATAGTAATTGGTGAATCGCTTGCACCGTTTTTTCAGGACCAGATCGCCCCATGCGCCCTTTTCCAGCCATTCTGAATCGATGTCCGCTGATGCAAACATGACCTGATCCGCCGACCATATCTTGTTGCCTGGCCCGGCCGAATCCCCGAAGTCCGAGAAAGCGCGCAGTACCACCAATGCCCCCATGGAATGCGCGATCAGATGCACCTTGGGGCGTGGCGACATCCCCAACAGCGGCAAGATCCCGTCCCCCACCAGATGCGGCGCCACCGCCTTGGCATCGGAGCGGTCCGAGTCGTAGGTGTGCACCGATCCGTCGCTGGGCCAGTCAAAGGCAACGACCGCGCCCTGATACCCGTTGCCCCTGAGATTGGTTTCTATTTTCCCCAGCCGGTCCAGCATGTCCTTCTGGCTGGTGTTGAACCCGTGAACATAGATCAGGACGGCCGAATCCCCGCCCTCCTGTCGCACGAGATCCAGCCATTTGGTTTTTTTGATAATACTACCCTTACGAATTTTTCCACCAGGGCTTTGCTGGGTGATGTGAACATACCTGGTCTTTGCCGCCGGCTTAAACGTGAACTTTTTCTTCGGGGCGTTATAGGTGCGGCGTGAAAAAAACAGTGCCAAGTCGGAAACTCCCTTCTGAACAATTCCTGAATTGTGCCACGAACTGCCATTTTCACAAAGGGTTGGCCTTTAACCACTTCGGGGCCAAATCGGCGTCGTTGGGAGAATGCGGGAATGCGCCAAGGTTGCATACCGGGGCATCCTGACGTCCAATGCCTGTTTCCTCTGCCGGCTTAATGCCCTAGTGTCCGCTGCAAACGAACACACGCACGAGGCCCCATGTCGCGTTTTGATGGATATTTCCTGCGGCAATTGCTGATTCTGTTTGGCTTTTTCACCCTGGTGCTTGTCGGTGTGTTCTGGATCACCCGGTCTGTCAGCCTGTTTGACAGGGTCATCAGCGGTGGGCAGTCGGCGATGGTCTTTCTGGAATTCACCGCGCTGACTTTGCCGACCCTGATCCGCACGGTCATGCCCATGGCGGTGTTTGCCGCCGCCGTCTATGCCACAAATCGCCTGAGCCGCGAAAGCGAACTGACGGTTATGCTGGCCACCGGATCCAGCCCTTGGCGGCTTGCCTGGGCGGTGCTGCTGTTCGGTGTGATTACCGGGGTGATGATGGCGATCATCAGCGTGTTCCTGCGCCCGGCCTCGGTTGAACAGCTGGAAATCCGGCAGGCTGAAGTGGCCGGAGATGTGACGGCTCAACTGCTGAACGAAGGCGAATTTCTGCACCCCGCCGAAGGTGTCACGGTTTACATAGGCAGGATTGATCTGGACGGCACACTTCATGAAGTCTTCGTGTCTGATCGCCGCGATCCTGAAAACGCGGTCAGCTATTCAAGCGTAACGGCCTATCTGGTCAACAATGATGCTGGCATTCACCTTGTGATGGTTGATGGGGTTGCATTGCGCCTGAACAAGGAAGGCAAGGTGTTGTCATCGACCCTGTTCCAGGACGCGTCCTACGACATCTCGGAACTGACGAATACAAATCCGATGGCCCGGCGCAGCCTCGAAGCCATTCCAACCGCCGACCTGATCCGCAACCGGGATGAGGTTTCAGCCACGGAAGGGTTCAGCCAAGGCAAGCTGATCGAAGAGCTGCACCAGCGGTTCTCGTGGATTGCGATTTGCATCGCCGTGGCGCTGGCCGGGTATTCAACCCTGATGCTGGGCAGCTTTTCCCGGTTTGGATTGTGGCCTCAGATATTGGGCGCCTTCACCATTCTTGTGCTGCTTGAAGGTGTGCGCGGGTTTGTTTCCCCGGTGGTGATCGATGACCCGGAGCTTTGGTTTCTGCTGTACCTTCCCGCAATCATAGGGGTGCTGATCTCGGGCCTTTTCCTGCTTGTTGCTGGTCGGCCGCTTGTGCGAAAACGGCAGCGCGATCCCCAGATCATGCCGACACCGGCCTGAGTTCTAGCCGCGAAGATCCACCAAACAGCTGTGAATGTCGTCAAATTCCTCGCGATCACCGCGGGTGACCAGATACATGGGCAGCGGCAAGCTGATACTGTCCTCGACCCGCTCCAGAGCACCCGAGGCCAGATGTTCGGAAATGACGTAATCGGGGAAATAGCCGTTTCCGCCTCGGTGCAGAACATATCGCAGCGCCATCATGCAATTGCCAAGAAACACTGTCTGACCCGACGCCCGTCGCGCAGCCGATCTGACATGGTCCTGATAGACCTCGCCCAGTTCAAGGTTGACGAAGATCATGTCATCGTCCGTGCCGTCAGCCTGTGGCGTCCGGACCAGGGACAATAGCTCGGGTTCAAGCGCGTACCATGTGACACGCCGGTCCGCCGGCTTTTCATGTGTGATCGCCGCGTCCAGCACATGGGTTGCCACCGCTTCGACCATGTTCAGGTCGTGGTCATAGTTCAGCGTCAACAGCAATTTGCCAAAGCGCTGTTCAAACCGAACCGCCAGGTCCACCAGCAACGGATCCCAGATGCTGAGCTGGCCGCCCAACCGCAGTGCCGGGCGGTTCTGTGCCTGTCCCGGCAGGTCGCGCGATGCAAAGCCCCAAAGGGACAACATCTGTTCCGCATAGGGTTTGAACTGCCGGCCGAACTCGGTCAGCGCCGTTCCTCCGGCACCGCGCGTGAACAGCGCCCTGCCGGTTTCCTCCTCGATCAGGCGAATACGCGCGCTGACAGCGGTCTGCGTCACATTCAACTTGCGAGCGGCGGCATGAAAGCCACCGGCTTCGGCCACGCAGAGAAAAGTTTCCAGAGCTTTGAATTGCATGTCGAAAGTATTTTTTGATCATTGCGATAAAATCAATTCATTTTTTTGAAAGGTGGTTTCGAACTACGCTTTCGCTCAGGACACATGCCAAAGGATCAGCCATGCTGGACAAAAGCCACAAACCCACCTGGACCAGTTTCGAAACAGCCACCAAGGCCGACTGGGACGCCGTGATGGAGTATGAAGAGGCGTATAATGCGGCCCTGCCAGACCGTATCCTCGATGCCATCCGCTCGTTGGACGAAGAATGGACGCCCTATCCGGTCAACCGTTACCAGCACAGCCTGCAAGCCGCGACCCGTGCTTACGAGGACGGTGCGGATGAGGAACTGGTAGTGGCGGCGTTGATCCATGATACCGGCGATATTCTGTCGCCCTACAATCACGGAGAGCTGTCAGCGGCGATGATGAAGCCTTACGTCAGCGAAAAGACGTATTGGATTCTCAAGCATCATTGTGTGTTTCAGGGGTACTACTACAACCACCATCTGGGCGGCGACCGCAACGCGCGCGACAAATATCGCGACAGTCCTTATTGGGAAGATTGTCGCTATTTCTGCCATGAATATGATCAGAAGGCGTTTGACCCGAATTATCCGACCAAGCCGCTGGAGTTCTTCGAACCTATGCTGCGCCGCGTCCTGAACAGGGGCGAAGGCCATATGGAGCTGAACGAAACCGCCGATGACGGCAAAACTGGCTAGGAACCGGATCAGGCGGGCCAGCCCGGCCCGCCTGTCTGATCAGCAGCTCGCCATCAGGCGATAGACGATCTGCGCCGCGGTGAAATCCCAGGCGGCATTGCCGTCGGGGGCCAGTTCGACCACGTCGAAGCCGACGCATTTACGACCCTTCAACGCATGTTCCACCAGGCGAAGCGCCTGATAGTATCCCAGCCCGCCCGGAACAGGCGTGCCGGTCGCGGGCATCTGCGCCGGGTCCAGCCCATCAACGTCAAAGCTGACATAGACCAGTTCGGGGAAGTCGTCGGGCAGGTCGACGGCATGGATGTTGCCGGTCACCAGCTCTTCGGCATCCACGTGGAAGACGTGGTTCCTCAGGCGGCTTTTGGCTTCCTCGGTGGAAAAGGCGCGCACGCCGAACTGGGCCAATGGGATACCTTCCTCGGCCAGCAGATGCATCACCGAGGCATGCGAGTGTTTTTCGCCCTGATAGGCGTTGCGCAGATCGGCATGGGCGTCGATCTGCACGATACCGACGGGCTGGCCCAGGGCGCGGGTCACACCCATGACCGCGCCATAGCTGAGCGAGTGTTCACCGCCCAGCGTGACCGGCACCTTGCCGGCACGGACGGCGGCCTCGGTGTGCTGGGCGAGGCGCTCCATGACGTCCGGCAGCGGGCCGGCGCAATCCAGTGGGGCTTCGGTAAAGATGCCTTCGACGCAGGGTTCCGCGTGACCCGTGATGCGTTCGAGTTCATTGCTGGCCTCGATGATCGCTTCAGGGCCTTTGGCGGTGCCAGACCCGTATGAGACCGTGCGCTCCAGCGGCACCGGGATCACACGGAACCGGGCGTCTTCGCTGCGTTCGGCCTCGGTCAGTTCGCTGTCGAGGAAAATGCTCATGAAAGTCTGTCCTTAAAGTCGTCATAGCCGAATTCCCTGATGATCTTCAGGTCATCGGTTTCGCTGTTCCACAGGGCGATGGTGGGCAGGGGCACGCCGTTGAACGTGTTGGTCTTGACCATCGAGTAATGCGCCTGATCGAGGAAGGCAAAGCGCTGCCCGATCCGCAGCGGCTCGGCCCAAGTGTAGTCGCCGATCACGTCGCCCGCCAGGCACGAGGGGCCGCCCAGGCGATAGGTGTGGCCGGTTTCGGCCTCGTCCATCAGGGCGGGGCGATAGGGGGCCTCGATCACGTCGGGCATGTGGCAGGTGGCCGAGATATCGGTGATGGCGAGGTTCATGCCATTGGTGGGTAGGTCAAGGATTTCTCCGACCAGAATGCCTGCGTCCAGGGCGACGGCCTCACCGGGTTCGAGGTAGACGTCGACGCCATATGCCTCGCGTATGGTTTTGATGAAAGCCACCAGACCCTCACGGTCGTAATCGTCGCGGGTGATGTGGTGACCGCCGCCGAAATTCAGCCATTTGAGCTGGCCCATGAATGGCCTGAGTTTTGGTTCGACAGCCGCCCACGTGCGTTGCAGCGGCTCGAACCCTTGTTCGCAGAGTGTATGCATGTGCAGGCCGTCAACTCCGGTCAGAGTCTCGGCAGTCAACTGGCTGACCGGCGTGCCCAGGCGTGAGCAGGGCGCGCAGGGATCGTATTTCGGCACCTCACCTTCGGAATGTTCCGGGTTGATCCGCAGGCCGACCTGAACGCCCGCGGCCTGGGCTTTGGTCAGGAACCGGTCTTTTTGCGCCGGAGAGTTGAAGATGATGTGATCGGACAGCGACAGGATTTCGTCGATATCCGCGTCCTTGTATCCGGCGCAGAAGGTGGCAACCTCGCCGCCATATTCTTCGCGGCCGAGCCGTGCCTCGTAGATGCCGGACGCACAGGTGCCGCCGAGGTGCTGGCGGACCAGCGGGGCCAGTGAGAACATGGAAAACGCCTTGAGCGCGCTCAGGACATGCGCGCCGGACCGGGTGCCGATGTCGGCGAGGATGCGCAGGTTTCGCTCAACCGCTTTTTCATCGACCACAAAGCATGGGGTTGGCACGCGGCTGAGATCGAAATTGCGAAAGGCACCGGCATCGCCGGCTTGTGTGGTCATCATGTCTGCCATGAGAATCCAATCCCTTTCATTCTAACCGCGGCCCCTCAAGTTCTAGGCAGTTTCAGAGGAGGCCCATCATCCAAAGTGGCACAATGAATGACAGGAGATGGGCGATGAGAGCGACAGGATTTTCTACTGCCACACGAATGGTGGATTTTTCCAAGCGGAACATTTCGACCGTATCTGTCCTATAACGCTTGGAAAAAACAAGAAGGAGTGCGTAGGTTCCGAGCATCGACCCGATCAGAACAGCCATTTGCTTATCTGACGACATTGTTTCTACACGCTCCTTCCTTTGTTTTAGGACGATTGAGCTTCAGAACTCGACCGGGCCGTCGAGTTCGTGGACCTGCCAGGGCAGGCCGTGTTCATTCAGCATGTCCATGAAATCATCCGGATCGAGCTGTTCCATGTTCCACACGCCGGGCTCGCGCCAGTTGCCTTTCAGCACCTGTGCTGCACCGATCATGGCGGGGACGCCGGTGGTGTAGCTGACGGCCTGAGAACCAACCTCGCGGTAGCACTCTTCGTGATCACAGATGTTGTAGATGTAATAGGTTTTCTCGCCTGAGCCGTCCTTGGCCTGACCCGTGGCGATGTCGCCGATGCAGGCCTTGCCCTTGGTTTCGGCGCCCAGATCGCCGGGATCGGGCAGCAGGGTTTTCAGGAACTGGATCGGGATGATTTCCTTGCCGTCATGCATCACCGGATCGATGCGGGTCATGCCGACATTTTCCAGCACCTTGGCGTGGGTGATGTAGGCGTCGCCGAAGGTCATCCAGAAACGGGCGCGCTCGATTTCGGGGAAGTGGGTGCTGAGCGACTCCAGTTCCTCGTGATACATCAGGTACATGTTCTTGGGGCCGATGGCGGGGAAGTCGAACTCGACCTTATGGGTCATGGCGGGGGAGTGTTTCCACTCGCCACCTTCCCAGTGGCGCACCTCGGCCAGCACTTCGCGCAGGTTGATCTCGGGGTTGAAGTTGGTGGCGAATTCTTGGTCGTTGCTGCCGCCATTGGCGTCGAGCACGTCGATCTGGCGGATCGTGTCCAGCTTGTGTTTCTTGAGCCACTTGGCGAAGACGGATGTCACGCCCGGATCGAAACCCGAGCCGAGGATGGCGGTCAGGCCAGCCTGTTTGAACTTGTCCTGATAGGCCCATTGCCAGTGATATTCGAACTTGGCCTCATCCTCGGGCTCGTAGTTCGCAGTGTCGAGATAGTGGCACCCGGCCTCGAGGCAGGCGTCCATCAACACCAGGTCCTGATAGGGCAGGGCCAGGTTCACCAGGATCTCGGCACCGGTTTCCTTGATCAGCTTGACCGTGTCTTCGACCTTGTAGGCGTCAAGCTCGGCGGTGGCGATGTCAACGCCCACGCGCTCTTTCACCGATTTGGCGATGGCGTCGCATTTCGACTTGGTCCGGCTGGCCAGTGTGATTTCGGTGAAGATGTCCGAATTCATCGCCATCTTGTGCACGGCGGCGTGGGATACGCCGCCCGCGCCGACAACCAGTGTTTTGCCACTAAGTGAACCCATGGGGGTAATCTCCTCTCACAGGGGGTTATTCGTAATAGGTGTAGCCGTTGATCGAGTCGCGATAAGCGCTCATCAGGGTTTTGCGGTCCTTGGCTTTCAGAGTACCGGTCGAGATCGCCTCGTCCACCATTTTGCGGAAGGCGGCGACGCAGTCGGTGGGGTCGAATTCGACATAGGACAGCACCTGACTGATCGTGTCGCCCTCTTGTTCGTGCAGCAGGTCGAACCCTCCGTCAGCGCGCAGGTCGATGGTGACGACGTTGGTGTCGCCGAACAGGTTATGCAGATCGCCCAGCGTTTCCTGGTAGGCGCCGACGAAAAAGACGCCCATGAAATATTCATCATCTTCCGGCAGGGTATGCACCGGCAGACTGGGTGAAACACCGTCGGCCAGGATGAACCGGTCGATCTTGCCGTCGCTGTCGCAAGTGATGTCGGACAGGACTGCGCGGCGGTCGGGTGTTTGGTTCAGGCCCTGCAAGGGCACGATCGGATGCAGTTGGTCAATGGCCCAGACGTCTGGCAAGGACTGAAACAGAGAAAAGTTGCAGTGGTAGATATCGGCCACTTTCTCAAGCTGGTCGTCCACGTCGGTTTCCAGATCGTCACTGGCCGCCAGCGCCTTGAGGCGGGCCATCAGCGACAGGTAGATCCGTTCGGCCCGGGCCATCTGGCGCAGGTCTACATATCCACGGCGGAACAGGGCGCGCAATTCGTTGCGATAGAAGGTGGCGTCGTTCCAGCATTCCTGAAGACGGTCTTTGCTGAGATAGCCGTGCACCGCGGCAAGGTCTGAAACCATGTGGTGATCGTCGGCTTCAACCTCGGGGCCGTTGGGCGCATCATAGAGCGTGCTTTCCAGCACGTTGAACACCAGCATCGACGACGTCGCCACCACCGCGCGGCCGCTTTCGGTAACCAGCGTCGGGTGGTCCACCTCGGCCTCGTCCATGGCATAGGCCACGGTTTCCACCACATTAGCGCAGTATTCCTCGACCGTGTAGTTGATCGAGTTTTCAGCCGCCTTCTTTTCACCGGTATAGTCCACCCCCATACCACCGCCGAGGTCCAGATGGGTCAGCGGCACGCCCTCGCGCGTCAGTTCGGTGTAATAGCGGCAGGCCTCGCCCACCGCGCGGCGCACGTCGTTGACGTCCTGCACCTGAGAGCCCAGATGCGAATGCTGCAACTTCAGGCAATGCAGAAGGCCCGCGTCGCGCAGCTTGTCCACCGTAGCCACCAGTTGATCGGTGTTCATACCAAAGGCGGACCGGTCGCCCGAGCTTTCTTCCCATTTGCCGCTGATCTGGTTGGTCAGCTTGACCCGCACGCCAATCAGGGGTTCAATGCCCAGCTCTTTGTATACTTCGATCACCGTGTCAGCCTCTTTCGGGCTTTCAAGAACGATCACCGTGTTGAACCCGATCTTGCGGGACAGGATGGCCAGCTGGATGAATTCGGCATCCTTGACACCGTTGCAGACGATCAGCGCTTCGCTGGCCAGCCGATGTGCCAGCGCGATCACCAGTTCGGGTTTGGACCCGGCCTCGAGCCCATAGTTGTACTTCTTGCCGAATTCGACGATCCGGTCGACGACCTGGGCCTGCTGGTTCACCTTGATCGGGAACACACCGCGATAGCTGCCCCTGTAGCCGACGCGGGCGATGGCTTCGCGGAAGCTTTCGTTCAGATGCGCGATCTCGTGTTCCAGATAGGAAGAGACGCGCAGAACCATCGGGGCCTTGATGCCTCGGTCGTTCAGATCGCTGAGAATACCTGGCAGGCTGATCGCGCCAACATCGGGAGCCAAGGGATTGCGCAGACCGATCTCGCCCTGCTCCGTCACCTCGATGAGGCCTTTGCCCCATTTCTCAACTCCGTAGATCGAATGCGGTGCGTCGGGCGTCTGTTTCAATCAAGTCGGTCCTTAACGTTGGGGTGCCAGTATCGCGCCCGGCAATACGGCAGCTGTTTGATTCTTCCAAGTCTAAACTATGTGACGGAAAAATCCGAATTTCATGCCGGTGGGCTGATCGGGACCAGATGATTGTCCCACTGGCACTTCGCGCGGGTCCGGATCTCGGGGTGCGCAGTGGTCAACGCACCGAACACACCGGTTCCGGTGGTGAAAACCAAATCGTTTGGGCCGGAACCAAGCCCGCAGACATCCTCAAGTTCGAACGCATCGCTGAATGTGCCACTGGCCACGTCGAACCGCTGCAACGCATTGCCGCGTGGACAGGTGATGGCAACGGTTGCACCATCCGCCGAAAACGCGATGCTGCCCGCATAACCTTGCAGCGTGCTCTGATCCTGCACCGGCGCAGACAGAAGGTGCGGGTTTTCCCCCTGACGGTGCAGGCCCAGCAAGGGCGGATGTTCGGCTTTGCTGCCCTGCCACTGCATCGCAAAGCCCACCAGCCCGTCGCGACGGACCGCCAGATGGCGGATCGAGTTCTTGTGAAGCGCAGGCGACAGCGACACCTGTTCCTGAACCAGGCCCGTCAGGGAAAGGTAGGTCAGGTTGGGCTTCATCGTCGGCAGGTTCAGCTTCGTGCGCCCGGTTTCGGGATGGGTTTCGATACCGCCATTGGCAATCACAAGCGTTTTCCCACCCGGCATCAACCGCATGTCATGCGGCCCGACGCCGCCGGACGGGAATTCGCCCAAGCGCGCAAAGGTTTCAGCGTTCCAGACGCCTATGATACCTTTTCCGGCCTCGTAATCGTTTTCGGTGGCAAAGAAAATCGTGCCGTCGGCTGAAAAAGTACCGTGACCATAGAAATGCCGGCCTTCCGGCGCCGTCAGCCGCGCGATCGGTGATCCCGTCACGCAATCAATCACCACGGCAAAGGTGCCCGGACGGCGCGCAAAGGCGACGGCCTGTGCTTTGACCGGATGTGCCGCAGCCGCATGCCCGCGCGCGGGCAGGGGCACGGAAAACAGAAGGGTTCCCTGTGCATCCAGACCGGCCAGTCGATACGAACCATCCGGAAACAGCGCTGCGGCCAGAAACTCCGGCGTGCCCACCGAGGCCCATCCATGGATCGGAGGAAGAGAGGTTGCAGCAAGCCCTGCAAGGAAACGGCGGCGCGATGTCACGGATCAGTCTCCGTCCAGAGAATTGAAGCCTGCGCTGACGCCCAGCGTCGGGCCAAGTTCAGTCGAAGCAATTGCGCGAATATCGTGGATGGACTGTTGCAGGGCCTCGATACGGAACCGGGCCTGCGGATCCGCAACGCCGGCCAGCGCCGGGTCGTCAATGGCCTGCGCATTCTCAATGGCGCGCGCAAAAGCAGCATCCAGATCCGCGGCGATATCGGGATGATCAAAGGCCAATCGCGATGCAAGATCACGAAGGGCCATCAGCGAAAGTTCGACATGGCGCAAGGATCGCTTCGACCGCCACGCTTCGGCGCGGTTCGGACGCGGGCGGTCGAACGTGCCCAACGGGCGACCAAGCCGAGTGTCGGCCGTGAATTCAAGACTCGTGGACAATGCCTTGAACAGTTCCTGCATCGCTTCGTCCTGCGTTCGGAAGCGGCCGTTCTCGCCGGGCCGGGTCAGGCTGGGGGCATAGCTTTGCCAGTCATCGGCCATCGCCCGTGCGTTGGCATCAATGTCCGCCGCGATCGCCTGAATCAGCGCGCAGCGGTAATCCGCATTGCCCTGCTCTGCAAAGGCGGGATCGAACAGCATTCGTTCCAGCGCAAAGAACCCGCGTCCGGCTATGGATGTCTCGGCATAGGCTTCGGGGTCTTGCAC
Organism: Ruegeria sp. CL7; assembly: GCF_056536445.1. Taxonomy (NCBI): domain Bacteria; kingdom Pseudomonadati; phylum Pseudomonadota; class Alphaproteobacteria; order Rhodobacterales; family Roseobacteraceae; genus Ruegeria; species Ruegeria sp. CL7. The sequence continues at coordinate 214,289 of NZ_JBQFPQ010000001.1, forward strand.
GGCGTCATCCTCGGTTGCGATATGCTGGGACAGGGCTTTGGTGGTGAACCCTTTCGTGTCGGGCCAGAACGCCATGGCAAATGCACGATCATCGACCTCGGTCGGACCGAACCGCAGGTGACTGGCGGAAATCCAGCTGTCGAAGGCCGCATCATAAGCCGCGCGCAACGCAGGTGAGGTCGGATCGCAATCCACCCGCGATGCACTGACCAGAGCCCCGGTCGTTTCCGGCAGCTTGTCGAACCTGGGCAGTATATGTGTCTCGGCAACTTCCATCAGGATCGGTGCGCGGTCCTGCGCCTGTGCGGCAAGCGGCATCATCAACGCGGCAATAATTGTAAGAATACGCATGGGTCAGAGGCTCTCCAGAAAACGGATCAGGGCGTCGCGATCAGTTTTCGGCATCGACACAACCGCATCGCGCGCGGCCTGGGCTTCGCCGCCGTGCCACAGGATCGCCTCGAGCAGATTGCGTGCCCGCCCGTCATGCAGAAACTGCGTGTGGCCCGAGACGCGTTCGGTCAGACCAACACCCCACAAAGGCGGCGTCCGCCATTCGCGCCCCGTCGCGCGGGCCTCGGGGCGGTGATCCGCCAGACCTTCGCCCATGTCATGCAGCAGCAGATCCGTGTAAGGCCAGATCAGCTGAAAACTGTGCTCGGGCCGATCTTCCAACCGGTGGGTGACATGGGCCGGAGTATGACAGGATGCGCAGCCGGTCGTGTGAAACACCTCTTTGCCGCGCAAAACCTCGGGGTCGTCGACATCACGGCGGCCGGGCACGCCCAGATTGCGGCTGTAGAAATCCACCAGGTCCATGCCCTGCTGATCGATCTCGAACTCGCGGGTATCGGTGTCGCCATGCGGGGCCTCGACGCAGTTCACCTGCAACTCCGTGCAGTCCCCCTGAGGTGCCGGGTAAAGCGGGCTTGAAATACCGATATCCCCGGCAAAGGCTGCGGCGGATTGCTCCATCACCGTCGGCATGCCTGCCTTGTGCCCGAACCGGCCCATCATCGGGGCGCCGTATTCAACAGACCAGACGATGTTCGGACGGCCCGAGATGCCATCCCCATCCACGTCGTCGGGATCAGCCTTGGCCAGAAGGTCTTCGACCGGGATCGCCTCGAGCAGGCCAAGCCCGATCATCTGTGGTGCGACCCTCGGGCTCAGCATTGCATCCGGGTGCAGCGGGCCATAGCCCAGATCAGCGGCCCTGTAAGTCGGGCGGCGCAGTGACGCGGTCTCGCCGTCAGAGAGTTCAACAGGGACTTCTTCGTAAGAGATATCCAGCCGATATTCCGCCGGATGCCCCGCAAGCGCGAAATCCTGCATCTGCCCGCCATAGTTGGGATCGGGCCGGGTGGCGATGTAATCCTCGATCTCGGCATACCCGTCTTCCGGCGCGCCGGGGATCGAGACCCGAAGGAACATTGAGACCGCGTTGTCATCGGGCCCGTTCGGTGTGTGCCCCCGCCCATCCTTTATATGGCAACGCTGGCAGGATCGCGCGTTGTACAGCGGCCCCAACCCGTCAGAGGCCAATGTGGATGATGGTGACGACACCCAGATTTTCTTGAACAACCCGTTGCCGACCTTGAAATCCAGCTCCTGCTCGAAGCTCAGATTGCCCGAGGGTTGCGAGAACGCATCCGCGTCGTTGCGGACCCGGACAGTTGCCGCCCCGGCAGAGAGTTCTTCGAACGGCTGCGACACGCCAAAATCCTGCGGGGGTGCCGTCACGGCGGCAATGCGGGCGCGTTCCTCGTCGGTGCGGGGGCTGAATTTCAGATGCAGGTCCCGCAGCTCGGCTGCCAGGGAGGGGGTGGCCGCCAGGGCGGCCACTGACAGGGCAAAAAGACTATTCGCCTTCGTCCATTTTCGATGCGTTGAGTTGCGCATAATTGGCTTCGCCGATCCTTTCATACAGGTCGAGCTGCGTTTCGAGGAAGTCGATATGTCCCTCTTCATCGGACATCAACTGTTCGAACAGCGACATGGAGACAAAGTCGCCGGCCTCCCGACAATACTCGCGCGCTTCCTTGTAAAGTGCCCTGGCGTCGATCTCGGCCGCCAGGTCGCATTCCAGCGTTTCCTTCGGCGTCTGACCGATCCGCAACGGGTCCAGTTTCTGAAGGTTGGGGTGACCTTCCAAAAAGATGATCCGTTCGATCAGCTTGTCCGCGTGGCCCATCTCTTCGATGCTTTCCTCGCGGCTTTTCTTGGCCATATGGCCAAGGCCCCAGTCTTCTTGCAGGCGGTAATGCAGCCAGTATTGACTGACGGCAGTCAGCTCATGCCGCAGAGACTTGTTCAGATATTCGATGACCTTCGGATCGCCTTTCATCAGCCTTCTCCTGTGTTGCTCCGGCACGCAAAGTGCGGAGTTGCATGGGGACTTCCAGATTACCGCTGGCCCGCATTGTGTCTAGGAACAGCGGCATGCACCCGCCACAATCCGCCGATTTGCCAAGGGCATGGTAGATCTTGCCGGGGGTGATTATGGTCCGCGGATCCGCCGTGCGCATCCAATCGATGGCGGCACGGATGTCGTGATCGGATATGTTGGTGCAGTGGCAGACAATCATTGGTCTTGGCTCGTTTCGCCGCCCTGTCAGGCGATCAGTAAGGTTTGCAGGGGCCGGAAAGAAACCCTCTCCGGCCCGCTTGAAGATTAATGGAAGACGGCGTCCGGGTTATCCAGGCTGTCTGACCCTTCAAACGCAACCCCGTCCAGCTCCAGCGCGGTTACGATGCGCTCGATCGTTTTGGTCTGATCGATCAGGCCGTTGACGCCGCCCATGATCAGGGCCTCACCGCCTTCGTTACCGCGCTCAAGCATCTGGTCATAGGCAAATCCCGCCTCGGCCGTTGTCTTGATCTTGCCCAGGGCCTGCATGGTGGCGGCCAGTTTCGCTTTCATCTCGGTATCCAGCGCCGGATCGGTGGCGATGACCAGATCGGCCAGAGATGCGCCCGAAACCGGGGTGCCATCAATGCGGGTATAGCTGCTCAGATAGACGTTCTGGATGCCCAACCCGTCATAGTAATGGCTGTTGTGGGTGTTGTCCGAAAAGCAGTCATGTTCTTCTTCGGGATCGTTCAGCATCAGGCCAAGGCGCATCCGTTCGCCGGCTTGCTCGCCATACGAGAGAGAACCCATGCCGGTCAGGATCGCGCTGATGCCTGCTGCTTCGTTCTCCACAAGGGCTGCGCGCGCCGCTCCGCCGTCTTTCCACTGATCCGCCATCCAGGCCAGATCGCTGACCAGCAGTTCGGTCGCAGCGCTCAGATATTGCGCGCGACGGTCGCAATGGCCGCCGGTACAGTCCTCGCCCTGCGCATAATCGGTCGCTGGGCGGTTGCCGGCACCGGCGCCATGGCCGTTCATGTCCTGACCCCACAGAAGGAACTCGATGGCGTGATAGCCGGTTGCCACATTCGCCTCGATACCATCGGCTTCGTGCAAGGTGTCGCTCAGCAGTTCGGGGGTGATTTCGCTGGCATCAATGGTCTCGCCCGACAGTTGGAAACTGGGGTTGGCGATGACGTTCAGCACGGCAAATTCGTTTTCGTCCGTCGCGCCGCCGTAGGCCGCGTCGACATAGTCGATCAGCCCTTCGTCCAAGGGCCAGGCGTTCACCTTGCCTTCCCAGTCATCAACGATGGCATTGCCGAAGCGATAGACTTCCGTCTGCTGATAGGGGACACGCGCAGCAACCCAGGCCGCGCGCGCCGCGTTCAACGTTGCGTCCGAGGGATCGGCGATCAGCGCGTTGACCGCATCCTGCAATTTCCTGGCTGAAATCAGGCTGTCCTCAAATTTGGCTTCCGCAATATTGGCATAGGTGTTCAGTACATCTGCCTTGCTGGGGGCATCACCCGAGATCGCGGCGGTTGCCATGCAAAATGTCAGGGCGCTGGCAGTGGTGAATAACTTGGTCATAGGAGTTCGATGCTTTCCTGTCAGAACTGTCGGATCGCGCGGGGATGCCCCGCGGGTTTTGCGAAGAAATAACTGAGTGATTTAGTCGGCAATGTCAACCTGAGTTTTATTGTCGGATATAGGTGGTGATGGTTGAATCCCACGCTCCTCCCCAAATCTGGCGAGCTCCGATCCGAGGGTTAACGTTGCGTGGCAGGTGATTCGCGGTAAAATCACTGTTGTGATTCTGTTCAAGGCGGTTTTTGGTTAATGAAGTGCTCTGTTCTGGCGTTGTCTCTTTTTCCGGCAGCTCTTGCCGCTCAGGCGACGCAGATCACGCCCACCCATCAACATGGGTCCGGTCAATTGGAAATCGTGTTTACGGACACGGAATTTACGCTGTCGCTCAGGGTTCCAAGCATTGACATCATTGGGTTCGAGACCCCGGTGGCAAGTGATGACGAGCGTACGCGTGTCGCCATCGCGATTTCCGAACTGTCCAAACCACTGGATCTGTTTGTCGTCCCGCCCGACGCCGTGTGTTTTACCGCATCTGCAAACGTGATCCTGACGCATGATATTCCGGGGCAGCAGGACAACGCGGGCGAGGGGGGCACGTCATTCGCAACGGGCGAACATTCGGAATTTCAGGCTGACTACGTTGTTCAATGTCAGGATATGGATGCGCTGACCACGATGGAATTTGCGTATTTCCAGCGGTTCAACGGGACAGAGAAGCTGAACGTTCGCGTCGGATCAGGCGCGGCGACCAGCGCCCATGAAATCACGCGCGCCGCGCCCAGGCTGGATATGACGCAAATCCGTTAGAAACGGCGCTTGAGCGCCTGTTGGGCGGTTTCAGGCACGCAGCCGAATCTGTCGAGCCAAGATTGCCCCGTCCATCCGTGGGGTGCCGGGCAGAAAACGAACACCTCAGATCGAAGCATATTGCTCCCCGGTGCGATCTTTGAATGCAGCAAGGACGAAACCTGTAATTTATATTTTTTGCAAGTGGTTATGGCCTTTGAGGTTGCCGGACTTCGCTGAATCAAAAGTCTCCAATTGAGGCAAAGATTAACGAATAAGGGCACAAGAATCGCATGTATGACAAGTTCTCGCAAAACTTATGCCAATATCCAAATCTATTGGTACATCATCCTGCCGATCTGTTGACTAGTCCGGTTTTAATGAGGGGGTATCTCGGCAGGGTTAGGGGGATGCCCGTTCAGGCCCGTCATGGGCCGACAAAGCGCGGCATCCCCTGCCGTTTCGATTGCGGCAAACCCACTACCACACAATGTCAGTCGATCTTGTTGCGTTGCGCGTGCGGGGTGACGCCAAAGCTTGATCGGTAGACGCGCGAAAAATGGCCCGGGTTTTCAAAGCCGCAGGCCACGGCAATCTCGGTGACGGATGCTTCGGTCTGAAGCAGCAGTTTCTGGGCGCGTTCCAGCCGCATTTCCATGAAGTATTTCTTGGGCGACGTGTTGAGGTATTTTCCAAACAGCCGCTCAAGCTGCCGGGTTGAAATGCCAAGTTCTTCTGCAATGAACGAAGGGGAAACCGGGGTTTCGATACTGTCCTGCATGATTGTGATTGCCTTGGCGAGGTGCGCATTGCGCATTCCGTTGCGTGATTGCAGGGAAACCCGTTGTTTGGCCGTGGCATTGCGTACCGCGTTATAGACCATCTGATCCGCCACATCGATGGCCAGTTCTTCACCGTGATCGCGTTCGATCAGGTGCAGCATCAGATCCGCCGTTGCCGTTCCGCCAGATGCGGTAATGTGCTTTTCATCGGCCACGAACACGCTGCGTACCAGGTTGACCTCGGGAAAGGCCTCCATGAACGCGTCGTGATATTCCCAGTGGATTGCCGCTTGCATTCCGTCGAGAAAGCCAGCCTCGGCCAGCACCCATGCCCCCGAGCACAGGGCGCCGATTTTCGTGCCGCGCGCGCGTTCGCGGCGAAGGGTTGCAAGCAGGGGGCGGGTGACGTGGTCACGCATGTGAATGCCCGACAAGACAAACAGCTGATCACATTTGGCCAGACCCTGAAGGCCGGAATGCACCAGCGTGATGGATCCGTTCGAGCACACGGCCTGCTCGCCATGTTCTGACAGAAAGGACCAGCGGTACAGTTCATCGCCGCTCACAAGATTGGCGATCCGCAAGGGTTCGACTGCGCATGAAAACGCAAGGTGCGAGAACTCCTCGACAAGGACGAAAGTGATGTGCCGCGTCTGAGGCATGAGCAGTACCGTTTGCAAGCTGGGACAAAGCCCAGAACATGAGTCTATTTCGCAGGCTCTTATGCTGCACGAATTATTATTGTATACAAGTTGTATTTTAATGGAATACAAAACTGTGACCGCACGCGATTCGACCGCGTTCGCCGAACAGAAGGATGAGGCCAAAGCATGAAAGACGAAGCCAAGTCTCGTAAAAGCGCGCTGAAAGAGCACCTGAAAGTGTCCATCCTCACGCTGCGCCTGCGCCCAGGCGCCGATCTGGACGAAGCGCATTTGTCCGAGGAATTCGGCTTGTCGCGCACGCCGCTGCGCGAGGTGTTTCGACAATTGGCTGGCGAAGGCTATCTGGATCTGCGGACAAACCGCAGCGCCCGGGTTTCGGAAATGTCCTACACCACACTGCGCGACTTCTTCCTTGCCGCGCCCATGGTATACGGAGCGATCCTGCGTTTGGCGGCTTTGAATGCGTCGAACGCCCAGATCAATGATTTGAAAAAGGCCCAGCAGGCGTTCAAGGCGGCCCTTCGGTCCGGGTCCGGCGAGGACCGAGCCTTGGCCAACAACCGCTTTCATGACGTGACCGGCGAAATGTCCGGAAATGTCTACCTGCTGCCGTCGTTCAACCGGCTGTTGATCGATCACGCCCGGATCGGCATGACGTTTTACCGGCCTCAGACGGCTGAGATGTCCGAGAACCTGTCCGAAGCAAGCCGCCAGCACGACGCCATCATCGCCGCCATCGAGGCGCGCGACGAGGCGGCTGCTGCGCAGCTGGCCGAAGATCACTGGAACCTGTCACGCGATCAGATCGAGATGTTCGTGATGCCTGACGCGCTGGATGTCCCGATGGGCGTCCCGCCCCTTTCGAAACCTGCATGAGGACGGAATGAACCCGATTTTCAAGTTTGAGGGGATCTATACCCCTGTGGTCACGCCCTATCACGACGATGGCAGCGTGAATTGGGACATGCTGTCCGACGTGATCGAATACCTAATCGAAAACGGCGTGCATGGCCTGATCTCGGGTGGCTCAACCGGCGAGAACTATGCCCAGACCGTCCACGAACGTGTGGAACTGGCCCGGTTCACGCATGAGCAGTTGAAGGGCCGGTTGCCATTGGTGGTTGGCACAGGCGCGATGCTGACGCCGGATTCGATTGCCCTTGCCGCTGGCGCGCGCGAAATCGGCGCCGATGCGATCCTGCTGGCCAGCCCGCCGTATTCGGTGCCGACTGATCGGGAAAACGCGCTGAATGCGCTGGCCATCGACAAGGCCGCGGACCTGCCGGTGATGCTGTACAACTACCCGCACCGCACCGGCACGATGATGGGTGAGGAATTCCTCGACCGCGTTGGCCGCAGTCGCAACTTCTGCGGCATCAAGGAAAGCTCGGGCGATATCAACCGGGTGCATTTGCTGGCCCGCGACTATCCGCATATCCAGCTTGGCTGCGGCATGGATGATCAGGCGCTCGAATTCTTTGCCTGGGGTGCGCCGTTCTGGGTGTGCGGCGGGTCCAACTTCCTGCCTGCCGAACATGTGGCTCTGTATCAGGCCTGCGTGGTCGAAGGGAATTTCAACAAGGGCCGCCGGATCATGTCGGCGATGATGCCGCTGATGCGGGTGCTGGAACAGGGTGGCAAGTTCATCCAGACCATCAAGCATGGCGTGACCATGAACGGGATCGATGCGGGCGCTATGCGGCCTCCGTTGAAGGGCTTGAACAAGGACGACAAACGCGCGCTGGAACAGGTCACGCGCGTGCTGAAGAAGACAATCGCCGACATCGTGGCGGAAGGGTAAGAGACATGGATCTGCTAACACAGGACGAATACCAATCCATCGCCGCAGGCCTGAACCTGCCGACCGGGGCGTTCATCGACGGCGCATTCCGCCCGGCGATCTCGGGTGAGACGTTTGCAACCGTAAACCCGGCCACCGGCGACAAGCTTGCCAATATCGCATCCTGCGGTGCGGCGGATGTGGATTTTGCAGTCGAAAAAGCGCGCGAGGCCTTCGACGATGGCCGCTGGTCGAAACTGCACCCGTCCGAGCGCAAGGACGTGCTGATCCGGCTGGCCAAGCTGATGACCCGCAATGCCCGCGAACTGGCGGTGATGGAAAGCCTCGACAGTGGCAAGACCATCTATGACTGCGAAACCGTGGACGTGCCCGAAACCATCCACTGTCTGAAATGGCATGCCGAGGCGATCGACAAGATCTACGATCAGGTCGCACCTGCCAGCGACGACCATATCGCCATGGTCGTGCGTGAGCCGATCGGCGTCGTGGGGCTGGTACTGCCGTGGAACTTCCCCCTGCTGATGCTGGCGTGGAAGATCGGCCCGGCACTGGCGGCGGGATGTTCAGTGGTTGTGAAACCCGCGGCTGAAACCACACTGACCGCGCTGCGTATGGCCGAACTGGCGATGGAGGCTGGCCTTCCCCGCGGCGTGCTGAACATCGTACCGGGTGGCGGTGCCGACGTGGGCGAACCCATCGGGCGGCACATGGATATCGACATGGTGTCCTTCACCGGCTCGACGGTGACGGGCAAACGGTTCCTGACCTATTCGGCGGAAAGCAACGCCAAGGAAGTGGTGCTTGAGATGGGCGGCAAGAACCCTGCCATCGTCATGGATGACGCCGAAAACCTAGACCGGGTGGCGGCGCATGTGGTGAACGGTGCGTTCTGGAACATGGGCGAGAACTGCTCTGCCTCGTCGCGCCTGATCGTGCACAAAGACGTGAAAGCCGAACTGCTGGACCGCATCGCGCATCACGCCAAACAGTGGAACATCGGCGACCCGCTGGATCCTGAAACCCGCATGGGCGCGCTGGTCAGCGAAGGGCATTACAACAAGGTCTGCGGATATCTCGATCAGGTTGAAAACGTGGTGATCGGCGGCAAGGCCGATAAAGGCTTTGTCGAGGCGACCGTCGTCGAAGTGCCGGGCAATGACGCCGTGCTTGCCCGAGAGGAGATCTTCGGCCCGGTCCTGTCGGTGATCGAAGTGTCGGGCTTTGACGAGGCCATCAAGATCGCCAATGACACCGACTATGGCTTGTGTGCCTCGATCTTTACCGCCAACGCCAAACGGGCCATTCGTGGTGCGCGGGCGATCCGGGCGGGCACCGTGACCGTCAACAGCTTTGGCGAAGGCGACATCACCACGCCGTTTGGCGGCTACAAGCAATCGGGCTTTGGCGGGCGCGACAACTCGATCCATGCGCATGATCAGTACACCCAGCTGAAAACCGTCTGGATCGATCTTGCTGACGACGCCGACGAGGCTGTGGATTGACACGATACGAGGCAAAAAGACTGCCGCGGCAGACCGGTCCGGCGGGATGGAATGCCATCCTGCCGCCCCAGGACCCTCTGCCAGAGCTCGAACAGGACCTGACCGCCGACATCACCATTGTCGGTGGAGGGTTTGCCGGGCTGACGGCGGCGCGGCGATTGCACCTACTGGACCCTTCGCTGAAGATCGCCCTGCTGGAAGCGGGCCGATTCGCCGATAGTTCGGCGGGGCGGAACTCGGGGTTCATGATCGACTTGCCGCATGATCTGGCCTCGGACAATTACGCAGGCGATGGGCTGGAAGCGGATCGCGTCGCCATTGCCCTGAACCGCAAGGCCATCGCCTTCGCGGCCGAGGTCGCCGCCGATTGCGACCTGCCGCAGGAAATGTTCGACCCTTGCGGAAAATACAATGCGGCCGCCACACGGGCAGGAGACGCCCATAACCGCGCCTTCGCCGAGCATCTGACCAAACTGGATGAGCCGCACACGCTGTATGACCAAAAGCAGATGCAAGAGATCACGGGCAGCCCGCATTATGTTTCGGGGCTGTTTGCGCCGGGGACGGTGATGATCCAGCCCGCAGCCTATGTACGGGCGCTGTCGGGTCAACTGGCTGGCCAAATCAACGTATTCGAGAACGCGCCAGTCACCAGCTTTGAAAAGCAGGGCGCAGGTTGGGTGGTCAACACCGCCAGGGCCAAAGTCAGCACCGGGCGGATCGTTCTGGCCAACAATGGCCATCTGGAAAGCTTCGGATTCTACCAACGGCAATTGATGCATATCTGCCTCTACGCCTCGATCACGGCGCCGCTGACCGAGGCGCAGATCAAGACACTGGGCGGGCAACCGCGCTGGTCGGTGACCCCGGCGGATCCGATGGGCACCTCGGTCCGGCGCATTTCGGGCAGCTACGGGGATCGCATCCTGATCCGCACCGGGTCCAGTTTTCACCCGACGATAGAAACCACCCGGATGCGGTTGCGCAATGCCGGCTGGGTGCATGACCGGAAGTTCCGTGAACGCTTTCCGCATCTGCCCGATGTACGGATGGAGCATCGCTGGGCCGGGATGCTGTGCCTCAGCCGCAACGGATCCGCAGCGTTCGGCGAAGTGGCGGATGGCGTGTTCTCGGCCTGCTGCCAGAACGGCCTGGGCATCGCCCGCGGCACCCTGCAAGGCATGGGCATCGCGGAACTGGCGCTGCAAGGCGGATCAGAGATCGCGGATCACTTTCTGGCGCAGCCGGATCTTCCGCGATTGCCGCCCGAGCCTTTCGCCTCGCTTGGGGCGAACAGCTATCTGATCTGGAAAGAATGGCGGTCCGGCAAGGAATGACGCGTGGGCATCAGGGCAAGCTCAGCTTGGCCATACGCCCACCATCTATCGTAAAGACCTGCCCGGTGATGAAACCCGCATCCCCGGACGCCAGAAACGCGACGAGCGCGGCAACTTCTTCAGACCGCCCTGTTCGGGCCACCGGGTGGATCTTGGCGATGTCGCGACGGAATGCGGGCGGGTCGGGCATGGATTCGATGAAATCCTCGTTCAACTCGGTATCGATCCAACCGGGCGCGACGGCGTTGCAGCGGATACCTTCGCCCCCGTGATCCACGGCAACGGCGCGGGTCAGGCCGTGCAACCCTGCCTTTGATGCGCAATAGGCAGCGTGGCCAGGATTGCTGCCTAAGCCTTCGATGGATCCGGTGTTGACGATGGCGCCCTTGGTCTGGCGTAGATGCGGCAGCGCGGCCTTGATCATCAGGAACGGGGCGGTCAGGTTCACCGTCAGGTTGCGGTGCCAGTCCTCAAGGCTCATTCCTTCGACCGAGGCTTCCTGCATCATGCCGGCGTTGTTGACCAACACGTCCAGACGCCCGGCTTTCGCGATCACTTTGTTGACCACCTGTGCCGGGCTGTCGGGAAGGGTGAAATCTGCAGCAATGCCTTGGAATTCGGTGTCCTGACCACGTTGGGCGGTGAAGACCAGTGCGCCTTCGTCGTGCAAACGCCGGGCAATGGCCTTGCCGATGCCGCTGCGCCCGCCGGTGACCAGTGCCACCTTTCCATCGAACCGCCTCATGATACCGGTTTCCCTCCATTCACCTCAACCAGCGTGCCGCAAACATAACGCGACGCGTCCGAGATCAGGAACATGATGACGTCGGCGATGTCCTCGGGCTCGGCGATCCGGCCCAGCGGCACGGTCCGGCCCAGTTCGGCTACGGCTGTATCGGGGTCAAAGCCCCGCGTTTCAAAGCCTGATCGCAGCATCGGGGTATTCACTTCGTTCGGGCAAACGGCGTTGATGCGGATACCCTGATGGGCGTGATCCATGCCCATGCACTGGGTCAGGGACGCGATGGCCGCCTTGGTCATGCAATAGACCGCATGATTGGGGCCGGGGCGCAGCCCCCAGCAGGACGCGGTGTTGACGATGGCCCCGCCGCCAGCGTCCGCCATGATCGGAATTGCCGCACGACAAATGCGGAACGGGGCTTCGACATTGACACCCAATGACAGAGACCAATCCGCATCAGACGTATCCGTGACCGACCCGCGCGTGATGACGCCCGCATTGTTGATCACGATGTCAAGCCCGCCCAATGCGGACGCGGCTGCGCCGGGCAGCTGGTCTGCATATTCGGGAACAAGCAGATCACCGGGCAGATGTGCCTCGGCCTCGATGGCATCGACAGCCCGGTCGGCGACTGCGACCCGCGCCCCGGCATTGCGCAGGCGTTGAACGATTGACGCCCCGATGCCGCCAGCCGCGCCAGTGACCAGAGCCGATTTTCCTTTCAGGTTCATATTGTCATCCATTTCTTAGAATGATGCGACAGGTGCGCCGAGCAGGCTTTCATCAGGAACCACGCCCAGCCCCGGCCCGGTTGGCAGCGCGATATGCCCGGCGTCGACCCGGATGCCGTTTTCGGGATCGTAGTTGCCTTCGATATATGGCGCAGCCAGCCAGACGCCTTCCAGCAGGTCGGGCCGAACGGTTGCACCGATATGGGTGCATGCAGCGGCGATGATGTCCCCGCCCCAGCTGTCATCGCAGGTATGGGGCAGGTTGCGCGCCTCGCAGATATCACGGAAGGCGCGCATCGGGTGCAAGCCGCCGATGCGGGTGACCTTCATGCCGAACCCGTCGACCAGACCGGTGCCCGCCGCCGAGACCACGGTGTTCAGGTTGGTGCTGTTTTCATCCATATAGATGCCATGCGTGACCTGAGGCCGGATCTTCCTGAGATCTTCGATTGTGTTGCAGGGCTGTTCCATGATGAAGGGGATTTCGGGGCATTCGCGGCTGACCCGCAGGGCGTCTCGTGTGGTCCAGCCCCGGTTGCCGTCGACGGCCAGACGCATACCCGATTCCTTTACCACGTCCCAAACCTTTCGAATGGTTTCGATGTCGATCTCGACCGGGCGGCCTCCGACCTTGATTTGCAGACGCGGGTAGCCTTCGGCCATTTTCTCGGCAGCCAGTTTCGCGATGTCGTCGGGTGCACCGACGCCCGTGGCGTAATAGGATGGCACCTTGTCCGTCATCTTTCCGCCCAGCAGATCGCAGACTGGAACACCTAAATGTTTGCCCAGCAGGTCATGCGAGGCGATGTCGATGGCCGCCTTGGCATAATTATGCCCGTTCAGCAGCCCGTCCATCCGGCGATGCAAGGCCAGAGGCAGGACCTCTGTTCCGATCAGGCCCGGGGCCATTTCGACCAGAGCGGCGCGCGCCCCGGCGGCGTGCGCCTCGGCATAGGTCGGGCCAACCGGGCAGGTCTCGCCCCAGCCGGTCAGACCGTTGTCCGACACGATTTTGACCAGCGTGGTATCCAGCGCCCAGACCTGAGCGTTGGCCATGGTATAGGGCCCGTTTTTGACCGGCAGGTCGTGGCTGTAGATATGCAGTTCGGCGATCTTCATCTTGGTTTACGTGTCTTGAGTGGAAAAAAAGGGCCCACCCGGATGACGGGTGGGCAAGTACGGGGAGTGCGGATCAGTATGTTTGGTTCAACTCGTCCGCCGCCGGGATTTCCCTTTCGCGGCGGGCGATATAGTCCAGAAGGGCCTCGTTCTTGGCCTCGTCCAGCTTTGGTTCTTCATATTCGGCCAATAGTTTCCGCGCATGTTTCAGGGCGCGTTCGGTGATTTCCACCTCCCCCTCGGCCACCCATTGCTCGATCGAGTTGTTGTCGAACAGTTCCGGCATGAAGAACGCGGTCTGAAAGTTGTCCTGCGTGTGCGGATGACCCAGATAATGCCCGCCGGGCCCCACATCGGGAACCGCTGCCAGGGCCTGATCGAAATCGTGCCACTTTGGGCCTTCCGCCATCCGGTAAGCCATCGCGCATTGTTCGGCGTCGACGATAAACTTGGCGACCGAACAGTGCATGCCCGCCTCGTTCCAGCCTGCCGAATGCCAGATATAATTGGCCCCGGCGTGAATGACCGCACTGAGCGTCGTGGCGGATTCGTACCCGGCCTGTGCATCAAAGGTCTTGGCCCCACCCAGAGTGTTCGAAGTGCGCCACGGTACGTCGTAGAAGCGCGCCATCTGGCCGATCATGAAGTTCATCAGGCTGATTTCGGGCGTGCCGGCCATCGGCGCGCCGGATTTCATCGAAACGGTCGACAGGTAATGCCCCCAGATCGCCGGGCAGCCCTTGCGGATCACCTGCGTATAGGCCAGCGCCGAAAGCGCCTCGGCGGTCAGCTGCGCCACGGTCGCGGGCACCGATGCCGGGGTGTTCGCGCCACCCAGAACAAAGGGCGAGCACAGAACCGGCTGATTGCGGCGGCAGAAGGCCCGCATCGCACCCAGCATGGTTTCGTCCCACACCAGTGGGCTGTTGCCGTTGCAGTTGCCGGTGGTGACCGGATGATCGTCAATGAACCCTTCGCCGAACAGGATATCGCACATATCCATCACATCCTCGGCATTCCTGGGCGAGGTGGTCATGCCCATGAAGGTCTTGTCCGAGTACTTCATCGACGAATAGGTGATGCGCAGGTGCCGCTGGCTGATCGGGTGGTCGTAGGGCTCGACAATGTGATGGGCCGAGCTGTGCAGCGCCGGCATCATGTGCGACAGCTTGTGGAACATCGCCAGATCATCCAGCGTCGGGTTCCGGCGCACGTCATCCAGATCGCGCAGGAAAGGGGCCCCGGTCATTGGCACGAAGATCGCGTGCTTGCCACCCAGTGCAAGGTTCTTTTGCGGGTCGCGCGCGTGATAGGTGAACTGCGCCGGAATGGTCGAGATCAGCTCGCGCACCATATTTCGGTCCAGATAGACCAGTTCGCCGTCAACCTTGGCCCCGGCTTTTTTCCAGTCTTCCAGCGCGATGGGGTCGCGGAACTGAACGCCGACATTTTCCAGAATGTCCATCGCCGCATTGTCGATGCGCTCAACCTGGGTTGCGTCCATGACTTCGCACAGCGGGATGCCTCGGGTCAGGCCCGGCAGCATGTCGAAATTTGGAGCGGTGCGTTGGGCTCGGCGGGCAGAACGTCCGCCGGAACGCGTGACAGTGCGAGTGGTCAAGGGGCAATCCTCCAATTTTGAAACAAACTGACGGATTCGCGGCGCAACCACCTCTCTGATTGCGATATGTGCTTGCAATAAGCGACACGGGTCATTCCAAATAATTTTGTCCCTGCGTAACGAAAAAGACGCCGGGTCATTGTTACCTGTGTGACCTACTTCACAGCCAGGCAAGTGCATATATCTGCAACAGATAAACGCAGGGTTGTTTCAGAAGGCACTCACTCATGCACCACAAAACAGAGATGCTGATCGTCGGCGCCGGGTTTGCCGGGCTGACGATGGCGCTTGAGGCGCGCAAGCGCGGTATCAAGGATATCGCGATTTTGGAAAAGGCCGATGATATCGGGGGGACATGGCGCGAAAATACCTATCCCGGTGTCGCCTGTGATGTGCCGTCGCATCTGTATTCCATGGCGACCCATCTCAACCCGCATTGGAGCCGCGCCTATGCCGGTGGCGCGGAAATTCAGGCTTATCTGCAAAATGTCGCGCGTCAGGAAGGGTTGTATGACCTGTGCCATTTCCGGCAGGAGCTGAAATCGGCCAGCTGGGATGGAACGCGATGGCAAGTTGAAACGATGGATGGCCAGCAATGGTCGGCGCGGTTTCTCGTCTCGGCCATTGGCGCACTTCATTATCCCAGCATCCCGGATATCCCCGGCGCCGACGGTTTTTCGGGGCCCAGTTTCCACTCGGCCGAATGGAATCACGAAGTCGATCTGACCGGCAAGCGCGTGGCGGTCGTTGGAACCGGCGCATCCGCCGTTCAGTTTGTACCCGAGATCGCCAAGATTGCAGGCCACGTCGCGATCTTTCAACGCAGTGCGCCTTACGTGATGCCGCGCCCGGACGGTCCGATTGCGCCCTGGGTGCGCAGCCTTTACGCTTGGCTTCCCATTTTGCCCCGCATTCGGCGCAAGCTGATATTCATGATCTTCGAATTTCGCCACCGCGTGTTTCGTGGTGAGGAACGCGCGGTGAATTTTGCTTTGAAGATGTGGCAAAAGGCATTGGAGCGCGCCATCACCGATCCGGTCGAACGGCGGACTCTGACCCCCGACTATCGGATCGGCTGCAAACGTATCCTGAGTTCGAACGATTGGTACCCGACCCTGGCCCGCGACAATGTCAGCGTTGTTCCGAAGGGCGTCGCTCGAATCGAAGGTGACACGGTCATCGCGGCGGATGGCACCCGGACCAAGGCGGATGTCTTGATCTGGGGCACCGGGTTTCACGTAACCGACGTGGTCGAGCGTCTGGACATTACCGGTACGGACGGGCTGACGCTGCGCTCTGCCTGGTCGGATGGCATGTGCGCGCATCTGGGTACCGCAGTTTCGGGTTTTCCCAATTTCTTCCTGCTTCTGGGGCCGCATACCGGGTTGGGGCACAACTCGGTCGTGCTGATGATCGAGGCCCAGGTTGGCCATATCGGCCGGGTCCTGAGCGAGATGCAGCGCGAAGGGTTGTCCGCAATCACTCCAGACGCCGCAAAACAGGCGGCGTTCACGCGGGAAATGCACAGCCGCCACGCGGACGGCGTCTGGCAGGCCGGCGGCTGTACATCCTGGTACATGGATGCGGAAGGCCGAAACACGACCTTGTGGCCCGGCACCGTTGCCGAGTTTCAGAAACGCATGGCACAATCAGGGTTGGAGCAATACGGACCCGCCGCCCCTGGCAATGGAGAAAACTGAATGACAACCGTTCTGATCGCAATCGCCGTCCTTGTTGCGGTTCTGTTTGTCTTGAACCTATGGACCCGGAAGATTACCCGCCGGGGTCGTGAAACCGTGCCGCAGCTGGGTCAGATCACACCCGTTCGCGGCGGCAGCATCCACTATGTGGAAAAGGGAAATCCCGAGGCGCAGACCATCGTCATGATTCACGGTCTGGCCGGGCAGTTGCAGCACTTTACCTATGCGCTGGTGGATCTTCTGGCCGACGACTACCACGTTATCGCGCTGGACCGGCCGGGATGCGGGTATTCAACGCGCGATACGGCCGAGCTGGCGCAATTGCCCCACCAGGCAGGCATGATTGCCGAGTTTCTGGACAAAAAAGGCGTGGACCGCGCCGTTCTGGTCGGCCATTCACTGGGGGGCGCGGTTTCACTAGCGATGGCACTGGACCATCCGGCCCGGGTCGCCGGTCTGGCGCTGCTGGCGCCGCTGACGCACAAACTGCCCGAAACCCCGGCGATCTTCAAACCGCTTGAGATCCGCTCCGAATGGATGCGCAGCCTGATCGGCAACACGCTTGCCGTTCCCCTTGCGTCCAGAACCGCGCCGCACACGCTGAGCGCAGCGTTTGATCCGGAAACCCCGCCGGACGACTTTCTGGACCGGGCAGGCGGCGCGCTTGGCCTGCGGCCTTCCGCCTTTGTCACGGCCTCTCAGGACGTTGCCGGGGTCGATGCAAGTATCAATGCGCAGGTCGCGCGCTATCCGAAACTGACTGTCCCCGGGGGCATCTTGTATGGCCGTCAGGACGCGATACTGTCACCGCCGCTGCACGGGCCGACAATGACCGAGTTCGGGCTGAGTTACGAAGAGCTGGACGGGTTCGGCCACATGATTCCGATCACAGAGCCCGAAATATGTGCCGTCTTCATCCGCAGGATGACCGACGCGACCACATCCCCTCGAACATCCTTGCAGGACAGGCCATCAGAGCAGGCGTGAAAGAAATCTTGAGGTTGGTTGATTTCCCTCTTGACCCTCCCGGGCCCCTCGCTTACATCGCCTCTCACTCAAGGCGGAGTAGCTCAGTTGGTTAGAGCAGCGGAATCATAATCCGCGTGTCGGGGGTTCAAGTCCCTCCTCCGCTACCAAAACCCTTCCCATTTTGTTGAATGGTTTGAGGCCGCAACGCCGGGGATCCTCCTTCGCTTGTGTATCTACGTATCCAGCCGGCAACACCCGTCTTTGTGCAGATGCTGCCAGCTTGTTCTGGCGTGCCTTGTGCGTCAAATCCGCCCCATGCCGTTAAAGAGCCGGGGGTCTGCGTCCTTGATCGCCCGGCGGCCGTGCTTTACCCGTGTGTGTTGTCGATCACGGCGATATCCCCGTCCTGCCAGTTGATTTCGACCGTGCAGCTTTCGGCGATGTCGTGTTCTTCGTTCGTCAAGAAAACTTCCGCCGCCCCACATCAGGGAATTTACAGGAAGTGTCCCGAGAGTCCGAGTATATCTACAACATCGACTAAATCGGAAATCATGGTGCTGCTGGAGAGAATTGAACTCTCGACCTCTCCCTTACCAAGGGAGTGCTCTACCTCTGAGCTACAGCAGCGCTGTGGGCGGGTGATTAGACTCAAACGAAACGCGGCGCAAGGGTGTCTGGACGGTTTTTTTCGCCTCCTGTAGAGAAAGATCATGACGAATAAAAATTCACCCAAAAAACAAGGCAAATCCGGGGATGCGCGCGAAGAGCGGCTGAAAGCGGCGCTGAAGGCCAATATGGCCCGGCGCAAGGCGCAGGCCAAGGCGCGGGCGACCTCTGGGGACAAGGCCGACAAGGACAAGGGATAAGAGCAGATGGATTCGATTCTGGTGACGGGCAACGGCCCGCTGAATGGTCAGATACCGATTGCGGGGGCCAAAAACGCGTGTCTGACGCTGATGCCTGCAACCTTGCTGAGCGAAGAACCGCTGACGCTGACGAACGCACCACGCCTCAGCGACATCAAGACCATGACCGCTCTGCTGCAATCACTGGGGGCCGAGGTGTCGTCGCTGCAAGATGGTCAGGTGATCGCGATGTCGAGCCATAGCCTGACCAGCCAAACGGCGGATTATGACATTGTGCGCAAGATGCGTGCCTCGAATCTGGTGCTGGGCCCCTTGCTGGCGCGGTTCGGGCAGGCGGTTGTTTCTCTGCCCGGTGGCTGCGCGATTGGTGCCCGTCCGATGGACTTGCATGTCGAAGGGCTCGAGGCGCTGGGCGCCGAGATCGAGCTGAAAGACGGGTATCTGCACGCCAGGGCTCCGGGAGGGCTGAAAGGCGCGGTGCACGAGATGCGCTTTGCCTCGGTCGGGGCCACCGAAAACATCGTCATGGCGGCGACGCTGGCCAAGGGCACCACGGTGCTCAAGAACGCCGCGCGCGAGCCCGAGATCGTCGATCTGGTCGAATGCCTGCGCAAGATGGGTGCGCAGATTTCGGGCGAGGGCAGCTCGACCATCGAAATTCAGGGCGTCGACCGGCTGCACGGTGCCACCCATCAGGTTGTCACCGACCGGATCGAACTGGGCACCTATATGCTGGCCCCGGCGATTTGCGGTGGCGAGGTCGAACTGCTGGGCGGGCGCATGGCGCTGGTTGAATCCTTTGCGGCCAAGCTCGACGCGGCGGGGGTCAGTGTCACCGAAACCCAAAACGGCTTGAAAGTGGCGCGCAAGAACGGCCGTGTGCAGGCTGTGGATGTGGTGACCGAACCCTTCCCGGGCTTCCCGACCGACCTTCAAGCGCAGATGATGGCGCTGATGTGCACGGCTGAGGGCACCTCGGTTCTCGAAGAACGCATTTTCGAAAACCGCTTCATGCATGCCCCGGAACTTGTGCGCATGGGCGCGAATATCGAGGTGCACGGCGGCACTGCCACCGTCACGGGTGTCGAAACCCTGAAAGGCGCCCCGGTGATGGCGACGGATCTGCGGGCTTCGGTGTCGCTGATCCTCGCCGGATTAGCGGCAGAAGGTGAGACGACGGTAAGCCGGGTCTATCATTTGGACCGCGGATATGAACATGTGGTGCGCAAGCTGGAAGGCGTGGGCGCAAAAATCGAACGGATCAAGGGCGAATGACGGACGCAAGTTTTGAAGACGGGCGCGAAGCCCCGCTGAATCTGGGGGCTGAGGATGCAGATGACCTGAAGGTGATCTCGACCCTGGTGCAGGATGCGGTTTTTCCCGTGACCGAGATGAAATGGCAACCGTCGCACCGCCGCTTTGGCCTGTTGCTGAACCGTTTTCGCTGGGAAGACAAAGATGCCGCCGCCCGCCGTGACCGCCCGTTTGAACGGGTGCAGTCGGTGCTGGTCTTCGATTCCGTTCTGTCCGTGTCCAGTCAGGGCATTGATCGCAGCGAGAAAGACATGGTCATGTCGCTGCTGTCCGTCGAATTCGAACCCGGTGAGGATGGCGCGGGCCAGGTCTTGCTGACCCTGGCGGGTGACGGCGCGATCCGCCTGACGGTCGAGGCGTTGGATGCCACGCTCAAGGACGTCACGCGCCCATATCGGGCCCCATCCGGCCGGGTGCCGCAGCACCCCGAATAGATGCAGAACAAGCGCGGCATTTCTCAGGCGTTTTCAAATGTGCCCGAGGGTATTGCCCTGCGTCCCGCGACCGTGTTCGATGTGTTCGACATCAGTCGCGTGCTGATACGGTCGATCACGCAGCTTTGTGTGGCCGATCACAACAACGATCTCGACCATCTGGAACAATGGACCGCGAACAAAGACCCGGCGACCATCCGGGGCTGGTTCAAGCCGGGATCACAGATCTGGCTGGCCGAGCGTGAAGGGCGGGTGGCCGCGGTCGGTGGGTTGTTCGAAACCGGCAAGATCACCTTGCTCTATGTTGACCCGGATCACGTCGGCAGCGGGGTGGGGGCCGCGTTGCTCAACCGGCTGGAACGGCAACTGGCTGCGTGCGGCTGTACCGAGGCGCATCTGGACGGCACGAAAACCGCCCGGGAATTCTATTTGCGCCACGGCTGGAAGGTCACCGGTCAATGCAGTGACAGTCGGGACCTGACCTGCTTTGCCATGCGCAAATCGCTGCACCCCCAGGGCTGAGGGTTGAGGCCGCGCCCCGTGGGCGATATGTCCCGTGGCGCAACGCCCGGAGTGCCAGATCATGCCCGTTTTCCTTGACGCCACATCACCCGATTTCGAAACCGCCTTTCAGGCCCTGCTGTCCGCCAAGCGCGAGGACAGCCCGGATGTGGACGCGGTTGTGGCGCAGATCATCGACGATGTCCGCAACCGGGGCGACGCGGCAGTCATTGAATTGACCGCGAAATTCGACCGGTTGGAGCTGACGCCCGAAACGCTGGCCTTCAGCGCTCAGGAAATCGCGGACGCGGTGACGCAGGTCTCGGCCGAGGATCGCGCGGCGCTGGAACTGGCCGCCGCCCGCATCCGGGCCTATCACGAAAAGCAGATGCCTAGCGATCACAGCTGGACGGATGAGGCCGGGGCCACGCTGGGCTGGCGCTGGTCGGCGGTTTCTGCCGCGGGGCTTTACGTGCCGGGCGGGCTGGCTTCTTACCCGTCATCGGTGCTGATGAATGCCATCCCGGCCAAGGTGGCGGGGGTTGAACGGCTGGCCATCGTGGTGCCCACCCCGGACGGGCAGGTGAACCCGCTGGTGCTGCTGGCAGCGCAGCTGTCGGGTGTGGACGAGGTCTATCGCATCGGCGGCGCGCAGGCCGTGGCGGCGCTCGCCTATGGCACCGACACCATCGCGCCGGTCGACAAGATCACGGGCCCGGGCAACGCCTTTGTTGCGGCGGCCAAGCGCCGTGTCTTTGGCAAGGTCGGCATCGACATGATTGCGGGCCCTTCCGAGATTCTGGTTATCGCCGACAAGAACAACGATCCCGACTGGATCGCGCTGGACCTGCTCAGCCAGGCCGAACACGATGAAAGCGCGCAGTCGATCCTGATCACGGATGATGCCGCTTTTGGCCAAAGCGTCGCTAAGGCGGTCGAAAAACGCCTCGAAACCCTGCAACGCCGCGCCATCGCCGGGGCCAGCTGGCGCGACTTCGGTGCCATAATCACCGTCCGTGATCTGGATCAGGCTGCAATCCTATCGAACCGTATCGCCCCGGAACATCTGGAGCTTTGCGTCGCAGACCCGGTGGCGCTGAGCGAAAAAACCATCCACGCCGGGGCCATCTTTCTGGGCCAGTACACACCTGAAGCCATCGGTGATTATGTGGGCGGTCCCAACCACGTGTTGCCCACCGCGCGTTCGGCACGGTTTTCGTCAGGCCTCAGCGTGCTGGATTTCCTCAAACGCACCACGCTCAGCCAGATGACCCCCGAAGCCCTGCGCGCCATTGGTCCTGCCGCCGAACAGTTGGCGTGCTCGGAAAGCCTCGAGGCGCATGGCCTCTCGGTCACCGCGCGCCTGAACCGCCTGAATGGCTGAAATGACGCAAAGACCTGGCGCATATGGCGTTTCTGTGCGTTGCCCGTTGAATATCATTGCTATAGGTCTGTGCTGACGCAAGGAATGTGACTGTAAAGATGACCCGCATCTCGCATATCGAACTGGATGATAGAAATCTGCCGCCGCCCACGCCCGAGATCGAGCAGGAACGCAAGGTTGCCATCTATGATCTGCTGGAAGAAAACAGCTTCTCGCTGCCCAAACGCGACGACCGCGTTGTGCCCGAAGGCCCCTATCGCCTTCAGCTTTCGATCCGCGACAAACGGCTTGTCTTCGACATTGAAACCGAGGCCAACGAAAAAGCGGCCGAGTTTCACCTGTCGCTCGGTCCCTTCCGGCAGGTGGTCAAGGATTACTTCCAGATCTGCGAAAGCTATTTCGATGCGGTGAAATCACTGCCGCCCAGCCAGATCGAAACCATCGACATGGCCCGCCGGGGTATCCACAACGAAGGCAGCCGCGTGTTGCAGGAACGGCTGGAAGGCAAGGCAGATGTCGACACCGACACCGCCCGTCGCCTGTTCACGCTGATCTGCGTTCTGCATTTTGGGGGCTGACGCGTGAAGCCTCTGCCGCAGTCGGTCTTGTTCTGTTGCGACCACAACGCGGTTCGGTCCCCGATGGCCGAGGGGCTGATGAAGAAATTCTATGGCACCGGCACCTATGTTCAGTCCGCCGGTGTGCATAACGATCTGGAAATCGACGGCTTCAGCATCGCCGTCTGCCACGAGGTCGGCGTAGAACTGTCCCGCCACCGCTCGCGCTCCTTTGACGAGATGCAGGAATGGGGTGATGACCTCAGCTCGTTTGATCTGGTGGTAGCGCTTTCACCCGCCAGTCAGCGGCAGGCGCTGGAACTGACCCGGGTTTTTCACCTCGATGTCGATTATTGGCCAATAATGGACCCTACCGGGTTGGGCGAGACCCGCGAAGAAAAGCTACATCACTACCGACAGACCCGCGATCAGATCATCAAACATCTGAAAGACCGCTGGGGCGAACCTACGGAGTGACCATGAACCAGACCGTCAAAACCTATTTCGAAGCCTTCAATGCCGGTGACGTGGATGCCATGCTGGCCTGCCTGTCCGATGACGTGGCCCATCACGTGAACGAAGGCCAGATCCGCATTGGCAAGGACAAGTTCGCCGCGTTCTGCGCGCATATGAACCGGTGCTACAAAGAAAACCTGACCGACATCGTCGTGTTCGAAGCCGAAGGCGGCACCCGCGCCGCAGCCGAATTCATCGTCAACGGCACCTACCTGGAAACCGATGATGGCCTTCCGGATGCGCATGGCCAGACGTACCGCCTGCCTGCCGGTTCGTTCTTCGACCTGAAGGATGGCAAGATCACCCGCGTCACCACTTTCTACAACCTGGCAGACTGGACCAAACAGGTTTCGAATGGCTGAGGTCACCGACGTCCGCCCCCTGACCGGAGCGGCACTCGGGGCCGCTCTGGACGATGTCGCCCGCCTGCGGATCAGAGTGTTTCACGCCTGGCCCTACCTCTATGACGGCGATCTGGAATACGAACGCAAATACCTGCAATCCTACCGCGACAGCGACAAGGCCATCGTGATTGGCGCCTTCGACGGCGACCGCCTGATCGGCGCCTCGACCGGCGCACCGCTGACTGACCACGCTGACGATTTCGCGGCGGCCTTCGAGGGCTCCGGGCTTGACCTGCATGACATCTTCTATTGCGCCGAATCGGTGCTGTTGCCCGACTATCGTGGGCAGGGTGTCGGCCACAGGTTCTTTGACGAACGCGAAGCCCACGCCCGCGCGCTGGGTTTCACCAAATGCGCATTCTGCGGCGTGCAACGCCCGGCAGATCATCCGATGCGGCCCGACAATTACCGCCCGCTGGATGCCTTCTGGCGCGCGCGGGGATACACGCCTTTGCCCGGTGCGATCGCACAGTTTTCGTGGAAAGACATTGAGGAAGAGGGTGAGACGCTGAAGCCGTTGCAGTTCTGGATCCGGGATCTCTGAACGCCAAACGCAAAAAAATTCCCGAATCATGGTAGTGTTGGGTTTTCTGTGGGGGAATTGCCATGAAACGCTATGTTATCGAACGCGATCTTCCGGGTGTCGGTTCCATGTCCGGTGACGAACTGTGCGGCGCGTCTGCGAAGTCGAACGAAGCGCTGGCGCAAATACCCGGCGTGCAGTGGGAGCATTCCTATGTTGCTGGTGACAAGACCTTTTGCATCTATCTGGCCGAGAGCGAGGACGCGATCCACAAGCATGCGGAACTCAGCGGGTTCCCGGCCAACACGGTCACCGAAGTGACCACGATCATCGATCCGACGACCGCAGGGTAATTGGGCTGTACTCCGGTCTGCGTCCGCGACTAAGGTCACGCGAATTTGACCGAACGGGGACGCTGCCATGAAAGTCGCAACTGCCGCCTACAACCTCGACTGGCTGAATAGCTGGGCGCAATACGAAGACAAGCTTGAGGGGTGGGTGTCCCAGGCCGCAGGGCAGGGGGCCGAATTGCTGGTCTTTCCCGAATATGGCGCGATGGAGCTGTCGACCCTCGAAGGGGCCGAGATTGCCGGCGATTTGGAGCGGTCGATCCGGGCCGTGTCCGACCGGATGGAGGATGTACAAAACCTGCACACCCGCCTCGCCAAGACGTACAAAACCTACATTCTGGGTGCGTCGGCGCCGGTTGTTGATGGCCCCGGGCGTCCGGTGAACCGTGCCGCCTTCTACGCGCCGGATGGCAGTTTCGACCATCAGGACAAACAGATCATGACCCGGTTCGAACGCGAGGATTGGGACATCGCCCCGGGGGGTCCGCTCAAGCTGTTCGACACCGCACTGGGCAAGATCGGTGTGTTGATCTGTTATGACAGCGAGTTTCCGTTGCTGGGCCGCGCGCTGAGCGAGGCAGACCTGATCCTTGCGCCATCCTGTACCGAAGCGCTTTCGGGTTACTGGCGCGTGCGGATTGGCGCAATGTCAAGAGCTTTGGAAAATCAATGCGTTACGGTCATGGCCTCGCTGGTCGGGAACAACCAGTGGTCCGAGGCGGTGAATATGAACACCGGGACCGGAGGCGTCTTTGGCCCGCCCGACAAGGGGTTCCCGGCCACCGGTGTGCTGGCCGAAGGCACTTTGAATCAGCCGGGCTGGACCTATGCGGATGTCGACCTGTCAGCCATCGCCGAGGTCCGCGCGGACGGTCACGTGCTGAACCGAACCCATTGGGAGGAACAGGCCGCCCGAGTCGAATCGGTCACAATATCCGCTCTTTAGGTGATTCCGCCCTTGAAATAAGGCCGAAATAGGCTCATTTAAGCGCACACCCCCGCAGATTCTGCGGGTGCAACGTAATGATGGAGACAACATGGCCAAGGAAGATACGCTCGAATTTCCCGGTGTCGTGAAGGAACTCCTGCCTAATGCGACGTTTCGGGTCGAGCTGGAAAACGGCCATGAGATCATCGCACATACGGCAGGCAAGATGCGCAAGAACCGCATCCGTGTTCTGGCCGGCGACAAGGTTCAGGTCGAGATGACCCCATATGATCTGACCAAGGGTCGGATCAACTATCGCTTCAAGTAACGCCTGCCGCAATGGCGTTCATTCTCGGATCGGGCAGCCCAAGACGGCTGGACCTGCTGGCCCAGCTTGGCGTGCGGCCCGATGCCATTTGCCCTCCTGACATCGACGAAACGCCCTTGAAGGGCGAGCTTCCGGTTCCGTATTGCCACCGCATCACGCGCCAAAAAGTGCAGGCTGTTCAGTCAGATAGAGGTGACGTTACCCTCTGTGCAGATACCACCGTGGCCTTGGGGCGTCGGATTCTGGGAAAGCCCGAGGATGCGGGGCAGGCGGCAGAGTTTCTGCATTCCCTGTCTGGTCGTCGTCACCGCGTGATCACCTCGGTTGCGGTCCGGCGCGGAGACCGTGTGCTGCAGCGTGATGTCGTCTCACAGGTCAAGGTCAAACGTCTGTCGGATGTCGAGATCAACGCCTATCTGGCGACCGGAGACTGGCGCGGCAAGGCAGGCGCCTATGCGATTCAGGGGCCCGCAGGGGCTTTCATTCCATGGATTTCGGGGTCGTTTACAGGCATCGTTGGCCTGCCCCTGTCCGAGACCGCGGCCTTGCTGCAAGGCATCGGCTATCCACTGTATCGAGAGGCATCATGAAAGGTCGCACCATTGTTCTGGACCACATCCAAGGCCGCGAAGCGGCTGCGCTGATGGTCGACGGCAAGTTGGATGACTTCTTGATCGCCACAGACGCACCCGCGCCCGGCACGATCTATCGCGCCCGCGCTGACCGCCCGGTCAAGGGGCAGGGCGGAATGTTCCTGACCACACCAGATGGCCCTGCTTTCCTGCGACAAGTCAAAGGCTTGGGTCCCGGTGCCCTGTTGTTGGTACAGGTTACCGGCTTTGCAGAGCCCGGCAAAGCCATACCGGTGAGCAATCGCATCCTCTTCAAAAGCCGCTATGCGATTGTTACGCCGGACGCTCCGGGCCTGAACATTTCGCGCAGTATCAAGGACGAGGACACACGCGATCAACTGCTTGAAATCGCCCACGAGCAGATGGGTGACAGCGCCTATGGATTGATCCTGCGCTCCTGCTGCGCTGGTGCGGATGCCGAAGAGATCTCGGAAGACCTCTCGGCCATGTTGACGCAGGCCGAGCAGGTGATGAATGACGACGGGACCGAGCCTGAACTTCTCAGCGAAGGTGACAGCCCCCATATCCTTGCCTGGCGCGACTGGACCGACCCGGCCGAAGTCGTGACACAGGCGGGCGGGTTCGAAACCCACGGCGTTCTGGATGCGCTGGATACCGTGCGTGGAGCGTCCGAGCCTTTGCCGGGCGGAGGGTATCTTTACATCGAACCCACACGCGCGTTGGTCGCCGTGGATGTGAACACCGGAGCGGACACCTCGCTGGCGGCGGGCACCAAGGCCAATTTCGCCTGCGCCAAGATGCTGCCCCGTGCTTTGCGCGTACGTGGGCTGGCTGGTCAGATAACGCTGGACCTCGCTCCCATGCCAAAGAAGGATCGCCGCGGGTTTGAGTCCGCTTTGCGTGCCGCGTTCAGATCAGACCCGGACGAGACGATTCTTGCAGGCTGGACCCCGCTGGGCCACTTTGAGTTGCAGCGAAAGCGTGGTCGCGTTCCTGTAATGGAGATCCTGAAATGAACTGCCCGATTTGCGGAGGCGAGACCGAGCAGAAGTTTCGTCCGTTTTGTTCCAGGCGGTGTGCGGACATTGATTTGGCCAAGTGGCTGAACGGGTCCTACTCGGTTCCGTCGCAGCGCGAAGATGACCTTGAAGCCGAGGATGACACGCAGGACTTCACGCCAAAGCGACCGCATTAAAAAATGTGAAAAAGCCTCTGGACACCGCTGGTAGCAAGTCATAGAAGGCCCCCACCCAATGACGAACGTCGTTCCCGTGCCCGGGTAGCTCAGGGGTAGAGCAGTGGATTGAAAATCCTCGTGTCGGTGGTTCGATTCCGCCCCCGGGCACCACTTCCTCAGGTAAGCCCTTGGCTTCACTCCGGCTTTTAACAGCAGGTTGGAGCCGTAGGCCATGGCAGAGACCATTTCACCCAAGTACACCTTCGTGAAAGAGGGTGTTTTTTACTTCAGTCGCCGCATCCCCAAGGAGCTTTGCCGCTACTACTCTTCTTCTCGGATCGCATTTTCTTTGCGTACTCACTCGGTAAACGTAGCGGCGACGATAGCAAGAAGAGCAGCTGATCAACTGGATGAGTATCGGTTTCATCTGAAGTCGAAGGATGCGCAACTGCGTGGAAAGTACATGTTGCGTCTTGGCGCAGCCAACTCCGCCGTAGCGCCAGTTGTTCTAAACGAGACTTCTGCTGCTTCTGTGCTGTTGCCAGAGGCAGTCGAGATTTATCTTACACAGAAAGGTCAAGGACGCCCCGTGACGTTTCACCGGGGTGCCGAGAGAACGTGCGGCTACGTGATTGATGCCTGTGGCGACAAACACCTTGAAGTCTATATCAAAGCCGACGTGAACGGGTGAACAACCTGACGGTCTGACCGCGGATTACCTGATCAGGTCGGGCTTCCCGGCGATCTGGTCAGGTGAGCACAAGCAGTTTGCTGAACTCAGGTCTACAGACTCTCCCAAGGTCACCAAACTCGTACCGCCGGAATGGCGAACTGAGACTGCGGCCCGAAATCGACCATTGTTGCGCATAAACTCGGGTCTCAGCTGGAGTAGCCGGATGATAACCTGCTGAAAACACGCGCTAATAGGCGGCCAAATTCTCAGTGCGTGATTCTAGAGAAAATCATGGCTGGGGTGGTAGGAATCCTTGCCGACCGATGAAACCTATGGGCTTTTCAGCGAAGCCCGAGAAACTGGGGCGGTTTCGGGGGCATTTAAAGGGTGAGCACGGGGCATTCTCGACCGGAGGAGTACCCGTTCACTGCCACTAGAGTGCCGCTCACTGGCGCTGGCGGGACCTCTGACGAGTCGTTCCGGGGTGCTGACGGGGGTCGCTGCTGCTGGCGGGTGACTGAGCGGTCGTCCGAGCCTAGTGCTGCGGATGACCGTTGAGAGCCCAAGGCTGACGACGAAAAGACGGCCAATCGCTATTGGGTTTCTATTGCGTTTTCTAAGCAGCGGCTACTCAATTGCCGTTCGAAATGTCTCGGTCAGCCGTGTGTTCAAACCGTGATGAGGTTTGGCTGAAGTACCGTAGTGCAACTCCGCCAAGGCAGCGATGTCATTGAAAATGACTACGGAGCCGCCCTCTTCATTCGCATAAACCAGAAGTTTTTGGCAAAAGGCATCCAAACCAATTGCTGGAAAGCCCGCCATTGCCACGCCACCGGGTGCTGGTCCGCCGAACAGCAAGAGAACCGTATCCGGCAGCGCCACCCCCAGTTGGGAAGCTTCGGTCGCAAAATCGATTTCCCCAAACCAGACGGTATCGTCCTGCCCCATCACGGCTGTCCTGAGACGTTCGACTGCCTCTGGTACGCTGAGCTGAGATCGCAGCTCGATGATCCCGTAGTCGGCAAACAACCCGTTGGTCGGCGCTGGTGTTGCATCCAAGTCGTTTAGAACTTCGAGCATCTTGCTCTGAAACGCACGCAACGAAGAAGCGTCCGTGAGTCCATGCCGGACTTTGAGAAACTGCGAGTCTGTGTAAGCGATCTGTGGGCTACCATCCTGAGCGAAGGAAAGTACGCGAAAAGGAAGGTCCAGACCTGCTCGCACAGTCTCTTCCAGAATTGGTGTGTTTATCTCAGGATCAGAAAAAATGAGTACACGAGACGCTGGCATTTCTACGCCTTCGGCATTGGCCAGTCGCGCGTGATCTATCGATGCGTTTGGAGTAACTCCCGCTTCGGCAACGACAGTCTCAAGCGCCAAGAAGTTTTCATCCACCGCAGTCTGGATGGATGACGATTGTGCAAGAGCGGATGGCGACACAGATGAAGTCGCAACCATCGAGAGAACGAAGAAAAACCTCAGCACTTTACCACTTCCTATTTCATCAAACTTTTTTCAGGGAAACTGCCGCCAGAGCCGCAAATGCTATCTCGGCTGCAAGATAAAAGAGAAGTATCCCGTTCGGAACTCCATCGATAAGAATGCTTAGTATGCGTCCAACGGCCAGTCCCGACATAAACAAAAATAGAACCCACAGCGCGGGGCGTTGTAATTCTGGTTTCGAAGCGGCCGCCAACCAAAACAAAGCGTTTGCCAGATAAAGACCCATAATCGCTCGGAACACGTGGGTTTGGTTCGTTCCTTCCACCGGAAATCCCAGCAAAACTGGGATCGAACTGCCCGGCATCAGGCCATATGATAACGCAATTGGCACGAGGCCGACGGCAGCAAGCAGAAGGACTAATCTGGCACTCATGGAGGACTCCTTCCCGTAGAGGTTTCGCTTTTTTGCGAAAATCCTAGTCGGTTTTTTGGGCACCCGATGATCCGACACGGATGCCCACGCTGCGGTGAGAAAGGCGTATTGGAAGCCTCGCTTTTTCTACTGAGAGATGCCGCCTTCGGTTGTTGTCTGTTCTTCAACATGATCTTGATTGGCGACCGGCTTACCGCGCGGAGGGAACTCCTCGAAAGTAGCGAGATGTGCCTGCACTAGTCGGGCGGCTGGGCCGAAAGCCCACATTTTCTCACCCATCCAGCGGACGTACATCCCGCTTTCCTCTGCTGCTTTCTCATACGGGTCGCGGCGAAGGTTGAAAAGCAAGGGGGCGACCAATTCTTCTTTAGGACCTGACCAGCCGTGGTTTTGAACGACAAAATGCGCCTTCCAATCGTTGTACCGTACTGCTTGGAGATCCGTGCCCTGATAGTAAATCAGCTCGCGGCGGCTACTCTCTTCATCCTCACCGGTCAGGTAAGATAGCTGGTTGTAGCCATCGAGGTGTACTTTGTACCCTTCATAACCCTCTAGGAGTTTCTCTCTTAGGTCTGTGGGGCCTCCCGCCGCGGCGACAAAGGTTGGCATCCAATCCATACCGCTGAAGATACCGTTCAAGACTTGTCCTTCAGGAATTTTGCCCGGCCAGCGAATAATCGCAGGTACCCTAAAGCCACCTTCCCAGGTAGTACCCTTTTCCCCATGAAACGGTGTCGTACCACCATCGGGCCACGTCAGGGTTTCCGGGCCGTTATCGGCGGTGAACATCACTATGGTATTATCGGCGACTCCCAGATCCTCAAGGTGGCTGAGAACGTTACCAACGTTGTTGTCCAACTCCTTCATGACAACATCCTGAAGTCCACGCCCATTGCCTAACATAGCTTCGTATTCGGGGCTAAGGTGGGTCCAGACGTGTGCACGGGCAGGAGCCATCCAGACAAAAAACGGAGTGTCCGACTCTACTGCACGAGAAATGAAGTCCTTCGTGTAAGATGTCACTTCGTCATCCAAAGTCTTTTGGCGCTCCGGAGGTGCAGGCCCGTCATCAATGATGCGCTGCTTCCCTACTTTTCCAAATCGCGGATCGACTGTTTCGTCTTCTTCCTCTGTTGCGAACGAATGAATGATGTTGCGAGGCGCAAATTGCGCATTGAATTCTGGGGCGTCTGGCCAATCCGGATCAGACGTATATTCCATAGCATTCAGGTGATAGAGCCAACCCCAATACTCGTCGAAACCTTTTGTAGTCGGTAGGAACTCGTTGAGATCGCCCAAGTGGTTTTTACCGAACTGGCCCGTCGTGTACCCCAACTTTTTCAAGAACATCGGAAGCGTCGGATCATCTGGATTTAACCCTATCGGATCCCCCGGCAGCCCTACCGTGTGCATACCAGTCCGAATAGGCAACTGTCCGGTCATAAAGGCTGATCGACCGGCAGTACAACTTGGCTCGGCATAATAATCTGTGAGACGAGCACCCTCAGACGAGAGGCGATCCAAGTTCGGCGTCTCGATGCTTTTGACACCTCCGTGGTAAACGCCGACGCTCGCCCAACCCACGTCATCTGCCATGATGACAAGAATGTTGGGCGGGGTATGCTCGTCGGCCCAAGCTCCAGTGAAAGAAAAACAGACCGCACCCGCTACTGAGATAAGCTTGTTCATTAAGACCTCCCGATACGCAATTTCTCACCAACGATAAGAAAAACATCGGCTTGGAGGAACAGTCTAATTTGTTAACTTTTAAGCACAGCACCTTGGTGCAAGAAATGCCTTTGGCCGCAAAGTCCGCAACTTGGTCATTCCCGCAATAAACCTGAACGTCCGCCCCCCGTCGAAACCGAGCAACCTCCTGCATCTAAATAAAGAAGCAACTGCAGGAGTTTGATCCATGAAGTACCTGTCTGCCCTCGGCGTTCTCGTCGGGGGTTTTCTTTTGCACCCACCGCCCAAGGCTGTCCTGACGACGATGCTCTGGGTGGTGTCTCGGTCCCATCCCGCTGTCTCGGCGCTGGTTCTGCTGGCGGTCCTCTGGACGTGGAGGTCCGACGATGACTGAGCTGAAACTGAACCCCGGTGACGTCGTGGTCGTCCGCGCCTTCGATGACGTCCCTGAACATCTGTTCCGCGTGGAAGAGGTGTTCGAAGACTGCGTGACCGGCCATGCCGTCACCGGCCCTCTGGCTGGAGCCTACGGCGAACCGGCACTCGAGATGATCGTCCGGGTTGTCTCTAGCGCCTAACGGCAATCCCCAAAATTCAAAACAGAAAAGGAGGAGATTGATGTCTGCTCACATTCGCTATGCCTATCTGAAGGGCCATACGTGGTTGTTCAGACGCAACTATCCCGTTGACGTGGCTCTCGCGCTGGGCGCTCAGGCGCTGAAGCAGAGCCTCAAGACCGGAGATCGTAACACCGCCCGTGTCCGAGCCGCTGAAGTCAATGCACGGTTCGAGACACTGGTGGAGCAAGTCCGGGGTCAGGCAGAGGAGGCCCTGTCTGCCACAGAAAGCACCGCTGACGGTCCTGATTGGCTTGACCAGCCAGAGTCGTCTCTCGTGCGTCTCCGGGCCACTCTGGAGGGCTCCGGGACAGTTCTGGACGGTCCTGCCTTCACCCGACCAGCCGCACCGGTAAAGGTAGTGATCCGGGACCTGAGCCGCGCCTATCTCTCCCGGCGTAGTGATGAACTGCGACCCAGCGGGTTCAAATCGGTCCGATACTCTGTTGGGTTGTTCACGAGCCGATATGGTGACCAGTCGGTTTGCAGTCTGACGCGGACGGAGGGGCGAGAGTTTCTGTCAGCGATAGCCCAACTGTCTCCGATGATCGGTAAGTCAGAGAGGACCCGCGGGCTGAGCCTGGACCAACTCGTTACCTACTCGTCTCGGGGGTCGGTGACCATCACCGCCAGAACCCAGCGGCGGATCTGGTCGCAGGTCAATCACTTCCTCGACTGGGTGGTCTATGAGGGGCATCTGGAGGTCAACCCGTTCAGGACTGTTCTCTTCGACCGGAAAGTGCGTCCTCAACCCTATGCGGTGCCGACTGACGAGGAAGTCGTGCGATTGCTGGGAGCCAAAGACCGGGACCTGCATTCCGTGCTGCTGACCTGCCTGTTGACGGGAATGCGCGCTGGGGAAGCGGTTGGGTTGCTCCGAGAAGACCTCGTGGCCAAGGGCAATCTCGGTTGCTTCGTTCATGTTCAACCGAACCAACTGAGACTGCTGAAGACCGACGCGGCGGAACGACTGGTCCCGGTTCACCCGGTGCTGGATGAGACCTTCCGGCAATTGCCTAGCCATGGTCCTCTGTTCCCTGACCTGACCGTGGCGCACGTCACCAAGGGGTTCGCGAGACTGAGACGTCGGCTGGGTCTGGAGCGACCGGGACTGGTGTTCCACTCGACCCGCAAGTGGTTTGTGACCCAGTGCGAGCGAACAGGTGTCCCTGAGCACTTCACGGCATCTCTGGTCGGTCACCAATCGGCGCGGTCAGAGAACGGGATCACCTACGGGATTTACTCGGCTGGAATCAGTGATGAGCAGCGTCGGTCGATCGTTGACCAGATACGGCTTCCGGTATGACGTTCCCTGACATTGATGCGTTCGAGGAACGGGCCGCTATCGCTGAATACGATGGTGGCTGCACCCGTAAAGCGGCGGAAGATCTGGCTGCTCGGGCTCAGGGATTCCGGGATGCGGACGCCTACTGGCAGTGGTTGGCTGACTACGTCGTCAACCGCGGACCACCCTGACGCCTAACCCTCGGCGGCCCTAATCGGGTTGCCGGGGGACGCTCACTTTGTTTTCTTTTTTCAGAAGTGGGCGTTGGGTAACGGTTGGCTGAATGGTCGAGTTGCGGGACAATGCGAACCTATTGGTCTTGTGTAACTGAACATTTGTGTCGGATCATTCAGCCAAGCCACAAAATGCCTGAGAGGCGGAAATCATGCGGGTACTTCTGAGTGAAATTCGAGATGCCAAGCACACGCAAGCCGCGTATATTGTGGCGCTTCTAGGCTTTATGGCAAACGCCATATGGACTGTAGCTAATGTCTTCGTGGGAGAGAGGTTTGTTACTGTCGAAAACGCTATCGTCAGTGTCTTGTTTTTGCTTGCTCTGCTCCTGCTTCGTCGCAACAGGCACGGTGCCGCTGCACTTTTGATTTCGACAGTCTTTCTATTGCACATGTTATTTGTTGCATTGACCTTTGGATATGCCTCGGGTGCGCATCAGTTCTTCTTGCTTGGGACAGTCATCCCCTACCTTGTCTTTCCTAGGTCGGCCCGACACGCGGCGAATAGCTTTGCGGCCCTTTCCGGCTTGGCATATCTGGCTTGCACAGCTTTGCGAGATCAGCTTCCCGGAACGATTATCGTCGGAAGCGAAACGGGTATGGCAATATTGAATGCAGCTTTATTGCTGTTGATCCTAGCGGCGACTACCGCTTTCTTTGTTACAGAGATGCGCAAGTCGGACGATGCGCTGGAGGCCGAACATGCCCGTTCCGAAGACCTTCTCTACAACTTGCTTCCGACTGAAATCGCGGCACGCCTCAAAGACGCACCGGATCAGATCATCGCTGACAGCCTCGATCACATTGCGATCTTATATGCCGACATCGTCGGTTTCACCCAGTGCTCAGCCCGGATGGCACCGACCGATCTTGTAAGCTTCCTCAACCGTATCTTTTCCACTTTCGACCACCTTGCGGCAAAACATAAGCTGGAAAAGATCAAGACCATTGGCGACGCCTACATGGTTGCCGCGGGGACGCCTTCTCCCGTGGGCGACCCGGTTCAGTGCATCGCCGAGATGGCGCTCGACATGCAGGCCGCCGTGCAAGACATGTCGCCCGAGTTTACCGACGGGTTGCAGCTACGTATTGGCTTGCATGCCGGTCCCGCCATTGCGGGGGTAATCGGCACCAAAAAACTTTTTTATGATGTCTGGGGCGAAACTGTGAACATTGCAAGCCGAATGGAGAGCCACGGCGAACCGGGCCGCATTCAGTTAACTGGTCTGGCCTATGAAGAACTAAAGACCGAATATACTTTCGAAGAACGCGGAACCATTGAAGTGAAGGGTATGGGCGAGGTTAAGACCTGGTGGCTTACTGGGCGGGTAACTTCCGCATAGGGCTCGGCTCGGTCATCCGACAGAATTTGTTAGATGTATGGTTTGAGGGTGCGAGCGGACATAGCGACCGCTCGCGGGGTGGTCAAAACTCGATCTGTTTAGCAACACTAGGCTTTCCAAGTGAGACTAGAGAGTGCCTTCATCAGTCAACGACATGATGCCATCCGTTGTACCGTCACTGTAAGCGATGCACTGCCATGGGGCGCGGTCAGGTCCTACACCAACGCGCACGAACGTCCCGGCTTCAGAGAACTCCGAACCGAACAGTGCCACATCCGGATTGTTGGTAGTTGCGGTGACATCACGCAAGCAAGCTTGCTCAGCCGCGGTTGGTGTCGCCGACGTAGCGCTGGTTGTACTACCTTCATCACAGGCGGCGAGAAGTGCGACCGCTGGCAATGCCAAAAGATAATTTTTCATAATACACCCTGTTCCGTGTTGATCCATAGAAGCGCCGAAGCGCACTCTGCGGGAACTTAGTTGTGTCCCATATTCGACAATACGGTTTTCACATAGGTGGTCAATTTCTTGCGCTTTTCAAAGGCTATCTAGCTCGGTCTACGAAATTGCTTCCGCTCTGGGCTCAGACCAGTCGTTCGCAGCACTTGGATTGAACGACCGCTCAGTCACCCGCCAGCACCAGCGACCACCCGTCAGCACCCCGGAACGACTCGTCAGAGGTCCCGCCAGCGCCAGTGAGCGGCACTCTAGTGGCAGTGAACGGGTACTCCTCCGGTCGAGAATGCCCCGTGCTCACCCTTTAAATGCCCCCGAAACCGCCCCAGTTTCTCGGGCTTCGCTGAAAAGCCCATAGGTTTCATCGGTCGGCAAGGATTCCTACCACCCCAGCCAGTTCATCGAACCATCGTTACTTCGATACCCGTGGCACCCGTTTGCCACGGAAAATGCCCCCGTTTATGCCCCAGTGGTTTCGGGTGTTCTGACACCCTCTGACCTCTTCTCTTTCCTAACCTCTAGCAGGGGTTCTATGGGGGTGGGGAATAGGTATAAGTAATGAATAGAAACCGGAGGATAGAGAGACCCGAGTATCCTCGTTCCTGATCCATAATACACAGAGGGAGGAGGAGGTTATGGGGGAGATAGAGAACCCATGGCACTCGCGGCCAATCGACGTTCACCGCTGGTCGGATCATCCAGAGGTGGCAGAGTTGGTCGACCGTATCTGGGACAACTACCTGCCGAGTGATCAGACCTCCGGACCGAAGCCGAAGACTGCATTCAGACATCAACTCCGAGTGCTGGTTCTGGACCTGTATGTTGCTTGGCTGGAAGACCCAGAACTGTCTATCGGCGTCTCCATGTCCTCGAACCACTGGGACACGTCTTCTCGCTATAACGCGATCCATATATCTAAGAAGATCATCCCGATCATTCACACCCTGATTGAGGCAGGACTATTGGATGTTGCCAAGGGCAGCTACTCGGGTCCTCTGGCCCAGGGGAACAGAACAACAAGGATACGAGCCTCCGAGGTCCTGCAGGGATGGTTCGCCGAAGTGGCATTCCGACGAGATGACGTTGGTCGGGTCGAAGGTGAAGAAATCATCATCCTCAGAGGCGACAAAGCAGAGGCACTGGTCGAGTACGAGGAAACCGACGAGATCATTAGAATGCGGGCTGAGCTTGAGCGCTATAACCAAGTTATTGGTGGCGCTTTCATTGATATCCCTGTTTTGGATGAAC
This sequence comes from Ruegeria sp. CL7, assembly GCF_056536445.1. NCBI lineage: Bacteria > Pseudomonadati > Pseudomonadota > Alphaproteobacteria > Rhodobacterales > Roseobacteraceae > Ruegeria > Ruegeria sp. CL7. The sequence goes on from NZ_JBQFPQ010000001.1 coordinate 251,285, forward strand.
CAAGGGTCGATGATGTCACCACCGATCATCATCATAAGTTCACCCGCAGGATATTCAGCCGCTCTGACTTCAACCTGAATGGGCGCTTTCATGGCGGTTGGTGGCAGCAGATAAATAGTGACTGGAGGTCGAAGATCTTCATCAATGATACGCCAGTTGTCGAAGTGGACTTCCGCAGCCTCCATGTCTCGTTGCTCAGCCTTCGAGCAGGAAAAGAACTTGATGGCGATCCCTATGAATTGCCCAACATACTGGGTGCATGGCTGCCTTCAGTGCTGCAGCGTCAATTTATCAAGCGGCTTGTACTGACAGCAATCAACGCCGGTTCCAGGGATGCCGCCTTCCGGGCGTTTCGAGACGGACACCCAACCGGCCACGCAGGCAAGACACTGACGAACGAGCAACTGGAGGCCCTGCTGACTGGCTTTCTGGAAAAGACCCCTCACATCAGGGACTTTCTGTTCGCGGATCAAGGTATTCAGTTGATGAACCTTGATAGTGAGATAGCGGAGCGCGTCCATCGGCACTTCTGCGATCGGGCCGTTCCAGTCCTATCCGTGCATGACAGTTTTATTGTCGATTACACCCGAGTGGGCGAACTGAAGCGGGTGATGGCCGAGGCGTCTGCTGAAGTGGCTGGTGCACCGTTACCAACATCAAACAAGTTCTACGGGCTGGACGAACAACCCGACCCGAACGCCAACCACGTCAAAGACTACATCATCTGGCGGCAGACGGCCCGGTCTGAGGGGTATCTTCAGAGGTTGGCGGAACATGAACGGAGAACTGGGCGAGAAGTGGTGCCGTTCGAAGCTCAAAATTGACGCTGCAGAAATAAGTGGGACGAGTTATCGGACAGACGAAGGGTTGAATTGAGCATAAATCAGTTTCTAACACTCCGTGAAGTCACAGGAAGCTATTGCTGTGCTCATTCAGTTCTTTCATCTTCAATTTTGTGACCTGACGTTAACTTGGAGCGGTGCGAAGCTAAAGCCTTTGCAAAAAACGCTACGGATACTCATTTTGGTAACCCTGCTTTTAGCCAACCCTCACGCCAACTATCTGCACAGGATGGAACAGTGAATATTGGCATTTGTGTCTGCGCTGAGGCTGCAGTCAGGCCTGGGCGCAACGTCTGAAGGTCAGCTACCGCTTTGCGAGCTGCAGCATCATCGGTGAGGTGTCCTAAAGCAGCAATCAGCATGAGATGGCTCATTACGAAATTTGAGCGTACAGATAAAGCGTCTCGGCAAGCCTTAGCCGATTCTTCATAACGCCCAAGGTGAAAAAGCGCGCTAGCCTGAGCAAGGTAAGCAGCGTGGCGCAATGGATCGTGAGGGCTGAGCTCAACAGATTGAACCGCGTGACTTAGTGCTTCCTCTGGACGATCAAGCAGAAAAAGGTTGATGGAGCCCAGCATATGGACCGTTGCGGCATTTGGATTTTGCTCAAGGGCTTGTTTGAAAGCAACCCGCGCGCGTGGCAGGTCTCGCGCCAGCATAGAGATTGAATGCGCAGCGTACGCCAACGCGATGCCGTCTGCACGATCGCTCAACAGAACCCGCTCGGCTGCCTGAATAGCCTCTTTCGGCCCTTCACCAATTGGCTCAAGCCCTTGAACCATTCGTTGAATATGCAACCAAGCCAACAGCCCTGACGCGGAGGCGTATTCTGGATCACGCCTCAATGCGAGGTTTGTCAGTCGTATGGCCTCTCGATTGTCTTGATCCGTTAAAAGATGGAAATGCGATTGTGCTCGAAGATATAGTTCATAAGCTTCCAAATTTCCCGTAGGTTTTGCCCGCGCACGGTTAGTTTCGGCGTGCCTTAGAGACGGTTCAATCGCGGTTACGACCTCCAGCGTTACTTTGTCTTGAAGTTCAAAAATATCATCAAGCACGCCGTCGAAGCGATCTGCCCAGAGATGACTGCCGTCGTCCGCATCAATCAACTGACCTGTAATGCGGACTCGTTGACCTGCTCGTCTGACTGAACCCTCGAGAACGTAGCGCACTCCAAGAATGCGACCCACTTCGCGTATGTCCGTGCTTTTTCCTTTGAATGTAAAAGATGAATTTCGTGCCACGACCATCAGCCAACGGAAACGAGACAACTCTGTGATAATGTCTTCGGTAATGCCGTCCGCAAAAAACTCCTGTTCGGGATCACCAGACATATTGTCGAATGGCAGCACTGCAATCCCGGGTCTGACATCTGCCTTTTCTGATAGATTGGCATAAGTGCCCTTTGGCCAGCACCAAACACCAATGCGGCGCGTGATATTTTTGAGTTCTGTCTGCTCGCCGCCATCGAATTTGGACGCGTCACCTCGGTCAAGACTGTTGTGAGATGTGTCCGATATCAAAACCTGATCCGGCTCGGCCAGCGCTTCGAGACGAGCGGCGACATTTATTCCGTCACCAAAAATGTCATCGCCTTCTGTAACGACCTCGCCAGTATGAATGCCAATTCGAAGCTTGATGCTCTCTGGTTTCTGCGCTGACTGTAATGCAATAGCGCAATCTGCAGCGTCTGATGTGGACTTAAACTCGGCAATCCAACCGTCGCCCAAGCTTTTGATCAATGTCCCCCTGTGGGCTTGCAGCAGCGACTGAAGTGTATCTTCACGGAATGATCTAAGCGCAGCAATCGTACCTTCACGGTCATGATCCATCAGTGCTGAATATCCGACGATGTCCGCCGCAAGCACTGTGGTAAGCCGTCTGTCCATTCGTTCCCCCGTTTTGAGGAACTTAGCGCGACACTCAACTTCTGTCAGCCCGACAACTTTGCCTTTGAGCGGTAAACCCTAAGTCCCAAACTGCTCTCAAAATCCATTCCATGCTGGAGATCATCCCAGATACGGTCGACCAACTCTGCCACCTCTGGATGATCCGACCAGCGGTGAACGTCGATTGGCCGCGAGTGCCATGGGTTCTCTATCTCCCCCATAACCTCCTCCTCCCTCTGTGTATTATGGATCAGGAACGAGGATACTCGGGTCTCTCTATCCTCCGGTTTCTATTCATTACTTATACCTATTCCCCACCCCCATAGAACCCCTGCTAGAGGTTAGGAAAGAGAAGAGGTCAGAGGGTGTCAGAACACCCGAAACCACTGGGGCATAAACGGGGGCATTTTCCGTGGCAAACGGGTGCCACGGGTATCGAAGTAACGATGGTTCGATGAACTGGCTGTGCGCGCAGTCTCGAGCTATCCAGTCTCCGGCTTCGAAATCCCTGTTTACAGGGAATTTACAGGGAAATTCGTACGCATTGCAGTGTCCCGGGCTGATTTCGGCGCAAATAACGGAGACTTATCAATCGGTTGCGATATATTTCCCTACACGCCGAAACAGGGAATTTCACCGACCTGAACAAGGTATCTGGCGGACAAGAACAGGGAACGTAAGCGTGCAGGAAATGCGACTGTAAGGAGCGGAACAATGATCGCGGCGCCGTCGAGGATGGGCATGACACTCAGGACTGTGGTAGCGCTGCTGGAGTGTGAGGCGCAGGAAAAAATGACCCTGATCGGCTAGAATGCATGTACAGAAAAAAGGTAAGAAGATGGTGACACTACGTAACAGGCTGCAAGCGCATCTGGAGGGTTGGAGAAGTAATCTGCGACCTCTTTGGCGCGAGTTTTTTGCGGAATGCGATGGTCCCAATATTCTTGGTCTTTCGAACGTTTGCTTGCCGGATGCAGCGTTGCGCGATCCGTTTCCGCCGCTCCTTGACCTGAACGGACCACGTCAGGACGGTGATCCGGTTCCGGAGCGTCATATGTCAAAGGCTTTCGACTGCATCGATCCAAACGACGTGCGTGTTATCGTCCTGGGTCAAGATCCTTATCCGAACCCGGCCCAAGCAACTGGGCGGGCATTCGAAGATGGTGCATGGAACGGGCGAAGAACACAGGATATCGCCAGCAGTATGAAACCTCTTTTGCTGGCGTCTTTGGCCACCCGGCAAGGCCATCAAGGAGATTTTCGTGCAGGACAGTGGCCGAGGGTGCGACGAGAGATTGAGCGAGATGGCTTAATCATTCCTGCACCCAGTGCCTACTTCGATCATCTGGCACGCGAAGGCGTGCTATTCATAAACGCTGCTTGGACCTTCACTCGCACGGAAGATTTTAATAGCCATTTGGCGCTTTGGGAACCTGTGGTGCATTATACACTTTCCAAGCTGGTTCGAGATTCACGGCACATGCTTGTCTTCGTTCTTTTCGGGGTACCAGCCCAGCGGGTGTATGTCGCAAGTGATGCAGCGAGGATAGCTCAGCAAGTCAACGCACGAGTAGACCAGGTGGAGAGGGATCATGTCAGTCGAATGCGTCTTGATCATAACCCCTGGCTGGAGGTGAACCATATTTTCACCAACGCGACGGAACAGGAAATCGTGTGGTGGCCCCCGGGGGGTGCATAAGCGCCACTATGTTTAATTCCCCCCGCTCCGATTAGCGGTGTCTTAGTCGCGGACGTACTCCGATCTTGATCAATGATCGCTGACGAGCGACAACAGGATGCATAACGGATCCGGCTGCGGAAGTTTCAATCGTCCCGCTCCAAATTCCTGGATGAAACTGATCGCCTCAGTGCCATTTAGGCGAGCCATTTCAAGTGAGCGCTCGAGCGCGGAAATCTGGCCCTGCCAGAGTTCGATGGGCACGCCTTCAGGCTGCGAATTTCTGCGCCGTTGCAGTCTGAGCTCTCGGTTCCGGATTTCAATTTCGAATTGACTGGAAACTTGGGTGGCAAACTCTTCCAGCACCGGGAAGAGCTGTGCAACGCTATCGTGATAAAACTGATGCGCTTCAGCTCGTACGAGCTCCGACTGTTTTGAGCGAAGTGCGGAGGCCACCTCAGGCTTTAGGAAGTTTGACATGGGCCTTCGGCCACGGGCCATCGCTTTGTCGGTAGACGCCGTAATTGGTTGAAGGCATTGGTCAACATCCTCAGCGTTCATGCGTTTCCACCCGTCTGAACCTCTTACAACCCCCTCTCGGATCAATCTTCCCGGAACTTCAAGACGCACCCTGCGCTGTAGTGCGTGGAAAAGTGCTTGTAGGGCCTTCCGGTCTTCAAGGAGCGAGCTTCTCTGAGCGTCAGTTGTCGCCCGGTCAAGAAGCGCTCTGGCTTCCGAAGACCAAAGGCCCGGCACCAGTTGATCTGGGAAAGGGTCAAGCGTCGAAACCGCTAAGAACGCAAGAGGCCCGACTTCTCGAGCTGGGTGGCCTTCCGGAAGAATAACGCTCGTTTGCACAACCGGTGTATCGGGTCCGAACTGACTGCTGACGGCTTTTGCATATCCACTCAGCAAGGTGTCATGGACAACGCTCCCATGGTCGAGGAAATGCAAGGGCCTGGCTGTTTCTTCGCCTTCATCCGTGAACACAGCCTTTCGTGGCGGAGTTCCAATATCTGAGCGCCGATATATGAAAGGAATATGATCGGACATCCAGTTATCGCGGGAGGTAGCTGGCAGCTGAAATGGGCTGTCCCCAGCGCGTCCGGTGGCGGCTTCGCGATAGTACCACAACGTCCTGAAGCGATAGTCATCCAACGTGTCACGGCGCGAACTCACGTCGAAATCATCAGATTTCCCAATGGCTTGAAGCCAAGCCCCCAAGGCGCGCTCTTCTCTTCTGACGGGCGTGTCCTGTGGCCGCTCGATATCTTGCATCATAGCTGGAGCCGGGCACGATTGCACTTGCCACTCAGAGAACGTTTTGACCGCCCGCTCTGGAGTATACGGATCTTGCGATGTGAGTCGGGTCGTCAATCCGGTTCCGTCACCGGTAAGTCGCACAATCGATCCGGGAACTTTTCGCGACTTTGCTGTTTTGCCCAGCTGGGCTTGAACCTGTTGCAGTTCGTCAGCGGAAAGTGGCGGCATCGGTGCATCAAACACGCCCAACGAAGCAACCATATCCGCAATTGCGGCTTCCTGCGAACCCTCGATAAGGATGCGCCATATATCGACAGTATTCTGCTTCCGGCTCCGCGATTTCGAGCCGCCAAGGCGGTCGATGCGGCCGATAAGCTGATCGATGCTGTCAATTTCCCAAGGCAGCGAGAAGAAAATGATACCCTGGGCAACGTGATGTAAATTCAGTCCGGCCTGCACCCAGTCACCCACAAGGAGCAGCCTGCTCTCGCCCGCGAGTAGCGGGGCAAGAGTTTCCTGAACCTCTCGAAGGTTAGCGACACCATCGAGCTCACTTGTTGCAGGGCGCCGCATCACCGAAATCGCTCCTGCCAGAACAGGGAAATAACGAGGTAGTGTCGTGCGGAGCATATCGATCGTAGGGTTGTCGCCACAGACGATGATGAAGGCTCGGTCCGCTGCTGAATTCCATTGATCTGCAAGAATGTCGAGAAGTGCGTCGAGGCGGCTGTCCCCGGGGTCTTCGAGCGAGGCCATTCGCGCTCGTTCTGCCCTTTCGCCCAGATCTCCTTCCTGCATTGAAAGGTCCGTCAGAACGTTTCGCGCAGCCCTTGCGCTTCTCTGCAAAGCGCGTGCAGCAGTCCACAGTGGCCCCTGAAGACCTTTCTCCGGATCAGCTTCTTGCAGCAGTCTGTCGGCAATTTCATACCGGGCCCGTTCAGACTCAATAGGTTGGATGCGTACCTCATGGTTCCGGCGCCTAGGCAAGAATTCGCTCCATTGGTTCCGTCCGTTGCGGATCACTCTCCTGCCGGCAGCGGCTAGCAAGAAGCTTCGCGACCCTTGCTGTGTGTCGGCGCTATCTCCTATGAGCTCAATAGCGGCATTCTCGCGTTCCTCGAGAACATCAACGAGAGTACGGCCTTCCAATCCCGCCAACTGGCTGGCTTCCGGTTCAATCATCCGCAGGATCAATTCACGCCATGCCGGATCACCGAGGCGCGGGGTAGCAGAGAGCACGAGCGTCTGCCTGAAGTTGTCAGAGGTCTGTGACAACAGTTGGATCGTCTCGCGAGGCATGGTCTGCGGTTCGTCTACTACCAGCAGATCAAACAGAGTTGAGTCTGCAGAGATGGTGCGTGTGCCCTCACCCTGTCGGATCATCAGATCACGAGGCCTTGCAAGGGTAACAGGTGCCGTTTCGTCGACGCTATTATCGATGGTGCCAGCAAGGGCAGGCATAATGTGCCCACGAACCCAGCATTCCTCCTGCCATTGCGACAAGAGGTTGTCGGGCGCAACAATAATTGTGCGATGCGAGGGCTGCTGCCAGCGCAAAGCATTGATAATCATTAATGCCTGGACCGTCTTCCCGAGACCAACTTCATCTGACAAAAGGTGTCTGACTCGGGTATCGCCGAGCACGCGTCGTACCGTTGAAAGCTGGTGAGGAAGAGGATCGGCCGCCACACCAAGAGCTCCGCAAAGGCCGATGCTAAGGGCCGAGGTTCTGCGGCGCAGTGCCTGGACTCCATTGACGAAACGAAGGTATTGATCTGTCACGCCGGCGCTCCATCGCGCATGTCAAGGCGCGCAAGCTTGTAACGCAGAGCAGTATAGCGAACGGCGCGCGCCGATCGCACATCTGACAAGGCTTTTGACAAAAGCCGTGGCCAGTCTTCCTCAAATATCGTCGATTCGGGTGACAGCCAGAATTGCAATAAAGTCCTCAACTCAGCCCTGCCAATCCATCGCTGACCAGGCCGACGGGATGCATCAACGTGGCACTCGTCAAGGAGGTCCACAAGATCGTCCTCGGTAAACTCGTCATACGGTGCACTGGTTAGGGCTATCCAACGTGAGTCCGGCAAGATGAACCGCCTGAACATTGGTAGTAGTGGCATTTCCTGTGCCTGCTTCAATGCCCTTAGCCAATCCTCTGCCGGGCGCGCCATATCGACTTCTTCGAACGCTTCGCGGTTGTTTTTTTCCAGATGAAGTCGAAGGTCTTCGTAGGCGTCGATCACGGCGAGATCCAAATCTCCGCCCAAGTCCTCATCCCAGTGATGAACGGTTTCCGGTAATGTGGTCACTATTGCCCGAAAACGGTCAATCAGGCGGTCTCTGAAAAACATCCAGTCGGAATTGATTTCAATCCTCGGCAGGTCTTCACCTGTAAGGAGACCCAAAGACTCCGCACATCGAAAGAGCGCTCCATGTTGAGACAAAATCGAAAGGTCTATTCCCGCCTCTGTTTTCTGCCAGTCGGTACCACAAAGCAGTCCGATTACAGCCGCTTCGAGCTGGTCGAGAACGGAGAAGCGGCGCCAGTTGCTGATCAGGTGGTCTGCTTCGGCCAATTGCCAGGCCAAAGTCGCCCGAGCAACATCGGTCAATCCTGCGCAGCCGTCACGGGAGTCGGCTTCACGCAACAGAGACGGCACATTGACCTTCTCTCCGGCCAGTTGTGCAAAGCTGAGCCGACGGTCGTCCGAAACAACAATACCTGATCTCAGCGTCTCGTGCCGAGGGGAAGCAGGCAGGAGCAGCCTCAGGTCGCCATCTCCAGATGTGTCACCATGGGGCAGTGGAGAGTCCGGGGTCGCAACGAGAGTCGAGAATGTTCTTTTTTCGTTGCTTTCGTCCAGCCAGAGCCCTGAAGCCTGATCGTAGCGGAGGTCCAGGGGGTCGGATGTAATCAGTGCATGGGCCGGGCGAAGTCCTTGGACTTCCACGTCGAGGCGCAGGCCGCTCAAGGGCGCTTGATGCTCCAGCAATTGCGTCTGCAGGCGGCGCAGCGGTGGCGAACCTCCGGCAATGACGTGAGGTAGTCGCTCTATTGTGTCTTCGACTATGGAGATCTGCCGGTCGCCTGACGAAATGCGAAGGCAGACAGGCACCTGTTCCAATGCAAGCGGCGACGAGATTTTTATCTCCAGTCTGCCTAGCTCAAGATCACGCAAAGTTGCGCTTGCCGGCTGAATACTGATGGATGCCGGTTCAATATCGGGAGGCTCCACAACCTCGAAAAGGATAGTGTCACCATCGTCGAGTTCGGGCGATGAGAGCGTATGCTCTCCAGGGGAAGGCCGAAAAGCAGCCCATTTGTTACCGCGCAGCTCGAGCCAATCCGCCGGGTGTATCTCACCGTCGAGAAAGGGAGTAGGGCCATGACTTCGAGCTGAAACAAGGATTGGAAACTGCGCAGAATAGCTTGGATTAGCGCCAGGCATTGGAAGACCGAGAACTTGTAGCTCTGGCTGCTTCGATAGTAGCGTGAAACCATGCCGTCGCAGGTACTCAGCGTCGGCATCTGAATCGGTATCGAGACGACGAAACTCGGGCGAACCGGTTTGATCGGTGCGAATCCAATGTATGACGGTCGCACCTAGAGGAAGCACATCCCCCGGTACGACAGCGGTGGCAGTTTGCCCCTCTGACTCAACAAGAAAGAACGAAGCCGCGGCAGGCTGTAAATCTTCTAAGAGAGATTCTGCAGTTTCCTGTTGTGGGCGCAGGAAGGTATCGCCTCGATACAGAGGAGAGTCTGGCAAAATGCCGAATTGACCCAGTACGATCTCGCCGCCGGCAAGGAAGGAGCGCAATGGAGTACTGTGTTCCGAACCCGTTGCTCTTATTCTGTCTCCATGAATACGCAAACCCGCGATCACCTCTTCTCGCAAACCTGCACCCAGAACAGGTCCGCGAATCGCCACATTGACAGGCACGCCATCAGAAAGGCATACTACGAACCGGGACGATGGAATTTCTTTTGGTCGTGAGACCCTTCGCGCGGAATTCCGGCGAGCTTCGGAAATCGCGCGGAATGAGCGGGCGTCCTGTCGGACATCCTTATCAATCCGATGAAGAATGCCAGCAGACATCCACCCCTCAGAAGCGGGAATGAGAAGGCGCCGCATAACCTCGAGCGCGACATTGGTATTTCCAATCCAGTGCTCAAAGCGACGGCTGGCGTGTCCCGCGGCGAGCTTCTTGAGATACTCGATTATCCCCTCTGTATCTTCGAAAGAGATTCCTGCGCGAACAGCTCGCCGCAGTGCGTCTGTAATCTGGGGCTGAATCTCCAAGGGCACCAACGCGTTACCAATTGGCCACGCTATTAATGGAAAGTGTCGCTCCCACGGGCTGTCCCCAGGCCGAAACAGCTGAAAGCTCTTGGTGCCGAGTTCAAACAGCCGGGTGATCGCAGCCCGGAACTCTCCACCGGTCTCAACCGTCAGCTCCCGGGACAGCATCGGCCAGAAGTCCGTTCCTGTCCCACGGTAACGATAGCCAGTTTCGGCAGCCACCACTAACAATGGGAGGTAGCGCCAAGCCCATCTGGCCCCCCTCAATTGAGGGTCCTGCTCAATCTCAAGCGCGAGAGCAGCCCGGAGTTCCGAGAGAGCCTCTTGGTCCAGATCATGTTCTATGGCAAAAACCGGAAAGGCTCCGCGAACACTTGCCAGACCTGAGAAACGATCAGCAAGCGAAGCGTGGTGATCCTCCAGAGTTTTTTGGAACCACGTCATTCGCTCTCCTACACAAAAATCAAAATTTTGCCGCTTCGTGCGGTTGAAAAATGGCGCAACCTCGACGAGAGTGTTCATCATTAAGTCTTGGAAGGTCAACGCCAATTTAGCAGAAAGCCCATTTAGAACGTGAACACGGTCTCCCAGGAGTTTCCAGATTTGGTTGTGTCGGCAGAGCTCGGGCCGACGGCCAGACGTATGATTGCCGACCTTTTACGCAGCATTGTTTATGCCCGGAAAGGCATCAGCCGGATCGCTGCTGTGGAGTGGGTGTCTCAGTTGATGAGCGATGGTCCCTCCTCGGAAGCAATGTCCACAGTTGAGAGCGTGATCGATACATTGTGCGGCGTTCATGACATCGGCTTTGGGACAGTTCGTGGTGAAGCTGTCCTGGTATCGTTGCCCGAGCGGCGCATATCTCTGCCGGATGGCCGTACTATCACACTCGGGAGCTATGGTATCGGCGCCGGCAAGGACCCTGATCTTCTTTTCCCGGTCGTAAAAGAGGGCGGAACAGAAACCCTGATCGACCTGCTGCGGGAGTTAGGCCATAGCGACTTGCAGGGTGTCACCGAGTTGCTTCCATCGGAAGGCCGGTGGGCGAAACCGGACCCTATGCCTGAGACTTTGAAGCTCGCGCTTCAACTGTGCGGTTCCTTCGACCCTGTGACGCAGGAGTGGTCGCTGAGCGAGCCGAATGCCAGGTTCCTGAACGAATGGTTCGGGATAGCGTTGTTGCCTGAGGATGCCGAAGGCACTCGGCCACACGATCCCAGCCAGGACAGAGTGATCAAAGCACCAGGCCACGCTCGCCTCGTAGTCGAGGCAGGACCGGGGTCGGGGAAAACCCATGTTGCGTGTGAACGCGTAATTGCGCTTGTACAGGAGGAAGACCTTTCTCCCTCACGTATCCTACTTCTGAGTTTCACGCGCATGGCGGTGGCAGAACTCAGAGAGCGGGTTTTGGTGCGGCTCGCTCAGGAGCCGAATGTAACCGCCGTTCAAATACGGACCTTCGACTCCTTCGCCTCACGTCTTCTTTCTGTCACAGGCGCCACGGGCGGGGCTACCTACGATGCCAACATAAGAGCCGCGGCCCAGCTGCTGCGTTCCGGTGATCCGCTGGTTGCAGATGCAATCGGCCAGCTTGAACACGTCATTATCGATGAGGCTCAGGACCTCGTGGGTGATAGAAAGGCGCTTTGCGATGCGCTGGTCGAACTGCTGCATCCGGAATGCGGTGTCACGATTCTTGGTGATTTTGCTCAGGCAATCTATGGCTACCAAGGCCGCGACAGGACTGAGTCCACTTTCCTATCGGAGAAGGCAGATACAAATGCGTTCGAGACCTGTCGTCTGGAGCATGATCACCGGACCAGTAACAGCTCCCTGAAGCAGCTCTTTTCAGACGCTCGGGAGACCCTGCGGAATGACCCTCGAGGTTCTCGTGATACGTACTTCGAGGTGCGCCGGAGAATACAGAACGCGGCTCTCGAGGCAGATGTAAAGAGCTTCACCACCCATCCGTCCACGACAAGCGGCCTGATCCTTACGCGGAGCCGCAACGCGCTCTTTACAGCGGCAGAGGCCCTGCGAGTGGAAGGCCGACAGTTTCGTATGCGCCTTCCCGACCGCCCTATTCGGATCGCGCCTTGGATCGGTGTGACACTTGGCGGACTTTCGGGGTCCGAGAGACTGTCAAAAGATGCATTTGAGTTCCTACACAGTGCCGTTCATCCAGCAATTGACCAAGATTATGAGTCATGTTGGGAAATCCTTCTGGAGCTTGACGGAAGCGGTCGAGATAGCATCCTGATTGGCCATGTCGCGGAAGCGCTTGAGGATGCACCTCTGGAGCTACTTTGCGACTATGAAGGCAAACGTGGGCCATTGCTTTCAACGATCCACGCGGTAAAGGGTCGTGAAAATCAACGAGTGATGTTGCTTCTGACGCGTGCTCCATACGGCGACACGGTCGATTGGGGAGAGGAGGCGCGTACACTCTACGTCGGCTCGACACGTTCCTCTGCTGAACTGAGGACGTCATGGATCCATCCGGATAAGTATTATTCCACAGGCAAGCCCGAAAGGTACTGGGCGCCTCGCAAGGACAACAGATTGATCGAAATCGGTCTCGAGGGCGACCTAGAAAACTGGCAGGATTTTACTCGAGCAGTGCAGGTAAGTGATGCTCGGCTTGTGATCGAAGCGATCTGGCGGGCGGCGGCGGGCGGGGTTTCTGCTGAGACGTTCCTTGATTCCCAAGGCAGGCTGCTGGTTCGAGCTAAAGAAAACGATGCTGACGCAATTGGTTGCCTGTCTTCCGGTTTTATCGAAGCGCTGCGGTCCGTAAGTCAGACTACTTCGGATAGTCCAATGCCTGAGCGGATTTCTGGTTTTTCTGTTGTAGGAGCAACAACCGTTGTCGTTCCAGACCGCACGGGTAACGCACCATCTATTGGGTTGATGCCCCTTTTAGGCGGCTTTGCACAGGTGCCTCGCTGAAGCGAAAAAGATCTTGGAGAATTCGGATGAACGATGCCCGCGATACAATGCTTGAACGACTGAAAGTGGACCTCATCGGGCCGGAAGCAAACGACGAGGTAATCACCGACAGGCCGACGGACCGATATCTTACCGGCATTCTCTTTGCTCACAGAACAACGATTTCTCCAGAAGAGGATGATGAGGCATCTGATGCCGACGACGCGGACTATGCCGGCACATCACTTGACGGGGTAAAGGCCTCATCAACGTTCAGGCCGAGCTCCATGGGCCTGTCGTTCGCGGTTCAGTCGCTGGGGAATGAGGCTTCATTGCGTGTCCGGGTTGAAGGAGCCCGTTACCGAGCCGAGGAGCCTGCGAACGAGGATGAGGATACCCGCACTCGACGAAGAAAAGACTGGCGACGCGAGCCGCATGTAGCCGAGCTCGTTCTTCCACTCGACAAATTGCAATCTGGAGAAGTGCCGATAATCAGTCTGGCGGAACATGGGCTTTCTGGCGCAAGCCTTCATGTCCGTGCTGCACCCTGGTCAGATGTCCTTTTGGTAACTCTGGCACTGACCAACGATACCAAGCCAGCGCGGGCAAAGAGCCGAGAGGCCAACGAAGAGGCCGCGTTGTTTCAGGTTTCGCTGGCTGTTCAATGTGATCGGGAATGCCGCCTTGTTCCAAAGCCAGATCGTCTGGTGGGAGAAAACCAAGACGACGATGCAAAATCGGCGAGTCTGCTTTACAGGAATGTAAAGCAGTGGGCTGTGGGGCACACGTGTTCCGCAACATGGAATGAGCCGGTCGACGGCACAATCCAGGAGATAAGAACCAGCTGGTTTCCGGAGGCGACGGTTCACGTTGTCAGCGCGGCGGGTGATGTCGAATTCAAAGGGGACAAAGTTCGTGCCGCGCTTAGTGCCCGCTGGCTCGCAACTCAGGACAGAATTGAGCTTTGCGGGTCCCTGAATGCGTTCGTGGATGCATATTCGGCATGGATTGCAAGGACGGCGGGTGGCGTTACCGGGCTTCCAGCGCAACTGGTTGAGCAAGGCGATCTTCACATGAGGCGTTGCCGTGCGGCAGAGGACCGTATGCGAAGAGGTATCTCACTTCTGGCCGAAGCGCCTGATGTTCTCGATGCCTTTCGCTTGGCCAATGCTGCGCTTGCGCTTCAATACTCCTGGAGGGTCGAGCCCGACCCGCCTGAATTGTCATGGAGGCCTTTCCAGCTCGGTTTCGCGCTTCTAAGTTTGGAATCCCTTGCAAATGGCGCTTCGCCAGAGCGCGAGACAATGGACCTCCTCTGGTTCCCGACCGGAGGCGGGAAAACAGAAGCGTATTTGCTTCTCACAGCCTTTACTATATTCCTGCGGCGCCTCAGAGCCGCTGGTGATCCCAGTGGTGCGGGGGTAACCACTTTTATGAGGTACACACTTCGGCTCCTCACAATTCAGCAATTTGAAAGAGCCGCTGCGCTTATTTTGGCCTGCGAATTGATCCGGATCGGCAAGGCCGATGCAGGCATAAGTCAGATACCAAAGCACTTCGAAACTGATGCACCGATTTCTCTCGGTCTCTGGGTCGGAGAAGGGGCTACGCCAAACAGTGTGGCGGATGCCGAGAGAGCCCTTGCGAACAACGGCGACAGCTCTCCCGCACAGTTGCGAACATGTCCTTGCTGTCACAAGCCTATGGAGTGGAAGCTTTCCGCCAATGGTGATCGGGTCGAAGCACGTTGTAATTCGGCGTCTTGCGAATTGGCCCAGTCGATAAGCCCAGTACCTGTCTGGACGGTTGACGAGGACGTGTATCGCGAGCAGCCAACGCTCATCATTGGAACGGTGGATAAATACGCACAGATTACGCGAAATCAGACATCGGGTCGTTTGTTCGGTATCGGAACTCCATCAGACCCGCCGGAACTTATCATTCAGGATGAGTTGCATCTCATCTCAGGGCCCCTTGGAAGTCTCGCGGGCCTCTATGAAACCGCAATCGACGAACTGTGCCGGGGCACTTCAGGCTGTAGGCCAAAAATCATTGGGTCGACTGCAACAATCCGCCGTGCCGAAGCGCAGATCAGAGCGCTGTTTGATCGAAACTCCTTTCAGTTTCCCCCGCCGGGACTCGATCATACCAATTCCGGGTTTGCTGTTGAGGATCGCACTGTTCCGGGCCGCCGGTATGTTGGCATCTCTACGGTCGGACGCTCGGCCAAATTTACTCAGCAGGCGGTTGCTGCTTCGCTTTTGCAGGCGGCGACTGATCAAAGATTGGATGACAAGTCCCGCGACGGCTACTGGACGTTGGTGAACTATTTCAATTCGCTGCGAGAACTCGGAGGTGCTCTGGTTCTGATGCGAGACGACGCGGCACGAAGTATTCATGATTATGCTGCGCGCCATGGGAATGAGCCTGAGCGCGATGCTCAGACGCAAATCGAGTTGACGAGCCGTGTTCGCTCCAGTGAAATTCCTCGCTTCCTGAAAGATCTGGAGCGGCCATGGAATGATACGGATCATATCGATATCGTGTTGGCCAGCAACATGATCTCGGTTGGAATGGACGTCTCGCGTCTTGGCTTGATGTTGGTTAACGGACAACCGAAGACCATCGCAGAGTACATTCAGGCTACGAGCCGCGTTGGTCGCAGCAGCCGTGCCCCCGGCCTTGTGATTACCCTGTTCAACGCCGCAAAGTCTCGAGACCGCAGCCGGTATGAGACTTTCGCCAGCTGGCACCGCAGCCTTTATCGAGACGTCGAAGCAACAAGTGTCACACCCTTCGCCCCGCGCGCTCGAGACAGGGCACTTCATGCTCCGTATGTGGCGCTCGTTCGCCACCTTGTACAAGGGATGACAGACCCAGGAGCTATTGAGCAACATCAGAAAGACGCAGAGGACTTGCTTGATAAAATCATTGATCGGATCGATCGAATCGATCCGTCCGAGGCTGAAGCCGCGCGACGGCAACTAGACACATTCCTGGACGACTGGTTCGACCATCAAGGTCTTAGCGAGTACTGGAGCGACTATAACGATGCGCTGTTAACCTCCGCGGAAGCTGCCGCTGAGCGCGGAAACAGAGCGCGCTTCAGCAAGCAAAAACCGACGCCAAATTCACTTCGGACAGTTGAGGCGTCGACACCATTCGTTCTCCTTAGCGGATCTCAAGACAGAGAGGCAAATCGATGAAACCTATTGGGAAGATTCGACGGAGCCAGGTTCTCTCTGGCAATGGCCCTGGGGCCATAATTGACTTTCGGGGTGAAGACGGAGCGCCAATTTCGGTGGTTGCAGCTGGTCTCGAGTCCTGGGATAAGCTCTCGACCAAACCAGGCTTGCTGAATGATCAGCGTATCAATCACGAGCCACTCCAGGCGCGTCTTCAAGTTCGGGGCTTCCGGTTGCCACCTGTGGGTGAGGAGCGGTTCGGCCAGTCCAAAAGGCCACGGCTTTTGCCAGCGTATCGTTTCCCCGACTGGCATGTATGCCCGAGTTGCAATCTTTTGCAGCGAAGCCGCTTCTGGGGCTCTGAGATCGAAAAGCCTGAACTCTACTGCACAAACTGCAGCACTGGCAGAGGGAGACGGATCAGAAAAGTCTACGCGGTGCCGGTAAGATTTGTCGTTACTTGCCCTGCCGGGCATCTCCAGGATTTTCCCTGGATGTCCTGGCCGAGACATCTGGAAAAGTGCTCAAGAAAGAAACCCTTAAAGCTTGTTGGCGATGGCGCCGGTCTGAAAGGCCTGAAAGTTCACTGTACTGAATGCAAACAGGAAAAAGATCTGGACGGGGCGCTGTCCCCGGGAGCGCTTGGAAAACTGCCCTGTGAAGGCAAGTCGCCATGGCTGAAATCTGAGGCAAAGGGGTGCAGTCATCAGCCCGTCGCAATTCAGCGCGGTGCTTCCAATGCTTATTTTCCGGTCATTGCTTCGGCGTTGGATGTACCTCCTTTCGGCGGTTCATTCCGAGATATGCTTGAAGAATTCTGGGATGATTTGACATCCTTGGACGACCGCAATCAGCTTCCTCTGTATGTGAAGAAGAAGATCCACCCGGTTTGGCCTGATCCACAGGTTACTGCAGACGAACTCGCGGCAAAAATTCTGACTTTGCTCGTTTTGCTGGATGACCAAACCGGCGATCTTCGACCCAACGAGCATATGATGCTCTGTTCGGGGATGGCGGGTGATGAGCACTTCCCCGAGTTTCAAATAAGCCCACAGAGTCTGCCACCCGAGTTGACTGGTTATCTGAGTCACCTCGTGTCAGTCGAACGATTGCGCGAAGTCCGGGTGCTGCGAGGCTTTAGCCGGCTCAATGCTGTGGAGGCCAATGATAACAGTGCCTTTGTTGCCCCGCTTTCTGACACGAAACTGAACTGGCTTCCGGCTATTGAAGTACGTGGAGAAGGAATCTTCATAAACTTTGACGAGGAAGAGGTCTTACGTTGGGAGGCCCGGAAAGATGTTTCTGACCGGGCTAAAGAGGCGCACTCTGCGGCAGAAAGCGCGTGGCGCGAGCACAATGGAGACGATCGCCCGTTCCCTATGACGATCTCGCCACGTTTCCTTTTGGCACACACGACCGCACATGCTCTTGCTGAGCAGCTGTCGCTGGACAGCGGGTATTCTACCGCTTCCATCAGAGAGCGTCTGTACGTTTCGTCTGGCCCTGGTGGAATGTGCGGCTTCCTTCTGTACACGTCGGCGCCGGATTCCGATGGCACACTTGGTGGGTTATCGCGAAAGGGGCGAACAAGTGAGTTGGGACCGCTTTTGGTTTCTGCCTTGCGTGATCTGGAATGGTGCTCCTCTGATCCACTGTGCAGCAGCGGGATCCTGTCTTTATCGGAAGGCTCGGGTTCCGCGGCATGCCATTGCTGCACATTCCTTCCTGAAACTTCCTGCGAGCATTTCAATCGCCACCTTGATCGCGGCATGATTGTCGGCACCCCGGATCAGCCTGGAATCGGATTTTTCAGAAAACTTCTCGACGGGAGTGAGTGATTATGGCCCGCATGTATCCTTCTCAGCTTCCTAAACATGTTATCGAAAATCCAAAACTGTCTTCCGAAATTCGCGTTTACGAGAAGCTTCGCGACCTACTCGCAGGCGATTACAATGTATATTACTCACGCTCATGGCATGAAGCGGACGCCGGCGGTGGCGAGTTTGATGGCGAGGCGGACTTCATCGTTGCGCATCGCGAGAATGGACTTCTTTTTCTTGAAGTTAAGGGTGGCCGCGTAAGCTGTCGCAAGGAAGATGGTCAATGGCTCAGTACTGATCGGGATGGATTCACGTTCAGAATCAAGAATCCGATTTCTCAGGCTCGGAGCAGTAAGCATCACTTTCTCAAGCGAATTAAGAAGCGTCTCGGCAGCCGTTTCCTACGAGTACGTCACGGGGCAATCCTTCCGGGAAGCACTCGACCCTCACGGGCACTTGCTTCTGATGCACCGCTCGAAATCGTGGCCTTTGGTGACGACATAGAGAAACTCGATCGCTGGGTCGTGCGCCGAATGACAGAAGGGGCTGACGCTCGAGAAGAGCCACTTGGCCTCGATGGGTTGAAAGCACTTGAAGAACTGCTGGCCAGCCACTTCGAACTTCATGCTCATATCGGTGGCAGCCTGGCGGACGACGCCAAGGAAATAGAACGCCTAACCGGCGAGCAGGCCTGGATACTTGACTCCCTGACTGACAACAATGAACTGGCGATTTCCGGCGGAGCAGGTAGTGGAAAGACCGTTCTGGCAATTGAAGCCGCCATCAGATTTGCAAAGGACGGACAGCGTACATTGTTGACCTGTTTCAACGCGCCACTGGCAAGCCATCTTCAAAACTCATGCAAAAATCAGGAGAACCTTGTAGTCGCCAGTTTCCACTCGCTATGTCGCAAGTTTGCTGAAGAGGCTTCCATTGAGTTGCCTGCGAACGCTGGGCAGGCATTGTTTGATACACTTCTGCCAGAAGCTTTGATGGAGGCAGTTGGTAGTCGATCTGATCTCGGCTTCGATACAATCATAATTGATGAGGGTCAGGATTTCCGTGACTCTTGGTTAAACTCATTGCGCATGATCTTGAAAGATGCAGGGGAGCAGCGCTTCTATGTGTTTTTCGACGACAATCAGCGTCTTTTCTCGCAGGACGATAACTTCATCTCAGCTTTGCCGCAGTCGGCCATTCCACTTACGCGAAACCTCAGAAACACCCGGCGCATTCATGCACTTATTTCCAAGTGGTACGAGGGTCGGCGGTCAACGGCCATTGGCCCTGAAGGCGAACCGGTAGGCATAATGGAGTGTCGCTCAAGCGACGTCGCATTTTCCAAAGTGAATGAACGAATAGCTCGCTTGTTATCATCCTCCCAGGTTGGTGTCGGACAGATTGCCGTGCTCACGGGAAATTCGGCAGACTTAAGAGCGCCGCCTAGAAGAATTGCTGGCATCGAAACTTGCCCCGCGGATGGCCTGTTGCCTAACCATATAATCTTCGACTCTGTCCGCAGATTCAAAGGTCTCTCCCGACCCTGCGTCTTTGTAATCGGCCTTGAAGAATTGCGAGATCCCGAGTTGATTTATGTCGCTACAAGCCGGGCCAATATTCTGCTTGAGCTGGCAGGGACGTCTGAAGACATCGCTCGAGTAACCATGACTAAGGAAGATGAGGCTCGCAATACGGGTTAGTCTGCCTTTAGACATCCGCAGCGGGTCAGCCGTTCAATTTTTCAGCGCTGGCCTAGAGCGGGCGTTGAAGCCAAGCTTAGCTAATGGCCGTTTTCGAGCGTATGTTCAAAAGATAAGGTCCGTTATGTTAAATTTTGGCTGCATGCTGCAGGAGGCCCGACCGAGCCCTAGGCACCCGGCGCACGTAATTACTTTCTAGTGCGCCAGATCCTTGACCCATTCTGAAACCGCCGCGCCCATCGCGTTGATGTGATCCGTATGGGTAAGGCCGGAGACGCGCTTGCGCGGCTTGAGGTCATGATCGCCGTCTTCAAACCACCTCATCCGGATGGCCGGGGAGAGTTCGTACTGGCTGACTTCATCCCTTGAGCCGAACTGGTCACGCGTTCCCTGGCAGATCAGCGTTGGGGTCCGGAGGTGTTTCAGATGCTCAGTCCGAAGCTTCTCGGGTGTCCCGATCGGGTGGAATGGATAGCCTAGGCAGAGCAGCCCGGCGATGCGATCCGCTTCAAACTGCTCATCGGCAATCATACTGGCAACCCGCCCACCCATGGACTTCCCGCCTATTATCAACGGGCCTTTGACTTGCAGCGCTTCGATTGCGGCTAAGTACTCCGAGTTCAGTTTTTCGGCGCGCGGCGGAGGTTTCCGGGTGCCTTCAGTTCGGCGGGCAGCCATGTAGGCGAATTCAAAACGAACAACTCTTAGGCCCTGGTCAGCTAGTGCTTCCGCGATTGCGGTCATCGCAGGAGAATCCATTGGTGCGCCGGCGCCATGCGCAAACAGGATGGTTGCCGTTGCTGGATTGGGTCCGATCCTCAAGAGTTCAACTGACATGGGCTAATTCGCTATTCGGTTCGAGGTGCTTTCTCAGTGTTCAGCAACTCCATCAAGAAACCGCTGGAAGCTCGGTACACCCCACCCCATAAACGGCTTTGGGACAACTCTGGTCCAGCGCCGATCCCGCTTGGACAGTGAGGTCACACGTCAGCGAAACTTCTGCCTAGTTTGACTGCCTGTAGCTCCCATACCCCAGGTTGACCCTTATGCGAGGTCATTCCCTAGACTATCAGCACTGGTTTGCGTCATAATATCACCAAAAAAAGAAGTACCCTCAAAGGGTTGACGCAAGACAGCTGGAAAACCGGAATGAACACGGCCGCGGACATAAGGCAATCCGATATTCTTGATCGATGTGTCTCCATCGATCTCGAAGTCGATCCTGAGAAGGCGAAGATCTTCGCCTTCGCGGCTGTCGTGCGCGACCCAGATAGCCCTAGCCTAGTCGTGAAGGGTCACGTCGAAACGGGACTACCGCGGCTCGATGATTTCTGTAGAGGCTTCGGTCACGTCATCGGGCACAACATTCTTCGCCATGACTTGCCACATCTCGCAGCCGCCTCAACCAGGTTTGTGAAGTTGGCTGAGGCTCCAATCGACACGTTGTGGCTCAACCCATTGGCCTTTCCACGCAATCCTTATCACCACCTGGTCAAACATTACCAAGATGGTCGCCTGCAAACAGGGCACATCAATGATCCTGAGTTCGATGCACGTCTGGTGTTCGAGGTCTTGGAAAACCAAATCAGCGAGTTTCGCCGGCTTAACGATCGGGCGCCAGATGCCCTGATTGCCTACCACTATTTGTGTTGTCGCACGCCAAACAGCGGCGGCTTTGATCAGTTGTACTCAGAAATCCGCGGGGGCGCGGTCCCGACACAGAGCGAAGCTGAGAATGCAATTCGTCGTTTGCTAGAGGGTGCGGCGTGTTCTGTGATGGTTGAGCAAACGTTGGCCCGTCTCGACGACACAAGTCTTTGTTGGCCTATGGCCTACGCACTGTCTTGGATTTCCGTGGCTGGCGGAGATTCTGTCATGCCGCCCTGGGTTCGCATGCAGTTCCGCGAAGCATCGCATATTGTGAAGGCCCTCAGGGATACCAACTGTGGTAATCCCGATTGCGAGTACTGCCGCGCCCACAACGACCCTAAACAGGCTCTAAAGCGATGGTTTGGATTCGAAGACTTCCGTCCCGAGCCCATAGATGAGTTCGGACGTCCCTTACAGGAACGTATCGTGGAGAGCGCGATGCAAGGCGAAAGCCTTCTAGGCATTCTCCCAACGGGAACCGGCAAATCGATCTGCTATCAAATCCCCGCACTCTCGCGTTTTGACAAGACGGGTGCGTTGACTGTCGTGATATCTCCGCTCGTCGCGCTCATGGCGGACCAGGTTCAGGGGTTAGCTCGAGCGGGTATCTCGTCAGCAGTCACGATAAACGGATTGCTTTCACTTCCCGAGCGGCAGGACGCATTGGACAAGGTGCGTATGGGAGACGCCGCCATTCTACTTATTTCGCCCGAACAACTGCGCAGCATGTCGGTGCGGTCTGTGCTTGCGCAACGTGAAGTCGGGTTATGGGTTTTGGACGAAGCGCACTGCGTCTCGAAATGGGGCCACGACTTTCGACCTGACTATCGATATGTTGGGCGTTTCATCAAAGAGCGATCCGATGACGAGATCGCCCCCATCCTTTGTCTCACCGCCACAGCAAAACCCGATGTCGTTCAGGACATCCGAGGACACTTCAACGAGCGCCTCGGACTTGAACTGACCTTACTTGATGGCGGTGCGTCTCGCTCGAACTTAAGCTTCGAGGTTCTCCCGACCCAACGATCTACCAAGTTGGCTGACATCCTGGATCGCATAGAGGAATACCTCCCTGCATCCGGGGCCTCTGGCGCTGTCGTCTATTGCGCGACTCGAAGCGCCACGGAACGCGTGGCCGAATTTCTGAAGCAACAGGGTCTGGCAGCCGAGCGCTATCACGCAGGTCTATCAGCAGACGACAAGCGAGAAATCCAGGAAGCGTTTCGCGTCGGCGAGCTTCGCATCATCGCGGCAACCAACGCGTTCGGGATGGGCATCGACAAGCCTGATATTCGTCTTGTTGTGCACGGAGACGTGCCCGGTTCATTGGAGAACTACCTACAAGAAGCGGGTCGAGCGGGTCGGGACCGTGCGCCTGCCCGTTGCACACTCTTATTCAGCAGTGAGGATGTAGATCGCCAGTTTAGCCTGAGTGCCCGCTCACGATTGGCGCGCCATGAAATAGGCGCGATCCTCAAAGCCGTTCGGAGGCTTGACGGAAAAACACGCAAGAACGGCGAGGTCGTCGCGACTTCGGGTGAAATCGTCAAAGAAGAGAAAGACCACGATTTCCAGCGCGACAGTGCCACTGACGATACGCGTGTCAAAACAGCCGTGGCTTGGCTCGAAGAGTCAAAGCTCCTTCGGCGCGAGGAGAACCGCGTTCAGGTGTTCCCAGCCTCATTGCTGGTAAAGGACATTGATCAGGCCAAGTCTATTCTTGATCGCGCAGACGTCACCGAAACGCGAAGGCGACAGCTTCTCAAGATTGTCCAGCACATCATCAACGCACCCCCAGAGGAGGGGATTTCGACAGACGACCTAAGTGGCGCAAGTGGGCTCACAGGACCAGCCTTGCGTAGAGCACTCACCGATCTGGAAGCGCTGGGCATCGCCAATGACGACACTAACATTACGATTTTTGTGCATGTCGGTGTGGAGAACGCGTCGCAGGCTCGGTTGGAAGCGGCTGCAAAGCTTGAGGCTGGATTAGTCTCTATTCTGAGGGAAGAGGCTCCCGATGCTGATGATGGAGAGCCAACGCCGTTCAATCTCGCAGCAACGAGCCAAGTACTCAGAGAAGCCGGCCACGACACTGTGCGCCCAGACATTGTGGAGGGTCTTTTACGTGGAATGGCGCAAGACGGCCGGGACATGGAAGGAGGCCGGGGGAATCTGCACGTTAGAAAGGCCTCGCGCGGAAGCCTGTTTGTTCGGCTGCAGCGCTCTTGGTCCATTGTCGACAAGACCGCTGAAATCCGCCGCCTAGGCGCCGAGCGACTTCTCTCTCATTTAATCGGGAAAGTCCCGAAAGGCGTCAGGGGTAAGGACATCTCGGTCGAAACGACTTTGGGTGGTTTGTTGGCCGCGATAAATGGCGACGCCATTCTTCGAGAAGCCGTCAGCGACCCGAATAAACTCATGGATCGTGCGCTTCTCTGGCTGCATGAACAGGAAGTCGTAACGCTCGGCAAAGGTCTTTCGGTCTTTCGACCAGCAATAACTCTTCACCTTGACCCCAAGGGAGGGAACTTCACGGTGCAAAACTTTGCGCCGCTTGAAGAGCACTACACAGAGCAGACCATCCAAACTCATGTCATGGCGGCCTATGCCGAGAAAGGCCTCGAAAGCATCGACGACGCCGAGAGGCTGGCGGAAGATTACTTTGTTTTGGAGCGCGACGCATTCATGCGTCGATGGATGCCTGGCCGCGGCACGGAGTTTCGCAGGCAAGCAACGGGTGAGACTTGGACCAATATCGTCGACTCGTTGGGCAACAGCACCCAGGAGCACATCGTCCGCGACGATCGCGAGCAGACCAATGTTCTTGTTCTGGCCGGCCCGGGCTCTGGCAAGACCCGCGTTCTGGTGCATCGCATTGCCTATCTGGTGAAAATCAAACGAGAAGATCCCAGAGGCATTTTGGTCCTTGCCTACAATCGGCATGCCGCCGCTGAGATCCGCGAGCGTCTACGTATCTTGATTGGAGATGAGGCCCGGTTTGTGACTGTCTCGACCATTCACTCCCTAGCGATGCGTCTCGTGGGAGCGAGCTTTGCGGGCACCGCTGCCGCCGAGAGTCCAGATTTTGACAACCTGCTGATGGATGCCGTTCGACTTCTGCGCGGCGACGGTATGGACAAGATCGCGGCCGAGTCATTGCGGGATACCCTGATACAGAGCTATCGCTGGCTTCTTGTTGACGAATACCAGGACGTCGGCCCGGAAGAATACGCTCTGATTTCGGCAGTTGCTGGCCGGAGTCTTGATGATCCGGACCTTCGAATCAGTCTCTTCGCGGTTGGAGACGATGATCAGAATATCTATTCGTTTGCAGGCGCCTCTATCCGTCATATCCGTCAGTTCGAGGAAGACTATTCTGCAAAACCAGTCTTTCTGATCGATAACTATCGCTCAACAAACAACATCATTTCCGCGGCTAATGCGGTAATCGAACATGCCGCAGACAGGATGAAGACAGGCCACGACATCACGGTCGACCCGGCGAGGCGAAGCGATCCGCGAGGCGGAGAAATGGCCGGGCTTGATCCGGTTGCCCAAGGAAGAGTTCAAATTCTGGAATGCGCTCACGGCAACGACGCACAAGCGATGGCAGCGATCGACGAGCTTGTTCGCTTGTCACGGTTGATTCCCGATTGGTCCTGGTCAAAGGCGGCCGTCATCTCACGAGACTGGAAGAAACTCGCGCCTGTCCGGGACTTTGCTGAGGCGCTGCACATTCCTGTCGAGGTCGCGAATGAACAGCTGCCCGGCCTCTGGCGCATGCGCGAAATGCAAGCGTTTGTCGAAGCGCTCCGTCAGGACCACAGCCGGGTAGTCTCGATATCCGATCTGACGGACATTCTAAACTCGATCCCGAGCTCGCGCTGGACCAATCGCATCGGAGAGGGCTTGGGCTTACTCGCCCGCGAGATCAACGATCGCAGCATGCCTGCTGCTGATGTCATAGAATGGCTTGCCGAGTGGTCCAGAGAGTCATGGGGCGAGCAGCGAGGGTTAAAGCTCCTCACGGCACATCGAGCAAAGGGGCTCGAGTTCGATGATGTCGTCATCCTCGATGGAGGTTGGGAACGCCCTTCGCGGAACGAGGATCAGGATGCCCCCAGGCGTTTGTTCTATGTAGCTATGACACGCGCGCGTCGAAATCTCATCGTGATGAGCAACGACAACCATGAATACCTTCCAACGCGATCACCTGCGATTGTCAGCCGGTCTGTAACGCCCGACCTTTCGGCCTTCCCAGGTCCGAGGCGATACTTCCAATCTGCTGAAACAGGAATTGTTGATCTGTCGTTCGCAGGTCGCTTGGGCCAAAGAAATGAAGCGCTAGATGCCATTTCCGATGCGAAAGTTGGCGACCCGGTTTCTTTGGATCTTCGCGAACACCCATACACAATTCGCGACGCAGAAGGTCGAAGCATTGGGCGTATGGCAAAGAGTTTCTCGGCTCCGCCCAATACGAGGTTTCTGCGCGGGGAAATCGCTGCGATCGTTCGCAGACGGAAAGAAGACAGCGACGAAACATATCATCACACACTAAGGCGAGATGCCTGGGAAGTTGTGGTCCCGGAGTTGGTATTTGAGACGCAATAAAACCGCACAACGGGACGAAACCTGACTTCGGATTCAGGACAAGCGCAGTCTGCGCTTGCCGCGATGTGCGCAAGTGACAATCACGCCGCTATCGCCGACGCCCAGAGATGCATCGAGGGTGCGCTCAAGTTGAGCATACCTCATGCCTCGTACTCCTCATCCCCGATCATGCATTTTTGAGCAGCCGGTTTTCCAGGGTCAGGTCGGCAACCCGTGAAAGCGGAGTGGCCGCGAGTCGGGATGGCCAGACTTCATCCACAAGCCGGCGTCCACGGGGCCTCCGGCCGGTGCAAATAGCTCTGAAATGCAGATTCTGTATAAGCGATTTATATAGTACCAAAACTTTTTGTTGACCGCTGCTCCGAAACCGGCGCAGAAGGATGCCCGCAGATTGCCTCAAGCGCAAACCTGCACAAAGACGTAACGTGGATTGCCTGTGGCTTTCGCACGGATCGGTACTAAAGCCGACAACTCCGAAGGCATTCCCCGGGTTTGCCTGCACATCAACTGAAACAACGGCGTGTCGCGGCGCTTGATCGCCGCAACTTGAGTTTCGAAGTCCCCGGAATGGTCCGGGGACAGTTGGTGTGAAAGGAGCAAAGCCATGAACGCCGCCACCCCGGGAACCGAGATTCCCAATCTGAGGGATGAAACCCTCGAAAAGATCGTCTGGTATGATCCGGAGGAGCTCGACTTCTATGCGCTAAATGAGCGCGATCACAGCGATGCTGAGATCGACAGCTTTCAGCGGACGATCCGTGACTACAACGGCGCGCAGCCTGTTGTCGTAGATGATGACGGCAACATCATTGCAGGTCGTGGACGTGTCGAGGCTGGGTATCTGCTCGGTGTCGATGACGTTCCGGCGCTGCCAATATCCGCGCTGACCGCCGACGATGTCCACCACTATCTCGATACTGTAATCCGCTTCGGCAAATACGTTGGCTGGACTCGCGAAATGCTGGAGATCGACCTGCAGCACTTACTCAATATCGATGTTCTAATCAGAGCCGCAGCTGACGATACCGCGTCGAGACTCAACTGAGACCGCAACCGGAAATGCTGGGCCTCATTGGCCCGGCCCAAACAAGCGAAGTGATCGGCGGGGGGCCTGCCGATCTTGTGCCGGAGCGATCCGGCCCTTTGCAAGGATCTGATGATCCGGCCTCTCCCAGAAACAGCGCAGACCGGCTCCCGAGTTGGGGGTGGTCCCTGTCACGGCGAGCCGGCTGCGCACATCATGAAAGGCCCTGACAATGGCTGACATCAAAGCACTGCCGGAACAGACCCGGCTCAACGTCGTCTATCGGAAGACCGACGATCTTATCCCTTACGCGGGTAACGCCCGCACCCATTCTGACAAGCAGATCGCCCAGATCGCAGCGTCGATCCGGAAATTCGACTTCGCGAATCCGGTGCTGGTCGACAGCGATGGCGGCATCATCGCCGGTCATGGTCGCGTTGCGGCCGCCAGACTGCTCGGCATGGAAACGGTGCCAACAATCGAACTGGCGCATCTTTCCGCGGCTGAGCGGCGGGCTTACGTCATCGCCGACAACCGTCTGGCCGAACTGGCGGGCTGGGACCGTGATATCCTGAAGATCGAATTTCAGGCCCTGGCTGAGCTCGATCTGGACTTTGAACTGGAAATTACCGGCTTCGAGACTGCCGAGCTGGACATCCTGCTGGACGACGATAGCAGCGAGGCTGCCGAAGACCCGGCTGATATCGTACCGGAGCCCGATCCGGGCCCGGCAGTCACACGTCCCGGTGATATCTGGCAGCTCGGTCGTCATCGGCTGATCTGCGGCGATGCGCGTGACCCGGCGACCTACGCCGCGCTGATGGGCGGTGATCGTGCCCGGGCTGTGTTCACAGACCCGCCGTACAATGTGAAGATCGACGGCCATGTCTGTGGCTCCGGCGCGGTGAAACACCGCGAATTTGCTATGGCCGCCGGCGAAATGGATGCCGGCACCTTCACGGCCTTTCTGGAGGTTTCGCTGGGCGCCATGGCGGATGTCAGCCATGACGGCGCCATTCACTTCGTCTGTATGGACTGGCGGCACATGGCCGAACTGCAGACCGCGGGTTCAAAGGTCTATTCCGAGCTGAAAAACCTCTGCGTCTGGGCCAAGACCAATGGCGGCATGGGCACTTTCTACCGGTCCCGCCATGAGCTGGTCTATGTCTGGAAGGTTGGCACAGCGCCACACACGAACACCTTCGGCCTCGGCGAAAAGGGACGTTACCGGACGAATGTCTGGGACTATCCGGGCGTCAACAGCTTCGGCGGAAACCAGCAGGATCTGGCACTACATCCGACCGTCAAGCCAGTAGCGCTGGTGGCCGACGCGATCCGCGATGTCACCCGGCGCGGCGAGATCGTGCTGGATGGCTTCGGTGGTTCTGGCACGACCCTGATCGCAGCCGAGCGCAGTGGTCGCGCCGCACGGCTTGTCGAACTGGATCCGGTCTACTGCGACGTCATCTGCCGCCGTTACGCGGCGCTGACGGGCCATGATGCGGTCCTGGCAGAAACGGGCGAAAGCTTTGCTGCGGCCGCCGGGCGGCGGGCACAAGAGGCACTGACCCCGGCAACGGAGGCGGCAGAATGACCGATCAGACCAAGACCTCGGTGGGCTATATGAGCCCGCCGGAGCACAGCCGCTTCAAGAAGGGCCAGTCCGGCAATCCGAAGGGCCGGCCGAAAAAGCCCGATGACATCTACTCGCATCTGCAACGTGTCCTGAAACGCCAGGTCAAGCCAAAGGGCGCAGACAGACAGATGCCGATCAGTGAAGCTCTGATCCGGAAGTTGCGCGAGCTGGCCCTGTCGGGAGACAGGCGGGCACTGGCACTGCAGAGAAAGATTCTGGACGAAGCCGGTGTCGCTGAGGCCCGGCGCTTCGATCCCGAAGCAAAGAAAAAGGAGATCCTCGATCGGATCCGGCGCGTGGACGCGAAGCTCAAGAACGAAGGAGGCAACGATGCCGGATGAATATAATATCGGCTACGGCAAACCGCCAAAAGCCAGCCGCTGGAAGAAAGGCCAGTCGGGCAATCCGAGGGGTCGCCCGAAGACCCGCTCTGATCTCGTAAACGAGGCTGCAAAGATCCTGTCTGAGCCGGTGACGGCCCGGACGCCGGAGGGCCGCAAAGTGTCCCTGGCCGCCTATGAGGCGGGGTATCTGGGGCTCTGCAGGCGCGGACTTGCGGGGCATGTCCCGTCCCTTATTGCGGCAATCAAAATCATGCTGGAGGTCCAGCCTGCCGTAGACGCGCGTGAAGAAAGTGACCGGCAACAGCGCGATGATTTCTTCGCCAGACTGGAGAAGATGGGCGTAAAGGTGCCAGGCCGGGAGCCTGGAGATGAGGCCTGATCCCCGCCAGATTAACAGGCAGCCACTATAGGCCCCACAGCCGTGCACGGACCGCTGTGGGGCCGTATGTTGCCAGCGCAGGGCTCCGGGGCACCAAGCCCACAACAGCTTAAGAGCGGCTCTCAGACCCTTGGGCAAAACTGGATAGATCAAGGGGCGCCTCCACGCCTGAGCTCCCGGTTGTGATGGGTATTGTGAGCCAGAACCCGGTTGCCTCAATCTCATGAAATCGACCAAGCAGGTTCCTGTTTTGTCCTTGTATCTCGCCTGGATACAGTAGGTATTAACGGAAAATATACCATATGTCCGCAGATTGTTCTTGTCTGGCGGGCGCGCGCCCGCCATAGTGTCAGAAAAATTCCCAGGGCGGTGAGCAGTGATGACGGACTTTGAGATCCTTCTCCGGAAGGCAGGTTATTCGGTACCCCAGGCGGCAGAACACCTCGATTATTCAGAGGGTCATATTTATCGCTGGATCCGGGGCGAAGAGCGGCCGAGGGACGGTATCATCCGTCTGCTGGAGTTGGAAATCAACCAGCGGCGCGGGCCGGACAGCGGCGGCGGCTTCACCTTCATCGATCTCTTTGCCGGGATTGGCGGTCTTCGGAAAGCGATGGAAAGCGCGGGCGGGCGCTGCGTCTTTACCTCTGAGTGGGACAAGTACGCGCAGCAAACCTATCTTGCGAACTTCCCCGACAACCGGCCCATCGCGGGGGATATCCGCGAGGTCGATGCTGCGGCGATTCCGGATCATGATGTCCTGGTGGCCGGGTTTCCTTGCCAGCCGTTCTCTATTGCCGGGGTCTCAAAGAAGAATGCGCTGGGACGCCTGCATGGATTTGATGACGAGACCCAGGGCACGCTCTTTTTCGATGTCCTGCGGATTCTGATGGCCCATCGCCCGGCGGCCTTCCTGCTGGAAAACGTCAAGAACCTTAAAAGCCATGACCGGGGCCGGACGTTTGACGTGATCCGCCGCAAGCTGGAGGACGACCTCGGCTATACCCTCCAGACCCGTATCATCGACGCGGCACACTACGTGCCTCAGCACCGCGAGCGGATCGTTATTGTCGGGTTCAGGGAAGAGGTGCCATTCTCTTTCGACGATATTGATCTTCCGAGGCGCGGGCACCGTGTGATGCGGGATATCCTGCACCCGGAAAACGGTCTGGAGGCGCCGGAGCGGCACTACACGGTCGGCGACAACGCCGCCGTCAGCGACAAATACACCCTGACGGACAAGCTCTGGCAATATTTGCAGGACTACGCGGCCAAGCACCGGGCGAAGGGCAACGGCTTTGGGTTCGGGCTGGTCGATGGCGACAGCATCGCCCGCACGCTGTCGGCCCGGTATTACAAGGATGGATCGGAAATTCTCGTCAGCCGCGGCGAGGGAAGAAATCCGAGGCGTCTTACTCCGCGCGAATGCGCCCGCCTCATGGGCTACGACGAAGATTTCCGGATCCCGGTCTCCGATACCCAGGCCTACAAACAATTCGGGAACTCTGTCGCGGTGCCGGTCTTCGCGGAGGTTGCACGGATCATGAGACCGCATATCCTGAACCTGACCAGCAATCAGGCGGAGCCGGTAATCAGAGTTGGCTGATGTTCATGACAAAGCGACCCGCAGCCGGAATATGGCGGCGATCCGGGGCGCTGACACCAAGCCGGAAATGATGATCCGCCGCGGGCTCCACGCCCGCGGTTTCCGCTTCCGGCTGCATGATCGGAGGCTGCCCGGACGCCCTGATCTGATTTTTCCGAAACATCACGCGGTGCTCTTCGTCCATGGTTGCTTCTGGCACGGCCACGGCTGCCATCTCTTCAAGTGGCCAGGCACGCGGGAAGAGTTCTGGCGTCAAAAGATCGGGGCCAATGTTGCCCGGGATGAGGCCAGCAAAAAGGCGCTGCACGAGGCGGGCTGGCGCGTCGGGGTTGTCTGGGAATGCGCCCTGAAGGGGCGCCAGAGACGGCCGGTGGACGATGTGCTGAACGCCGTTTCCGATTGGCTGTACGCGCCGGTTGGCGACTTCAGTCTGCAGGGTTTGACCGCGGATGAGCCAGAGGCGGTGCCCTCATGAAGTTCGGTGTTCTGGCAGATCTTTTTGAGGGCGCCGGGGCCAAGGTGCTGACCGAGGTCGAGATTAACCGACAGCGCTCAAACCAGCACGAGTTTCAGGGCGTCAGCGGCTTCCGGGCATTTCTGGGCACGCCCGCCGAAAAGCAGACGTTCCCGGCGATCTTCTACTGGCTGGAAGACGATGAGGACGCCGAACCCGTCCGGCTGGACTCGTTTTGTACCTGGAGCGACGTTCGTCGAGGCAGGGCAGGACGGAGCCCTGAATATCACCTTTACTATGCAGCGGAGTCTGAGCCGGCTGTGCACCGGGCCCGGGCCGGCGATCAGGTTGTGATTGCCCGGACAAAGGATGGCAGCCTGATGGTGCTCCTGACGCCGGAGGGGTCAACGATCGGCCAGCAGCTTTTGTGGCTCTTCGGGCTGGATCTTTTCGAGGGAAGATCTGTCGCGCGCCGCCTTGATCGCGACGATGCGGTTGAACTTGGCTTTGCAGCGCGAAGCGTTCTGGCAGATCTGGGGATTGAGACAGATGAGCCGGAGCCAGATGCCTTTGACCTGCTGGTCGAAAAGTTCGGGCGGGCGTTTCCAGGAACCGTTCCGCTGTCTGTATTTGCCCGGGAAACGCTGTCACATATCGATCCGCTGGACGATCCTGACGGTGCGCTCATTGCCTGGATGGAGCACGAGGAGGCGCTGTTCCGCCATCTGGAACGCGAGATCGTGTCAGACCGTCTCAAGGCAGGCTTCTTCGAGGCGGATAGGGCTGATGTCGACGGGTTCCTGAGCTTCTCACTGAGCGTTCAGAACCGGCGCAAATCGCGGGCAGGCTATGCCTTCGGACACCATGTCGAAGCCATCCTGCAGGCCCACGGGGTCAGCTACACGCGCGAAGCAACGACCGAGAAGCGGAACGCGGCAGATTTCCTGTTCCCCGGCGAGGACGAATACGCGGACCTCCGATATCCCGATGACCAGCTTGCTATGCTGGCGGTGAAAACAAGCTGCAAAGATCGCTGGCGGCAGGTTCTGGCAGAGGCGGACCGGATCAGGACAAAGCATCTGCTTACCCTTGAGCCGGCAATATCGAAGATTCAGACGGGCGAAATGCAGGGCCAGGGCCTGCAGCTTGTGCTGCCCGCCTCATTGCACAGCACATATCAGGCTGACCAGCGCGCGTGGCTCATGGGAGTCGGGGATTTTCTCGGAGCGGTCCAAGACCTTCGTGGGCGGCAACGTCTTTTGATTTGAGGGATTGTAATGAGCGAAGAGTTCTGGCGCGTAGGTCACCAGTATCGTGACAAGGCGGGCGTGAAGTTCGAGGAAGACGAACTTCTGCGTTGGCTGAATACGTCCGCCGGTTCGATCGCGAACTCGGGTGGTATCAGGTTCAAGGACCCGGTCTCGGGAGGACCAGTGGATCCGGAGACAGAGCGTGCCGTCCCTGCATTTTTTGTCCTGATCACCAGGGACATGTCCGCCCAGCATCACAATCCCTGGGACGACGTCGTCGATGAGGTCAGCGGAAACATCTACTATTGGGGTGATGCGAAGTTTTCGGCGCGCGAGAAGTTGTTCAATCAGTTTCCCGGCAACGCGCGTATCGAAGCGACAAACAACCTGCGACTCGCCGGGCGGCTCGATGAGATGCCACCGATACTTCATTTCTCGAAGCAGAAATCCGGGTGGCTGACATTCAATGGTCTTTGTGCCTTATCTGACGTCAGACATGCGTGGTTTGAGGACGAAGGGAAGCCGATCAAAAACCTGCGCATCCTGCTTTCCATCCTGGATACCGAGACGGTTTCTGTAGAGTGGCTTCGGCAACGTGTCATTGCCGGCGATGTTCGTGAGGTCGACAGGAAACTTGCCCCGGAAGTCTGGCGGAAGGTAATCAAGGGTAAGATAGAAAGGCGGCAGGTCTGGTCTTCTAAGGTTCGGAGCAAACAGCAGCAGGTTCCGGTTGCCGGATCAGATGATGAGACGATCCTTGAAGAAGTCGCTGCGCTCACGCCCGCTGAATTTGAGGCGTTCACCGTGGCCCTGATCGACAAGCTCCCGGACATCGTTCCGGGCCTGGAGCATCGCGTTACGCGAACCAGAAGGACAGGCGACCACGGCATCGACTTCTTCGGCATGTTTAAGATGCCATATCCAATTGACTATGAGATCGAGTTCCTAGGTGAGGCCAAACGCTACAAGACGGCCATCACGCCGGATCAGGTTTCCCGTCTTGTTGCACGGCTTGGGAGAGGCCAGTTCGGGCTGTATTTCACAACGTCTTGGTACTCTGAACAGACGCAGAAAGAGATCGAGGCTGATCGCTATCCAGTGCGCCTATTTTCCGGGCAGGACATTGTAAACATCCTTCGGGCTGGAGACTGTGTCTCCGGCGGAGGACTAAGGGCCGAGTGGAAAGAGCTGGCCCTTGCCGATGTGGAGGGACATAGCGCCGACGGTCTCAGGCCCACATCTTTGTGGTAGATGCGGTTTCAGGGAGCTTTGCCGCGCTCATTCACACGCACACATACTTGGAATTATCGGCTCAAAGGAGACATCGATGGTATGCTCGAACGCTGCATCGCAACACCCGTGAAACTGCCATTTCCGCCTTGAACCACAACAGCAGACGCGTTTGCTAGGCGATTGGGCTGATATCGTTCTTCGGAGCAGTCTGATCCCGACCATCAAAGCCATGTAACGGGTTGCGGCACCGCTGGACACACAACTTTTGCGAGTTGCCTCGTCAAAGCTCTTAGGCCATGGTGAATCCAAAATACCAAGAGCAGAATATTAAATGTCAAACCCTTACAAGCTCGCCCCCAACTGCATTCTATCCCGTGTTACGGACGCCAACGAAAGTTCAGAGAGCTATTGCGCAGGCTTCGAACTATCCGAGTGGCGGTGTTCTGGTCTCGCTGACAATCTAATAGAATGGATTATTGACTACGCATTAAAATCTGACGAACTTCGCGACACGAACCACACCAATACGTTTGTTCGCCTCAAACAGGCAGCTTCCAGAGTTTATACCAGTGAAAAATATGAACGGCGTGGCGAGGTAGGTGAGATTGCCGCTCACGCTGTTTGCCGAACCTATTTCAATACAATACCGGTTGCGGCTAGGGTAAACTATCTGAGCGCATCAAACGATCCGGTAAAGGCATTTGACTTGGTTCATGTGCGGTACGTCGGCGGTGACAATATAGAGCTTTGGTTGGGTGAAGCGAAATTCTTCGGAAACCGGAACGACGCAATTAAGGATGCAATCGCATCCATAAAAGGGCACATCACGTCCGGATTCCTTAAAAACGAAAAGCTGCTGCTTGGACCACAGGTTTCCAATGACATTCCGCACAGCATGAAAATCAAGAAACTCCTGTCTGCGGAAGCTTCACTAGACGAACTAATTGCGAGTGCAGTTTTCCCAGTTCTGATCGCAGCAAACAGCGATGCGACTTCTCGCCACGTATCGGCAAACGATAGCTACAGCATCGAGGTAACCGACGAGATGAACGCCTTGTGGGAGAAGTTGAAGGCGTCAGGGCTGACAAAAAAAATAAGAATCAAACTCATTTACGTCCCGTTGGGCGACAAAGATGCGCTCAACAAAGCCTTCGATGACCGCCTTAAAGGGCTTCAAATTGTTTAAGGTGTAGGAAATGCCCGTTCTGGATATCAACTGGAGTGATCTGAATGCGCTAACTGGTTCCGATTTGAAGCGCGAAACCTTTCGAGTGCTGCAAGCCGCGTCGTTCGCCATTCAATCAACCGACGTCGACGACCCAAGCTTGCTTGAGGTCGTGCCTAGGCTTGCCGATCTCTTGGACACACACCAGGAAGAACTTCTAAGCTATCGGCCTCTCGTAAGCTCTTTGGCCCGAGCTACGGGCCTGTGGAATTATATCGAAACTGAGTTTGCAGACGAGACAGACGCGCTTGTTGCTGAGGCTGTAACTGCTCCTGAATTGGGAGGGGTAACGTTTCACCGTGAACAGATCAAAGCTCTGGATGCGCTCCTAGCAGGGCGAAATCTTATCTTGAGCGCCCCTACCAGTTTTGGAAAGAGCCTGTTGATCGACGCTCTACTCTCGACGGAACGCTATCGTCGCGTGGCGGTTGTACTTCCAACGATTGCGCTACTCGATGAATTCAGAAGACGCTTTCGGGACCGCTTTTCGGAAAAGTTCAAGCTGGTGATGCATCAGAGCGAAACATCGACAGATGAGCCAACCATTTTCTTAGGTACCCAAGAACGACTGATATACCGCGAAGATTTGGGGGATTTGGACCTCACTGTTGTTGACGAGTTTTACAAACTTGACCCCGACAGACGTGACGAGCGAAGCATCACACTCAACGCTGCGGTCTACCGTTTGCTCAAGCGGTCCAAGCAATTCTTCTTTCTTGGCCCCAATATCGACAAAATATCTGTCGCACCAGATTCCCGGTGGAACTTTGAGTTTCTGAGGACTCGGTTTTCTACCGTCGCGGTGGAGACCTTGGACCTCCAAACTGTATCGGACAAGCGCGGACGTCTGATTGAAGAAATTGGCGAGGATAGAAACTGGCCTGCGCTTGTCTTCATTTCGTCGCCGGGCCGGGCCAACAAACTCGCAATCGAACTTTCTGAAAAGATGGCCGTGGCAGAAGACACGAGCGACTTCGCTGTCTGGTTGAAAAACAATATTGGGCGAAACAATTTTCTGTCATTGGCAGTCTACTATGGATTTGGTGTTCATCATGGCCGCATTCCGCGAGCAATTGCCGCGCAAATGGTTCGCCTCTTCAATCAAGGTAAGCTGCCCGTACTGCTTTGCACGTCAACGCTCATAGAGGGCGTCAACACGGCGGCAAAGACCGTCATGATATATGACAAAAAGATAAACCGAGACTCGTACGACTTCTTCACCTACTCAAATATCAAAGGGCGCGCTGGGCGGCTGGGACAACATCACGTAGGCCAAGTTATGGTCTTCAACGATATTCCTGAGCACACCGAACTGGAAGTCAGCCCAACACTGTTTTCTGAGGATGACGAGCTACCCGACGAATACATCGTGCATATCGACAAACCGGATAGGTCAAAACGGTCAGATGATCGCTTTCGTTACTACCGGGATCGTTTGGGTCTAGAGGGCGACGATCTCAAACTGGCGTCTTCAATCGGATTGGAAACTGCCATCGCGATAAAGGAGCAGGTAAACCGCTCCCTTAAAAAGAGCGACAAATTGATTTGGGCAAACTGGCCAAGATGGCCCGAGATTCTCGAAGTCTGTGATGTATTCTGTTCTCAACAGAAGGTCGGCTCTTTTGGAGCGTTCAATACCAGACAACTTGCTACTCTTATCGACAGACTTCGAAAGGCAACAAGCCTAAGAGGTTTCCTTCTGGACCAAGATCAGAGCTACAAGGGCCAACCGGAAAATCGGGACAATATTTTTAAGTTTTTGCGGGCTTGCGAGTATGGTTTGCCGCAGAACTTTGCTCTGGTAGAGCTATTTGTCCGCCAGTCCTCGCCACAAGCCGACTACAGTCTGTTTCTTGGCAGCATTGGAAGCTGGTTTCAGCCAGAAATTCTCAAGGAGTTGGACGAGGAAGGGGTGCCAATTCAGATTTCGCAGGCGTTCTATGTTGATGGTGACACCAAGACGAGCTTGAGGAAACGCTTGTACGAAGCCATCCGCAACCCGAAGACAGAGCTAACGAAATTCGAGCGTGAGTGGTTGCAGCAAGCCTTGTGATGGTGGTTCGGCCAAGAGCATAGGCTGTCGGCGGCCGCTCTCTCGCAGCCGCAGCGAATGACCGGATTCCCGCCAAACTTTTCCATAATCCACTGGACTTTTGAGCGTGATAGAGCGGAACTGGGCACGCACCCTGTCGCCCGGAATGTCCGGGCTCCACTCAGTACTGGGCGGGGGATTGGCCTTAGTCCGCAGAGTGGAGAAACAGGATGGCAATGTCATCTCATCAAGAGAACAAACCGGCGAGCCCAAAACCTTCCGGAGGCAACGCGACGCGTAGCGTCCAGTTGCACAAGTTGCTGACCCGAAATCCGGAGTAACGCTGGCGCATTTACAGAAGACCTTCGGCTGGCAGCCCCATACAGCACGAGCCGCGATCTCTGCCCAACGCAAGGCAGGCTACCAGATCGAACGCAGCGATAGCGACAAAGGTTCGGTCTATCGCGTGGTCTGGGCGGACACTGCGGCATGAGCGGTGACGGCCCCGGCAAGCTGGAATGCCTGATTGCAGACATCAGTGCCTTTGACCGCACCGAATGCCTGGATCGCTGGAGAGAGGTGTTTGGGCGTCCGCCACCCAAACACCTCTCACTGCAGTTTATGAAGCGGGTGCTGATCTGGGAGACACAAAACCGGGCGCTGGGCGGTGTGTCACTCAAGACCACCCGGCGCCTGAACCAGATCGCCTCCGGTAAATCACTTCCAGCCACGACAAAAGCGGGGTCGCATCTGATCCGCGAATGGAATGGCCGCACCTATCAGGTTGAGGTGGTGGAGGGGGGCTACGTCATGGATGGGAAAACCTGGCGGTCCTTGTCGGCCATTGCCCGACACATCACCGGCGCCCGGTGGTCCGGACCCCGCTTCTTCGGAGTGCAGTGATGCGCCGGATCCGCTGCGCCATCTACACCCGCAAGAGCTCGGAAGAGGGGCTTGAGCAGGATTTCAATTCTCTGGATGCGCAGCGAGAGGCCTGCGAAGCCTATATCGCCAGCCAGAAGCACGAGGGCTGGGAACTGCTCCCGGACCACTATGACGACGGCGGGATCTCCGGAGGGCATCTGGATCGTCCGTCTCTGCAGCGATTGATGCAGGCTGTCGATGAAAAACGCGTCGACCAGATCGTTGTCTACAAGATCGACCGCCTGACGCGCTCGCTGGCTGACTTCGCAAAACTGGTCGATCGATTGGACGCGGCCGGGACGTCCTTTGTCTCGGTAACCCAAAGCTTCAACACGGCCACCAGCATGGGGCGGCTGACTCTCAACATGCTGCTCAGTTTTGCCCAGTTCGAACGTGAGGTCACGGCAGAGCGCATCCGCGACAAGATCGCAGCCTCAAAACGCAAGGGCATGTGGATGGGCGGAAGCGTTCCACTTGGCTATCAGCCGGATGGCCGAACGCTGAAGATCGACGAGGATGAAGCGAACACGATCCGGACGCTTTACGACCTCTATCTGAAACACGGCATCTTACGAGAGGTTAAAGAACGGGCAGAGCAACTCGACCTCAGGTCCCGGTGCCGTAACCGGGCGGGTGGTCGGATATCAGGCGGAAAACACTTTGATCGTGGTCACCTCCAGCACATCCTGAGCAACCCAGTCTATGCCGGACGGATCCGTCACAAACAGCAGGTGTATGAAGGGCAGCATCCGGCGATCATTGATCCTGAGATCTGGGACACGGTTCAGGATATGCTGCAATGCAGGGCCTCCATCGCACGCGGTTCAGTAAAAAAGGCAACAACATCTCTGCTGGCTGGAAAGCTATTCGATGAAACTGGCGATCGCCTGACACCCAGCCACAGCCGCAAGAACGGCAAACGTCTGCGCTACTATATCTCTCGCAGGCTGGTGAAAGACCGTAGTCGGAAACATCCTGACGCCTGGCGGCTACCCGCCGAGCAGGTTGAAAGGCTGTTGTCAGATCTTGTTGCGCAGCATGTGGGCCGACCTGATGCGGCGTCGTCAATGATCCAGAATGCATCGGCGGCAGAGATCGTCTCGGCTGCCGAAAAACTGAAAGAGCTGACGCAGACGCGAGCATGCCTGGCGCTTGTTGAACGTGCTGATTTGCGACCGGGTTTGGTCACCGTGCAATTGAGCGCTGCCGTTCTCGCAAAACAGTTGGGGTGCCAATCGGAACAGATCTATCAGGCGGAATTGATGATCAAAGCGCCCTTCCAGATGCGCCGGCGCGGGGTGGAGTTGAGATTGCATCTGGGTGCACCGCCACCAGAGATCGATCAAACCCTCGTGCAGAACATCATGAAGGGGCGCCGTTGGTTGTCGATGGTCATTGCGGGAAAGACCTTCTCGGAGATCGCAGAAACCGATGGCGTTTCAAAACGGCGCGTCCAGGACGTGGCCAGTCTCGCGTTGCTCGCCCCTGATATTCTTGGCTCCATCGCTCAGGGTGGACAACCCGCAGGTCTCACCACCGACTATCTGATCAAGACCCGGTTCCCCGCAATCTGGTCAGAACAGCGCGTGCAGTTCGCAGCGCTCTGATATCAGAATCTCCCAAACTCGTACCGTCGGAATTGCAAACAGAGACTGCGGCCCGAAATCGGCCTTGGATGTGCCCGGGATTGTGTCTCTGCTCGAAGCGCCGCACGCCAAGCGCCCGGAAACACGGGACAATTGCCCGGTAACTTCTCAGCGTCTGAAATCAGGGAAGTGTTTGGCTGGGGTGGTAGGATTCGAACCTACGATACACGGTACCAAAAACCGCTGCCTTACCACTTGGCTACACCCCAACAGTGAGCGGCTATCTACGATTGTTGTTGGCGGGGATCAAGAGCGTTTTGTCAAAAAAACTCAGGTTGAACCGATTTTTTTCAGGGCAGTCATTGGGTGTCGATCAACACGGCTCCGGTCCGGTTTCCATCCTGCACCATTGCATGCGCAGATGCGCATTCTTCCAGTGCAAAGACCTTTTGAACAGGGCAGGTCAAAGCGCCATCCGTCAATGCCTTGTGAAGGGTTTTCACGGCATTGGTACGAAGATCCAGCGGAAGAAGGTAAATCAAAATGGTCTCAAGCGTCATGGCTTTGAACATCATCGGTCCGAATGGAAACACGGGGGCCATGTCTTGGGCAGAGCCATAGGCGTTGATGCGACCGTTCTCGGCAATGACCGCGGCGTTTGTTTGAATATTCCGGCCGAATTCGACGTCGATAATTCGGCCGATTGTCTTTCCTTCATTTGCATCGAGAATTTCGGAGGAAAGATCCTTGCTGGCGTAATCAATCACGATATCTGCGCCGGCTTCTCGGACCCGGTCAAAGTTGCGAGGGCTGGCGGTAGCGATCACGCGCGCGCCTGCCCATTTGGCAAGCTGAACGGCCAGAAAGCCGACGGTGCCCGCGCCACCGTGTATCAAGATCGTTTGCCCATCGGGACAGCCGCCTGAAAACACCGCGTGGCAGGCGGTAAGACCGGGAATGCCCAGAATCGCGCCGGTCTGCATCGACACCGCATCCGGCAGAGCCACGGCCTGGGCATCGGGAAGGGTGATGTGGCTGGCGGCGGTGCCGAAAGGGCGTTGCCATTGCCCGTTCCAGATCCACACGCGCTGCCCGATCCGAGATGCGGATACTCCGTCGCCAACGGCCGAAATCACACCAGCGCCGTCACTGTGCGGGATGATCAGGGGGAACGGAGGCTCTGTCACGCCCGGTCTGGTCCCGGCGCGGGCTTTGACGTCGGAAGGGTTCACTCCGGAAAAGGACAGCTCTACCGTGACCTCGCCCGGACCCGGCGGGACCGGAGGGAGGTCCTTTATCCGCAGGACATCGGCCGGGTCTCCGAAGTTGGAATATGTAACTGCGCGCATGATCGCCTCCGTTTTGGTCGAGTTTCACAGCATATCGGCAGGAAACTCAAACACCTTGTCGCGTGTCCGCAACGCGGGGGAAGGTCGGCCCTGTGGTTATTCGCGAATCTCGGACGGGTCGACCCCCCAAAGGTTCGACTTCAAGGTCCAACCCCGATACCCGCCGGCGGTGATCCGGCACCAGTCCAGCGAGCAGGTTCCCAGTCGGGCCACGACCCCGGATTCGAAATGCGCATTCACGGGGGAGGTCGGATCGGGTCGGGCATAGACAGGCAGCATTTCGGATTCAATCAGCACTGTCCGAACACCCGACAACAGGGCGTAGTGAACCCAGCCTCCGGCGCCGTCGCGGTCCTGAACCCGTCGCCAGTTGCCGTATTCGGCAGTGACTTGAAGCGGCATTCCGCGCCGTTTGAACACCCAGTCGATTCGATGTGTCAAAGAAGGTCCGCGTCGCACGTTGCCTTCTGCTGCTTTCATCGAGACATAACGGGGCAGGGGGAGGTTGGTGACGGATCCTCGTTTCACGTCGGCATGAGCAGCCCATGCGCCGAACATGATCAGAAATACGGATAGTGCCGCCAGACAGCGGCGATTTACCGGTCGAATACCACTCACTGACTGCCTGCTCTTATGCCTGTTGATCCGGTTCCGAAAAAAGGTCGACTCAATGCCAAAGGGGTTCTTGTGCCCCGCCTTATCCTGCGCCACGATGCCATGGCGCGCGTCCGTTTGCAAAGCAGTGGGAGGGCCGAGGTGCCAAGAGAACGTTTGAGTGTTGTCGTTACGCGACGGTTGCCCGAAGCGGTCGAAACACGTTTGAGCGAGTTGTTTGATGTGCGCTTGCGCGACGATGACACTCCGATGACGCGCGAAGAACTGGTGGCCGCAGTGCAGGACGCTGATGTCCTGGTGCCTACGGTGACTGATGCGATTGATGGCGGTCTGCTGGGGCAGGCGGGCGAAAGGCTGAAGCTCATCGCCAATTACGGTGCCGGTGTCGACAATATTGACGTGTCCACAGCGCGCCAGCGTGGGATTCTGGTGTCGAACACGCCGGGGGTTCTGACCGATGACACCGCCGACATGACCATGGCCCTGATTCTGGCCGTTACCCGACGCATTCCCGAAGGTCTGAGCGTGATGCAGCAGGGAGATTGGTCCGGCTGGGCGCCCACCGCGTTTCTGGGAGGCCGTATCGGTGGTCGTCGTCTGGGCATTCTGGGCATGGGCCGGATCGGGCAAGCGGTGGCGCGGCGTGCGAAAGCGTTTGGAATGCAGGTCCATTATCACAACCGCCGCAGGTTGCGCACCGAGACCGAGCAGGAGCTGGAGGCAACCTATTGGGAAAGCCTCGATCAGATGGTCGCGCGGATGGATGTGATCTCGGTTAATTGCCCCTCAACGCCGTCGACCTTCCATCTGATGAACGCACGTCGTCTGAAACTGATGAAACCCTCGGCAGTGATCGTGAACACGTCACGTGGTGAAGTTGTGGACGAAAACGCCCTGACCCGGATGATCCGCGCAGGTGAAATTGCGGGGGCGGGGCTGGATGTCTACGAACAGGGCACTGACGTGAACCCGCGCCTGCGGCAGCTGCCCAATGTGGTTCTGTTGCCTCATATGGGATCAGCCACGCTCGAGGGCCGGGTGGAGATGGGCGAGAAGGTCATCATCAACATCAAGACCTTCGAAGATGGCCACCGCCCGCCGGATCAGGTTGTGCCAGCAATGCTCTAGCGCTCTGGAAAGGAGCAGGAATGGACGTCTATGAAGGAGGGTGCCGTTGTGGAAATCTGCGCATCAGGGCTTCGGGTCGTCCTCTGCGGGTCGGAATCTGTCACTGTTTGGACTGCCGCAAGTATCATGGCGCGGTTTTCTATGCGGCGGCCGTTTTCCCGGACGACAGAATAGAGGTTTCCGGCGAAGCGCGTGGTTATGCTAACAGGTATTTTTGCCCCGGCTGCGGCTCTCCGGTCTTTGCGCGCAGCGGAACCGAAGTGGAGGTGCATCTTGGATGCCTTGATGCGCCAGATCAGTTGGCGCCAACATATGAAAGCTGGGTCATCCGGCGTGAAGCTTGGTTGCCCGAGTTCCGCGGTATGACCCGCTATGATCAGGATCGATTGGTGGGCGACGCAAAGGCTTAACGCGTGCTGCGGACACCGGCCATTTGCTGATGGCGTGCAGGTTGGACTTGTTCAGAGCGTGTTCGGCGCGCAGTTTTGATAATCAGGGATGTATCGGAGGATTTGATCAGATGAGACGTGTTTCAGTTCTACTGTTTTCTGCATTTTGTTTTGCTGCTCCGGGGGTCGCTCAGGAAGCGGCCGATGCCGTTGCGCCCGAAAAGGCCACGGAAGGGCAGGTACAGGCCATGACCGACGAAGTCATCGCGGCGCTCGAGGCCAAACTGGATGGCGTTCCGGTCACGTCCCAGAACTGGATGGTTGCCGCGGCCAACCCGCTGGCGGTGGAAGCCGGTGTCAGAGTATTGCGCGCAGGTGGGTCTGCCGCAGACGCCATGGTTGCGGTGCAGGTCGTGCTGGGCCTGGTCGAACCGCAATCCTCGGGCTTGGGCGGCGGTGCGTTTCTGGTCTGGTACGATGCAGCGACCGGTCAGATGACAACTCTGGACGGGCGAGAAACGGCGCCGCTGGCGGCTACACCGACCGTGTTTCAGGACGAAAACGGTGAGCCGCTGAAATTCTTCGATGCGGTTGTCGGTGGGCTGTCCGTGGGGACGCCGGGCACACCTGCTTTGCTGGAAGAGGCGCATCGCCGCTGGGGGCGTTCCTCGTGGCCCGGATTGTTTGCCGATGGAATCCGGTTGGCGGATGAAGGGTTCCTGGTGTCCCCACGTCTGGCCAGCCTGGTCGAAAAAGATGCCGAGCGCCTGTCACGCTTCCCGGAAACCGCTGAATATTTCCTGCCGGGGGGCGCACCGCTGCGACAGGGGCAGCGCCTAATGAACCCGGCTTATGCCGAAACGCTGCGTGTGTTGGCCAGTGACGGGGCGGCAGGATTCTATGGCGGTGAGATTGCCGCGGATATCGTGCGCACGGTTCGCAATGCTCCAAGCAATCCTGGTGTTCTGTCCGGTGCGGATCTTGCGCTGTATCAGGTGATCGAGCGCGAGCCGGTTTGCGCGGAATACCGCGCCTATGAAGTCTGCGGCATGGGCCCGCCGTCGTCGGGTGCGCTGACCGTGGGGCAAATTCTGGGGATGCTGAACGGCTATGATCTGGCGGCTATGGGGCCGGAAAGCGCCGAGGCCTGGCGGTTGATCGGGGACGCTTCGCGCCTCGCCTTTGCGGACCGGGGCCGGTACATGGCTGACAGCGATTTCGTGCCCATGCCGACCAAGGGGCTGGTTGATCCGGCCTACCTGTCGCAAAGAGCGGAATTGCTGAACACCGAAGGCGCGCTGGCAGATGTCGGGCCCGGTCAGCCGGAGTTCGACCACGCGCTGAACTGGGCGGATGATGTGTCGCTGGAGCTGCCTTCGACCTCGCATATCTCGATTGTAGACAGCTATGGCAACGTGCTGTCGATGACCACGACCATCGAAAACGGCTTTGGCTCACGTCTGATGACGAACGGGTTCCTTCTGAACAACGAACTGACGGATTTTTCGTTCAAGACCCACAGCGATGGTGTGCCGATCGCCAACCGGCTGGAACCCGGAAAACGCCCGCGTTCGTCCATGAGCCCGACCATCGTGATGCAGGATGACGCGCCGGTTCTGGCGATTGGCTCGCCGGGCGGCAGTCGGATCATCGGCTATGTGGCCA
The DNA here is from genome assembly GCF_056536445.1 of Ruegeria sp. CL7. Lineage (NCBI taxonomy): Bacteria > Pseudomonadati > Pseudomonadota > Alphaproteobacteria > Rhodobacterales > Roseobacteraceae > Ruegeria > Ruegeria sp. CL7. Next base: position 296,000 of record NZ_JBQFPQ010000001.1, read on the forward strand.
AATCGATCATCGCATGGGCCGACTGGGGCATGGATGTGCAACAAGCCGTGTCGCTGCCGCATCTTGTCAATCGTTTCGGAACATATGATGTCGAGGCCGGGACCGCTGCCGAAGGCTTTTCCGACGGGCTGACCCAGTTTGGGTTCGAGGTAAACCCGCGTGACCTGACATCTGGCCTTCACGCCATCGAAATCGGAGACGGGCTGAGCGGTGGTGCCGACCCCCGTCGCGAAGGTATTGCGCTGGGCGAATAGGGCCTCGGTATTTGTGGGGATTGCCGGCACTTGGCGGGCCCTTTAGTCATGGACTGAACGGCCCGCAACGTGCTGGGACAGGGGAGGATGACGATGGTGCAGGCGACCGCTTTGCCTCGGAATGAAACAGGTATTGAAACCGTCATAGGCGTTCTGAAACAACGTTTTGGCGACAGGTTGCAAACGGGTACCGCGATCCGTGAACAGCACGGGCACACCACGACCTGGATCGAAAACCAGAGCCCGGATGCTGTGGTTTTCCCGCATACTACGCAGGACGTGTCGGAAATTGTCAAAACCTGTGCCGCGCACCGGGTGCCGGTGATTCCCTTTGGCACGGGAACGTCGCTGGAAGGGCATGTGAATGCGCCAGCAGGGGGGATCTCGGTCGATCTGATGCAGATGGACAAGGTGCTGGCTGTCCACGCCGAAGATCTGGATTGTGTCGTGCAGCCCGGCGTCACGCGCGAGGCGCTGAACACCCACTTGCGGGATCAGGGTTTGTTCTTTCCGATTGACCCGGGGGCGAATGCCTCGCTGGGCGGTATGGCCGCGACCCGCGCGTCGGGCACCAATGCGGTGCGATACGGAACGATGCGGGACAACGTTCTCAGCCTCGAGGCGGTGATGCCGGACGGCCAGATCATCCGTACCGGTCACAGGGCCAAGAAGTCATCGGCCGGGTATGATCTGGCACGCCTTCTGATTGGGGCGGAAGGCACGTTGGGTATCATCACCGAGCTGACTCTGCGCTTGCAGGGCATCCCCGAAGCGATCAGCTCGGCCAGGTGTTCCTTTCCTTCGGTCGATGCCGCGTGCCGCGCGGTGATGATGACCATTCAGTATGGCATTCCGGTCGCCCGAATAGAGTTGCTGGATGAAATGTCGGTTCAGGCGGCAAACGCCTATTCCGGGCTGAGCCTGCCGGAAACGCCATTGCTGCTGCTGGAATTCCATGGCTCTGAAAGCGGTGCGGCGGAACAGGCTGAAACCTTTGGTCAGATCGCCCGGGAATTCGGCGGTACAGATTTTGCTGCGACCTCGACCACCGAAGAACGGAACAAGCTTTGGCAGGCGCGCCATGATATGTATTGGGCATGTCTGCAACTGCGCCCCGGCGCGCGTGGTATTTCAACGGATGTCTGCGTGCCGATCTCGCGCCTGGCGGAGTGTGTGACAAGCACTCAGCAGAAGGCAGCTGATCTTGGCTTGCTCGCGCCAATGGTGGGGCATGTGGGGGATGGGAACTTTCACTCGCTTCTTTTGATCGACATGCAGAACGCCGAAGAAGTCGCCAAGGCCGAAGAGTTTGTCGGGTGGTTGAACGACCTGGCAATTTCAATGGAGGGCACCTGTACAGGTGAACACGGAATCGGTCAGGGCAAGCGGCCATACCTCATCAAGGAACTGGGCGCCGCCACGCAGTATATGGCCGCAATCAAGGCTGCTTTGGACCCCGAGAACATCATGAATCCCGGCAAGGTTTTGGCGGGCCAATCCTAGCGGTTTTCGCGTTCTGGCCGGCATTGCGCCTTCAAATCGTCCACATGTTCTGGTCTCACCGACTCGGTTAGGAACAGGTGGCCGACATGAGCGCAAAATATCTGGCAGGGTTTGCAGCGATCTGCGGGATCGCCGTTGTTGGGCTGGACTATTATCAGCAGGCCAAGGCATCCGAAAACGGGCTGGGCTTCAAAGGTTATGTTACCTCGGTATCCGCGCGTGTCGGGATTTCGGAAAGTCGGCTTGAAGCTGATGCCCAACCTTCACAGCCCGAGGAACCTGCGGCGAAGACACCGTAAGAGGAAGTTCGGAAACTTGTCTGCACCACGATCGGGACAAGCAAGCGCTGTCGCTCCAGCGGTTGAGATCACGGGTTTCATGTCAGATCTGCGACCCGCATTCGATCATCGGGTCGTTTTTTTCATATCACTGGTCGGATGAATGTCGCGCGATCCCCCTCAAGTGCGCCATATGGTGTCAACTGATTTCAAGGGGAGACGCCCGGTTATGAAAACCCAAGTCAAAGCACTGGTTGTTGGCGGCGGCGCCGTTGGGACCTCGATTGCCTACCATCTGGCCAAAGCGGGCTGGGATGATGTGATGTTGATCGAACGGGACGAGCTGACGTCCGGGTCCACCTGGCACGCGGCTGGTCTGCTGCCATTGTTCAACATGTCCTATGCGACAACTCACATCCACAAGTACTCGGTCGACTTCTACAAGACGCTGGAAGAAGAAACCGGGCTGAACGCGGGCTTTGCCGTCGTCGGCAACCTGCGCATGGCACAGACGCAGGAGCGCATGGATGAGTACATGCTCTACGCCTCCACCGCCGAAACCTGCGATGTTGCCTATGAGTGGCTGACCCCCGAGCAGATCAAGGAACGTTGGCCGTTGATCGAGACATCGGATCTGAAGGGCGCAATCTACCATACCGAAGACGGGTATATTAACCCGGCAGATGTGACGCAGGCCATGGCCAAGGGGGCCCGTCAGCGTGGCGTCGAGATCGTGCGCAAGATGCAGGCGGATGCCTTCCACTGGAACGGCACCCATTGGGAAGTCACCTGCACCAAGATGGTGGAAAAAGGCGGCAACCTTGTCGAAAGCGACGAAAAGGTTGTGATCACTGCCGAACATGTCGTCACTGCATCGGGCAACCACGCACAGCGCACCGCCAAGATGCTGGGCATCAAGATGCCGGCGATCCCGGTCGAACACACTTTCATCGTCATGGACAAAGACCCTGAACTGGTCAAATGGCGCGAAGCAGGCAACCCCGAACACCCCGTCGTGCGCGACGCCGACAATGAATCCTACGCCCGTGAAGAACGCGGCGGCTGGATTCTGGGTATCTATGAACATGGCGCCCCCGCGCGGTTTGAACACGGTGTACCGGACAGCTTCCGCGCGGATCTGTTCCCGCTGGATTTGGATCGGATTGCGGATCAGTACATGGCGATGGCCGAACGTGTGCCGTCCTGTGCTGAATCCGGCCTGAAAGACGATTTCAACGGCCCGATCTGCTATACGCCTGACGGCAACCCGCTGGTCGGTCCTGCGCCGGGCCTGCGCAACATGTGGCTGGCCGAAGGTTTCAGCTTTGGTATCACTGCCGCAGGCGGCACCGGCTATTATCTGGCGCAGATGATGGTCGATGGCGAAGCCGAAATCGATATGGCCTCGCTGGACCCCAAACGCTATTCCAGCAACTGGATGACCACCGAGTTCGCGGCCCGCAAGAACGAAGAGTGCTATGAGCACGTCTATATCCTGCACCACCCGGACGAAGAGCGTGAAGCCTGCCGTCCGCTGCGGACCGTTCCGGCCTACGACCGTCAGAAAGCGCGCGGTGCCCAGTTCGGCTGGGTCAACGGCTGGGAACGTCCGAACTACTTCGGCCCTGTCGATGCGCCCGAGAACTTCGACAAAGAAGCACGCTCGTTCCGTCGTGGCGGCTGGTGGCAATATGCCGTCGAAGAAGCCAAGGCGATCCGCGAAGGCGTCGGCCTGATCGACGCATCGGCCTTCACCAAGCACGTCGTCAAAGGCCCCGGTGCGACTCAGTTCCTGGATTGGTTCACCTGCAACAAGCTGCCCAAGGTTGGTCGTATCAACCTGACCTACGCGCTGACATCGCACGGCACCACCCGCACCGAATACACCATCGTCCGCAATGGCGAGAACAACTATTACCTCGTCTCTGCCGGTGCCTGGACCGAGTACGACGCCGATTATCTGCGCAAGGCGGCCGAGGACAAGATGGAGGAGTTCGGTTACATCGAGATCCAGGACGTGACCACGCAATGGGGTGTTTTCGCCATCGCCGGACCCAAGTCGCGTGACGTTCTGAAAGAGGTCATCAAAGATGCCGATCCGGAAACCGCACTGTCCAACAAGCGCTTCCCTTGGCTTTCGGCGCGCCAGATCGAACTGGGCATGTGCCCGGTCAACGCGATCCGCGTGGCCTATACCGGTGAGCTGGGCTGGGAACTGCACCACCCGATCGAGATGCAGAACTACCTGTTCGACCTGCTTGAAAAGGCCGGTGAGAAGCATGGCATGAAGCTGGTTGGCGCGCGAGCCCAGAACTGGCTGCGTCAGGAGAAATCCTATCGCGCATTCGGCACCGAACTGGGCCGCGACGCGACTCCGCTGGAAGCCGACCTGCCGCGTTTTGTCGACCTGTCCAAGGACTTCTACGGTAAGGCCAAGCTGGAAGAGACCGGCGTGCGCGTCAAATGCTGCACCCTGCTGATCGACGGACCGGACGATGCAGATCCGTGGGGCCGCGAGGCGCTGTACACACCAGAAGGTGAGCGCGTGGGTCGATTGACCTCGGGCGGCTACTCGGTGGCGTTCGAGAAATCCATTGGCATGGGTTACGTGAAGCCTGAAATGGCGGTCGAAGGCACCAAGCTGCAGGTCAAAATTCAGGACAAGCTGTGGGATGCGGTCGTCACCTGCGACAGCCCCTACGATCCGAAAAACGAAACCATCCGCAAGGACGGTTGATCGAAGAAAGGCCCCGGAAACCTTCGGGGCCTTTTCTTTTTGTCATCCAGACAGTTCGTCGAAGCATTCCAGCGCCTTGGCCGCGTACATCATGGCTGGGCCGCCGCCCATCTGGATCGCCATGGCCAACACGTCGGACACTTCTTCCCGGGTCGCACCGGCCTTGATCAAAGCTTCGGTGTGCAGGGTGATGCAGGGTTCGCATCGCAGGGTGACTGACATGCCCAACGCAATGAATTCCTTGGTCTTGTAGTCGAGCGTCCCGCCCTCTTTGACGGCTTTGCCAAGCGCTCCGAATGCGCGTGACGTATCGGGAATGGATCCGTTCAGGTTTCGCAAACTCTTTCGTGTTGCCGAGAGTTTTTCTTGCCATGCCATTGCTGAGTGCCCTTCTTCATATCTAGCAACTGGAATATGAATTGGGTTGCGGCTGTTTGACTTTGATCTCGATCAGACGTCAGGGCGTTCGGCAATGAACGCTAGATTGTTGGCAGGCATTTCGACCGGTGCCAGCGCGAGCAGGCCGACGTTTTCGAACAGGTTCAGAATGTCCACGTCGTTTTTATAGCCGATTTGCGGGTCTTGCTGGATCAAAGCCTTATGAAAGTGGACATCCCCGTCACTGATGAGTTTGCCCGAACGTTTGAACGGGCCGTACAAGATGAACCGGCCCATTGGTGACAGGGATTGTGCGACCTCTGAAATGATGGTTCTGGTTTCCTGCCAACTGATCAAGTGAATCAAGTTTATCAAAACGATCAGATCCTGGCCGAAAAACCGCCTGTGCCAGCCTGATGTCGCTGCATCCAGTTCTGCGACCCGCGCGACATTGGGCAGGTTGCGGGTATAGGCATCGATGCTCACGCGCCGCTCAGGGTCAACTTCCGAAGGCTGCCAGGTCAGCCCGGGCAGCACTTCGGCGAAGGCCCTGACATGCTGACCAGTCCCGCTTGCGATTTCCAATGCGTGGCCCTGGGGCGGGCCCCATTCTTGCAACACAGCACACAGGGCGTCCGTGTTCCGGGATGCTGCCGGGGCCACCAGCTTGCCATCTTCAGACGCATTGGCGACGCTTGCAGAAGAGGGGAGGCTGCGTTTGATCATCGTTCCAGCCTGTCAGGGGTCAACATGCCTATTATGTCAGGTTCCAGCTCGGGTGTGTTTCCGACAACAAGATCGCACAGCAGTTGCGAGGCCGCCGGTGAGGTTTGAAAACCATACCCGCCCTGACCGCCACACCAGACAAACGAAGGGTCCAGCGGGTCGCGCCCAAGCACCAAGGTCCCGTCCGGGGCAAAACTGCGCAAGCCCGCCCAATTCGTTTCCACCCTTGTGACAGGCTCGGTCATCAGTTCCTCATACCGTGCCAGACCTTCTGCCAGCACCATATCATCGGCATAAGCATCCTGTGGCGGAACTGGATCGGCTTCGGATGGTGAGACCAGCAGCTTGCCCGCATCCGGTTTGGCGTACCATGTTTCGCCGGCGCCCAGCATCATCGGCCAGATGGAAACGTCATGCCCTCCGGGGGCGGGAAGACGCGCCATCGACCGACGGCGAGGTGTGAGGCCGATACCGGGCAGCCCCGCAAGCTGTGCAACCTCATCCACCCAGGCCCCTGCTGCGTTGATCAGAGTGCGGGCTTCAAAGATCTCACCGGCCTCAACCACCCAGTGCTTTTCTTTTCGAATGCCGGTGACTCTGCTTTTCGTCGAAACCGTTCCATCGTTTTGCCGGATGGTCCGGGCGAAATCCTGCAACAGGCGATCCGTATCGATGTCAAAGGCCGCTTCGCTGATGGCTGCAAACCCGACCTTGTCCGGATCCAGAATCGGAACGCGCGATATCGCCTGATCCATCGGTATTTTCACCATGTTCAGATCGGCGCAATCGGCTTCGAACATGTCGGGCTGGTCAATTGCCCCGACCAGCATCAATCCGCGCGGGGTCAGGTAACCGCCATTCTGCGTATGAAGAAAGGCAGCCCCCGCTTTGTTCAATGCGACGACCGAAGGCGGTCCATAGCTTTCTTCGAACAACGCCGCTGACCGGCCCGAGGCGTGATAGCCCAGGGCATCTTCCGCTTCCAGAACCACCACGGTTCCGTGCTGCGACAGGCGCGCACCGGCGCTCAGCCCGGCGATGCCGCCTCCGACTATCAGGAAATCAATCATGACTTGCGATCCATCCTGTACAGAGACGCTACAGGTTCCTTGAGTTTCATGCTGACGCCAAAGCTCCTCATTCGCCACGCGTTTGGTTTTCCGGACTATAAGCAGCCTTGAAATTGTGCTTCAACCCGGTCAAAGAAGTATCAAAATAAACAGGAGGGTAAGGTGACCGCAGCAGACGTTCATCCAATGGCCACAGGGCATATTCCAGGATATGTTGTCGCAGCTGACGGAAGCGATTACCTTTTCTCCGCCATGGTCGTTTTTTTCGTCGTTCTCGTGGTGCTGATCGGTGTCGGATACCTGACGCTGCATTCGGTTCCTGAAAAAATGGCCCACGAAAACAATCACCCGCAATTTCAGTTGGTGGGTATTCTGGCGCTGCTGGCGCTATTTACCCATAATGGGCTTTTCTGGGTTGCTGCAATATTGGTCGCAGGGTTTCAGTTTCCGGATTTTGCCACCCCGCTTCGAAACATTGCCGATGCCATTCGTTCTCTGGGTCGGTCACCTGTTCTGGAACCAGTGCCTGAAACAACGGTGCCGGCATCGTCAGAATCCGAACCCAGCGACGCGCAGGAGCAAGCCATATGATCGAGACCATGCTCTGCGCCCTGATAACGGTGCTGCCCGACTATCTGTTCCGCCGTTTTGTACAGGGCAAGCGGATCGGTCACGAGATTACCTTGTTCACCATGTGGTACGAACTGCGCTGGGGTTTGACCACCTGTGCCATTCTGGCGCTGACCGTCATTACCACACTGTTTTATTTTCATCCGGCCAGCAAAACCGCGGCATCCTATTTCCGAACGGTGACCATTCTGCCGCAATTGGGCGGTCGTGTTTCCGAGGTTTTCGTCAAGAACAACGAACTGGTAACCGCAGGACAACCGATCTTCCGGATCGAGGATTTCAGCCAGACTGCTCAGGTTCAGGCGGCAAATGCGCAGATTGCACAGGTGCAGGCCTCGCTTAGGGTTGCGGAAACCGATTTGGCCGAGGCGGAAGCTGGAATTGCAGGTGCCAAGGCAGCGCTTGCGCAGTCTCTGGAGGATCTTGAGCGCAACACAACCTTGCGAGATGAGGGTTCAAGCGCCGTAAGACTGGCCGAGATTGAGAGGCTGGAAAACCTTGTCGCCGAGCGAGAGGCCCAGGTTCTTGCAGCGGAATCCAAACGTGCTGCGGTTGAGCAGCAGATCGAAGAACTGATCCCCGCGCAGCTGGCCAGTGCCATTGCGCAACTGGATGCTGCGCAGACCGAGTTGGACAAGACGGTGATCACCGCGGGCGTCACAGGGCGGGTCGAACAGTTCGGCCTTCAGGTCGGTGACTACGTAAGCCCATTGTTGCGCCCCGCGGGCATTCTTGTGCCATCGCACACAGGGCATGATCGTTTTCAGGCCGCTTTCAACCAGCTCTCTGCCCAGGTTATCAAGCCGGGCATGATTGGTGAATTGGGCTGCATGACAAAGCCATTCACCGTGATCCCAACCGTGGTGGTCGAGGTGCAGGATGTCATCCCGTCCGGCCAGATCCGCCCATCGGACGAATTGCGGGACGTGCAGACCAACAACAATCCGGGCTCGATTCTGGTCTATATGGAGCCGCTATACAAAGGTATGGCCGATGACATTCCGCCGGGCAGCAATTGTCTGGCCAATGTCTACACAGACAACCACGAGCGGCTGGAGCACGAGGATCTGGGCTTTTGGGAGGCGGCCTTTCTGCACGTGGTCGACACGATCGGCGTGGTACATGCCGCGGGTCTGCGCCTGCGTTTGATCCTGATGCCGGTGAACACTCTGGTTTTGACCGGGCATTGATCTTATCTTGGCAATCCGAACGCGAAGGGCCCGGCAAGTTTCGCCGGGCCCTTTGGTTTCTTAAAGCGCTGCTTTGAACAGCTGCGTCAGGTTGTCTTTCGTCAACTCAATCGGGTTGCCGCCGCATGACGGATCGATGATCGCCCCTTCGACAAGCTCTGGGATAGAAGCTTCGGTCACACCCAATTCGGACAATGTGCGGGGGATGCCAAGGCTGTCGTTGAAATTCTGCACGAAGGCGCGGAAACCATCGAAGCCGCCGTCGATGCCCAGATATGCCGCAGCTTGCTGGAACCGGTCTGCAATGGCCGGGGCGTTGAAGTCCAGCACCGCGGGCATGCAGACGGCGTTCGTGGTGCCGTGATGGGTGTTGAATACCGCACCTATTGGGTGGCTCATCGCGTGGATCGCGCCAAGGCCCTTCTGGAAAGCCGTTGCGCCCATGGCAGCGGCGCTCATCATCTGGGCGCGGGCCTCGATATCGGTGCCGTCTGCATAGGCACGGGGCAAATACTCCTTCACCAGTCGCATACCCTCCAGCGCGATGCCCTGGCTCATCGGGTGATAATGCGGGCTCGAGAAGGCTTCGACACAATGCGCGAAGGCGTCCAGGCCAGTTCCTGCCGTGATGAACTTGGGCATCCCGACGGTCAGCTCCGGGTCGCAAATCACCACGGTCGGCAGAACCTTGGGATGAAAGATGATTTTCTTGGCATGGGTCTCGGAATTGGTGATGACGCTCGCGCGGCCCACTTCCGATCCTGTCCCTGCGGTGGTCGGAACGGCAATGATTGGCGCGATCACGTCGGCATCGGCTCGTGTCCACCAGTCGCCGATATCCTCGAAATCCCAAACGGGGCGCGTCTGACCGGCCATGAAGGCGACCATCTTGCCCAGATCCAGACCAGAGCCGCCGCCAAAGGCGATCACCCCGTCATGACCACCTGCGTTATAGGCCGCAACTCCGGCTTCAAGGTTCTTCTCATTCGGGTTGGGGTCCACATCGCTGAACAGGCCGCAGCCCAGTCCCGCGGCTTCCATGATGTCCAGTGTCGCGCTGGTGATGGGCAGATCGGCCAGCCCCTTGTCCGTGACCAGCAATGGTTTCTTCATTCCGGCGGCGGCGCAGGCTTCGGGCAATTCCCTGATGCGCCCGGCTCCGAATTTGATGGAGGTCGGATAGGACCAGTTTCCAACAAGTGTCATGTCAGGTTTCCTTTGCAAAATAAGGCCTGCTTCGGCGAGGGGGTGGGTCCGAAGCAGGCCGTCGTCCTTAGCCCGTTACCTTTTTGAGGTGGTAGGATTTGGGACGTGTCAGGTTGTGATATCCGATGACGGACAAACCGCCGCCGCGCCCGGTATTCTTGCAGCCCGTCCAGCACAGGCCGGGGTCCAGATAATCGGCGCGGTTCATGAACACGGTCCCGGTTTCGATCCGGTCACCTACCCGCGCTGCACGATCCACATCGCGGGTCCACAGGCTGGCAGTCAGGCCAAACTCACTGTCATTCATCAAGGCGATGGCCTCCTCATCCGAGAACACTTTCATGATGCTCACCACGGGCCCAAAGCTTTCGTCCCGCATCACGCGCATGTCATGTGTGACATTGGTCAGGATTTGCGGTGTCAGGTACGCGCCACCGTCGTCTTCAGCGAAGGTGTCGATATGCGCAACCGCACCGGCTGCAACCGCCTCGGCGATCTGGGCTCGCACCTCATCGGCAAACCGCACATTGGCCATCGGGCCAATCGTCGTCTCGGCATCCAGCGGATTGCCCAGCTTGTAACCCTTCACAATGTCCACTGCCTTGGCGACGAAGTCATCATAAAGGCTCTCGTGAACATAGATCCGCTCGATTCCGCAACAACACTGGCCCGAATTGAACATCGCACCGTCAATCAGCGTGTCGACCGCGGCATTCAGGTCGGCGTCGTCCATGACATAGCCGGGATCCTTGCCGCCCAGCTCGGTGCCGACGCCGGTAAACGTGCCCGCCGCGGCACGTTCCATCGCCTGACCGCCGCCGACTGATCCGGTGAAGTTCACGAAGTCAAATGCGTTGCCCGCGATCAGGTCGTTGGTCACGTCATGGCTCAGGAACACATTCTGGAACACGTCCTCGGGCACACCTGCCGAATGGAACGCCTTTGCCATGCGCTTGCCCACCAGCAGCGTCTGTGTCGCGTGTTTCAGGACGACCGTATTGCCCGCGATCAGCGCCGGTGCGACCGTGTTGATCGCCGTCATATAGGGATAGTTCCAGGGCGCCACCACAAAGACCACCCCATGAGGAATGCGCTTGATGTAGCGTTTGAACGTTTCGTCTTCGCCGACGGCGATATCTGCCAGGGACGTCTCGGCAATCTCCGCCATATGGCTGGCGCGTTCGTTGAATCCACCGAACTCGCCGCCATAACGCACCGGGCGTCCCATCATATGGGCCAGTTCCGGCACGATCTCATCGTTCATGGCGCCAACGGCGGCCACACCCGCCATCACAAGATCGATCCGCTCCTGCAACGGACGGGCTGCCCATTCCGCCTGAGCAGCCCGAGCACGCGCCGCGGCCCCGAACGCGGCCTCTCGCGACAACACTTCACGTTCGGCAAAAACCGATCCGTCGATCGGCGAGACACATTTCAACATCTGCCCCATTTTCACTCCATTTCCGAAAGAAACAGGATCCCTGCTTCATCTGGCCCAAAATATCCCGGGGGTCTGGGGGCAGAGCCCCCAGCGTGACCCGACCTCACGCCCGCTCGAACCCGCGGGCAATTTCCCAATCCGTGACCACGCGTTCGAACTCCTCGATCTCGACCTCTGCGGCACGGGTATAGTGGTCGACGACGTCATCGCCCATGGCCGCGCGCAACATGACCGATCCGTGCAGCGCATCCCGCGCCGCACGAAGGTTGCCCGGGATCATGGCAGTCTCACCCTGATATACGTCGCCCTTGGTCGGCGGTTGCAGATCCAGCCCTTCCTCGATGCCCGCGATCCCTGCCGCCAGCATGCCAGCCATCGCCAGATAGGGGTTCATATCTGAGCCCGGAATTCGACACTCGACGCGTACGGCCTTGGTGCCGTCACCGCACAGGCGGAACCCGGCGGTGCGGTTGTCCACAGACCAGATGATCCGCGTTGGCGCGAAGGTGCCTTTCATGAAGCGTTTGTAACTGTTGATGTAAGGTGCCATGAAATAAGTGTAATCAGGGGCATATTTCAGCAGCCCAGCCATATAGCTTTTCATCAGCGCCGACATGCCCAGATCGTCCCCGGCGTCATAGAAAGCAGGCTGTCCATCCGCCCACAGTGACTGGTGCACGTGAGATGAACTGCCGACTTTCTCGTGGTGCCATTTCGGCAGGAACGTCGCTGCGTGACCATGTTGCCACGCGATCTCTTTCACAGCGTTCTTGGCGATTGAATGATACTCGGCCGTTTCCATCGCGGGCGCGTATTTGATGTTCAGCTCTTCCTGTCCGGTCTCGGCCTCACCTTTGGAGTTCTCAACCGGAATGCCCGCATCCCACAGATGGTTGCGGATCGGACGCATCACATGCTCTTCCTTGGTGGTCTGAAGGATGTGATAGTCTTCGTTATAGCCCGAGATCGGCTCCAGATCCCGAAATCCTTCCTTGCGGATCTGGTCAAAGCTTTTCTCGAACAGGAAAAACTCAAGCTCGGTCGCCGTCATGGCGTCATAACCCATGGCTTTCAAACGGCTGACCTGTTTTTTCAGGATTGAACGCGGCGCGTGCGGCACTTCCTCGTGCGTGTGATGATCCAGCACGTCACACATCACCATCACCGTGCCTTCAAGCCACGGCACCGGGCGCAGGGTGCTGAGGTCCGGTTTCATGACATAATCGCCATAGCCCCGTTCCCAACTGGTCGAGGCGTAGCCATCGGGTGTCGCCATCTCCAGATCGGTGGCCAGAAGGTAGTTGCAGCAATGGGTCTCTTCCCATGCGCCAGCCACGAAATGGCCCGCGTGAAAACGCTTGCCCATCAACCGGCCCTGCATGTCCACCATGCAGACCAAAACCGTATCAACCGAACCTTCGGATACCTGCGTTTTCAGATGTTCGAACGTGAGCATGTGCCACCTTTGTCTTTGCCGAAATCCTTCATCGGCCTTTCGTTCTTTCAGACCCGCCCCCACGCAAGGGGCGGGTCGTTTGGCCAATTCTTAGCCGTAGCGGTAGGGCCGTCCAGCCTTGAGCATGTCGGCGTTGTACTGTTTGAAGATTTCAACAACCTTCGCCTTGGTTTCGGATTCGGCTGCGATCTCGTCCCAGAAGGCAACGGCCGCGGCTTCGACGGTTGCCCATTCTTCGTCCGGAATCGACGTCAGCTGCATCTTGTCTCCGTTGACGCGCAGGCTGGCTTCGCCGCCCCAGTACCACCACTGACGATAATAGTGTGACTGATCGGTGCAGACGCGGAACAGGGTCTGCAAATCTTCGGGCAGCTCGTTCCAGCGGTCCATGTTGGCAAAGAACGAACCGGCCCAGGCGCCCGAGATGTTGTTAGTCAGGAAGTAGTTGGTCACATCCGCCCAGCCGACAGTGTAGTCTTCGGTAATGCCGGACCACGCGATGCCGTCCAGCTCTCCGGTTTGAACCGCGACTTCGATGTCTTCCCAGGGCAGGGTGACCGGCACAACGCCGAACTGAGACAGGAAGCGGCCCGCGGTCGGGAAGGTAAACACACGTTTGCCCTGAAGGTCTGCCAGGCTGTTGATCGGGTCCTTCGTTGCAAAGTGGCACGGGTCCCAGGCACCGGCCGAGATGTGCTTGACGCCGACTTTCGAGTATTCCTCGTCCCAGATCTCGTTCAGCCCGTACTGGTTGAACAGAACCGGCACGTCCAGCGAGTAGCGCGAGGCAAAGGGGAAATAGCCGCCGAACACGGTGACCTCGGTGGGCGACGCCATCGAGTCATCATCCGACTGCACGGCATCAATCGTGCCGCGCTGCATGGCACGGAACAGCTCGCCCGTCGGAACCAGCTGGTCGGCATAGAACAGCTCGATCTGCATCCGGTCTCCGGCGATCGTGTTGAACATCTTGATGGCCGGGTCGATCACGTGTTCGGCCAGCGCCGGGCCGGCATAGGTCTGCATCCGCCATCTGATGGTCGATTGCGCCAGTGCAGGCGTCGCCAGAGCAGCGGCGGGAGCGGCCGCAGCACCTTTCAGAAATGTACGTCTGTTCGTCATTCTCTCTCTCCGTTGGTCAGTTTCGATTGTGCGGGGATTGCCCGCGAAGCCCCGGTTTGATCCGGGATCATTTGTTGTAGATGTATTCAGGCAGCCACAGCGCGATCTGCGGGAATGTCATGATGATCGCCAGCGCCAGCGTCATCACCATCACGAAGGGCAGGATCGAACCGTAGATGTCGCGCAGCGATATCTCTGGCGGCGCCATCGCGCGCATCAGGAACAGGTTGTAGCCGAAGGGCGGCGTCATATAGGCGATCTGGGTGGTGATCGTGTACAGAACCCCATACCAGATCAGGTCGAACCCCAATGCACCCACGAGCGGCACGTACAAAGGCGCGACGATCACCAACATGGCCGTATCGTCCAGAAACGTGCCCATCAGAATAAAGCTGAGCTGCATCAAGATCAGGATCACCCACGGGTTGAGGCCCAGCCGCTCGGTAAACAGGTTCTCGATTGCCCGAACGGCGCCCAAACCGTCGAAAACAGCGCCAAAGGCAAGCGCAGCCAGGATGATCCACATGAACATACAGGTGATGCCCAGCGTTGACCGTACAGACGTCTCGAAAACCTCACGTGTCATACGGCCCTTGAGGATGGCTGCGGCGAACGCCGTCAACGCACCGATGGCCGAGCTTTCAACCAGCGAGGTCCAGCCGTTGACGAAGGGCACCATCATCGCGGCAAAAATACCCAAGGGCAGAAGGCCTGCGCGCAACAGGCGCAGTTTCTCTGTCATGGGCACGTCGCGCTCCTCGGCTGACAAGGCGGGCCCTAACGCCGGGTTGATGCGGCAGCGGATCACGATGTAAAGGATGAACATTGCGGCCATCATTAGCCCGGGAAGCAGCCCTGCAAGCCAGAGCTGCCCGACAGGCTGGCGCGCGATCATCGCGTAAAGAACCAGCACGACGGAGGGTGGCACAAGGATACCCAATGACGATCCGGCTTGTATTACCCCGGTCACCATTTTCTTGTCATAGCCGCGTTTCAGCAGTTCCGGCAGCGCAATGGTCGCGCCGATGGCCATGCCTGCGACACTCAGCCCGTTCATGGCCGAGATCAGCACCATAAGACCGATCGTGCCAATCGCGAGCCCACCGTTCAGGCCGCCCATCCAGACGTGGAACATCTTGTACAGATCGTCTGCAATTTTGGATTCGGCCAGAACATAGCCCATGAAGATGAACATCGGCAGGGTCAGCAGCGGGTACCATTTCATCAGCTTCATGGCGGCCGAAAAGCCAATGTCATAGCCGCCGCGATCCCCCCACAGAAACAGGGCGGCCATCACGGCGACAAATCCAATCGCGCCAAAAACGCGCTGCCCGGTCAGCAGCATCAACATCATGGTCGAAAACATCAGGATGGCGATCAATTCGTAAGACATCAGATCACCTCGCGCGGGATGTCATCGCCCCTGAGGCGCAGAATATCTTTGAACAGTTCCGAGATCGCCTGAAGCAACATCAGGAACAGACCCACGACCATGATGACCTTGATTGGCCACAGATATGGACGCCACGCGGTCGGGCTGCGTTCGCCATATTGCAGCGAATAGCTCAGAGAGTCGTATCCGCCGTAGATCATCACGCCCAGGTAGATGATTAGAAAAAGGACGGTGATCGCATCCGTCCACGCGCGACGACGGTCGGACCATTCGCCGTACAGAAGGTCCATGCGGACGTTGGACCCCATCTGGATCGAATAGGGGCCGCCCAGAATGTAATAGGCGACCATTGCGAACTGGGCCATTTCCAGGGTCCAAAGCGATGGCAGGAAAAAGGTTTTTGAAATCGAGGACCAGAGCAGAATGCCCATCATGACGAAGATGCCGTACATGACGAAGCGTCCGATCCAGCGGTTCGTGCGGTCAATGACCGCCACATATCCCCGCATGAAATTCATCCCGATACCTCTGCTCTCATGGTTTCGCCTCTGCGTGCGATAAGTCTTGGATGACCGATTGCAGAATTGGCGTCAGCAATCCCGCAATGCGGTTCACGCCGTCTACTGTGTCGATCAGATCGTTTCGAACTTCGATCATGACATTTGGAAGCCCGCGCCGGACCGCGTGTTCGCGCAACGTGTGCGTGACGCCATCCGTGGCCGAGTAAGGTTCGTTCAAAGCCACGCGCAATCCCGAGCTTTCCGCGTGGCTCAGCATCAGCTGCGCGGCGCGGTCGTCTTCGTCATGAAGAATCCCCAGCTCTACCGTTCGGGGGGTTCCCTTGTAGACGGGCGTGAAACTGTGGATCGTGATGACAACCGGAGGTTTGGGCCGTTCGTCCAAAGTGGATGAAACCAGTGTTTTGAAAGGTTCATACACGTCGCGAACCCGCTGGGCGCGCTGAGCATCTGTCAGGTTCATGTTTCCGGGAATGGAAAACACTTCGCTGACCTGCGGCATGGCATCGTCGCGTTCGGGCGGGCGGTTGCAGTCATAAACAAGGCGACTGACGCGCGAGTGGACCAGCGGCGCATCCAAAGCGCCCATCAGCTCCACCGACAGGTCCAGCGCGCCGATGTCCCAGGCCGCGTGTGAGCTGGCCGCCGCCTCATCCAGCCCCAATCCATCCAGCGCGGCCGGAATAAACCGGCTTGCATGTTCGCATATCAGCACGGCAGGCGCGCAACCGTGCGCATTGAGCACGCGGGCTGCCGGGGCTTCGGTCGGCAAAAGCAATGATGACTCGGTCTCGTGACACATAGGTAGCATTTGTTACAGCAACTTCTCACCTGTCAAGAAAATTTCTGTAGACAAAATTTCAAACGAACATATTCTGTAACAAATTCAAGAAACGAGGGCGCCGATGGCCACCGTTGCCAAACTTGTCAAACAGCGGATTCAGGATGAACTGGACGATCTGACACGGTCTGAACGTCAATTGGCCTCGGTCCTGTTGCAGGATTATCCCATGGCCGGTTTGCAATCGATCACCAAGCTGGCCGCTGCGGCGCAGGTTTCGACCCCGACCGTCATTCGCATGGCGCGCAAGCTTGGGTTTGACGGGTTCCCCGACTTGCAGGATGCGCTGCGCGAAGAGGTTGCGGCGCAGATCAAAAAGCCGATTTCGAAACGGGACGCCTGGGTTGTGGATGATGAGGCAGAACATCCGACAACGCGCTTTGCCCAGGCCGTATGGACCAACATGCGCCACACGCTGGAACGTTTGGACAAAGAGATGTTCGATGCCGTCGCGCGTCTTTTGGCCGAGACAGAGCGCCATCTTTATGTCGTTGGTGGCCGCATCACACGGTCAAATGCGGATTATCTGTTCAATCACATGCAGATCATCCGGCCCAACGTGACGATGCTGGGCAATTCGGCGAATGTCTGGCCGCAATACCTTTTGGATATGGATAAATCATCCGTTCTGGTGATCTTCGACATCCGCCGCTACGAGGCGCATCTGGAGAAGCTGGCACAGGTTGCCTCGGGCCGCGGCGTCACCGTTGTTCTGTTTACGGACCAATGGGGATCGCCGATCGGAAAGACCGCCAATTATTCCTTCCACGCATTGGTCGAGGCGCCATCCAGTTGGGATTCGACCATTGCCTTGCAGTTGATCTCGGAAACGCTGATTGCCGAAGTGCAGGAGGCGCGTTGGGAAGAAAGCAAGGAGCGGATCGAAGAACTGGAGCGGTTCTTTTCCTCGACCCGGATATTTCGCAATCAGGACTGACGGGCCGAGCCGTGTCGGAAAAATTGCGCCACTAAATTTGCCACTTCCGGCTTGACGATCCCGAAAGCATGACTTAACCAGCGCAAACCATTTGCGGGTATAGCTTAATGGTAAAGCCCCTGCCTTCCAAGCAGGCTATGTCGGTTCGATTCCGTCTACCCGCTCCACGCCTTCCCTGAAATTCTGCGTCAAATGGCCCTTTCGACCTGCCGATTGCGGTTGTGATGCTTGACCATACCTGCCGCTACCTCCAAGAAAGCGGTCACTCAGTACGGTTCAGGACACAAGGGCCAGACATGGCAAGACAAGCCGCCAGCAAGCCAACGCATATCGCCGCGCCCGGAGCTTCCGAGGAACGCGCCCGTTCAAAGAAGATTGGGGTTCTGGCCTCGCTTTGGCCGTTCATGAAACCCTACAAATTCCTGATGATCGGCGCGACGCTGGCGTTGATTCTGACGGCCAGCATGACCCTCACGCTGCCATTGGCGGTGCGGCGCGTGGTCGACAATTTCCGAATTCAGGATGGAGAGCTTCTGGATTGGTATTTTCTGGCCGCGCTGGTCATCGCTGCCGTTCTGGCCGTGGGCACCGGTATTCGGTATGCGCTTGTGACCCGTCTGGGCGAACGGGTGGTGGCCGATATCCGCAAGGCGGTGTTTGATCGGGTCATCGGTATGAGCCCGGAATTCTATGAGCGAATCATGACCGGAGAGGTGCTGAGCCGGATCACCACTGACACGACGCTGATCCAATCTGTTCTCGGCTCGTCCGTGTCCATTGCCCTGCGAAACATGCTGATGTTCATTGGCGGACTGGTTCTGATGCTGCTGACATCCGCCAAGCTGACCGGGCTGGTGTTGTTGCTGATCCCAGTGGTCATCGTGCCGATCCTTGTACTTGGTCGCCGTCTGCGCGTGATCAGCCGCGAGAATCAGGACTGGATCGCGGCCTCGTCCGGCAACGCGGGTGAGGCATTGGGCGCGGTACAGACCGTTCAGGCATTTTCTCATGAACTGGCCAGCCGCCAGCAGTTCAGCGAGATGACCGAGACATCTTACGCCGTCTCGCTGCGCCGTATTCAAACCCGCGCGGTGCTGACCGTCATCGTAATTTTTCTGGTCTTTTCCGGCATTGTCGGCGTTCTGTGGATGGGTGCCAATGACGTACGCAATGGCGTGATGACCGAAGGTGTTCTGATCCAGTTCGTCATCTATTCGATCATCATGGCGGGTTCGGTCGCCGCCCTGTCCGAAATCTGGAGCGAACTTCAGCGTGCGGCGGGGGCCACCGAACGTCTGGTCGAGCTACTGCATGCAGAAGATACCGTGACCGACCCTGCCAATCCCAAAGCGCTTCCCAAGAACATTCAGGGCGAAATCCGGTTTGAAGATGTCAGCTTCCGCTATCCCGCGCGGCCCGATACGGTTGCACTGGATCATCTGTCGCTTCTGGTGAAACCTGGCGAGACGGTCGCATTCGTCGGGCCATCCGGGGCGGGAAAAACAACCGTGATCCAACTGATCCAACGGTTCTATGATCCGAACTCGGGCCGCGTGACGCTGGACGGTCTTGATCTGCGCGACATCAACCGGTCTGATTTCCGCCGCCACATGGCTCTGGTGCCTCAGGATCCTGTGATCTTTGCCGCATCCGCGCGGGAAAACATCCGCTTTGGCCGTCTGGACGCCTCGGATGCAGAAGTTGAGGCCGCCGCGCGGGCCGCTGCCGCGCATGATTTTATCGCGGCCTTGCCGCAAGGATATGACAGCTTTGTCGGCGAACGCGGTGTCATGCTGTCTGGGGGGCAGAAGCAGCGTATTGCCATTGCCCGCGCAATCCTGCGCGACGCGCCGGTTCTACTGCTGGACGAGGCGACTTCGGCGCTGGATGCGGAAAGCGAACGCGCAGTGCAGGGCGCGGTGGACAAGATGCGCGCCGGCCGCACGACCCTAATCGTCGCGCACAGATTGGCGACGGTTAAGAAAGCCGACCGCATCGTCGTGCTGGAGGAAGGCCGCATCGTGGCACAAGGCCGCCATGAGGATCTGGTGTCTCAGGACGGGCTGTATGCACGCCTTGCCCGGTTGCAGTTCACCGATGGTGTCGCCGCAGAATAAGAGTGACGCTCCGGCACTTGCGAATTCGCCGTAGCGTCATTCTACATTTTACTCCCCTTGAAGGCTAAGGCCTCGCTTGCGCGAGGTTCGTTTTGCTTCCATCTTGGTTGCGAACAACAAGCCCGCGCAAAACGCGGGAGAATAATACGGGAGGAACCACATGGCCTTTGTGGGTTTGGAAGACAAGAAGCGCATGGAACAGGAAATGCCGTGGGAGGATCGGGATTTGCCTGTCACCTTCCACCAGCTTTTGTCGCGCACCGCAGGGAAGTTCCCCAACCACAATGCCATGAGCTTCCAACTGTTCTCGGGCCCGACGGACAAGGCCGAGACCCTGACCTGGTCGCAACTTCTGGCTCAGGTCAACCAGGCGGCGAACCTGTTCCGCTCGCTGGGTGTGGGTGAAAAGGACGTGGTCGCCTATGTGCTGCCCAACTGCAACGAGACACTGGTCACGATGATGGGCGGCGCGGTTGCGGGGATCGTGAACCCGATCAACCCCTTGCTTGAACCGGAACAGATTGCCGCGATCCTGCGCGAGACCGGTGCCAAGGTCGTGGTGACGCTGAAATCTTTTCCGAAAACAGATGTCGCGCAGAAGGTCGAAGAGGCGGTGCGCCACGCACCCAAGGTCAATACCATTCTGGAAATCGACCTGAATCGGTATCTGACCCCGCCCAAATCATGGCTGGTGCCGTTCCTGCGCCCCAAGATGGGCGACAAGGAAAAGCTTGCCCATGCGGATTACAAGAACTTCCACACGGAACTGGCCAAGCAACCGACGAAGCTGACGTTTGAAGACAGCAAAGAAGATCGTGTCGCCTGTTATTTCCATACCGGCGGTACCACGGGTATGCCGAAGGTGGCGCAGCACAAGTATTCCGGCCTGATCTACAACGGCTGGTTGGGGAACACGCTTCTGTTTGACGAAAACGACGTCATCATGTGCCCGCTGCCCATGTTCCACGTTTTTGCGGTGCATGTGATTGTGATGGCGGCCGTATCATCCGGTGCCCATGTGGTTTTCCCGACGCCACAGGGATATCGCGGCGACGGGGTGTTCGACAATTTCTGGAAGCTGATCGAGCGTTGGAAGGTGAGCTTCATCATCACCGTGCCAACCGCGATTTCAGCCAAGATGCAGCGCCCGGTCGATGCCGATATCTCAAGCGTAAAAACGGCCTTCTCGGGCTCGGCTCCGCTGCCCGTGGAACTGTTCCGCCGCTTTGAAGAAGCGACCGGCGTCACCATTGTCGAAGGATACGGTCTGACAGAGGCCACGTGTCTGGTTTCGTGCAACCCGGTGGATGGTGAGAAAAAGATTGGATCGATCGGTATTCCGTTCCCCTATACAGACGTCAAGATCTTGCAGGATGGGCCAGATGGACCGACCGAGTGCGACACTGATCAAATCGGTGAGATCTGCATCTCGAACCCTGGTGTCTATGCGGGCAATACTTACACTGAGGCCGACAAGAACGTTAACCTGTATCACTTCGACAAGTACCTGCGCACGGGCGATCTGGGGCGCTTCGACGAAGATGGATATCTGTGGATCACCGGTCGCGCCAAGGACCTGATCATTCGTGGCGGTCACAACATCGACCCTGCCGAGATCGAAGAGGCTTTGCTGGGTCACGAGGCCGTTGCTTTTGCCGGTGCCATCGGCCAGCCGGATGCGCATTCCGGTGAAGTTCCCTGCGCCTTTGTCGAGCTGGTCGAGGGCGCGTCTGTCACCGAGAAAGAGCTGATGGATTACTGCAAGGTTCACGTGCATGAACGCGCGGCGCAACCCAAGCACATGACCATTCTGGATGAGCTGCCCAAAACGGCTGTTGGCAAGGTGTTCAAGCCTGATCTGCGGAAACAGGCCATCACTCGTATCTACAACGGTGCCCTCGAGGATGCCGGTTTGGCGGCGCGAGTGGTTTCTGTCATTGATGATAAGAAACGCGGCCTCGTCGCGCAGCTTGACGCGAACGGATCTTCGGAAGACGATGTTGCAAAAGTGCTGGGCGTATACACCCGGCCATGGGAGTGGTCTGAATAAGCCGGAGGGACAATGGACTATGAACGCCTGATCGACGAAGAAACCTGGGCGTTCATACGTCGCACGGCCGAAAGCTATCCCGATGACGCTGTCGAGCTGTCGATCGAGGATCAGCGCCGTGTCTATGACTCCATGTGTCAGGACTTTCGCCAACCACGCCCGGCTGGCGTGGAAACAGAAGACCGGGCGGCCGATGGTGTTCCGGTTCGAATTTACTCTGCCGGGCAACCAACCCGAACCGTCATCTATTTTCATGGTGGCGGGTTCGTTGTTGGTGGTCTGGAAAGTCACGACGATGTTTGCGCTGAATTATGCGCCCAAACCGGGTATCGGGTCGTCGCCGTCGATTACCGGCTGTGCCCTGAACATGTGCACCCGGCACAGTTTGACGACTGTTGGAGCGCTGCGAACTGGGCCGCAAACGAATTCGGAGACCCTTTGATTTTGGCCGGTGATAGCGCCGGTGGAAATCTGGCTGCTGCTGTATCCCACTACGCGCGCGGGCGTTTGGACGGGATTCTTGGGCAGGTTCTGATCTATCCGGGCCTCGGAGGGGACCGCAGTCAGGGGTCCTACCAGGAACATGCCCAGGCCCCCTTGCTGACGCTGGACGAAATCAGGTTCTATGAAACCATCCGATGCGCGGGCGATCCGCCCCAGGGCGATCCGACCTATGCGCCATTGCAGGACAGTGACTATTCAAACCTGCCACCGACCGTGGTTGTAACGGCTGATTGCGATCCGCTGCGTGACGACGGGCAAGTTTATTGCAGTCGGATCAATGCGGCGGGCGGGCAGGCCCACTGGATCAATGAATTCGGTCTTGTGCACGGATATCTGCGCGCACGAACTGCGGTGAAACGTGCGGCCGACAGTTTTGAGCGTATTTCGGTTGCGATAGAAGCGCTGGGGCAGGGGATCTGGTCCTACGACTGATGCAGTGAATTGAAGGCTCAGGTCCTTTTGGGGCCTGTATGCCGAAAACCGGCTGGCTGTGGTAAGCTCACTCAAATTTTCCGAGGAGATCTTACCTTATGGCCGACCCCTTTCAGAACGTCGATGCCGCAGGGCCTGAATTCATCAAGCTGTTTGCGGATTCGATGGACCAGCGGCAAGCGGACCCGACGATGGAACAGATCGTTGCCGCGTATCTGGGTCACCTGAACGTCACGGATGCATCGACGGTTGTTGAGGTTGGCGCCGGTGCAGGCGCCGTTACACGTCGCATCGCATCACACTGCCACCCGGCGAACGTCATAGGTTTCGAGCCTTCGCAAGGATTTGTCTCGGAAGCCAGCACTCGGGCCAAAGAGCATTCGAACCTGACTTTCAAGGTTGCCGACGGTGCCGCGCTTCCGCTGGAGGATGATGCCGTCGATGCGGTCATCATGCACACGGTGCTCACGCATGTAGAAGACCCCAAATCGTTGGTTGCCGAGGCCTTCAGAGTGCTGAAACCCGATGGGATCTTGATCGTCTGTGACGCTGATTTCTCAAAAGCGACCTTCAGTGCTTTTCCGAATGATCCACTGGATATGTGTGCAAAGGAATTTGTACGCGAGTTTGTGACCGATCCTTTTGTCGTCGCAAAACTCAGGTCAATGATTTCCGATGCCGGACTTTCCGTGCAACATTTCGACGTGCAGAGCAGAGTTGTCTCGACACCCGAGCAGATGTTGCCTTGGGTCGACCTGACCACCAAGCAAATGTACGAGCGGGGTGATATCGGAAAAGAACTGGCAGAGGGGCTCGTAGCCGAGCACGAAAGACGTGCTCGAAACGGGTCACTTTATGGATATCAGGTGTTTGCGACAGTGGTGGCTGCGAAGGCCGCATAAGTGACCCCGAAGCTGCGTGCGCATTACCGCAGAAACGGTTCGGCCTTCATTGTCTCAGCAATGGGGGCACCCATTCGGCTCAGGATGGTCGGGGCCAATTGCAACTGGCTTATGACGGTATCTGCGTCTGGCCCTTCGGCGTCGCCGAAATAGTACAGCGCCGTTTCCTGTTGCAGCGTGCCGCGCCCGCCGTGGTGCCCACGCTCGTCCTGGCCGTGATCCGCGGTGACGATCACTTCATATCCCAACTGGCGCCAGCGGGGGATGAAAGGGGCGAGCATTTCGTCGGCGACAAAGCAAGCGTGATCCATTTCTTCACAATCGTGGAAGAAACGGTGGCCCATACTGTCCAGCGTGCAGGTGTGCAGAATGCCATAGTCCAGCCCGAAACGCAGGCACAGATTGGTCAGAGTGGCATACAGGTCGACATCGGATGGCGTCATCTGGTTGGCTTTGCCATAGCCCGTCATGCTGTGAAAACGGCCATGGTTGATCGTCGCGCTTTCGGGTTCGTCATATTCGATGTCGCGGACGTAATCGAAGGGATGACGGTTGAAGAATTGCGACCAATAGCTGTGTGTGACCGCCCCGGTCACACCACCGGCTTCACGCACCTGGCTGAACACGTCCTTGTGGTTCAGCCGGAAGACGTTTCCATTTCCGGTGCAGCCATGCTCTTGCGGCGTCACGCCGGTGTGGATCGACGCATAGCAACTGGCCGATGTCGAGGGCAGCACGGCATGCAGTTTCCAGACGCGTGCTTCTCCGCTGTCGACCCAGCCTTCGAGATTGCCGAACAGGCGGCGAAAGTTGCGATAGGGGACACCGTCCAGAATGATAAGGAGTAGCTTGCGGTCCATGTCGAGGCCCTTTGAGAGACATTGCATTCCGGCGACCCTAAGAGATTTGACGTCCTCGGGCTGCCACTTTGCGCCCCCAATAGCAAAATCCCGACACCTGTCTTCACACAAGGTGCCGGGATTTCAAACCTTCATCGAAATGTCACGAACCGGATCAGTTGCCGGCGCTTTCCATCTTGCGATGGGCGACAACCTCTTCCAGCCAGCCCAGGTGCATTTCAGGCACCGAACTGAGCAGCAGGTCGGTATAATCGTCGAAGGGCGGGCTCAGCACCTGGCTCTTCGAGCCATAACGGGCCACGCGACCCTGATACATCACCGCGATGCTGTCGCTGATCGCGCGGACCGTCGCCAGATCATGGGTGATGAACAGATAGGCCACATCTTCGATCTTTTGCAGGTCCAGCAGCAGCTTGAGGATCCCGTCTGCCACCAGCGGATCCAGAGCCGAAGTGACCTCGTCACAGATGATCATCTTGGGCTTGGCTGCCAGTGACCGGGCGATACAGACACGCTGTTTCTGACCTCCGGACAGTTCCGCAGGATAGCGGTCGATGAACTTTTCGCCCAACTCGATCTCATCCAACAGCTCGATGATCCGCTTGCGCTTTTCAGCGCCACGCATGTTGAAATAGAACTCCAACGGACGGCCGATGATGGTGCCGACGGTCTGACGTGGGTTCATTGCCACGTCTGCCATCTGATAGATCATCTGCAACTCGCGCAGATCCTCCCGAGAACGCCCCGCAAGGTCCGGCGACAGCGTGCGACCGGCAAAACGGATCTCGCCATCGCGCGGCGGCAACAGGCCGGTGATCACCCGGGCCAGCGTGGATTTGCCCGAACCGGATTCGCCCACGACCGCCAGCGTTTGCCCCGGATGAAGCTCGACATTGACGTTGTGCAGCACGTCGAAGTTCAGCCCCTTGTAGCGCGCGGTGATCCCGTCAACGGTAAGCAGCGGTTCCGGTGTGGGCTGCTTTTCTTCGTGCTCGATCGAACGCACCGAGACCAAAGCCTGAGTATATTCTTCCTGAGGGTTGTTGATGATCTGATCGGTGCTGCCGTATTCGACTGTGTCACCCATCCGCAAAACCATGATATCGTCGCTGACCTGCGCAACCACGGCCAGGTCATGGGTGATGTACAAAGCGGCAACGCCGGTGTCGCGTATGGCATCCTTGATCGCCATAAGAACATCGATCTGGGTGGTAACATCCAGCGCCGTGGTCGGTTCGTCGAACACCACCAGATCGGGTTCAGGACACAGTGCCAATGCGGTCATACAACGCTGCAACTGACCGCCCGAAACCTGGTGCGGATAACGGTTGCCGATGTTGTCAGGGTCAGGCAAACCCAGCTTTGCGAACAGCTCGCGCGCGCGGGCCTCGGCCTCTTTGCGCGAAAACTTCTTGTGCTCGACAGCCGCTTCGACAACCTGATCCATGATCTTCTTGGCCGGGTTGAACGACGCGGCGGCAGATTGCGAGACATAGGCAACCTCGCCCCCGCGCAGATTCCGAATATCGACATGCGATGATTTCAGGATGTCGCGCCCGTTGACCCAGACTTCGCCGCCGGTGATTTCAACGCCACCCCGGCCATAGGCCATCGAGGCAAGACCGATGGTGGATTTCCCAGCGCCGGATTCACCGATCAGACCCAATACCTTGCCGCGCTCGAGGTCAAAGCTGACCCCGTGCACGATTTCGATGTCATGGGGTTTCTCACCCGGTGGGTAAACGGTTGCACCGATCTTGAGGTCACGGACCTTGAGAAGGGAATCACTCATCCCCGACCTCCTTTCAGCGATGTAGTACGGTTCAGGATCCAGTCAGCCACAAGGTTGACCGAGATCGCGAGCGTCGCGATGGCCACCGCGGGGTACAGGGCCGCGCCAATGCCATACACGATGCCGTCCTTGTTTTCCTTCACGATGCCACCCCAGTCGGCCAGCGGCGGTTGAACGCCAAGACCCAAGAAAGACAGGGTAGAGATGAACAGCACCATGAAGATGAACCGCAGGCCGAACTCGGCCACCAGCGGTGACAATGCGTTCGGCAGGATTTCCCGGAAGATGATCCATGTCCGCCCCTCACCACGCAGTTTCGCGGCTTCGACATAATCCATCACGTTGATGTCCACGGCGACGGAGCGCGAAAGGCGATAAGGGCGTGTCGCATCCAGAAGGCCCATGACGAGGATCAGGATCGGGACAGTTACCGGAACGATGGCCAGAATGACCAGCGCAAGGATCAGGGTTGGGATCGACATGATCAGATCGACCGTCCGGCTAAGCGCCTGATCCGCCCAACCGCCCAGAACGGCGGCCAGAAGACCAAGCGATGTACCGGTCAAGAAGCTGAGCAATGTCGCGGCGGCGGCAATGAAGATCGTCGTGCGCCCGCCATAGATCATGCGGGTCAGCAGGTCGCGGCCGATATTGTCGGTGCCCAGCAGGTGTTCGGCGCTGGCCGGCTCCCATACATCGCCGACCACTTCTGCCATCCCGTAAGGCGCGATCAACGGGGCAGCAATGGCCACGAAGAAATAGGCGCCGGTGAATATGAGGCCAATCAGAGCCGAAAGAGGGATGTTTTTCATTTCGGATGCCTCAGTCTTGGGTTGGCGAGGATCGAGACGATATCCGCGACCATGTTCAGGCCGATGTAAACAGCCGCGAATACCACGCCGCAGGCCAGAACAACCGGCACGTCACGCTTGGTCACGGCGTCCACAAGGTACTGCCCCATGCCGGGATAGACG
This sequence comes from Ruegeria sp. CL7, assembly GCF_056536445.1. Taxonomy (NCBI): domain Bacteria; kingdom Pseudomonadati; phylum Pseudomonadota; class Alphaproteobacteria; order Rhodobacterales; family Roseobacteraceae; genus Ruegeria; species Ruegeria sp. CL7. The sequence goes on from NZ_JBQFPQ010000001.1 coordinate 323,311, forward strand.
AACACCACTTCAACCACGACGACGCCAACAACGAGGTAGGCGAGGTTCAGCATGACAACGTTCACGATGGGTGAGATTGCGTTGGGAAAGGCATGCCGCGCGATGACCTGAAATGTGCTCAGGCCCTTGAGTTCGGCCGTTTCGATATAGGCTGATTGCATGAGGTTCAGAATTGCAGCGCGGGTCATCCGCATCATCTGCGCGAGGACCACCAGTGTCAGAACGAAGGCCGGCAGCGCAATCGCGTTCAGCTTTTGCCAGAACGACATCGAGTCGTTGATCATCGCAAGCGAGGAAAACCATCCCAGTTTGACCGAGATATAGTAGATCACGACGTAGCCGATCAGGAACTCGGGGATGGAAACCGTTGTCAGCGTGACGGCGGAAATCAGTTTGTCGGGCCAGCGATTGCGGAACCGGACAGCCAGCAGACCCAGAAAGATCGCAAGCGGGACGGATACGATTGCCGCGACACAAGCCAGGAACAACGTGTTTCCGAGGCGTTTTCCGATGCTCTCGGCAATATCAAGCTTGTTGGTCAGCGATTGGCCAAGGTCGCCCTGAACGATGCCGCCCAGCCATTCAAAATAACGGGTCAGGGCCGGGCGGTTCAGGCCCATTTCTTCGCGAAGGTTGGCCAAGGCCTCGGGGGTTGCGGACTGCCCCAGGACGGCTTGCGCGGCGTCTCCGGGAAGAGCTTCGGTCAGGCCAAAAATCAAGGCCGAAGCGCCGAACAGCAATAGAATTCCCAGCGCGAGGCGCTGGGAAACCAGTTTTATGATAGGATGCATTATCCGATGCCCGTATCAGACGAACCACATTTTGCGGGACATGTTGCCGTTCATCATTTCCTGTGTCGGGTCGCTTTCCCAACCATCCAGTTGGTTGCTGACACCTTCAACAAAATCGTTGAACATCGGGCAAATCAGACCGCCTTCATCACGGACCATGCGGCCCATCTGGCTATAGATGCCCTTGCGTTTCTCGACATCCAGTTCAGCACGAGCCGCGAACAGCAGGTCGTCAAATGCCTGAACTTTGAAACGTGTATCGTTCCAGTCCGCCGTCGACAGATACGCGGTCGAGTACATCTGGTCCTGCACCGGACGACCGCCCCAGTAAGAGGCGCAGAAGGGCTGCACATTCCAAACCTCGGACCAGTAGCCGTCATTCGGCTCGCGCTTGATTTCAAGCGGAATTCCAGCCTGGGCGGCTGTCTGTTGGAACAGGGCTGCGGCATCCACCGCGCCCGGGAAGGCGCCGTCTGCAACACGAAGGACAATCGGCGAGCCGTCATGACCGGACTTCTTGTAGTGCTCGGCTGCTTTTTCCACGCTGAACTCGCGCTGTTCGATTGTCTCATCAAACAGTGGATAGGCTGCGTTAATCGGCATGTCGTTACCGATCGAGCCATAACCGCGCAGTACTTTGTCCACCAGATCCGCACGGTTGATGGCATACTTCAGGGCCGTGCGCAGTTCGTTGTTGTCGAACGGTGCGGTATCGCAGTGCATGATAAAGACATAGTGGCCGCGGCCAGCGGTCGAGTGCACGGTCAGATTGGGTGCGCGCCCCAGCAGGTCCGCGACCTTTGGTTCAACACGGTTGATGGCGTGGACCTGACCCGATTGCAATGCAGCGGTACGCGCAGTTGCGTCATTGATAACCACGACTTCAACACTGTCGAAGTTACCAAAATCAGAGTTCCAGTGATTCTCGTATTTTGTGAACAAGTGGCGCACACCGGGTTCGTCCACTTCCACCTTGTACGGTCCGGTTCCGATACCTGCTCCGGGATTGTCCATGCCGCCATCGGGCTGAATGATCAGGTGGTAGTCGGCCATCAGATACGGAAGGTCAGCGTTTGGCTCGGACAGAGTGACCTGGAAATTGTCGCCATCGGCTTTCATTGACTCGATGCCCTTCATGATACCAAGGGCACCGGACTTGGAGTCTTCGTTCGAGTGGCGCTGCATTGTCTTCAGCACGTCCTCGCTGGTCATGGTTTTGCCGTTGTGGAATTCGACACCCTGACGCAGTTTGAAGGTCCAGACCTTGGCATCCGCGCTGCCTTCGACGCTTTCCGCCAGGCGCGGTTCGATGGACCCATCGGGTGCAACTTCTACAAGCTGGTCGCCAAACTGCTTGCCGTTCTGGAACGGAACCGAGCTGGCATAGGTCGCCGGATCCAGCGAGTTGGTCGACTCACCGCCTTGCAGACCGAACTTCAGATCACCACCCTTTTTCGGGCCTGCTGCGCGTGCTGCGTCCGCGAACATCGTGCTGGCCACGGCAGCCGAAACGCCCAGGGCCGCGGCTTTCCCCATGAATTCGCGGCGAGTCATCTTCCCGGCTGTGACCTGACCGGCCATATGCGTTATTTGTTCATTCATTGAGTGTTCTCCCTATTGAGTGGTTCCAGCCCCTTTGGGGGCTTTTTGTTGACGCATGAGTCAACGTTGGCTTATTTCCGCGAACCGGGCAAGGTTATTTCTCTTAAATACCGAAGGCCAAAGCCATCGCTTTGTTGTCCGGTGTGCGGCAATTGCTGAGTGGGTGTTCAGGTACATTCTGCATTTTCGGGTAGTTTCCGGTCGATTGCGGGCCAAAGCGGCATGATAAGCGTCAAATCATCCACGTATCGCGACAACCAGGTCCATGACGTTGGTGCCGGTTGGTCCGGTTGTCAGCAGGCCGTGCGCTTTTTCCAGGAATGATCCGCTGTCGGCTTTGTGAAGAGCGCGTTCGGCGCCATCACTCCAAGTCTTTCCTGTTATGATTCCACCCGCCGCATTTGTCGGGCCATCCGTGCCGTCGGTGCCGCCCACGATCACCGCGAGATCCGTCTGCCCCGCGATCTCTTTTGCCAAAGCAAGCGCAAGGGCTTGATTTCTGCCGCCACGTCCCGGGTGATCAGGCAAGACCACGGTCGGTTCTCCGCCAAAGATCATCACGCCCTTTTCCATTCCACGCAGCAAGGGCCCAAGACGCGCCGCGACCTGCAAATAGTCGTCGTGCAGAGCCTCATCATTGATCAAGACCCTCAGCCCCATTGTTTCCGCTGCTTTGGCAGCGGCACTGCGGGCATGCGCGTTCGAAGCAACGATCCGGGTGCTGGCGGCAAAGGAATGATTGTCGGGCAATGCTCCGATTCCCGAACCGATGACGTTCAGATCGTCTCCGGGCACATCCGATATCGCCAGAACAGTGGCGCGGTCTCCGGCGAAATGGGACAGCAGGCCGCCGCCCTTGATGCGCGACAGCTTGCGCCGCTCGGCATTCATTGCGCGGATATCCAGCCCTTTGGACAGCAGTTCGCGGTTCAACGCCTCGAGATCCGCCAGCGATGTTCCGGGAAGCAGGTCTTCGGCCAGGGATGACGCGCCGCCCGAGACCAGCAGCAGAACATGTGATCCGGGCCCCATCTGATCCATGGCCAGGCGCAGCGCCCGCCCGCCCGCCACGCTGCGGTCGTCCGGAACGGGGTGTGATGCTTCGATCACCTCGACCCCAGCCGGCAGGTCGTGGCCATGCCCGTCTTTGGTGACCACAAGCGTGGGGATGGCGCCGAAATGTTCCAGCGCAGCCCGCGCCATGGCTGCGGCGGGTTTGCCCACGGCCAGAATACGGTCTGGTTTCGGGACATCAGGCAAGGCGGCCAGGGTGGCCTTATACCCGCCGACGGCATCAACACCGGCCTGCCACAACCTGACAGCTTGCTTTTCAATATCCATCAATTCTCCACCCAGATCGTGACCGGCCCGTCATTTACAAGCTCAACCGCCATGTCCGCGCCGAACTGTCCGGTTTCCACCGCGATCCCCTGCGCGGCAAGGTGCTCTGCGAAGACCTTGTACAATTGCTCTCCCAACTCGGGCGGGGCCGCGTTTGAAAATCCGGGACGATTGCCGCTGGAGGTGTCCGCCGCCAGTGTGAACTGGCTTACCACCAAAGCAGAGCCTTCAACATCCAGAAGCGAGCGGTTCATCTTGCCGGCGTCATCCTTGAAAATCCGCAGTTTTGCGGCTTTCTCGGCCAATTTTTCTGCCTGTGCCTTGCTATCGCCCTGCATGGCGCAGACAAGAATCATGAGCCCGGGACCAGTTTTGCCGATGACGGTGCCTTCGACCGACACTTTGGCCTGTGTCACCCTTTGCAGCAATGCGCGCACTTGGTTCCTCCCCCGAAACGTTGAGCCTGCCTGAGCGACGGTTTAGCCGCGCCAGTCCACAAAGTCACCCAATGCCGCGCGTTCCGTACGGAAGCTGTTTGCAGGATGATCCATATCCGAATAGCCAAAGGAAATTGCGCACAGGATCAACCGGTCATCGGGGATCTGAAAATACTGATGCAAAAACGGGCTGTACGCCGCCAATGCCGCTTGCGGGATGGTCGCCACGCCCAAAGCCTGAGCGGCGAGCGCAAAAGCCGTGACAAAGCCGCCGCAATCCATTGCACCATAAGGTCCCAGCTCTGCCGGGCTTGAGATGATGGCACAATGTGGTGCGCCAAAAAGGGCGAAGTTCTGCATCATTTGCTGCGCCGATCCTTTACGGTCCCCCCGTTCGACGCCAACCGCGCGGTAGAGCGCCCAGCCGCACGTCCGGCGGCGGTCTTGATACACGCCGGAGTAGGAAACGGGAAAAGGAAGATCGGGGGCCGGCGTGCCGTTCCTGGCTTCGTTTGACATCGCGTCGCGGAACCTGTCGGTTTCGTCTCCGCTGGTGATGACCAATTGCCAAGGTTGCGCATTGCACCAGCTCGGCACCCGGGACGCGCTGGTCACGATCTGTTCGATGTCACCACGTGGCACCGGGTCAGGCCGAAAGGCGCGGCAGGAATGGCGCGCAGTCAGAAGAGTGTTCAGATCGGCCAGGGTCACGTCGTCTTCTCCTCCGGGGCAGCCGGCGGCAGGATGGGTGAGAAGCCGGGGATGTTCAAGGGGTTCCGCCGCACAGATTTTGGCTGCGGCCCCCGAAGGTCATTGCTGTCCGGTCGCCATGAGGTATCCGATGCCTGCCGCAACCAGCAGGCCAAGCACAACGGCGATCGTGACCTTGATTGCCGACCAGGGGCGTTCTCCCTGAACCCGGCCGGTCCGGCCGTTCACCACGAAACGATAGGTCTGACCGCGATACTTGTACGCCGCCAACCAGACCGGCAGCAGGATATGCTTGAACGTGACATCGCGCACATCAGTGTCCACTGCATGGATGCGTTGCCTGTCGCCCCCAATATCAAACCGCACGTCCCGCTCGATCACGCGGGCCATATAAGCGCGTGCCTCGGCATATCCATCTTTCAGCTCGACCGTATAGGCCTCGGCCCGAAAACCGGCGAGGTACTCTGGCTGGTAGGGTTCCAGAGCCGGGAGATCCCAAGGCTCCAGAGCATCCGTGTAAGCCTTGGGCAGGGACCTTGAGGCCAACACCAACACGTCGTCAAAAAACCGCGCCACCCGGCCGGACTTGGGCGTCCAGCGGACCTTGGGCACCTGTTGTTGCACCCGTTTGCCATCCCGCATGACGGTGCGGGTTTCATAGTAGACTATTCCGCGCTCTCCGCGATAGGCCGACTTCGTATCGGCGTCGAAGGTCCAGTACGGCACATAGATGCCCTGCATCCTGCGGCCCTTGCGGGCATAATCCTTCAACCCGTTCGGCGCGAACCACAGCCGCCCCAGCCAGTCGCTCATGGCTTTGTGGGCGGCGCGTTCGTCCAGCGCAAAAGGCAGAACGCCCTTCGGTTTGATATGCCGGTTCATCCCGGTGTCCGTCACGACCGGGGTGGCGCAGAACGGGCATTCCGAAGCATGGGTGTTGGGATCGAATTCAACCTGCGCTGCACAGTTCGGGCAGGACAGAACCCGCGTCTCTTCGATTTCGCTGTCGGGCAGGCGGTCGGCGATGGCAGCGTCGAAATCCAGCTCGCGCAGGCTGGCGCCGCCCCAGGGGCCGGCACCGATCGGTTCGGAATGGCCACAGTGATCGCAGATCAGCGTGCCAGATTTTGGATCGAACCGATAATCGGCGCCGCACTGGTCACACGGGAAACGATGTTCCGCGAAATCAGGCGATGGGGCAGGGGCATCCGTCATGCTACGCTCAGTCCTTGAGAGGGAAGTAGAGATAGTCCGCGCGGTCTTCCGCAGGCAGGACATGCGGCAGCATCGCGGCCTCGCAGGCCCCGATCGTCTTGAAGTTTTTACGCCCCTCAGCCAATGTCAGGCCGTGATTGGCCGCCGAAGGCTCGCGCAGGTTCGTGTCATATTGGATGTCCTCGTCTTCCCAGAAACAGATCGGGCAGATCAGGTACTGTCCACGTTCCGAAAGGGTGACATAGTCGCAGCAGGGGCAGACGAAATGCGGTTCGGGCCGCGTTCTGCGCCTGCCCTTTTTCGAACGCTTTCCAAGGCCGGCCATGCGGTGCCCTCATGCGCCGGGCGGGGGCGGAGGCAGAATGGTGAACAGCTGCGCCAGTTCCTGCACCTCACCCGCCTTCTTCCAGCCGTCCTGACCGGGCGTCCACACGTAGGTGTCGCGCGTGATCTCGCCCTCACTGGCCATGCGGCCCATCTTGGCCTTCGAGAACGGGCCGCTGGTCTGTCCGTCCACCGCAATGTGCCAGACATGCTCGACCGGCGGCGGAGGCGGCGGGGCCACATGTGCGGCCGGTTGCGGGGCAGCGGGCGCGGGCGCGCCCCACGGGCCTGACGACTGACCCGCTGCCATGTTCGACATCTGGTTCGCCATCGCCATGCCCATTCCCATACCAAGGCCAGCGCCCATGCCGCCGCCTCCGCCCGGGGAACTGGCTGCCGCCGTCATCGCCTCGGCCGCGGAATACTGGGTGAACTTGCCCAGATCCCCCGCCAGACCCATCGAGGTGCGCTTGTCCAGCGCCGCCTCGACCGCCGGCGGCAACGAGATGTTCTCGATGTAGAATTCCGGCATCTCCAGCCCATAGCCGTCCAGTACGGGCGAGACCTCGGCCGCGATCAGCTTGCCCAGATCGGCGGTATTTGCAGCCATGTCCAGAACCGGGATGCCCGAGCCCGCGATCACTCGGCTGAATTCCTGCACGATGATGTTGCGGATCTGAAAGCTAATCTCGTCCATGGTGAACTCACCGTCGGTGCCCACGATCTCGACCAGGAAACGGGCCGGGTCCTTCACCCGGATCGTGTAGGTGCCATAGGCGCGGATCCGGGTGGGGCCGAATTCGGGATCGCGCAGCATGATCGGGTTCTTGGTGCCCCATTTCAGGTCGTTGAACCGGGTCGTGTTGACGAAATAGATCTCGGACTTGAACGGCGACTGGAACCCGTGATCCCAATGTTGCAGCGTCGTCATGATCGGCATGTTGTTGGTTTCAAGCATGTAGAGGCCCGGCGTGAACACGTCGGCCAGCTGGCCTTCATGCACGAATACGGCCGCCTGGCCCTCGCGCACGGTCAGCTTGGCGCCATACTTGATCTCGTGGCCCTCACGTTCGAACCGCCAGACCATCGTGTCACGGGTGTCGTCCACCCAATGAATGACATCAATGAATTCTCCGGTCAGAAAATCGAAAATTCCCATCTGGGTTCTCCTGTCATCGGGGTCAGAGCGGCTGCCCCATCAATTCATGTGCGATTATTCGTACAATGGGTCGCGCTTCATCAACGTCTATGCCGGGCTGCAACCGTGGGTCATACAACATCGTCAGCAGCTTTTCGTCGTGACTGGTCAGCAGGGCAAATTCGTCATCATCATTGAAAATCGAAGGCCGCGCTGCCGGGCTGTCATTGGACAGGCCAAGACCCTGAGCTATTTCTTCGTGAATGCAGCTTTGGCGGCCCAGATCCGTCAATTCGGCCCGGATAAGGGAAACGGCACGCACGTATCTGTGTGGTGAAGACGTCGTTGCCGATGCAATCACCAGGCAATCGAAATTGGCGCGTGGATTGGCCACCAGATTCAGCGAGTCCTGACTGATATTCGGGATCAGCTGTTTCAGGCGGGATACGATATAGGCGCTGTCGTCCTTGCCTGCAATAAAGACATGGAAATTGGCGTTGCGAGAGACGACGGAAACCGGATGATCCGTCAATCTGGCCAGTCGGGTGGCAAAGGACCGAACCTGATCCGCATCATGCTGCCGTGCAGAAGGAAGCACGGAGGGCCCGAACTCGGTCTGTATGCGGACAGAGCCGGACCACCGGCTGAGTTGCCCGTCGGTCTGACGCGAGCCAGCCGCGACGCTTTGCGTCGGATATTCGCTGTAGAACGCAATCGCTTCGAAATTCCGCGCCAGATCATCGGCATCATAGGGAGTGTCCGGACCGCCCCCATCGGTGCGTAAAAGCCCCCGCACCAGCAAATCCCGTTCAACCCGCTGATAAAAACGCGCCAGATCCTGACTTGCGGCCGACGGCGGCACATAGGCATTGGCTGCCACGGGTGCGGGTGTCGGGCGAGGTTGCGGAACAACAGATGACGTCAGGGTTTCATCGCAATTGGCCAGAGCCAAGAGCGACACCATCCCCAAGGTTCCTTTCAAGTAACCGAAGGCCCGCACGCCGATCCCGCCCTCAGCCGGGAACCGCCGTACCGGCATTGTCGCCGGTTCCGTCGCGGCGCGCTTTGGCGGCCGCCAAAGTGTCGCGCAGTTCCTTTTCCATCTTCTGCAACTCAGCCTCGGCTGCGGCGCGTTTGGCTTTGCCTTCGTCCGCAATGGCAAGGCTTTCGTTGATGGTGCCAATCAGGTCGGCATTGGCCTGCTTGACCGCTTCGATGTCGAACACGCCGCGCTCCATCTCTTGGCGGATCATCTTGTTCGATTCGCGCAGGTTGGCCGCATTCGAAGTCAAAAGCTCGTTCGTCAGGTCGTTCGCATCCCGCACCGCGGCGGCGGCTTCGGCGCTGCGTTGTATCGTAACCGCCTGGGCCAGCTGCGTTTCCCACAGCGGTACCGTGTTTACCAGCGTCGAGTTGATCTTGGTGACCAGCGATTTGTCGTTTTCCTGAACCAAACGGATCGACGGCAGCGACTGCATCGTGACCTGTCGTGTCAGTTTCAGGTCATGAACCCGGCGTTCTAGGTCGTCACGCGCCGCACGGATGTCACGCAGTTCCTGTGCCTTCATCACTTGCTGGTCTTCCGGAGCGGCCTGAACTTCGGCTTCCTTTTCAGGGATGTCGTGGCTGTCCAGCTCGGTCAGCTTCTCTTCGCCCGCAGCGATGTACAGCGCCAGTTCGTCATAAAAGCCCAAGGTCTTCTCATACAGCAGATCCAGAGATTTGATATCCTTGAGCAGCGTATGCTCATGTCCCAGAAGATCGTCGGTAATGCGATCGATCTGGCCCTGAACCTCTTCGTACTGGGCGGTAAATTTGGCAAAAGGCGCAGCCCTGCCCAACAGTTTCTCCCACCAGCTGCGCTCGCGCCGCACGTCAAGTTCACTGACCGAGAAACCGCGGATCGTAGTTACGATATTGCGCAGGCTGTCACCGGCCGGGCCGACATCCTTGTTGCGCACATCCGCAAGCATGGCCTGGCTGATCTCCTGCAACTCGGCCTGCGCGGACGAGCCGAACGCGACAATCGAATTGGTGTTGCCCATGTCGATTTCATCCATCCGCTTGCGGATTTCGGCGCTGACGGGTTCGTCGGCTTCCTCCAACGACACGACCTCGGCCTGCGGTTCGGGCAGGGCAACTGCGGTGACTTCCTGTACCAGTGTTTCGGCCTGAACTGCCTTGTTCTTGATCTCATCGGACATGGGTATGTTCCTCGCTCAAATAATGGCCGGTCAGTCCAGCCGGACGCCTTCGCGCTGCAGTCTTTCACGCAACACGTCAATTTCGACCGTCAGATCACTGCGGTCATCCAAAAGCATTTTCCGCGTTCGCGCGGCGAAATTCTGTTCCAGATCGTCCAGCAAAGCAGAGTAATCCGCAAGCGCCTGCGCATCGCGGGTTCGGGCGTAGACATCAGCAAACTTAACGGTCGCGTCGCGTGCGCCCTGCAAGTACACGGTCAGGTACTTTCTAGCACCGGCCAGATCTCGCGGGTCTTCCTCGACCGTGCGAAACAAATCCCGCGCGGTGTTCTGAAACCGTTCGACGCGGGCTTCGACCCTGCGGTCACCAGCGCGTTTTATGGCATTCGTCATTTCCGACAGATGTTTCTCGGCATCATCGACCACGCGGGCCACGCGGTCCTGCTGAAAAGTGTCGACCCCTTCCATGCCCTTGTTCTTCATCGGATCAAGCCCGAATGAGACAGAATGCAGAACGGTCGCTGCAACACCAAACAGCACGGGGGCCAACAAACTGACCTGCGCTGCCGCTTCAGCGTCCAGAAACTCGGACCTGTAAGACGCAAGGCCAGCGCCAAGGCCGGTGAGAACACTGGCAAATATCTTCCGCGGAAAAGCAGGACGTCGGGCGGTTTTGCGGGCATTGTACGCGGCCTCAGCTTTCAGACCTTCTCGCAGCAAAAATGCGGCCGCCGTCAGAAAACCAGCGGCGACCAGCCCCAGTGTCATGCCAATCGCGCCGTCGTTCAGGGACAGAAACACCAATGGAATGGCGGGTAGAAACAGAATATTCGCACGTGCGCCAGCGGGCTCGACCCGTGCGCCGTCAAACTGCCCCCTCGGCAGTGGGGTGTTTTCCGATTCATCCCCCTGTGGGCTGTATTTGCCGCCGAACCGCTTTGCCATGGCTTACAGACCTCCGAGCAAACCAGTGCAGACGCCAAACAACAGCACCAACAGCACAGCGTAGGCCAGTTTTTGCACTCCGCTTCCGGACATCACGCCCCCCAAATAGCAGCTTTCACTGAAAATTTAGGGTATGCGCGGGCTTAGCGCTAGGGGGAAGGTTGCCGAACCCACATCACTTACGGGGATTCTTGCCGATCGGAGGCCGTTTTCTTTTGGGCCGTGACGGGCGTTTGGGCGCGTTGCCGGGTTTGTCTTCGGCGTCCAGACCCAGCTGGTCCCGCATGACCCGGCGACGGACTTCTTCGACCTCGCCCTGTTTCAGCGTCCCAAGCTGGAAGGGGCCGTAGGACACGCGCAACAGACGATTCACGGTGAAACCGATATCTTCCATCGCGCGGCGGATTTCGCGGTTCTTGCCTTCGCGCAAGCCGATCGTCAGCCATGCATTTGCGCCCTGCTGGCGATCCAGTGTGACGGTCATTGGCTGGAACCGTTCTCCCTCGATCACCAGCCCCTTGCGCAGCGGTTCGAAATCCTCGTCCTTCGGGCGACCGTTCACCCGCACGCGGTACTTCCGCAACCACCCGGTCGAGGGCAGTTCCAGCTTGCGCTTGATGCCGCCATCGTTGGTCAACAGCAGCAATCCTTCGGAATTCAGGTCCAACCGACCAACGCTCATCACTCGTGGCATGTCGTCAGGCAGCTTGTCGAATATTGTATCTCGTCCTTTTTCGTCGCGGGTCGTCGTCACCAACCCGGCGGGCTTGTGATACAGCCACAGACGCGACGGTTCCGGTTCCGAGACCGGCTTGCCGTCGACTGCGATCTTGTCTTTCGCGGTCACGTTCAGGGCGGGGCTGTCGATGGTCTTGCCATTCACTGCCACGCGGCCTGCTTCTATCATGCGTTCAGCCTCGCGCCGGGATGCTACGCCAGCGCGGGCCAGGACTTTGGCGATCCGATCGCCGGGGGGTGGGGTCTTGTTCATGTCAGGGCCATACCGCATCCCGGGAGCTTGCGAAAGGCGGGTTTCTGCGGCAGTCAGGGGGCATGGTGTTCAAATCGCATATGCAACAGGCCCTGGCCGAGGCGCGCGCAGCCGCTGACCGCGGCGAGGTGCCCGTGGGGGCCGTTGTCGTCGGACCGGACGGAACGGTCGTGGCCGCGGCTGGGAACCGGACGCGCGAATTGAATGACCCCACGGCCCATGCGGAAATCATGGCCTTGCGTGTCGCCTGTGCGCAGGCGGGCTCTGAACGGCTGCCGGATCATGATCTCTACGTCACGTTGGAGCCTTGCGCGATGTGCGCCGCGGCCTTGGCGGCCACGCGCATCCGGCGGATCTATTACGGTGCGGCAGACCCCAAATCCGGGGGCGTGGCGCATGGCGCGCGCGTGTTTTCGCATGCACAGGCGCATCACGTGCCCGAAGTCTATGACGGAATTGCAGGCGAAGAGGCTGCCGCGCTTTTGAAGGCCTTCTTCGAAGCGCGCCGCCAGGACAAGCCGGGCTGACGCGCTGCGCTGTCGTCAGACGGTGATGGCTTTCATGACCTCAGGTTCGATCACGTCGACCCCGGGCAACCCGTCGATCAATGCCTGTGCGGATTGTTCCAGAATGGGGAACGTCTGGTAGTGACATGGGATGACCGTCTTGAAGTCAAAGTACCGTTTCGCGGCATAAGCGGTGGCTTTCATATCCATGGTGAAATGCCCGCCGGCGGAAAGGATTCCGATATCGGGCTTGTAGTAATCCCCCATCCATTCCATGTCGGCCATGATGTCGGTATCGCCCGAGACGTAGAGCATACGCCCCTCGGCCGCGATCATGAAGCCGACCTCACTGCCACCAGTGCGCAGACCGTCCGGTGTTGAAAAAGTCGAGCTGTGAGAGGCCGGTACCATTGTCACCATGACGCCGTTCAGGTCGACGGTGCCGCCTTTGTTGAAACCGATGGTCTCAATGCCTTCCGCTTCGCTCCAGTATCCCATCAGGTCATACTGTCCGACAACGGGGATTTTCAGGTGCTTTGCCAGAGGAAGTACATCGGCCACGTGGTCAAAATGCGTATGGGTCAAAAGAATGTGGGTCGCCCCTTCCAGCACGGCATCATGCCGATCTTCGGGCAAGACCGGGTTGCCGGTCAGCCACGGGTCGATCAACAGAACCTGCCCCTGAGTTTCTATGCGAAAACTGCCATGGCCCAGCCAGATAATGTTCATTCCAAGTTTCCTCCCAAATGGTCTCTTGGCAGCAGCCTAGCATTGGCTATGTAAATTTCCATGGACTGGATTCGAGAAGTTGATGGCTATTGCGAACGCGTGTCCCCGGAGTATTGGGCCGAGCCGATCAACGCGATCACAAATGCGGCTTTTCTGATTTCCGCATGGGTCATGTGGCAGCGCGTGCGCGATCAGGACATGCCGCTGGCCAAAGGTCTGGTCGTGATTTTGGCCATGATCGGGGTTGGAAGCTATCTGTTTCACACCCATGCCCGGGTTTGGGCGGCATTGGCGGATGTGGCGCCGATCCTGCTGTTCATATTGGTCTATATATTTGCGGTGAACCGGAACATCTGTCGCATGTCGTCCGGAATGGCGATCTGCGGTACGCTTCTGTTTCTTCCTTTTGCGGCACTTGTTGCGCCTTTGTTCCAGCTTGTGCCGGGGTTTGGCGGGTCGGCGGTTTACGCGCCGGTTCCTTTGTTGATCCTGATCTATGCGTTCCTGCTGCGGGGCCAAGACATGATCCTGGCCAAAGGGATGACAATCGGGGCCTTGATCCTGATTCTGTCGATCACGTTCCGGGCGCTGGATTTGCCATTTTGCGGGCAATGGCCGGTGGGGACGCATTTCATGTGGCATATCCTGAATGCCATCATGCTGGGATGGATGATCGAGGTGTATCGCGCAGCTCTTGTCAGGGGCCGTTTTAGCAAAGGCCCGGCGCCTTGAGGCGCGGAAGGATCGCGTGTGTCTTCCGAGCCTCATGGCAAGAAGCCAACGAAACCGCCCCGGTCCGATTCTAGTTCTGAAAGGCTGCGGCCAGATGGTCGGGCAGATCAAATTCGCTCAACACCCGAGCGCGGCCTTCGGGCGACATCTTGCGGGCCGTTTTTTCAACGATGCTCTGGATTTTCTCGGCCGAGTGTTTTGCGGCAAAGGGCTGGAAATACCATTTCAGAAACACAAAGCAGATCACGTCTTCCAACGCCTGCACTTCCGCGTCGCGCTTGATGCCTTGTTTGCGCAATATGCGCCCTGCGGCCTCGATCTGTTCTGAATCGTAACCTTCGCGGGCCATCAACCCCATGACCACGTCGGAATGGTGTTCGCCCTGCGCCTTGCGCCATGACAGATATCCAACCCGGCCTTCGGGGTATTCACTGCGGGCAAGTTTCCAACGTTCCACATGCTGACCGCGCGCGGCGATTTGAAGGGCGTCGGAAGCATCCGGAAACAGGCGGCCCAGCTCGGCACTCATGCGTTCGCCATACAACAGTGCCGCGGGGCGGCCCTCGTCTTGGTTGGGGTCATTTGCATTGGCTGCGTCGATTGCGTCCAGAACCGCTTGTTTTTGCGCGCTCATCATCTGCTCCACTGGCTTGCCTGAACTACGAAACCTCGGCGCAGTTCTGTTCTGTATTCGACGTCATGCTAGCGGCTTGCTCAGGGATGTGCATCCTCGAAAATGCAAAACAGCCGGGTCAGAGAGGGGATATCTGACCCGGCTTGGACCTGCGCGTTACTTGGCAGGTTTAACCTGATCCTGCGTGACCGGTTCCGCGATAGGGGACGGGAAGGTCAACGTGCGTGTCAGGTTGCTTGTGTCGATACCCAAAGCCATGGCCGGTGCGGCCAAAATCGTGGCGGACAAGACCGCGGCTGTTATCAGGGGTTTCATGTTTTTCTCCGGTTTGCGTTATGTCGCATAAATAAAATGAACAGTACAGTACAGTTTTCAAGATCGATAATGAACTATTCGGTTTACTTTTTTGCATACCAGTCATTCAGTTTTGAATAGCCTCATAAGAGGGGGGATTCCAAACTCGGACCTGCCCAAGGCACCCCGGTCTTGCGACTGCCGCTGCAGACGGGTAAACGCCCCCTAACGTAGATGAGGGAAGCCGATGTCGATTGACCAAAGCACCGCCGCCAAAGTGGCCAAACTGGCCCGGATCAAGGTCGAGGATGACGCGCTGCCGGCGCTGGCATCCGAGTTCAACACCATCCTTGGGTTCATCGAACAGCTGAACGAAGTGGATGTGGAAGGTGTCGAGCCGATGGTTTCGGTCACACCCATGCGCCTCAAGCGTCGTCAGGACGAAGTCACCGATGGCAATCAGCAGGACAAGATTCTGGCCAACGCCCCCGACGCCCGCGAAGGGTTCTTCGCAGTCCCCAAAGTGGTGGAGTAAGACATGAGCGATCTGAACAAATTGGGCCTGGCCGAGGCCCGCGACGCGTTGCGAGCCGGCGACGTCACCTCTGTTGAGCTGACAGAAGCCTGCTTGAAAGCCATTGATGAAGCAGATGCGCTGAACGCATTCGTCCACAAGACGCCCGAGATCGCGATGGAGCGCGCCAAGGCTGCGGATGAACGGATCAAGGGCGGGGACGCTCCGTCAATGTGTGGCCTGCCGATCGGCATCAAGGACCTGTTCTGCACCAAGGGCGTGCCGTCACAAGCCGCGTCGGGCATTCTTGAAGGCTTCAAGCCGGAATACGAATCCACCGTGTCACAGCAACTGGCCGACGCAGGCGCAGTCATGCTGGGCAAGCTGAACATGGACGAATTCGCCATGGGCTCGTCCAACGAAACATCGGTCTATGGCAACGCGGTCAGCCCGTGGCGTCGTGGCAACGATGATGCGCAGCTGACACCGGGCGGTTCGTCGGGCGGGTCCGCGGCCGCTGTGGCCGCCGACCTGTGCCTTGCGGCAACGGGCACTGATACCGGCGGTTCCATCCGCCAGCCCGCGGCTTTTGTCGGGATCACCGGCATCAAGCCGACCTATGGCCGATGCTCGCGCTGGGGCATTGTGGCGTTTGCGTCCTCGCTGGATCAGGCCGGTCCGATGACCAAGAACGTCCGCGACGCCGCGATCATGCTGGAAACCATGTGCGGCCATGACGCCAAGGATTCGACCAGTGCGGACCTGGCCGTCCCGAATTTCGAAGCGATGTTGACTGGCGACATCAAGGGCAAGAAGATCGGTATCCCCAAGGAATACCGCATGGACGGAATGCCCACCGAGATCGAAAAGCTCTGGGCCGATGGTGCCGCGATGCTGAAGGATGCGGGGGCCGAGATTGTCGATATCTCGCTGCCGCACACCAAGTATGCGCTGCCTGCCTACTATGTGATCGCCCCGGCCGAGGCGTCTTCGAACCTCGCCCGCTATGACGGTGTCCGCTATGGGCATCGTGCACAGATGGCGCAGGGTGATGGCATCACCGAGATGTACGAAAAAACCCGCGCCGAGGGCTTTGGCCACGAAGTGCAGCGCCGGGTCATGGTTGGCACCTATGTTCTGTCGGCTGGTTTCTATGACGCCTATTACAACCGTGCCCGCAAGGTGCGCACGCTGATCAAGAAAGACTTCGAAGACGTGTTCGCGGCCGGTGTCGACGCCATCCTGACCCCGGCAACCCCATCGGCGGCCTTCGGTCTGGGCGAAATGACCGAAGCAGATCCTGTTCAAATGTATTTGAACGATGTCTTCACCGTGACCGTGAACCTGGCCGGACTGCCCGGTGTCTCGGTCCCCGCAGGGCTGGACACACAAGGTCTTCCGCTGGGATTGCAGCTGATCGGACGTCCCTGGGAAGAAGGCGACCTGCTCAATACCGCCTATGCGCTGGAAAACGCGGCCGGTTTTGTGGCCAAGCCCGGGAAATGGTGGTAAGCCTCGGGCAACTGAAGCACTAGACACGGAGCCAAACTATGCGCGTTTTGCTTTTGGTCCCCGCTCTTGCACTGGCAGCGGCGTGCACGGATGTCGCACCGCTGACCAGCACGGGTTTCAACACGCCTGAATACCAGGCGCAGCGCGAGGCTCAATTGGCAGGTCAGGGTGCGGCCGGCAACCCTCTGCTGGCCCCGGTCGAAGTTTCACAACAACCGCTGGGCGCCCCTGGTACGGCGCCTGTTGCCACGGGTGAAAACGCGGATATCGCCAACCAGACCGCGGCGGCATTGGCCAGCACATCTGGCCAAAACCCAGCCGCGGTTACGGCGGTTCCCGTGGCGAACACTGGCGCGATTTCGGATGAACAGGACTTTGCCGCCGTGTCCGAACGCCGCAGCATCGAATCCGACGCCGCCCGGATCGAGCAGAACCGCCAGACCTACGAAATCGTGGCCCCGACGGCAGTGCCCGAGCGCACGGCGAGCGGCCAGACAAACATTGTGCAATATGCGCTGAGCACGTCCAATCCGGTAGGTGTGCAACTTTACAGTCGGTCCGGTTTCAACCTTCAGGCCAAGGCTCAGAGGAACTGCGCGCAATTCCCATCCCCTGATCAGGCTCAGATCGAGTTTCTGTACAATGGCGGCCCCCAGCGCGACCGCAAAGGTCTGGACCCGGATGGGGATGGTTATGCGTGTGGCTGGGACCCGAGCCCGTTCCGCAGTGCCGTCAGCAACTGACCCCCTGAACCCAATCTGGCATCCGTCACCCAATTTTGGTGAACGCCGAGATGGTCTGACACCATCCTTGATCGTGATCCATTACACGGCGATGGACAGCGCGCAGGCGGCTCTGGATCGTCTGTGCGACCCAAAGGCCGAGGTCTCGGCCCATTACCTGATCGGCAATGATGGCACGCTGTGGCAGATGGTGCGCGAAGAAGAACGTGCCTGGCATGCTGGGGCAGGGGAGTGGCACGGTCAGACCGACATCAACTCTCGTTCCATAGGCATCGAGCTGGACAACACCGGCAAGCATCCGTTCCCTGAACGCCAGATGCACCGGCTGGAACAGCTGTTGCGCCAGATAATGCACCGTTGGGCCATCTTGCCAAACGGTGTTATCGGCCATTCGGACATGGCGCCCGGGCGCAAATTTGACCCCGGTCCGCGATTTGACTGGTTGCGGCTCGAGCGCAACCTGCTGGCCGCGCCCCGCGGATATGCCGCTGGTCCGCAAACTGCATCAAAGGGCCAGTTCCGAAGCCTGGCTCGGGCCGCCGGTTTCAGCGCTGACGTAGACGATGATACGCTGTTGCATGCCGTCCGCCTTCGATACCGCCCATGGGGCAGGGGGCCTTTGCAGCAAGCCGACCTTGCACCGTTGATCCCGCACACCTGATCCGCACTTCATCTGGCTGAAAATATCCCGGGGTTGAATTGGCCGCAGGCCAAGAAGGGGCTGGCCCCTTCTCTGAACCATCCACCCTTGACGCCGCCGACCGCAGAGCCTACCCAACCCACGCGCGGAGGGCCGGATGGCCGCTGGGGTCGCAAGGCCCGAGAGGAAAGTCCGGACTCCACAAGACAACGGTGCCGGGTAACGCCCGGGCGGGGCAACCCGACGGAAAGCGCCACAGAAATCAGACCGCCCGGAACCTAGGTTCAGGGTAAGGGTGAAACGGTGGGGTAAGAGCCCACCGCGCCTCTGGCAACAGGGGCGGCACGGCAAGCCCCACCGGGAGCAATGCCAAATAGGGTCCCCGCGCGGGCCGGTCGGCGCAAGCCGATACCGCCGCTAAGCGCGTCTTGGCCAAGAGGGACCGGGTTGGCAGCTTGAGCCGCGCAGCAATGCACGGCCTAGAGGAATGGTCATCGAAGGGGGCAACCCCGGAACAAGATCCGGCTTACAGGCCCTCCGCGCGTATCCGCCTATCCTCCGGGAGGTGTGTAGGAACCGGTCAGCGCCGCCGCTTTCTCGGTTATCGACGTGAACTCGTCTGCGGTCCAGGCGCGAACGGTTTCGATGTTCGTCACTGCACCCGACGCGGCGACAGCCATGCCAACGGCCACGGCGTCTGTCCCATCTGGGGCTTCGCTGATCACAACCACGTCGTTGCTGCCGGTTGTCATGTAGAAGGACAGCAGCCTGCCACCTACTTTTTCCAGCAAGGCTTTTACTGGGCCGGTGCGGTTCTCGGGTTTCTGCAACATGCCTTTGACACCGGCTTGCGAGTAAGATGCGTAAGTAATGAAAATGGGCATTGATACCTCCTGTTACATCAAATCGTTTTTGGGTCTTCAAGTCAGCCGACCCCAGGGCCGTTCAAAATCAAGTGCCAGAAAACAACAGTGCCGTGATGAACCAAAGGCCAGCGCCGATCAGCGCAAAACCTGTCACCGGCACAAGCCACCGGGCCCCGGGCAGAAGCTTTTCCAGCGCGACGTACGCGGCAATTCCGACAATCCAGTAGAGGTTCATGATCCCTCCGACGAAAAGCAGCAGCATCAGTGCCCAGCAGCATCCCAGACAATACGTGCCGTGCAGGATACCGGTGCGGAATGCACCGAATGTTCCGGGTCGGTTGTGATCGGCCAGAAAACGTGCGGGGCTCTGACAGTGGCGCAGACATGCGTTTTTCAAAGCTGAAAACTGATAGGCGCCAGCCGCCAGCAGGATGCCTCCTGCGAAGACACCCGAACTAATCGTCATCATCGGCCCGTCGGACAACCCGATTTGTTCCAACCCCCATTGCAATGCGGTTGCAATCAGGCTGAACGCCCCCCAGGCCACCAGATAGCCGGATAAAAACCACAGGCTGAACGCAACCGTCCGGTGCTTTTCAGGCCCTGTCCGCTTGACCGCGATGAACAGAAGAACGGCAGGCGCAGCGCTTGGGGTCATCATGGCGATCATCATGACCCACCACATCAGAAAAATCAGCAAGGCATAGCTTGCGCTCCACGCTGCTGCCGGGCCCATTTGCATCGGGTCTCCGACAGGGCCGGCCATCCGGGTCATCTCGACCGCGGACATGTTCATCCCGACGCCAGCTATCGTGTACCAGGTTGCACCGAGGATGATCAGAAGAACGCTTCCCAGAACAATCGCGCTGTCCTGTCTCAGCAACCACTCAACCGTCCCGCCCCGGGGCGATGCGTTCTGTTTGGTCATGGGTGTTCTCTGATTATGCGCCCAAGACGCCATGGCCCGAGATGTTCAGATGCGCCAGATGAGCATGGGTTGTGTCAAAGGTCAGCCGGATCTGACCACCCGTTGTAGTCGCACTGCCTGATGCCGCCTCGGCATGGCGGTATTCAAAGCCATTCGGCAACTGTATCGACGCGCGGTGAGGTGCGCCCGATACGATATGAGGGATCGGATTGACCTCAACATCGAAAACTCCGGTAACTTTGGCGTATCCGCTGCGCTCTTCGCGGTTCCAGTCCAGTTCAATCGGAACAAACAGAGTTTCATGTTTCAAAGGCGCCATGGCGCTGAAGACATACCAGAACGTGGCCATTTCATCAGTATCCTGACCGGTCATGATTGCTTGCAACGCAGCCCGCTGTTCAGCTGTCGCGCTGTCATCAATGATCAGCTGCATCTGACCGTTGCCCTCATGAATTGGTCCCGGCCAATGATAGACCCCTGCCGCCCGAAGACCGCCCAGATCAGTTTCACCGTAGTGACCGCTTTGAATGTCAAAGACCACAACCGCCTCGCAATTGCCGTGTGACGGCAGTACGCTGAACTGACACGGGCAACCAAAGTTGCAATTGCAATTGGCCAGTTCTTCGGCCTGAATAGCCCATTCTGTCATGATAGCCCCCCCAAGAAAAGTCGCCTAAAACAACTCTGCTCGTTGCAGGTTTAACGCATTCACGCTGCCTCGGCCTTCGAGCCTGAATTCGGCTTCTTGGATGGGCGAACCTATCACGAATCCGTGATATGTACAAACAAAACCGCAAATTACATGCCTTCTTTGGGCTTTATCATGTGCCGGGCTATGGGCCGGTCGCGTTCAGGTTGAGCACGGTATTCGGGATTGCATTCGGCTGTTAGACTTTCGGAACCAATTTGAAGATATGGGAGGTTGATTATGAGCTTTATGAAAACGCTGGCGTCCGTGGCCATTGGATTTGCTGCGGCCAAGGGCATGGAAAAATATCAGAAGATGGGCGGCATGGCTGGGCTGCAAGACATGATGCAGGGTGCCGGCGGTGGTTTTGGCGTGGATCAGCTGGGCAAAATGGCAGAACAATTTGGTCTGCCCGGTGGCGCGTCAGGCTTGCAGGACATGATGAGCAAGATGGGGGTTGGCGGCAGCACAGCCGGAGCCGCTGGGTTGGGTGGGTTGTTGAACGCCATGCAAGGGGCTGCCAAAACTGCCAATCAACACACAGGTGACATGATGGAAACCGTGTTCGGCGGCACGCCCGCGGGTGCAGCGATGGAAGAGCAGGCAAAACTCATGCTGCGCGCAATGATTCAGGCTGCCAAGGCAGATGGTGAACTTGACGAACAGGAAAAGGAAATCATCCTGGGTGAATTGGGCGATGATGTCAGCGAGGAAGAGCGCGCATTCGTGCAAGAGCAGCTGAACGCACCGATTGACGTCATGGGATTGGCGGCTGATTCTGGTGCGCCGCTCAAGACGCAGATCTATGCAACTTCCCTGGCTGCGATCCGTCTGGACAATGCGCGCGAGGCGTCTTACCTGCGGCAATTGTCCACCGCTCTGGGTCTTTCCGACGCGGAAAGGGACCAGATTCACACGTATATGGGCGCGCCAACCTTGCCTAGTTGAACCTGCATCAGATTCCTGTGCCTGTATCATCCGATTGGCCTTGACATAGGCGGTGCAGCGCGTAAAAGCGCACGCTCATAGGAATTCAACCGAAAGGCCCCTGCCTTTTCGGACGCAGGAGATAACCATGGCGAAGCCGACGACAATCAAGATCCGTCTGAACTCGACCGCGGGCACGGGCCACTTCTATGTGACCAAGAAGAACGCGCGCACCATGACTGAGAAAATGACCATTCGTAAATACGACCCGGTCGTTCGCAAGCATGTCGAGTACAAGGAAGGCAAGATCAAGTAATCTGCCATTCCACTTGGAAAATCCGAAAAAGGGCTCTGTTGCACAGAGCCCTTTTTCAGTTCCGGTTTCCTGATTTCGGCGGATGGCAGGCTGCGGCGGTCCGTTGCAGTGGCGCATCAGCGTTTGGGACAATCGCATCCCCTGCGGCTTGCTTTTTATGGGAACCTGCAAGTACGCTTCAGCAAACCGCCACAAAATGTTGACCGCCATGAAAAAAATCTTGTTATCCACAATTGCCGTTCTGACCCTAGCGGCCTGTGAAGACCCGTTTAACCGCGAAGGTGTCGGGTTTACTGGAATCGATGGCGAACCGCGCACGATTTCGGACGTACCCGGGGCCGTCGCCTTTCTGCCAGACGCGACCAACGTTCCGGCAGAGCTGGCGGAACTGCGGACAGTCACGCTTTTGAGTGATGAGGTTGACCCGTCCAAGGTGGCTTCGGTTGCAATAGACAATGGCGGGCAGACGCCAAACACTGCTGTTCAACTGCAAGGAAGCGACACAAACCTGTTCCTCAGCACTGTCAGCGTCAACGGCACCTTATTTGGTGTGCTGCGTACGCGCTCTAACAGTGTGAAGGTCGACAATTCGGTCGGTGTAGGCTTTGCGGAAGAAGCAGAGCGTTTTACCGGCTGTCTGCCGGCTGGTCAGGTCTACCGCAAAGGCACCTCGGAAAAGAGCTCGGGCTTTGCCGTTCCGCTGAATTGCAGCTAACAGATTTCTCTCTCAAGTCCAAAACCCCCGCCGAATTCGGCGGGGGTTTTTGTTTGGTTTACGGCAAACAAAAAGGCGGACCCGTAAGGCCCGCCCTTGGAAGTCGGCTATTCCGGTCGCTTATTCTCGATTGCCGAACAGTTGCAGCAGGAACATGAACATGTTGATAAAGTCCAGATACAGGCTCAGAGCGCCCATGATCGCGGCTTTGCCCAACCATTCTTGATCGCCCGAATGGGCCATTTGCAGATAGGTGTTTTTGATGTTCTGCGTGTCATAGGCTGTCAGGCCGGCAAAGATCAGTACGCCCAGAACCGAGATCGCAAACGCCATCGCCGACGAGGCGATGAAGATATTCACGATCGAGGCGACAATCAGGCCGATCACACCCATGATCAGGAATGTGCCCATTGCCGACAGGTCTTTCTTGGTCGTGTAGCCATAAAGCGACAGACCGGCAAAGGCGATTGCAGTGATCAGGAACACCTGAATGATCGATTCACCGGTGAACACAAGGAAAATCCAGCTGATCGAGACACCCATGACCGCAGCAAAGGTGTAGAACACCAGCTGAGCAGCCGAGGCCGACATACGATTGATCCCGGCGCTAAAGCCAAAGACAAACAGCAGCGGGGCAAACATGATGACCCATCTCAGAGGCGACGCAAACAGCGAGTAACCAAACGACGTCAGGTACTTGCTTTCGCTCAGTTGAGCGGCGGCTGCCGACGGATCGGTTGTGGTTGCCAGACCGGCAATTGCCCAGGCCGCTGCAAAGGTGATCAGCATGCCGACGGACATCGTGCCGTAGACTTTGTTCATGTGGGCGCGCAGGCCCTGATCAATCTCGGCGGCGCGCGCGCCGGATGCCGTCCGGATCGTGTCGAATTGTGCCATCAAAGGGTCTCCCTAGTCGTCAAGTTACAGCGCCCCGGCAGAGCGGGGCGGTTTTCCCTCTAAATATCGGCAACAAGGGGCTGTGTTTCAAGAGATTCCGGGCGAAAACCGACTAAAACACGCAACAAAAATGCCAACAGGCGACCCACGGTCGCCCATCGCCATAAAAATATGAGAGTCACAGTTACCTTTTCCAGAATTGAGGTGCATCCCAGAAAAAGCGTTTTGCTTCTGCGGATGCTTCCTCGCGGGTGACTCCGATATCGTCCAGCACGGCGGCATCCAGCTGTGCCAGCTTTCGCCGCTGTCTGGACAGTTCGAACGCTTGTGAGATCAGGGACACCAAAGAACGTTTGGCTGGTTTGCAGGGATTATGGATTGCGAGTTGAGTCATAACGTGTCCTTTCCGAATTTTTGATGGTTTCGATGGGTGTCATCAATTTCCTTGATTGATATGGGTGAGTATGACATATTTTTAAAACGAATATTATTGATGGAACGCATAAGGAATCGTGAAGATGCGAAATCTGGACATTACAACCCTGCGATCTTTTGTGGCGGTGGCGGATCAGGGCGGTGTAACCCGCGCCGCCGGATTTCTGCACCTGACGCAGTCTGCGGTGTCCATGCAGCTGAAGCGGCTGGAGGAGCTGCTGGGCCTGGAGTTGCTGGACCGAAGCGGCAGGACAATTGCATTGACCGCATCCGGTGAGCAGCTGCTGGCCTACGCGCGCCGCATGATTGCCCTGAATGACGAGGTAATCTCAAAACTCACCGATCAGGCCTTTGAGGGCGAAGTGGTTCTGGGCGTTCCCCATGACATCGTCTACCCCGCGATTCCCCGGGTCCTGCAACGGTTCAATGCCGATTTTCCCCGCGTCAGGGTGCAGTTGGTGTCGTCCTATTCACTGCAATTGAAAGACATGTTCAAGCGGGGCGAATGTGATGTGATCCTGACGACCGAACCGTCTTCGGCCGATGGCGCAGAGACCATCGCAGAGCTGCCGTTGCGCTGGATCGGCGCGTCGGGCGGGTCCGCATGGCGCAAGCGCCCGTTGCCTCTGGCGCTGGGGCGGCGCTGCTTGTTCAGACCGCAGGTCATATCGGCACTGGATGCGGCCGGAATACCGTGGGAGCTGTCCGTGGAAACCGAAAACGACCGTACCATAGAAGCCACGGTCAGTGCCGATCTTGCGGTTCACGCAATGCTGGACGGAACCGAGGCCGCACATCTTGAACAGATCGACTCGGGTGGGGCCCTGCCGGATCTACCTGCACACATGATCAACCTCTACGGTGGCGAGCAGGGCCGGGATGCGGTTGTCGAAGCTCTGGCACAGTTGGTGCGACAGAACTTCAGATTGCTGGGCGGTACCCAGTTGCGGGCCGTGGTTGGATGATCGCGATCAGGGCGTGATCACGATCTTGCCCGTCGACTTGCGCTCTTTCAGCAACTGCATTGCATGTGCGACATCTTCAAGGGGCAGAACATGACTGATATGCGGTTTTATCCTGCCCTCAGAATGCCACTTGAACAGGGTGTCAAAACTGTTGCGCACAGCTTCGGGGCGGAACTTCAGATAGCCGCCGATATACACCCCGATCACGGTCAGGTTTTTGACCAGCAGATGATTGGCCGGAATCTGCGGGATATCGCCCCCGGCGAATCCGATGGGCAGCAAACGCCCTTCGGGATTGGTGGCCCTGAATGCGGCCTTGAACACATCCCCGCCGATGACGTCATAGACGACATCTGCGCCACCCAGCGATTTGACCCGCTCGCGCAGGTCTTCGGAAGCATCGATCAGATGATCGGCACCAGCGGCGAGGGCAACGGCAAGCTTGTTCTCGCCGCGCGCCTGCGCGATGACCGTGGCGCCCATGAGCTTGCCGATTTCGACGGCAGTCAGGCCGACGCCTCCCGCTGCGCCGGTGACCAGAAGGGTTTCACCCGGTTGCAGGCGTGCCCTGTGATCAAGGGCCATGTGACTGGTGGCATATGCGATCTGGATGGCGGCGGCGTCTTCGAATCCGGTGTCGTCCGGCAGCACGATCGCACGATCCGCGTCGAATACACCGTACTCGGCCAACCCACCCTGACCGGAATAGACTGCGATCCGGTCGCCTGGGCTGAGTGTTGAAACGCCGGGTCCGACTGTATCCACGATACCGGCGATCTCCATGCCCAGGGTGAATGGGGCAGGTGGCGTGTCCTGATATGCCCCCGTCTGCATCAGTAGATCGGCGAAATTCAGGCCGCAAGCTTTTATCGCGACTCGCACCTGGCCTTCGCCCGGCTCGGGTATTTTCACGTCACAAAGCTGGGCAGGCGCCCCGTCGGATGGAATGCAATAGGCCCGCATATTGTTCCTCAAGAGTTTCCGACATAGGCGCGTGTGCCGTCAGAAAAGTCAATCCGTTTGCTGCGCGGGCGCAAAAGGCACCCGATTTTGAAGGAGGATTCAGTTGCAGGAACACGGTTCTGAAAAGGCTTTGGGTAATACAACCACAAATCCCTGTCAGGGGCGTTCGATTCAACCAGCTTGAAAAAAATCTCAAAACCGGCATTATAGATAATCAGTGCTGTAAACGGGGGGCGGTACAGTCCGTATTAGGGAGCGGTTAAGGGGAGCTCTCTAAAACTGCGATATCGGACGTCGCAAAATCCCGTGCAGATGTTTGTGTAGTATAGGAGAATACCAATGACTCATCACGTCGATGTCCATGTGGGCAAGCGCGTTCGGCATCGCCGCTGGCTGATTGGGATGACCCAGCAGCAGTTGGCGCAGCAAGTTGGTATCAAGTTTCAGCAAATCCAGAAATATGAGACCGGTGCCAACCGAATCAGCGCATCCCGCCTGTGGGACATCGCCGAGGCGCTGGATGTTCCGGTCAGCTTTTTCTTCGAAGGTCTGGAAGAAGCCCAGAAAGGCGATGCGGACAAGAAATCCGTCCCTGCCGACTTGATGGGTGACAAAGAGGCTTTGGATCTGGTGCGCTCTTACTATGCGATTCCGGAAAATCAGCGTCGCCGCCTGTTCGAGCTGGCGCGGGTTCTCAGCGACGTTGCCTGACTGACTTGACTTTGTCGCGGATTGCTCGCACCTCAGGGTCATGCAACCGACGACACAGAGCGATATCGAAATTGCCGAAGAAATGGCCGAAGCTGCGCGTGAGGCCATACTCCCCTTTTTTCGTCAAACAAATCTGGAAACTACGAACAAGCTGGCCGATGGGTTCGACCCGGTCACAGTGGCTGATCGTGCCGCTGAACAGGCGATGCGGGACGTTCTGGCGCGGCGGCGCCCGGATGACGGTGTGCTGGGCGAGGAGTTCGGCGCGCATACGGGCACCAGTGGCCGCACCTGGGTACTGGACCCCATCGATGGGACCCGCGGGTTTATCAGCGGCACGCCAACCTGGGGTGTTCTGATTGCGCTGAGTGATCAGGACGGGCCTTTTATGGGGGTAATCGATCAGCCGTATATCGGAGAGCGCTTTGTCGGATCGTCTTCCGGTGCTCACATGACCGGTCCGCAGGGCACCAGAAGAATGCAAACGCGCGATACCAGGGCGCTGGATCAGGCGACTTTGTTTACCACGTTCCCTGAGGTTGGAACCCCGAAGGACCGCGCAGGGTTTCAGGCGGTGTCCGAGCAGGTACAGCTGACGCGCTATGGAATGGATTGCTATGCCTATGCGCTTCTGGCTGCCGGGCAGGCGGATTTGGTGATCGAGGCGGGCTTGAATTCCTATGATATCCAAGCGCCGATTGCCGTTATTCAGGCGGCCGGCGGTATTGTGACCGATTGGCAGGGCGGCCCCGCACATCAAGGCGGCCGGGCCCTGGCCGCAGCAAACGCTGACCTTCACGCCGCAGCGCTTGAGATACTCCGCCAATTCTGAATTCTGTTGCCCGGCGCATCAAAGCCAACTACACCGGTGATGGCCGGTTCTTGCGCCCGTTTTCCACCGGCCGACGCACTTCTTGCATGAGACGGGCAGATGCAGGAGCGCGAAATGACGGAAACCCTACTCAAGAATGCTGATCTGATCCTGACGATGGACGAGTCCCGGCAGGAATTGTCCAAGGCCGATATTCTGGTCCGCGACGGGCAGATTGCCCGGATCGGGCAGCGACTGGAAACACAGGGTGAGGTGCATGATGTTTCAGGTTGTCTGGTGACGCCTGGCCTGGTGAATACCCACCACCATCTTTACCAAACCCTGACACGGGCGGTGCCGGGCGGGCAGGATGCGCTGCTGTTTGGGTGGCTGCAAACGCTCTATCCGATCTGGTCGCGTTTCGGGCCGGAGGAAATGTTCACCTCGGCTCAGATCGGTTTGGCCGAACTGGCGCTGTCGGGGTGCACGCTCAGTTCCGATCACCTTTACCTCTATCCCAACGGCGCGCGGCTTGAGGATACGATCGCGGCCGCGTCCGAGTTGGGGATGCGGTTTCATCCGACACGCGGCGCGATGAGCATCGGCGAGAGCGACGGGGGCTTGCCGCCGGATCACCTGGTGGAAAACGAAGCCGCTATTCTGGACGACATGGTACGTGTCGTGGACGCGTTTCACGACCCGTCGGACGGGTCCATGTGCCGCGTTGGCCTTGCCCCGTGTTCACCATTTTCCGTCAGCCGCGACCTGATGCGCGATGCGGCGTTGCTGGCGCGAGACAAGGGCGTGATGTTGCATACCCATCTGGCCGAGAATGATGAGGATATCGCCTATTCGCAGGCGCAATTCGGCTGCCGCCCGGGGCAATATGCCGAAGAACTGGGCTGGACCGGTCCGGATGTCTGGCACGCCCATTGCGTTAAGCTGGACGGGGCCGAGATTGATCTGTTCTCGCGCTCGGAAACAGGCGTGGCCCATTGCCCCTGTTCAAATTGCCGCCTCGGATCGGGTATCGCACCGGTGCGGGCGATGCGCGATGCGGGCGTCAAGGTCGGCCTCGGCGCCGATGGATCGGCCAGCAATGATAATGGCAACCTGATGCTTGAGGCGCGCCAGGCGATGTTGCTGCAACGGGTCGCCAATGGTGCAGATGCCATGTCGGCCCGCGAAGCGCTCGAGATCGCGACGCGCGGCGGCGCGGATGTGTTGGGACGTCCCGATTGTGGACGGCTGATGCCCGGAAAACGTGCCGATATTGCGGTGTGGGATACCCGCGGCATCGAAAGCGCGGGCAGTTGGGATCCGGCGGCGCTGCTTCTGGCTGGGCCGATGTCTGTGAAACATCTGTTCGTCGAAGGCCGCCAGATCGTGCGTGACGGGCACATAACGACCATCGATCTGCCCCGCGTGATCGAACGCCAGAACACGCTTGCCCGGGCGTTGCAGGCCTAAGCCGCCTGTTGTCCGCCGATCCAGACCTCAGCCACGGCGCGATCATCGCCCATCATGATGGTTGGGAAGATCGCTTCCCAAACATCTTCTGCATGGGCCTCGCGCTGGGCGATGGCGGGGGTCGAGGCGAGGTCGATTACCACCAGATCCGCCTCCATCCCCTGAGCGATGTTGCCGATGCAGTCGTCCATACGCAGGCTTCGGGCGGATCCGACCGTGCCCAACCACAGCAATTGCGCCGGATGCAGGGGACGGCCGCGCAATTGGCCGATCTCATAAGCGGCGGCCATGGTGCGCAGCATCGAAAAGCTGGACCCGCCGCCGGTATCCGTGGCCAGACCGATCCGGTGGCCATCATGGATCAGCCCGTTCATGTCAAACAATCCCGATCCGATGAAGGTGTTCGACGTGGGGCAATGGATCAAAGAGGCATCGACCTCGCGCAGCCGATCCCGTTCCCGGTCCTCCAGATGGATGACGTGGCCATACAGGCCGTTCTGGCCCAACAGGCCGAATTTCTCGTAGGTATCCAGATAATCCCTTGCTTCAGGGAACAGGGATCGAACCCATTCGATTTCATCCGTTTGCTCGCTCAGGTGGGTTTGCATGAGACAATGGGGATGCTCGGCCCAAAGCGCGCCCATGGCCTCGAGCTGTTCCGGGGTCGAGGTCGGTGAAAAGCGCGGCGTGATCGCATAGGACAAGCGGTCGACGCGATGCCATTTTTCCAGCAGGGCGGCGGATTGGTCGTAAGCCGTCTGCGCGGTGTCGCGCAGCCCTTCGGGCGCGTTCCGGTCCATGCAGGTCTTGCCGGCGACGACACGCTGCCCACGCTGTTGCGCCGCGGTGAAGAAGGCATCGACGCTTTCAGGGTGAATCGTGCAAAAACTGCACATGGTCGTGGTGCCGTGGGCGGTCGTCAGGTCCAGATACCGGTTGGCGATCTCGGTCGCATAGTCGAAATCGCCGAACTTCATCTCTTCCGGGAAGGTGTAGGTGTTCAGCCAGTCGATCAGCCGTTTGCCCCAGCTGGCGATCATCGCTGTCTGTGGATAATGCACATGTGGATCGACGAACCCAGCCATGATCAGGCGCGTTCCGTGATCCTTCGTGACTGCGTCAGGATGGGCTTTATTCAGCGCATCGGCGGTGCCGACCTCTGCAATTCGCCCGTGTTCGATCACGACCGCTTCGTCCAGCCGGGTCGCCTCGGTCGGCTCTCCGTCGAAGGGTGATCCTGTGAAACTCAGAACACGCCCTTTCAAAAGCGTCTTTTGCGCCATTTTCCCTGTTCTCCACCTGTTTGGAACCGCACACCAGCATAGGCGGACGAAAGAAGTGGGTAAATCGGCGCATTGTCATTGTTTTCCGGTAGCTGCTTCTTCTATTTAAGGGCAAATCGTAAAAAAGGGGCAGAGCATGACGACAGGCAGAGACGAAGCCGGACACGATCAGCCCCGGGATGAAGACGCCTATGCGT
This sequence comes from Ruegeria sp. CL7, assembly GCF_056536445.1. Lineage (NCBI taxonomy): Bacteria > Pseudomonadati > Pseudomonadota > Alphaproteobacteria > Rhodobacterales > Roseobacteraceae > Ruegeria > Ruegeria sp. CL7. The sequence continues at coordinate 353,486 of NZ_JBQFPQ010000001.1, forward strand.
TGGACCCCAAGGCTGTAGCGGCAATTCTGTACGCGGTGGATATAGACGACCGCGACAAGCTGGTTGAGTTGATGGAGCCGCTGCACTCGGCCGACATTGCCGACCTTCTTGAACAGATCAATCCGTTTGACCGGGCGCGCCTGATCCGCTTGTATGACAAAGAGTTCGACGGCGACATCCTGTCTGAACTGGATGAATCGGTTCGTGAAGAGGTGATCTCGGTTCTGAACCCGGATGTTCTGGCCGAAGCCGTGCGCGAGATGGAAAGCGACGATGTCGTTGACCTGCTGGAAGACCTTGAGGAACCGCAGCAGGAAGCCATTCTGGACGCATTGGAGGTTTCCGAAAGGATCGCAGCCGAGCAGGCACTGTCCTACCCCGAGAACTCGGCCGGTCGTCTCATGCAGCGGGAAGTCGTCATGGCGCCGGAACATTGGAGCGTCGGGCAAGCTATCGACTTCATGCGCGCCAATGACGATTTGCCCGAGCAGTTCTATCATGTCGTTCTGGTCGATCCGCGCCTGAAACCGGTTGCTCAGGTGACGTTGGGCAAGCTTATGGCGGCGCGTCGTGAAGTGCCGCTGATTGATCTGGCAGAAGAAGAGTTTCACATCATCCCCGTCGATCAGGATGAGGAAGACGTGGCTTATGCCTTCAACCAGTATCACCTGATCTCGGCCCCGGTGGTGGATGCAGATGGTCGTTTGGTCGGTGTCATCACCATTGACGACGCGATGGTCGTTCTGGATGAAGAGCACGAAGAGGACATTCTGCGTCTTGCCGGTGTTGGCGACGAAAGCTCGTTGTCTGACAGTGTGGCGGCAACCAGCCGGCGAAGGTTGCCCTGGTTGGCGGTGAATCTGTGCACGGCGATTTGTGCCTCTTTGGTGATTTCGCAATTCGAGGCGGCAATTGATCAATTGGTCGCGCTGGCCATCCTGATGCCGATCGTTGCGTCAATGGGCGGCAATGCAGGAACACAATCGCTCACCGTGGCGGTGCGTGCGCTGGCGACGCGCGACCTGACAAATTCGAACGTGATGCGCGTTATCAGGCGGGAACTGCTGGTGGGGATGCTGAATGGGCTCTGCTTTGCCATCGTGTTGGGGACCGTGGGGATGCTGTGGTTCGATTCCCCGCTGCTGGGTGTCGTGATCGGGTCGGCCTTGGTCGTGAATATGATCATCGCCGGGTTCGCAGGTACGGTAGTACCGGTGGTGCTGGATCGTCTGGGAATTGACCCGGCTCTGGCTTCAGGAACCTTTGTGACAACCACGACGGATGTCATGGGTTTCTTCATATTTCTTGGGCTTGCCAGCGTGGTGCTACTGTGACCGATCTGACCGATATTAAAGCCGCAGCGCGCAAAGCGGCATTTGCCCGCCGCAAGGCCGCGTTTGATGCCCGCTTGCCGGGCGCAGCCGGGCGCTTGTCCGAGGTTCTGGCAGGCTATCGCGGCGTGCCCCTGTCAGGTTACATGCCGATCCGGACCGAGATCGACCCGGTGCCTGCGATGGCCGAAGCATCGGCTTATGGCCCGGTGGGGGTACCTGTCATTCAGACAGCCGGTCAGCCGCTGAAATTCTCTCGCTGGACGCCGGACGGTGTGCTTAAGGACGGCCCGTTCGGTGCAAAAGTGCCCCAGGTGGATGACTATTTCGAACCCGAAATTCTGATCGTTCCACTGGTCGCCTTCGACGCAAATGGTGGCCGCCTGGGGTATGGCGGCGGGTTTTATGACCGAACGCTGGAAGGTCTGCGCGCCAAACGCCCGACGCTTGCCATCGGCTTTGCTTTTGATGCGCAAGAGGCTGCGGACCTGCCGCTCGAGCCAACCGACCAACCGCTGGACATGGTTGTCACGGAAAGCCGCGTGCTGACCTTCTAGCTGCTACTGTTCGAAATGGCTGCGCAAGTAATCCCAGGCATCCACCTCGGTGCCGTCCTTCAGGATGCAGACGCCATAGACACTGCCGTCTTCGTTTTTACGAAGCTGGTAGGTCCCGTCGTTTTCAATGCAAAAGGTCGCGGCGGGGTTGGGCATGGATGTCTTGGTGCCTTCGGCAGCGGCAGCAGTTGCCGCCAAAAGGCAGCCGGTCAAAACAATTGACGACTTCACGAAGAATTCCTTCTGTATTCAAGAGACGTATCGAAACATTGCCACGGCAAAATTTGATTTCAACCCCCAAGTCTGCCGTTAATTTCACGCTTCCGCCTTGTTATTGCCAAGTACAGCCCCTACGACCCGGATCATGAGGATTCTGTTTCTTGGTGATGTCATGGGGCGCGCGGGACGCGCTGCCGTTCAGCAGCATTTGCCGCGCCTGCGCGACGAATGGCGGCTGGATTTTGTCGTGGTCAATGGCGAAAACGCGTCGAACGGCATGGGGCTGACCGGAGATCACGCCAGGCTGTTGCTCGACGCCGGAGCGGATTGCCTGACGCTGGGCGATCATGCGTTCGACCAGAAAGACATGCTGCAATTCATCGAGAAGGAACAGCGCATCATACGACCCGTCAATTTCGCCAAAGGCGCGCCGGGGCGGGGTCATCGGCTGTTCACGGCCCCGGGGGGGCGCAAGGTTCTGGTGGTTCAGGTGCTGGGTCAGGTCTTTATGAAACGCCCGTTCGACGATCCGTTCTCGGCTATCGAACCGATCCTGAAATCTCATCCCAGAGGCGGGCAGGCGCAGGCGATCATCGTGGACATGCATTGCGAGGCCACGTCCGAGAAGATGGCGATGGGGCACTACTGCGACAAACGTGCAAGCCTTGTGGTAGGAACGCATACCCATGTCCCGACGGCGGATTCCCAGATTCTGCCGGGGGGCACTGCGTATTTGACCGATGCGGGCATGTGCGGAGATTACGATTCGGTCATCGGCATGGACAAGCAGGAGCCCATGCGCCGGTTCATCACCGGCATGCCCAAGGCGCGCTTTACCCCTGCAAACGGCGAAGCCACACTAAGCGGCGTGTTCGTGGAAACCGATGATCGTGACGGACAAGCCAAAACCGTGCGCATGGTGCGCGTCGGAGGGCGTCTGGAACAAGCCGGGTCCGAATAGTCATCGTCAGGCTTGCTCTGTCGGGCGCAATGCGTGAAACTGCATGTCATCAGGCGCTTGGGCCCGGGTTCGGACAGAATACCACGAATGAATTTCCTTTCACTGACAGACACAGGAAGCGCAGTTCTGGCGCTGGTCATCGTTGCGGGCATGTTTATCATGTTCCTGCGCGAGGTTTATCCGACCGAAGTCGTGGCCATTGGCGGTGTCTCACTGATGCTTGTAACCGGCATTCTGCCCTATCAGAATGCGCTTGCAGTTCTGTCCAACCCGGCACCCTGGACGATTGCCGCGATGTTCATCATCATGGGGGCTTTGGTGCGGACCGGAGCCCTGGATTCGTTCACCTCGACCGCGCAAAAGCAAGCTCAGGTGAACCCGCGTGTCGCAATCGCTTTGCTCATGGGGTTTGTCGTGCTGGCCTCGGCGGTGGTTTCGAATACGCCAGTGGTCGTGGTGATGATACCGGTCTTTGTGCAAATCGCCCGCACCCTGAATGTTCCCGCGTCCAAATTGCTGATTCCGCTGAGTTATGCGGCCATTCTGGGCGGCACGCTGACATTGATCGGCACGTCCACCAACCTGCTGGTTGATGGTGTGGCCCGCGCGCAGGGGATGAAACCCTTTACGATTTTCGAAGTCACGCCGCTGGGGATCGCGCTGGTGATCTACGGCATGATCTATTTGCGGTTCATCGCGCCGAAACTGTTGCCCGAGCGGGACAGCATGGCGTCGCTGCTCAGCGACCGGTCCAAGATGAAGTTCTTTACCGAGGCCGTCATTCCGCCGGACAGCAACCTGATCGGGCGCGAAGTGACCGGCGTGCAGTTGTTCAAACGCCCCGGCGTGCGCCTGATCGATGTCATCCGGGGGGATGAGTCGTTGCGGCGCAACCTGAAAGGCGTCGAACTTAAGGTCGGCGACCGGGTGGTTCTACGCACCGAGATGACCGAGCTTCTGAGCCTTCAGCGCAACAGGGAACTCAAACGCGTGGATCAGGTATCGGCCGTTGAAACCAAGACGGTTGAGGTGTTGATCACGCCCGGATGCCGTCTGGTGGGTCGGACCCTTGGGATGATGCGGCTTCGGCGTCGTTATGGCGTTTACGTGCTGGCGGTGCACCGCCGCAACCAGAATATCGGTCGTCAACTGGATGACTTGGTGGTCAGGGTTGGGGATACGCTGCTTTTGGAAGGTGCCCCGGCGGATATCCAGCGGCTGGCGGCGGAAATGGACATGGTGGATGTCACCCAGCCATCGGCTCGTGCCTTCCGTCGCAGCCACGCACCGATTGCGATTGGGGCTCTTGTAGGGATTGTTGCCCTTGCCGCGCTGGGCATTGCGCCCATCCTGTTGTTGTCGATTGTGGCCTGCGCCGTGGTTCTGCTGACCCGTTGTATCGATGCGGATGAGGCGTTTTCTTTTGTGGAAGGTCGCCTGTTGGCGTTGATCTTTGCGATGCTGGGCATTGGGGCTGCGCTGGACAGTTCGGGCGCGGTTTCTCTGATCGTCGAGGCCGTTGCGCCGGGGCTCAGTGTCTTGCCGCCATTCCTGATTATCTGGGCGATTTACCTGCTGACCTCGGTGCTGACGGAACTGGTTTCCAATAACGCCGTGGCGGTTGTGGTCACCCCGATCGCCATCGGTTTGGCGCAGGCGGTCGGAATAGACCCGCGTCCGCTGGTCGTCGCGGTCATGGTGGCGGCCTCGGCATCTTTTGCAACTCCGATCGGATACCAGACGAACATGATGGTCTATGGCCCCGGGGGCTACAGGTTCACCGACTTCATGAAGGTCGGTGTGCCGCTGAACCTGACGGTCGGATTGTTGGCGTCTCTGCTGATCCCGTTGATCTGGCCGTTATGACATCGGCACAGATTTGCCGCTTTATCCGCGGCGTACTTGTAAATGTCAGATGAACAGCAATCTTTTGTAGAAATATTACTTTAAGGGGTACTGCCATGCTGACATTCGGCCGCACCATGTTTCCTGCGGTTGCTTTCGCCACCGTTTTGAGCGGCGCATCGCTTGCCGGAACCGTCGAAGGAACTGCAACCTACCGAGAGCGTATTGCGCTTCCGCCTGACACGACCTTGTTCGTCGAGCTTCAGGATATCTCATTGGCGGATGCGCCGGCCGAAACGCTTGCCGCGCAGAGATATGCTCTGACCGGAGTTCCGGCGCAGTTCGAACTGACCTATGATGACGCATTGATTCAGGACGGGCGCAGATACGCCGTGCGTGCTTCGGTCATGCAGGGGCAAAAGCTGTTGTTCACCACGGACACCGTTTATCCGGTACTTACACATGGGGCCGAGAATTCAGCTGACCTGCTGATGATACAGGTGCAACACCAAGGTGCTGCGATGCTGGAAAACACCGAATGGGTCGCTTCGGGCCTCAATGGTGCGGCTGTCGAGACAGAGAAACGTCCTGAACTTGCTTTTGGGCAGGGCGGGGCATTTTCAGGCAGCGGAGGTTGCAACCGGTTCAGTGGCCAGGCCGAGATTTCTGACAATCGGATTGCGTTCCCGGACAATATGGCTGCAACGCTCATGGCTTGCCCACCCCCGCTGGATGAGGTCGAGCGGCAGTTTCTCAAGGCGATGCAAAGTGTCACGACCTTCGCGATGCAAGGCAACGCGCTGGCCTTGCTGGATGCTCAGGGTGAGCCGGTGATCAAAATGATGCGCAAGTAATAGGGCAGGGCTGTCACGCGATGGCCCTCGATCGTCCGGCGTTGCGACCCGAAAAGATGCAGCCGCCCAGGAAAGTTCCCTCAAGCGCGTTGTAGCCGTGATAGCCACCGCCTCCGAACCCGGCGACTTCGCCGGCTGCGAACAGGCCCGGCACAACCTGACCGTCGGCGCCGATCATCTGACTGTCCAGATTGGTCTGCAAACCGCCCAGTGTCTTGCGGGTCAGCACGTGCAGCTTGACCGCGATCAGCGGGCCATTCCTGGGGTCCAGGAACTTGTGCGGTTTGGCGGTGCGGATCAGCTTGTCGCCGCGATAGTTGCGCGCCGCCAGGATCGCCATCATCTGCGCGTCTTTTGAGAACGGATTGTCCACCTGTGAATCCCGTGCTTCGATCTGGGCGCGCAGATGCGCCTCGTCGATCAGACCCCTGCCCAGGTGGTTCATGCCACTCACCAGTTCGGTCAACGTGTTGGCGACGACAAAATCCTCGCCCTTTTCCTTGAACGCCTCGACCGGGCCGGTGGCTTTCGACCCCGAAAGGATGCGCTGCCGGATCACTTCCTTCCAGCTGCCTGATGTGAAATCGGGGTTCTGTTCAGACCCGGACAGGGCGAATTCTTTCTTGATCACCTTCTGTGTCAGGACGAACCAACTGTATTCATAGCCAGTCTTAAGGATTTCGCGCAGGGTGCCCAGCGTGTCGAACCCGGGCAGGCAGGGGGGCTGCAACCGGTTTCCGCGCGCGTCGAACCACATCGAGCTGGGACCGGGCAGAATGCGAATGCCATGGTCGGGCCAGATCGGATCCCAGTTGCGCACGCCTTCGGTGTAATGCCACATGCGGTCTCCGTTGATGACATGGCCACCGGCCTTTTCGCTGATGGCGATCATCCGACCATCCACATGGAAGGGCACACCCGCCACCATGTCCTTGGGCGGTTCGCCCAGGCGGTCGCGGGGCCAGTTCTGGCGCACCATCTCGAAATTGCCACCGATCCCGCCCGAGGTGACGATGACGGATGGTGCATAGACCTCGAACTCGCCCACCTCGTCACGGTTGGTCTTGCCGCCGCGTGGGGCCGCATCATCGGCCAGAACCTCGCCCGAGACGCCCTTGGCCTCGCCGTTCTGCATGATGATATGGCTGACCTGATGGCGGAACTTCAGCTGGATCAGGCCGGCGCTGACATGGTCGCGGACCCGGCGGATGAAGTGTTCCAGTACGCCGGGTCCGGTGCCCCAGGTGATGTGAAAGCGCGGGACGGAATTGCCATGCCCGTTTGCATAAGACCCGCCACGTTCAGCCCAACCCACGACCGGAAACCAGCGCAGGCCCATGTCATGCAGCCAGGGGCGCATTTCACCGGCGGCGAACTCGATATACGCCTCGGCCCATTTGCGGGGCCAGGTGTCTTCTTCGCGGTCAAACTGCGCGCTTCCGATCCAGTCGCGCAATGCCAGATCGTGGCTGTCGCGGATACCCATGCGGCGTTGTTCCGGCGTGTCGACCATGAACAAGCCGCCCAGGCTCCAGAAGGCCTGGCCGCCCAGAAAACCTTCTGGTTCCTGATCGAGTATGATTACCTTCTTACCTCGGTCGCCCAGTTCGGCGGCGGCGGCCAATCCGGCCAGACCAGCACCGATTACGATCGCATCAGCAGTGTTGTTTGTCATAACGGTCCTTTCAGCGCCTGCGGAACCAGACAAGAAACGGCAGAACCACGGCGTACATCGTAATGCCATAAACTGCCGAGGGCAGGGCCAGCGGGCTGAACCCGCTTTCGGTATTCGTGATCAGCGCCGCCAGTGTAATGCCCAGCGTGGAGTTTTGAATTCCGGTTTCGATCGAGATCGTCTTGCACTCATTCCAGGGCAGGTTTGATATCCGCGCCAGCCCGAGCCCGATGAACAGCAGGGCGATATTCAAAGAAATCAAGCCTGCGCCCATGATGCCAAGATTGTCGACGAACAATTGCCAGTTCCCGGCCAGTGCCGCGGCAACGATCAGCACGAACAAAACGGTCGCGAGCGTCGACAATCCCGGCTCTACGCGGTTTGCAAACCCTGTTGCAAAGTTGCGAATTCCGACCCCGATGGCCACAGGCAGCGTTGTTATCAGAAACAATGCAACAGCCAGCCCGGTGATCGAAACCTCGGGGGCTTCGTCGCCCATGAAGTGCCTGATCGACCACGCGGCCAGTATTGGCACGGTCACCATCGACAAAAGGCTGATCACGGCGGTCAGGCTGACCGAAAGCGCGACATCGGCTTTGGCGAGCTTGGAGAGGATGTTGCTGGTTACGCCGCCCGGGCAAAAACTGAGCAGCATGAAACCAACCGCGATCTCGGGGGGCAATGCAAAGATTGTGACCGTCACAAAGGCCGCGACTGGCAAGAGAACAATCTGGCTTGCCGCCCCGATGGCAAAGGCGCGTCGCCGGCTCAGGACACGACGGAAGTCTGCCACCTCCAGCCCGATGCCCAGAGACAACATGATAATGGCAAGCGACACCGGCAAGCCGACATTCAAAAGCAAATCCAAGGACAACTCCTCCCAAAGTTGCGTCAGATCAGCCTATGCGAGGGGGCAAGGCGCAGGCAACCGCGCCGTTGGGTCATTCGTATCGTCGGACGAACCGACGCAGGATTTCGCCCGGCTGCGTGACATCGGCCGAATGGCAGTGGTCGATTAGTTTTTGCGCGTCTTCAGGCGGGAAATAGCCGTGGTTCTTGTAGATATTGATGCGCTGTTCAAAATCCCTGGCGTCGGCTTCTGGGTGGAACTGCGTGGCGTATACGTTCTGCCCCCAACGGATCATCTGGAACGGGCAGGGGTCTGACGCGACAAGGTGCACGCATCCCTCTGGCAGAGCCTGAACCGCTTCCTTGTGGCCAACGAAAGCGTCGAAGGTGGGTTCCAACCCGGCGGTCAACGGATCCTGCCGCCCTTCAGCGGTCAGGTGGCACGTGGATGGTCCGACGGGTTCGCCATACCGGGCCTTGCTGACGTCGCCGTCCAGGTAAGCCGCCAGAATGCCAAGGCCATAGCAGCAGCCCATGAACGGGTGATCCCGTGCGATGATCTGCGGCATCAATCCCATGATCGCAGCCTCGATCCGGGCATCCAGCGGGGATTTGGTCGCCGGGTCGTCACTGACGCATCCCGGTCCGCCGCCTACGATGACACCGGCATACTCCGTGACATCCAGCCCTTCTGGCAGGTCGTCGCAATCCAAACGGACGCGGTGCGCCCGTTCCTGAGGCATCCCGCTTCGGTTCAAGATCGAGGCATATTCGGCGTCGGACGCATCTGTTTCGGGGCGCAGTTGCAGGATCAAAAAGGGTTTCATGCGCAGCCTTTACCGGTCACAGCGGCCAGAATACAAGAATGGCGGGAACAGAAACGGCTATGATCAGCACTTCCAGCGGCAATCCCATGCGCCAGTAATCTCCGAACCGATAGCCGCCGGGACCCAGAACCAGCGTGTTGTTCTTGTGCCCGATGGGGGTCAGGAAGGCAGCCGAGGCCGCAACGGCCACGGTCATAAGGAACGGGTCGGGTGACACCTCGAGCGTGCGTGCCATCTGTATCCCGACCGGCGCGGCGACAATGGCGGTGGCGGTGTTGTTCAACACGTCCGACAGAGTCATCGTGACAACCATCAATACGGTCAGAATGGCCCAGGCGGGCAGACCATCGGTCAGCTGGATCAGGGCGTTTGCGATCAGCGCGGTGCCGCCCGAGGTCTCCAAAGCACTGCCCAGAGGGATCATAGACCCCAGCAGTACGACCACCGGCCATTCGATGTGATTGTAAATGTCGGTGATCGGCATGATCTTGGTCAGCACATAGGCAATCACGACCAGTCCCAAAGCAATGGGAAGGTAGATCAACCCAACACTTGCGGCCAAAACAGCGGCGGCAAACAGACCGATGGCCAACCCTGCCTTGTCGTTTGCAGTAACGTTCAGCCCGCGTCCGGCAAGGGGCAGGCAACCCAGCCATTCCGTAACATCCGCAGCGCGGTCGCGGGGGCAGAGCAGCAGTAGGATATCGCCCGGTTCCACCTCGGTCTTGCGGACCTGTTGGGTGATCCTGCGCCCCTGGCGTGAGATGCCCATCAGAACGGTGCTTTGCCGCCAGGCCAGCCCAAGCCCTTGTGCCGTGCGACCTGTGATACGCGCGCTTTCCGGCACGACGACTTCGATCACTTCCAGCCCGTCACCCTCAGCCGTCAGCAATTCCTGCCGGCGCGTGTCCGAGAAGTTGAGATTGAGCGCCGCGCGAAACTCGTCCAGCGCTTCGGGTCGGGCTTCCAGAACCAGCGCGTCACCTTCTTGTAAAACAGCGTGCGCCGACCGGCCATAACGACGCTTGCCATCCCGGATTAATCCGATGATGGCCACGTCCGATTTCTCGGCCACCTCATAAAGCTCGCTGACCCGTTTGCCGATATGGGCGGATTCCGGGGGAACGGTCAGCTCGGCGATGTACTCGGCCAAGGTTTCCGATGTCTCGGCCTGCGGTCCGCGATTGGGGATCAGGCGCCAGCCTACCAGTGCGACAAAGGCAAGACCGGCGATCGCGGCCAGCCCACCGACCGGGGCAAAATCGAACATGTGAAACGGCTCGCCCAGTGTTTCGGTCCGGATCGACGCGATGATGATGTTCGGAGGTGTGCCGATCAGCGTCGCCATCCCCCCCAGAATAGTGGCAAAGCTCAGCGGCATCAGCGACAGGCCCACTGATCGTCCGGCCTTGCGTGCGGTCTGAATGTCCACGGGCATCAGCAGCGCCAGCGCCGCTACGTTGTTCATGAAGGCCGACAGAACCGCACCGATCCCACCCATCAGGGCGATATGCGCGCCCAGACCCCGCGAGGCATCCACCAGCGTGCGGGTGATCAGGAACACTGCTCCGGACCGGACCAAACCGGCAGAAACCACCAAAACCAGCGCCACGATGATGGTGGCCGGGTGTCCGAACCCGGCAAAGGCGTCATCCACCGGCACGACGCCCAGCACGACGCCGATCATCAGCGCGGCAAAGGCCACAAGGTCGTATCGAAACCGGCCCCACAGCAGCATTCCGAAGACGGTGATGAAAAGCGCAAAAAGAATGATCTGGTCTGTCGTCATGCCGTCACCATACTAGTCGGTGAAGCCGTCGCAAGCCGCTCTCTTGATCCTGCCCCCTGCAAACGTCTATATGAGCGCCGAACACGCAATCACGATGACGAGGACGCATTATGGCAGGCCACTCAAAATGGGCCAACATCCAGCACCGCAAGGGGCGTCAGGACGCCGCGCGGTCCAAACTGTTTTCCAAACTGTCGAAAGAGATCACCGTTGCCGCCAAGATGGGCGACCCCGATCCCGACAAGAACCCGCGCTTGCGTCTGGCCGTGAAAGAGGCCAAGTCGAACTCGGTTCCCAAGGATGTGATTGACCGCGCGATCAAAAAGTCCACCGCCGGTGAAGGCGACGATTACGAAGAAATCCGCTACGAGGGCTATGGCCCCAACGGCGTGGCCGTGATTGTTGAAACCATGACGGACAACCGCAACCGCACTGCGTCGACCGTGCGTTCGACCTTTTCCAAGAACGGCGGCAATCTGGGCGAGACGGGCTCGGTCGGGTTTATGTTTGAACGCAAGGGCGAAGTGATTTACCCGGCAACGGCGGGTGACGCAGACACCATTTTCGAAGCCGCCATCGAGGCCGGCGCGGAAGATGTCGAAAGTTCAGAGGATGGCCACATCATCTGGTGTGCGGATACGGATCTGAACGACGTTTCGAACGCGTTGGAAGCCGCGCTGGGTGAATCGGAATCCACCAAATTGGTCTGGAAGCCAACCACCACGACCGAGCTGGGTCTGGAAGACATGCAAAAGCTGATGAAGCTGGTGGACGCGCTGGAAGACGATGACGACGTGCAGCGTGTCACGACCAATTTCGAAGCCTCGGATGAGGTGATGGCACAGCTCTGAGTTGTTGCGGATCTTGACGGCGAAACCCGGCCCAACGGCCGGGTTTTTTCGTTTTCGGACAGTTTTGAAGAGTTGTTGGCTGAACCCTTCGAAACGCATAGGCTGGAAAAACTCGGAATTTCCGGGACAACACCACCGAAAGATCCGCGATGGATGCGACTGCTGAAAAGGCCAAGCGAAACGTGCCGGTTCTTGCTGGGCAGAGTATCGTGTCTCAGGTTGCGTGGACTCTGGGCAGCCCATCGGTGGTTTTGCCGTTTCTGGCCGTGTCATTCGAATTGCCGATGTTCGTGGCGGGCGCGCTGGTTTCGGTGCGAATGATTGGCAGCATGATTTCCGATTTCTTTCTGGCGCAATCCGTCGCGGCGAAATCGCAAAAGAAACGCGCCATTGCCCTGACCGAAGCGATCATCGGATCCTGTCTGGTTTTGGCGATGGTGGCCGCCGCGACCGGGATCGTTCCGTTGATCGCAGTGGTCTTCGTGGCGGTCTTTTTCGTGATCGGTCTTGTGGACGAGGTTCAGAACCTGATGTTCACCGATCTGCTGGGCGATCATGTCCACTCGCGTTCGCGCATGGTCCTGCATTACCTGCAACTTGGGGGCGGAGGCCTGTGTGCCATCGGTCTTGCCATGCTGGTGCATCAGATCACCAGGGAAAACCCACCTTTTTCCCGCCACTCAACCATGATCGGTGTATCGGTTGCGTTCTTCATGCTGTCAGGGCTTTTGATGCTGGCCATGACAGAGAATGCCCGCTCGGCGGAGTCGGCAAACAAGACCGGACCCACGGCAAAGCTGTCGTTCAAGGCCAATGCCCGGGGTATTCTGGGCATGTTCGAATACTCGTGGTTTCGGCGTTACATGGTCATGCGAATGCTCTTGGTGGCTGTTTCGCTCTCTGTCCCGTTCTTCGCGCTGATCGCGGCCGAGGCGCATCACAGCTCGGCCAAGGGACTGACCGCGATGATTGTTTCATCTGCTTCGGGCTATCTTGTGTCCGGGCCTTTGTGGCAGGTCGTGAACATGAAGTCTCATCGTGCCGTCATGGTGGTCGGGACACTGATGGTGGCCGCAACCGGTGGCGTTCTTCTGGCATTTCACGACTTGGGTATCGATCACGATGTGCATCTGCACGCGATCGCGCTGTTTGTCGTCACCGTTGCGGTGACCGGGATCAGCAGCGCGCGCAAGCTCTATTTCCTGGACGTCGCGCCCAAGGAACAGCGCGTTCAGGGATCAGCCGCGATCAAGTCTTTTACCCGTTTGTTGGCGGTGCTGCTTTCGGCGGCTCTGGCCGCGGTCGCCCATATGCACGAGGTTGCATTGGCCGTCGGGTTCATAGTCGCGGCCAGCCTGGTGGCCTGCGTGACATGCTATCTGACGATGTCGCCGGGCCGAAAGGACGCCTCTGGCACACAGGGCTGATGCGGCTCCGCCTAGAAAAAGGAAGAAATCTCGTCCAGGGGCTTTTTCAGCTTTGCAACGGAAGGCACGGTCGCGGTTTCCGAGGGATGTCCAACTGCGATGATCATTGTCGGTTTCTCTGAAGCGGGCCGACCCAGCGCATCGGTCAGAAATCGCATCGGGTTCGGGGTATGTGTCAATGTGCTGAGACCGGCGTGATGCAACGCCGCCAGCAGAAAGCCGGTGGCAATGTTCACACTTTCTGGCACATAGTAATTCTTGTACCGCGTCCCGTCTTCGAATTGCCCCCAGCGTTGGGCAAAGACCACGATCAGCCACGGGGCGATGGTCAGATGTTCCTTGACTGCGTTTGTCCCGATGGGTTCCAGAGCCTTGATCCATTCATCGCCCGCCGCTCCCGCGTAAAAGCGACGCTCTTCTTCCTCGGCTTCCTCGCGGATGCGCAGTTTCAGCTTGGGGTCCGAGATGGCAGCAAAATGCCAGGGCTGGTGGTTTGCACCTGACGGGGCCGTTCCCGCGGTGCGCAGGCAGGTTTCGATCACGTCACGAGCCACCGGGCGCGTGGAGAAGTCCCGAACGGTATGACGTCGCCGCATCTTTTCAAAAAAAGCCACTGCCGCGTCCTGCATGTCCGCATCACTGATCTCGCATCGGTCGGGCAGGGGAATGGGGTCATAACTGAGGGCGTCGCGCGAGAACATTGGTTCCTCCAATCGAATGAGTCTGACTATTTGCCTTGTGACGGTAGTAAAACCCGTTGCGCAGCATGCTGGACTGCCTGTGTAAGGGGTTTGAGCGCCGGGGCAAGAACCCGCCCGACCTGCCAGCTGAGCGCGATGTCCAGTGGCGCATCTGGAACGATCGGGCTCAGAAGTCCGCGCGCCATGGCGTCTTGCACAAGGGCTGTGGGGTTCATGCCCCAGCCAATTCCGGCGACTGCGGCATCAACGAACCCTTGCGAAGATGGCAGGAAGTGGAAAGGCGGTGACAGATGTTTGCCGGTGTGATGTGCGATCCACGCTTTTTGCAGACCGTCCTTCCTGTTGAAGACAAGGCAAGGCGCTTTGCTGAGGGTTTCCTCGGTAACGCCGTTCTTGAACCAGGTGTTGACAAATTCCGGGCTGGCGGTGGGCAGATACCTCAACACGCCCAGCTCAATCGCGTCGCAACCGCTCACGGTTTGTCCGCCGACAGTGACGGCGGCGCTGACCTCGCCGCGCCTCAGCCAGTCTGCAGAATGATCCTGATCGTCGATCACAAGGTCGAACAGCAGGTCGGGCACCCGCGCCATCGCGTCAATGAACCAGGTGGCCAGAATGTCGGCGGGTACCGCAACGCGAACCCTTGCGGACCCGGGTTCTTGTACCAGAGCCAATTCCCGTGCCAGCTGCGCCTCGAGCAGTCCGACATCTTCAGCGTAACGTGCGATGCGCTGCCCGGCTGGCGTTCCGGTGCAAGGGGTTCCCCGATGGATGAGCGAGGCGCCCACGCGATCCTCCAGCGCTTTTATCCGCTGGGATATCGCCGAAGGGGTTACAGCCAGTTCCGCCGCCGCCGCATCAAAGCTGCCATGGCGCAGAATGGCTGACAAGGCGGCCAATTGGTGAGGATCCAGAAGCATTAGCAAAACTTAACTGAGGGCAACATCTTTAATTTGATAGATCGCATCGCGGCCATTAGTCAACGCAAACGCAACGCAGGAGATACCATGCCTACATCCGTGATCGCCGGTTTCGCGCTGGGTTTCAGCCTGATCCTCGCCATCGGGGCGCAGAACGCCTTTGTTCTGAGGCAGGGCCTGCGGCGCGAGCATGTGTTTTTTCTGTGCCTGACCTGCGCGGTGTCTGATGCCATCCTGATCGGAGCAGGCGTAGCAGGTTTTGGCACACTGGCACAGGCCGCACCTTGGTTCGAAACCGTGATGCGATACGGTGGGGCGGCATTCCTGACCTGGTATGGCTTGCGCAGTCTTCGGTCGTCCTGGCTGGGTGGTTCGGTGATGGAAATCGGCAATGGCAAGCGAACCAGCCTCAAGGCTGCGCTGCTGACGGTTTTCGCGTTCACCTGGCTGAATCCGCATGTATATCTGGATACGGTCGTGCTGATCGGCTCGATCTCGGCCCAATATGACGACCGGCTTGGTTTCGCCCTCGGCGCGATGACATCCAGCTTTGTATTCTTCTTTTCGCTTGGCTATGGGGCAAGCATCCTGTCGCCTGTTTTTGCGCGCCCCAGGGCGTGGCAGGTGCTGGACGCAGGGATTGGCGTGGTCATGTTGGGTATCGCGTTGAAACTTGTTACCATGTGAAGGGTTGTTCCCGGCCGGGTTTCGGTGTTCAACCTTGAACATGACTTCATCCACCGTATCGTCCCGTCCGCTTGCCGGCATGTTCTGGATGTTCGCCGCCGGCTTGTCCTTTGTTGTGATGACCGCGCTGGTGAAGTCGCTGGGCACATCGATGAATTCCATCCAGGCCGCCTTTCTGCGATATGTGCTGGGGTTGGTGTTTCTGTTGCCGGCCATGCGGTCGATCATGGCGACGCATCTGACCCCCCGCCTGCTGACGCTGTTCGGTCTGCGAGGCGTCGTGCATGCGGTTGCGGTCATGCTCTGGTTCTTTGCGATGACACAGATCCCACTGGCCGAAGTTACAGCCATGAATTACATGACTCCGGTTTACGTCACACTGGGGGCGGCCCTGTTTTTGGGCGAAAAGCTGGCCTTTCGCCGGATTGCTGCGATTTTGGTCGCTCTGGTTGGCGTCCTGATCATCCTGCGGCCCGGGTTTCGCGAAGTGTCATCAGGCCATCTGGCCATGCTGGGAACGGCCCTGACCCTTGGGGGGTCGTATTTATTGGCCAAGATTCTGGTGCGTGACGTACCGCCCGCCGTCGTTGTGGCACATCTGTCGATCTGGGTGACCATTGCCTTGATACCCTTTGCGATCGCCGTTTGGACGCAGCCAAGCCTGCGGGATATCGGGGTTCTTTTTCTGGTGGCCAGCTTTGCGACCGCCGGGCACTATTTCATGACCCTGGCGCTTCAGGCGGCGCCAGTGGCCGTCACGCAGCCGGTGACGTTTCTTCAGCTGATATGGGCCACGATCCTGGGCGCCGCGGTTTTCCATGAAAGCGTTGACGTGTGGGTTGTCGCGGGCGGCACGCTGATCCTTGCCGCCGTGAGCTTTATATCGTGGCGCGAATTCGTGTTGAACCGCAAGGACTTGACGCCTCCGAGTATTGCGCCGAAGCTGTAACGACATCGCTCTCTGATTTTTCATTAATTGACGAGTCAATAAAAACCCCCTAGCGTGGTCCCGTGACGCCTGCTCAAGGGGAGAACGATGCCAAAAGTCGGAATGGAGCCAATCCGCCGGGATGCGATTGTTCGCGCGACAATCGCTGAGCTGGGCGTGAAGAAATCCCTTGATGTAACCGTCAGTCAGATTGCCAAACGTGCGGGCATGTCCAGCGCGCTTGCGCATCACTATTTCGGCGGCAAGGATCAGATCTTTCTGGCCGCCATGCGCCGGATCCTGTCGGACTTCGGCGAAGAAGCAAGGGGCGAGCTGAAAGCGGCTACGCCGGACCAAAGGGCGCAGGCGATCGTCAGGGCGTGTTTTGCGCCTTCTTGTTTCACACCCGATGTGATCGCGGCATGGATGACCTTCTATGTGCTGGCTCAGACAAATGATGATGCCCTGCGCCTGTGGCAGATCTATCAGGCCCGCATCAAATCCAATCTGACCCACGCCCTGCGGCACAAGTTGGCTGACCCGCAAGAGGCGGCCGAGAACATGGTTGCCCTGATTGACGGTCTGTACATCCGCGCCGCACTCAGCGCCCCTGAAGAACCGCAACTGGCCGTGAACCACGCGATGCGTGTGCTCAACACTCTGCTCGAGGCTGAAAAATGACAAAACCGAACATTCTGATCCTGATGGTGGATCAGCTCAACGGGACTCTCTTTCCAGACGGTCCCGCTGATTGGCTTCATGCTCCGAACCTGAAGAAACTGGCAGAACGGTCAACCCGGTTTGCCAACGCTTACACGGCGTCGCCCTTGTGCGCGCCCGGGCGGGCCAGCTTCATGTCCGGTCAATTGCCGTCGCGCACCGGCGTATATGACAACGCGGCCGAGTTTCGCAGCGATATCCCCACATACGCACATCACCTGCGCCGCGCGGGCTATTACACCTGCCTGTCGGGCAAGATGCATTTCGTCGGTCCCGATCAGCTGCACGGGTTCGAAGACCGCCTGACCACCGACATCTACCCGGCCGATTTCGGCTGGACCCCGGATTACCGCAAGCCGGGTGAACGCATCGACTGGTGGTATCACAACATGGGGTCCGTCACCG
The DNA here is from genome assembly GCF_056536445.1 of Ruegeria sp. CL7. Classification (NCBI taxonomy): domain Bacteria; kingdom Pseudomonadati; phylum Pseudomonadota; class Alphaproteobacteria; order Rhodobacterales; family Roseobacteraceae; genus Ruegeria; species Ruegeria sp. CL7. The sequence goes on from NZ_JBQFPQ010000001.1 coordinate 371,032, forward strand.
GCGCCGGTATTGCCGAGATTTCCAACCAGATGGAATATGATGACGAGGTCGCCTACAACGCCAAGGCCAAGCTTTATGATCTGGCACGCGGCAAGGATGATCGCCCGTGGTGCGTAACCGTCAGCTTCACCCATCCGCATGATCCCTATGTCGCCCGGCGCAAATACTGGGACCTTTACGAGGATTGCGCGCATCTGCTGCCCGAAATCGCTGATATCGGCTATGACAACCAGGATCCTCACGCCAAGCGGATCTTCGATGCCAACGACTGGCGTAGCTTCGACATCACCGAGGAAGACATTCGCAAGTCGCGCCGCGCCTATTTCGCCAATATTTCCTATTTGGACGACAAGATAGGCGAAATCCTCGAAGTGCTGGAAACCACCCGGCAAGAGGCGATCATCCTGTTCGTTTCGGATCACGGGGACATGTTGGGTGAACGCGGGCTGTGGTTCAAGATGAACTTCTACGAAGGTTCGGCGCGAGTGCCGCTTATGATCGCGTCGCCTGATCTGCCCGCCGGCCGGATTGATGCTCCGGTGTCAACAATTGACGTAACGCCGACCCTGGGGGCGCTGGCCGGCGTAGACATGGCCGAGATTGCCCCCTGGACCGATGGCGAAAACCTCGTGCCGTTGGCACTGGGCGAAGAACGAACCACACCGGTAGCCATGGAATACGCGGCCGAGGCATCCTACGCGCCGCTGGTCTCGTTGCGATATGGCAAGTGGAAATACAACCGCTGTGCGCTGGACCCTGATCAGTTGTTTGATCTTGAGGCCGACCCGCACGAAGTGAACAATCTGGCAGACAGCCCCGAACACGCAGGTACGCTGCAAACACTGCGTGCCAAATCCGAGGCCCGTTGGGATCTGGATCGCTTCGACGCCGAAGTCCGTGCCAGCCAGGCGCGGCGTTGGGTTGTGTACGAAGCGCTGCGGCAGGGCGGATACTACCCGTGGGACTATCAGCCGCTGCAAAAAGCGTCGGAACGCTACATGCGCAATCACATGGATCTGAACATCGTCGAGGAAAACGCCCGGTTCCCACGCGGCGAATAACCTCTTCATCTTTTCGAAAATACTCCCGCCGGAGGCATCCAACCTTCTCGGCGGGGCAGGAGTTGTGGAAATGGAAGCAGATTTTGTCATCGTCGGCGCAGGGTCCGCAGGCTGCGCAATGGCATATCGTCTGAGCGAGGCCGGGGCCTCGGTTCTGGTGATCGAACACGGCGGCACCGATATGGGGCCGTTCATTCAGATGCCGGCGGCGCTGAGCTATCCGATGAACATGTCGCGCTATGACTGGGGCTATCAGTCCGAGCCCGAGCCGCACCTGAACAACCGCCGCCTGGCCTGTCCGCGCGGCAAGGTGATCGGCGGGTCGTCCTCGATCAATGGCATGGTCTATGTTCGCGGCCACGCGCGCGATTTCGATACCTGGGCCGAGATGGGGGCTGACGGTTGGTCTTACGCGGATGTTTTGCCTTATTACAAACGGATGGAAACCTGGCACGACGGCGGCCACGGGGGCGATCCGGCATGGCGCGGCACTGACGGTCCGCTGCACGTGTCGCGCGGCCCGCGCGAGAACCCGTTGTTTCAGGCCTTTGTGGATGCCGGTCAGCAGGCCGGTTACGAAGTCACGGGCGACTACAACGGTGAAAAGCAGGAAGGCTTTGGCCCGATGGAGCAGACCGTCTGGAAAGGGCGGCGCTGGTCTGCGGCGAATGCCTATCTGAAACCCGCGCTCAAGCGCGACAATTGCGATATCGTGCGCGGTCTTGCGTCTCGGGTTGTCATGGAAAACGGCCGCGCCACAGGGGTCGAACTGATCCGTGGCGGCAGGAAAGAGGTCATCAAGGCCCGGCGCGAAGTTGTTCTGGCGGCATCGTCGATCAATTCGCCCAAGCTGCTGATGTTGTCCGGTATCGGCCCAGCGGCGCATCTGGCCGAGCATGGGATCGACGTCGTGGCGGATCGCCCGGGGGTTGGTGCTAACCTACAGGACCATCTTGAGCTGTATATCCAACAGGCGTCGCTGCAACCGATCACGCTCTACAAGCACTGGAACCTGTTCAGCAAGGGCCTGATCGGGGCGCAATGGCTGTTTACCAAAACGGGACTGGGCGCATCGAACCAGTTCGAAAGCGCTGCGTTCATCCGGTCGAAGCCGGGCGTGGAATACCCCGACATTCAATACCACTTCCTGCCGATAGCGGTGCGCTATGATGGGCAGGCCGCTGCCGAGGGGCACGGGTTCCAGGCGCATGTCGGCCCGATGCGGTCCCCGTCACGCGGGGCGGTCACATTGCGCTCTGCCCAAGCCGCAGATGCGCCGGTGATCAAGTTCAACTACATGAGCCATGAAAAGGATTGGGAGGATTTCCGCACCTGTATCCGGCTGACCCGCGAAATCTTTGGGCAAGCCGCCTTCAAGCCCTTTGCGGGCAAGGAAATTCAGCCCGGTTCCGCTGTCCAAACGGATGAAGAGCTGAACGCCTTTATCGCGGAGCATGCGGAAAGCGCCTATCACCCCTGCGGTACGTGTCGGATGGGGCGCGCGGATGACAAGAATGCGGTAGTCGACCCCCAAGGCCGTGTCATCGGCGTGGACGGGTTGCGCGTTGCGGACAGTTCAATCTTTCCGCAGATCACCAACGGCAACCTTAATGCGCCGTCTATCATGGTGGGTGAAAAAGTGTCGGATTCGCTATTGGGCAAAGATCCGCTGCCGAAGGCCAATGATCGTCCGTGGATTCACCCCAACTGGGCAACCGCTCAACGTTAACCTTTCCAAACGGCCCCCGGTTGAATGCGCGTGAAATACCGCGCATATCGGGGGCATGTTAAGGATTTGTTTAACCTTTGTTCTTCTGCTGCCAGGTCTAACCCATGCCGCAGAGCACCTTGCGGGTCGGGTTCACGTAATCGATGCGGACACCTGGAATGTCGGTGGTGTTCGGGTGCGGCTGCACGGTATCGATGCGCCCGAACTGGATCAGACCTGTCAGGATTCCGACGGATCAAGCTGGCCGTGCGGGGCGTGGGCCACTCATATGGTTCAGAAGCAGTTTCAGGGACGGATGACCACATGTGTCCCGGTGGATCGGGATCGCTACGGTCGCATCGTTGCTCGGTGCAGCGTGGAGCGCGAAGACGTCGCCACCCAGATTGTAGAGCAGGGCTTGGCCTTTGCGTACCGCAAATATTCGGACACGTATGCAGGCGCCGAGCGGGTTGCGAAGACTGGAAACAGGGGATTGCACAAAACTCAGATTCAGGTGCCTTGGGTGCACAGGGCGCGCAAGAAACCGAAATCCTCTGATGTATGCATTATTAAAGGAAATGTTTCGTCAAAGGGCGAAAGGATCTTTCACGAACCGGGCCAGAGGTACTATTCCAAGACCCGGATCAGCGCAGCCAAGGGCGAGCGATGGTTTTGCTCTGCTGCCGAAGCACGTGCAGCGGGTTGGCGTGCTGCGCGACGCTGAATTCTGAATTTTTACTGTATGAAATTGATCCGCGTCAAAGTGGGCGGCGCGTCACGCTTCTACCACTGATATGCAACGACATATTAAGGAGCGAACAGACATGTCCCACACCCCGCATGAACTGGCCGAAGAGTTTCCGGACAAGGTTGAACTGATGAGCCAGCTCAAGCAAACGGACGCGCATTTTGCCCGTCTGGCTGATGAGTATCACGAGGTCAATCGCGTTGTGCATCGGGCTGAAACCAACGTCGAACCCATGGAAGACCTGGCCGAAGTTGATTTGCGCAAGAAGCGGGCAGCGCTGAAAGACGAAATCTGGGCGATTTTGTCCAAGGCCTGAACATTATGGCCGGGGGATACTGTCCCTGTCCTTTCCCGGCCCCGGTCGGGGCTCCCCCGGTTAATTTCTGGCCATACGAACTCAGGTGACTTCGTATGGCAGGGTGCCGCGCGTATGGGTGTCGATGCTGAGCCGACGTTCCAGCGGCGGGACCGAGCGCTGATGGCAGTTTTGCCGCTCGCAGATGCGGCAGGAAATGCCGATGGGCTCGTAAGCGCTGGCGTTGTTTATGTCGAGGTTGTCGGCATACACGAGCGCCGGGGCGTGGCGCACTTCGCACCCCAGCGCAATTGCGTACCGCCTGACCGGTGCGCCGAATGAACCACCTGATTTCGACACATCCCGAGCCAGCGAGATATAACGCACACCATCCGGCGTTTCTGCCAGTTGCCGAAGGAAATGGCCCGGCGTTTCAAAGGCCCGATGCACGTTCCAAAGGGGGCATGCGCCACCAAACCGTGCAAATTGCAGACGCGTGGCCGAGTGCCGTTTCGTGATTGTTCCGGCCTGATCCACGCGGACAAAAAAGAACGGGATACCTTTTGCACCGGGGCGTTGCAGCGTCGACAGTCTATGCGCAACCTGCTCAATCGATGCGCCGAACCGGTTGCTGAGCAGCTCCAGATCGTGGCGCTCTTCCTGAGCGGCGGTCAGGAATGCGGAATAGGGCATCAAGGAAGCGCCGGCGAAATAATTGGCGAGGCCGATCTTAGCGATGGACCGTGCCTCTTCGCTTTGGAACTTGGCAAAATCGAGTGTCGCTTCCAGCAGCTTGTCCTGACTGATCAATGCGACCTGCAACAGCAGTTGAAACACTTGCGTTTGCGGAGTCGAGCGAGAGGAAAGGCGCAGGATTTTGCTTTCAGCGTCATAGGTGCGCAAAGGGGCGATGTCAGAGAACATCACTTGAATGCCACGCTCAGTCAGGCTGTTCAAAGCAGCCTGCCGGATGCTGCCCGGGCTTTCCGCGCGATTGGCGAACAGTTCTGCCGCCCGGTCCACGGCGTCGATGTAGTTGTCGCAATAGTGGAAGAAGTCCCGCACCTCTTCCCAGGGGCTGGCCTGCATTCGGGCGTCTTCCCGCCCCAAAGCTTCGTCCAGTGACGCGAGGCGTTCATGCGTTTGCCGGTAGGTTTTGTGCAGCTCGATAAATGCGCGGGCCAAGGCCGGGGCGTTTGATGCCGTCAGGCGTAAATCGGCAAGTGGCGGCAGAATATCCGCAAAAACCGGGTCGGCCAAAGCTTCGCGCATGTCCGACACCAGTCGCTCGCTGTCGCCGGTGCTGAGCTCGGTGACATCCATGCCGAATTCTTGTGCCAGAGCCAACACAACCGTGGTCGAGATCGGCCGGTTGTTGTTCTCCATCTGGTTCAGATATGGGAGTGAAACACCCAGTTTCGCCGCGAATTCGCGTTGTGTCAGGGCCAGTCGCGTGCGCATTTCACGCAGTTTCGCGCCGGCATAGAGCTTTTGGGTGGCCATGAGGTGCCTTTGCAAGTTTTCTGTTTGGGGAGATTAACTTTGCAAAGTTTTCTGGGCAAGTCGTTACAGCCCCAATTGCCGTTCTCGCCGAATGACGGATACAATTGCGAAAATCGCCAGAACTGCGGAGGTGAGCATCAGCCAGAGCAACGGCATGGCTCCGGTTTCCCGGGTCAGCAGGGTGCCTGCCAGCGCGCTCAGGCCCGCGCCGCCCCCCAGCATGATTGCGCCGCTCAGCCCCGAGGCGGTAGCGGCCAGATGCGGACGAACAGACAATGCGCCGGAAGTGGCATTGGGAATGGCCATGCCGTTTCCGACGCCCACAAAGGTCATCAAGCTGAAAAAGCTGAGTGCGGTGCCCAGACCTGCGAGGAACAAGGATGCCGAAAGCGCAACGCCCAAGGCGTTCAGCAGGCTGCCCCACAGCACCATCCGGTTGATGCCAATCTGCATGGAAAAACGACCGCTCAGAAAGTTGCCAACAAAATAACCGACTGCCGGTGCACCAAAATAAATGCCGACCTGTGCCGCGCTTAGTCCGAACAGCTCGGTTCCAATAAAGGGCGCGCCACCGAGATAGGCAAAGAAGGTGCCCGAAGACAACGCGCAGGACAGTGAATAGCCCCAGAACCGTGGCGAGGTCAGAAGTTCAGGGTATTCCTTGAACTGCTGAACAAGGGTCTTGCCGCTTTTGGCTGACGTTTCGCCAAAATCCGCGAAGGTCAAGGCAAGCGTCAATCCACCCAGGGCGAAAGGCAGCCAGAAATTCGCTTTCCAGCCAAAGCTTTCCTCCAGCAGCCCGCCGATCGCCGGGCCGATCATCGGGACCACGGCCATACCCATTGTCACATATCCGATCATCGATGCCGCCTGATCCTGATCGTACATATCCCTTACCGCGGCTCGGCTGAGAACCATGCCGACAACCACGACCGCCTGGCACATTCTGAACGCCAGAAAGATTTCAACGTTGGGGGCATAGATGCATCCAAGCGTGGCCAGCAGGAACAAGCCGATCCCCCACAGCAGAACTGGCCTGCGACCTGCCTTGTCGGCGAGCGGCCCAATCAGGATTTGCAGAACGGCATTGACCAGAAGATACAGCGCGATCGACAGCTGCATGACCTTGTAATCGGCGCCAAAATACGCGGCCATGTTCGGCAGGCTCGGCAGAAACAGGTTCATGCTCAGCGCAGACAAGCCCGCGAGCAATACCAGTGTCGCCAATGTGGGTGGTGTGCGGCGAACCGCGCGAGAGCTGAACTGCATGGTTCACATGTATAGTCATGGAATTTGGGATTGCCAGCAATCCAGCGATCTCAATAAGAGACTTTGCAAGTTTACAGTTATCCAGATTGTTGTTGCTGAATATTTGCAAATTTGCCGAAAAGGGCTTTGGATGAGAGGCGCAAAGGGGTAGGGTCCCGGCAAATTTTACAGGGGATAATCGTCATGAAAGACATCCTTTCCGAGTTGGAAAACCGCCGCAACGACGCACGACTGGGCGGCGGGCAGAGGCGGATTGATGCCCAGCATGCGCGCGGAAAACTGACGGCGCGAGAGCGGATCGAGTTGTTGCTGGATGAGGGCAGCTTTGAAGAATTCGACATGTTCGTCAGTCATCGATGCACCGAATTCGGAATGGAAAAACAAAAACCTGCAGGTGATGGCGTTGTCACCGGCTGGGGTACCATCAACGGCCGCATGGTCTATGTGTTCAGCCAGGACTTTACGGTCTTTGGTGGGTCGCTGTCCGAGACGCATGCCCAGAAGATCTGCAAGATCATGGATATGGCGGTGCAAAACGGAGCACCAATTGTCGGAATCAACGATTCGGGCGGTGCGCGAATCCAGGAAGGCGTGGCTTCGCTGGCCGGGTATGCCGAAGTGTTTCAGCGCAACATCACGGCCTCGGGGGTGGTTCCGCAGATCAGCGTGATCATGGGCCCATGCGCCGGCGGTGCGGTTTACAGCCCCGCGATGACTGACTTCATTTTTATGGTCAAAGACTCGTCTTACATGTTCGTGACGGGCCCCGACGTGGTCAAAACGGTTACCAACGAGGTTGTAACGGCTGAAGAACTGGGTGGCGCCTCGACCCACACCAAGAAGTCCTCGGTCGCCGACGCCGCGTTCGAAAACGATGTGGAAGCATTGGCAGAAGTGCGCCGTCTGGTGGATTTCCTGCCGCTCAACAACCGCGAAAAACCTCCGGTGCGCCCGTTCTTTGATGACCCTCACCGGATCGAGGATTCGCTGGACACTCTGGTTCCGGACAATCCGAACACGCCCTACGACATGAAGGAACTCATCACCAAAATAGCCGATGAAGGCGATTTCTACGAAATTCAGGAAGATTTCGCCAAGAACATCATCACCGGCTTTATCCGGCTGGAAGGTCAGACCGTAGGTGTGGTGGCGAACCAGCCGATGGTTTTGGCGGGATGTCTGGATATCGACAGTTCGCGCAAGGCGGCGCGGTTCGTGCGGTTCTGCGACTGTTTCGAAATTCCGATCCTGACGCTTGTCGATGTGCCGGGCTTTCTGCCGGGCACACAGCAGGAATATAGCGGCGTGATCAAGCACGGCGCAAAGCTGCTTTATGCATATGGCGAGGCGACCGTGCCCAAGGTCACGGTGATCACGCGCAAGGCGTATGGCGGTGCCTATGTGGTTATGGCGTCCAAACACCTGCGCGGCGATTTCAACTATGCCTGGCCGACAGCCGAAATCGCGGTGATGGGTGCCAAGGGTGCAACCGAGATCATTCACCGGGCAGATCTGCATGATGCGGAAAAGACCGCACAGCATGTCGCCGATTATGAAGATCGGTTTGCAAACCCCTTTGTCGCCGCCGAACGCGGGTTCGTCGACGAGGTCATCATGCCGCATTCGACCCGCCGGCGCGTGTCCAGAGCCTTTGCCAGTTTGCGCGGCAAACAGCTTAAGAACCCATGGAAAAAGCACGACAATATTCCGCTTTGACCCATTCGGGGCGGCGTTGTCCGCCCCGGTTGTTGGCACCGGTAGTCCGATTCTGAGCAGGAAATGCTCAAAATTGCGGCGGAATTGACAAAAAGCGACAAATAGTTGAATGATCCGACCCGTCAGACATAGAACCGCGCAGGCCAAAAGCACTGCGCGCGCGATCCCGGAAGGAGGAGCCTGCCTTCGGTGGGTCCGGGATCGTGCCATATGTCTGGTATTGTGCGCGCTCGGCGCTCCTGTTTTTGCCCAGACAGACAGTTCGTTGCCGGTACCGTCCGGTCAGCCCGTGCATCTGAGCGATGTCCTGCTGGACAACAACCCCGGTGAGCTTTGGGTGCGCTTTCGATTTGTCGCCCCGAAGATCGGAGCATCAGTGGGACGGATCGGCTATGATGTGGCGTCCAGGGATATGGAGCATCTGTGCCAGGTTCTTGCCGTTCCTTATGTGGCTCTGCACGAATTGCAGCCATCCAGAGTTGTCATTTCCCTGTCTGATCGCCCGGTGGAATTCGGCGACACCGCTCCGGACGCGACACAGTATTTTGAAGCCTACCGGCTGGAGCAGTCCCGGTGTATCTGGGAAGGGCTTTGACCATGAACTCACGCTGTCATGACGTCAAAGCTTCTCAGACCAACGGTGCGGCTTTGGAGGTGCGCAACATGATCCCATCCAAGTTCGGGTTCGAACTATTTTTGACTGCGAAACAAAGCTGTGGAGTGTCGCCATGCTGAAACATCGCGGGTTTCCAGGGCGTCTTTCAGGCACCGATTTTCAGTTCACTATTCGCCGCGCCAATCCCAAGGGTGTGACGCCGCTGACGCGGCGGGAACGGTTCCGGGATCGCAAACCGGCGGACAAACGTGCCGATGCCGCCTTCATGGAGGCCCTTTGGGCGCATTTCGGCGATCAGCCGTTCGAGAGGGGCAACCTGGATGCCGGACGTCTCAGCTGGCTTTTTGGGCGCGAAGTCATCCCGGCGGAAGATCCTTTTGATCCGGCCAGCTATGACGCGATGCTGGTGATCGATGTGGACGCCGCCCGTGCGTCCTTTCCCGACGTAATCGACGGGACAGGCTGATCGTGATCCAGGCCGCCGCATATCAGCCCTTCAAGACCGGTTTCGGGATGACCCTGCCCGAAACCGGGCAGGATCCGTGTGCGGCGTCAGAAGTTCAACTGAGCGGCCAGCTGAACGCGGCTTCCGTCAAAGGTTCTGCCGGTCGGCGCGTCGTTCCGTTCGCCATAGATGTACTCGGCGCTGAGTGTCAGATCCTCGGTTGCCTTGTAAAATGCGTTGACGTGGATCGTTTCCAGTTCGGTAAACGACAGGGTTCCGGTCGAGGTCGGCAGGTCATAGTCTTCTTTGCCGTATGCAATGCCAACATTCCATTTCGGGCTCAGATCCTGCCGGAATTCGATGGTGTATCCATCCACGTCATTGGCCTGGCCGTTCACGATGGGATCACCAAGGCCGATCAGGTACGGGCCGAGTGCCTCGCCGTTCACATAGTTGACCTGGAACAGACCGCCCTGCCATGGGCGAACCGAGCCGGATATCGTGAACCCGGTCTGATCAACTTCGACATTGCCGGATTCCGCCTTGCCATAAAGGCCGGACACACGTGCGACATAAGTCCCGTCATTGTATTCGGCGGATGCGGTCAAAACCGGATCGTCCGAGTTCGAACCGCCGACATTCTCTTCGATCGAAACGGCGAAGGACGTGTTCGTTCCGAAAGAGTTGGTATAGCGAACCTGCGGAACCCGTGCGAAAGGGATACCAACGGGGCCGTTGAATTCCACCGAGGTCGGGTAGGTGTCCAGCGGCATGAAGTTGGTCCAGGTCTGTCCGATCAGCCAGTTGTCACCGATGGTGATATTGGCGTGGCGTATACGCAATTCGGCCGTTCCGCCGGAACCGAACAGATCCAGTTCCAATTGTCCGCCGATATCGCCGATACCGCTTGGGGTGGTGGTGCGCAGACCGATCCGCGATTGGCGGACGGTGGCACCAAATGTACCATCGGTCGCGGCCGACGGTTCCCCGATGACATTCACGAACGCCGTGTCGCCCTGATCGAACTCGAAATCGTAGAAGAAGTCGGCCTTTACATAGCCATAAACGTCCAGAACGGTGTTACCGATGCGGAAGTCACCGTTGGCAGGGCTGGCACTGGCGGATTCCAGCGCCTCGACCCGGGCGCGCAAGGCGTCAAGTTCGGCTTGGGTTTGGGCATCCTGAGCAAAGGCAAGCGTGCTGGTCACACAAAGCGCAGAGGCAGCAAGCAGGAGTGCCTTTTTTCTAGTCTTCGTCATGTGGGTGTTCCTTTGAGTGCGAGTGTGCACAAGGACCGTTTCACGAGGTGCAAACCTTGGGAAATCACGAGAATGGGAAGTGAAGGCTTTGATTTTTCAAGTATATGTGTGTTTTTTACTGCGCTGAAACACGACGTCTTGAGCTGCTTGGATAACGCATTGGCGCAAGGCGGTTCTGTATGTCCAACGCTGACCGAGAGTCGTGATGCTGCAACCGCGAAACGCGCGGGAAGCGGCTTGATCTGTCACGAAACTGTGACGGTAAAGCGGCCTCAAACGCCCGAGCAGTATCGAACCGGTATAGGCGCGAAGTTGCGCGGCATTTCCGGGTGTGGGCAGATTCCAGCCGAAATCCCGATTGGAAACAATACTGTGTTTGCCGGCAATATTGTGCTGTGCAAACTGGATGAGCCGTGCGGCTCTACTTTGCCTGCGCCGCACATGCACCTACTATTCCGTACCCCTTCCTTGCGCGGGCAGGCTTGTGTTCCCCACATAGTCCTGTCCGCGTTTTTCTTTTTGCCTGTCACGGACAAAAAGAGGCAAAATCCCGCACAAAAATCGCCGGCGCGTCCGTTGATATTGAATAACAGGGTGTGTTTCGCGCATCTGACCCGAAAAGGACCAAGAAACCAAAAAGGGCAGATACTATGCGATTCTCACGCTTCATCCTTGTTGCGACGACCTGCGCGGGTCTGGCCGCCTGCGGAGACACCACGGGCGAACAGGCAATCCTCGGCGGAGGTGCCGGGGCAGTGGGGGCGGCCGTCCTCAACGCGGACCCGTTGTTTGGCGCAGCAGTCGGCGCGGCGGGCAACGTGCTGTACTGCAAGACACAGAACACCTGTAACTAACGCATATTTTGCGGGGCGCATGTCGTCCCGCCCGTCATCGCGCATCACGCCGTCGTGGGGATTGTTCCCTGCGGCGGCGTTTTGCGTTTCCAGAACACCAAGCCAAAGGACGTTCCATGTTCAATAAGATCCTGATCGCCAACCGGGGCGAGATCGCCTGCCGGGTTATCAAGACCGCCCGCAAGATGGGTATCGGCACCGTCGCCATTTTCTCGGACGCGGACAAGAACGCGCTGCATGTGTCGATGGCGGACGAAGCCATCCATATCGGCCCGCCACCTGCAAACCAGTCCTATATCGTTATCGACAAGGTGATGGACGCCATCCGCCAGAGCGGCGCGCAGGCGGTCCATCCCGGTTATGGTTTCCTGTCCGAAAACGCCAAGTTTGCCGAGGCGCTGGAAGCCGAAGGTGTGGTTTTCGTCGGTCCTCCGAAAGGCGCGATCGAGGCGATGGGCGACAAGATCACCTCGAAGAAAATCGCGCAGGACGCGAATGTGTCGACGGTTCCCGGATATATGGGGCTGATCGAAGACGCGGAAGAGGCGGTCAAAATCTCGAACGAGATCGGCTATCCTGTCATGATCAAGGCCAGCGCCGGCGGCGGCGGCAAGGGCATGCGGATCGCGTGGAATGACGACGAGGCGCGCGAGGGCTTTCAGTCGTCAAAGAACGAAGCCGCAAGCTCGTTCGGGGATGATCGGATCTTCATCGAGAAATTCGTGACCCAACCGCGTCACATCGAAATTCAGGTTCTGTGCGACAGTCATGGAAACGGCATCTACCTTGGCGAGCGCGAATGCTCGATCCAGCGCCGGAACCAGAAAGTCGTGGAAGAGGCGCCGTCGCCGTTTCTGGACGAAGCGACGCGCAAAGCCATGGGGGAACAGGCGGTGGCCCTGGCCAAGGCCGTGGGCTATTCCAGCGCGGGAACGGTAGAGTTCATCGTTGACGGTGAAAAGAACTTCTATTTCCTGGAAATGAACACGCGTTTGCAGGTTGAACACCCTGTCACCGAACTGATCACCGGCGTTGATCTGGTCGAACAGATGATCCGCGTAGCAGCGGGTGAAAAGCTGTCGATCACGCAGGACGACGTGACACTGACCGGATGGGCGATCGAAAACCGCCTGTACGCCGAGGATCCGTATCGCGGCTTCCTGCCCTCGATTGGCCGTCTGACCCGGTATCGCCCGCCGCAGGAGACGGCAGCCGGACCGATGCTGGCCAACGGCAAATGGCAGGGGGATGCGCCCGAAGGCGATGTTGCTGTTCGAAATGACACCGGCGTCTATGAGGGCGGTGAGATCAGCATGTATTACGACCCGATGATTGCCAAACTGTGTACCTGGGCTCCGACCCGTGATCAGGCGATCGAGGCGATGCGCGTGGCGCTGGACAGTTTCGAGGTTGAAGGCATTGGCCACAACCTGCCGTTCCTGTCCGCCGTGATGGATCATCCGAAATTCATCAGCGGCGATATGACCACGGCCTTCATCGCCGAGGAATACCCCGACGGGTTCGAGGGCGTCGAACTGGCCGAGGCAGACCTGCGCCGGATTGCAGCGTCCTGTGCAGCCATGCATCGCGTCGCAGAAATTCGCCGGACCCGCGTGTCGGGCCGGATGGATAATCACGAACGCAAGGTCGGCACCGATTGGGTTGTTTCCTTCGGGCGCGAGATCCAGTGGCCCGTCAAGGTTAACGCGGATCAGGACGGGGCCACGATTAGGTTTGACGACGGTCAGGAAATGCGGGTGACGGGTGATTGGACACCGGGTGATCAACTTGCCGTCATGACGGTCGATGAAGCGCCGCTGGTCATGAAGGTGGGCAAGATCTCGGGCGGGTTCCGCATCCGTAACCGCGGCGCGGATCTCAAGGTGCAGATACGAACCCCGCGTCAGGCCGAACTGGCGCGGCTGATGCCTGAAAAACTGCCGCCGGACACTTCGAAAATGCTGCTGTGCCCGATGCCCGGCCTGGTCGTGAAGATCGACGTCGAAGTGGGGCAGGAGGTGCAGGAAGGTCAAGCGCTGTGCACCATCGAGGCGATGAAGATGGAAAACATCCTGCGCGCCGAGAAGAAGGGCATCGTTGCCAAGATCAATGCAGGCCCCGGCGACAGTCTCGCCGTGGACGAAGTGATCATCGAGTTCGAGTGATCATGACCGCGCTTTTGCCATACCCGTCAAAGCCTCCGGCATTCTGTGCCGGGGTCTTTCGGGGTGGCGAAAGCGGTCAGCCGCCTTCGCGCCGATCGCGGATTTCGCGTTCGCGCAGGGGGGTCTTGTCGATGGACCGGCCAATCTCGCGCACGCTCCACGGAGAAGGTTTGCGCAGTTTGACCACGCCGTCCTTGTCGACGAATACCATCTGGAACCCGCGCGGGCGCAGCTGTGACCGGATCGGAGACCGCGCCGATGGGTCTGTGTCGGTCAGAACCACCACGTCACGCTCACGCATTGCGGCTTCGCCCTCGACCAGCATGTCGATCTGTTGCTGGAACCGCGGGTCCGCCGGCGTGTCGGCAAAGACTACGATAGGTCGGTTGACCCAAAGAAACTCGCTGAGTTCGCTGTCACCCACCGGGCGGACAAAACTGTCATCCGTCGTCGCCGTGCCATCCGCCGCCCAGACAGACATCGGGATTAGTGCCAAGAAAACAAAGGCAAGCGTGCGTGTCATGTGGCCTCCTGTTCCTTCGAATATAGCCTCTGTGACACCGATTGCGACCGACGATTTGTACCAAACACTCAAAATGTCGCGCTTGCGGCTGAATGAAACGGCCAAGCGCAAGACCTCAATGCGGAAGCTTTCGACTGCCGCCATCCGAATTGACAAGAGGAAACCGAAATGACCGACACCAAGGATTGGAAAGCGCTGGCCGAGAAAGAGCTGCGCGGGCGTCCGCTGGACGACCTGACCAAAGAGACGCTGGAAGGCATTGCGGTCAAACCGCTCTATACGCAGGAAGACACCGCTGGTTTGCCGCATATGGGTTCGCTGCCGGGCTTTGGTCCGTTTACACGCGGTGTGAAAGCCACGATGTATGCCGGCCGTCCGTGGACGATCCGTCAATATGCGGGCTTTTCGACCGCCGAAGAATCCAACGCCTTCTATCGCCGCAACCTGGCGGCGGGCCAGCAGGGTGTGTCGGTTGCCTTCGATCTGGCCACCCACCGCGGCTATGACAGCGACCACCCGCGTGTCGTCGGTGACGTGGGCAAGGCCGGTGTGGCCATCGACAGTGTCGAGGACATGAAAATCCTGTTCGACGGCATTCCGTTGGATCAGGTCTCGGTCTCGATGACCATGAACGGCGCGGTGATCCCGATTCTGGCGAACTTCATCGTGGCAGGAGAGGAACAGGGGCACGACAAATCGGTTCTGTCCGGCACCATTCAGAACGACATTCTGAAGGAATTCATGGTGCGAAATACCTATATCTATCCGCCCGAGCCCTCGATGCGGATCATCTCGGACATCATCGAGTATACCTCGAACGAGATGCCCAAGTTCAACTCGATCTCGATCTCGGGCTATCACATGCAAGAGGCCGGCGCGAATCTGGTGCAGGAGCTGGCCTATACCCTGGCCGACGGGCGCGAATATGTCCGTGCAGCGACACAGGCCGGGATGGACGTGGACAAGTTCGCAGGCCGTTTGTCGTTCTTCTTTGCCATCGGCATGAACTTTTTCATGGAGATCGCCAAACTGCGCGCCGCGCGCACGCTGTGGCACCGGGTCATGACCGAGTTCGGCGCGAAATCTGAACGGTCAAAAATGCTGCGCACCCACTGCCAGACGTCAGGTGTTTCGTTGCAGGAACAGGATCCTTACAACAACGTGATCCGCACCGCCTATGAGGCGATGAGCGCGGTTCTGGGCGGGACTCAATCGTTGCACACCAACGCATTGGACGAGGCGATTGCGCTGCCCACCGACTTTTCGGCGCGTATCGCCCGGAACACGCAGCTGGTGTTGCAGGAAGAGACCGGCGTGACCGATGTGGTCGACCCGCTGGCGGGGTCTTATTACGTCGAAAGCCTGACCAATGAGCTGATCGAGAAAGCCTGGGCCCTGATGGAAGAGGTCGAGGAAATGGGCGGCATGACCAAGGCCGTGGCCAGTGGTATGCCCAAGCTGCGCATCGAGGAAAGCGCCGCGCGCCGCCAGGCGATGATCGACCGTGGCGAAGAGGTGATCGTCGGGGTCAACAAATATCGCAAGGAACAGGAAGATCCGATCGACATTCTGGACGTCGACAACGTGGCGGTTCGCGAAGCGCAGGTCGCGCGTTTGGAACGTATCCGTGCGACCCGTGACGAAGCCGCTTGCCAACAGGCGCTGGACGCTTTGACCAAGGCTGCCCAAGAGGGCGGAAACCTGCTGGCCGCCGCCGTCGAGGCCGCCCGTGCCCGCGCATCCGTAGGAGAGATCAGCATGGCAATGGAAAAGGAATTCGGCCGCCACCGCGCCGAAGTGAAAACCCTGGCCGGCGTTTATGGCGCGGCCTATGAGGGCGACGAAGGCTTTGCCGCGATCCAGAAATCCATCGAGGAGTTTGCCGAGGCCGAAGGCCGCCGCCCGCGTCTGCTGGTGGTCAAGATGGGGCAGGACGGCCATGACCGTGGGGCCAAGGTGATTGCCACCGCGTTCGCCGATATCGGGTTTGACGTGGACGTTGGCCCCTTGTTCCAGACCCCGGCCGAGGCCGCGCAGGATGCAGTGGACAATGACGTGCATGTGGTCGGCATTTCCTCGCAGGCGGCAGGGCACAAGACACTGGCTCCGCAACTGGTGGAAGAGCTGAAAAAGGCCGGGGCCGAGGACATCATCGTGATCTGCGGAGGGGTGATCCCACAACAGGATTACCAGTTCCTTTATGATCATGGGGTCAAGGCAATCTTTGGCCCGGGCACCAACATTCCCGAGGCCGCTCAGGACATCCTGCGCCTGATCAGCGAAGCGCGCGGCTGAAGAAGGTCGGGTTTTTCGTCAGATCATCTTGTGATCGTGCCTCTTTGGCGAAAACATACGGCCAGATCCGCAAGGGTCTGGCCATTAACTTGCAGGAGGTGGCACATGTTACTGGATCATCTGGCCGTCGCGGGCGAAACGCTTGAAGAAGCGTCTGCGCATATCGAACAGGCGCTTGGCGTTGCGCTGCAACCCGGTGGGAAACACGAAAAATTCGGGACACATAACAGGCTGCTGGGTCTTAGGGATGGGCTCTATCTGGAAGCGATTTCCATCGATCCGCAGGCGCACCCTCCGGGCAGGCCGCTATGGTTCGATCTGGACAGTTTTCAGGGCGGCCCGCGTTTGACGAACTGGATATGCCGGGTCGAGGATATCGAGGCCACACTGTCGATCTTCCCCGATGGCACCGGAGAGCCGATCGACCTGACCCGGGGCGCGCTGCGGTGGCGCATGGCGGTTCCACCAACCGGGCGCTTGCCGTTCGACAACCTGTTTCCCGCCCTTATCGAATGGCAGGGCGATCTTCACCCGGCCGACATGCTGCAAAACAGCGGCTGTCGGCTGCGGCGTTTGGTTGTGTACCACCCGGATGCGTTGACGCTGGCCAGACATCTTGGTGCATTGGATCAGGTGGTGTTCGACACCGGCCCGGCCGCGCTCAGGGCGGAGTTCGAGACGCCTCATGGGGTCCGGGTGCTGGAATGATCATTCGCCCGGCCATGGCGGCGGATGCGCCCGAAATCGCCAGGATCACCAATGCGATCATTCGTGAGTCGTTGATCACCTTCACGACCGATGAGCGCAGCACAACGCAAATCACCGAGGATATTACGGAGCGGGGCACTGGATTCCTAGTCGCCGAACATGATGGGCAAGTTGTTGGTTTTGCCACCTATGCCCCGTTTCGCGCGGGCCCCGGATACGCGCAAACGCGCGAACATTCGATCCAGTTGTCACCGGACGCGCGCGGAAAAGGCGTTGGGCGTGCTTTGATGCAGGCGCTTGAGGCGGCCGCAAGAACCGACGGGGTGCATGTGCTGGTCGCAGGCATTTCCTCGGCCAATTCGGGCGCCGTGGCGTTTCACGCGGCGCTGGGCTTTTCACAGGTTGGTCGCATGCCCGAAGTTGGGTTCAAATGGGGTCAATGGCTGGATCTTGTGCTGATGCAGAAAATTCTTTCACCTGAATGATCTGTCGCACCTGACAGTCCCGAATTGTGACGCTAGTGTACGCCCATGTCGATCTGGACCCGCATATCCGATGCGCTCAGCGCGCTGGCCCAAGGCGAAAGCCTGGCCGCAGTTTTTGAAAAGCTGCGAACACCTCCGGAACGATCGGTGGCGTTCACGATTGCGGTGATTGCCCTGGGCGCAAAAATGGCCAAGGCAGACGGTCAGGTGACACGAGATGAAGTCACTGCCTTCCGCGATGTGTTCCAGATCGCGCGCGAAGACGAAGAAGATGCTGCGCGGGTCTTCAACATGGCCCGCACGGATGTGGCGGGGTATCAGGACTATGCCCGCAAGATCGCCCGGATGTTCGCCGAAGACAGCACCACGCTTTGCGACCTGATGGAGGGGCTGTTTCACATCGCCATGGCCGATGGGTTCTACCACCCCAATGAGAACGCGTTCTTGGAGGAAGTGAGCAAGATATTCGGGCAGTCCGACGCTCAATTCAAAGCATTGCGGGCACGGTTCGTGCCGGATGCGCCAAAGGATCCTTACACGGTTCTGGGTGTGCCGCAGGACATGCCTTTGCCCGATATCCGCAAAGTCTGGCGAAGGCTGGTCCGCGAAACACACCCGGACGCCATGATGGCGCGCGGTGTCCCGGAAGAGGCGATCAGACTGGCCGAGAAAAAGATGATCGACATCAACCGCGCCTGGGATGAGATCAACGGCGCGCGGGCCTGACAGGATGCGGCTGGCGACCTACAATATCGAATGGTTTGCCAATCTTTTTGATCAAAACGACCATCTGATCGTCGATGACACCTGGTCCGGTCGGCATGATGTCACCAAGGCGCAGCAGGTCGAGGCGATTGCAAAAGTGCTGATCGCGATTGACGCGGATGCGGTATTGATTGTCGAGGCTCCGAACACCGGCAAACGCCAGAACACGGTGCGGGCCCTGCAAACCTTTGCCGAGGCGTTCGATCTGCGCATCTCTGACGCTGTGATGGGGTTTGCCAACGACACCCATCAAGAGCTGGCGCTGCTCTACGACAGGACCATTCTTACCGTGCGTCATGATCCCAAGGGTGACATCGACGACCCCTTGGCCCCCCGGTTCGATGGTGCGTTCAGAATCGATCTGGATATTGATGCGACCGAGGATGTGGTGCGGTTTTCCAAACCACCGATGGAACTGGCGGTGACGACGCAATCGGGCCACGACGTCCGGCTGATCGGAGCTCATTTGAAATCCAAGGCTCCGCATGGGGCCGGGTCGCGGGACGAGGCGATCCGGATCTCGATTGCCAACCGCCGCAAGCAACTGGCGCAGGCGGTCTGGCTTGCCAGGCGGGTCGAGATGCACGTTGCCAGCCAGGAACCCGTCATTCTGCTGGGAGACCTGAACGACGGTCCCGGGCTGGATGAGTTCGAGCATCTGTTCGGCCGCTCTTCGGTCGAGATTTTGCTGGAAACTGGGTTGTTCGACCCGCACGCGGTGACGGCTCATGGTTTTCGGCCGGGATCGATACCCTCCACGGCTCGCTTTGCCCGCCCGGAAGAAGGCAGGTTTCTCGAGGCTCTTCTGGATTACATAATGATTACACAGGATCTGCGTGCATACCGCCCGGCCTGGCGCATTTGGCATCCGTTTCGCGACGCGGCCTGTTGGTCCGCACCGGACCTGCGACAGGCACTGCTGACGGCGTCGGATCATTTCCCGGTCACACTGGACATCGACCTGTGACCTTTCACGCCTTCGGCTGGGGCGCTATATACTAGGTATGAAACACGTTTTGCTGATCAGCATAATCACTGCCGGCATCGCCGCGCCCGCCCTTTCGCAGGAAGACAACAGCAAATCCCTGATGGAGCAGGGGGCCGAGCTGTTTTTCGAAGGTCTGCGCAAGGAGATGGAACCGGCGCTGGATGATCTGCTGGGCCTTGCGGATGAGTTTGGCCCGGCAATGCAGTCGTTCTTGCGGGAAATGGGCCCCGCACTGGCCGAGCTGGGGGCCGAGATCAAGGATTGGAGCGCTTATGAAGCGCCCGAGATCTTGCCCAATGGCGATATCATCATCCGAAGGAAACAGGCCGAGGATCCGCCAGAGCCTGAAAATGAAAGTGAAGAATTGCCCGAAGGGGCAACTGATATCTGATCGGATCGATGGTCAGCCCTTGATGATCACGCGCGTATCGGATTTCAGGGCGTTCGCCAGTGAATTCAGGCGCGCTTCGGCAACTTCGCTGAACAGGGGGGCTGCTGCTTCGGGCAGGTATAGCTCCAACTCCCGCTTTTTGGGATAGAATTTCAGGCGCCCCATATTGGCGTCCTTGTGCATCCACAGCATCGCGCCAAAGCGCATGGCCTTGCCCAGAATTTCGGCCTGTTTCTGGCTTTTCTCATCCAGCAATTCATAAAGCCGAGAGAACCGGTTGCCTTCCCGTTTGTTGCGATAGCGGTGTTGCAGTGCCAATCCGATGAAAACACGCTCGGAGTGCTTCAGGCCCCCCAGATTGGCGCGCGTTACATTGTCGAAACACACCTCGGCCCGATAATCGGGATGTGCGCGCCAGCTTACATCGTGCAGCAGGCAGGCCGCCTTGATCAGGCGCACCCTGCTGGGCGGTGCGGATCTGAACAGCGGGATGACAAAATCATAGAGATTGCTACCAAATCCGGGCAGGCGCGCGTCCTTGGCTTCCGAGAACCGGCTGGCTTCGATCAGCGGGTCGCGGTCGCGCACTTCCTGCGGCATCTGCTCATACAGCAACCCCTCGCGGATACCATAGCTCGATATGGCGATATCTTTGGGTTTGAACGTGCGGATCAGCCGCGCCAGAACATCCATCGCATAAGGGATAAGCGCCATGCGCGAACTGGACACGCCGGCCTGAGTACGCAGCTTTTCATGATCGTGTTTCTCGATGTATTTGATTGTCTCGCGCACCTGCTTGGTGGTCATGCGGTATTCATGCAGAACGTTCAGCGGATAGCCTCGCCGCAGCATGTCCAGCCGCGCAAAGGCACGCCAGCTGCCGCCGACCAAAAACAAACGATCCCGCTGCTGGCCCATCTGATTGCGCAGATCCTCCATCGTTTCCTTGATATGCGCTTTTCGCGCGCGCCGCCCGCCTTTGATGTCACGCAGTTTCAGCGGCCCAAGCGGCGAGGTCACGCGGCGGCCGACCTGACCACCGCCGATTTCGGCCAATTCCATCGACGATCCGCCAATATCGCAGATCAGCCCATAAGCTCCGGGCCATCCCAACAGGACACCCTGTGCCGACAGGCGGGCTTCTTCGTCACCGTCAATGATGGCCACTTGCAAACCTGTTTCAGCCTGCACCTGATCGCAGAACTCGGGCCCATCCGAGGCTTCGCGCACAGCAGCGGTGGCGACAACATGCAAACCGGGCAAATCCAGATCCATTGCCAGGTGCTGGAAGCGCCGCAATGCCGCCAGGGCACGTTTGCGGCCTCGCGGGTTCAGCCGTCCGGTTTCGGACAGGCCCGCCCCCAGTTCGCACATGACCTTTTCATTGTAGAAATAAGCCGGTGATCGGGCCGCCCCGTCGAAAATGACCATCCGGACCGAGTTCGACCCGACATCGACAACCCCGACGCGCGACAGCGCCCGTGCGTCCGGTTTGTCAAACAGAGGCTTTCCGATTGTTCCCCAATCCGGGATATCGGTTTCGACGGTCTGATCCATGTGCCTTCCAGATTGTTCTGTTTGAGGATGCGAAATTGACGTCAGCGGGTCAATCATTGGTCTCGATCTCGTCCGGGCTCATGTTCAGAACCCGCACGGCCAGGGAACGGGTGATGTCGCGCTTTTCCATAAGGGCCAATTGATCCAGCTGCGCCACTACGTCGGCCGCAGTTTCAAATCGACGATCCATGTGTTTGACCAGATAGGCGATTACTTCGGGGCCGGGGTTCAGCTGCCGATCTACGAACAGTTTGGCCAGAACCGCACCCAGCAACGCGTCGTCGGGCGGATCCAGCGCCACGTGATGGGCGCCTTCGACCCGGCTTTGCAGGTCGGCCAGTGGCAATTCCCAGAACTTCGGGGCCAGCCGACCCGTCATCAGCAGGGCGTTCCCCTCGGCCAGAACCAGATTGTGCAGGTGAAACAGCGTTTTCTGCTGGTCGGCATCGTCGGCGATCATGGGCACGTCTTCGACGGCAATCGGCCTGCGTGCCAGATCCGGCACGTCGTCATACCGCAAATCGGCGGCCTGAATGATGCGCCCGCCGGTTTCCGCGGCCCAGACATGTGCCAGATGGGTTTTACCCGCGCCAGCCGGACCGGTCAGAACAAGCTTGTTTCCCGGCCAGGATGTGGCCGAGATCATCGCCACGGCCAAGGCATTGGCAGGCGACACAAAAAAGTCCTCTCGCCCGAGCGCAGTTTTGGCGGGCAGATCAAAGCTGAGTTGTCGGGCCATTTACTCGGTTTCCTGATCCTGACGTTCAAGACCGGTATAAAGTCGGCTGTCCAGGTACAGCGATGTGGCAAATCGGGCCAGCACGCCCAATGCTGCGGCCACGGGCACGGCGATCAGCATGCCGACAAAGCCAAACAAGGCCCCAAAGACCGACAGCGCCAGCAGCAGCCAGACCGGGTGCAGCCCGACAGAGCTGCCTACCAGTTTGGGTGTCAGGAAATTCCCCTCGGTGACCTGTCCGATGGCAAAGATCCCCGCGATCAGTCCTACATGTGCCCAATCACCCCAAAACTGAAACAGCGCCAGCCCGATGGCCAATGAGCCTCCGATCAGGGCGCCCAGATAGGGGATGAACGTGACCAGCCCCGCGATGAACCCCACGATCAGGCCGAATTGCAGACCGGCAAGCATCAGCGCGACGGCATAGTAGGTACCTAGGATCAGGCAGACCGTTCCCATCCCGCGCACGAAAGAGGCCAGCACGGCGTCAATCTCTCCGGCCAGCCGCCTGATGGTGGGGGCATGATCACGCGGCAGGAGCTCTCCGATGCGAGCGACCATGCGATCCCAGTCCAGCAGCAGGTAAACGGCCACAACGGGCACGATCACCAGAAGGACAACAATGTTTATCGCAGACCCAAGTGAGGCAAGAACCGTTTGCAGAACATCACCAGTCTTGGATTTCAGCATATCGCCGAAGGACACCAGCATCTGATGAGTGTTTGATTCCCGATCCAGCAGCGACGGGAATTGTTTTTCAATGAACCCGCGCAATTGCTTGAACAGGTCTGGCAGAACGTCGATCAGATCCAGCAACTGGGTAATCAGGGCGGGCACGACCATCAGGATCGCCAATATAAACCCCAAAATCCCGATGACGGTGATGACGGATGTGGCTGCGATGCGCGACAGGCCCAACCTCTCCAGCCGATCCGCAACGGGATCAAGGAAATACGCAATTGCTCCGCCTATGACGAAGGGCAGCAGGACATCCCCCAAAGCCCAGAGGATCAAAACAAAAACCGCCGCGGCGACGCCCCAGTATCTCAGCTGATCCTTTACCGGCAAAGCCATCGTGATCCCCTTGTTCAGGCACTTGCAGGCGTTCTTGGCGCATCAAAGCCCATGATGCAAGCGCTTCATGGGCAGGGGCTTTGCCCGCTTCAATCGTGCAACGTCCCCAGTTCAGGGGTGTCTTCTTCTGCGGCTTCATCGGGCCAGTTGGTGCGCCAGATTTCTGCCGACCAGTGGCCGCAATGAACCGCCGGACGGTCGAAACCGGGCAGGGCGGGCAACAATGGTTCAACAATGACGTCATGGCGGGGTACGGCGAAATAAGGGAAAGAATACCGTTCCTTGCCCGACCGGTTGACCACCCGATGTGGCGTGGATTTCAATCGCCCGCCTGACCAAAGTTCCAGCATGTCGCCGATATTCACCACGAAACCACCGAGTGGGCAGTCTGGTGAAATCCACTTGCCGCTGCGGGTCTGCACCTCGAGCCCGCCCACCGGATCGGGCGCGATGATGGTCAGTGCGTCCGTATCCTTGTGCGGATGGATGCCATAGCCCGCTTCTTCCGCGGCCTGCGGGGGATAGTGCAGCAATGTCATATTGGTCATCGGATTGCGGAACGCGTCGCGCAAAATGCCAGAGGTCAAGTTCAGGCCGGATTCCAACGCGCCCAACAACACATCAGTGACCTGATCCAATTGACGCCAATAATCCAGGATGACCTCTTTGGCGCTGGGAACTTCGGCGGGCCACAAGTTTGGGCCGTACAGGGCACATTCAGAGCGCACAGGGTCGGTGGCGGCAACCTCGTGGTGCAGCTTGTAACCCTCGTATTTGTCGGCCTTGCCGGATCCGTCATTCGGTGTGAATAAACCCATCGGGATATAACCGCGATAATTCTTGCGCGTGATGGCCTGATCCCATTTGCGGGATTCATTGATGGCAAAGATCTCTCTTGTGGTTTGACGGACGTGATTCACTGTCCGCTGGGACACACCTGTCCCGGTGATGGACAGAAACCCGATTCCTGTGCAGGCCTCAATTATGCCTTGTACCGTTGCGGCAAAGGCTGCGCTGCCGGGATCGGACAGCGGCGAGATGTCTATGGTCGGAATTCTGTCCATCAGTGAATCCTGACCCCCTGACGTTGCAGTTCCGCGTGAACAGGTGCCAGATTCAGCTGGTCCAGCTCCTGATTGCTTTTCAATGATACCGCTGCGGCGATTCCCGCGCCCTGGCCCATGACGGCGCAGCAGGCCATGTTGCGCGTGGCGGCATGGGCCACCCGGTCCGCGCCATGCGACCGCCCGGCGACCAGCAGGCCCTTGACACCCCTGGGCAGCATCGAGCGGTAGGGGACCTGCATGTACCGCCCCGTGGTCGGCAGGATCAGAATGCCATAGCCGTCGATGAATTCGGGATAGATGCCGATCGTGTCCTCGAACCGGCCCTGATGGCGGGCGTCGTTTTCGGTCATGTTGTAGACCGCATCGATCTTGCGGGTGTCGCGGATACCGATGGTCATCCCGAAATTCCGAAGCCGCGCGTTTTCGCATCCCGGCATGAACCGGCGCAGCGCCTCGATGGCCAGCATGGTCTGACGGCGGCCTTCGATCTCGCCACGTGTCAGGCTGTCGGGGTCGGTCCCATCAATCTCGGCCAGATGGATGAGGTTCATGTAGGTCAGTTCGCCCGTGTCATGCATCGCGCCCCAGGTGCCGGCAATGGTATTCAGATGCGGCGGGATCAGCCCCTGATCGATGGCCTGCTGGAAGGGCTTGTGCACGAAGGGCGAGAACATGTCGTCCTCTTTGCCGCTGGTTTCGATGTTCCACTCACCACCGCCGCCCCAGTCCTTATAGGTCTGCGGGTCGGCCTTGACGCCCTCGATAAAGGCGCGCTTGTCCACCCCGGCCAGATGAAACATGACCGACGCCGCCATCATGTCCTCCCGAGCGGTTTTGTGCGTCGGGGCCCCCGCGCGATGGGCCACATCGGCGTCGCCGGTGGCATCGATTACCACCTTGGCCAGTATCGCCTCGCGCCCGGCCTTGGACTCGGTAATGATACCAGTGATCCGGTCCCCTTCCATGATGGGGGCGACGAATTGCCGGTGCAGCATCGGGTGAACACCCGCCTCTTCGACCAACTTGTCCGCCACCAGCTTGAACCCTTCGCTGTCCAGTTCATAACTGAGCGACTGGCTTTCGGGCACCGCCGCGCCCGTTTCTTTGGCGCGGGTTTCGAACTCCATCCCGATGCCGCCGGCCTCGACGGTTTGCTCGTGCCGGTACCAGGCGAATCCTTCGACGCCGACGGCAGTGATGTTGCCGCCCATACAGCCGAACCGGTCAACCAGCGACACGTCTGCGCCTGCACGGGCCGCTGCCAGCGCTGCTGCCAACCCGGCCGGGCCAGAGCCCACGACCAGAATATCGGTCTGGTGGATGACAGGTATCTGCCGGGCGGGTTCCTGAATTGTCTGCAACAGTGCCTCCTGGGGTTGGTGTTCCCGTCACAATTGAAATTCCCAATTGGCGGGTCAATCAAAAACCCGACTGACCTCGGGTCGCAAACGCGCCATTGCCGGGCGTCGCATTCACAGCCCGCCAGCGCAGAGAGCCGACGTACCGGGCCGAAACGTGCTATACTGACGCCCTGCCTTGGGGGACGAAGCAATGCCCGACATCTATCAGAGCCTGGATCAGCAGGGGGAAGACACGGTTCGCGTCGTTGCGGACCGTCTGGAATTTCGCGGCGAAATGCCGGATTTCATAAAAATGCGCGAACGCTATTTCGACCGGCTCGACTGGGCCTCGTGCCGCCGCATCGTCGATCTGGGCTGTGGCACGGGCGTCGTGACGCGGGCGCTGGCCGACCGGGTCGGCCCGGAGTGCGAGATTGTCGGGTCGGATCTGGCGGCGGAACTGATCAAGGTCGCAATGGAAAAGACGGACGCTGCGGGGTTGGCGGGGCGCATACGGTACGAGGTTGCGGATTCCCGGAACACCGGTGACGGCGAAGGTAGCTTTGATATCGTCATCGCGCATACGGTGATCAGCCATGTGGTGGACCCGGCGGCGATGCTGGAGGAAGCCGCGCGACTGACGCGGCCCGGCGGCACGATCGCCGTTTTCGATGGCGACTATGCGTCGTTGACGATCGGCGCTGGCGACCCTGACGCCAACGCGATGGCGGTGAACGCGATCTTGCAGACGGTGGTCGGCAATCCGTTCGTTCTGCGGCATCTTCCGTTCCTGGCCCGGCAGACGGGGCTGGAAGTTTCCGGTTTCATCCCGGAATTGCTGGCCGAGGCTGGCCAGACCTCGTTTTTCGGAAACATGATCGACGCCTATGTCGGCCCCTGCATTCAGGCCGGCGCAATCGACGCCGAGACCGCCTTGAAATGGGCCGAAGGTCAGAAAACAGCCGCGCGGGAAGGCACGTTCTTTGGTTCGTGCAACTATTACACTTATTTGATGCGCAAGCCTGAATGATGCGCCGCCTTGCCTAGCCTTTGTGGATCGCGTAGAGCATTCGGGCTTTCGCTAGACAAATAGGATCGTTCATGCGCCTCAGCCGTTACTTTCTGCCCGTTCTCAAGGAAAACCCGTCCGAGGCCCAGATCGTTAGCCACCGGCTGATGCTGCGTGCCGGGATGATCAAGCAGGCTTCTGCGGGGATTTATTCCTGGCTGCCGCTGGGCTTCAAAGTGCTGCGCAAGCTGGAAAACATCGTCCACGAGGAACAGGCCCGGGCTGGTCACATCGCGATCCAGATGCCCATCATCCAATCGGCGGATCTGTGGCGCGAATCCGGCCGCTATGACGATTACGGGCAGGAAATGCTGCGCATGAAGGACCGGCATGACCGGGACATGCTGTTCACGCCCACGGCCGAAGAACTGGTGACCGATATTTTCCGCGGTCACGTGAACAGCTACAAAGACCTTCCGCTGACCCTCTATCAGATCCAGTGGAAGTTCCGCGACGAAATCCGCCCGCGTTTCGGTGTGATGCGAGGGCGCGAGTTCTATATGAAGGACGGCTACAACTTCGACCTCACCAAGGAAGATGCGCTGCACGCCTATAACCGCCATCTTGTCAGCTATCTGCGCACCTACGAGCGTATGGGCCTTCAGGCGATCCCGATGCGCGCGGATTCGGGGCCCATCGGCGGCGATGACACCCATGAGTTCCTGGTGTTGGCTGACACTGGTGAATCCGAGGTCTTCTATGACAGCGCCGTCACCGATCTGACCTTTGGTGATCGTGAGATTGACTATGACAGCCGCGAACAGTGTCAGGCGATCCTGGAAGAGTTCACCTCGAAATACGCGCGCACGGATGAAACGCATGACGAGGCGCTGTTCAATCAGATCCCCGAAGAACGCCGCCGCGTGGCGCGTGGTATCGAAGTTGGGCAGATCTTCTATTTCGGCACGAAGTATTCCGAGCCGCTGGGCGCCACCGTGCAGGGCCCGGATGGAAAACCGGTTCCGGTGCATATGGGCAGCCATGGGATTGGTGTCAGCCGCCTGGTCGGTGCGATCATCGAGGCCAGCCATGACGACAAAGGCATCATCTGGCCCGAGGGCGTGACCCCGTTCCATTGCGGCATCGTGAACCTGAAACAGGGCGATGAAGAAGCGGATGCGGCCTGTGACAAAATCTACAATGCTCTGACTGCCTTGGGGCTGGAGCCGCTTTATGATGACCGCAATGAACGGGCAGGGGGCAAGTTTGCGACCATGGATCTGATTGGTCTGCCCTGGCGGATCACGGTCGGGCCGCGTGGCCTGAAGAATGGTGTCGTTGAACTGACTTGCCGCCGGACCGGTGAAAGCGAGGAACTGAGCCCCGAGGCGGCCGTTACCAAAGTTGCTGAAATCTACCAGCAGATTGCCTGAGCACCGTCACCGGTGACGGGTCTTGCTGTCACGCAACACAGATCCATTTCGCGAAGGTGGCCATGCGATTGGCTTGGCCACCAAATGTGAACTGACCAATTTGATTGGTTCAGACGTCAGTCTTGGTCTACCGTCGGGCGCGTTGCAAGGATGTCGCCGTTGGCGCCATCGCCGCGTGCGACCACGATCGGACGGCCCAGCCGGTTGACCAGGTCGCGAAACTCAAGACCCAGAAATCGCAACCCGCAAACCCGCGCGTCCGTAGTGCGATCCGTGATACACAGACGTCCTTGCCGGAAAACCAGACGGTACCCTTTGTCTTTCAGGATATCAGTCAAGTTGCCCCAGCTTGCCGCGCTGGCAAAGATCGGCCGAATGGCCGCACGCAGCAGCGCCGCTGTTTCACAATCCAGTTCTTTTGATGCTTGGCGAGACGGAATAACCCCCGCACCGTTGGTTGAAATTTGAAAATTCATTGAGCGACCCCCGCTCCTTAAATGTGTTCCCCCACATACAGGGTGACAAAGTTTCTGAAAATAATCAAAAAGAGTAATAAAATTTCGCGCCCATTGTTGCCTTTTCGATTCAGGAGCTCACAAAGCGCGACGATTAACTTCATACATGAAACAATACCAGTTTGTCTGTGATGCGCTTCACAACTCATGGTGTAGCGCCAGAATTCCAAGTCATCCGTTTGGCCCAGCCACAGTGCTGGGCAACCGGATTGATTCGGCTCGTTCAGGCTGAGGAACGGGTGCGGAATGACAACCGGCTTGACCATCGGGTGAAATGTCGAAACTGTCCCCGCGAACATGAACACCCCGGAGCAGGCATGGCCAAGACACCCCCGCCCTTTGCCCCTTTTGAATGGAAAATCGCATGGCGTTATCTGCGGGCCCGCAGGGCCGAGGGCGGCGTCAGTGTGATGACCTGGATTTCTCTGATCGGGATCACATTGGCAGTGTTTGCCCTGATCGCGACATTGGCGGTCCGGTCCGGCTTCCGTTCGGAATTTGTTGGCACCATTCTGGGCGCCAACGCGCATGTGACGGTCTATTCGTCAGGCGAGATTGATGCGCAGGGGCGGGTGGATCGCACAATCGCCGACTTTGAGGAACGCGCGGCCCGGGTCGCGCAAGTGCCCGGTGTTCAACGCGCGGCTCCCTTGGTAAAGGGGCAGGTACTGATCACCAACCGCGACCGCAGCAGCGGGGTCGAGGTGTTTGGAATCCGACCCGACGATCTGCGTGATCTGCCCGGAATTGCCCAGGCAGAGCAGGCTGTGGGGGACTTGTCTGAATTCCAGGCGGGTGAGGATGTCATCGCAATTGGTTCAGGCGTGGCGCGCAGCATCGGGGCAACGGTCGGGGATGTCGTCAAGTTGACGTCGCCCAACGGCGTCAAAACCGCCTTTGGTACGTCGCCCCGCGTGAATGCCTATCGCGTTGTCTATGTGTTCTCGGCCGGGCGCTATGACATCGACCGCACCCGCGTCTACATGCCGTTTTCGCAGGCGCAGGGCTTTTTCAATCGCGAAGGTGTGGCCGATGAAATCGAAGTGATGGTGGACAACCCCGAAGACCTGGGCCCGATCCTGATTTCGATTCTCGAAGCATCGGGCGAGCGCAGCCAGATCTGGACCTGGCAGGATGCATCCGGTGGGTTCCTGCGGGCATTGGAAGTTGAAGACAACGTGATGTTCATCATCCTTTCGATCCTCGTTCTGATCGCTGCGATGAATATCGTTTCGGGCCTTATCATGCTGGTCAAAAATAAGGGGCGCGACATCGGCATCCTGCGTACCATTGGCCTGAGCGAAGGGTCGGTTCTGCGTGTTTTTTTCATCTGCGGCGCTTTTACCGGCCTGATCGGAACGGCAATGGGGGTCATCCTGGGATGCCTTTTTGCGATCTACATCGATCCGATCTTTTCCTTCGTGAATTACGTGATGGGCGGCGGCGTCTGGGATCCGTCGATCCGGGGCATCTATGCCTTGCCCGCCGAGCTGCATCTGAGCGACGTGCTCAAGGCGATCGGCCTGTCGCTTGGCCTGTCCTTTGTCGTCACCTATTTCCCTGCCCGTCGAGCGGCGCGGCTGAACCCGGTCGAGGCGTTGCGCTATGAATGATGTCACATTGCGTCTGAAAGGTCTGACCAAGACCTATCTGAAAGGCAAACCGGGCGAGGTGCGGGTTCTGCGCGGAGTTGATCTGGATCTGCGCGCGGGTGAGGCCGTAGCGATGGTTGCGCCCTCTGGGGCAGGTAAATCAACGCTTCTGCATATTGCTGGTCTGCTGGACATGCCCGACGAAGGAACCGTTGAAATCGGCGGGCAGAACGTATCGGGCAAGGGCGACCGGACCAGAACCGCACTGCGTCGGCAGGATATCGGGTTCGTGTATCAATTCCACCACTTGCTGCCGGAATTCACGGCCTTGGAAAACATCACCCTGCCGCAACTGGCCAATGGTGTACCGGACAAGGCCGCACAGGCCCGAGCGCTGGATCTGCTGGACCGTGTCGGCGTGGCCGCACGCGCCAGCCATCGCCCCGCCGCACTCTCTGGTGGGGAGCAGCAGCGGGTGGCGTTTTGCCGGGCCTTGGCGAATGCGCCCCGTGTTTTGTTGGCGGATGAACCGACGGGCAATCTGGACCCCGAAACCTCGGATCAGGTCTTTGATACACTGATGAAGCTGGTGCGGGACGAAGGGTTGTCGGCGTTGATAGCAACGCACAATCTTGACCTGGCGGCGCGCATGGACCGGATGGTCCGGCTTGAGGGCGGAGTGCTCAGGCCAGTTGAGTGATCGCAACGCCAATGGCCATGACGGCGATCCCGCCCATCCGCATAAGCGTAAGCGGTTCGACCTGTGCGCCGAACAGGCCGAAATGGTCGATGGCCGCAGCGCTGATCAATTGCCCGAGCAGCACAAAGAACACTGCATTGCCCACCCCGAAATGTGGTGCGACATGGGTGATCGACAGGACATAGAAAGCAATCAGGACACCTGCAAGCAACAGGTGTTTCGGCGCATTGGCAACCTTGGACAAGGCCGCAAATCCGGGAAACAGCGCCATGACCAAGGCGGAGGCGGCGAAGGCAATGGCAAACAGCACAACAGCTGCCGCAGTTGGCGACCCGATGACTTTTCCCAGCGCCGCGTTGAGCGCGGCCAGGATCGGAATTCCAAATCCGGCGGCCAGCATGATGGCGGCGTATTGTGTCATTGCCCGAAACCTCTGTACCTTTTTCGTTGATCTGGATCATTGCGCCAAGACGGTCATCGGGCAACCCTGCAAATGCCAATCCAGGCAGGAGGATACGATGTTCAAGGCAACAATCAGTGTAATGGTTCTTGGGGTTTCGGCTGCTGCCTCGCAGGCCGCCTGGGCTCAGGACGCGAAGACCGGAGAGGAACTCTATGTGCACCATTGCGCGACCTGCCACGGAATCGATGCGATGGGTCAGGGTCCGATGGCAGCCGTGCTGGTGGTTCAACCAAGTGATCTGACCGCTTTGTCCAACGAAGAGGGCGTGTTCCCGACTGCGGGCGTTGTCGCCCGCATTGATGGTCGGGATCCGCTGGTCAGCCATGGTAGCCCTATGCCGGTTTATGGTCCTTATTTTGACGGGCAGGACACATCCATGAAAACGCCGCAGGGTCAGCCAATTCTGACGAGCCAGCCCATCGTGGATCTGGTGGCCTATCTGGAAACACTTCAGAAGAATTAGGTTCCGCTGCAAATCCCGTCGATCTCGGCCTCGCTCCAGGGAAGCAAGATCGCGCGCTCACGCCCTTTTTGCGGAAGCGGGGACAGATCAAAATGCGCACTCAGCATCCTGTGCAGCCGTTTGGTTCGGGTGGCCTGAGGGTCCAGCGCACGGCAGCAAACGTATTCCTCAACGATGGCGCCCTGCTGTTCAAACCCGTAGGACAGGAAGTCCGGCGAGGTTTCGAGGTCAAAAAGATACGGGTCGCTGCGCCCACCATGTTCCGCCGCTGCTCGCAACGGGTGGTAACCGGTGGTCCGGCGATTCTGCCACTGCCAGACATGCGTCAGTTCATGGGCCAGCAGCATCGCGGCCACCAGGTTCATCTGATCCGGAAAATCGGACATGTAGTCTTCCAGATACCAGTCGCGCGCAAAATAGACCTTGTTGAACAGGGCCACGGCTGCGGGCCTGCCGGTCACCGGCCCGGGTTCTACCGGAGGAAGGATGCGCTCGCGGCAGGCCAGACGTGGCCGCTCTTCGCGGAAATACGTCACATTGGTAACCGGCGCGCCTTGTACCAATCGCACGCTGTCCAGATTCAGGGTCTCGCCCTGAATGGCATCCGCAAAGTCGCGCTCTTGCTTTGTCAACGGACGGCCGCAAGAGGACAGCAAAAAAAGAGCACACAGGAATACGCGCAGAACCATGAGGTGAATCCTAGTCCTCTGCTTGCGATCCGCAAACGGTTTTCACAGGCTCATGGCCAGAACCCGGCTGATTTCCGTCAAAGACCGCCCGGATTGATCCATCCAGGAATTGAAGGCCCGTTGTACCGCCGCCATGGCTTTTTTCGACGTAGCGGGTTTGTCGATCACGCCCTCGGCGATCAGACGGGCGGTGACGTCCTGCGATAGAATGAAACTGTCGCGGCCCGCAAAACGCATTGCATATTGCGCCGAAGCCCCGCCAAGACGAGACCCGCGTTTGGCCAGCATGGCTAGAAGGTTGACATAGTCATCAGAGGGCCAGCCCCCCAGAACCTGGCCCGCGCCGCCTTCGTTGCGCAGTTCCAAAAGGAACGCCGCGTTGTCCCGCACTGCTGCGATCTTGGTTCCATTGCGGACAATGCGTGTGTCTTGCAGCAGGGAATCGAACTTTTCATCATCCATGAACGCACACCGGCCCACATCGAAGCCGTCAAAGGCGGCCTCGAATCCATCCCATTTGTTTTCGATGACCTTCCAGTTGAAACCGGCCTGAAAGACGCATTTCGTGATGATCGATAGCCACCGGTCGTCGGGCATCGCCGCCAGTTCTTCGTGGCTTTTGGGCTTGTTCAGCTGTGCTTCAAAGGCTTCGATCCCACCGTGGCGAGAGGCGGCAATATCAAAGATCTCGTCAAATGAACGCATGAACCCAACCTCAAAGCTGTCTTAGGAAGAGTGTTTTGTTTTGCCTTCCTTTTGCAATGGGAATTTTCGGTGTTCGAAAGCCACTTGACCGGAAATGAAACTCGGCCCGAACAAGAAAAACACTGAACTGTCAAAGAAATGCTCGACAAACGGGTTTAAAACGGTTTGTGATTGACTCGTCAGTCAACATTCCGTGCCCCGGGGCGGGGGATAATGGCGGGTTGGGCTGGGGTCCTTGCGGCGCCTGCGGGAAAAAATCAACGCTTCAGCGGCAAGAAAGCCGCGCTGTTACAAACTGATCACTTTCCTTTTCCGACCAAATTTGTGCATGTTGCGGCATGGTATTGTCATCAGACAAAGACACCGGCGGGAAACCCCTGCCGGGGTGGGCAAAACAAATAAGACAGGGAGAAAATCCATGAAAAAACTGAGTGTAAGCCTTATGGCCCTGACCGTTGCCGGTGCGGCGCATGCGGCGGATATGGGGGCCGTGGACGAGCCGATCAAACTGGCGATCAACGAATGGACCGGTCAGCACGTGACCACGCATGTGGCGGGTGAAATGCTCAAGGCCGCCGGTTATAACGTGGAATATGTGACCGCCGGCATGATGAACCAGTTTCAGGCGCTGGCCGATGGAGACATCGACGCGACGCTTGAAATCTGGTCGTCCAATGTTTCGGATGAATATGCAAAGAAGATCGAGGAAGGCACGGTTGTCGAAATCGGCGATCTTGGCCTGGATGCCAAGGAAGGTATCGCATACCCGGCGCATGTCGCTGATCTGTGCCCCGGCTTGCCTGCGTGGGAAGCGCTGAAAGACTGCGCGCAGGTGTTCGCCACGGCGGAAACTCTGCCCGGTGGCCGTCTGGTCGACTATCCGGCCGACTGGGGCACGCCTGGTGCGGATCGCATGACTGGCCTTGAGCTGCCGTTCAAGGCTGTCCCCGCCGGTTCCGAAGGTGCCCTGATCGCTGAACTTCGCGCATCGACCGAGCGTAAATCGCCGCTGCTGATCACATTCTGGCAGCCGCACTGGGCGATGTCTGCCTATGACGTGCAGTTCGTTGAACTGCCCGCAGGTGAAGAGGCATGTTTTAACGATCCGGCGTGGGGTCCGAACCCGAACGCGGTAAACGATTGCGACTTTTCGCCATCGCGCATCTTCAAAGCCGGCTGGAGCGGCCTGGAAGAAAAGTGGCCGGCCGCCTATGAGATCCTGTCCAACTATCAACTGGCGGTCGAAGACCAGCAGCCGATGATGGGCGCGATCGATGTCGACGGCGGTCAGGTCGAAGAAGTTGTCGCCGCATGGATGGCCGAGAACGAAGACAAATGGCGTCCTGTTGTCGACGCGGCGACCAAGTGAGCCACTTAGGTGACTGACACGACTGTGCCAGCCATCGCCTGCCGGAATCTCTGGCAGGTGTTTGGCCCGGGCGCTGACAAAGCCCTGACCGACGCGCTGTCTCGGTCAGGGAATGACGCCGACAAGGCTGCCGTCGCCCTTCGCGAACAGGGGCTGATCCCCGCCGTTCAGGATGCCAATTTCGAAGTTCAGGAAGGTGAACTTTTCGTCATCATGGGCCTGTCGGGCTCGGGCAAATCCACGCTGATCCGCTGTATCTCGCAACTGCTGCCGGGCACCGGTGGTGAAATTCGGGTGGATGGCGAGAATGTCATAGGCGCCTCAAAAAAGGCCCTGACCGAGCTGCGCCGGAAAAAACTGGGCATGGTGTTCCAGCATTTCGGCCTGTTCCCCCACATGACCGTTGCTGAAAACGTCGCATATCCTCTGCGCGTTCAGGGCGTGGGCAAAAAGGAACGGCTGGACCGCGCGCAGGAAGTGATTTCGCTGGTCGGTCTGGAAGGGCGCGAAGACAGCTTCCCGCGACAACTTTCCGGCGGGCAGCGGCAGCGGGTGGGTATCGCCCGCAGTCTTGCCGTAAACCCTGACATCTGGTTTCTGGACGAACCGTTCTCGGCGCTTGATCCACTGATCCGTCGCCAGTTGCAGGATGAATTCCTGCGCATTCAAGCGACGTTGAAGAAGTCGATCGTCTTCATCACCCACGATATTCAGGAAGCGCTTAAGCTGGCTGACCGCATCGCCATCATGCGGGACGGCAAGATCGTGCAGATCGGCACGCCCACGGATATCGTCCTGCGACCCGTCGATGACTATGTGCGCGAATTCTCGAAGGACGTCGCCAAGGGGCAGCATGCCAAGGTCGCCTCGGTCATGCGAAACGAGGCAGAGTGCGGCCCGGACGATCCCGGCCTGACCACATCGATGACACTGGACGCGGCCCTGGCCCATTGCATGGAACTTTATGAACCCGTGCCGGTGCGGGATGCCGATGGCAATGTCGTTGGCACGGTGCACCCTTCCGATCTGGCTGCCGCGCTTCAGGTGGACGAAACATGACTGCCGTAACTGAGGTTCCGACGCAGCACGGCGCGCGGCTGACGGCAGGCGCCAAGGCCGCCCTGATCACGGTTGTCGTCGGTGCGGTTTGCCTTGCACTCGAGGGCATCGCCCCATGGCTGGTTAAATGGCCCGCCGCGTGGGAACTGCCTGCAACCCAATGGGTGGGCACGTTTCTGGACTGGTTTCTGAACCTGATCAAACCGGCGATGCGGTTGTTCTCGGATTTGATGACCTATCCGATGAACTGGGCGAATTTCGTTCTTGGCAACACACCATGGCCCATTCTGATCGGGATCGTGACCGCGCTGGGCTGGTATCTGGGCGGTTTGCCCATGGCCGCGCTGGGCTTTCTGGGCCTCAGCTTTGTTCTGGCGTCGGGTTACTGGGCTGAGAGCATGAACACTCTGGCCTTGGTCGCAGTATCCGTTCCGGTGGCGTTGATACTGGGTGGTGGCATCGGCATCCTCGCCAACGAGGTACCGCGGGTGAAATCCTTCGTTCAGGCGGTTCTGGATGTCATGCAGACGGTGCCGACCTTCGCATATCTGACACCACTGTTGCTGCTCTTTGGCTTTGGCCCGGTTGTCGGTCTGATCGCCTCGGCCATCTATGCTGCGCCGCCCATGGCGCGCAACGTGATGCTGGGGCTGGAACGGGTGGAGCCCGAGATCAAAGAGGCCGCCATCATGTCCGGTGGCACGCGTTTTCAGCAACTGTTTCAGGTCGAAATTCCCGCCGCCACGACGCAGATCATGGTCGGTGTGAACCAGTGTCTGATGGCGGCCTTGTCCATGGTCATCATTGCCGCCGTCATCGGTGGGTTCAACGATATCGGCTGGGAGGTTCTGCTGACCATGCGCAAGGCGCAGTTCGGGGAGTCTCTGATGGCGGGTCTGGTCATCGTGGTCTTTGCCGTCGTCATAGATCGCATGAGCGGCACCTTGGCGACCGAGCGCAAACGTTATGACAGCCGGGTTGTCTGGGCGATGTTGGGTTTCGCCGTGGTCTTCACGGCCGCCTTCTGGGCGTGGTTGCCGAACCCATCCGAACTGACCTTGCTGGATCCGATGGCCGAGGCCGTGGACAGCGGCCTGACCGCGTTCACTCAGGCCAATGGCCCATGGTTGGATGCGCTCAAGAACAACTCACTTTTCTATGTGCTGCTGCCTTTGCGGATCGGTCTGGATCAGGCGGTGCTGCCCTTCACCTGGGGCTTCCAGTGGACGCCGGGCATGAGCTTTGGCCTGTTTGCCGCAGGTGCCGGGATCGCGCTGTTGATGGCATGGCGTGGGCGGCTGACGGGTGGTCTGATCGTCATGATTCTGATTGGAATGCTGGAAACCGGCATTGCCAACCTGCCGTGGCCCTTTGTCCTGACCGGCGCCGCTGCTCTGGGCTGGGTCGCGGGGGGCTGGCGTCTGGCGGCGCTGTGCGTGGGGCTGCTTTGCACTATCCTCGTTTCGGGCCTGTGGGAGAGAGCGCTCTTGTCGCTTTACCTCAGCGGTGCGGCGGTGTTTTCCTGTGCCGTGGTCGGCGGCCTGATCGGCCTTGCCAGCGCGGTCTGGGAACCGGTGTGGAAAGTGGTCCGTCCGATCTGCGACATGTTGCAGACAATCCCTCTGTTCGTGTTCCTGATCCCGGTTCTCATGGTGTTCCAGATCGGCGAGTTCTCGGCCTTTCTGGCAATCTGCGCCTATGCGATCGTGCCCATGATCCGCTACACGCGGCACGGGTTGGTCAACACGCCGGACGAGATGATGGAGGCCGCGATCTCAAGCGGTGCGACCGAGTGGCAGATCATGCGCGACGTGCGCGCGCCCTATGCCGCGCCCACGATCCTGCTGGGGTTGAACCAGACCATCCTCTACGCCTTTGCGATGCTGGTGATCGCCGCCCTTATTGGCACCACGGGTCTGGGGCAGTCGATCTATCTGGCGCTAGGTCAGGCAGATGTGGGGCTTGGCATTTCGGCCGGGGCCGCGATGGCGATTCTGGCGCTGATTGCCGACCGCATCGTGCAGGGGTTTGCCGAAGAACGCCGCGCGGCGCTTGGATTGTAAACAGGGCAGGGGCGATGCACCGCCCCTGCGCCGAACTTGATTTTGGACAAGGATACCAGTGCCGTCCTGATCTAGACCGATCCCAATAACGCGGAGATCACCATGACCGGTTGGGTCCTATTCCTTGCAGCGCTCGTCACATTCCTTCTCAGCCACGCGATTCCGGTGCGACCCGCCATACGCGGACGGCTGATCGATACACTCGGACGCCGGGGGTATTTTACGGCCTATTCGGTTCTGTCGCTGGCCGTCCTGGCGTGGTTGATCATCGCCGCTGCCAACGCTCCTTATGTCGAGGTCATTCCGCCATTTGCGGTTTTGCGCTGGGCGCCGATTCTGATCATGCCGGTGGTCTGCTGGCTGGCTGTTGCGGGGCTGATCATTCAGAACCCGTTCTCATTCGGAGGGCTGGGCAATCGGCCCTTTGACCCAGAACAGCCCGGTATCCTGCGCACCACCCGGCACCCGATCCTTGCCGCGCTGATGCTGTGGGCGGTGGCACATCTCCTTGCCAATGGCAGCCTGTCACATGTGATTCTGTTCGGCCTGTTTGCCGGTTTTGCAGCCATGGGCATGGCCCTTGTCGACCGGCGCAAGTCGCGGGAAATGGGCTTTGAATGGGTCCGCTTGTCCCGCAACACGGCGCGGTTCTCACTGCGCGCACCGCGTCCCTGGCCGCGTCCCGGGGTGTGGCTGGCCGCGCTGGCCGCCTATGCGGTTCTGCTTCACCTGCACGCTCCCGTGATTGGCCTGTCCCCGCTTCCGTGAACGAGGGAGTGGCCGGGCGGTGTCATGCGTGCTATTTGAAACGTCACAAACGAATTACAAGAGATCCAAGATGCATCTGGCCTATGTCACCACCACCGATCGCGGCGCGACGGACCGCCTGCTGAGCGCCGTTGCGGACCGCCTGCTGGCCTCCGGAGCAAAACTGGCCGGTGTCGTGCAAACAAACACGGAATGCGCCGACAGCAGCAAATGCGATATGGACTTGCGCGTGCTGCCAGACGGTGAAACCATCCGCATTTCGCAGTCTCTGGGCACCCAGTCGCGCGGTTGCCGTCTGGACCCGGCAGCGCTGGAACAGGCGGTGGGATATGTGACCGCCTCGCTGGAGGACGCCCCCCAATTGCTGATCATCAACAAATTCGGCAAGCATGAATCCGATGGACGGGGGTTCCGCCCCGTGATCGGCGAAGCACTGGCGATGGATATCCCGGTTCTGGTCGGCGTGAACGGTTTGAACGAAGAGAAATTCCAGACCTTCGCGGATGGCGAGGCGGAAGCCCTGCCGGCGGATCTGGATGCAATCGAGGCGTGGTTCAACAAGGTCTCGGAACTGCGCCCGGCGGCGGAATAGAACCTTCCAAACTCTTGGTTAAGAAACAAAAAACGGCGCTGACAAACAATCAGCGCCGATTTTTGATGCTGGGTGGAACTAGGAAGCCTTAAGCTTGCGGTACCCGAACAGGCCCAGAACGGCCCCGAACAAAAGCAGCCCGCTTGCGGGCAGGGGGACCGGTGCGACAACAAGATTGTCCACATGAAATTCACCGCACCATTGGCTACACCAAGCAGTGTTTGGTGTGGTAGGATAAATGCCCCAGGTCGGTGCCGGGCTGTTAAATGTGATCTGCAACGCATCAATTGCTGAGAACGCGCCGTTGAGGCCAACTGTGCTTAACGCCATAGGTGCGAAGGTTTGGCTTGCCACGACCGCACCATTCCTCAACCCGGAAAAAGTCAGTGTCGGAAAAGCGGCAGGGCCTCCTGTCAGCCATTGGTAATAAGCTGAAGTCCCAAAAGTAGGCGCGGGGCCGGATCCAGTTGTGTATGCTAGGGACCACCCGACCAAGTCTACGGTATGCGCCGCGAACCTTTTTCCATCAACCGGCCTGATTGTTGTAGAAAGAACCCCGTTGTCATCGTGAAGGTTTATGAAGTTTCCGAAGTTGTAAACCGTCGCGTAATTGAATGTGTAACCTTGGCTTGTGCCTTGATTTATATTGGGGCCAACAGTTTGGTCGTTCGCAAGATCAATATCGAACGTAACGGTCAGCGCATTCGCTGCGCCCGCGACACAAACGGCAAGCGCCGCCAAAAGCAGTCTCATAACAAATCCCTCGCAACTACGTGAACAGACTAGCGAGCGATGCCCGGTTTCGCAACTTTTACGAGTCTTTGCAGCCGTCATTGCGCATAAGCATGCACATAAGCACGCGTGGGCAATGCGTTCTGGCCATCTTTGAATTCTACGGGAAAGATGGTGGGCGACCCTGGAATCGAACCAGGCGTGCGTCTCCGCGAGGGAGTTACAGTCCCCTGCCACACCTTGCGGCCTGTCGCCCACTGTCAGGCGTTGCACCTGACGTGGAGGCGTGATTACTAGCGCACCAAAGGAGCGTCAACAGGAAAATTTCGCTTTGGCGCAGGAAACCGAATTCCCGGCCCGGAGGCCTGAAAAATGAAGAAACCTAAATGGGTCGTTGAGAAGGAACAGGCGCGCAAGGCCGCGGCTGCTGAAACCGTTTGGCTGTTCGGTCTGCATGCAGTTCGCGACGCTTTGATGAACCCC
Source organism: Ruegeria sp. CL7 (assembly GCF_056536445.1). Lineage (NCBI taxonomy): Bacteria > Pseudomonadati > Pseudomonadota > Alphaproteobacteria > Rhodobacterales > Roseobacteraceae > Ruegeria > Ruegeria sp. CL7. The sequence continues at coordinate 411,238 of NZ_JBQFPQ010000001.1, forward strand.
AATCGGCAGAAATTGCGCCTGATCGTAACGCGCAATGCGCGGGACAAACTGGCGGAAGCGATTGAATTCTCTGGTATCGAGCCCGAGATGGCCGATCCGCGCAAGTTCTCGGCGCCCATCGATGCAGGCTCGGTGCACCAGGGTTCCGCGTTGGAGGTAAAGCCGTTGGATTGGGGCGGACTGGCCGAAAATTGCATCGGTCGGGAAAATCCACGCGTTATCCTTCTGGACCGCGTTACGGACCCGCACAATGTCGGGGCGATTCTGCGCTCGGCCGAAGTTCTGGGTGCTAGTGCCGTCATAGGCACCCGCCACCATTCCGCGCCCGAGACCGGGGCCCTGGCAAAAACCGCCAGCGGCGCGCTGGAGCGTCAACCCTATCTGCGGATGCGCAACTTGGCCGACACAATTGTTGAACTACAGAATATGGGATTTCTGGTCCTTGGGTTGGATGGTGAAGCAGAGGTAACGATCGAAGGCGCGCTGAGCGACGGTCGGGACCGCCCCGTCGCACTTGTTCTGGGGGCGGAAGGCCCGGGATTGCGCCAAAAGACGAAGGAAACCGTGGATCAATTGGTGAAAATTGACGCAGCCGGGGGATTCGGATCGCTGAATGTCTCAAATGCGGCGGCAATCGCCTTATATGCATCCCGGCCCTGACAAAAAAAGGAGAGCGCTATTTCCGGTCCATCCAAAATTGCGACCTGCTGCTATTGCGGGACCCGGGCTGCGCTGGTCCTGAGGGGCAAAGAACGGCACGAGCTGAGCTGTTCCAGTTGTGGCGCACCTTTGCACGATCTGAAGATGCTGCCCAAGCGGAAGGCCGCGCCTGCCAAAACAGTGCGATCTGAGGTTTCTCATGCCCCTCCGCGGAAGGCCAAGCGAAAAAAGAAGAAAAAGAGCATGTTCTCGCGCGTGTTCGATGAAGCCTGGGATGTGATCGAAGACATTTTCGATTGAACGTTTTTGGGTGAAGATCGTTCACATCCACGTCAACAGGGGTTCCGCATGCAGCAAAAAATTGCATCTTGATACCCCAGTGATTTCTGATTCTGACATGGCAATGCTGACCCGACGTTCCACACTTGGCGCGCTGTGCGCTTTTTTTCTGGCGCCTGCCACGTATGCGCAGGAAAGGCCCGTTTACTACGCCACCGAAGGGGTGGCGTTGGCCGGGTATGACGCCGTGTCCTATTTCGACGGTTCTACGCCGATCATGGGCATGCCCGAGAATTCCGTGATGTGGAAAGGGGCGCGGTGGCATTTCACCTCGCAGGAGAACCGCGAGCTGTTCGAAAGCAATCCCCGTGCTTTCGCGCCGCAGTTCGGCGGGTATTGTTCATATGCAATGGCGATGGGCGTTCTGAAGAGCTCGGACCCCAAGGCCTGGAAAGTCGTGGATGGTCGTCTGTACCTGACACACTCGATCGAGATCGAAGAAATCTGGAAGCAGGATCAGGCAGAATACATTGAGTTGGCTGAAGAAAACTGGCCGGCAATCCTCTATCACGAATGAGCGGGAATCAGCTAATTGTGATGAGTCATCACAAAAATGCGCCGCCCCTCTTTTTTTTAACAAATATATGCCTAAATGACACAGTGACCGCGGAATGGAACTGCCGCGGGTCATTTCACTGTCCCTCGTTCCAACAACTGGCGCCCAAGGTTTCTTGGGCGCTTTTTTCTTTTTGGAACCCTGCTAAGGATAGGGCATGCCAGACTATTCCGATCAGCACCTGAGAACCATTCTGCAACGCACCAAGTCCGTTGCCGTTGTCGGGGTGTCCATGAACCCGGTGCGGCCCAGCTACTACGTCGCCCGCTACCTGTCGTTGAAAGGGTTCAACGTGATCCCGGTCAATCCGGGCCATGCCGGGAACGACTTGTTTGGCCAGACGGTACGCGGCAGCCTTTCGGAGATATCCGAACCCGTGGACATGGTAGACATCTTCCGACGGTCCGAATCCGTGCCGCCCATTGTGGACGAAGCGTTGGAGGGGTTCCCGTCCCTCGGAACGATCTGGATGCAGATCGGGGTTGAACACCCTGAAGCGGCAGCCAAGGCCGAGGCCCGCGGTGTGGACGTCGTGATGAACCGCTGTCCGAAGATCGAGTATCAGCGCCTGTTTGGCGAGCTGCGCATGGGTGGGTTTTCCACCGGGATCATCTCGTCCAAGCTTTAGGGCGTTGCTGGCTGATAGGGTTTCAGGCGGGCAACCTGTTCCTGTCGTCGTTTTTCCAGCACCACGTCCCGAGGGACCCAATCATATCGGGTATCCTCGACCAGAGGTGACCAGAACAAAACCCCGCCATAGCGCCACGGATCCAGCACGACGCCCTCATACAGCGATTCACCCTTGCGACTGATAATCGCGGTGCTGTGGTCGATCCTCAACGGATTGTCGGCGTTGGCGATGGCGCGGTGCAATTCCAGCGTCTGGAAGTTTTCCTGTTTCAGACGACGCTCGATATCCTCGGCCCAATGCCAGCACAGACCACGCGGGCGCAATCCCTTGTTGACCTTCGCATTGTGGATCAGCGGCGGGTCGGTGATCTGGTATTCGTCCACCAGCTGCGCGGTATAGGAATAGGCGACTTGCGCCGCCCGGCGGGCTTCTTCCGGATCGATATCCGGGCCAAGACGCTGAATCTCGGCTGTCAGGCGTTGCACCTCATCCCCGGTCGAAGGGGGAGGCGCCGCACATGCCGCAACGATGGCAAGCGTTGCCACAAGCATCAAAATTCGGATCATGTCGCGCCCTCGGCCTGTCATTCTGACGCCCGAGTATAACGGGCGTTGCGGCGGCGCGGAACCCGGCCGTTACCCTTTGGGGCGGGCGGCTTTTTCGGCAATGCCGCTGATGCCCTGACGGCGCGCAAGTTCGGCCAGAACATCCTCCAGCGCCACGTCCCGGGCGGCCAGCATGACCAGCAGGTGATACAGCACGTCTGCGGCTTCGGCGGTCAGCTTGGCCTGATCGCCCTTTGTGGCTTCGATGATGGCTTCGATGGCTTCTTCACCAAATTTCTCGGCGCATTTCTCGGGACCCTTTGCAAGCAGCTTGGCTGTCCAGCTTGAATCGGGATCAGCCCCTTTACGCGCCTTAATCGTGGCAGCAAGGTCGTGCAGAATGCTCATGTCAGCCTCATCGGAATGCCTGCGGCGGCCATATGCTCTTTGGCTTCGCGGATCGTGTATTCTCCGAAATGGAAGATCGAGGCTGCAAGCACCGCACTTGCGCCACCTTGGGTGACGCCTTCGACCAGATGGTCCAGTTTACCGACACCGCCGCTTGCGATCACGGGCACATCCACGGAATCGGAAATCGCGCGGGTCAGGGGCAGGTTGAAGCCAGCCTTGGTGCCGTCGCGGTCCATCGAGGTCAGCAGAATTTCCCCGGCGCCTTTGGCGACAACAGTTTTTGCGAACTCGACCGCATCAATGCCCGTTGGCTTGCGGCCGCCATGCGTGAAAATCTCCCACTTTCCGGGGCTGACCGTCTTGGCGTCGATGGCGCAGACGATGCACTGGCTGCCGAATTGATCTGCTGATTCCGCGATCACGTCGGGATTGGCGACGGCTGCCGAGTTGAAGCTGACCTTGTCTGCCCCCGCCAGCAACAGGGCGCGGACATCATCCTTGGTGCGAACTCCGCCGCCGACTGTCAGAGGTACAAAGCACTGCTCGGCGGTGCGCTGTACCACATCGAACATGGTGCCGCGGTTTTCGTGGGTTGCGTGGATATCAAGAAAACAGATTTCGTCCGCGCCTGCGGCGTCATACGCCTTGGCCGATTCCACGGGATCGCCCGCATCGCGCAGACCGACGAAATTCACGCCTTTGACCACGCGGCCATCGGCAACATCAAGGCAGGGAATGATCCGGGTCTTCAGCATCTGATCGTCCTTCGTTGCCGGACCTTTACCGACAAAGCGCCGCCGATGCCACAGACGTTTTGCCGCCCATGGCCCTGGTAGCACGGGCCATGGGCGGAGCGGGGGGCTTAGTGATCCCGGTTCTTCAGCAGTTTCAGTGCCGAAAGCAGGTTTGCCTTACCATCGGTCCATGGCAGCGCTCCGTCGGTTTCGACGATTTGCCAGTTTCCATCCTGCGCAAAACTCTCAATTCGGGATTTGTCGGGGCTCAGGATCACAACGCTGCTGGTGGCGGCTCCGGTTTCAACCTGCTCTTTACCCACGGCCAGCTGCTGATGCGCAGCGGTCAGGTTCAGGCTGTCGGCAATTCGGGCCAAAGGCTGGACCAGATCGTAGAACCGGTTTGTGATGTGGAACACCAAAACCCCATCATCGGCCAGACGGCTGGTGTACATCTCTACCGCCTCGCGTGTGATCAGGTGAAGCGGAATCGCGTCCGAGCTGTACGCATCCAAAACCAGGATATCGAAGGCAAAAGGCTTCTGCTTCAGAACGATCCGGGCGTCACTCAGATGGGTCTCGGAATCGGGCGTGCATTCCGACAGATAGGTGAACAGCGAAGGGTCGCGTGCGATCTGGTCAACGGTCGCGTCGATCTCGAAGAAGTCCCAGTTTTGAGCAGGCTGCCGATAGCAGGCCAGTGCACCTGTTCCAAGACCGACAATTCCGATGCTGTTGGATTGCTTGCCGAAGTCCGACGTGATGACCTGCGCCATCGGTCCTTCGGGGTGATAATAGGACAGCGGTGTGGGTCGAGTGCCATATTCGGATTCGCGTTGCCAGCCATGCACCGTGGTGCCGTTCTTGTAAAGACGGTAGCCCTTGCTTGAATACACGGAATGCACGCCGAAAAAGCTGCGATCTTCGAACACCGGATTGTTCTTTACCGCAAATGCGGGAAGCAGAACGACGGTAAGAACCACAGGGATACGCATGGCCTGCGCCCGGAACAGGTACAGCACTGCGAATATCAGCACGAACAGCGCGCCTGCTCGCGGGATATCCGCGCTCAGCGCCGCGACGCCGCGTGTCGCACCTGCGATGACGAGGATGAAAACACTTGCCGCGATGCCCATGATGACATGGCGAAGGGCAAATCCCGGGGCGCGGACAAGAAACAAGCCTCCGGCCAGAATCATGGTGATTGGCGCCTCCAACTCACGTGTGAAGGCAATTGGCGCAACGATCGAGTTGAACAGCCCGCCAATTGCTCCGCCCATGGAAAGGGCGATGTAGAACACGGTCAATTGCTCGGCGGATGGGCGCATGTCGTACAGCAGGCGGTGCGCAAAAAGGGCGATGATGAACAACACCGGGACATAGAGCAGAATAACCACCGGCGCGTCATGCTCGCTGACCACCTTGGACACCAGTAAGACACCCGCCGCCAGCGCCGCCAGCATGGGCAGGTTCAAGGCATCAAGCGTCAGGTGTTTCCATTTGGCAAACGCGATGATGAAGGACAGGATATAGACCGCCAGCGGAACAACCCAGATCAACGGGAGAGCACCCAGATCCGTGCTAACCCGCGTTGTGAAGGACAGCATCAAGGAAGAGGGGATGAAGGCGACGAACACCCAGACAGCGATCTGCCGCAGGGTCGGGAAACTGGCCTTGAGCGCCGTTTGAACCGACGGCTTCGTGTGCCGTGATCCCCGCAAGGCGATCATGCCACTGCCAAGCAAAAGCGCGCCGAACAGCACGAAGCCGACCAGCCAGGCACGGCTGATCTCGGCTGCGCCAAAAAATGGATCCGCAACCAGGGGGAAGGCCAACAACGCCAGCAAGGATCCGACATTGCTGGCGCTGTAGAGGAAATACGGATCATCCGCCGAAGGCCCGCCCGACCTGGCGTACCAGGCCTGCAACAGGGGCGCATTTGCCGACAATACCGCAAAAGGTACACCCACACCTACGGCGAACAGGCCAAGCGTTTGCAGCGCGGTCGAGGTCGCGGCGTCATAGCTCCAGCTTTCGCTGGTGGACAGCGGCAGGAAAGTCAGCGCCGCCACCCAAAAGGCAAAATGGGCGATGATCTGCCAGCGCAAGGGCAGAAACTTGGTCAACAGGTGCGCGTAAACATACCCGAATATCAGCACCACTTGGAAAAACAGCATAGCCGTCGTCCAGACCGCCGGGGCGCCGCCGATTTTTGGAAGAACCAGTTTGGCAAAAAGCGGCTGGACAAAGAACAGAAGACTGGCGCTCGTGAAAATCGCCGCACAGAAGATCGCAATGGTTGCCGATCCGAATCTGGACGTTTTGGGAACGTCTAGGTTGGAAACACTCACGTTTGCCACCCGGGTTGTTGTGTTTGATGAAGGAGTGAAGCGGGGATTCCGCCCGAATTATGGCTCAACCCAGTGAAATGTTTGGCTTCTGGTCGGATTGTTCTCCAAAGCCAGGATAAAATGGGCGTCATCAATTCTGGCAAAGCTTTGCTGATGCCAGACTTGTGATTGTCAGATTTCCAAAACCTGTGAGAATTGGAGTGAATATTACAGAAGGAATACCGACATGCGTAGCTTGATACTTGCTGCAATTTTTTCGCTCGGAGGGGCTTTGGCCGCCATGGCTGACGACATCATCAAAGTTCAAACGAACAAATCCGTAGCCGAGGCGCTGGATGCGCTGGAAGCAGCGGTTGGCAACGCAGGGGCCACTGTCTTCGCCCGTATCGACCACGCGGCCGGGGCGGAAAAGGTCGGTACGCCCATTCCGGCCAATCAAGTGCTGATTTTCGGCAATCCTGCGCTGGGCACGCCGGCCATGCAGATCGATCCGCGTGCAGGATTGTTCCTACCGCTCAAGGTGCAGGCGTTTGAGGATGGGAACGGTCAGGTCTGGTTGGCCTATGAAGACCCCAAGGAAACGATGGACGAGCTGGATGACGTCGAAAAGTCACCTGTAGTCGAGAAGATGCGCGGTGCGCTCGCCAAGTTGACCGCTGCGGCCGCGGGTTAGACCTTTTGGGTCATGTGCTTGCGCTTTTCACACGCGCAAGCGCGTTTCGCGCGATCAGGATGTGAAATGGCAGGATCGCAGCCAGGTACAGGCGCCCGCCAAGGTTATGGCGTCGGACCCATGTGGCCAGCGAGATGCGGCCGTTTTCCGACAGGACGGACACCCGGAAATCCAGGTGGCGATCGTTGAAACCTGCGATCACCTCGGTCCTGCCATCATGTTCAACCGGGAAGATCCCCAGCTTGTCGTCAGCATCCGGGCCGGTCGTGCTGAGGCCAAAGGGTGTCACCAACAGGCCGCGCAGCCGAACCAATGCCAGCACCCATCCGGGGAACGCGGTGATGATTTCCGCGGCCCGGCGCGGCGGAAGATTGGATTCAACACTGAAGCAGTCCAGAAAGTCGCCGGTTTTGAACCGTTCGTTCAGCAGGCTGTGCGCGGACAGTTCGGAACGCTTTACCGGCGAATGAAACATAAAGCTATCCTCTGAGCGTGGTCAGAGCCTCTTTCAGATCAATCGCTCCATCATAAAGCGCGCGGCCGGAAATGGCACCGTTCAAAGCTGCGCCACAATCGCGCAGGGCGATCAGATCGGCGATCGAGGACACGCCGCCAGATGCGATGACCGGAATATCGACCGATTTGGCAAGCTCTGCGGTGGCCTCGACATTGGGGCCCTGCATCGCGCCGTCCCGGTTGATGTCGGTGTATATGATCGCAGCCACGCCCGCGTCTTCGAAGCTGCGGGCCAGATCGGTTACCTGAACGTCGGTTTCTTCGGCCCAACCCTTGGTGGCAACCAGACCGTTGCGCGCGTCGATGCCCACGGCGACCTTGCCGGGAAAGGCTTTGGCCGCTTCGCGCACCAGATCGGGGTTCTCGACCGCGACCGTGCCCAGAATCACTCGGGCCAGACCTTTGTCGATCCAGGTCTCGATGGTGGCCATGTCGCGGATGCCGCCTCCCAATTGCGCGGGCACGTCGCAGGCTTTCAGAATCGCTTCGACCGGGGCGGCGTTGACCGGCTCACCTGCAAAAGCGCCGTTCAGATCGACCAGGTGCAGCCACTCGCACCCGGCCTCGACAAAGGCGCGGGCCTGCGCGGCGGGGTCTTCGTTGAACACGGTGGCCTTGTCCATTTCACCACGCAGCAGGCGCACGGCATTGCCGTCTTTGAGGTCGATGGCGGGGTAGAGGATCATGTCGGGCGGCCCTATATCTGTGTTGCACGCGCGGGATATCGCACAGGCGGGGCAGGGGATGCAACGCGACGCTGGGTCATTCTTGCCCGCAGCTGGTTGCCGGGTCAGACTGCCATCAAAACAGGGAGACAATCATGAAGAAATTTACGTTTGCAGCGGGTTTGATGTTTCTTGCGACCAGCGCGATGGCTGCGGATCCCGTCGACGGTCTGTGGAAGACTGCACCCGGTGATACCGGCGGCTATCTGCATGTGACGATTTCCGGATGCGGCAGTGCGATCTGCGGAACCATCGACAGCGCCTTTGATGCGGATGGCAACGAGCAGCTGGAATATGAAAACCTGGGCAAACAGATCATTTGGGACATGGTGCCCGATGGCGGCGGAAGCTATGATAGCGGCAAGATCTGGGCACCGGACCGGAACAAAACCTACAATTCAAAAATGTCACTGGACGGCCAGAACAAACTGACCGTCAAGGGATGTGTGGCGGGCGGTCTGATCTGCCGCGGTCAAATCTGGACGCGTGTTCAGTAAGCCTCAGGGTTTCCAGGTCAGGAAGTTGCCCAGCATGCGCAGGCCAACGTCCTGGCTTTTCTCGGGGTGAAACTGCATTCCAACCATCGTGTCGCGGCCAATGACGGCCGTGACCTCCTGCCCGTAGTCCACATAAGCCAATCTCTGTGCCGGGTCGGACACCCGGAAGTGGTACGAGTGGACGAAATAGGTGTGATCGCCGGATTTCACCCCGTTGAACACCGGGTGATCGCTGTCCAGAACAAGATCGTTCCAGCCCATATGCGGAACTTTCAGCGATGTGTCTGACGGCTCGATCCTGACGACATCGCCGGCAATCCAGTCCAGACCATCCGTTTCGCTGTATTCATGGCCCTTGGTTGCCATCAACTGCATGCCCACACAAATGCCCAGAAACGGGCGGCCTTTCTGTTCGACCGCCTCGACCATCGCGTCATAGATGCCCTTGTGCCCACGCAATTCGGCAGCGCATGCCGGAAACGCCCCGTCGCCGGGCAGAACCAAGCGATCCGCGCGTGCCACAACATCCGCGTCCGAGGTGACGACAACCTCACCGGCGCCGACCTCTTGCGCCATGCGCTGAAACGCTTTTTCCGCCGAGTGCAGGTTGCCGCTTTCGTAGTCGATAATGGCGGTCAGCATTTACAACGCGCCTTTGGTCGACGGAATCGCATCTGCCTTGCGCGGATCGGTTTCAACGGCGTCTCGCAGCGCGCGCGCTACGGCCTTGAATGCGGCCTCGGCGATGTGGTGGCTGTTGAAGCCGTGCACCTGGTCGATATGCAGCGTGATGCCGCCATGGGTGCTGAGCGCCTGAAAGAACTCGCGCACAAGTTCTGTATCGAATGCACCGATTTTCTGCGTCGGCAGGTCCACATTCCAGATCAAATAGGGGCGGCCGGACAGGTCCAGCGCACAGCGCACCTGAGCATCATCCATCGGTAGGTGGCATTCTCCGTACCGCCGGATACCCTTTTTGTCGCCCAGGGCCTGCGTCAAAGCCTGCCCCAGCGCGATGCCGGTATCTTCGACCGTGTGGTGATCATCAATGTGGTAATCGCCCTTGGCGCGGATCGTCATGTCGATCAGCGAATGGCGCGCCAGTTGATCCAGCATGTGATCAAGAAATCCAACTCCGGTCTGGTTGTCATACATGCCGGTGCCATCCAGATTGATCTCGACCGAAATTTCGGTTTCGGCAGTCTGGCGGCTGATCTTTGCGCTGCGCATGGGCGAATTCCTTTTGCTACAGGCGCGCTTATAGACGGGGAAGGTCGGGGGTTTCCAGACCGCGCGTTGCGATCGCTGCAAACTGTTGCAGGGGATTGCACCCGGCTTGGCCCCGTGTCAGCTTGCGAACAACACGAACCGATAGGGTCAAACCATGTCCACCTGCGTTTTCATCCAGATCCGCTGCAAGCCCGGCACCACCTACAAGGTCGCCGAGGAAATCGCCCTGCGCGAAATCCACTCCGAACTGTATTCCACCAGCGGTGAATATGATCTGCTGCTCAAGCTCTATATCCCCGAAACCGAGGATGTGGGTCATTTTATCAATGAACACCTGCTGGTGATTCCCAATATCGAACGCTCGCTGACCACAATGACGTTCAAGGCGTTTTAACCCAGTTCGAATGAGGTGACGCCAAAGACACGGCTCAGATCGATATCCGGCGCGTGGCCGGAATACATCCGGGCCGTTTCAAAGACCTTTTCAAGACCCAGCGCATCCGCCAGCGCAAAGGCGGCGGCGTTGGGCCGCGGCATGTCGATGAACACGTCATGCGTGGCGTGATCGTCGGGGATGGCTTCCAATACCGAGGCCAACAGGGCTTGGGCAATCTCGGCGTCGTCCGCGAACAACGGCCCGATCTTGTATCCGCTTTGACAGGGCCGCAGGGTCGCATAGCCCCGGATCACCCCGTTCTCGGCAATCACGCGCGAGGCGTGGCTGGGCGCGCTCAGCCAATCGCGAAGGAAGATGTCGCGCGGGGCAGGGAACATCTGCCGGTCATAGGCGGCTAGATCGTCCGAGAGGCTGTTCAGCTCCTCAGCCCGCGCAGCTGGTTGCGCCCCGAGCGCGGCCAGAATCCCGCGTTTTGTCCCGCCAAAGCGGTAGTTGTTATAGGCAAAGGAAAAACCGGACTTGCGGTAGTTATCCTGCTGCTCGACGACCCCATCCAGGCCGATGTTGTCCGCATTGCAGTTTTCCAAGGCGTGCCGCCAGATTTTCAACCCGTGGCCCGATCCGCGAAACTCGGGCCGGACGATGTAGAACCCAAGGAACGCAAAGGCGTCATCATACTGAACGACCGAGATGGAAGCGATCATCTCGCCATCCAGGAACCCGCCGAGAAACCCGCGGGTATCCGTGCCGTGGAAGCAACGAGCATCGTGATACCCCGGGTTCCACCCTTCGCGCCCGGCCCAATCGACGGCCTTTTGCACCTCGTCAACGGTAAGAGGGCGGATGACGTAATCAGACATGGGTGAATCCTGCGTTGGGCAATGCAACCAGAATGACGCAATGTCATGTGAAGAACCAGCATGTCTGGAGAATTTTGTATCTGGAGCGGGCGAGGCGATTCGAACGCCCGACCCTAACCTTGGCAAGGTTATGCTCTACCCCTGAGCTACGCCCGCATCAGATACATATGTGGTCCGAAGACCTCTCAATGGAGCGGGCGAGGCGATTCGAACGCCCGACCCTAACCTTGGCAAGGTTATGCTCTACCCCTGAGCTACGCCCGCGCCGTTGAGTGAGGAGGGATTTATAAATTCCCACGCGGGGCTGCAAGCGGAAAAACACAAAAAAGAGGAAAAATATTTCGACGGAACCTGGCATCCGGCCCGTTCAATCTCGAACACGGATCAAAAAAGGACACAGGCAGAGGGGCTTTCATGATTTCTGTTGCAGACATGAAGATAATGGCGCTGGCCGCAATGATCTTGCTGGTCACCGCGATGCCGAAATCGGACGATCACGAACACAACCGGATCACGCCCGTTTTGTTGAAAGCGCCCCTTGTGATGACGACGGATCTGACCGGATAACACCCGCCAGCCGACCTACAGCGCCAGAATCAGGTTGGCGATGGCCGCAACCAGAATGGCCAGGAACGTCAGGCTCATGCCAGCCTGCCGCAGGATGACGATCTGGGGCGTGCGCCCGAATCCGTACGCGTGCAGCAGACGCCCGGCCAGCAACATCAAGCCCAGTATATGCAAAAGCAATCCGCCCGCTCCCTGCAATTCCACCATGGCGATCAGCAAAAGGGCGATAGGGGCGTATTCGGCGCAATTGGAATGTGTCCGTATCGCCTTGATCATCAATTTGCTGCCCCCATCCCCGACTGAGATTTTGTCGCTGCGGCGCTGAAGGATCACTTTGACGCTGAGTGCCACGTAAAGAATAGCGATCAGGGCCGCATAGATCGGGGTGATGGCAAGCATGGTGGGTCTCCGTTCCAGCATAGAAAAAGGGCCGCGCGGTTTCCCGAGCGGCCCTTTGAACTGTAACCGGTTCGGCAGGTTATTCCAGCTCGACCAGAAGGTCCTTTGCGTCAATCTGGCCACCGGGCTGCACATGAACGGCCTTGACGGTCGCATCGCGCTCGGCGTGGATGCCGGTTTCCATCTTCATCGCCTCGATGGTCAGCAACATGTCGCCTTCCTTGACCTGCTGGCCCGCTGTTACGGCGACGGTGGCAACAACACCGGGCATCGGCGCACCGACATGATCCGGGTTGCCGACCTCGGCCTTGGGCCGCGCCTGCGTGGTCGAGGTGACCAACCGGTTCGGAACCCGGATCACGCGCGGTTGGCCGTTGAGTTCAAAAAACACTTTGACCTCTCCGTTTTCATCCGTTTCGCCAATGGCCTGACACCGGATTTCCAGCGTCTTACCGGGGTCGATTTCCGCGGTGATCTCCTCGCCCGGCTCCATGCCGTAGAAGAAGGTGCGCGTTGGCAGGGTACGAACCGGGCCGTAGATCCGGTGGCGACCCATGTAGTCCAGGAACACCTTGGGATACATCAGGTATCCGTTCAGATCCTCGTCATCGACCTCTTTGCCTTCCAGCTGCTTGGACAGCTCGGCGCGGGTGGCTTCAAGATCGACCGGGGGCACGTCCTTGCCGGGTCGCTGCGTGTTGGGAACCTCGTCTTTCAGCACCTTCTTGATGATGGTCTCGGGGAACCCGCCCGGAGGCTGACCCAGATTGCCGCGCATCATGTCCACGACCGAGTCGGGGAAGGCCACGTCGGTATTCGGGTCCTCGACCTGTTCACGTGTCATGTTCTGGCTGACCATCATCAGCGCCATGTCACCAACGACCTTGGAAGACGGCGTGACCTTTACGATGTCACCGAACATCTGGTTCACGTCAGCATACATCTGCGCCACTTCGTGCCAGCGTTCTTCCAGACCCAGGCTGCGTGCCTGCGCCTTGAGGTTGGTGAACTGACCGCCCGGCATTTCGTGCAGATAGACCTCGGACGCGGGGGCCTGAAGACTGGATTCGAAGGCCGCATACTGGCCACGCACAGCCTCGAAGTAATCGCTGATTTCACGGATGGCCTTGATGTCCAGCCCGGTGTCGCGGTCGGTATGGCGCAGCGCTTCGACCACGGTGCCCAGCGTCGCTTGGCTGGTGTTGCCCGAGAAGCTGTCCATCGCGCAGTCAACTGCATCGACGCCCGCCTCGGACGCGGCCAGAATGGTCGCGCTGGCAATACCGGCGGTGTCATGTGTGTGGAAATGGATCGGCAGCCCGACCTCTTCCTTCAGCGCCCGGATCAGGATTTTGGCCGAGGCCGGTTTCAGCAGGCCCGCCATGTCCTTGAGGCCCAGAATATGCGCGCCGGCGTCGCGCAGTTCTTTCGCCATGCCGACATAATATTTCAGGTCATACTTGGCGCGATCCGGGTCAAGAATATCGCCAGTGTAACAGACGGTACCTTCGCAAATCTTGCCGCTATCGACGACCGCATCCATCGCCACGCGCATGTTTTCGACCCAGTTCAGCGAGTCGAAGACACGGAACACGTCAATTCCTGTCGCCGCCTGACGCACGAACTCCTGCACTACGTTGTCAGGATAGTTCGTATAGCCCACGCCGTTTGCGCCGCGCAGCAGCATCTGGGTCATCAGGTTCGGCATCGCCTCACGCAGGTCCCGCAGGCGCTGCCACGGGCATTCCTGCAAGAACCGATACGCCACATCGAAAGTCGCGCCGCCCCAGCATTCGACCGAGAACAGCTGCGGCAGGTTCGCCGCATAGGAGGGAGCCACCTTGATCATGTCGATCGAGCGCATCCGGGTCGCCAGCAGAGACTGGTGCCCGTCGCGCATGGTGGTGTCGGTGATCAGCAGTTGGCGCTGCGCCTTCATCCAGTCGGCCACCGCCTGCGGGCCCTTCTGCTCCAGCAGGTTGCGCGTACCCATCTGCGGTTCGGCCTTCAGCGCCGGAGGCCTGGCCTCCTTCAGGTCGGCGCGCGGGCGCGGGCGGTCCTTGGTTTCGGGATGCCCGTTCACGGTGATGTCCGCGATATAGGTCAGAACCTTGGTGCCGCGGTCGCGCCGCTTCTTGAAGGTGAACAGTTCGGGCGTCGTGTCGATGAACTTGGTGGTGTATTCGTTCGACAAGAAGGTCGGATGCTTGAGCAGGTTGATGACGAAGTCGATATTCGTCGAAACCCCGCGGATGCGGAACTCGCGCAGGGCGCGGTCCATCCGAGAGATCGCCTTTTCGGGCGTGGGGGCCCAGGCCGTAACCTTGGTCAGCAGCGAGTCGTAATAGCGCGTAATCACCCCGCCCGCATAGGCCGTGCCGCCATCCAGACGGATGCCCATACCGGTGGCCGAGCGATAGGCGGTGATCCGGCCATAGTCGGGGATGAAGTTGTTCTGTGGGTCCTCGGTGGTGATCCGTGTCTGCAACGCGTGCCCGTTGAGCTGGATATCCTTTTGGCTGGCCATGCCGGTCGCCTCGGCCAGCGTCTTGCCCTCGGCGATCAGGATCTGCGCCTGCACGATGTCGATACCGGTGACTTCTTCGGTCACGGTGTGTTCGACCTGAACGCGCGGATTGACTTCGATGAAATAGAACTTGCCGGTGTCCATATCCATCAGGAACTCGACCGTGCCGGCACATTCGTAATTCACATGCGCACAGATCCTGCGGCCAAGCTCGCAGATCTCTGCGCGCTGTTCGTCGCTCAGATACGGGGCTGGGGCGCGTTCCACGACCTTCTGGTTCCGGCGCTGGACCGAGCAGTCGCGTTCATACAGGTGATAGATTTCACCGTGCTTGTCGCCCAGGATCTGCACCTCGACGTGGCGCGCACGAATGATCATCTTTTCCAGATAACCCTCGCCATTGCCAAATGCGGCTTCGGCCTCGCGACGGCCTTCCAGCACTTTCTCTTCCAACTCTTCTTCCGACTGGATCGGGCGCATGCCGCGCCCGCCGCCGCCCCAGGACGCCTTGAGCATCAGCGGATAGCCGATTTCGGCGGCCTCCTTGCGGATCGCGTCCATGTCATCGCCCAGAACTTCGGTGGCAGGAATGACCGGAACGCCTGCTTCGATTGCTACGCGTCGCGCGCTTGCCTTGTCGCCAAGCGCGCGCATGGTTTCCGCCTTGGGGCCGATGAAGGTGATGCCGTTCTTGACGCAGGCATCGACGAAATCCGGGTTCTCGGACAGCAGACCATAGCCCGGATGAATCGCGTCGGCGCCACATTGCTTGGCAACACGGATGATCTCGTCGATCGAAAGATAGGCGGCAACCGGCCCCATGCCTTCACCGATCTGATACGCCTCGTCAGCCTTGAACCGGTGCAGGCCCAGTTTGTCTTCTTCAGCGTAGACGGCGACGGTTCGTTTTCCCATCTCGTTTGCTGCGCGCATGACGCGGATGGCAATCTCGCCGCGGTTGGCGATCAGGATCTTGTTGAAGTCTGTCATGATAGGTCCCGGTCTTTTGTGTATGGGCGTCTTATTGGGCGGAGAATACGCGCAGGTATATCCGTTCTTCTGGGTAGAACCGGCATGTTATCGCTCGCAAACGCCCTATGATCGCAGCGCCCTTATACTTTTGCTGCGCCGCAGCATCAAATGTTTAACGTTAACTCTCAATCTGACACAGGCTTGCCAGGCCCATCTGGCCCATATTTGCATGCAGGTCTTGCCTGAGAATCTCGATGACATGTGCAGGCCCCCGCGCGCCAAGTGCCGCAAGACCATATAAAAAAGCCCGCCCGAGCATCACGAAGTCTGCGCCCAGCGACATGGCACGCAAAATATCCAGACCGCCTTCGACACCACTGTCGAAGATCAGGGGCAGGCGGGTTGCATCCCGGACAGAGGGCAGAACCTCGATGCTGGCCGGGGCCGCGTCAAATTGCCGACCGCCATGATTCGACACCCACAAAGCATCGACACCGACCTGTTCCAGCCTGCTCGTATCCTCTGGTCGCAGGACTCCCTTCAGGACAAGCGGACCGTCCCAATGGTCGCGCAGCCATTTGACATAGTCCAGATCCGGCGAGGTTCGAAGCAGGTAACCGATATGAGCCGTGGGCGGAAGATTCCCGGGGGTTTCGATATATTTGTCCAGCGTTCGCATATGCGGCACACCGTTGCGCAGCATGCCCATCGCCCAGGCGGGTCTTTGGGCGATCTGCGCCAGAATGCGCGGGGTCAGCTTTGGCGGTTGCCGCAGGCCCGATCGTGTCTGCCTTTCCCTGCGCGATGCAACGGGAACATCCGCGGTGAGGACCAGGGTTTTGAACCCAGCCTTGCGGACCCGGTTCAGCAGGTCTTTTCGAATATCCGGATCCCGGGGCGGGTAAAGCTGGAACCAGGCATTGTCCCCAAGATGCGGTGCCATGTCTTCAGGGCTTTGGCTGGCTACGGTCGACAGGGTATAGGGAATACCCGCCTCTGCGGCCGCGTTGGCAAGCAGTTGCTCGGCGCGGGGCCAGACCAGCCCGGACATTCCGATCGGCGCGATTCCGAACGGCAGCGGATACGAAGCGTCGAGAAACGACTTTGACGTATCAAAGTCCAGCTCGCCATGCAGGATCGAGGGGCAGAGGCGCACGTCATCCAGCGCCTTGCGGTTCCGGTGCAGCGTCGTTTCAATCCCGGTTCCACTGTCGATATACTCCCACACGAAATGCGGCAGACGACGGCGCGCACGGTGTTTCAGATCCGGTATACCGGGATAGGTGCTGTGCAAGTCCATGCAGATTGATCCGACCTGCCATGCGATTCGGCAAGTTTTTTAAGCTGCATCCTTAGGTGGTTGCCGGTTTTTAGGCGACGCATTTTCGGTCTTGTTCCTGGTGCCGCTTGCAACATGCACCTGGTTGCGCCCCTTGTCCTTGGCGACATAAAGCGCATCGTCAGCCGCGCGCATCAGGTCCTGCGGCATGGTGCCGTGGGCCGGGTAATGTGCAACCCCGACCGATATCGTAATGCGCGGCAATACCTTCTCGCCATATCGGACGGTTACGGCTTCAACCGCCTGGCGCAGTTGTTCGGCGCGGGTCATGGCATCTTCGGGGCTGTTGTCAGGCAGGATCAGCATGAACTCTTCCCCCCCGATTCGGCAGGCGACTTCGTCCCGGTCGCACCCCTGTTCCAGGGCGGCGCCGACGGCGCGCAATACCATGTCGCCCGCATCATGCCCATGAGTATCGTTGAACTTCTTGAAGTGATCCACGTCCACCGCGATCAGGCTTAGCGCGGCGCCCGTCTGCTGGCTGCGGCTGATGGACTTGCGCAGCGTCTCGGTCATATGGCGGCGATTGAACAGCCCGGTCAGGGGGTCTCGTACCGATTGGTCGTGAAGCTGATCCCGCATGCGGACGTTGGCGATCGCCATACTGATCTGTTCGGCGCATAATTGGGCCAGCTTGCGGCTCTTGTTGAAGCAGTCTTCGCGCCCCTCAAGTGCCCGCAAATGCAAAAGACCAACGGTTTCGCCATGGGCCAGAATGGGAAAGCAGAAATAGGGCCGCCCGTCATGCGGTTCGGCGTGCTCGCAGACAAAGTCAATCTCGGATGCGCCGAACTCGTAGGTCCGGCCGCGCCGCAAACCCCAGCAACCTTCGGGGTGAATGTGGGATTTATGAGTTCCACCGTTCCAGCTGGCGCAGCCATCCAGCACATCGCGTGAGTTTGAGTAGACATACACGCTGCCTTCGGCCTCTGGCAGGATGTGGGTCATGAAGCGAGACACCATGTCGAACAGTTCATCCAGCGACCGGCTTGATTGCAGCCATTCGTTCAACTCACCCAACAGACGGACCTCTCGGGCCAGGCGCAGCTGCTCGTCCATCAGCTCCCTCTCTTTCTGGGCCCGTTTGCGCAGGTCGCGAACCTGACGACGGTTGGTGCGATGGACAATCAGGATGACAGTCGTCAGCGCCAGCAGGGCGACGCCGCTCAACAGCGCCAGAGACAGGCGAACGCGCGTGATGAACAGGTTCCGCAGGTCGGTTATGTCGGAATAGAACTCGATCGCGCCCATGAACGTCGCATCCTTGATGATCGGCGTATAGACCTCGGCCACATGGCGGCTGCTCAGTTCCGTATCCCGGGAATTGTCGAAAACAAAGGAATCAACTTCGGTAACCGGCTTCTCTTCGTGTTTGTAAAAAAGGCCCCCAGCGGCGACGATCGACTGGAAATAGGGTTTCGTATTCACGAACCCGACGTCGCTGGCTCGGGTCGACCAGAACACCTGCCCCGAAGCATCAAACAGCTTGAAGCGGTAAATGTCCGTGGTTTCGGGCAGTAGCTCCAGAAACTCCTGGTCATGATCGGTCAATGCGTGAAAACGGAATGTCTGTTCAAGATCGTTTAGATGGCTTTCGACCTGGCGGCTCATCCGCATCGCGTTCTTTCGCAGGTCTGCTTCCAGCATGCGATCAACCACTGGCGCAGGGGCGGCATAGATCCCCCAGCCCGCCGCTGCCGTCAGCGCGAGCAGCATCAGGGCCACGCCTATCATTTTAAGCCTCGAGGACTGACCTGTCAGTTTCGCTTGTTTCATATGTCCGCTCCCACAACACACGGCCAAGCATCCCAGTCAGGGTTTTACAGAGAGTTAACGGGGGTGCAGGGCGGTGGCGTGTTTGTTTAGAATTGAACATAAAAAGAAGTGCGAAAAGTCTGCGAACAAGCCGTGAACAAACCCTTTCCCTTCGCGCTTTTCCAGCGTAGTTTGGGGCCATGAGCAGTTTTGACGAAATGGACGCCTTCGAGGGCGCTTCGCTGTCGGCGCGGGCCATGGCCGTGCCGACGTTTGGTGACTACTTGAAAGTTCTGAACCCTAGCCAACGAGAGGCGGTAGAACATTTGGACGGACCAGTTCTCATGTTGGCTGGTGCCGGAACCGGCAAAACCAGAGCGCTGATGTCGCGCTTGACCCATTTGGTAGCAAAGCGAAGAGCCAAGGCTGATCAAATACTTGCGGTAACTTTCACCAACAAGGCGGCTCGCGAGATGCAGGATCGGTTGCGTGAAGATCCCTATCTATTGAAAGAGCCGGTGAGGTGGATGGGAACCTTTCACTCAATCAGCGCCAAGCTTTTGCGCCGGCATGCAGAGCTGGTCGATCTGAAGTCGAACTTCACCATACTGGATACCGACGACCAGTTGCGCCTGCTCAAGCAGTTGGTGCAGGCCGCAAATATCGACGACAAACGCTGGCCTGCGCGGATGTTGCTGGGAATCATCGACGATTGGAAGAACCGAGCGCTGACACCCGACAAGGTGCCAGCCGCCGATGCCGGGGCTTATGACAACAAGGGCATTGAGCTATATGCCCAATATCAGACCCGCCTGCGCGAATTGAATGCGGTGGATTTCGGCGATCTGCTTCTGCACATGGTTACGATCTTCCAGACCCATCAGGATGTTCTGGAGCAATACCAGCGCTGGTTCCGCTATATCTTGGTGGACGAGTATCAGGACACCAACATCGCCCAATATCTGTGGCTGCGGCTGCTTGCGGGCGGGCACAAGAACATCTGCTGCGTCGGCGATGACGATCAGTCGATCTATGGCTGGCGCGGGGCCGAGGTGGGCAACATCCTGCGGTTTGAAAAGGACTTTCCCGGCGCGTATGTGGTGCGGCTGGAACAGAACTACCGCTCGACCCCGCATATTCTGGCGGCTGCGTCGAACGTCATTCGCGGCAATGAAAACCGTCTGGGCAAAGAGCTGTGGACCGAAGCCGAGGAAGGCCACAAGGTCAATCTGATCGGCCATTGGGACGGCGAGGAAGAGGCCCGCTGGATCGGCGAGGAAATCGACGCGATGCAGGGCGGTACGCGCGGTATTCGCCCGATGAACCTTGATGAGATCGCTATCCTCGTCCGCGCCAGCCACCAGATGCGCGCCTTCGAAGACAGGTTTCTGACCATCGGTTTGCCCTACAAGGTGATCGGCGGCCCGCGATTCTACGAGCGGATGGAGATTCGCGATGCCATGGCCTATTTCCGGCTGGTGGTCAGCCCCGAGGATGATCTTGCGTTTGAGAGAATCGTAAACACGCCGAAACGCGGCCTTGGCGACAAGGCGCAGCAAACCATCCAGATGACCGCGCGCGGAAATGGGGTTTCACTGGTCGAAGGTGCTCGGATTGCGGTCGATAACGGGTTGATCAAGGGCAAGGGAGGCAAGGCGCTGCGCGAACTGATCGACGGTCTGGCGCGTTGGAATGCGATGACACGTGGGCCGCGGATCGAGGTGGACGACGATTCGGTGATCGATGACGGTTCGCCCATGCGGTTCGGCGCACCCGAGCATACGCATATCGAACTTGCGCAGATCATTCTCGACGAATCCGGCTATACCGCCCACTGGCAGAACGACAAGACGCCCGAAGCGCCGGGGCGCCTTGAAAACCTCAAGGAACTGGTGAACCAGCTGGACAATTTCGAGAACCTGCAAGGGTTTCTGGAACATGTCAGTCTGGTCATGGACAACGAACAGGACAGCGACGGGGCCAAGGTTTCGATCATGACCCTTCACGCGGCCAAGGGGCTGGAGTTTCCCGCCGTCTTCCTGCCGGGCTGGGAGGACGGGCTGTTCCCCTCGCAGCGGTCAATGGACGAATCCGGGCTCAAGGGGCTCGAGGAGGAACGGCGGCTGGCCTATGTCGGCATCACCCGTGCCGAAGAAGTGTGTACCATTTCTTTTGCCGCCAACCGGCGGGTGTTCGGTCAGTGGCAGAACTCGATGCCGTCCCGTTTCATCGACGAATTGCCGGAAGATCACGTTGAGGTCCTTACGCCTCCGGGGCTCTATGGCGGCGGCCAGCCCGCTGCGGGCATTGAAACCCGCGCGGCCGAAGCGAATGTCTACAACTCGCCGGGCTGGAGACGGATGCAGGCGCGGCAGGGGCAATACGGCATGTCGCAGCCACGCGAATCCCGCAACACGGTGATCGACGCGACCGCCGTGGCCAGTTTCACGCTAGGGGAACGGGTGTTCCACCAGAAATTCGGCTATGGCGCGGTTGTCGGGATCGAGGGCGACAAGGTCGAAGTCGAATTCGACAAGGCAGGCACAAAGAAAGTGGTCTCGCGTTTTCTGACCAACAAGGATGACGTCCCGTTCTGAGGCGTCATATCACTTCGACCAGAACCAGATTGGTTGAGGCGGTGGCTTGCCGGACCTTCGCCAGCTCGATGTAATCAGGGTCGTCTTTCCAGGCTTTAGCCGCGGCAAGGTCCGGAAACTCCATCAGCACAATGCCACCTTTGGGCCAATCGCCTTCGACCCGTTCGACCGGTTTCGATGAAACCGTGAGCAGGCGTCCTTTGTGGCGGTAGAAGATCGGCATGAAACCCGCCAGATAATCCTGATACCCATCCGGGTGGTGGATGTCGATCTGCGCGATGAAATAGGCGGCCATTGTTTCCTGCGGATCAGAAATCAGAGGGCCATCTTACACCTATGTCAGAAAAACAAAAAAACGGCGGTTCCCAGGGAGGAGGAAGGGGAACCGCCGTCTTGTCAACATCAGAGCAGGGAGGAGGAGAGCCCCAATGTATTCGAACCCGGGTTTGAGCCCGGTATGGAGAAGACGCGGCGACGTCAGGGAGGAGGAAGGCGTCGCCGCGCGCTTTCAACATCAAGGCAGGGAGGAGGAGAGCCTCGATGTATCAGGATCCGGCGAGTTGAGGCCGGTATATGGTGCGGCAACGTCAGGGAGGAGGAGAGACGTTGCCGCTGATAACAGACCCTAAGGGAGGAGGAAGGGCCTGATCTCGATATTCGTGGCGCGCTTATTGCGCGATGTGATCGTTGGCGGCCTGCATGGCCACCCGACGGATCATGGAACGATGCAGGCCCAGATCGGCCAGTTCACGGTCCGACAGTCCTGCCAGCTCATTGACGGTCTGGCGATACATACGATAGCGGGCAAAACGCGCCTTTGCGTTTTCGATCAAAGTTGCGATTCCGAACGCCGGTGTGCTCTTCGATGCTGTATGTGTGCTTGCGACTGCCATGCTCATCATCCGTATTTATTTGCTTTGCCGATTACACTCGGCCCTTGCTTGAGGTTGAAAATAGGCAAATGCTGCGATTGCACAATAGGTCGCGTCGTCAATGCTGCTATGCAGCAAGCGCATAGATTGGTTCAGTTTTTTCCTTCAACTCGAAATGCACCTTGAAACATTGGGCCTTCCCTTGGGTCACGGGTGACAGCGGAAACATGGCCTTCTTATGGCTTGCCTTTTAATTGAGCGGTGTTGGCTGGAATATGTGCGCAATAAAACCATTCAAGACGTGCGTGTGACCGAAGCGCCAGGCAAGGCGTGGCGGTTCAGCTATTCCCTGATGCACGATTTGCCAGTTTCGCACGTCGCAGAGCAAACTGCCCGAACGCCACGGGATTTCATGGGCCAATGTGGTTGTCGAGGGGAAGTCCCGCCGAAATTGCGCTCAAAGTGCAAATGATTCTGCGAGATCGCTGCCCAAAGATGCCGGGTTTTTCCACCCTGAATGGCAATTCTTTAGATATTCCGGGAAATCGTGGGAAAAAAATTCCAACTTCGAATTGTCTATATCTGGGGTGTTGCGCGGAAAGACCTCCTACAATTGGTGTCATTATGATCAAATTTTATGGTGGTATTGTTGTTGGAGCGTGATTCATGGAACACGGTTCGCAAAATTCCTGTTGATTTCCATGAATTCCCATGGCATCCCTAATACATCCGATGAGGACGAGGCAGCAGGGGCGCCAAACGACCCCGACCAAAAATAATCAGGTTTCATACAGGCATCTCGCTTTCATCAATCAAGAGATCCGGCGCGCGGGCGAGCAGACATCCCCCCAGGTGGCGCGTGCAGCTGGACATCCCGCACAGCGGGTCAATGCGGCGGGTTGATCAGTGGCAGCAGATCAACCCGCCGTTTTTCATCCGGGGGGAACGCGAATTTCAAGTGGGGCGCAAGCGAAAGGGACAGTCGTCTTGGCGCGCAGGTTCAGAGGTGAAAGCCACCATAAGGTGGATGCGAAAGGCAGGGTGTCGATCCCGGCCTCGTTTCGCCGCGTGCTTGAAGCCTCCGATCCCAACTGGCAGCCCGGCGACAATCCAGAGCTTGTGATTGTCTACGGGGATCATCGCCGCAAATACCTGGAATGCTACACGATGGAGGCGATCGACGAGGTCGATGCCAAGATCGATGCGCTGCCACGTGGCGCGATGAAGCGCAAGATGTTGCAGCGCCTGTTCCATGGGCAGTCCTTCCCGACCAATGTCGATGAAACCGGGCGGCTGGTTCTGCCGGCAAAGCTGCGCAAGAAAATCGGTCTTGAGGGCGAGGCGTTTTTTATCGCCGCCGGGGATACTTTTCAGATCTGGAAGCCCGAGACCTACGAATCCGAGGAACTGGCGGCGACCGAGGAATGGCTGGACGGCCTTGGCGACGATGTTGATCCGCTGGAATTCCTCGATGAAGTCGAGGGCGGGTGACGGCATGGCGGCCGCGGATCATCCACAACCGGACGCGCCTCACATCCCTGTCTTGCTGCGCCCGCTCTTGGCGGCGGTGGCGCCGGTCACGGGCGTCTGGCTGGACGGAACCTTCGGCGCAGGCGGGTACACCCGCGGATTGCTGGAGGCCGGGGCCGACAAGGTGATCGGCGTGGATCGCGATCCCTTGGCTTTTGAGATGGCGTCAGACTGGGCGGGCGCCTATGGTGATCGGCTGGTGATGCAGCCCGGCGTGTTCTCTCGTATGGATGAATATGCACAGAACCTGGACGGCGTTGTTCTGGACCTTGGCGTTTCCTCGATGCAACTGGACCAGGCCGACCGCGGGTTTTCCTTCATGAAGGATGGTCCTTTGGACATGCGCATGAGCCAGGATGGCGAAAGCGCCGCCGATCTGGTCAATACCGCGACCGAGGCGCAACTGGCCGACATCCTGTTCCACTATGGTGAAGAACGCGCCAGCCGCCGGATTGCCAAGGCGATCGTCAAAGCGCGCACGGAAGAGCCGATCACCACAACCCTGCGTCTGGCCGCGATCATCGAATCCTGCCTGCCACGTCCGAAACCGGGGCAATCCCACCCGGCCACGCGCAGCTTTCAAGGGCTGCGTATCGCCGTGAATGCAGAATATGAAGAGCTGTTTCAGGGGCTGATGGCCGCTGAACGTGCTTTGAAGCCCGGCGGGCAACTGGCCGTTGTCACTTTCCATTCCATTGAAGACCGAATGGTGAAACGGTTTTTCCAGTCCCGCGCGGGCAAGACGGGGCGCGCGAACCGCTATGCGCCCGAGATTGAACAGGAACAGCCGCAATTCACACTGAAGACCCGCAAGGCGGTGGGGCCTGACGAACAGGAATTGCAGGAAAACCCGCGCGCGCGCTCGGCAAAACTGCGTGTGGCGATCCGAACCGAAGCTCCGGCGGGGGAAATTGAAGCGCGGGCCATCGGAATGCCGCAACTGGGGGGAAGGGCAAGATGAAGAGTGTTTTGTATGTGTTGACTGCTCTGTCCGTGTTCGGGTTGGCGTTGTGGGCCTATCAGGAAAACTACCGAACCCAGCAAGTGGTAAAGGAAACCCAGTCTTTGCAGCGCGAGATCGGAATGGCACAGGTGCGACTGGCTGTTCTGAACGCGGAATGGGCCTATCTGAACCGCCCGGACAGGCTGCGCGAACTGGCCGACCTGAACTTTGAACGCCTTGGTCTGCTGCCGTTGCGGGCCGAGCAGTTCGGGCGCGCGGATCAGATCGCCTATGCCGAAGACCCGGACCTGCCCGTCGTTGATCCGATTGAATTGCAGGCCATCACTGACATTCAGGCTTTGGGCGAGGTGCAGATTCCATGACACGCACCCCTCTGCGCCCCCTGGCCCGAATCCTAGATGCCCGCGCGCGGGGCGAAAACCCCAAGGCAATCGAGCGTGAGAACATCCGCAAGCGCCACGAAGAGATGAAGGATCGCGCCCGCGCCCGTGCCGAAGGGCGTCTGCTGGTGCTGGGCCTGTTCTTCTTCTGCGCTTTTTCAGTCGTCGGTGTCCGCATGGGCATGCTGGCGACCTCGGAAGCACAAGAGCCTCTGGCCAGCGCACCGGGCGCGGCGATTGCCATGCAGCGCGCCAACATCGTCGATCGCGAAGGGCGCATACTGGCCACCAATCTGGACACCTATTCCGTTTACGCGCAGCCCCCGTTGATGATCGATCCCGTCGCCGCTGCAGAGCAGTTGGTTGCGATTTTTCCTGATCTGGACAAAGAGCGGCTGATCAAGGACTTCACCGGCAACCGCAAATTCCTGTGGATCAAGAAACGCATTTCGCCCGAGCAGAAGCAGGCCGTGCACGACATCGGTGATCCCGGCATCCTGTTCGGTCCGCGTGAAATGCGGCTTTACCCCAACGGGCGGCTGGCCGCTCATATCCTGGGCGGGTCCGGTTTTGGTCGTGAAGGCGTCAGCGCCGCCGAAGTGATCGGCGTGGCCGGTGTGGAAAAGCAGTTCGACGATTATCTGCGCGATCCGGCCAACGGCAACAAGCCGCTGCAACTGTCGCTGGACCTGACGATTCAAGCCGCAGTTGAACAGGTTCTTTACGGCGGTATGAAGATCATGAATGCCAAGGGGGCCTCGGCCGTTCTGATGAACGCGCATACGGGCGAGGTTATTTCCGCTGCTTCGCTGCCTTCTTTTGATCCGAATGACCGCCCGCGCCCACCGACCTCGGGCTTTGACCCCTCGGACAGCCCGCTTTTCAACCGTTATGTACAAGGCGTGTATGAACTGGGATCTGTTTTCAAGATTTTCACCGCGGCCCAGGCCGTCGAACTTGGATTGGTGAATTCGAACACCATCATCGATACGTCCGGGCCGATGAAGATCGGCCGCTTTCCCATCGGCGAATTCAACGGCAAAAATTACGGCAAGATCAGCGTGGCGGATGTGATCGTCCACAGCTCGAACCGAGGCACGGGGCGTCTGGCCTTGCAAATCGGTGCCAAACGGCAGCAGGAGTTTCTGGACGCGCTTGGCATGTTCGATCCGACCCCATTCGAGATTGTCGAGGCCAAGGGCGGTGTGCCGCTGAAGCCGAAGAAATGGGGCGAGCTCAGTACCGTGACAATTTCTTATGGCCACGGCCTGTCGACCAGCCCGATGCATCTGGCCGCGGGATACGCGGCGATTGCCAATGGCGGGCATTACGTCAGCCCGACCATTCTGCGCCGGAACGGCCCGCAATACGGGCCTCGTGTCATGTCGCAGAACACTGCACGGCAGGCGCAAAAGATGCTGCGCAAAGTGGTAACGGACGGCACCGCCAGTTTCGCCGAGGTCAAGGGCTATGACGTGGCCGGCAAGACCGGTACGGCCGACAAGCCCAAACCGCGCGGCGGGTACTATGATGACAAGGTCATTGCCACCTTCGCGACGATCTTCCCGGCCTACGATCCGCAGTACGTTCTGATCGTGACGTTGGACGAACCTTCGATCGTGGCCTACGGTGAAAAACGCCGCACGGCCGGGTGGACCGCCGTGCCTGTTGCCGCCGAACTGATCGGACGCGTCGCACCGTTGTTGGGGTTGCGTCCCCGGCTTGAGCCTGAGGCGGGCGCTGCTATAACGCTGACCTCAAACTAGGCTGTCCGGCAAGAGGTGGGTCATGGGCATAAGGACGAAGAAACTCAGCCAGCTGGCCCTGACCGCAAGAGAGGGCGCAAACCCGGATATCACCGGTCTGGCCGTTGACAGCCGCGAGGTGAAAGAGGGCTTCCTGTTTGCCGCGCTGCCCGGGTCCCGCGTTCATGGCGCAGAGTTCATCCAGTTTGCCCTGCGCATGGGGGCCGCTGCAATCCTGACCGATGCCGAAGGGGCAGAGATCGCCGAGGCCGAACTGGCAGCCTCGGACGCAGCGCTGGCCGTGGTGGAAGACCCGCGACAGGCGCTGGCCGGTGCCGCGGCGTTGTGGTTCGGCGCGCAGCCGCAAACCATCGTGGCCGTCACGGGAACGAACGGCAAAACATCTGTTTCCACCTTCGTTCGGCAGATCTGGTCCGCGCTTGGCCACGCCGCCGTCAACCTCGGCACCACCGGGGTTGAAGGTGCGTGGACAGCGCCGCTGGCCCACACCACGCCCGAGCCGATCACCTTGCACCGCTGTCTGGCCGAGGCGGCCGAGAACGGCGTGACCCATGCCGCAATGGAGGCTTCGTCCCACGGCCTTGAACAGCGCCGCCTTGACGGCGTTCACCTGACCGCCGCCGGTTTCTCGAACTTCACGCAGGACCACCTGGATTACCACGAAACCTTCGAGGCCTATTTCAACGCAAAGGCCGGTCTGTTCGACCGGGTTTTGCCGCAGGATGGAACGGCCGTTGTCAACCTAAGCGACCCGAAAGGGGCCCAGGTCCGGCGGATCGCCGAGATGCGCGGCCAGTCGGTGCTGACGGTGGGGCTGGGCGATGCCGACCTGTGTCTGATCAACCAGCGGTTCGACGCCACGGGGCAGGACCTGCGCTTTGCGTGGCAGGGCCGAACGTTCCAGACCCGCCTGAACCTGATCGGCGGGTTTCAGGCCGAAAATATCCTGCTGGCCTGTGGCCTGGTGATCGCTGCCGGGGACAGCCCCGAACGGGTGTTCGAAACTCTGCCCCATCTGACGACGGTTCGCGGGCGGATGCAACTGGCCGCCACGCGTGACAATGGCGCGGCGGTGTTTGTGGATTATGCCCACACGCCTGATGCTGTTGCCACAGCACTCAGGGCGCTGCGCCCGCATGTGATGGGCCGTCTGATTGCCGTTATCGGTGCGGGCGGGGATCGCGACGCCAGCAAACGACCCTTGATGGGCAGGGCGGCAGCCAACCATGCAGACGTGGTCTTTGTCACCGATGACAACCCGCGCAGCGAAGATCCGGCAGTCATCCGCGCGGCCGTGATGGCAGGCGCGTCAGAGGCAGCAGGCGACGCCAGCGTGACCGAAGTCGGCGACCGCGCCGAGGCCATCCTGCGCGGCATCGATGCGCTGCAACCCGGTGATGCGCTGCTGATCGCCGGAAAGGGGCATGAAACCGGTCAGATCGTGGGAGATCAGGTTCTGCCCTTCGACGATGTCGAACAGGCCAGCATTTCCGTTGCAGCGCTGGACGGGAGGGTCGCATGACGCTCTGGACTGCATCCGAGGCTGCTCAGGCAACGGGTGGACGGGTCACGACCGACTGGGCCGCTGATGGTGTCTCCATCGACACGCGCACCCTTCAACCCGGTGATCTGTTCGTGGCGCTGAAAGCGGCACGGGACGGGCATGAGTTCGTAGCCCAAGCGCTTGAGAAAGGCGCGGGCGCGGCTTTGGTCTCGCATATTCCCGACAACGTATCGCCAGACGCACCACTGCTGATCGTCGAAGATGTGCAGGCGGCGCTCAAGGCTTTGGGGCAGGCGGCTCGCGCCAGAACGGATGCGCGTGTGGTGGGGGTGACCGGCAGTGTCGGCAAGACGTCGACCAAGGAAATGCTGGCCGTGATCCTCGAAACACAGGGCAGAACCCATGCCAGCGTGGCCAGCTACAACAACCACTGGGGCGTTCCGCTGACCCTTGCCCGGATGCCGCGCGACACTGAATTCGCAGTGATCGAGATTGGCATGAACCATCCGGGCGAGATTGCCCCGCTGGCCCGGCAAGCCCGCCCGCATGTGGCGCTGGTCACGACCGTGGCGGCGGTGCATCTGGAAGCCTTCGAGAATGTGGCTGGCATCGCCCATGAAAAAGCTGCGATCTTTGAAGGGCTCGAATCCGGTGGCGCGGCAATCGTCAATGCGGATATCGAGCACGCGGACATCCTGCGCCAAACGGCACTTGGGCAGGGGGCCGGGATCGTGGATTTCGGCCAAGGCGCAACGGATTACCGGCTGACCGACGTTCAGCAGGGGACGAGCGCCGTGAATGCCGAAGCTGCCGTTGGTGATCAGGTATTCCGCTTTGCGGTGAACTCTGCCGGTACGCATTTCGCCATGAACGCACTGGGGGCTTTGGCAGCCTGCGTTGAACTGGGTGTCGATCTGGATGACGCTATCGCGGGTCTGCGCGCATGGTCTCCGGTCAAGGGGCGCGGCGTACGGGAAAGCCTGCCTTTGCCCGGCGGCGGGCAGATCGAACTGCTGGATGACAGCTATAACGCCAACCCGACCTCGATGGAGGCCGCGCTGGATGTCTTGGCCGCCTCCAAAGGCACCCGCCGCGTTGCGTTTCTGGGTGACATGAAGGAACTGGGCGCCCAGGAAGAGGCCATGCATGCCGCCATGGCGGATATCGAGGCGATGGCGCGCGTGGATCAGGTTCATTGCATCGGGCCATTGATGCAGGCAATGCACCGCGCGCTGCCCGAGAAGAAACGTGGGCTCTGGTTCGCAACCAGTGCGGAAATGGCGGAACATCTGCCTGCTTTGATCCGGGATGGAGACACGGTGCTCGCCAAGGGCTCACTCAGCATGGCGTTGGCCGCGATTGTTGACGGTCTGCGCAAAATGGGGCAAGGGGGCGCGCTTGATGGGTGAACTTGCCCGCGCGCCTCGTGTGAGAAAGGTATTGTCATGCTGTACTGGTTGACCGCTCTGTCGGACGGAGGGGATTTCTGGAACCTCTTCCGGTATATCACCTTCCGCGCAGGCGGTGCCTTCATGACCGCGCTGATCTTTGGGTTCATCTTCGGAAAACCCCTGATCAACGTGCTGCGCAAGAAACAGGGCAAAGGCCAGCCGATCCGTGACGACGGCCCCGAAGGGCATTTTTCCAAGGCAGGCACGCCGACGATGGGTGGATTGCTGATTGTCGGAGCTCTGGTCACGTCAACCCTTGTCTGGGCGCGGTTGGACAACCCTTATGTCTGGATGGTTCTTTTTGT
This sequence comes from Ruegeria sp. CL7, assembly GCF_056536445.1. Lineage (NCBI taxonomy): Bacteria > Pseudomonadati > Pseudomonadota > Alphaproteobacteria > Rhodobacterales > Roseobacteraceae > Ruegeria > Ruegeria sp. CL7. Next base: position 441,291 of record NZ_JBQFPQ010000001.1, read on the forward strand.
GACCTTGTCTTATGCGGCCATCGGATTCGCGGATGACTACGCGAAGGTCTCAAAACAGAATACGCAGGGGGTTTCAGGCAGGATGCGCCTGGCTTTAGGCGTGATTATCGCCGTGCTGGCTTCGCTTTGGGCGACGTTGCACCATCCCGAAGCGTTGCAGAACCAGCTGGCTGTACCCGTCTTCAAGGACACGCTGGTCAATCTGGGCATCTTCTATATTCCGTTCTCGATTGTCGTGATCGTCGGGGCCGCCAATGCGGTGAACCTGACCGATGGTCTGGACGGGCTGGCCATCATGCCAGCGATGATCGCAGCCTCGACCCTGGGCGTGATCGCCTATGCGGTGGGTCGGGTCGACTTTACCGAATATCTCGATGTGCATTACGTACCCGGCACCGGTGAGATCTTCATCTTCACCTCCGCGTTGTTCGGAGCCGGCCTCGGGTTTCTCTGGTACAACGCTCCCCCGGCGGCGGTGTTCATGGGTGACACCGGATCGCTGGCCCTGGGCGGCGCGCTGGGCGCAATCGCCGTGGCCACCAAGCACGAGCTGGTTCTGGCCGTGGTCGGCGGCCTGTTCGTGGTCGAGGCGCTGAGCGTGATCATTCAGGTCCTCTATTTCAAACGCACGGGCAAGAGGGTCTTCCTGATGGCCCCGATCCATCACCACTATGAGAAAAAAGGCTGGGCCGAGCCGACCATCGTGATCCGCTTCTGGATCATCTCGCTGATCCTGGCGATGATCGGTCTGGCGACGCTGAAGGTAAGGTAAGTGTCTAAGTTTCTTGAAGGACTAAGGCCACATTTAGAGTGGGTTTCCAGTGCATTCCAAGCATTGGTCAGCGCCCTAGCGCTAGCATGGGGGCTTTGGTTTTCAGCCAGTGTTTTTACAGATGCTAACAACCCCCGATGGTGGATAGCCTATTTTATTGCTCTGCTTTTTTTGGCGGTAATACTCTACTGCCTGTTGACCCATGCCGTTCTGGTTTCACTTCGTGGCTTACAGCAGATAAAAGAAGATGAAGGTTACGAAAAGGTTGAGGAATTAGGCTGGAAGGCTCAAGTGCGGATATTGGCTTTTTTTGTCGGATTTTCACTGGTTGTGTTACCCATCGTCCTTTCACAATTGTTCAACGCAAAAGAGGCGGCTTTCTTGATTGCATGGGGAAGTTTGTTCCTGTTCCCATTGATGATTTGGTTGATGGTGACAGGGTGTATGGCAAAAAAGGACCGAAGTGAATGATCCCGGTCAAAGGCTTTGCAGGACAGAAAGTGGCCGTTCTGGGGCTGGGCCGGTCCGGTCTGGCCACAGCCCGCGCCTTGCACGCAGGAGGGGCGGAACCGGTGTGCTGGGACGACAACCCGGCCGCTCGTGATACCGCCGAAGGCGAGGGCTTCTCCTGCGCCGACCTGCGCAAGCATGGGGCATTTGACGACATCGCATCGCTGATCGTCTCACCGGGCATTCCGCATCTCTATCCTGAACAGAACCCCGTGGTTGCGGCAGCTCTGGATGCAGGCGTGCCGGTGGACAATGACATCGGCCTGTTCTTCCGCTCCTTCGCGGGGGCGGAATGGAACGGTTACGACACGCCGCCGCGCGTGATTGCGGTGACGGGATCGAACGGGAAGTCGACCACGGCGGCGTTGATCAACCACATTCTGACCGAGGCCGGTCGCGAGGCGCAGTTGGCGGGCAATATCGGGCGCGGTGTTCTGGATATCGATCCGGGCGGTGATGGTTCGGTCGTGGTGCTGGAGCTTTCCAGCTATCAGACCGAGCTGGCCCGCGCTCTGACCCCCGATGTGGCGGTGTTCACCAATCTGTCGCCCGATCATCTGGACCGCCACGGCGGCATGGGCGGATATTTCGCGGCCAAGCGGCGCCTCTTTTCCGAAGGCGGCCCGGATCGCGCGATCATTGGCGTCGACGAAACCGAAGGTGCGTTTTTGGCAGGGCAACTGGCTGAAGGACCATCGGATGACCGGGTGATCCGTATCTCGGTGGCGCGGAAGCTGACTGGGCCGGGCTGGCAGGTCTTTGCGCGCAAAGGGTTCCTGTCGGAATACCGCAAGGGGCGGCAGGCGGGGTCTATCGACCTGCGCGCCATCAAGGGCCTGCCCGGTGCACATAACCACCAGAATGCCTGCGCGGCCTACGCCGCCTGCCGGTCGCTGGGCCTTGCCCCGCGCGTGATCGAGGATGCGCTGCATTCCTATCCGGGTCTGCCGCATCGCAGCCAGATCATCGCCGAGGCCGATGGGGTTACCTACGTCAACGACTCCAAGGCGACCAATGTCGACAGCGCCCTGAAAGCGCTTATGGCATTCAAAAAGATCCGATGGATTTGCGGCGGTCTTGAGAAAGAGGGTGGCATATCAGCCCTGAACATGGCGGCGGGCGAAGTCATCAAGGCCTATGTGATCGGTCGCGAAGCGGCCGGTTTTGCGATGCAGCTCGAGGCTGATGCGCAGGTCTGTACGACGATGTCAGAGGCCGTGGCGCAGGCCATGGCGGATGCCCGACCCGGCGAGACGGTCCTACTGGCGCCCGCGGCGGCAAGTTTCGACCAATATGACAACTTTGAACAGCGCGGCGAGGATTTTGCAACGCAGGTCAAGCGCCGGCTGACAGAATAGCCATTTGCAATAGACCGCCGGCTGGGCCAAACTTGGATGCTATCAGCTTGACGCGGCACCATTATTGGTTTTGCCTTCCAGCAGATTCAACACGAGGTTATGACTATGCCATTTCGTAGACTTTCTCTGATCCTACCTGCCATTCTTGTTGCGGGGGCCTGTACGAACACGGGTGCCAACTATCAGCCCATCGTCGACGGTCCGGTCGGCCCGAATTACAACGTGGACCTGCAGCAATGCCAACAACTGGCGGCATCGCAGAGCAGCGTTGATGGCTCTACCGCGGGGAATGCAGCAATTGGCGCAGCGGGTGCTGCGGCCGTTACCGGGATCGTTCAGGACAGCAGCGACAATCTTGGTCGCGCGGCTGTGGCAGGTGCCCTGGTAGGCGCTGGCGCAGACGTCATCAATAAAAACCAGAACAAAGAAGTGATCGTGCGCAACTGCATGCGCGGGCGTGGCTACAACGTCGTAGGCTAGCGTCCGGCGGCAATTGCAACACCTGCGGCATGGCCTGACGACCATGCCCACTGGAAGTTGTAGCCGCCCAACCAACCGGTGACATCAACTGCTTCGCCAATTGCATAGAGGCCGGGGACATCCCTGGCCTCCATCGTTTTCGAAGACAAGTCATCCGTGTTGATCCCGCCCAAGGTGACTTCGGCGGTGCGATACCCCTCGGTCCCCGACGGCACCAGTTGCCACGCAGACAAGGCCGAGGTCAGTTCGACCAGTTTCGCGTCCGACTGATCCGCCAGCTTCCCGGACATCGGAATGATCCGACACAGGTAATCGACCAGCCGGGCCGGCAGATGCCGCGCCAGTTCAGTGGTCAGCGCCTTGCGGCCAGCGCTTTGCCGCTGTGCGCGCAACAGATCCAACAGGGGCAGGTCGGGGATCAGGTTCACCTGGATTGCCTCACCTTCGCGCCAGTATGACGACAGTTGCAACACCGACGGCCCGCTGAGACCGCGATGGGTGAACAGCAGCGCCTCGTCGAAGCTGGCGCTATCATTCGACAGTCGCACGGGAAGTGAAACGCCGGACAGGTCCTTGAACCGCCTGTCCGAGAAGGTGAAAGGCACCAGCGCCGCCCGAGTCTCGGTCATCCGCAACCCGAACTGGCGCGCGATGTCATAGGCCAGCCCGGTAGCGCCCATCTTGGGAATCGATTTCCCGCCCGTCGCCAGCACCAGATTGGCGCAGGTCAGGTGCTGCCGTTGCTCGTCACGCTCCACCTCCAGCGCAAAGCCGCCTTCGGTCTTGCGCAGATCGCGCAGCAAGGTTTGAACCCACAGCTCTGCTCCTGCACCGCTCATTTCATCCAGCAACATCCGGATGATCTGTTTCGAAGAGCCATCGCAGAACAACTGGCCCAAGGTTTTCTCATGCCAGGCGATGTTGTGACGCTCGACCAGATCGATGAAATCCCATTGCGTGTACCGTGAAAGGGCGGATTTGCAGAAATGCGGGTTTCGCGACAGGAAGTTGCCCGGCCCGGCATACATGTTGGTGAAATTGCAGCGCCCCCCGCCCGAGATGCGGATTTTCTCGCCGGGTGCCTTGGCATGGTCAATCACCAGCACGCGCCCACCGCAATGGGCCGCACACATCATGCCGGCAGCCCCGGCCCCAAGGATGATCGTGTCGTAGGTCATGCGCGGGGGATGGCGTGGATTAAACAAGATGGCAAGAGCCCATGCCGAAGTCGCGCGGCGCGCGCTCGCCGCGTTCTCTCAAATTCGAAGTCGGCTGACAGGGCGATTGCCAGAGTTCCAGCGCACTGACATGCTGCGGCCATACCGCAAAGAGGTTTTGACAAGACAAACTGGCAAAAGGAACTCTGAATGCAATTCCCCGAATTTATTTCGTCATTTCCAAAACTGGATGTGCCTTTTCCTGAAGACGTGGTGCAGACGGCCGTCATTCGATCAGATGCAGGGCTGGTCGCTTTCTTCACTTTTCTCAAGGACATGGAGCTTCCCCTGCATTCGCATGGTGCCCAATGGGGGACGGTGGTTGAGGGTGAAATTGAACTCACGATCGGTGGCCAGACCCGCATCTACGGCCCCGGCGACAGCTACTCGATCCCAAGCGGAGTCGCGCACGGAGGGACCATCAAGGCGGGGTCTCGCGTCATTGACGTGTTTGAGGAACCCGACCGATATCCGATCAAGGAATAATGCATAGCAACCCGCCTTGTGGATCAACGCGCGCGGCTCCGCTAAGCGGCGTGTCCAAAGCTGCAATAACCACGGGCCGCCACGTGCTGCCGGGGGTGCTTTGGGCCTGGAAGGTCGATTTATGCCTTGTGGCTTCATCCTACTAGCCCAAACACAAAAATCCCTGTAGAGTCTCAATCAGACCCCGAAAACGGGGCGTTGACGAGGCAGAGAGTGGCGGTATCTCATGACTGAGATGGTGTATGGCGCGGTCCAGGACCAGCGCGGAGAACCGATTCTACCGAAATGGTGGCGCACAATCGATCGCTGGACGATGTCCTGCGTTCTGATCCTGTTTGCCATCGGTCTGTTGCTGGGGCTGGCGTCTTCGCCACCGCTGGCCGGGCGAAACGGGTTCGATCCGTTCCATTATGTCGAACGTCAGGCCATCTTCGGCGGATTGGCGCTGATTGCGATGCTTCTGACCTCGATGATGTCGCCGACGCTGGTGCGTCGTTTGGCGGTGCTGGGTTTCCTGGGGGCCTTCGTGGCACTGGTTTTCCTGCCCGTCTTCGGGACCGACTTTGGCAAGGGCGCGGTGCGCTGGTATTCGCTGGGGTTCGCCTCGCTTCAGCCGTCCGAGTTTCTGAAGCCCGGCTTCATCGTCGTTGCTGCATGGCTGCTGGCTGCCTCACAAGAGATCAACGGCCCGCCGGGGCGGATCTGGTCGTTTGCCCTGTGCATGGCGATTGTCGGTATGCTGGTGATGCAACCTGATTTCGGTCAGGCCTGCCTGATCCTGTTCGGCTGGGGGGTGATGTATTTTGTCGCCGGGGCGCCAATGCTGCTGCTGGTTGGAATGGCCGGGTTTGTTGTTCTGGGCGGTATGTTCGCCTATTCCAATTCTGAACACTTTGCCCGCCGTATCGATGGCTTTCTGAATCAAGAGGTCGATCCGACCACCCAGTTAGGCTATGCCACCAACGCCATCCGCGAAGGGGGGCTGTTCGGTGTCGGCGTGGGTGAGGGGCAGGTCAAGTGGTCGCTGCCGGACGCGCATACCGATTTCATCATCGCGGTCGCGGCCGAGGAATACGGCCTGATCCTGGTGCTGATCATCATCGCGCTTTATTCGTTGGTCGTGGTACGTTCGTTGCTGCGCCTGATGCGGGAACGTGACATGTTCATCCGCCTGGCGGGCACCGGTCTGGCATGCATGTTCGGCGTGCAGGCGATGATCAACATGGGTGTTGCGGTACGTCTGCTGCCCGCGAAGGGAATGACGCTGCCTTTTGTCAGCTATGGCGGCTCATCCCTGATTGCAGGCGGTATTGCGGTCGGAATGCTGCTGGCCTTCACCCGAACCCGCCCACAGGGCGAGCTTGGCGAAATTCTGCGCGGACGAGGATAATGGGGAACCCTTACCTGTTGATTGCGGCTGGCGGGACCGGGGGGCACATGTTCCCGGCTCAGGCGCTGGCCGAGGCGATGCTGAACAAGGGCTGGCGCGTGCGCCTGTCTACCGACCCGCGCGGCGCCCGCTATACCGGTGGTTTCCCACACTCGACCGAGATCGTCGAGGCATCATCGGCCACATTCGGGCGTGGCGGTCTGGCGGCCAAGGCCATGGCCGGCCCCAAGATCGCCGGTGGCGTGGCTGGCATGGTGTTCCAGATGGTGCGGGACAAGCCCGACGTCGTTGTGGGTTTCGGCGGGTATCCCTCGATCCCGGCGCTGACCGCTGCGACCATGCTCAAAATCCCCCGCATGATCCACGAACAGAACGGGGTGCTGGGGCGTGTGAACCAGTTGTTCGCCACCCGTGTCGCGCAGGTGGCCTGTGGTGTGTGGCCCACGGACCTGCCCGAGGGCGCGCATGGCATCCACACCGGAAACCCGGTCCGGTCCGCCGTTCTGGACCGCGCCGCGGCCGGTTACATTCCGCCCGGTGATTATCCGATGTCGGTCCTTGTCATGGGCGGTTCGCAAGGCGCACGCATCCTAAGCGATGTGGTGCCTGGTGCCATCGCCGCACTGCCCGAAGAAATCCGCACTCACATCCGCGTGGCGCATCAGGCCCGGGACGAGGATGGCGAGCGCGTCACAGCCTTCTACAACGAACACGGCATCCGCGCCGACGTGCAGCCCTTCTTTGATGATGTCCCCCGTCGCATGTCGGATGCCCAACTGGTGATCTCGCGGTCTGGCGCGTCCAGCGTTGCCGATATCTCGGTCATCGGGCGCCCGTCGATCCTGATCCCCTTTGCCGCCGCCGCCGGAGATCACCAGACAGCCAACGCACGGGGCTTGGTGCAGGCGGGCGGGGCCATCATGATCCCGGAAAAGGCTCTTGACGTTCTTGCGCTGACACAGCAAATCACCACGGTTCTCACGAACCCCGAAGCCGCACAGAAAATGGCCCATGCCGCCTTGTCCGTCGGGGCACCTGACGCCACCGAGCGTCTGACAGCCCTTGTTGAACAATTGGCGCAGAAGGAGACCACATGAACCCAGCAACCAAACTGCCGCAGGACGTAGGGCCGATTCACTTTGTGGGGATCGGCGGGATCGGAATGTCGGGTATCGCCGAGGTGCTGCTCAATCTGGGGTACCGGGTTCAGGGCTCGGACCTGAAGGCATCGAAGATCACCGACCGGCTGGCAAGTCTGGGGGCCGAGATCTTTGTCGGTCAGCGCGCGGAAAACCTTGAAAACGCGGCCGTTGTGGTGGTCTCGACCGCGATCAAACCGGGCAACCCCGAGCTTGACGGCGCCCGTGCCCGCGGCCTTCCGGTGGTGCGCCGGGCTGACATGCTGGCCGAACTGATGCGGCTGAAATCCAACATCGCCATCGCCGGGACTCACGGCAAGACCACCACGACCACGATGATGGCCGAACTGATGGTGGCAGGGGATTTTGACCCGACCGTGATCAATGGCGGCATCATCCATGCCTACGGCTCGAACGCCCGGATGGGACAGGGCGAATGGATGGTGGTCGAAGCGGACGAGAGCGACGGCTCGTTCAACCGCCTGCCCGCGACCATCGCCATCGTCACCAATATCGACCCCGAGCATATGGAGCATTGGGGCGATTTCGACAAGCTGCGCGCGGGTTTCCATGAATTCGTATCGAATATCCCCTTTTACGGGCTGGCTGTGTGTTGCACCGACCATGCCGAGGTGCAGGCGCTTGTCGGCCGCATCACCGACCGCCGCGTGCGCACCTATGGCTTCAACGCGCAGTCCGATGTGCGGGCCGAGAACCTGACCTACAAGGGCGGCGTCGCGCATTTCGACATTCACCTGCAATACGAAGACAAGGTGATCGAAGGCTGCACTCTGCCGATGCCCGGCGACCACAACGTTTCCAACGCTTTGTCCGCCGTGGCTGTTGCCCGCCATCTGGGCATGAAAGCCTCGGAAATTCGCGAGGCACTGGCCAATTTCGGCGGCGTCAATCGCCGCTTTACCAAGGTCGGAGAGGTCGACGGTGTCACCATCATCGACGACTATGGCCACCACCCCGTTGAAATCACCGCAGTCCTGAAGGCCGCGCGACAGGCGACCGAAGGCCGCGTAATCGCCGTGCACCAGCCGCACCGTTATTCGCGCCTGTCCAATCTGTTCGATGATTTCTGCACCTGCTTCAATGACGCCGATGTCGTAGCTATCGCCGATATCTTCGCCGCCGGAGAGGACCCGATCGAAGGCGCATCGCGCGACGATCTGGTGCAGGGTCTGATCCGCCACGGCCACCGCCACGCCCGCGCGCTGTTTGACGAAAACGATCTTGAGCGGCTTGTGCGCGAGCAGGCCCGCCCGGGCGATATCGTCGTCTGCCTCGGGGCCGGTACGATCAGCGCCTGGGCCAATGGTCTGCCTGAGAGATTGCAACGAAAACAAGCTGTTTGACTTCCCTTCTGTTTGGTGCACAACCTGAAGGTGTAGCAAATGCCCGCAGCCGCCGCATGTCCTCGGAGGGGACAGATGGACTATTCGATGATCATTGCCGCCCTTTGGGTGATCTGCGCCACGATCGTGGCGTTCTTGCCGATGCGAATGCAGTTTCCGCCGGGCGTGACCCTGCTGATCTGCGCTCCGGTACTGATCGTCTGGCTGGGTTATGATCACGGTTGGTTCTGGTCGGTTTTCGCCTTCGGCGGATTCGTTTCGATGTTCCGCAACCCCATCCGGTATTACTGGCGAAAATGGGTGCGCGGGGAGGTCATGGAATGAACTGGTCCATCGCCCTTGCCGGTCTGTGGGGCGTTTCCGCGAATCTGCTTGCAATGATCCCAAGCAAAGACAACCACTGGACACGCGCCTATATCCTGATCGCCGTGGGCATTCCGATTCTGGGGTATGTCACCTATCAGAACGGCCCGTGGATCGGCTTGCTGGTGCTGGCCATGGGTATGTCCGTGCTGCGCTGGCCCGTGATTTATCTGACCCGTTGGACAAAGATGAAAATGCAGGGCATGAAGGCGGCTGACGAATAACCGGCCAGTTTCAGGAGGTCCGCCATGGCGTCCGTCGCCACATTTGCCTATCTGCCAATTCTTTCTTTCCTGCTAGGTGCCGCCGCCGGTTTTACGGCGGGCCGTTGGCTGGGCCTGCGCGGCTTGTTGTGGCTGATCGGTCTGGCCTCGGCCGTCGGGCTGGCGTTGATCGTGGTACTGGCCGGTATTGGCACCGGCGAAGAAGAACAGGCGTTCGGCCCGCTGGTCTGGCTGACCGCCGGCGTTCTTCCCTTTCTGTTCGCTGCAATCATGGGCGGTGTGGGCGGACGCAGCCTGGCGGTGCGTGCAGACGCATGACAACGTTTCCCGTTCCGAAAGGTCGCCTGTCTCGGGCGCGACCTCTCTCTGAGCTCACATGGCTTCGCGTCGGCGGCCCGGCCGATTACCTGTTCCAGCCTGCCGATACCGAAGACCTGCAAGCCTTCCTGCGGGAACTGCCCGCACAAACCCCGATCTTTCCGATGGGTGTCGGTTCGAACCTGATCGTTCGGGATGGGGGGCTGCGGGCCGTGGTGATCCGGCTGGGGCGCGGGTTCAACGCGATCTCGGTTGACGGCAACACGGTTACGGCAGGGGCTGCGGCGCTGGACGCGCATGTTGCGCGAAAGGCGGCGGATGCCGGTGTTGACCTGACCTTTCTGCGCACCATTCCGGGCTCGATCGGCGGCGCGGTGCGGATGAACGCGGGCTGTTACGGCAGCTACACGGCGGATGTTCTGCGCAAGGCCACGATTGTCACCCGGCAAGGCGAACTTGTGGACCTGACGCCCGAAGACTTGAACTTTCGCTATCGCCAGACGGACCTGCCGGAAGGCGCCGTGCTGATTTCGGCTGTGTTCGAGGGCCCTTCAGGCAGTCCCCAAGAACTCCATGCCCGTATGGAGGCACAGTTGAAAAAACGCGACGAAACCCAGCCCACCAAAGATCGCAGCGCGGGGTCGACCTTCCGTAACCCGGCGGGGTTTTCTTCGACCGGGCAGGCGGATGACGTGCATGACCTCAAGGCGTGGAAAGTGATCGACGACGCCGGAATGCGCGGCGCGACGCTTGGCGGTGCGCAGATGAGCCCGAAGCACTCGAATTTCCTGATCAATACCGGCGCGGCCACCGCTGCAGACCTTGAAGGTCTTGGCGAAGAGGTGCGAAAAAAGGTTTACGAAACAAGCGGCATCACGCTAGAGTGGGAAATCATGCGGGTCGGTGATCCGCTGACAGAATAAAGCCCCGACCGTCAGACCATAACAGGCAAATTCAGGCGACGGATCAAAGGCATAAACGCAGTACGGACCACCACATAAGGTCCGGGGACATTGAGGCGCACATTGGGTATGTCGAGCAGGACAAACCCCAAAGTGGCGGTATTGATGGGTGGACCCTCGGCGGAACGCGAGGTGTCTCTCAGCTCTGGGCGCGAATGCGCGGCCGCCCTTGTGGGAGAAGGCTTTGAAGTGGTCGAACTGGACGCGGGTCCCGACCTCTGCGCGCGCCTTGTGGACATCAAACCGGATGTGGTTTTCAACGCCCTGCACGGCCGCTGGGGCGAAGATGGGTGTGTGCAGGGCCTGCTGGAATGGATGCGTATCCCTTACACCCATTCCGGTGTGCTGGCCTCGGCGCTGGCAATGGACAAGCAGCGCAGCAAAGAGATTTACCAGACCGAAGGGCTGCCCGTCGTACCGAGCGTGATCGTGCCCAAGGTCGAGGTGGTCGAAGCTCACGTGATGGAGCCACCCTATGTGGCCAAACCGAACAACGAAGGCTCCAGCGTCGGGATTTACATCGTCCATGAAAACGCCAACGGCCCGCCGCGGCTGTCCGAAGACATGCCCGATCAGATCATGGTCGAGAAATATGTTGCGGGGCGTGAACTGACCGTAACGGTAATGGGCGACCGCGCCCTGACCGTGACCGAGATCATGACCGATGGTGGTTGGTATGATTACGATGCCAAGTACAAACCGGGCGGATCATGGCATGTTCTGCCTGCCGATGTGCCACCGGACATCTTTGACCGTTGCATGGATTACGCCGTGCGTGCGCATGTTGCCTTGGGATGCAGGGGCGTCAGCCGCACCGATTTCCGCTGGGATGACAGCAAGGGTGCCGATGGGTTGTTCCTGCTGGAAACCAATACCCAGCCCGGCATGACGCCAACCTCTCTGGTCCCGGAACAGGCCGCTCATCTTGGAATGACATTCGGACAGCTCTGCGCCTGGATGGTGGAGGACGCCTCATGCGACCGCTGATCGCCAGTCGTTCATTGGAAATCCACCGCAGCAAACCACTTGCGGGGCCGGATGCCGATTTCGCCTCGGCCGACACGGACTCGCACGAGGCCGAACCGCTTTTGCGCCTGCGCGGTGCGCGTGTGTTTTCCCGCTCTGCGAGGCGCAGTGACCCTGCGCCGTCTCGTCTCAGCTATCGGCTGCAACGTTGGATGCTGACGCCGGGCATTCGCCTTGGTGTCAAGGTCGGCCTGCCGATCTGCGCCATCGCTGCCGCGGTTGGCATCTTCTTTGCCTCGCAGGACCGTCGCGACGCACTTGCCGCTTATATCGCCGATGTGCGCACTTCGATTCAGGAGCGCCCTGAATTCATGGTCAACCTGATGGCCATCGATGGGGCGGGAACCGACCTGTCCGAAGATATCCGTGAAATCGTTCCGCTGGATTTCCCGATCAGTTCCTGGGATCTGGATGTGGAACAGATCCGCGACACGATCACCGGGCTGGACCCGGTGAAATCCGCAACCGTCAGAATCCGCCCCGGAGGCATCCTGCAAGTCGATGTCGTCGAGCGTCAGCCCGTAATCGTCTGGCGAACGCGTGAGGGGCTTGAGCTGCTGGATGAGACAGGCGCGCATGTCAAGGAAGCCACCTCTCGCAAGGATAACGCCGATCTGCCGCTGATCGCAGGGATGGGCGCCGACGATCACGTCGGAGAAGCGCTGGAGCTTCTGCGGACTTCGCGCAGCCTGGGCAATCGCGTGCGCGGCTTGGTGCGCGTGGGAGAGCGGCGCTGGGATCTGGTGCTGGACCGTGGTCAGCGCATCATGCTGCCGACCGAACGCCCGGTGCGTGCGCTGGAACGCGTGCTTGCCGTGAACGAGGTACAGGACCTTCTGGAACGTGACGTGGCCGTGGTCGACATGCGCCTCGGGCAGCGTCCGACCATCCGAATGACCAAAGCCGCCAGCGAAGACTGGTGGAACACAAAAGTGACAGTGAGTAACGGGCAGTAACGACCATGATGACCGATCTTTATCAGTCCCAACGTGCCATGCGTCAGATGCGGCGGCAGGCATTGCAACGCGGTGTGATTGCGATTCTGGATGTGGGCAGTTCGAAAATCGCCTGTCTTGTGCTGCGCTTTGACGGAACCGGTCGGCTGAGCGAGGACAACACCATCGGTTCCATGGCAGGGCAGACAGGTTTTCGCGTCATCGGTGCCGCGACCACCCGGTCGCGGGGCGTGCAGTTCGGCGAAGTCACCGCCATGCAGGAAACCGAACGTGCCATCCGCACCGCGCTTCAGGCCGCACAGAAGATGGCCGACATCCGCGTCGACCATGTGATCGCCTGTTTCTCGGGCGCGAACCCGCGGTCTTACGGGCTGGATGCACAAGTCGATCTGGACGGTCAGATCGTGACCGAGGCCGAAGTAGGCCGGGTTCTGAACGCCTGCGACGTGCCGGATTATGGTGACGGGCGCGAAGTACTGCATGCTCAACCGGTGAATTTCGCGCTCGACAACCGATCGGGCCTGATCGACCCGCGCGGGCAGATGGGCCAGAGCCTTGCGGTCGACATGCATATGCTGACCGTGGATTCGTCAGCGATCCAGAACATCGTGCGCTGTATCAAGCGCTGCGATCTGGAACTGGCCGGGATTGCGAATTCGGCCTATGTCTCGGGCATCTCGGCGCTGGTCGAGGATGAGCAGGAACTGGGTGCGGCCTGTATCGACATGGGCGGCGGCACCACGAGCGTTTCGATCTTCATGAAAAAGCACATGATCTATGCCGATTGCGTGCGCATGGGCGGCGATCACGTGACTGCCGATATCTCGATGGGCTTGGGTGTACCTGCCGCCGTGGCGGAACGGATCAAGACATTCAATGGTGGCGTTCATGCCACCGGGGCCGACGACAGGGATATGATTGATATCGGTGGTGATACCGGCGATTGGGAACACGACCGCCGCACCGTCAGCCGTGCCGAGTTGATCGGCATCATGCGCCCGCGTGTCGAGGAAATTCTTGAAGAGGTCCGCGTCCGGCTGGACGCCGCCGGATTTGAACACATGCCAAGCCAGCAGATCGTGCTGACCGGCGGCGGCAGCCAGATCATGGGGCTGGACGGGCTGGCCACGCGCATCCTCGGTCAGCGCGTTCGCCTGGGCCGCCCCTTGCGCGTGCATGGCCTGCCCCAATCAGCCACCGGGCCCGGGTTCTCGTCCGCTGTCGGCCTCAGCCTGTTTGCAGCCCATCCTCAGGATGAATGGTGGGACTTTGAAATCCCGGTCGATACCTATGCCGCGCGCCCGTTCAAGCGCGCCGTGCGGTGGTTCCGTGACAACTGGTAGAGTCCTGCGCGGGTGTGCACTGGGCACGGCGCTGCTGCCTTGCTTGGCCTCGGCCCAGACCATGATCACGCCCAAGGCGTTTCTGGACGCGGCGGTCGGCAAAACTCTGACATTCTACGAAATCCGCAGCGGTGGCCTGGTGGGAACCGAACAATTTCTGAACCGCCGCATGTCGGTCTGGCGCGAAGAGGGGCAGGGCTGTGTCTACGGGCAGATCACGACGCCAAACGGTCAGTTGTGTTTTCTGTACGACAATGACCCGGACGGCATTCCGGTCTGTTGGTGGCCGTTTTTGCATGAAGATCGTTTGATGGTGCGGCTTGCCTCATTCGTCGATGGCGAAATACAGGAAGTGCGATCCATGACGGATCGCGGCCTGGACTGTCCAAATGCACCGCTCAGCTGAAGAAACCGGTTGCAGCGTTTCGATTTATCCCGCAAGATATCCACAAGGCCCGAAAGAGGCCTCGCGGCAGGACCTGAGCAGTTTTCCGCAATGTAGTTGACAGTCGATCAGAGCGCGATGAACGAATGTGTTCTCGCGTTCATGCCGGTTGTCTAGTAATGGTCGCCGTTGTTTCCGCTATATCTGGCGTGACCTGCGAAATGCCGCCGGTTTCTGCCTTATTTCCTCCATATTTTGTGGGAAAACGCGATTTTTGACGTGACCTTTTGGCATCAGGCCGCTAGAATCGAACAAGGATAGGTAAGAAAAACACCGCTTTGGCGGGACATAAATACAGGCGGACAGAGCATGACATTGAATCTTTCGATGCCCGGGCACGACGAACTGAAGCCTCGGATTACAGTATTTGGCGTTGGCGGTGCAGGCGGGAACGCCGTCAATAACATGATTGAAAAACAGTTGGACGGCGTTGATTTCGTGGTCGCCAACACCGACGCACAGGCGTTGCAACAAAGCCAGTCTTCGGCGCGGGTGCAGCTGGGCGTGAAAGTCACCGAAGGTCTGGGGGCAGGGGCCCGCCCGACCGTAGGCGCGGCCGCCGCCGAGGAAAGCATCGAACAGATCGTGGACCACCTTGCCGGCGCGCATATGTGCTTCATCACCGCCGGTATGGGCGGCGGTACCGGCACGGGGGCTGCTCCGATCATTGCGCAGGCTGCCCGCGAATTGGGTGTTCTGACCGTCGGTGTCGTCACCAAGCCCTTCCAGTTCGAAGGTGCCAAGCGGATGCGCCAGGCTGAAGATGGTGTCGAAGCGCTGCAACAGGTTGTCGATACGCTGATCATTATCCCGAACCAGAACCTGTTCCGTCTGGCCAATGAAAAGACCACCTTTACCGAGGCGTTCTCGATGGCTGACGACGTTCTGTATCAGGGCGTCAAAGGCGTGACCGACCTGATGGTGCGGCCCGGCCTGATCAACCTCGACTTTGCCGACGTTCGCGCCGTAATGGACGAGATGGGCAAGGCAATGATGGGCACCGGCGAGGCAACAGGCGAAGATCGCGCCATTCAGGCGGCGGAAAAGGCCATTGCAAACCCGCTGCTGGACGAAATCAGCCTCAAGGGTGCCAAGGGCGTGCTGATCAACATCACCGGGTCGCACGACTTGACCCTGTTCGAACTGGACGAAGCCGCCAACCGCATCCGCGAGGAAGTGGATCCCGAGGCCAATATCATCGTCGGCTCGACGCTGGATACCGCCATGGAAGGCGGAATGCGCGTGTCGGTGGTTGCGACCGGCATCGACGCCAGCGAAAAATCGACCGAAGTCCCGGTGGCACGCCGTTCGATGTCCGAACCGCTGACCCGCACGGTTTCGGCTGAAGAGCATATTCAGGAAGAAGCGCACGTAGCTGCCGACACAGCAGAGCCTGCCCCGCAGCCGGAAGAAAACCGCGAACCTTCGCTGTTCGAAGCCACCGAAGAGCCGGCGCAGCCACAATTCCAGCCGCGCGTCGAGCGTGACGATGACGGCTTGCCGCCACCCGCTTATCAGCCGCGTGTGGCCGAATTCGAACCGCAGCCCGAGCATGTTGAACCCGCGCCGGAGGCATTCGTGGCACCGCGCGGGCATGCTGCCGGCACCCCGTCGCCCGAAGCGTTGCAGCGTTTGCAGGCCGCTGTGCAGAAGGTTCCGTCGGCGCCACAGCGTCCGGCGGCGCCCCGTCAACCCGAAGCAGTTTCGCAGCCGGAACACGAAGAACGCTCGCGGTTTGGCTTCAATCGCCTGATCGACCGGATGACCGGGCACGCCTCTGACACACCGGCTCAACCGCCGCGTCAGCAGCCCGTTTTGCGACAGTCCGAGGCAACCGCGCCGCTTCAGGAAGAGGCCGATCCGGATCAGGACCGTATCGAAATTCCGGCCTTCCTGCGCCGTCAAGCCAACTGATCGCGGTAACAAAATCCACTCAAAGGGCTGCCATTTGGTGGCCCTTAATTGTTTATTAATAGTCACTTGCAACTATGTGAGCAGGGTTTTGCCGATCTGTTACATACATGTTTCAATCGGTTGCAAAGAGTGAGTTGAGCCTTGACGCGGGCTCCCTTAACTCAGTGTCCAACACGGCCCAAGCAGGCTGGACACTACTCACCGAGGCCTATTTTGCAACATACGCTCAAATCTCCGGTCACGTTTACAGGCGTCGGGCTGCACAGCGGCAAGCCGGCGACCATGGTCCTGAAACCGGCGGCAGCCGGTCATGGCATCTGGTTCAAGCGGACGGATATTCAACTGGGCGACGCGATGATCCCGGCGATCTACTATGCGGTTGAACGGACCCCGCTTTGCACGCGTCTGGTGAATGATGCCGGCGTTTCGGTTTCCACCGTCGAACATATCATGGCTGCATTGGCCGGGTGTGGCGTGCACAACGCGCTTGTCGAGATCGACGGTCCCGAAGTTCCGATCATGGACGGCTCCTCGATTGATTTCGTGCGTGGCATCATGGCCCGGGGTGTGCGCCGTCAGGCCAGCCCGGTATTGGCCTATGAGGTCTTGAAAACCGTCACCGCATCCCGCGAAGGCGCGAGCGCCAGTATTGCGCCCGCTGACGGGCTGATCATCGACTTCCATATCGATTTCGAAGACGGTGCCATCGGCAGCCAGAGCAAAACGCTTGATATGCGCAACGGTTCCTTCGCGCGCGAACTCAGCGATTGTCGCACGTTCTGCCGACGCACGGATGTCGAGGCGATGCGCGAAAACGGGTTGGCTTTGGGCGGCACGCTTGAAAACGCCGTGGTCGTTCAGGGCGTCGAAGTTCTGACACCGGGCGGTTTCCGCCGGGTCGACGAGGCCGTGCGCCACAAAATGCTGGATGCTCTGGGTGATCTCTATCTGGCTGGTGGGCCGATTTTGGGTCACTTCACCGGAAACAAGTCGGGTCATTCGCTGACCAACACATTGCTGCGCAACCTGTTCGAAACGCCGGGCGCCGTGCGTCCGGTACTGTGCACACCGGAACAGGCCGCGCGCCTGCCGGGGCAGGGGCTTGTGGTCAACGAAATTCCCGAAGTGGCCTGATCAGATCAACTCTGACGACATTTGCGCCGGAAGTCGCATAAGGCGTTTTGCACCGGAATTTTCTGTGCTAGACCATGGCTCAAATCGGGGCAAACCCCATTAAGCAAGACGACAAGGATGGGCGGTATGGTTGGCAGCAAAGCGGCAGTCAGACTCGCGGGTGCGATTCTTCTGGCAGCAGTTTTGACGGCATGCGGCAACGCCGGCGGCCTTTTTGGTCGCAAGGGCGCGGACCGTGAACAGAATCTGGAAGGGTTCACGCCGGAACAGATCTATACCCGAGGTGAATACGAACTGTCGCAGAATCGCTCGGACGACGCGGCGTGGTATTTCTCGGAAGTCGAACGTTTGTATCCGTATTCGGACTGGGCCAAGCGCGCGCTGATCATGCAGGCGTTTTCGTTCCATTCGGACCAGAATTACGAAGAAAGCCGCGCGGCGGCGCAGCGGTATATCGACTTCTATCCGACGGATGAAGATGCTGCCTATGCGCAGTATCTGCTGGCGCTCAGCTATTATGACCAGATCGACGAAGTCGGGCGTGACCAGGGCCTGACCTTCCAGGCGCTGCAATCTCTGCGGACCGTGATCGAGGTCTATCCCGACAGCGAATACGCCACATCGGCGGTACTGAAGTTCGATCTGGCCTTCGACCATCTGGCGGGCAAGGAAATGGAGATCGGGCGCTACTACCTGCGTCAGGATCACTATATAGCGGCGATCAACCGATTCCGAGTTGTGGTCGAAGACTTTCAGACCACATCCCACACCGCCGAAGCACTGTATCGTCTGGTCGAGGCCTATCTGTCGCTTGGCCTGCTGGACGAGGCGCAGACCGCAGGTGCCATTCTTGGCTACAACTACCAGTCCTCGGAATGGTATGACGATGCGTACAAACTGTTGACCTCTCGCGGGCTTGATCTCAAGAGCCGCGGTAACAACTGGCTCAGCACGATTTATCGTCAGACCATCAAAGGTGAATGGTTGTAATCGCGATGGCCTTTGGTCCGGGACGCTGAAGACCACATGCTGCGCGCCCTTGATATCCGCGATATGCTGATCATTGACCGGCTGGAACTCAGCTTTCAGCCGGGCTTGAACGCCCTGACCGGCGAGACCGGTGCAGGCAAATCGATTCTGCTGGATTCACTTGGCTTCGTGTTAGGCTGGCGCGGGCGCGCGGAACTCGTGCGGCAGGGTGCCGCGCAGGGTGAGGTCGTCGCCGAATTCGAACTCTCTGCCGATCATCCCGCACATGCGATTCTGGCCGAAGCCGGTCTGCCGGGTGGCCAGGAACTGATCCTGCGCCGCGTCAACACGGCCGAGGGGCGCAAGACCGCCTGGGTCAATGACCGCCGCTGCTCGGGCGAAGTTCTGCGGGCGCTGTCCGAGACCTTGATTGAACTGCACGGACAGCACGATGACCGCGGTTTGCTGAACCCACGTGGTCATCGGGCGATGTTGGACGAATTCGCACAGGTCACGGAGCAGCTGTCAAACGTGCGAACCGCCTGGGCCGCGATGTCCCGAACCCGCAAGGCGCTGGCCGAGACCGAGGCCGCTCTGGCTGCGGTCCGCAGCGAGGAAGAATTCCTGCGTCACGCGGTCGCCGAGCTAGACCAGCTTGACCCGCAACCCGGTGAGGATGCCGAACTGGATGCCCGCCGCCGCATGATGCAAGGGGCCGAGCGGATTCGCGACGATGTTGCGCGTGCCTTTGCCCTGTTGGCCGGGGACGGGGCGGAAGGGGCCATGTCCGACGCCATGCGCTGGTTGGAAGGCGTCTCGGACAACGCGGGCGGCCAGCTGGAAGAACCGATAGCAGCGCTCGGGCGCGCGATGATCGAGTTGGGCGAGGCGCAGGATGGCGTGAATGCCTGCCTTCAGGCGCTGGACTTCAACCCGGTAGAATTGGAACAGGCCGAGGAACGCCTGTTTGCCATCCGTGCGCAGGCCCGCAAACATGACGTGGCCCCGGATGATCTGGGTTCGTTTGCCGGCACTCTGCGTGACCGGTTGAACCGGTTGGAGGCAGGGGATGCCGACCTGGCAGACAGGCG
Source organism: Ruegeria sp. CL7 (assembly GCF_056536445.1). Classification (NCBI taxonomy): domain Bacteria; kingdom Pseudomonadati; phylum Pseudomonadota; class Alphaproteobacteria; order Rhodobacterales; family Roseobacteraceae; genus Ruegeria; species Ruegeria sp. CL7. The sequence goes on from NZ_JBQFPQ010000001.1 coordinate 460,752, forward strand.
AGCTGCCGTAGACGCGGCGCAACAGGCCTATGACGCCGCCGCAGCCGACCTCAGCGCCGCGCGCAAGGCCGCCGCTGGGCAGCTTGACGCGGCCGTCATGGCGGAACTGGCCCCGCTCAAGATGGAACGTGCCGTGTTCCAGACCGAGATCACCCCGGTTGAACCCGGCCCCGAAGGCACCGACGCTGTGGCCTTCACCGTGGCCACCAACCCCGGTGCGCCGGCGGGGCCGCTGAACAAGATCGCCTCGGGGGGTGAGCTCAGCCGCTTTCTGCTGGCCCTCAAGGTCTGCCTGTCTGGCGACGACAGTGCCCGGACGATGATCTTTGACGAAATCGATCGCGGTGTCGGTGGGGCAACCGCCGATGCGGTCGGACGCAGGCTGGCGTCGCTCGCGCAGGGCGGGCAGGTTCTGGTTGTCACCCATTCCCCGCAAGTTGCTGCGCGGGCAGCTCATCACTGGCGGGTGCAGAAACAGGTTACCGACGGACAAACCCTGTCCACCGTCATTCCTCTGGCCGAACCGGATCGGGTGGACGAGATCGCGCGCATGGTGGCCGGCGACACCATCACCGAAGAAGCCCGCGCCGCCGCCCGGGCTCTGTTGCAGGCCTGACGCGGCGATGGCGTGAATTGGTGCTCACACTGTCGCTATCTCACTTTTATATGGGCGCTCCGTGGCTTACTAAGGGTTAAGTGATGATCCTCGAGGGCCAATGACCCAATCGACCCGCACCGTTCTGCGCAACCAGTTCAATCAGGCTGTGGCCGCGATCAAGGATGCGTGGCGGGTCATGCTGCGCCGGGGGCCAAGCCAGATCCAGTTCTGGTTCATTGCGCTGGCCATCGGGATAGGGGCGGGTTTCATGGCGCTTGGCTTCCGCAAGGCCATCAGCGCATTGCAGGCCTATCTGTACGACACCAATGATATCCTGCTGCTGCACAGCCACGCCGAGAAACTGCCATGGTTCATGGTTCTGATCATTCCCATCTTCGGTGGCCTGGTCGTCGGCATCATCCTGAACCGGTTCACCAATGACGGGCGCGTCCGGTCGGTTGCCGACGTGATCGAAGGTTCGGCCATCACCGACGGGCGGGTCGAGGTCAAGGCGGGCATCGCGTCGTTCTTCGCCTCGCTGATCACGCTCAGTTCGGGCGGGTCAACAGGCCGCGAGGGGCCGGTGGTGCATATGGCCGGAGTGATTTCCACATGGGTCAGCAACCGCATACATGCGGACGGGATCACGGGGCGTGACCTGTTGGGATGTGCCGTCGCTGCGGCCGTGTCGGCCAGCTTCAACGCCCCCATTGCGGGGGCCTTGTTCGCGCTTGAGGTCGTACTGCGCCATTTCGCCGTTCACGCCTTTGCCCCGATCGTCATCGCCTCGGTCGCGGGAACGGTGATCAACCGGCTGGAATATGGCGACGTTACCGAGTTCACGCTGGAGACGCCGGGATCGCTGCAATTCTATGTCGAGCTTCCGGCATTCCTGATCCTGGGCCTGATCTGCGGACTTGTCGCGCTGCTGCTGATGCGGTCGATTTTCTTTGCCGAGGATATCGGCAGCCATATCCAGAACCGTCTGTCGATTCCGGCCTGGTTGCGCCCTGCGGTGTCCGGGGCAATGCTGGGGCTGATGGCGATCTGGTTCCCGCATATCATCGGCGTGGGGTACGAGACGACAATTCGCGCCCTGACCGGTGATCTGGTGCTGACCACGGCTATCCTGTTTGCGGTGACCAAAACGGTTGCGGTGGCGATTACCATGGGTGGGCGCATGGGCGGTGGGGTGTTCTCACCTTCTCTGATGGTCGGCGCATTGACCGGGCTGGCCTTCGGTCTGATCGCCACCGGGTTGTTGCCGGATGTGTCGGGCACGCATACGCTCTATGCCTTTGCCGGAATGGGCGCCGTGGCTGCGGCGGTGCTGGGCGCGCCCATCTCGACCACTTTGATCGTTTTTGAACTGACCGGCGATTGGCAGATCGGTCTTGCCGTGATGGTAAGCGTGTCCATGTCCACGGCACTGGCCTCGAGACTTGTGGACCGGTCTTTCTTCCTGACCCAGCTGGAACGGCGTGATGTCCACCTGGCCGCGGGGCCGCAGGCTTATCTGCTGGCAATGCTTCGCGCCGGTGCCGTGATGCGCCCGCTTGGGGATCCGCGGTCGATCACGAAAGAAGAGGCGCAGGGGCTGATCGACCAGGGCCTGTGCATTCAGGCCAGCGCCACGCTGGAAGCCGCCATGCCCTATTTTGATCGTGACGACATCCCCTGCATTCCGGTTGTCATTCTGGAAAACGACGGCTCTGAAACACCGGTTGGGGCGCTCTATCACGTCGATGCGCTCAAGGCATATAACAGGGCGCTTGCGGCCACGGCTGCCGAAGAGCATTCCTGAGTTTCACTCACCATACACGCTGGCTGCGTCGCCCAGATAATTGTCCCACGCAAACCAATAGGAAACATGACCGGCGACTCGTGGCAAACGCGTTCCATCCGGCCCGATCAAAGCCTCTTCCGTGACGGTCCAACCGTTCCCCGCGCTATCCTGCAACCCGCCTTGCGTCGCCCAGAACGCATGCGTTTTTCGCTCATAGGCCCGCACGCTGCGCTCTTTGGGATCGCCAATCAGAACCAGAGGTGTCCGACCGATTGCATCGTTGATCACCGGTTTGCCCTTGAACGCAACCAGAGGCCAGGCGCGGGCTGCACCAAACTGGCGCACGGCAAAGATGTAATCCTTCTGCCTAAGCCGGGACTGATCCACAACCGCCGGGAACATCAGCTCGCTCGAGGCGAAATAGTCGCGATAAACCACCCCTGATCCGTAATTGCGCCGATGCCCGGTGTTCAGCGACAGAACACGGGTTTTGGGATGCGAGGTCCTCCAGCTGTCCCATGTCGTGATCACCACAGGGCGTTGTTTCAACGTGATGCCGCTGTTCGCCAAGGGCCCCACAACAGGTTTGCCGGTATACTGGTTCCACAGCGAATGCGTCTCACGGTCAAACATCAGCTTGTTCGAGCGATAGAGGAAACCTGACGACCCGAAAATGAACGGCTTTCGCCGCCCCGCCACCTGGGTTTCAAACAGGATGCCAGACCCGCAAAGCGTGCAATAGGCCAGCGCCACGGGCACGCCACCGATCACCTCGTTGAACATCTCGTGCCAACCCATGATCCGCAGGGGATAGGCGCGCTCATCCCCGTTGATGGCGACGCCGAACACCAGATCATCGCCCTTCAGATACCCCGCATTCGAAGCAGAGATCAGGGTGGGATCGTCCAGGGACGGAATGCCATCCTTGTAGACACCGCCCCAGGCGATCTCTTCCAGGCGGATCTTCATCTTGTCGCGTTGCAAATATTCGGGCCGCAGGAACAGATCGAAATTCGGGTCGATCCCCAGAAGAACCTCGCGCTTGAACGGGATCAGCGACGGATGAGGGACAATCTGCGGGTTACGTTCCTGCCACAGCATCCAATCGAACCAGTCATTGCCATGGCGTTGCCCGGTCAGGGCCTCCATCACCTCGACAACCTCATCCCGTCGCCTGTCGGCATAACGCATCGCAGTCAGCAACCCGGCCACGACATCCGGCTGGCCACGGTCCTTCAGATACGCCATCTGCGCCTCAAACGCGGTCCGACGCCCGCTCAGCGTGCTGCGCAACGCGTCCAGAACCGGATCCTGCTGCGCCCACAGCACGCCGGGCGCCATTGCACCAGCCCCGATCATCCCAGCAAAACCGCGACGTGACGTCGACATGGAAGCCTCCGGTGTTACCCCGGAGCAAGTGTGCCGCAAATGCCGTTCACGTGCATGCCACAGCTGCGTGAGGTGGGCGCGGGGGCTGGCGTTAAATCTGCTCCACTTTCACCGATTCGACCGGGTAGAATGCCAGATGGTCCTTGATCTCGGCCACCGCCTGAATCGGATCCTCATAGCTCCAGACCGCGTTGTCGGTCACGGATGACTTGTTGACGATGGAAAAGTGCGTCGCCTCGCCCTTGCCGGGGCAGTGGGTCACCTTGTCAGTCCGATCCAGAAACGCCATCGCAATATCGTTGCGCGGGAAATAGATCACAGGATCCTTTTCGCCTTCAAGCAGTTCCAGCGCGTTGTTCGTTTCGCCCAGAATCGCACCGCCCGAGCGGACAGTCCATTTGCCCGGCGCTTTCCGGATCGTGATCTCAGCCATTCCTCTTCCTTCCGTCGTCGTATCAGGGTCACCCCTCTGCCTGTTTTATGTAACAGGCCAGTGTCAGATTGGGGCAGTTGCGGCATCCAACCACAGTTGTGCGTCATGTCCCAGCCTTGGGCGGATTTTTTCCGCAACGTCGCGGTGATAGGCATTCAGCCAGTCGCGTTCGTCAGGCGTCAACATATCGACCAAGATCAGTCTGCGGTCAATCGGCACAAAGGTCAGCGTGCGCCAGTACAGCATTGCGCGTTCGGCATCGCCACCGGGCAGCAGAGGAGCGTCTTCCACCACCACAAGGTTTTCGATGCGGATGCCAAAGGCACCTTCCCGGTAATACCCGGGTTCGTTTGACAGGATCATGCCGGGTTGCAGCGGTACATGGCTGACTTTGGACAGCCGTTGCGGCCCTTCATGCACGCTCAGATAGGCGCCGACCCCATGTCCGACCCCATGGTTGAAATCCTGTCCCGCAGACCACAGCGGCACGCGGGCCACACATTCGATATCCCGCCCGGAAAGGCCCGCAGGCCAGCGCAGCATCGACATGGCAATCATGCCCTTCAGCACCCGGGTGAAGCAGGTTTTTTCCTCGGTTCCGACGTCACCGATGGCGATGGTTCGGGTGATGTCGGTGGTGCCGTCCAGATACTGCCCGCCACTGTCCAGCACCAGAATATGGCCATTTTCCAGGCGGCTGTCGGTCTCTTCGGTCACGCGGTAATGCATGATCGCGCCGTTCGGACCCGTGCCTGCAATGGTATCGAACGAGATGTCCTGAAGCGCATTGTCCTTACGCCGGTTTTCTTCCAGCCGGGTGACAACCTGTGTTTCGGTCACGCTGCCCGGGGCCTGTTCGTCCAGCCAGCACAACGTCTCGATGACCGCCACCGCATCGCGCAAATGCGCCTCGGCGCTGCCCGCGATTTCAGCCGCATTCTTGCAGGCTTTGGGCAGGGCGCAGGGATCGCCGCCATCCGTCATCGCGTCACCCAGCGCATCGGCCACGAGCTGAGGCACCGAAGCGGCATCCACCTGCACCGGACCGGCCAGAGCCGCAACCGAAACCAGAAAATCGCCCACAGCGCGCAAGGTCACCTGAGAACACAGATGATCCCGTACCCCGGCCAGTTTTTCTGCCGCCATGAACAGATCGACCTGACCACCTGCATGAAGAATGGCAAAGCCGTGGGCCACCGGGTTATAGGCGATATCCGACCCACGGATATTCAACAGCCACATGATGGAATCCGGCAGGGTGATCACCGCTGCCTTGTGCCCGGCCCGCCGAAGGTCTTCGGCCAGACGGGCGATCTTGCTGTCCGCACCTTCCCCGGCAAATTCGATCGGATGCGCCTTGACCGGGTTCATCGGCGGTGCGGGTTGATCGGCCCAGATCCGGTCCACAAGGTTTTCGCACCTTACCAGTTCGATGCCCGATCCATCCAGATCACTCAATGTGCCGGAAATCTGCCCCGCCGCATGCAGCCACGGGTCAAAACCGATCTTGCCGCCGTTGGGCAATTGCTGTTTCAGCCAGGCGCTCAGGCTTACCTCGGGCCAGGGGACCGGGGTGAAATCTGCGGCAACTTGTGCCTTGACCTGGGTGCGATACCGCCCGTCGATGAAAACTCCGGCCACGTCGCGCAGGGCGGCGCAAAACCCGGCCGAGCCCGTGAACCCGGTCAGCCAGGCCAGACGTTCATCGCGCGCCGCGACATACTCTCCCTGATGCGCATCCGCCCGTGGGATCAGAAACCCGTCCAGCCCTTCTTGCACCATCTGTTCGCGCAAGGCGGCCAGCCGCGGTGGCCCCTGTTCCGGGCGGGCGGTCACTTCGAAGGATTGGAACATGGGCGGCCTCATTCACATCATTTGAGCGTGACCCTGAGGCGCATTTCAAAAAATGTCCAGACGGGAACACCCCGTCTGAACAGGCCGATGATCAGCAAGGAAAAACACGTCGCCCTCGGGGAAATACGCCCGCCGCGCAGAAGATCAGCCTCAGCCGGCCTTTCTCATCCCCATGACACGCGCCCGCGCCCGCGGGTCACTGTCAAACAGAGCCGCCAGTTGTTCGGTCATCGCGCCGGCCAGTTGCTCTACATCGGTAATCGTCACCGCCCGGTCGTAATACCGGGTCACGTCATGGCCGATGCCGATGGCCAAAAGTTCGACCATCTTGCGTTTTTCAACCATAGCGATCACGTCGCGCAGGTGTTTTTCCAGATAGTTGGCCGGGTTCACGCTCAGTGTCGAATCATCGACCGGCGCACCGTCCGAGATCACCATCAGGATCTTGCGTTGTTCGCGCCGTGCCAGCATCCGGCGATGGGCCCATTCCAGGGCTTCCCCATCGATGTTTTCTTTCAGCAGGCCCTCTTTCATCATCAGACCCAGATTGGGCCGCGCACGACGCCAAGGGGCGTCCGCGCCCTTGTAGATGATGTGGCGCAAATCGTTCAGACGGCCGGGCTGTTGCGGGCGGCCATCGTTTAACCACGCCTCGCGCGCCTGACCGCCTTTCCACGCCCGCGTGGTAAAGCCCAGAATTTCGACCTTTACATTGCACCGCTCCAGCGTCCGGGCCAGAACATCGGCACAGATGGCGGCGATCGAAATCGGACGTCCGCGCATCGACCCCGAATTGTCCAGCAGCAGCGTCACCACCGTGTCGCGGAACTCGGTGTCTTTCTCGACCTTGAAACTCAGAGGAGTGGTGGGGTTCGCGACCACACGTGCCAATCGACCCGCGTCCAGAATGCCTTCCTCGCGGTCGAACTCCCAGCTGCGGTTCTGCTGCGCCTGCAAGCGGCGTTGCAGCTTGTTGGCCAGACGCGACACCGCGCCTTTCAGCGGTTCAAGCTGCTGATCCAGATAGGCCCGCAGACGTTCCAGCTCGGCCGGTTCCGCTAAATCCTCAGCGGCGATCTCTTCGTCATGAGTGTCCAGATAGACCTTGTAATCCGGGTCCGCTTCGGATGCCGGCGGTGGGGCAGGCGGCTCCAGAGGCGCCTCGCCATCCGGCATCTCAGCCTCGTCACCCATCTCGTCTTCGGCCATTTCGTCCATCGAGACCTGGGCCTGAGACTGATCCTGCTGCTCTTCCTGCGTCTGCTCAGGTGTCGCGTCGGCGTCCTGTTCGTCCTGATCATCCTGACCGGTGCTGTCCGGATCGGGCTGCTCCTCGGCGTCTTCCTCGGCCTGGTCTTCCTGCTCGTCGTCCAGCTCATCTGGGTCATCCCCAAGCTGGTCGCCATATCCCAGATCCTTGATCACCTGACGGGCGAATTTGGCAAACTCCGCCTGATCCGAGAGAATCTCGTCCAGATTCTCCAACGTCCCACCCGCTTGCTCTTCAATGAACCCACGCCACAGGTTCATGATGTTTTCTGCGGCGGGGGGCAGATCGCGCCCGGTGGCCAGATGCCGGATCAAGTACCCTGCCGCAACCGACAAAGGTGCATCGGCGGGTTGCTTGCACTGATCATACCCACGCCGGATTGCTTCATGCCCGATCTTGACGTCAATATTGCTGGCGGTGCCCGGCATGTCCCGCGCGCCCATTGCCTCGCAGCGGGCGGTCTCCATCGCCTCGTACAGATCCCGCGCCATATCGCCCGGAGGCGCATAGCGCGCATGGGTCGCGTCGTCATGATACTTGCGATGCAACGCCAAGGCGTCCGCCGTGCCTCGCGCCAACAGCACTTCTTCGCGCGTCATCCGGCGCGAGACCTGAGGCAGCCGCATCGACTCGCCCGTCATGCCCGAAGGGTCCACCGTATAGGTCACCGACAGTTCGGGATCATCGGCCATGACCTTGGTGGCCTCGGCCAAGGCCTTCTTGAACGGATCGGCGGGGTTGTCGTTCTTCTGTGCCATGTCCTTAAGCCCTCATAGTACTGGCCTGCCCGGCGTCGAAAACAGCAACGGATCTGTCTTCATCTGGCCAAAAATATCCCCGCCGGAGGCATTGCGCCCGCTCCGGGCGCAATTCGGGTGCTTACCCCAAGCTTGCACTCGCGGCGCTTTCAGGCAACTCCTCATCAAAGCAGCGCTGATAGAACTCGGCCACGGTCTGGCGCTCCAGCTCATCGCATTTGTTCAGGAAGGACAGGCGGAACGCATAGCCCACATTGCGGAAAATCTCAGCGTTCTGGGCCCAGTTGATCACGGTCCGCGGGCTCATGACGGTGGACAGATCGCCATTCATGAAGGCGGTCCGGGTCAGGTCGGCCACGGTGACCATCTGGCTGACGGTCTTGCGGCCCTCGGCGGTGTTGTAATGCGGCGCCTTCGACAGAACGATCATCGTCTCGGCGTCGTGGCTCAGATAGTTCAGTGTCGACACCAGCGACCAGCGGTCCATCTGCGCCTGGTTGATCTGCTGCGTGCCGTGATACAGACCCGTGGTGTCGCCCAGACCGACCGTGTTGGCGGTGGCAAACAGGCGGAAATTGGGGTTCGGGGTGATGATCTCGTTCTGATCCAGCAGGGTCAGCTTGCCGTCATGCTCCAACACACGTTGGATCACGAACATCACGTCGGCGCGGCCCGCATCGTATTCGTCGAACACGATGGCAACCGGGTTGCGCAACGCCCAGGGCAGAATGCCTTCGTGGAATTCGGTCACCTGCTTGCCGTCGCGCAGTTTGATCGCGTCTTTACCGATCAGGTCGATCCGGCTGATATGGCTGTCGAGGTTTACACGCACGGCGGGCCAGTTCAGACGGGCAGCGACCTGCTCAATGTGGGTGGATTTGCCGGTGCCGTGATAGCCCTGGATCATCACACGACGGTTATGGGAAAAGCCCGCCAGAATCGCCAGCGTGGTTTCCGGATCGAACTTGTAGGTATGATCGATCACCGGCACTCGGTCGCTGCGCTCGGCGAAACCCTTGACCGCCATGTCGCTGTCAATGCCGAACACGTCACGGACCGAGATATCCTCGGTAGGTTTTGCGTTGATATCGATCGATCCGTCAGCCATGCGCCTAGTCCTTATCCTTTGGCCCGTTCACCGGGTATGAACCCGTGTGTGGTGCAACATATTGCGGGCAAGGGCAAGGGAAAGCGAAAGGCGCCCAAAGGTGCGCATGTTTTTCTTGCAAACTGGCCCTATCGTTACGCATGGGGTGTCATTCCAGAATGATAAACCACGCTACGATTTGGCACCTCGCGTTAACAAGCTTTGAGGCCGATTGCGCATAACCCAGAAGTCCTCGGTGAAAGGCTGGCAACGGCCTTTGCGCCTCGCTCAAATGCAAACATTAACATACTATCATTGAAATGCTTCTTCGGCGCGTTAACATGACTTCTAAATGTGGTTTTTTGGGCGGTCTTTGTGAGTTTGTGAGGGCTATGGTGTTCTGTTCAGTCAACACACGGAAGGAACTTGTTCATTGCGAGTTCCCTTTTGGTCCAACCTGCTTAGCGGATACAACGTATGTCGTTTGATGTCTTACTTCATTCGGTCAACACAAGCGGGCAAGGCGACTTGATCGTCCGAAACTTGACCGATCCAGCCACTGTCTCGGGTCAAACGATTTCGATCAACGGTGGTCCGTTCGTACCCTACACGTATCTTGGACAAGGTAACTACAGAGGTACCGGCGAATCTGGTGAGTTTATTCAGGTTGGAACCGAAATCTATGCCTGGGACACCAACAACCCCACCGGGCCAATGACAACCGGAAACTGGCAAATCACAACCGGAGATCTTGATCCAAACAATCCGCCCTGTTTTGTTGCTGGAACCCTGATAGAGACCGAGGCCGGTCCACGCCCGGTCGAGAACCTGATGATCGGTGACAGAGTTTGCGTGTCAGGTGGGAAAACGCTGCCGATTTTGTGGATCGGGAAAAAAGTGCTGAGTGCACAAACACTGGCTTTGCAACCGAAATTTAGACCCGTTCGCATTCGGCGCGACGCGATTTGCAAGGGTCAACCTAACCAGGATGTTTTTGTGTCCCCGCAACATCGGATCATGCTGGAAGGCTGGCGCGCCGAGTTGTTGTTCGGACAAGATCGGGTCTTTGTTGCGGCAATCCACTTGGTGAATGACGGAACAATTCAGCAGGTGCATACAGGTGAAGACATCACATATTACCACATTGCCTGCTCTCGACACGCGATACTGCACTCGCAGGGGCTACGTAGCGAAAGTCTTTTTCTGGGCGACACAGCGCTGAAGTCTTTCTGTCGTGAAGACGTCGAAGAATTGCTCGCACTGTTCCCCGAATTGCGTGACGGCACTGCAGAGTCGCAACAAACTCGCTTAAGTTGTTTGAAGCGCCGGGAAGCAATTGCATTGCGAAGCTCATACCCGGACTAAAGCGCGGATAGTTGTAATCCGAACCGCTCCTGATTTGATCCCTGGCCTCAACAAACCCCTTCAAATGTGTTCTCTGGGACCATTTACCATAGGCAATTTCTCAGTGCAGCACCGTTGAGATGGCCTTACATATCTGTGCCTTGGGTCAACCGTTGCTTGACTATAGCGAAAACCAAAGCTCGTCTTTGCGAAAGCCACCTTTTACCAGACGATCCGCGTTCAACACATCCGGAAACTCGTCCACCCAATCCCGAAACCGGTCATTTGTGACGATGCGTGCCTTGCTATCCCGCGCCGCCTGCAAGATCAGCGGGTCCGCAGGTGTCCCTTCGGGGGCCACCATGACCTGCTTGGATCGCAAGCCCAGGGCGCGGCTCAGCTTCCGGTCGTCCATATAGTGGCCTTCGACTTTGTACCCGACATTCGCATCGAACATGACGCCCGGTTTGAACCCTGCGCGCTTCAAAGTCTCAAGGACCTTCTTCAACGTACCCAGATCCGGGGTGCCATCTTTCCAGTGCATGACGTTCGAACCGTCCACGATGATCCATGTATTGGCCCGGCGCCACCTGAACCAGGCCCGTATGAACAGGATTGTGCTGGCCATCACGCAAATCAGCGCCAATAGGAACAGCCAATCCGCGTCTGTCTGAATGAAACTGGCAGCGATGAGCCCGCTTAGCGAGACGAGCAACAGGCAAATGGATGTGCGCACGAAACTGATCCCTGGAAACTCCTGCCCCCAATCCTCCACCACTTTCGCGTGGAATGAAACAGGGTTCCATACGGAACTTGCGCAGTTTTTTCAGGTTGTGTCGTCCGCGGCACCCCACCATTCAGGCAGGGCGCGCCGCGAACGCAAAGCAGGCAAAGCCGTGACCGCTACTTGAAGTTCCGGCTGTCCTTGATCTGATCCCAGGCCCAGACAACTTCCTGCAGCTGTTCTTCCTGTGAACGGTCTCCGCCATTCATGTCCGGATGCAGCACTTTGATCAGCTTCTTGTACGCTTTGCGAACCTCGGCCTTGGTCCAGCTGTCATTGGCCTCGAGAATCTCGATCGCACGGCGTTCGGTCGGCGGCAGGCGTCGTCCGCCGCCACCCGTCGTGCGGCCTTTGTTCTGCGTGCTGTTGGCACCAAGAACCTGATGCGGATCCTCGATCCCCAAACGGGCCCAGGCACGTGCTTCGGGGTCGCCCATCGGCTTGGTCTCGCGCTCCCAAACCTTGTCTTTCGATCGCTGCGCGTTCAGCTCGGCCTCGGTGGTGCCGTCAAAGAAATTCCACTTCTGGTTATATTCCCGCACGTGTTGCTGGCAGAACCAGAAAAAATCATCCAGGACATCCGGTGCTTTTGGCGCGCGGAACTTTCCCGGTTCTTCGCATCCCTCGTGGTCACAGATCCGGACCGAGGTTTCAGAGGCACCCGACATGCCCCGGCGTCCCCGCGGATTCTTCTTTTTGGCGCTGGAAACGGACATATCGAATCCGAAGGGGTCTGATTTCGCCATGCTCTAATCCTCAAGAACGCGTCTTTTCGACTCGGAGGCAGCAGTTTAATCTAAGCAGCCGAAAGTAGAAGAGGGGTGCGGCAATATTTTTGCCGCTGAGCAAAAAAATGAGTGTGACTGACGAGATCCGAACCCGCCTGCAAGCCGCCTTTGATCCGCGCGAGCTGGACGTGATCGACGACAGCGAAAGCCATCGCGGCCATGCGGGATTTCAGGACGGTGGTGAAAGCCACTTCAACGTCCGTATCCGCGCCAGTGCATTCGAAGGCAAATCCCGCGTCGCCCGCCACCGTGCCGTGCACAAGGCGCTGGGCGACATCGTGCCCCGCATCCACGCGCTGGCCCTTGATATCGGCGTCTGAAGACCTTTACGTGTCAACCCGCCTCCATCTTTGCGGACGGCGTCGATGCCGAGATGGCGTATTCCTCTTCCGTCATGCCCTCTTCTATTCCCTCGAACAGCGGGGTCGACAAGTATCGCTCGCCGGTGTCCGGCAACATGACCAGCATGACAGAGCCTGCCGGCGCGGATTCGGCCAGCTTCATGGCCACCGCAAAGGTCGATCCGCCCGAAATCCCGGTGAATATCCCTTCTTCGGCGGCAAGCCGGCGCGACCATGCGATTCCTTCGGGTCCGGGAATGGGGATCAACTCGTCATAGTATGAATTGTCGATGGCTTCCTGAAGAACCCAGGGGATGAAATCCGGTGTCCAGCCCTGAATCGGGTGGGGCTCGAAATCGGGGTGGCTTTCGGTCGGCTGATGGTCAGCGTTGCGCGTATTGACGTAACCTGATGATACTATTGCGGCATTTGCCGGTTCGGTCAGGATGATCCTGGTGTCGGGCCGCTCTTTCCGCAGTATACGCGAAACGCCCGAAACGGTGCCGCCGGTCCCATAGCCCGTCACCCAATAATCCAGCCGTTGCCCTTCGAAATCCGCAAGAATTTCCCGGGCAGTCGTGTTCTCGTGAATATCGGCATTGGCTGCGGTCTCGAACTGGCTGGCAAGGAACCATCCGTTTTCCTCGGCCAGTTCCTTGGCCTTGGTATACATGCCGAACCCTTTTTGCGCCTTCGGGGTCAGAACAACCTTGGCGCCCAGAAACCGCATCAGCTTTCGCCGTTCGACCGAGAAGCTCTCGGCCATCGTCACGACCAGAGGGTATCCCTTGGCCGCGCACACCATGGCCAGCCCGATCCCGGTGTTGCCGGATGTCGCTTCGACAACGGTTTGTCCGGGCTTCAGCCGCCCGTCACGTTCCGCCGCCTCGATGATGTTCAGCGCCAGCCTGTCCTTGACCGAGCCTGCCGGGTTGAAGGCCTCGAATTTCACATAGACGGTCACATGCTCGGGCGCGATCCGATTGACCCGAATGCAGGGCGTGTCACCGACCGTGTCGAGAATGCTGTCATACAGGCGTGTCCGCCCTTGTGTCTGTCGAATAGCCATTTCGATGTCCCTCCAGAATATCCGGCTAACATGCCACAGATTTCCCGAGGGTGTAGCCCTTATTGCTTTCCAATGTGGTTGGGCCGTCCCGGCTCGACTTGACGTATGTCAGAGCGAACACGGATGTCCTGCACAAGGCCACAGGGCATTTGCAATCGCTCTGGCGGTCGTACCAGCCCCCAAGCCTATGTTTTTGAAGGGTCGCTTTCATCAGCGGCGTCATCAGACCGCTTCAACGACAAAGGCGGCTCGTCCGCCTCTGCGGCAATAGGTTTTGGGGCCTGTACCTCGTCGGGGCCCGGAATCGGCTGGGCCAGCGGGGTGTCATCCATCTCAGGTACTGCGCCGACCCACGAGGCATCGACTTCCTCTTCCACCACGCGGCGGAACACCAGCACATTGCGCCAGTTCGTGGTCGATCCGGTCAGACCCGAGCGTTCTTCGCTGGGCAGCAACTCGGCCCGCTGGTATTCCCAGCCATCCTGCCCCAACTGATTCAGCAGTTGCTCGACCGAGACGGCAAAGCGGCCCTCGGCCGTTTTCACGCCTTTGGCTTTGACACCTTTTTGCGGGGCGGGGATGACCTTGTATTCGTAGCGCTTCATCTACTGTTCCTAAATGCGTTTCCGCGCCAACTTAACACGCTGCCCCCCGGGTGAAAGGGCCCTTGCTCATCCGGCGGAATTCACCTCTGACCATTCGCTTCGGCCTGTGCCGCCTTGGCCACAACCAACAGGCACAGTTCCGTCGCCAACGCCATGTCCTGCACTGAAATCCATTCCAACGGGCCGTGAACGCACTGCATCCCGGTGAAAATGTTGGGGCAGGGGGTGCCGAATTCGGTCAGGCGCGATCCGTCCGTGCCGCCCCTAATCGGTACCGACAGCGGTTCAACCCCCAACTCGCGACACGCATCGCGCGCCAGTTCGACCGGAGTCATGTCGTTTTCCAGCCAATACCGCATGTTGCGGTACTGGTGGCTGATGTCGCAGGTGATGGTCGCGCGCGGTTCCGTGGCCTGCACGGCGGCGCAGACCTGCCGCACGATGTTTCGTTGCGCTTCCAGCCCGTCCATCTCGAAATCACGCAGGATCAGCTTGATCTCCATCTCGGATGATCCGCCGTTCATGTCAGTGACATGGATGAAGCCTTCGCGCCCGTCCGTGGTTTCCGGCGTCATGGTGGCCTGAGGCAATGTCTGTACGATCTTTGCCGCCAGATGCGTGGCGTTCACCATCTTTTCCTTGGCCAGGCCGGGATGGATCGAAACACCCTCGATCCGGATCACGGCGCGGTCGGCCGAGAAACTTTCATACTCGATCTCACCCACTTGCTGCCCATCCAGCGTATAAGCAAAATCCACGCCCAGATCCTGGGGAAGTTGTTCCGTGACACCCCGGCCGATCTCTTCATCCGGAGTGAACGCGATACGAATCGGACCATGTGGAACATCCTGATTTTCGATCAGGTGCCGCGCCATCGTCATCAGAATCGATACACCGGCCTTGTCGTCCGCGCCCAGCAGGGTTGTGCCCGACGCAGTGATCAGGTCGTGGCCGATCTTTTCGGCCAGATAGGGGTGGTCTTCCGGAGAAAGAACCAGATCCGGGTTGTCCGGAAAGGTGATGTCGCCACCGTTGTAGCCCTTGATCACCCGCGGCTTGACGCCGGTTGCGTTGAACTGAGGGGCTGTATCGACATGGGCCAGAAAGCCCACGGTCGGCCCCGGCACCGTTCCGGGAATGGTTGCGACGACAACACTGTCGCCCGTCATCTCAACATCCTGCGCGCCGATCTGGATCAGCTCATCGCGCAACAGGTTCAGCATGTCGAACTGGATCTGAGTGCTCGGGGTCGTCGGGGATGTCTCGTCACTTTGACTGTCGATGGCGGCATAGCGCACCAGCCGGTCTTCGAGTTCCTGATCAAATCTGCTTTGCATAATACCTCACCTCTCTGTTGCGGAGGAAAGGGCCCAAACAGCAGGAAGTCAAGCCGATGGCTTGACCCCAAGTCTTAAGATTTTGTGAGAAACCGGATAGTACAAACCCGCCAAAGATTGCCGGCAGGCTTGTACAAAACGAAAGGTTTACGAGCCCAGCTTCTTGCTGACCAGTTCGTTGACGGCTTTCGGGTTCGCCTTGCCGCCGGTGGCTTTCATGACCTGACCCACGAACCAGCCCGCCAGTTTCGGGTTCACCTTGGCCTTCTCGACCTGCGCCGGGTTGGCGGCGATGATCTCGTCCAGCGCGGCCTCGATCGCGCCGGTGTCGGTCACCTGTTTCATGCCGCGATCCTCGACGATCTGCGCCGGGTCGCCGCCTTCGGTATAGACGATCTCGAACAGCTCTTTGGCGATCTTGCCCGAAATCGCGTCCGAGGCGATCAGGTCGATGATCCCGCCCAGCTGCGCGGGCGAAACCGGCGAGTCGGTGATGTCGCGGTCGTCTTTCTTCAGGCGGCCGAACAGCTCGTTGATGACCCAGTTCGCCGCCAGTTTTCCGTTACGGCCCTTGGCCACTTCCTCGAAATAGGCGGCGGATTCGACCTCGGCGGTCAGCACTGATGCGTCATAGTCGGTCAGGCCGAACTCATTGATGAAGCGCGCCTTTTTCTCGTCCGGCAGCTCGGGCAGCCTGGCGGCGATATCATCGACCCATGCTTGTTCGATCTCCAGCGGCAGCAGGTCGGGGTCGGGGAAATAGCGGTAATCATGCGCTTCTTCCTTGGACCGCATCGAACGGGTTTCACCCTTGTCCGGGTCATACAGACGGGTTTCCTGCTCGACCTTGCCACCACCTTCGACGATGGCGATCTGACGGCGGGCTTCGACCTCGATCGCTTGCTGGATGAAGCGCATCGAGTTCATGTTCTTGATCTCGCAGCGCGTGCCCAGATGCGAAAAATCCTGTGTTTCCTGATACTTCTCATAGGCGCCGGGCAAACAGATCGAGACGTTCACATCGGCCCGCAGGTTGCCGTTCTGCATGTTGCCGTCGCAGGTGCCCAGGTAACGCATGATCTGACGCAGCTTGGCGATATAGGCCGCGGCCTCTTCCGGCCCGCGGATGTCGGGGCGGCTCACGATCTCCATTAGGCAGACACCGGTGCGGTTCAGGTCGACGAAGGACATATGCGGATCCATGTCGTGAATCGACTTGCCCGCGTCTTGTTCCATGTGGATACGCTCGATCCGCACCTTGCGCGCGGTACCGTCGCCCAGTTCGACCAGCACTTCGCCTTCGCCCACGATCGGGTGATACAACTGGGAAATCTGATACCCTTGCGGCAGGTCGGGGTAGAAATAATTCTTGCGGTCAAAGGCCGATTTCAGATTGATATCCGCCTTCAGGCCCAGCCCTGTGCGCACAGCTTGCTCAACGCAGTATTCGTTGATCACCGGCAGCATCCCCGGCATCGCCGCGTCCACGAAAGCCACGTTTGAATTCGGTTCCGCCCCGAATTGGGTGGATGCACCCGAAAACAGCTTGGCATTGGATGAGACCTGAGCATGCACCTCCATCCCGATCACCAGTTCCCAATCGTGCTTGGCCCCGGCAATGGTTTTGGGTTTGGGCATTTCGTATGTCAGATCGAGCATGGCGCGCCTCATTTCCGCAGAAGTCTAAGCCTGCGTATTAGGCCCGGCAGGGCTTAGGGGCAAGGGGGAATCCTGTCGTGTTCAGTTCTGGGAAAACCGCAGGCCCGACGGTGTGAATGTCACATCCATACCGCTGCGCAGTTCTTCCCGGAACAGATCCGAGATGGCGCGCAAGGCATCGCGCTGACCGCGCGCTGCAAATCGTTCGGGCGAGTTTATGCGGACGGAATTGTTGAAACCGTTGGCCGCATGCGCCCAGATCAACGGGTGCAATTCAGTCAGGTGATCGCGGATAAGCCGGTTTGCCGTGTCACGCATCTGCGAACGGACAAGGTCGGCCTGATCATTCAGGCCAAATCCGTTCTGGACGGTGATCGCGCAGTAGGATGACAGCATGTTGATCATCTGCTGATCGGGCCGCAGGCGCAGGATATCACGCAGACCCTCAAGGAAATACTCGATATCGACGCGGGCACAGGCCTCTTCGTCCAATGCGATGGCGTCGAACTGAACCCATGTGTATCCGCCCGCGCCCCAGATATCCTGTGTCCTGGCGGCTGTACGCAAGGCTTGCAACTCCAGCTCTTCGTAGCTGCCGAACCACCGGGGCAGAAGGTGGCTGCCCATCGCGCGCATGTGGCGCTGATTGCATGGATCCAGCGTGATCAGCCGTTCATATTCTTCGGCCACCCGCGCGTTGGATTTGCGCTGACCAGCCAGCAGCGCACATCCGGTCGCTGCAATCAGGGGGCTGTCGGGGGCATCCTTCCTGCATTTGGGCAGGATTGCTGCGGCCCGGTCGAAATGCGCGGCGCAGCGTGACCGGTGCAAAGGTGGCAGCGTCGCGTCCGAGGCCGTACCGCGCCATGCCCACGCCAGATCGATATGGGCAAGGGCAACGACGGTGGCGATCATCGGGTCATAGGGGTTGTCTGCCATCTCGCCTTCAAGTTCCGAGATGCCACCCAACAGGTCGTAATCCGAGATGGCCGCGCCATCCGAGAGCGCATGTTCAGCGGCCAGAACAACGTCAGACCTGGCACCGAACGCCAGCAGATCGGCCACCGGCATACCATCCGCAACGGCGGCGCGATCCTGATCAGCCACGCGCATTTCCTGCGACAGCTCTGCCCAGCGGTCCTGCCGGGCGAGATAGCGGCCATGTTCGATCGTGGAATGTCCGATCAGATCATCGCGGTCGGTTTTTGCGACGGGAATATTCAGCTGACCCTGCTCGGGCAAGGCGGCCGCAAGCGCGGATTTTGTCGCGCACAGATCTGCTGAAACATTTGTAGGAGTAGCTGTGGATGGGGCGAACAGTGCCCTTAGCGACCGAAACATGGCGATACTCAAAACTGTAAAAACGTATAACTGACACCGAAGTCTGGCGGGATATCGGGTTCAAATCAAGTAAATTGCCGATTAATTTCTTCTTTTCGTGTCCAATTCACCATTCAAGGGTTCAGTGTTTCAGAAAACAGTGAAATGATGCCGTTCTGCGCGAAATCCGGCTTGTTTCAGAAGGGTTTCCAAATCCAGATGCGCCGGCAGCGACTCATCCGGCAGACGGATTCGTTTGCCGGAATGCAAAACGATCGACACTCGAACCGAGAAATCCCAACGGGTGTCAAAGCGGAAATGGTCGATGTCGCGCAGCGCGACCTCTGCCTGCCGGTTCCCCGTGAACCAGCTTAGCACATTCTGATCCAGCTGCATGCCCGCGCTGGTGTTCTGAACCACGTCCCAAAGTGCGGGCAGGGTGGCCAAAGACAGCAGCCCCGCGATCCACCAGGCCGCGTCAAACAGGACAACCAGCGCCAGCAACGCCGCATAAACGCCGGCCAGGATGGCCAGCGTTCGCAAATTCCGGTTGCTGCGGGCAAAGCTGTAAGGCGTCATGCGCCGAGGATGCGGGACACCATTTCGGTCGTGTCCCGCGACAGGTTCGGTGTTTCCGCGATGCGGGAAAGCTGCGCACGCATCAGGGCCTGACGATCCGGATCATACCGTTTCCAGGTCTGGAACGCCGAGCACATTCGGGCCGTGGTCTGTGGGTTTACCGGGTCCAGACGGATCAGCCAGTCGGCCAGCAGGGCGTATCCGGCGCCATCCGGCTGGTGGAACCCTGCGTGGTTCATCGCCAAGGCCCCCATGACGGCGCGGAACCTGTTCGGGTTTTTCCAGTTGAAATCGGAATGCTCGGTCAGGGTCGCGGCAATTGCGGGTGTCGCCTCGGGTGCTGCCATCGCGACTTGCAGGCCAAACCACTTGTCCATGACCAACCGGTCATGCTGCCACTGGTCGTAGAAGGCATCCAACTGCGCCTCACCCTTGCGGGCGCGTAAAAGGCAAGACAATGCCGTCAGTTGCAATGTCATGTTGTCTGCCTTGTCGTACACCTCGGCCGCCATCGCCCCGCCGTCCAGACGAGAGGTCAGTGCCAGCGCGGCGCTGCCAAGTGCACGTTTGCCGGACTGCTCGGCGTTCGGGCTGTAGGGGCCGTCCACCAAAGCCTCACTGTGCAGGCGGGGCAGCAAATCCTGTACGGTCTGGGCTGTTGCCTGCCGCAACGTTTCCACTGCGGTCCAGATCGCCATAGGGTCGGGCGAGTGGCCACGGTCGTGCAGGGCCGCTGCCAATTCCGATTGTGTCGGCAATCCCAGCATCAACGCACGATAGGCCGGGTCCAGTTCGTCATTGCGCAGCACAGTCAACACGCCGTCAAGGTAATCGGTATCCGGTGCCGCATCCTTAAGGATCATCCGCATCAGGGTGTCCTGCGCCAGATCCCGTCCTGCCTGCCAACGGTTAAACGGGTCCGTGTCATGCGCCAGAAGAAACGCGCGTTCCGCGTTCGACTGGTCATGTTCCAGAATGACAGGTGCCGAGAAATCGCGCAGGATCGATGCTGTGGGTTTCGCCGCCAGGCCAGTGAACGCAAAGCTCTGTTCGGCCTGCGTCAGTTCCAGCACTTCGGTCGCGCGAACCTCATCGCCGTTTGGCCCAATCAGGCCGACTGCAACCGGGATGACCTGAGGCAGTTTCTCATCCTGTCCCGGCGTGGGATCGGTTCGCTGTTTTAGCGTAAGTGTATAGGTGCCGTCGGCCCAGTCTTCCTGAACCCTGACGCGCGGAGTGCCCGACTGGCTGTACCAACGTTTGAATTGTGTCAGATCGCGCCCGGTGGTGTCTTCGAAAACCTTCAGCCAGTCCTCGATCGTGCAGGCCTGACCGTCATGGCGTTCAAAATACAGATCAAGCGCCTCGGCATAGGCCGCATCCCCGACCAACCGTTTCAGCATGCCGATCACCTCGGCGCCCTTCTCATAGACGGTGGCGGTGTAGAAGTTGTTGATCTCCTGAAAGCTTTCTGGGCGCACTGGATGCGACAACGGCCCGTTGTCCTCGGGGAACTGCCGGGCACGCAGGTCTATGGCATCGTGGATGCGCTTTACCGGGGCCGAGCGCATGTCCGAGGTGAATTGCGCATCCCGGAAAACTGTTAGACCTTCCTTGAGGCACAGCTGGAACCAGTCGCGGCAGGTGATGCGGTTGCCGGTCCAGTTGTGGAAATACTCATGCGCGATGATCGCCTCGATCCGTTCGAAATTGGCGTCGGTCGAAGTTTCGGGACTGGCGAGAACGGCCGACGAGTTGAAGATGTTCAGCCCCTTGTTTTCCATAGCGCCCATGTTGAAGTCATCGACGGCGACGATGTTGAAGACGTCCAGATCGTATTCACGGCCATAGACATCCTCGTCCCATTTCATCGACTTCTTCAACGCCTCCATGCCGAAGGCGCATTTCCCCTCGTCTCCGGGACGGACCCAGAGGTTTAGTTCGACGGTGCGACCTGATCTGGTGGTGAACTGACCGGGATGTGCAATCAGGTCTCCGGCGACCAGAGCGAACAGATAGGCGGGTTTTGGCCATGGATCGACCCATTCGGCCCAGCCATCGCCCTTGCCCGACGGGTTGCCGTTCGACAGCAGAACCGGCAGGTCGCCGTTGATCCGAACTGTGAAGGTGGACATCACGTCGGGACGGTCGGGATAGAAGGTGATCTTGCGGAACCCCTCGGCCTCGCACTGGGTGCAGTACATGCCGTTCGACATGTACAGACCTTCCAGCGCGGTATTGTTGCCGGGGTCGATTTCAACCTCGGCTTCCCACAGGAACGGGGCGTCCGGGACATCTGCGGTTAGTCCTTTGTCGGTCACGTCTGGCGTGATCTCGGCCCCGTCAATGGCGGCGCGGATCAAGTTCAGTTCTTCCCCGTGCAGAAAGAAGGTGCGGTCGGTTGCGTCAGGATTGGGCCGGAACGCAATGCGCGAGGTGACGCGCGTGGCGTGCGCGTCCAGATCAAAGGTCAGGTGCACGCTGTCCACCAGATAGCCAAACGGTGTGTAGTCTTTCAGGTAGATCGTGGTGGGGGCAGCGTCGCGCATCTTGGGCCTCGTATCTGTTCGGGACTGGCGCGACGTTAGGGGCTTCGTTCGGGCGCTGCAACCGGCCCTGCCATTGCCTTGAGGTTTTTGAAACAGCTTCAAGCCGAAGCGAATGCCCCAAATGACGGGATGAAAGTTGCCTATCGGAAACTTTCCGCCTAAGTCACAGTGCATACAATGGCGCACAATCGCAGGAGAGCAGGAATATGACGGACAGACAGACCCTGAGCGGACTGCAGATCGATCCGGTTTTGGCTGAGTTCATCGAGACGCAGGCGCTGCCGGGCACGGGCGTCTCTTCGCAGAAGTTCTGGGACGGCATGGCGCGGATGGTGGACGAACTGGGGCCGAAAAACCGTGAGCTGCTGGCCAAACGGGCCGAGATCCAAAGCCGCATCGATGGGTGGCACATGTCCCGAAAGGAGCAGAACACCGATGCCGCTGAATATGAGGCTTTCCTGAAAGAGATCGGGTATCTGGTCGAAGAAGGCGACGCGTTCCAGATTGAAACGGCCAAGGTCGACCCCGAGATCGCCCTGACCCCGGGCCCGCAACTGGTTGTTCCGATTACCAATGCACGCTTTGCCCTGAACGCGGCCAACGCGCGCTGGGGCAGCCTGTATGATGCGCTGTACGGAACCGATGCAATGGGGGATCTGCCGGCAAGCGGTGGCTATGATGCGGCGCGCGGCGAACGGGTGATCGCATGGGCCAAGGCGTTTCTGGATGATGCCGTGCCTCTGGCGTCGGGATCATGGGCGGATGTCACCGAACTGGGCATCACCGACGGTGCGTTGACCCCTGCGCTGGGCGATCCCGCTCAATTTGCCGGGTTTGGCGGTTCGGCGGACACGCCCGACTTTGTGCTGTTGAAAAACAACGGCCTGCACATCCAGATCATGATCGACTCCACAAGCAACATAGGCGCGACCGATCCCGCAGGCATTGCAGATGTCCAGTTGGAATCCGCACTGTCCACCATCATGGATTGCGAAGACTCGGTTGCCTGTGTCGATGCCGCCGACAAGGTTGTGGCCTATGGCAACTGGTTGGGCCTCATGAAAGGCGACCTGACCGAAGAGGTCACCAAGGGCGGCACAACGTTCACTCGGAAACTGGCCGAGGACCTGAGCTTTACCACTCCGTCGGGTGATCAGGCCAAGCTGAAAGGCCGGTCCCTGATGCTGGTGCGCAACGTGGGTCACCTGATGACCAACCCGGCCGTGCTTGACGCAGAAGGGCGCGAGATCGGCGAAGGCTTGATGGATGCTCTGTGCACCACCCTGATCGCCATGCACGACCTGAAGCAGGACGGGGGCAATTCTGTCGAGGGCTCTGTCTATGTGGTGAAGCCCAAGATGCACGGGCCCGAGGAAGTTGCGTTCTCGGTCGAGATATTCGACATGGTCGAAGACATTCTGGGCCTGCCGCGCAACACGGTGAAGCTGGGCATCATGGATGAGGAACGCCGCACCTCGGTCAACCTCAAAGAGTGCATTCGCGCCGCAAAATCACGCGTCGCCTTTATCAATACGGGTTTCCTGGACCGGACCGGCGACGAAATTCATACCTCGATGGAGGCCGGTCCGATGCTGCCCAAGGGCGACATCAAGAATACGCCATGGATTGCGGCCTATGAAGATCGCAATGTCGATATTGGTCTGGCCTGTGGCCTGAAGGGCAAGGCGCAGATCGGCAAGGGCATGTGGGCCATGCCGGATCGCATGGGCGATATGCTTGAGGCCAAGATCGGCCACCCCATGGCCGGAGCGACATGTGCCTGGGTGCCGTCGCCCACGGCCGCGACCCTGCACGCAACGCATTACCACAAGGTCGATGTGCTGGCCCGTCAGGACGAGCTGGCCGCAGGCGGCGCACGTGGTACGTTGAAGGATCTGTTGACCATCCCCTTGCTGGCTGGACGCAATCTGAGTGACGAGGAAATCACGCGTGAACTTGAAAACAATGCGCAGGGTATCCTCGGCTATATCGTGCGTTGGGTCGATCAGGGCGTGGGCTGTTCTAAGGTGCCCGACATCAACGATGTCGGTCTGATGGAAGACCGCGCGACGTGTCGGATTTCGTCGCAGGCACTGGCCAACTGGCTGCATCACAGCATCGTGGATGAAGCTCAGGTCATGGCCGCACTGCAAAAGATGGCCGCCGTCGTGGATCGCCAGAATGAAGACGATCCGAATTACACACCGATGGCGCCGGGATTTGACGGTATCGCCTTTCAGGCCGCATGCGATCTGGTGTTCAAGGGCCGGGTTCAGCCCTCGGGCTATACCGAGCCGGTCCTGCATGCGCGCCGTCTGGAATTGAAAGCCAGCCAAAGATAACACCGACAAAAGCCCACAGACCAATCGTTTGCGGGCTTCGTCGAACTTCAATCTGACGAGAGGACCTTCAGATGTCAGTTTCCCTACGCAAGGCCCGCACCATCATCCGCAAAACCCTGGAAAAGGGCCGAGAGATGGAGTTGAAGCCGCTCTCAGTCGTGGTTCTGGACGCCGGTGGGCATGTCATTGCGTTCGAGCGCGAGGATGGTGCAGCACCGGGCCGGTTCGGGATTGCACAGGGCAAGGCCTATGGGTCGGTCATGCTGGGAATGGCGGGCACCGCGCAGATGCAGCGCGCTGAAACACAGGCCTATTTCATGGCCTCTGTAAATGGCGTCTATGGTGGTCAGGTCGTGCCTGTTCCGGGTGGCGTGCTGTTGCGTGATCGCAAGGGGGCCGTGATCGGCGCCGTTGGGGTTACCGGAGACACATCAGACAATGATGCGCTGGCCGCAATGGCGGGGATCGAGGCAGCCGGCCTGATCGGCGAGATTTAACAAGAGCGTTGTATTTATACGTCTTTCCCGCTGAGTGGGGAAATTTTTTCCATCGCGCAGATGTTCGTTGGAAAATTTTTCCAATTAAGCGGGGCGGGCCAGAACGTACAGTGCGTCTTCGAACACGTCCCTGCGCTTTCATGCAGGGCGTGTATTCTTGCACGTTAAAACCGCTGCCGCTAGCTTCCTTGACAGGCACAACAACAGCAGGGAAAGCGGAATGTCTCGGCCTGTCGTCGGTATCATCGGCAACTCGTACCTCATGAACGATCAATACCCCACACATGCTGGGGGAACGATGAATTCGGATGCCGTGGCCAACGTGTCAGGATGTCTTCCGTTGTTGATACCCGCAGATCCGCGTTACGTGTCGGTAGATGAGTTGCTGGAGGTCTGTGACGGCTTTTTGCTGACCGGCGGTCGCCCGAACGTGCACCCGGAAGAATACGGGGAACCTGCAACCGATGCACATGGCGAATTCGACCGGGCACGAGACGCCATAACTCTGCCGTTGGTTCGGGCCTGCGTTGAAAGGGGGCAGCCGTTTTTGGGCATCTGCCGGGGGTTTCAGGAAGTCAACGTTGCCATGGGCGGAACGCTTTATCCCGAGATACGCGATCTGCCGGGGCGGATGAACCACCGGATGCCGCCCGATGGAACCCTGGAGGAAAAGTTTGCCCTGCGTCATGTGGTGACACTGGAAAACGGCGGCGTTTTCCACAAACTGTTCGGCGCAACCGAGGTCATGACCAACACCTTGCACGGTCAGGGCATAAAAACGATTGGGCAGCGCGTGGTCATTGATGGCCATGCACCGGACGGGACGCCCGAAGCGATCTACATCAAGGATGCGCCCGGCTTTACCCTGTCGGTTCAATGGCATCCGGAATGGGACGCGATCAATGACCCGGTCTCGCGCCCCCTGTTCGAAGCCTTCGGTGATGCGGTGCGTGGATGGGCCGCCGGAACGGTTCATCAGGCAGTTCAAAAATCTGCCTGAATGACACCGGCCCCGACGAGGGGGAAATCGGGCCGGTGCCGTGCGATCAGACCAGCAGGTTGAACTGATTGATCAGCGGAAGCGAGCGGGCGCGCTTGCCCGTCAGGTCGAAAAGCGCATTGCCGAGTGCCGGCATCGAAGGCGGTGTTCCGGGCTCGCCCGCACCACCCATATGCTGATTGGTTTCCAGCACGCGCACCTCGACCTGCGGGGCTGTGTGCATCCGCATCGCGTCATAGTCGGGGAAGTTGAACTGCTCGACTTCGCCTTCCGCAAAGGTGATCTCACCGAAATACGCGGCAGACAGGCCGTACATCATGCCGCCGAACATCTGCGCCTTGACGTTTTCCGGGTCCAGCGCCAGCCCCATGTCGCAGGCAATCCAGGCCTTGCTGATGCGGATGGTGCCGTCTTCGTCGACCACTTCGATGACCTGGGCCACCGGAGTGCCGAAGCTGTATGTGAAAGCCACGCCCCGACCGACGCCTTCGGTCGTCTGACCCGTCCAGCCTGACATTTCCTTCACCGCTTCCAAACATCCCGCCGACGGCGCGTGTTCGTTCCTCATCAGCTCCAGCCGGAACTCCAGCGGATCACGGCCTGCGGCATGAGCCATCTCATCCATGAATGTTTCATGAAAAAAGCCGTTATGGCTGTTGCCGACCGAGCGCCAGAACCCCACGGGAACAGCCAAATCAGCAATGTGGCCGCTCATGCGGTAATTCGGTACCGCGTAGGGCTGGTTGAAGAAGCCCTCGACCAGCACTTTGTCGGGCCCTCCGCCGGGGAACCCGGTGTAGCGCTCGACCGCCTGTTGGGTCGTAGATTGGGCCGCGACCTTCCCGTCAATGAGCACGGCCTTGCCGTCCTGAACCGCGCCGCGCATCCGGGCGATGGCGCCGGGGCGGAAATAGTCGTGACGCATGTCCTCTTCGCGGCTCCAGGTCGTCTGAACCGGTGTGCCGGGCATGGCCATGGCAACCTTGGTTGCGATTTCGCCGAAATCCAGTTCGCCCCTGCGACCAAACCCGCCACCCAGATAGGTGGTGTGGATTTGGACGGCTTCGGTATCCAGACCGGCAGTGTTGGCAACGCGGAACTGAATCAGTGTGGGGGCCTGGTTGCCGCACCAGAGTTCCAACGCATTTCCCGTGTAGAGCGCGGTGGCATTCATTGGCTCCATCGTTGCATGGGCCAGATAAGGCACGCGATACTCGGCGGTGATTTCTGTGGCGTTTTCCGGGCTCGCGCTGACATCGCCGTCGTCGCGCATGGTCGAGTTCGGTGCGTCGTCAAACGCCTCGGCGATCCTGGCAAAGATGTCTTCGGTTTCCGGCGGATAGGGCGCGTCGCCCCAATCGACATCAATGGCCTCGACTGCCTGATTGGCCAACCATGTGTTGCTTGCGATCACGGCCACGCCTGTGCCCAGATCGACGACCTTCTCAACCCCGGGCATGGATCTTGCGTCGCTGTCGTCAAAGCCGTTCATCGCGCCGCCCAGTTTGGGGTTCATTCGCACGCTGGCGAATTTCATGCCGGGCAGGCGGACATCGACGCCGAATTCAGCGGTGCCCGTCGCCTTGTCCACCATGTCGAGACGCGGTTGGCTTCGGCCCAGATAGCGCCATTCGGACGGGTCTCGCAACGGTACCTCAACGGGTTCCAGCCCGGCGGCATCCTCGGCAAGCATTGAATAGGCGATCTTGTCGCCGTTGGGGGCAATGACATGGCCTGACGCCGTTTTCAGATCCGAGGGGTCGACGCCCAACCGGTTTGCGGCAGCGCGTTTGAGTGTTTCACGGGCCGAAGCACCGGCTTGCCGCATCCGGTCGAACCCATCTTTCATCGAGGTCGAGCCACCCGTGACTTGCAGGCTAAGCGTCTTGCCCAGAACACCCAGTGCCTCGCCCAGATTGTGCTGGAAATTCGAGATATCGTATCCCTTGTTTGGCAACCCTTCGCCCACAAGGGCCGAATTGTAATAGGCCGCCGCAGCGGGGCCGTGCAGAACGGTGATCTGATCCAGATCGACATCCAGTTCCTCGGCGATCAACGCGGCCCATGTGGTTCGGACGCCCTGACCCATTTCCGCGCGGGGCGCGAACAATGTGACACCGTTCTGGTCAATCAGCACAAACGGGTTCAGTGCTGCCTCTCCTTCGCGGGGTTTCAAGGGGTTGGCCGCGGGGCGGGTCACGTAATAGGTGCCAAAGGCCACGCCGCCAACGATCGCGGCAGAGCCGATCAGGAACGTACGGCGGAGGATTTTTCCAACGGAAGCCATTGCTTACGCCTCCTTCAGCTTGGATGCCGCGTCATGGATTGCTGCGCGGATAAGGGGATAGGTGCCGCAGCGGCACAGGTTGCCCTGCATCGCTTCGTCGATGTCTGCGTCAGAGGGGGCCGGGTTTTCCACCAGCAATGCCGCGGCCTGCATGATCTGGCCCGACTGGCAGTATCCGCACTGCGCGACCTGATGATCGATCCAGGCCTGTTGGATCGTGGCCAGCGCGTCCGGCGAGCCGAGCCCTTCGATCGTGGTCACGTCACCCCAGACATCCGAAAGCGCCACCTGGCAGGAGCGCACGGCCTCGCCATCGATATGCACGGTGCAGGCCCCGCATGCGGCCACGCCGCAGCCGAACTTGGTGCCGGTCAGCCCGACCTCGTCCCGCAGAACCCAAAGAAGGGGGACGTCATCAGGCAGATCCACCTGATGTTGCTTGCCGTTGATCTTCAGGGTCGTCGCCATGGCGCACCTCGTGTTACTGTGGCTGGATTCTGACATAATTGTAGGAAAGTGTCAGGATGTCAATTGACAAATTGAACAAAAAATGTCAGGGCTTCGAATATGAAAGACAATGGTGACGGCTCACGGCAACAGGCGATCCTGAACTCGGCGTTTCAGGCGTTTTCCACTTATGGATATAGAAAGACCTCGATGGACGACATCGCGCGCGGCGCGGGGATGTCCCGGCCGGCGGTGTATCTGCATTACAAGAACAAAGAGGCGATCGTCAGCAAGCTGACCGAGCTGTACTATGCCGAAAAGAGTGTTGCGGTGGCCGAAGCGCTGGCGACGCAGGGGTCGGTGCCCGAGGTTCTGACCCGCGCAATTCAGGCGCAGACCGAGGGGATGGCAAAAATTCTGGCCTCGCCCCACGGGCTTGAAATCCTCGACAACACAAAATCTCTGTCTGGGGAAATCATCGCGGCGGGTGAGGCCAGGCTGGCCGCGCTCTATGCGGACTGGCTGACGCAACAGGAAAAGGCGGGCCGGGTTCGCCTGCTGGCTGACGCGGCAGAGACCGGTCGGACGATCACGGCCACGCTCAAAGGGCTGAAGCTGATTGGCGCCGGCGCCGAGGTCTATGAACAGCAGGTCGCACAGGTCGCGGCCCTTTTCGGCGCCGGACTCGAAGTCAGGTAACGCGCTGACGGATCCTGTATTCGGGCGTGTCCCACAGGCGATTCTGCATGATATCGGCCATAATCCCGACGGCGCGTTCGACATCGCCTTCGTCGATATACAAAGGTGTGAAGCCGAACCGCATTATGTCGGGTGCTCGAAAATCTCCGATCACGCCTCGGGCGATCAGGGCCTGCATGGCGGCATACCCTTCCTTGAAACGGAACGAGATCTGGCTGCCACGCTGCTGCGGATCACGGGGGCTGGCCAGTTGCAGATCCGGGCAGGTTGCCTCGACGCGTTCTATGAAAAGCTCGGTCAGTTCAATCGATTTGGCCCGGACGTCGGTCATGTCCGCCAGATCCCAGATATCCATCGCAGCCGACAAGGCCGTCATCTGGATGATGGGGGGCGTTCCCACCCGCATCCGTTCAATGCCGCTGCCGGGGCGGTAGTCGAGATCGAAGGCAAACGGCGCTTCGTGCCCCAGCCATCCGGACAGGGCGGGGCGTGCGTGTTCCGCCAACCTCGGCGCGACATAGATGAAGGCCGGCGCGCCGGGGCCGCCGTTGAGGTATTTGTACGTGCACCCGACTGCGAAATCGGCGTTGCACCCTGAAAGGTCCACCGGGATGGCCCCCGCGGAATGGGCCAGATCCCAGACTGTTATCACGCCGTTGGCATGCGCCAGTTCGGTCAGTGCCTTCATGTCGTGCATCCGACCCGAGCGATAATCCACCTCGGTCAACATAAGAACAGCGACCTCTTCGGTGATTGCACCGGCCACGGCTTCGGGATCAACGACGCGCAACTCATACGCGTCCCCAAGCGAGCGCAGCAAGCCATCCGCCATATACAGGTCCGAAGGAAAGTTGCCGTTGTCCGACAGAACCACTTTGCGATCCGGATTCAGTTCAAGGGCCGAGGCCACCGCCTGATAGACCTTGATCGACAAGGTGTCTCCGGTCACCACACTGCCGGGCTCAGCTCCGATCAGGCGGCCAATCCGGTCACCAAGCGCGGTGGGCAGGGCCATCCAACCAGCCTTGTTCCATCCGGTGATCAGCATCTGGCCCCATTCATCCGTCAGCATCCGTTGCACTCGGGCACCGGCCGATTTCGGCAGGGGGCCCAGAGAATTGCCATCCAGATAGATGACGCCCTCTGGCAGGTCGAACATGGCTTTGGTTGCCGCAAAATCAGTCATGAAGGCTCGCTAACTAGTGTGAACGTCGGTGATTGCTATTGAGGTAGTCGATCCTCGATATTGAGTCCATGCGATGCGACATACTGGTCTTTTGCCATTTTGGCTCAAAAGCGGTAGGACATCGCGCAGAAGCGACATGTGCTTGATCTTGTCGTCATTCAATGAGGGCTTTGCATGCGCTGGATGGACGTTCCGCCGGTTTGGTTGATTGCTTTTGCGGCTCTTGCCTGGTTGCAGGCCAGGTATCTGAAGCTGGGCCTGTCGCTTGAGGGTGGTTTGACGGATCTTCTGAGCGGGGTGTTGATCGGAGGTGGAATCCTGATGGCTGTTCTGGCAGTGGTCGAATTCCGCCGTCACAAGACAACCGTCATCCCACATGAAACCCCGTCGTCGATGGTGCAGTCCGGCATTTACAAGCGCAGTCGCAATCCGATCTATGTGGGCGACGTTCTGATTCTTGCGGGTCTTATCCTTCGGTTTGATGCCGTGCTGTCCCTGGTTCTTTTGCCAGTCTTTGTCTGGGTGTTGGAGCGTCGGTTCATCCTGCCGGAAGAAGACCGCCTGCGTCGTACCTTTCGCGCTGATTACGCTCGCTACGAACGCAAGACACGGCGCTGGATCTAGTGTGGATGCTGCAATGACATCACGTCAAAAATGCTGCGCTTGCGAAATAATGTTGCGCAGGATACATCTTTGCTTAACAAAGAATACCGATCACCCGCTCAGAACGAGTAAGAATTAGGGGGACTGCCAGTGAAGATAGGCACGCCAAAGGAAATACTGGACGGCGAGAACCGGGTCGCGATGACACCGGACTCGGCCGTGCAGCTGCAAAAACTGGGCTATGAGTGCCTGATCGAAAAAGGCGCAGGTGCTGCCGCCGGTTTTTCGGACGCGGCGTATGAGGCCGTGGGCGTTGAAGTTGTCAAGACCGCAGCATCGCTGTGGAAGGCCGCAGATATCATCGCCAAGGTTCGTATCCCGACCGAGACGGAACTGAAGCGTCTGACCAAGGGCAAGACGCTGATTTCCTTCTTCAACCCTGCCGGAAACGAAGAAGGAATGGACCTTGCCAAGTCCAAGGGCGCAAACGTGATCGCCATGGAAATGGTGCCGCGTATTTCTCGCGCGCAGAAGATGGACGCATTGTCGTCGATGGCCAACATTGCCGGCTACCGCGCCGTTATCGAGGCGGGCAACAACTTTGGTCGTTTCTTCACCGGTCAGGTGACTGCGGCTGGCAAGGTGCCGCCTGCGAAGGTTCTGATCGTCGGGGCCGGTGTTGCCGGGCTTGCCGCGATTGGTACATCGACCTCGCTGGGTGCAATCACCTACGCGTTCGACGTGCGCCCCGAGGTGGCCGAGCAGGTCGAATCGATGGGGGCCGAGTTCGTCTATCTGGACTTCGAAGAAGAACAGCAGGATGGTGCGGCCACCGGCGGGTATGCTTCCGTCCAGTCAGAAGAGTTCCGCAATGCGCAGCTGGCCAAGTTTCGAGAGCTGGCCCCGGAAATAGATATCGTCATCACCACGGCACTGATCCCCAACCGTCCGGCGCCAAAGCTGTGGCTGGAAGACATGGTCAAGGCCATGAAGCCGGGCTCGGTCATCGTTGACCTTGCGGCCGAACGCGGCGGGAACGTCGAAGGTACCGTGCCGGACGAAAAGGTGGTGACCGACAATGGCGTGACCATCATCGGCTATACCGACTTCCCCAGCCGGATGGCGGCGCAGTCTTCGTCTTTGTACGCGACCAATATCCGTCACATGATGACCGATCTGACGCCTGAAAAGGACGGCCAGATCAATCACGACATGGAAGATGACGTGATCCGCGGCGCGACCGTGACCTATGAGGGTGAGATCACCTTCCCGCCGCCACCACCCAAGGTGCAGGCAATCGCGGCGCAGAAAAAGCCCGAGGTCAAGGAACTGACCCCGGAAGAAAAGAAGGCGCAGGAAATTGCGGCCTTCAAGGCGCAGACCAAGCAGCAGTTCACCCTGCTGGGTGTTGGTGGCGTGCTGATGCTGCTGGTGGGGCTGATCGCTCCGGCCAGTTTCATGCAGCACTTCATCGTCTTCGTGCTGGCCATCTTTGTGGGCTTCCAGGTGATCTGGAACGTCGCACACAGCCTGCACACTCCGCTGATGGCGATCACCAACGCGATCTCGTCGATCATCATCGTCGGGGCCCTGATGCAGATCGGATCGGGGTCGTTCCTGGTCATTCTGTTGGCGGCACTGTCCGTCTTCATGGCCGGGATCAACATCTTCGGCGGTTTCCTCGTAACCCGGCGCATGCTCGCCATGTTCCAGAAATCTTAAGGAGGCCGGGCACATGGATTATGGCTTCACCACTGCCGCCTATGTTGTTGCGGCTGTCCTTTTCATCCTTTCGCTCGGCGGTTTGTCGAACCAGGAAAGCGCCAAGCGCGCGGTCTGGTATGGCATCGTCGGTATGGCGCTGGCGGTTTTCGCCACGCTGGTTGGCCCGGGCTCGGGTCTGTGGCTTCTGTCGCTGCTGCTGATCGCGGGCGGTGGTTTCATCGGCCAGTATGTTGCGCAGCGCGTGCAGATGACCGAGATGCCGCAGCTTGTTGCGGCGATGCACTCGCTGGTCGGTCTTGCGGCCGTGTTCGTCGGCTTCAACGCGCATTTCGAGATCGGCAACGTGGCGCAGGTCATGGCCATTGCGGACAGTGCCAGCCAGGCGGATCTGTCCGATCTGGGGTCTTTTGCCAAGTTGATTGCCAAGAAAACCCCGGCCGAGCTGGCAATCCTGCACGTGGAACTGTTCCTGGGCATCTTCATTGGTGCGATCACCTTCACCGGGTCGGTCGTCGCCTATGGCAAGCTGGCGGGCAAGGTGACCTCGGCAGCGACAAAGCTGCCCGGTGGCCATGCGCTGAACGCGGCGGCGGCGGGTCTCTCGCTGATCTGCCTGATCTGGTACACATCGACAGGGGGTCTGTTCCCGCTGATCCTGATGACGCTGGCAGCGTTGTTCATCGGCTATCACCTGATCATGGGTATTGGCGGCGCCGACATGCCGGTGGTTGTGTCCATGCTGAACAGCTATTCGGGTTGGGCGGCTGCGGCGATCGGTTTCTCGCTGGGCAACGACCTACTGATCGTGGTGGGTGCGCTTGTGGGCTCGTCTGGTGCGATCCTGTCCTACATCATGTGCAAGGCGATGAACCGCCACTTTGTCAGCGTGATACTTGGCGGTTTTGGCGGCCCGCAGGGCGAACAGATGGCCGTTGAAGGCGAACAGATCGCAATCGAGGCCGATGGCGTTGCTGCAGCCTTGAACGACGCGGACAGCGTGATCATCATTCCGGGCTATGGCATGGCTGTGGCACAGGCGCAGCAATCGGTTTCCGAACTGGTGCGCAAGCTGCGGGCCAAGGGCAAGAACGTTCGTTTCGCAATCCACCCTGTGGCGGGTCGCTTGCCGGGCCACATGAACGTTTTGCTGGCCGAAGCGAAGGTGCCGTATGATATCGTTCTGGAAATGGACGAGATCAACGACGACTTTCCGGACACGGATGTGGCAATCGTCATCGGCTCGAACGACATCGTGAACCCTGCGGCACAGGAAGATCCCAACAGTCCCATCGCCGGCATGCCGGTTCTGGAATGCTGGAAAGCCAAGCAGGTCTTTGTCTCGAAACGTGGTCAGGGCACCGGGTATTCTGGCATCGAAAACCCGCTGTTCTTCAAAGAGAACACCCGCATGTTCTACGGCGACGCCAAGGAGTCGCTGGACAAGTTGCTGCCGATGATCGATTGATCGTCGCGTTTGATCCGATTGCAAAGGGCGCCTTTGGGCGCCCTTTTCTTTTTTGAGTTTGTATGGAGGCGTTGCCCCCAAACCCCCAGGATATTTCCAGCCAGATGAAGCAGGCGGAGTGTGGTAGTCTGGGGTGGCGGCACAGATGGCAGGAGGTCGAGGATGGAGAAAGTGAATGGTATTGGCGGAGTGTTCTTTCGCGCCCGCGACCCTAAAGCGCTGAGCGCCTGGTATGAGAAGCACCTGGGCGTCAATCATTATGACCCCGTGCCTTGGAAGCAGCGTGAAGGCTATACGGTCTTTGCGCCATTCGCGGAGGACACCGCGTATTTCGGGCGGGCCGATCAGCAGTGGATGATCAATTTTCGTGTCGATGATCTGGGCGCGCTGACGGCGCAGCTTGAGCAGGCTGGAATCACGGTGGAAACCAATCCTGACTGGGACAGCGAAGTTGGAAAATTTGCCCGCATCCATGATCCTGAAGGCAACCCCATCGAGCTGTGGCAGCCAAATCAATGAGATAGCAGGGTTGTATACCGTTGTACCCCTGTAAGTACGTGAAATAAAAAGAGAATTGATGTGTCAATTATGTGCCGTATAGTGCGCGTGACGATGCGGAGCCTCACATGACACCGATAGATGACCATCCCCTTCGCTATGCGCTAGCCAATGAACTGCATGCTCGACCGTTTCCGGTCGCGTCAATGCCCTGTACGGTGGTCTTTCTTGCGATCAAAAAGCCTGAGGCCGCCGTGGCGCGCGATCGACGTGAGGATTTGGCTCATTTGATCGACCTGCTGGATCGCCACGGTGCGCAGCACCCTCGGCCGGACGCCACGCATTACGCGGGCCAGATTGGACGCCACTGGTTGAAGTGGGAGCAGCATACCGAATTCGTGACCTATACGGCGATCGCGCAGAATGTGAGTGAACGCGCCTTTGACCCGGCTGACTTTGAGGTCTTTCCGCCCGATTGGTTGATGGCCAGTCCGGGTCAAAGGGTTACGTCGGTTCTGGTGCGCGTGGTTGAACGCGAAAGTGACGACGTGGTGAAATCGAAACTGCTGGATTGGTTCGAGCCGGAAAGCCTGGCCGTGTCCAGGGTGTTGGACGATGCAGCGGTTTGTGCCAGTGATTTTCGGATCGATCCGGCAGGTCACATGCGCTTTGCCTTGTTCGTGGCCGAGGGCACCGGACGGCGTCGGACGGGACGGATTATTCAGCGTCTTTGCGAAATTGAAACGTATAAGGCGATGTCGATGCTGGGTTTTGCGCGCGTCAAGCAGCTGATGCCGCGTATCGGAGAGCTGGATGGGCAACTCACCCGATTGATGGGGCAGATGACAGGCAACTCGGCGCAGCCTGACGCGCTGTTGCAGGATTTGCTGGCAACGTCGATCGAGCTCGAAACATTGTCGGCACGGTGTTCTTTCCGGTTCGGAGCCACCGGGGCGTATGAGGCCATCGTCAACCAGAGGATCGAAGTGTTGCGAGAAGAACGTTTCGAGGGTGGTCAGAATTTCGCCGATTTTATGATGCGCCGATATGACCCTGCAATTCGCACCGTGAAATCCACGGAACGCCGCCTTGAGGCCTTGTCGGACCGGGCGATCCGCGCGGGTGAGTTGCTGCGGACAAGAGTGGATGTGGAAAGAAGCGCGCAAAATCAGGCGTTGCTGGAAAGCATGGACCGTCGGGCTGATCTGGCGCTGCGCTTGCAACATACGGTCGAGGGGCTTTCCGTGGTTGCCATCAGCTATTACGCGGTTTCGCTGGTCAGCTATCTTTTGTATCCGCTGACGGCCTCTGGCATCAGCAAGGGCATGCTGACGGCGGCGGTTACGATCCCGGTTGTCGCCGCGGTGTGGTACTCGGTGCGACGCATTCGCAAACGGCTCGGTTGAGCAGCAATTGCCAAGTTTTTTCTGACCTGTAGAACGGTGGCATTGGGTAAGCTGAGCGAGGGCATGGGATGGCAAGCATAGTTGCAGCATGGCGCGCTGTCGCCGCCATGTTCATTCTGAATGGTGCCCTGTTCGGAATCTGGGCGTCGCGCATTCCCGCCTTACGCGACCGCTTGGAACTGTCCCATGATGCGCTCGGGTTCGGCCTGTTGTTCATGGCTGCTGGGGCTGTCTGCTCTTTCCCGATAACTGGGCGGCTTACGGATCGTTTCGGCGCTGTTGCAATCACCCGGATCATTGCGATTCTGTATACGGGGTCGCTGATCTTGCTGGCCATGGCGGATGGGCTTTGGGGGCTGGCAGTGTTCCTGTTTGTCTTTGGCGCCTTCCACGGGTCGATGGATGTTGCGATGAATGCATGGGCCGCCGAGGTAGAGCAGGCATATGACAAACCCGTTATGTCCTCGTTCCATGCAATGTGGAGCCTTGGTGCAGGTCTTGGCGCGCTCAGCGGTTATGCCGCGGTTCAGATGGGGCTGACGGTTCTTGTGCACTTCCTGTTGGCGGGTGGCGTGGTTGTTGGCCTTGCGCTTGCGTCATCCTGGGTAAGCTGGACCTCGCGCCAATCCCAAGAGCCTCAGAGTACGGTCTTCGCCTTGCCATCCGGCGCGTTGATACTGGTTGGCATAGCCGCCTTGTGCGGAGCGTTGGGCGAAGGGGCCGTGGCAGACTGGAGCGCGATATATCTGCGTGACATTACGGGGGCGTCGGAAAGCGTCGCTGCCTTGGGCTATGCGGTGTTTTCAGTAACCATGGTGGCGTTTCGACTTGCAGGCGCGCTTGTTATTATCCGGTTCGGTCCAGTCGTTTCCGCCCGGTTCGGCGGTATTTGCGCGGCGTTTGGTGTTTTTACGGTGGTTTCAACAGCAACGATCCTGCCCGTGCTGGCCGGCTTTGCATTGATGGGAATAGGTTATGCCGTGATCATGCCACTGGCATTCAGCCGGGCGGCCAGCGATCCGAATGTGCCGCCGGGGCAAGCCATCGCAAGTGTTGCGACATTGGGGTATGGGGGGCTGTTGATCGGTCCGCCGTTGATCGGCTTTTTGGCGGAAGTGTTCGGCCTGCGTCTGGCATTCGCCGTGCTGTTGCCATTGGCCGTTCTGATCGTGCTGTTGGCCGGCGCGCTGAGGCGCGCCGACTGAACTTGTCTCAGCGTCCGCGAATGCGGGGATCCAGTGCGTCGCGCAGACCGTCACCCAGATAGTTGACGCTCAGGACAGTCAGCGAGATTGCCAGACCAGGCCAGAACACACGCTCGGGGTATTGCTGTAGGTAATCGACTCCGTCGAACAGCAGGCGGCCCCATGTCGGGAAGTCGGGCGGAAAGCCCAGACCCAGGAAGGAAAGCGCGCTTTCGGTAATGATCGCCGTGGCAATCCCCAGCGTCGCGGACACCATGATCGGTGAAAGCACGTTGGGCAGAATGTGCCGCGTGATGATCTGACTGTTACTGGTGCCGATGGAGCGTGCCGCCAGAACGAATTCGCGTTCCTTGATGGCCAGCACATCACCGCGCACGATCCGTGCGGTCGGCATCCATGAGGTGATGCCGATGGCGCAGACGATCAGGATGAAGATCCCACGCTCCAACCCGAACGCGGCCGACAGGGGCTCGCGGAACAGCAGCATCATGACCAGCAGCAAGGGCAGCAGGGGCAGGGCCAGAAACAGGTCTGTCAGACGCATGAGCGGACCATCCAGCCGTTTGAAGAACCCGGCCAGAACGCCGATGAACGATCCCAGGAACAGTGCCAGCAGCATCGCGGTGATGCCCACCGATACCGAGGTTTGACCGCCCGACATCATGCGCGCCAGAATATCCCGGCCCAACTGGTCGGTGCCGAAGGGATGCGCCCAGCTTGGCCCCTGATTGCGGGCCCGGATGTCGATCTGCGTTGGATCGATGCTCCAGAGATAGGGGCCCAGATAGACGCCCGCCACGATCAGGATGAACAGCACCGCACCCACCATGGCGCCCTTGTGCGTCTTGAACTGATCCCAGACGTCGCGCCATTGGCTGCGCGGCGGGGTCGTGAGTTCCTCCATCACATCAGCGGTTGGCAGCGCGGTGGATGCCGGGGCCAGACCTTCGTCGGGGATCAGCGTGTCTGATTTGTCGTGATCAGTCATAGCGAATCCTCGGGTCCAGAATGCCATACAGGACGTCGGCGATCAGGTTGAACAACACGATCAGCACGGCAAAAATGAAGGTCAGGGTTTGCACCATTGGCAGGTCATTGGCCTGAATGGCGCCAATCAGCAACTGGCCGATGCCATTCACCTTGAATACCTGCTCGGTGATGATGGCGCCGCCGAAGATGGCCGGAATGCCCAGTGCAATGACCGTGACCACGGGGATCATCGAGTTCCGCAGGACGTGGACCATGACGACCGTGTATTCGCTGAGCCCCTTGGCGCGGGCGGTGCGAACGTAATCCTGGTTGAGATTGTCCAGCATCGAGGCGCGCATGAAACGGCTGAGCTGTGCCGTGATCTGCAACGCCAGCACCATGACCGGCATGATCATCTGCTTTAGCTGCACGACGAAGCTGTCCCAGCTGTTGACCACATGGGTCGTGTCATAGATCGACGGGAACCAGCCCAACTGGACCGAGAAGATCACGATCACCAGAACGCCCGAGAAAAACGGAGGGACCGAGAAGCCGACCATCGACACGAAGGTGCCCATCTGGTCGAACCAGGAATACTGGCGATAGGCCGAATAGATGCCGATGGGCAGCGCGATCAGGATGGCGACAACATAGGCGGTGCCGACAACCCACAGGGTCTGCGGGATACGCTGAACGACGATGTCCATGACGGGCGAGCGGGTCTGCCAGGATATTACACGCAGGTCGCCTGCGGAAAAACTGGTGCCGAAGATGTGGTCTATCAGAACCTGCGGTTCGATCCAGAAGAATTGCACGATCCACTTCCAGAACCGGATATGCATCGGCTGGCCAAGGCCAAGCGCCTCGCGCATCTTTTCCTTGACTTCGGGGGGAACGGTGAGCGGAACCTGCGCCATCGGATCGCCGGGTGCGAGTTCGAGGAGCAGGAAGATGACGAGGCTGATGAACAGCAGCGTTGGAACGGCCAGCACCAGTCGTCTGATTGTGAAATTAAGCATTAAGAGGCGCCTTTATATGCGTCTTCTTGTTGGGGTGGGATGCAAATGACCGCGCCCCGATAACGATCGGGGCGCGGTTTTGCAAGGTCAGTGCTTAGGAACCGGTCTTGCGGTACCAGTCCGCAATGTTCCACAGCTCGCTGTCCCAAACGTTCAGGACAACGCCACCCAGGGTGTTTGCATGCGCCGACAGGCGACCACGGTGAACCAGCGGGATCATACCACCATTCTGAACCATGATGTCATTCAGCTGCTTGGCGATTTCCGCACGCGCTTCCAGACCAGCGGTTTCGGCCAATTGAGCGTGCAGCTTGTCGAACTCTTCGTTGCAGAAGCGGCTGATGTTTTCGCCCTGCCACTGCGAGTCAGGACGCGGAGCTTTGTCGCACAGGCCGTTGCCCAGATAGGACTGCGGGTCGGTGCCGTTGAAGGTGTTGGCGTACATTTCAACGTCGGCATAGAACTTCTGGAACGTGTCGGGCGAGCCCGGGTCACCACCGAAGAAGACCGATGCGTTGATGTTGCGCAGTTCGGTTTCGATGCCGATCTGGCTCCACCATTCCTTGATCAGCGCCTGGAAGTCCTGACGGACGGCGTTGGTCGAGGTCTGATAGACGATCTTCAGCGGAACGCCATCCTTCTCGCGGACGCCGTCGCCATCGGTGTCGACGATGCCGGCATCATCCAGCAGTTTCTTGGCGCCTTCGATATCCTGGGTGTCACAGGTCATCGAGGTCGAGTTGAACGCAGCAGGGGCCGGAACCCAGTTGCAGGTCACTTTACCAGCCTGACCATAGCCGATTTCCACCAACAGCGGACGGTCGATGGCCATGGACATGGCTTTGTAAACGGCCGGGTCCTTCAGGAACGGATGCGGATGCTTTGCTGTCGAACGCTCGCCTTCAGGCAGCTCGGGCGACGGGTTGGTCTGGTTCAGCATGATGCGCTCGACCAGCGGGCCGAAGCCTGCAACCGGCGTACCTTTGCCACCTTCCTGCATCTGAGCGATCACTTCCGGAGCCAGTTGCAGGTTCCAGGCATAGTCAAACTCACCAGTTTCCATGACAGCACGACCAGCAGCTGTCGCGTCACCGCCGCCTTTGAAGGTCACGGTCGCAAAGGCAGGTTTTGCCGGATCACGATAGTTGTCGTTGGCCTTGAAGGTGATCACGTCGTTCGGCTTGAACTCGGTGACGACAAAGGGGCCGGTGCCGATCGGGTTGAAGTTCTGCTCGGTGCATTCGGGGGCTTTGGCGCCCATGCAGTTTTCGAACTGGGCCTTTTGCAGGATCGGGCTTTCACCACCGACGAACGGGCCATAGGGGAAGGGGGTCGGTGCGTCGAAAGTGACCTTGACGGTCAGGTCATCAACAGCTTCGACCGAGGTGACGCCTTCGAACTTGGTGACCTGTGCGCAGCCACCTTCGGGGTGCATGCAGTAATCAGCGGTGAACTTCACGTCAGCAGCGGTGAACGGAGAGCCGTCAGACCACGTGATTCCCGGCGCGATTTTCCATGTGATCGACGTCAGGTCTTCGCTGACACCGCCATTTTCCACGGTCGGGATTTCAGACGCCAGAAATGGCACCATGTTGCCGTCCTGGTCGTAGCGTGCAAGTGGCTCGATCACAAGCGAGGCTGATTCCACGTCTTTCGTACCGCCGGACAGGAACGGGTTCAGGATCGACGGAGCCTGCCAATAGATGATGCTGACATTGCCGTCCGAACCGCGCTCGGCAAAGGCCATCGGGGCCATTGCCGTGCTTGCGATCGCACCAAGCAAAAGGGTTTTGATTTTCATAAGTCACTCCCGAATTGGACACGTTCGTGTCTCGATTATCTCCGCAAGGCCTGCGGGTTTGGCGTTGCCGCTTCGGGGTAAGATTTTGATCATTCACGATAATAGCGCTAACGGATTCCGTCGGCGCTGCTTCCCCAAGGCGGTTACGTTGGGTATCGAAACAGAACTTGAGAAAAATGCAAGTGGTGCCGTCGCGAAAATGTGTAATGGGTTTGACTTTTCCCGGTGGCCCGCCGTAGCGTTCGGCACTCAGAACAAGAATTACCTCGTCAAGGGAGCGCGCACGTGCTGGATCAGCCTATTGCTCAAATCAAAAAACTGCGGGTGGAGTTTCAGACAAAGGACGGTCCCGTTGTTGGTGTTGAGGACGTCTCGTTCGAGGTCAAACCAGGCGAAACCGTTTGTATCGTTGGCGAATCGGGCTCGGGGAAGTCGGTTTCATCTTTGTCTTTGATGCGTCTGGTCGAGTTTGGTGGCGGCGAAATCGCGGGCGGCGAACTGCTGTTTGATCGCCGCGATGGCGAAAAAATGAACCTGGCCAAGGCCGATCAGGATCTGATGAAACAGATTCGCGGCAACGAGATCGGGATGATCTTTCAAGAGCCGATGACCGCGCTAAACCCCGTTTTCACCGTGGGCCGGCAGTTAACCGAAGGTCTGCGCATCCACAAGGACATGACGAAGGCGCAGGCCGAGCAACGGGCGCTGGAACTGCTGCGTCAGGTCCGTATCCCAGAGCCCGAGCGCCGTCTGAAACAATACCCTCACGAGTTGTCGGGCGGGATGCGCCAACGTGTTGTCATTGCGATGGCGATGGCCTGTGAGCCGCGCCTGTTGATCGCCGACGAACCCACCACGGCGCTGGATGTGACCATTCAGGCCGAGATTCTGGCCTTGATGGACCGCCTCAAGCGGGAAACCGGAACTGCGGTGATGTTCATCACCCACGACATGGCCGTGGTTGCCCAGATGGCTGACCGCGTGGTGGTGATGTTCCGCGGCAACAAGGTCGAAGAAGGCACGGTCAAGGAAATCTTTGAAAACCCGCAGCACGACTATACCAAGGCGCTTCTGGCCGCGGTGCCGAAACTGGGCGAGATGCAGGGTAAATCTGCGCCCGAGCCGATGAAGCTACTGGGGGTCGAAGGGCAGAAAATTGCACCAATTCCGGGTACGGAAGAGGTTCTGCTGACCGTCAAGAACCTGACAACACGGTTCCCGGTCAAAGGCGGGCTTTTGCGGCGCACGATTTCGAACGTTCATGCGGTCGAGGATGTCTCGTTCACTCTGAACAAGGGTCAGACGCTCAGTCTTGTAGGGGAATCCGGGTGCGGCAAGTCTTCGGCTGGGCGCTCGATCCTGCGG
Source organism: Ruegeria sp. CL7 (assembly GCF_056536445.1). Lineage (NCBI taxonomy): Bacteria > Pseudomonadati > Pseudomonadota > Alphaproteobacteria > Rhodobacterales > Roseobacteraceae > Ruegeria > Ruegeria sp. CL7. Next base: position 502,816 of record NZ_JBQFPQ010000001.1, read on the forward strand.
CTGGTTGAGCCTTTGGCGGGCGAGATTGATCTGGACGGTGTCGATATCATGAAGCTTGATCCATCTGGTTTGCGCAAGGCGCGGCTGGACATGCAGATGATTTTCCAGGACCCGTTCGCGTCGCTGAACCCGCAGATGCAGCTGGTCGACCAAGTGGCCGAGCCGATGCGCAATTATGGTGTGGCATCGGGATCCGAACTTCAGGATCGCGTGGCACAATTGTTCGACAAGGTGCAATTGCCGCGCAGCTTCATGCGTCGCTTCCCGCATGAAATGTCGGGCGGTCAGCGTCAGCGGATTGCAATTGCCCGCGCTTTGGCCCTGAACCCCAAGCTGATCATTGCGGATGAGGCGGTCTCGGCCCTTGACGTGTCGGTGCAGGCGCAGGTTCTGAACCTGATGATGGAATTGCAGTCCGAGCTGGGCCTGTCATACCTGTTCATCAGCCACGACATGGCCGTTGTCGAACGCGTCAGCCATTATGTCGGGGTCATGTATCTGGGGCGCATTGTCGAACTCGGGCCCCGGGCGCGGGTGTTCGAGAACCCGCAACATCCCTATACGCAGGCGCTGATGAAGGCGGTTCCGATCGCAGACCCGAACAAGCGGAAATCGGAAAAGGATCTGAATTTCAAACCGATCCCTTCTCCTATTCATCCCACCAACTACACGCCGGAACCTTCGCAATATCAAGAGGTTGAGGCAGGGCACTTCATTCTGACCACGGACAGCGGGTATTGACCCAAATGGCGAAACGCCTGACTCCGCTTGAGATCATGACACTGCTGATCTCATTTCCGACCGTAAGCCGTGATTCCAATCTGCCGCTGGTGGATTGGGTTCAGGACTACTTGCAAGGCCACGGAATCGAAAGCCACCGCTGGCCAGATCCGGACCAACCGCACAAGGCCGCGATCTTTGCGCATGTTGGTCCATTGGAAGAAGGTGCGGTGGTTCTGTCCGGTCACACGGATGTCGTGCCGGTGGACGGTCAGCCGTGGGACACTGATCCTTTCACGGTGACCGAGAAAGACGGCAAGTACTTCGGTCGCGGCACCTGCGACATGAAGGGGTTTGACGCCCTGGCCATCTGGGCTCTGGTCGAAGCACACTATGCCAATATCAGCCGGCCGCTTCAGCTGGCGCTCAGCTTTGACGAAGAGGTCGGATGCACCGGTGCGCCGCCGATGATTGAAGCAATGCAACAGGTTCTGCCCAAGGGATCGGCAGTGATAGTGGGTGAGCCGTCGATGATGCAGGCGGTGACGGGGCATAAGGGCGGGTTCGGCATAGATACACATATCGTCGGGTTCGAAGTGCACAGCTCGATCATGCACACTGGCGTGAACGCGATCATGGCGGCGGCGCCTTTGATTGATTGGGCAAATCACCGAAATGCCGAAAGCATGGCTGCTGAGCCGAGCGAAATCGCAGCCGTATTTGACCCGCCGTGGACAACCTGTCATGTCGGCATGATTGAAGGCGGGACAGCCCATAACATCACCGCCAAAGACTGCACTTTCATGATGGATTTCCGCACGGTGCCGGACGAAACGCAGGCTGAATGGCGCGATGCCTATATCGAACAGGTCCGCCAGGTCGAAGCTCGGATGCAGGCCGTTCACCCCGATACGCGCATCGAACTGTCTGAACATTTCGCGATCCCGGGGCTGGTGCCCGAACAGGACGGAGAAGCCGAAGCTTTGGTGCGCGCCCTGACCGGGGACAACGCAAGTCACGTCGTCAGCTATGGGACCGAGGCAGGGCAGTTTCAGGCGGCCGGGTATTCAGCCGTGATTTGCGGCCCCGGCGATATCGCGCAGGCTCATCAGCCGAACGAGTTCATATCGATCGCGCAATTCGAAGCTGGGCATGGGTTCATGCAACGATTGGTTGAAAGGCTGAGCGCGGCGTAACATTCAACGTGGCCTCAGTGGTTCAGGGGAGGGTCTTGAGATGCCAGTCAAAAACAGACTTGCAGAGATGCATGGTGATATTACCAAGTGGCGCCGCCACCTGCACGCACATCCTGAACTGATGTATGACGTGCATGAAACGGCTGCTTTCGTTGTCGAGCGTCTCAAGAAATTTGGTGTGGATGAGATCACGCCGGGAATTGGCCGGACGGGTGTCGTGGCTGTGATCCGGGGACGGCAGGATACGACCGGGCGCGTGATCGGATTGCGCGCTGACATGGATGCATTGCCGATCGAAGAAGCGACGGGGTTGGACTATGCCTCGACTGTATCGGGCAAGATGCACGCCTGCGGGCATGACGGGCATACCTCGATGCTGCTTGGGGCCGCCCAGTACCTGGCTGAAACCCGAAACTTCGATGGCACCGTTGTTCTGATTTTTCAGCCCGCCGAAGAAGGTGGCGCAGGCGGTCTGGCCATGTGTCAGGACGGCCTGATGGACCGCTGGGGCATTGATGAGGTCTATGGCATGCACAATATGCCGGGGTTGCCGGTGGGCGAATTCGCGATCCGACCCGGCGCATTGCTGGCTTCATCTGATGAATTCGAAATCACGATCACCGGCAAGGGCGGACACGCGGCTGCACCGCATGACGCGGTAGACACCACGCTGGTGGCCTCGCATATCGTCGTGTCGTTGCAATCCGTCGTGGCGCGCACCGTGGATCCGATCAAACGCGTGGTGCTGACCGTGGGTACGTTTGAAACGGACAGTGTCGCGTCAAACGTGATCGCGCATACCGTCCGCTTGCAGGGGACCGTCCGGACGCTCGACCCCGAATACCGCGCCATTGCAGAAGAGCGCGTTCGCAGGATCGCCGAGGATACGGCCTCGGCCTTCGGCGCAAAGGCAGATGTCGTCTGGTCGCCCGGCTATCCTGTGACTGTGAATTCCGAGGCTGAGACGGCATACGCTGCCGAGGCGGCCGAGGCCGTGGCGGGCAAGGTCAATGACAGCACTGATCCGATCATGCCGTCGGAAGATTTCGCCTACATGCTTGAAGAACGGCCCGGAGCTTACATCTTTATCGGGAACGGGGACACGGCCATGTGCCATCACCCGGAATACAATTTTGACGACAATGCGATTCCCGCCGGTTGCAGTTGGTTTGCCGAGATCGTGGAACGACGATTGCCCGTGGCATAATTTGAGGGAGAGTGACATGCCGATCAAAAACCGCCTTGCAGAGATGCACGAAGAGATCACAGGCTGGCGGCGTGACATTCACCAACATCCGGAAATTCTGTACGACACGCATCGCACCAGCGCGCTGGTGGCGGAAAAGCTGAAGGAATTCGGCTGTGATGAGGTCGTTACAGGCATCGGTCGCACCGGCGTGGTCGGGGTCATTCGGGGAAAGAGCGACACGCAGGGCCGGGTGATTGGCCTGCGCGCCGACATGGATGCGCTGCCGATGCAGGAACAGACCGGGCTGGACTATGCCTCGAAGACATCAGGCGCGATGCATGCCTGCGGGCATGACGGGCATACCGCCATGGTTTTGGGGGCGGCAAAGTACCTGTCTGAGACGCGCAATTTCGATGGCACTGCAATCGTGATCTTTCAGCCTGCCGAAGAGGGCGGGAATGGCGCCGAGGCCATGTGCAAGGACGGTCTGATGGACCGGTTCGGCATTCAGGAAGTCTATGCGATGCACAACGTACCGGGCCTGCCGACCGGGCAGTTCGCGATCCGTTCGGGCCCTTTGCTGGCCGCAGCGGACGAGTTTGATATCCATCTTGAAGGGCGCGGCGGTCACGCTGCAAAACCCCATGAAACGGTCGATACGACGGTGATGCTGTCACAACTGATCGTGGCATTGCAGACGATCGTGTCGCGCAATGCCGATCCGATCCTGCAAGCCGTGCTTTCGGTGACGTCTGTCGAGACGTCATCGAAAGCGTTCAACGTGATCCCGCAATCGGCGCAGATACGCGGCACGGTCCGAACCCATTCCAACCAGATGCGAGATCTGATCGAACAGCGCCTCAAAGAGGTCGCCGAAGGGATTGCAGCAACATTCGGTGGTTCCGTGAACGTCAATTACTCGCGCGGCGTTCCGGTGACGATCAATGCCGAAACTCAAACCGGATATGCGGCAGAGGCCGCAGTCTCGGTCGGGGGCAGCTGCATCGAGGCGCCGATGGTGATGGGGGGCGAGGATTTCTCGTTCATGCTGGAGGAACGGCCCGGAGCTTTCATTGTTCTGGGCAACGGTGACAGCGCCGGGTTGCACCACCCTGAATACGATTTCAACGACGAGATCATCCCGATCGGATGTTCGTGGTTCGCAGAAATGGTCGAGCGCCGATTGCCGGCGGCTTGAACTGAATTAGGAGAGAATAGACATGCCAGTCAAAAACCGCTTTGCCGAATTGCAGAATGAAATCACGGAATGGAGAAGGGATCTGCACGAAAATCCAGAGATCCTGTTTGAGACCCACCGCACCAGCGCGAAGGTGGCCGAGAAGCTGAAGGAGTTCGGCTGCGATGAGGTGGTGACCGGTATCGGACGTACCGGTGTCGTGGGGGTGATCAAAGGCAAGTCGGACAGCAAGGGAAAGGTGATCGGCCTGCGCGCAGATATGGATGCGCTGCCGATCCATGAGGCGACGGGGTTGGACTATGCCTCGAAAACGCCGGGCGCAATGCATGCCTGCGGCCACGATGGCCACACGGCGATGCTGCTTGGTGCGGCGAAGTACCTGTCTGAAACCCGCAATTTCGATGGCACGGTTGTTGTGATCTTCCAGCCTGCCGAAGAGGGCGGCGGCGGTGGTCGTGAAATGTGTGAAGATGGCATGATGGACCGCTGGAATATTCAGGAAGTCTACGGCATGCACAATTGGCCGGGTCAACCTGTGGGCAAGTTCGCCATCCGCCCCGGTTCTTTCTTTGCCGCAACCGATCAGTTCGACATCACTTTTGAAGGGCGCGGCGGTCATGCTGCCAAGCCGCATGAAACAGTAGATACCACGGTACTGGCCGCGCAGGCGGTGTTGGCGCTTCAGACGATTTCCTCGCGCAATGCCGATCCGATCGATCAGGTCGTGGTGTCGGTGACGTCGTTCGAGACCTCGTCGAAAGCGTTCAACGTGATCCCGCAGACTGTTCAGATCAAGGGTACCGTGCGCACCATGAGCAAGGATATGCGGGATCTGGCCGAAAAGCGGATCAATGAGATCTGCAATGGTATGGCGGCAACGTTCGGAGGCACCGCCGATGTGACCTACATCCGTGGGTATCCGGTGATGGTGAACAGTGAAGAGCAGACTGAGTTTGCCGCAGCTGTTGCCCGGTCGGTATCCGGCGATTGCGACGATGCGCCTTTGGTCATGGGCGGCGAGGATTTTGCCTTTATGCTGGAGGAGCGCCCTGGCGCCTATATTCTCGTGGGTAACGGCGATACGGCCATGGTTCACCACCCGGAATACAACTTCAACGATGAGGCGATTCCCGCCGGGTGCAGCTGGTGGGCAGAGATCGTCGAGCAGCGGATGCCGGCGGCCTGATGGGGCGGGTGGGGGCTCTGCCCCCACACCCCCGGGATATTTTTGGCCAGATGAAGAGGGATCCCGCCTGATCACGTCAGGTTGAGCGAACAGCAAAGCGTTTCCACGACGGAGTCCAGTGCGTTGCTTTGCGTCTGGACGCAGGATTGGGCGGCGCTGCGGGCCCGGGTCAGGGCTTGATCGTCTGAAAGCCAAAGGTCGACCGCCGCAGAGAGATCTGTTTCGGTTCGAACCTCGATGGCGCCACCGGCTTTGATCATCGGCGCGAAAGTTTCAGCAAAATTGAAGTATCCGGGGCCGGTTATCACGGCGGCTCCGGCCTGGGCGGGTTCGAAAGGGTTGTGGCCGCCGATGTTTTTCAGGGAACCGCCCAGGAACACGATGGGAGACAGAGCGTACCATGTGCCGGTCTCGCCCAATGTATCGGCGACATATACCTGGGTTTCGGTTTCGATCGGGGAACTATCTGATCGGAACGCGGCGCTAAGATCGGAGGCGTCCAGTAGTTTTGCGATATCGCAACGGCGCTCTGGGTGGCGGGGGATCAGCAGCAGCAGCAGATCGGGCCAGCGTTCCAGAAGTGATTGATGCGCGGCCAGAACGATTTCCTCTTCACCGGCATGGGTTGAACTGGCGATCCACACAGGTCTGCCAGAAACCTGAGAACCGATGTCATCCAGCGTGCCGTGGTCTATGGGAAGAGGGTCTGACATGGCCTTGAGATTGGTGCCGGGCCGGACGCGGCCGGCAGGGGCACCCATGGCTGTCAGGTTGGCTGCGGTTTTGTCGTTTTGCGTCAGGAACAGGTTGAACTTGTTCAAAACGAACCGCGCTGTTCTGGGGCGTTTTTTCCAACCGGCAACGGACTTGTCCGACAGTCGTGCATTCAGAAGGGCCAGCGGAACGCCGTGTCTGGCGCTTTCGACGATCAACCGCGGCCATATCTCACTCTCGACAAAAACTCCGCCCTCTGGTTGCCAATGGTTCAGAAAGCGCCGGACCGGGCCTGCCGTGTCAAGCGGCGGGAATTGATGCCGTGTACGGGGCGGCAGGCGTTTTCCGATCAGTGCCGCTGAAGTCGGGGTGCCGGAGGTGATCAGAAACTCGGCCTCGGGCAGGCGGTCTGCCAGCCGTCTGATCAGGCTGAGGACCGAAAGGCTTTCACCGACGCTGGCGGCGTGGAACCAGATCAAACGCCCATTTGGTCTGGGCAGGCTGGCATGGCCAAGGCGTTCTTGTTGCCGCTTATCAGGTACGTTTGCTGCACGCAGCTTGTTCCGAACGACCCGCCATATCAGAGGCGCGGCCAGAGACGTTAGGGCGCAGTACACATGGTACAACGCCGTGGGGCGGCCGTCATGATCCGGCATATCAGCCGCCTGTATGGCTCATGTGACGGCTCATCCGGCCATCGACGGCTTGGCGGGAATAGTCGAAGTCATGCCCTTTGGGTTTGAGATTGATCGCAGATCGGATTGCGTCTTCAAGTGGCTGTTCGGTATCGGGATGATCGCGCAGGGCGCCGCGCAGGTCGGCCATGTCTTCCTGACCCAGGCACATGTAAAGCTCGCCCGTGCAAGTCAGGCGAACCCTGTTGCAGCTTTCACAGAAATTGTGCGACAGCGGCGTTATGAAGCCAATTTTCTGGCCGGTTTCCTCGAGCCGCACGTAACGGGCCGGGCCACCGCTGCGTTCGGCCAGATCGGTGACCGAATAGTGGTTTTCGTATTCTTTCCGGACGTCCTTGAGCGACCAGTATTGATCCAGGCGGTCTTCGTTGCCAATATCACCCATGGGCATGACTTCGATCCAGGTCAGATCCATATCCCGCTGGGCGCACCATTCCGTGATTTTGGGAAGTTCGGGCTCGTTGAACCCTTTCAGGGCAACGGCGTTTATCTTGATCCGCAGGCCAGCTTTTTGCGCGGCGTCGATTCCGTTTAAAACCTGTTTCAGGCGACCCCAGCGCGTCACCTTGGCGAACTTGTCATCATCCAGAGTGTCCAGCGAGACATTCACCCGACGCACACCGGCCGCATACAGATCATCGGAAAATCGGTGCAGTTGCGAACCGTTGGTTGTCAGCGTCAGCTCCTTCAATGCACCGCTGTCCAGATGACGTGTCATCGAATTGAAGAACGTCATGATGTTGCGACGCACCAAAGGCTCACCACCCGTAATGCGCAGCTTTTCGACCCCCATTCTGACGAAGGTCGAACACATCCGGTCCAGTTCCTCCAAAGTCAGCAGGTCTTTCTTGGGCAGAAAGGTCATGTTCTCGGACATGCAATACACGCAGCGGAAGTCGCAGCGGTCCGTGACGGAGACGCGGAGATACGTGATGGCGCGGGCAAACGGGTCGATTAGCGGAGCTGTCATGCCATTATAGGTAAAGCTGGAACATGCTCGCGACAAGGGCGAACTGTGCTTTGCGCTGGAACAGCTGGGCGCAGGGTTGTAGGTTTCCGGCATGAAGAAAATACTTGTTTTGACATGCGTAATGACGGCCGGATGCGATGCCGTGCAGTCAACGACTGACCGAGTGTTCGGCGGGGGCGACGCGCCCGCCCAAACGGTGCCTGACACGGAAGCCGGCACCGCAGTTGCCGAAGAGGTGTTGCAGCCCGAACCGGTTTCCGCGCGCCCGAACTGGGTTGGGGCGAAAACCACCATCGCCGGGCTTGGGGATCCGACCACTCCGGGGCGTTGGATGCAGACACCGCTGGTGGACAGCGAAGTTACGGCACGTGTCGTCGTGCCACGAACCGGGGCGCAGGCCTATATTACGTTGGTCCCGGTTCCCGGTCCGGACAGCAGCGGCAGCCGCTTGTCACTGGACGCCATGAGGGCCCTGTTGGTGCCCTTCGACGAACTTGTCGAGCTTGAGGTCTATGTGGACTGATTTTTCAGGTATTTGCCTGCTTCACGGCGGGCAAACGGCTTCATGGCATCACCGTTCTGGTTCAGAAAGGCGATCACGCGTTCTGGGTCATGTTTGGACAGTTCGCGCAGCCACCAGGCTATGGATTTCTGGATGAACCAGTTGCGGTCCGAAACATATCCCGCAGCCCAGCCAAGGATGCGGTCACGGCGGTGCAGATCGTCAGGCTTGGGGTGGTTCTGTTTGGTCCAGGGCAGGGTTGCGACCAAGGCCGCGCGCCGGGTCCACATGTGATCGGACCGGGTCCACAGTTCAACCTCGTCCAACCGTTCGGGATCTGCTGAAAGCCGTTTTTGCATCGCCATGCACGCATGGTCCGCAACGGCCCAGGCATCGAAATCCGGCAGCCAGCTTTGAAGCAAATTCCAAACCGCCCCATCCGGTCGGATGCGTGCCTGAGTCAAAAGCTTGGATGCAGCAAGCCGCCCTTCGTGGATGTTGCTTTGCCATAGCCCGTCCGCCAATGCGACCCGCGCCGGTACGTCCAATTCTTTCCGCCACGCCTTGGTCAGGTCGTTGAGAACCGGGTTCGCGACGCCCAGATATATGCGATCCGCCTTGTGGTAGCTGGCCATCTGGGTCGCCCGCTCGGGGTCACCATGCGCTTTGATCTGATCTAGATATCCACTCAGCATCGGGCTCACATCGGTACGCCGGTTGGCTTTCCATCAATCGTATGGCTGTTCCTTTCCACCCAATACGAGCGGATGTCCTCGTCTGATTTTCCATCCACCCATTTCTGCATCGTATCGCGGTCGGATTGGAATTCCATGAAAGGCACGGCATAGCCGCAAGAGGTCTGCACCATGTCGATCGTCTGGTCATAGATCTGCCGTGCGCTTCGGTGATTTGGGAACAGGCCGGCAAAGTCGTCCCATCCATCATCCCCGACATGCAGGCAACGTGCCGTGCCATAGGTGCGCAGGATCATCGGGCGCGTGGTGAAGGAACACCACATCAGCGTCATCCTGTTGACCTGCAAAAGATGCCCCGCCGTTTCATTGCCACTGCCGGTCAGGTTCATCCAGACGATGCGGTTCGGCCCCAATATCCGCAGCGAATCCATTCCCTTGGGGGAAATATTGACACGACCTTCGGCCCCGGCGGTGCCGACGAAGAACATATGCTGATCTTCGATGAACTTTTGATGCGCTTCCTCAAGCTGCGGGAACTGCTTGGCCATAATTCACTCCACCGTGACCGACTTGGCCAGATTGCGCGGCTGATCCACATCGGTGCCCTTGGCAACCGCCGTGTGATAGGCCAGCAATTGCGCGGGAACCGAATACAGGATCGGTGCAAGACTGGTGTGAACATGCGGCATGCGGATGGTGCTCCAGACTCCGTCGCCGGCCTCGTCAATGCCGTCATCATCAGAGACCAGGATCACCTTGCCCTTGCGCGCCATCACTTCCTGCATGTTCGACACGGTCTTGTCGAACACGGTGTCACGGGGTGCCATGACAACCACGGGCATATGCTTGTCGATCAGGGCGATGGGGCCGTGTTTCAACTCTCCTGACGCATAACCTTCGGCGTGGATATAGCTGATTTCCTTGAGCTTCAGCGCTCCTTCCATTGCCAGCGGATACATCAGGCCACGGCCCAGAAACAGGACGTCGCGCGCCTCGGACAGGCGTTGGGCGGCTTTGCGGATTGCCCGATTCTGATCGAGAGCGGCGTTCAGCACGGTCGGCAACCCGCGCAGAGCGGCGGCATGATCGGCGATGTCCTCACCCGTCATCGTGCCCCGGTCTGCTGCGGCCTTGAGCGCCAGCATCAGCAGCACGCTCAGCTGACAGGTGAAGGCTTTGGTCGAAGCCACGCCGATTTCGACACCGGCATGGATCGGCAAGGCGATATCGCTTTCCCTTGCAATCGAGCTTTCGGGGACATTGACGACCGAAACGATCTTGTCTGCCTTGCCCTCACAGTACCGCAACGCGGCCAGCGTGTCGGCGGTTTCGCCCGACTGGCTGACGAAAAGCGCCAGTGTTCGATCCGTGATAGGAGGCTCGCGATAGCGGAACTCGCTGGCGATATCGACCTCGACCGGCATCTTGGCCAGTTGTTCGAACCAGTATTTCGCGGTCAGGCAGGCGTAAAACGCGGTGCCGCAGGCCACCATGGTCAGACGGTCCAGCTTGCTGAAATCCAGATCGGCATCGGGCAGTGCCACGCGGTCACCACCCGTGGGCAGGTAGGACCGGATCGCCTCTGCCACAACGATGGGCTGTTCAGCGATTTCCTTGGCCATGAAATGCTTGTGCTCGCCCTTGTCCGCGCGCGTATGATCCAGCTTGATCTTGCGCTTTTCCCGGTTGGCCAGCTCACCGGCTTCGTTGCGGATTTCAAGCGACGTTCGCGTCAGAACCGCGCGGTCGCCTTCTTCCAGATATGTGATCTGGTTGGTCAGAGGCGCCAGGGCGATGGCGTCAGAGCCCACATACATCTCACCATCCCCATGTCCGATGGCCAGCGGTGATCCCTTGCGGGCCGCCACGATCAGGTCGTCCTCTCCGTCGAACAGAAAGGCCAGCGCAAAGGCGCCTTCCAACTGGTCGATCGTCTTGAACGCGGCCTCAACCGGGGACAGGCCCGAGTTCAGGTGGTGTTCCGTCATGAGGGCGACCGTTTCCGTGTCGGTTTCGGTTTGGAAATCAACACCATGTTCGGCCAGTTCGGCCCTCAGGTCGCGATAGTTTTCGACGATGCCGTTATGAACGACGGCCACCGGGCCCGCCTTGTGCGGATGTGCATTGTTGACCGACGGGGCGCCATGCGTGGCCCAGCGGGTATGGCCGATGCCGGATTTTCCGGGAAGGGGATCATGCACCAGAAGATCGCTGAGGTTGACCAGCTTGCCAACCGCGCGCCGCCGGCCCAATGCGCCGTCGTTGACGGTTGCAATCCCGGCGCTGTCATAGCCGCGATATTCAAGCCGTTTCAGGGCTTCTACCAGAATAGGGGCGGCCTCGTGCTGCCCCAAAACACCTACTATTCCACACATATCTCAGGCCTTTTTATCGCGGCGAGCCTTTTTCGCCTTCAACATATCAAACAATTTACGTGCATATCCGGGCTTGTTTTCCTGCTTGGCCCGCGCAACAGCCAGCGCATCAGGGTCCACATCCCTGGTCACGACAGTGCCCGTCGCGGTCATCGCGCCGTCGCCCACTGTGACCGGCGCCACCAGCATGGTGTTCGAGCCGACAAAGACATTCTCCCCAATCGTGGTCTTGTGCTTCATCACGCCGTCATAGTTGCAGGTGATCGTGCCTGCGCCGATGTTGGTCGCAGCGCCAACCGAAGCGTCCCCGATATAGCTGAGGTGATTGACCTTCGCGCCTTCGGCGATTTCGGCATTCTTGATCTCGACAAAATTGCCGACCCGCGTGTTTTCGGCCAGTTCGGCACCAGGGCGCAGGCGCGCGTAGGGGCCGACGACAGCGCCCCGGCTGACATGGCAGCCCTCAAGATGCGAAAAGGCGCGGATCGTTGCGCCGCTTTCGACCGTGACGCCCGGTCCGAACACCACATTTGGCTCGATCACCGTATCGCGCCCGACCACCGTATCCGCGGCCAGATACACCGTGTCAGGCGCCATCAAGGTGACACCCAGGTCAAGCAGCTCGGCACGGGCGCGCGCCTGAAATACGGCATCGGCGGCCGCCAGATCAGCGCGAGAGTTCACGCCCAGCGTCTGCGCCTCGTCGCACGCGACTGCGGTCACGTTCAGCCCACGGCGGCGCGCAATTTCAACCACGTCGGTCAAATAGTATTCGCCCGAAGCGTTGTCGTTTCCGACCTCGTCGATCAGCGAAAACAGCAGCTGCGCATTGCAGGCCAAAAGCCCTGAGTTGCAAAATGTTATGGATCGTTCTTCATCCGACGCATCCTTGAATTCGACAATGCGTTCCAGCACGTCGCCATTCATGACCAGCCGGCCATAACGGGCAGGATCGGCTGCTTCAAAGCCAAGAATAACAAGGTCATTCCCGGACCGTGCCTCGATCATCCTCTCCAGCGTGTCGGGCTGCAGGAACGGGGTGTCGCCGTAAAGAACAACCACATCACCTTCGAACCCGCTCAATGCGCTTCGGGCCTGGGCGACCGCATGGGCCGTACCCAACTGGTCTTCCTGCACGGCGATCTGCGCCCCTTCATCCTCGGCCCGTGCAACCTTTGCCACAGCTTCGGACCCGTGGCCGGTGACGATCACGGTATGTTCGGGCGACAGGACAGATCCGGCGCGCATCGCATGGATCAGCATCGGAACCTGAGCGATGGGATGCAGAACTTTGGGAAGGTCCGAATTCATCCTGGTGCCTTTTCCGGCGGCAAGGATGACAAGGGCAGTGGTCATGAATTCGTTTTCTCTTTGTGTTTTGTTGCCGTCCGTTTTATCCGCTGAGGTCAAAGGCGCAAGCCGTTCGGCCATCAAACAAGATTGCCGATTGAAACAGGACACGGCGAAAACCTGCCGAGCAAGGGGGCGAAATGCGCACCGTCATCTTCGATCTGGACGGCACTTTGGCGGATACATCCGGCGATTTGCTGGCGGCCGCGAACCATTGTTTCCGCAAGATGGGGCACGGGGATGTACTGGTCCACGGGCCGGATTCCGGTGTGGCGCTGCGAGGTGGACGCATGATGCTGACCCACGGGCTGAAACGAGTCGGGGCCTATGACGAGGATACGGTGCAGGCCTATTACCCGGTTCTTCTTGAGGCCTACGCGCAGGACATCGACACCCACACCAGTTTCTATCCCGGCGCACTACGGGCGGTCGAGATGCTGAGTGACGCGGGTTACGGTGTGGGCATTTGCACGAACAAACCGGAACATCTGGCCGAATTGTTGCTGACACGCATGGGGGTGCGGGACCGTTTTGCATCTTTGGTCGGGGCAGATACGCTGCCGGTCCGCAAACCGGACCCGGCGCCGTTGCGTGAAGCCGCGCGCCGTGCCGGGGGCGATCCGGACTTGTGCGTGCTGGTCGGAGACTCGGATACTGACCGCAACACCGCCAGGGCGGCGGGCGTTCCTTCGGTGCTGGTTACCTTCGGGCCATCGGGGGATGACATGGCGGCGCTGGAACCCGAAGCCCTTCTGCATCATTTTGATGACTTGCCCGGCCTCGTGCCTGATCTGATCGGTGCGGCAGCCTGAAACCTTGACCGGAACCTTTCGGAGCCTCAGAACAAGACCATGACCGACGTATTCTCTGGCAGCTTTACGCAGCAGGAACCCCTTCCGGAAGAAGCAATCGAAGCGGCACTGGCCGTTCTGCGCCATGGACGTCTGCATCGTTACAATGTCGTCCCCGGAGAGTTGGGGGAAACGGCCCTGCTGGAGCAGGAATTTGCGGCGCAGATGGGGGCCAAATACTGTCTGGCGGTTTCGTCTGGCGGTTACGCTCTGGCCACGGCCCTGCGTGCGGTTGGCGTGCAGCCGGGCGACCCGGTTTTGACCAATGCGTTTACGCTGGCGCCGGTGCCGGGGTCGATTGCCTCGGTCGGAGGGCAGGCAATTTTTGTGGGAGTGACGGAAGAGCTGACCATCGATCTGGATGATCTAGAGGGCAAGCTGGATCAAGCGCGTGTTCTGATGCTCAGCCATATGCGTGGGCATCTGTGTGATATGGACCGGCTGATGCAGATGTGTGACGCGACCGGGGTGATCGTGATCGAGGATTGCGCACACACGATGGGTGCAGCCTGGCGCGGTCAGTTGTCAGGACGGCAGGGCGCGATCGGGTGTTATTCCTGCCAGACCTACAAGCATGTCAATTCGGGCGAAGGGGGCTTGCTGGTCACCGATGACGAGGAACTGGCGGCCAAGGCTACGATGTTGTCGGGGTCCTACATGCTGTACGAACGCCATCTTGCGGCGCCGGGGCCGGACGTGTTCGAACGGATCAAATACACCACGCCCAACGTCTCGGGCCGGATGGACAATTTGCGCGCCGCCATCCTGCGCCCGCAATTGCGGGATCTGGACCGGCAGGTGGAACGGTGGAACGAACGTTATCGCGAGATCGAAGCCGGGTTGCGGGGCACGCCGGGACTGACGATCGTCGAACGGCCCGAAGAAGAAACCTATGTCGGGTCTTCGATTCAGTTCTTGCTGCTGGATTGGGTGCCTGAACGGATAGCCGAAGTCATCAGCCGTTGCGCCGCGCGTGGGGTTGAGCTGAAGTGGTTCGGCGGTGCCGAACCGACAGGATTCACGTCGCGCTATGACAGTTGGCGATATTTCGATAGCGAGCGGATGCCTGAAAGTGACCGCGTTCTGGCCGGCGTTATGGATATGCGCGTGCCTTTGACGTTTTCCCTGGAGGATTGTCGATTGATCGCCCGGATCATCCGGGCTGAGGTGAGCGCGGTTTATCAGTCTTGACCAAGCGGAGTGCGCCTGCGGCGCACGCTCGATCTTTTGAAACGCCGCCCTTTTCGGGGCGGCGTTTTCTGTTTCGGACGCGCTGCCACAAAGATTGACCGGCGGCAGATTCGCTGCTAGAGATTTATTGAACACTTGTTCATTAAAGCGGAGGGAAGACGCAGATGTTCATGGCCACGATGAAATTCGATCTGGGTGAGGATGTGAATGCCCTGCGCGAGATGGTGCATCGCTGGGCGCAGGAGCGAGTCAAGCCGATGGCGGCCGAGATCGACGCCACCAATGCCTTTCCGAATGAGCTGTGGAAAGAGATGGGAGAGCTTGGTCTGCTGGGTGTTACCGTGCCGGAAGAGTACGGCGGTGCAGGCATGTCTTATCTGGCGCATACGATCGCCGTCGAAGAGGTCGCGCGCGCTTCAGCTTCGGTTTCTTTGTCATACGGGGCGCATTCGAACCTGTGCGTGAACCAGATCAAGCTGAACGGCAATGAAGAACAGAAGCAAAAGTACCTGCCGAGGCTTATCTCGGGCGAGCATGTGGGGGCGCTGGCCATGTCGGAACCTTCGGCCGGGTCGGATGTGGTGTCGATGAAGCTGCGCGCCGAAAAGCGGAACGACCATTACCGTCTGAACGGCAACAAATACTGGATCACCAACGGGCCGGATGCGGATACTCTGGTGGTTTATGCCAAGACGGACCCCGATGCCGGATCAAAGGGTATTACCGCATTTCTGATCGAAAAAGAGATGAAGGGTTTTTCAACCTCGCCCCATTTCGACAAGCTGGGTATGCGCGGGTCGAACACGGCTGAGCTGATCTTTGAAGATGTAGAGGTTCCGTTCGAGAACGTGTTGGGCGAAGAGGGCAAGGGTGTTGCCGTGCTCATGTCGGGGCTGGATTATGAACGGGTCGTGCTGGCAGGCATCGGGACCGGCATCATGGCCGCCTGTCTGGACGAAGTGATGCCTTATCTGGCTGAACGCAAGCAGTTCGGCAAACCCATCGGCAGCTTTCAGTTGATGCAGGGCAAGATTGCCGACATGTACACCGCGATGAACTCGGCGCGGGCCTATGTTTACGAAGTCGCCAAGGCGTGTGACCGCGGTGACGTGACCCGGCAGGATGCGGCAGCGTGTTGCCTTTACGCGTCGGAACAGGCGATGGTTCAGGCCCATCAGGCGGTTCAGGCGCTGGGCGGGGCGGGCTTCCTGTCGGATGCGCCGGTCAGCCGGATTTTCCGGGATGCCAAGCTGATGGAGATCGGTGCAGGCACCAGCGAGATTCGCCGGATGCTGATCGGCCGCGAAATGATGAATGAAATGCTCTGAAAGAAAAAACACCCTGCGGACGAGGTAACCGCAGGGCGCTTTGGAAACGGGATCAGAACCGATGGACGTAGGAAACACCGACCAGCCAGGGATCGATTTCCGCGGTGCCGATGGGGGCGCCGTTGAGCGAGACGTCCGAGTCAATGTCGAACCAGCGCACGTTCAGGCGGATCGCCCCGTTGTCGGTGACCATGTAATCCAGACCGGCCTGCAACGAGACGCCGAAGGAGTCATCGACCTTGATGTTGCCCAGGGGCGATTGCTCGTCGAAGAAGATCGTATAGTTGAGACCGGCGCCGACATAGGGTTTCCAGGCGCTGTTGGTCGGGAAGTGATAATTCAGCGACAGGGTGGGCGGCAGGTGCTTGACCGTGGCCGCGTCCGTACCGCCAAGGGCCACGGTGTGTTTGAACGGGGTCGCCGCCAGAAGCTCAATGCCCAGGTTGTCGCGAATAAAGTACTCGGCGGTGAAAATCGGGCGGGTGTCCGCGTCGATCGTCGCTGCCGCACCGGCCAGCGTGCCGTTGTCGGATTTCGGATCCAGATAGCCAACACCGATACCCAGCGTCCAGTCCCCTTGCGACTGGGCCAAAGTCGGAGCCGCCAGGGCGACCAGCGCGGTAGACAGTGTCAAAGCGGCGAGTTTCTTTGTCATATTCTTGCCTTTGGTTATGTTGATGCTCTTGGTTTCGCAAAGGCGGTGTCCGGCCACTCTGATCTGCATCAAGTTTGTGTGATGTGTCCGCCCAAGGTCAGGTCGCGAAGCATCAGGAAAACACGGGGAATTCGCGTTGTTGCACGCTGAGCGCATACCGGGTTTGCGCTCAGGAGGAGGCTGGGACATACCGGACCGGCTGAACATGGCGCAGCAATGTCTGAACCATCCGGGTGATCAGGTGGCGCTTATTGATCTGACCGGATCAGGGCAGCGGCTGACAACCTATGGGCAACTGGCGCAAATGGCTGATGGGATTGCCCGCGCCCTGCTGGCCCGCGTCCGGCCCGGTGATCGGGTCGGAGTGCTGCTGAGTCAGTCACCCTGGTGTGCGGCAGCTCATCTGGCGATCTGGAAGATCGGCGCGATTTCGGTGCCCTTGTTCAAGTTATTCAAACGGGATGCGCTGCGGTCGCGGGCGGGCGATGCAGGCGTTCAGATCGTGCTGACTGATGCTGAAGGGGTGGATTTGCTGGGCGATCTGGCTGAACCTCTGATCGCATCCGAAATTGGCGTGGCCGGTCCTGCGCTGCCCTATGCTGCGACAGGGCCCGAGGATCCTGCCGTATTGATCTACACCTCTGGTACAACCGGCAGCCCCAAAGGCGCACTGCACGGGCATCGGGTTCTGACCGGGCATGTGCCGGGTGTCTCGATCAGCCACAATCACCTGCGCGAAGGAGACTGCCTGTGGACCCCGGCGGATTGGGCGTGGATCGGCGGGTTGTTCGATGTGCTGATGCCGGGCCTTGCGCTGGGCATTCCTGTTGTCGCGGCACGGCTTGAGAAATTCACCCCCGAGGCCTGCGCTGACATCATCGCGCGTGGCGGGGTGCGGAACGTCTTTTTCCCACCAACGGCGCTGCGAATGCTCAAGGCAGCAGATCAGGTGATCCCCGGTCTGCGCTCGGTCGCGTCCGGGGGTGAACCGCTGGGTGCCGAAATGCTGGCATGGGGACAGAAGGCCTTTGGTCTGACGATCAACGAGTTTTACGGCCAGACCGAGTGCAACATGGTCGTATCTTCCTGCGCCGAAGATTTCCCTGTGCGCCCCGGCTGTATCGGCCAACCGGTGCCGGGGCATGAGGTTGCGGTGATTGATGAGGACGGAAACCCGACCGGGGACGAGGGCGACGTCGCCATCCGGCGCGGCTCGGCCTCGATGCTGCTGGAATACTGGAACCGCCCCGAAGCGACCTCCGACAAGTTCCGCGGCGATTGGCTGATCACCGGTGATCGCGGCGTGTGGGAGGGCGACTATCTGCGCTTTGTCGGTCGGGACGATGACGTGATCACGTCCGCTGGGTATCGCATCGGCCCCGCCGAGATCGAGGATTGCCTGCTGACCCACCCAGCTGTGGCGACTGTGGGTGTGGTCGGCAAACCCGACCCGCTGCGGACTGAGATCGTGAAGGCCTATGTGGTGTTGAAGCCGGGTGCTGAGGCGGCGGAGCAGGAGTTGCAGGACTGGGTCAAGGACCGTTTGGCGCACTATTCCTATCCGCGCGAGATAGAGTTTCTGGAGGAACTGCCGATGACCGTGACGGGGAAGGTTATTCGGAAGGAATTGAAGGCGCGGGCGGCAGGGGAGTCAGAGTCATGAAAATTGATGGTTCGGGCGAAGATATGCAGCGTTTTCTGAATGATGTAGATCAAAAGTTTTATTCAGAGTTTGATCCGTTTTATTTCTGGACCTTAGCTGAAAGCTTGAACAAAGCAGTTCCGAGTAACATGCGAATTCAGGATCTGGATTCTGGAGAAGTTCTAAATGAGCACCCCCTTCTCGAAGAGCTTCAGAAATCGCGCGCGCAGTATAAGGAATATGCTACTCACACCATTAGGGCGTTGCGCTATTTTTCTTCTGAAACATTGGTGTTGTTCATTTTATGCGGCTCGGACTTCGGGCCATTTGCTCGAATTGCGTCGGTCATACGAGAGAGGCAGTTGGCCGAGGTGTACAAGGCACTGAGAAATCAGAAAGTGCCCAACGGATTTGAGGTTGCATTGGACGGGCAATCGTTGCCGTTTGAAGATTGGTTGTCTTACCAACTGTTTGGTGCTCCGGAACAGTTGGATGCCGCAACCCTGAGAAACATCCAGAAGTTGATTGAGGAAGAAGTCAATCTGCTTTCGGAGCGTGGTGCAATAAATGCATTTAAGCATGGCAAACCCACGTATTTTGGCCCCGGTGTCGCATTAAGAGTTAAGAATGAAGTTGGTGCTTATAGTTCGCTTAACGAAGTGGTCGATGGGCTGAATTGGGTGGACTGGTGTGAAAGTAAAGACGGGGACTTCTCTGTGGCTTTCGGAACCGAAGAATTGAATTCAGAGCAGGACCTGAAGCGGCTCATGGCTGTCTCTTTACTGCTTCACTCGATTTGTCAGATCAGAATGGCAACTTTGAGAGGGGATACGCAAGTCAATGTGTCTCTCCCAAATGACTTTGAAACGGGGCTTTCTGTAAAAAGGCAGAAGTTCAAATTAGCATTCAGGAGAACGGGAGTGCAGGGCCAATGAAACTCACATCCAAAGCCATGCCCGCATCTGAGGGCTTCAAAGCCAATCGCGCGGCCCACCTCGACGCGCTGGCGCAAATCTCTGCCGCAGCCGAAGCAGCCCGCATGGGGGGCGGTGAGAAATCCCGAGCGCGGCATGAATCCCGAGGCAAGATGTTGCCGCGCAGGCGGGTGGCGAACCTGCTTGATCCGGGGTCGCCGTTCCTTGAAATCGGGGCGACAGCGGCACATGGGATGTATGGCGGTGCCGCGCCCTGTGCTGGGGTGATTGCGGGCATTGGCCTTGTGCAGGGGCAGCAGGTTATGGTTGTGTGCAATGATGCCACCGTGAAAGGCGGCACCTACTATCCGATGACGGTCAAAAAACACCTGCGGGCGCAGGAGATTGCCGAGGAAAACCATCTGCCCTGTATCTATCTGGTCGACAGCGGTGGCGCGAACCTGCCCAATCAGGATGAGGTCTTTCCCGACCGCGATCACTTTGGCCGCATTTTCTACAATCAGGCGCGGATGAGCGCGAAGGGGATCGCTCAGATCGCCGTGGTCATGGGGTCATGCACGGCCGGTGGCGCCTATGTGCCGGCGATGTCGGATGTGACGATCATCGTCAAGGAACAGGGCACGATCTTTCTGGCCGGCCCGCCGCTGGTCAAGGCAGCAACGGGAGAGGTCGTCAGCGCCGAAGATCTGGGCGGCGGCGATGTGCACACGCGCCTGTCCGGCGTGGCCGATTATCTGGCCGAGGATGATGCCCACGCGCTGGCCTTGGCCCGTCGGGCGGTTAAGTCACTCAACCGCCGCAAGCCGCAGACGGTGGACTGGGCCAGCCCCGAAGATCCGGCCTATGACCCCGAGGAAATCCTGGGCGTTATCCCTGCTGATCTGCGCACGCCCTATGACATCCGTGAAGTGATTGCGCGTCTGGTCGATGGGTCTCGGTTCGACGAATTCAAACCGCGCTTCGGCGAAACGCTGGTCACGGGGTTTGCCCATGTCAAAGGCTGTCCGGTTGGGATCATCGCCAATAACGGCGTGCTGTTTTCCGAAGCCGCGCAGAAGGGCGCCCATTTCGTCGAGCTGTGTTCGCAACGCAAAATCCCGCTTGTGTTCCTGCAAAACATCACCGGCTTCATGGTGGGCCGCAAATACGAGAACGAAGGCATCGCGCGCCACGGCGCCAAGATGGTGACGGCGGTGGCGACCACTTCGGTGCCCAAGATCACGATGCTGGTCGGCGGCTCGTTTGGTGCTGGAAACTACGGCATGGCTGGTCGTGCCTATCAGCCGCGCTTTCTGTGGACCTGGCCGAATTCGCGCATTTCTGTGATGGGCGGCGAGCAGGCCGCTGGCGTTCTGGCCACCGTCAAACGCGACGGGATAGAACGGCAGGGTGGCACGTGGTCCGCCGAAGAGGAGGCCGAGTTCAAACGCCCGACGCTGGATATGTTCGAGGAACAGTCGCATCCACTCTATGCCTCGGCCCGACTGTGGGATGACGGCATCATTGACCCGCGCAAGAGCCGCGATGTGCTGGCCCTGTCGCTCAGCGCCGCTCTGAATGCCTCGATCGAGGAGACACGTTTCGGCGTGTTCAGGATGTGAGATGAGCGAGAGTTTGAAAGACATATTAGCCCGTTATCCCGGTGCACAAACCTTCAAATTCGGCGACAACCCCGTGCTGAGTTCAGAGCTTCTGGCCTTGGTCCGTTCTGGCCGTAAAACAGCGACCTGCGACGCGCTCAGAAACTATCCTGATGACAGCCTTGAGATGCCCAAGTCCGGTCGCCGCGATATTGCGCTGAACTGGGATGACACTCCGGCGTTGGTCATTGAAACCGTTGATATTTCGATCCAGCGTTACTGCGATGTGACCGAGGAATTCGCCTTGGCGGAAGGTGAAAATGAAACGCTTGAAGGATGGCGGGAAGATCATCGTCGATATTTCCAACGAAACGGCGACTTTGATCCCGAGATGAAACTCGTGTGCGAACGGTTCCGTCTCGTCGAAGATCTGGCATTGGAAGGGTGAAGGCCATGTTCAACAAAATTCTGATTGCCAACCGGGGTGAGATCGCCTGCCGGGTGATGGAAACGGCTCAGAGCATGGGCGTGTCCTGCGTTGCTGTTTATTCCGATGCGGATGCAGCCGCAAAACATGTTCAGATGGCGGATGAGGCGGTTCATATTGGCGGCCCGGCCCCGGCGGACAGCTATTTGAAGGGTGATGTGATCATTCAGGCCGCGCTGGACACCGGCGCGCAGGCGATCCATCCGGGATACGGCTTTTTGTCCGAGAATCCCGATTTCGTGGATGCCGTGCAGGCGGCGGGGCTGACGTTCATCGGCCCCTCGGCGGATGCGATCCGCAAGATGGGCCTCAAGGACGCGGCCAAGGTTCTGATGGAGAAGGCCGGCGTTCCGGTCGTGCCAGGTTATCACGGCGACAATCAG
Organism: Ruegeria sp. CL7; assembly: GCF_056536445.1. NCBI lineage: Bacteria > Pseudomonadati > Pseudomonadota > Alphaproteobacteria > Rhodobacterales > Roseobacteraceae > Ruegeria > Ruegeria sp. CL7. The sequence goes on from NZ_JBQFPQ010000001.1 coordinate 524,658, forward strand.
GACCCCGAGCATCTGGCAGGTGCGGCGGATGCAATCGGCTATCCGGTTCTGATCAAGGCCGTTGCGGGCGGCGGCGGCAAGGGGATGCGCCTTGTCGAACGCCCCGAGGATTTCGCGACCGCGCTCGACAGCGCGCGGGGCGAGGCCCGGACCGCCTTCGGCAATGATGCCGTGCTGGTCGAAAAATTCGTGGCCAAACCCCGCCATATCGAAGTGCAGGTGTTCGGCGATGGTACTCATGCCGTGCATCTGTTCGAAAGGGACTGCTCGTTGCAGCGCCGCCATCAGAAGGTGATCGAAGAAGCCCCCGCCCCGGGCATGACGTCTGAGATGCGCGAGGCTATGGGTCAGGCCGGCGTGCGGGCCGCCGAGGCGATCGGCTATAAAGGCGCGGGCACGGTCGAATTCATCGTCGATGCCTCGGACGGGCTGCGCCCCGACAGATTCTGGTTCATGGAAATGAACACGCGCCTTCAGGTGGAGCACCCGGTGACAGAGGCGATCACGGGGATCGACCTGGTCGAGTGGCAGCTTCGCGTGGCCGCAGGCGAGAGCCTTCCCAAGAAACAGGATGATCTTGCGATCTCTGGCCATGCCTTCGAGGCTCGTCTGTATGCCGAGGATGTGCCGAAAGGGTTCCTGCCCGCGACGGGGACGCTGACTCATCTGGTTTTCCCCGGCACGTGTCGCGCCGATAGCGGCGTTCGCGCCGGGGACACGATCAGCCCGTGGTATGACCCGATGATCGCCAAGGTGGTGGTGCATGGATCGACGCGTGCCGTTGCACTTGAGACGTTAAACCGGGTGCTGCAACAGACCGAAGTTGCGGGTACCGTTACCAATCTGGCCTTTCTGGGCGCGTTGACGCGTCACGAAGGATTTGCCTCGGGCGATGTCGATACGGGGCTGATCGGGCGGGACCTTGAAATGTTGGTGCAGGAACCCGAGCCGTCGGATGTTACCGCGGTCGCGGCTGCGATGACAGCATTGGATCTGGTGGATGTCGATCCGGAAACCGGGTTTTCGCTGTGGGCGCCGCTGCATCGTGCCGTGCATTTGTCCCGTCGCGACGACGTGCTGGATCTGGATGTGCAGGTCGATGGGCCGGATCGCCAGATTTGGCAGATTGGCAAAAACCGCGTCGTTGCGGACCGCACCGCCGGGCGCTGGATGTTGAACGACACGCCGATGCCTCGCGTTGCTGCACAAAACGGGACCCTGACGGTTTTCACCGATTACGGTCAGAGCTTTGACGTCATCGATCCGCTGGACCGCGATACCAGCGCGACCGGCGACACCAATGTGATCGAGGCGCCTATGCCCGGTCTGGTCAAAGCCGTTTTTGCCACAGCGGGACAAACCGTACAGAAAGGCGATCGTCTGGCCATTTTGGAAGCGATGAAGATGGAGCATTCGCTGCTTGCGGCGCGGGACGGGATCGTTGCCGAAGTGCTGGTCGGGGATGGTTCGCAGGTCGAAGCCGGGGCTGCCTTGGTGAGGTTGGAGGAAGAAGCTTGATCTGTACCCGCGCAACGCGGCGTGCCAAGGTCAGACGATATTTGCTTGAAACGACGACAATCCAGAAGGGGGGCGGACATGGGTGAGCTGGTCGAAATCTATGAGGTCGGGCCGCGCGACGGGCTGCAAAACGAAAAACGCGAAATACCGGTCGCGGACAAGATCGCCTTGATCGACTGTCTCAGCCGGGCGGGGTTTCGCCGGATCGAAGTTGCAAGCTTCGTGTCCCCGAAATGGGTGCCGCAGATGGCGGGTTCCGCTCAGGTGCTGGGGGGGATCACGCGTGCGAATGGGGTGCGCTATGCCGCGCTGACGCCGAACATGCATGGCTATGGCGACGCGCTGGCGGCCAGGGCGGACGAGATTGCCGTGTTTGCCTCGGCCTCCGAAGGATTCTCGAAGGCCAATATCAATGCATCCATCGCCGAGTCGATTGAGCGGTTCACGCCGATTCTGGAGGCGGCGCGCCATATCGACCTGCCGGTTCGAGGCTATGTCTCATGCGTGACGGATTGCCCATATGACGGCCCGACGCCGCCCGAAAAAGTGGCTGAGGTTGCTGATCGGCTTTTTGCGCTGGGCTGTTACGAGGTTTCGCTGGGCGACACGATTGGGCAGGCAACTCCGGACAAGGTTGCACATATGCTTCTGGCGGTGCGCGAAAGGGTTCCGGTGACACGGCTGGCGGGGCATTTCCATGACACCAACGGGCGTGCGATCGACAACATCGATGCGGCATTGGCGCTGGGCGTGCGGGTGTTCGATGCAGCCGTGGGAGGGTTGGGCGGTTGCCCCTACGCCCCGGGTGCGGCCGGTAACGTGGCGACCGAGGAGGTTGCGGCACATTTGCATCGGCTGGGATACGAAACTGGCCTGGATATCGACGTTGTTGAAGAGGCCGCGCAGATGGCCAGGGCTTTGCGGGGCTGACATGTTTGAAACGATCACGATCTCGACGGATAGGCGTGGTGTCGCGACGCTCACCCTGAACCGGCCGGAAAAACACAATGCCATGTCGGGGCAGATGATCACGGAATTGACCGACGCCGCATCGCAACTTGGTCAGGATGACGCGGTCCGGGCGGTCGTTCTGGCCGCGGCGGGCAGGACGTTTTGTGCCGGCGGTGATCTGGGGTGGATGCAGGACCAGATGGCGGCTGACAAAAAGACGCGTTTTGTCGAGGCGCGCAAACTGGCCGAGATGTTGCAGGCTCTGAACACGATGCCAAAGCCTCTGATCGGGGCGTTGCAGGGCAATGCCTTTGGGGGCGGGGTGGGCATGGCGGCCGTGTGCGATGTCGCGATCGGGGTCGACAGTCTGATGATGGGGTTGACCGAAACGCGCCTGGGGCTGATCCCCGCAACAATTGGCCCCTATGTCATCGCCCGCATGGGCGAAGCCCGCGCGCGCCGGGTCTTCATGTCGGCCCGTCTGTTCGATGCGTCCGAGGCCGTTGATCTGGGCCTGCTGGCGAAAACCGTGTCGGCAGATCGGCTTTCGGAGGCCGTTGAGGACGAAATTCGCCCCTATTTGTCTTGCGCGCCCGGGGCGGTTGCCTCTGCCAAGGCGCTGGTGCGCGCTTTGGGGCCGCGCATCGACGATGCCGTGATCGATCAGACCATAGGCGAGTTGGTCGAGCGGTGGGAAACACACGAGGCACGCGAAGGGATCGCGGCGTTTTTTGAAAAACGAAAACCTGCATGGAATAAGTAGGTTTTACAAGGTTCCGCCATGCCAATGCCAAACGCCGGTGCTGCGATTCTATGCCGCGCTGTCAAGCGCAGGTTTGATCGCGAAGGGGGCTGTGTTCGGTTGACCCTCTGACCCCGCAGGGATAGAGAATGTCCAGTCAACACGCCAATTGACGGCGCACCCGACAAGACATGTGCGCAGGAAAGGAGCTATTCGTGGAAGACCTGCTGCGGGAGTACCTCCCGATTCTGGTGTTTCTGGCCGTTGCCGTTGGTCTTGGGATCGTCTTGATTCTGGCCGCCGTCGTACTGGCCGTCCGCAATCCCGACCCCGAAAAGGTCAGCGCATATGAATGTGGTTTCAATGCCTTCGACGATGCGCGGATGAAATTCGACGTCCGATTCTATCTGGTCTCGATTCTGTTCATCATCTTCGATCTTGAAATTGCCTTCCTGTTTCCCTGGGCCGTCGGCTTCAAGGACATCAGCGATGTTGGGTTCTGGTCCATGATGGTGTTCCTGGGCGTTCTGACCATCGGCTTTGCCTATGAATGGAAGAAAGGGGCGCTGGAATGGGAGTGATGACAGGTGCCAACACTGCCGGTGTCGACAAGGAAGTCGCCACCCAGGCCCTGAACGCCGAGTTGCAGGACAAAGGTTTCCTGCTGACCTCGACCGAGGACATCATCAACTGGGCCCGGACCGGATCGCTGCACTGGATGACCTTTGGTTTGGCCTGCTGCGCGGTTGAGATGATGCATACCTCGATGCCGCGTTATGATGCGGAACGGTTCGGCATTGCGCCTCGGGCGTCCCCGCGCCAGTCGGACGTGATGATCGTGGCGGGAACGCTGACCAACAAGATGGCGCCCGCGCTGCGCAAGGTCTATGACCAGATGCCCGAGCCGCGCTATGTGATCTCGATGGGGTCCTGCGCCAATGGCGGTGGGTATTACCACTATTCCTATTCCGTCGTGCGTGGCTGTGACCGGGTTGTTCCGGTGGACATCTATGTGCCCGGCTGCCCTCCGACTGCTGAGGCACTGCTTTACGGTCTGATGCAGTTGCAACGCAAAATCCGCCGTACCGGCACAATTGTCCGCTGAGGAGAGAGCTGATGAGCGAAGCACTCAAGGAACTCGGCACGCAGTTGGAAATCAAGCGGTCTGATTGTGTTCTGTCATGGGACGTGACCCACGGCGAGCTGAACGTGGATGTGGCGCCGTCAAACCTTGTGGAATTCGTCGAATTCCTGAAATCCGACCAGAGCTGCAAATTCTCGTCGCTGGTGGATATCACCGGTGTGGATTACCCCGAACGCGCCAAACGGTTCGATGTGGTCTATCACTTCCTGTCGATGTACCAGAACCAGCGCATCCGGCTGCGGGTGTCGATCCGCGAGGATGACATGGTGCCCTCGATCGTCGATGTTCACCCCTCGGCCAACTGGTTCGAGCGTGAGGTGTACGACATGTTCGGCATCCTGTTCTCGGGCCACCCAGATCTGCGCCGCATCCTGACCGACTACGGCTTTCGCGGTCATCCGCTGCGCAAGGATTTTCCGACCACTGGCTATACCGAGGTCCGCTATGACGAGGCGCAGAAACGCGTCGTCTACGAGCCGGTCAGTCTCGTGCAGGAGTACCGGCAGTTTGATTTCATGTCCCCATGGGAAGGTGCGAACTACATTCTGCCGGGGGATGAGAAACAGGAGACCGAATAATGGGTGGCATCTGGTGGCTGATCCTGTCTGCGCTGACCATCATTCCGATGGTGAAGATATTGCCGTTCTTCGGGATCAACAAATACTGGTGCCTGCTGTGTCTGGTTCCCTTTGGCACGATCGCCCTGCTGTGGTGGGTCGGGCTTAAACTGCAAGAGCTGGAGCGCCGCTGATGGGTCTGGGGGAACTGATCGCGTTGGGGGCGCTGGGGGTTCTGCTGGCCGGGGCTGCTGCCAAAGCGGCCGAGGCGGAAAAGGTTCGGGTTCGGGCCGATGCGAAAAAGAAACGAGGGCGTTGATGGACGGCTCAAGATACGATGACGGCAGCACGGACGCGCTGAGCGGAGAACAGAAGATCCGCAACTTTAACATTAACTTCGGCCCGCAACACCCTGCGGCGCACGGGGTTCTGCGTTTGGTGCTTGAACTGGACGGCGAGATTGTCGAGCGCTGCGACCCGCATATCGGCCTGCTGCACCGCGGCACCGAAAAGCTGATGGAAAGCCGAACGTATCTGCAAAACCTGCCCTATTTCGACCGTCTGGATTACGTGGCGCCGATGAACCAGGAACATGCCTGGTGTCTGGCCATCGAAAAGCTGACCGGGGTTGAAGTACCGCGTAGGGGTTCGCTGATCCGGGTTCTGTATTCCGAGATCGGCCGCATCCTCAACCACCTGCTGAACGTGACCACGCAGGCGATGGATGTGGGCGCGTTGACCCCGCCGCTCTGGGGCTTTGAAGAGCGCGAAAAGCTGATGGTGTTCTATGAGCGTGCCTGCGGGGCCCGCCTTCACGCGGCTTATTTCCGCCCCGGCGGTGTGCATCAGGACCTGCCGCCGGAACTGCTGGACGATATCGAGGCCTGGAGTCACGAGTTCCCAAGCGTCCTTGATGACATTGACGGGCTGCTGACCGAAAACCGCATCTTCAAGCAGCGCAACGCCGATATCGGCGTGGTGACCGAAGATGACATCCAGAAATACGGCTTCTCGGGCGTGATGGTGCGTGGATCGGGTCTGGCCTGGGACCTGCGTCGCGCGCAGCCCTACGAGTGCTACGACGAGTTCGAATTCCAGATCCCCGTCGGCAAGAACGGCGACTGCTATGACCGCTACCTTGTCCGCATGGAGGAAATGCGCCAGTCGCTGCTGATCATCCGTCAGGCCATCGCCAAAATCCGCGAGTGCCCCGGTGACGTTCTGGCGCGCGGCAAGATCACCCCGCCAAAACGCTCGGACATGAAGACCTCGATGGAAAGCCTGATCCATCACTTCAAACTGTATACCGAAGGCTTCCACGTGCCGGCTGGTGAGGTCTATGCCGCCGTCGAGGCCCCCAAGGGCGAGTTCGGCGTCTATCTGGTCGCCGACGGCACCAACAAGCCTTATCGCGCCAAACTGCGCGCGCCCGGTTTCCTGCACCTGCAAGCCATGGACCACGTTGCCAAAGGCCACCAACTGGCCGACGTCGCCGCCATCATCGGCACCATGGACGTTGTGTTTGGGGAGATTGATCGGTGAGATGCTTTGCCCTGATTCTGGCCCTCGTGGTTGCCCTACCGGCGCAGGCCGCATCGACTCACCCGACGGCAAAAGTGCTGGAGGTTATGCGGGAAAACGGCTGTCGGCTGGATATTTCGCAAACCGAGGAGGCTTTTTCTGCGCGTGACCTGCGCCCCGAGGATGTCAGCGCCGTGATCAATTCCTGGGCCGAACGGGGGTTGGCTGGTCTGGACGGTCCCGTATTCGAGATTGCGCCTGCGATTTGCGGTGCGCATGGACTTGCGCCCGAGGATACGGCAAGGCGTGCCGACGCCTTATTTGACTTCGTGCGTTTGAATGGGTGCCGTATGGTCGAAGAAGAAGCCGAGATAAAATTGCGTCCCGCCGGTTTTACACAGGCCGAAACGCCTGATCTGATTGCCTTCCTTGTCGAACAAGGTCGCGCGCATCAGAACGCCCCCTATATCATCGTGATCGGAGATGCCTGCTAATGCTGCGCCGTCTGCACCCCGAACAACCCGAAAGCTTTGCCTTCACCGCTGCCAACCAGCAATGGGCCAAAGCGCAGATTACCAAATACCCCGAGGGGCGTCAGGCCAGCGCGGTCATTCCGCTGCTGTGGCGCGCGCAGGAGCAGGAGGGCTGGCTGAGCCGTCCGGCGATTGAATCGGTCGCGGATATGCTGGGCATGGCCTATATCCGCGTGCTCGAGGTCGCCTCGTTCTACTTCATGTTCCAGCTGCAACCAGTAGGATCTGTGGCGCATATTCAGGTCTGCGGCACGACGTCCTGCATGATCTGCGGGGCCGAGGATCTGATCGCGGTCTGCAAGGAAAAGATCGCGGCGAAACCGCATGAACTTTCTGCCGATGGCAAGCTGAGCTGGGAAGAGGTCGAGTGCCTGGGATCCTGCACCAATGCGCCGATGGCGCAGATCGGCAAGGATTACTATGAGGACCTGACCGCCGAGAGCTTTGGCAGGATCCTCGACGATCTGGTGGCGGGCAAGGTGCCGACGCCCGGTCCTCAGAATGGGCGTTACGCGGCCGAGCCGTTGAAAGGGCTTTCCAGCCTGTCCGAATATGAAGCCAGCAAGCCGAAATACAACGCGAGTGTTGAACTGGCGACAGAGCTTGGGGACACGGTCAAGCGTATCGACGGAACCGAAGTTCCGATCCTGACTCCTTGGCTTGGTAAGGATGGCAAAGCCGAAGCTTCCGGTTCCGCTCCTCAACCGCCGAAAAAGCCGGAGCCCGGCAAGACGGCGGCACAACAGAGTGGAACCAAAAAATCTACCCATACCGAACCGGCATCTCCCGAGGGCGCTGCAGCAAAGACGGATGGCCCAGACGTTCAGGAGACCCAGCCTAACACTCTAACCGCGGCACGTGACGGCAAGGCGGATGACCTTAAATTGTTGAAAGGCGTCGGCCCCAAGCTGGAAGAAACGCTAAACGAGCTGGGTTTCTATCACTATGACCAGATCGCGGCCTGGACGCCCGAACATGTGGCCTGGGTCGATGCGCGATTGAAATTCAAAGGCCGGATCGAACGCGATGGCTGGATCGAGCAGGCGACCAAGCTTGCTGCCGGTGAGGAAACCGAATTCGCCAAACGTGCCAAATCCGAGGGCACATACGAAGACTAGACGGATGCCCGTTCCGGGCTTCGGGGGAAGATGGACAAGGACAAGGAACAGGCCATAGCCCGCAAGGGCCGACATATCGGGGTGGTCATCGCCGTGACCATGCTGATCTGGCTTGCGATGAACCTGTTCATTGGCCCCGCGCTGGGTTTGACAACCCGGCATGCGCTGCTGTTTGATTTCGCCGCTCTGGCGGGATTCATCTATGCGGGCGTCAACATTTTTCAACTCTGGCGCATGCGTCAGGACAGCTGAAGGTAACACGCGATGCTGAAGGATCAGGACCGGATCTTTACCAACATCTACGGGATGCATGAACGCACGCTGAAAGGTGCGCAGGCCCGCGGGCATTGGGACGGCACTGCTGGCCTGATTGATAAAGGGCGCGACTGGATCATCCAGACGATGAAGGATTCCGGGCTGCGCGGACGCGGCGGCGCGGGTTTCCCGACCGGTCTCAAATGGTCGTTCATGCCCAAGGAAAGCGACGGGCGCCCGTCCTATCTGGTGGTCAACGCGGACGAATCCGAACCCGGCACCTGCAAAGACCGCGAGATCATGCGCCATGATCCGCATACGCTGATCGAGGGCTGCCTGATCGCGTCTTTCGCCATGAATGCCCACACCTGCTACATCTACCTGCGTGGTGAGTACATCCGCGAACGCGAGGCGTTGCAGGCCGCGATTGACGAGGCCTATGACGCGGGTCTGCTGGGCAAGAATGCCGCGGGCTCGGGCTGGGATTTCGACCTATTTCTGCACCACGGGGCGGGCGCCTATATCTGTGGCGAGGAAACCGCGCTGATTGAAAGCCTCGAAGGTAAAAAGGGCATGCCGCGGATGAAGCCGCCGTTCCCGGCAGGTGCGGGTTTGTATGGCTGCCCGACGACCGTGAACAACGTCGAATCCATCGCCGTCGTACCTACGATCCTGCGCCGTGGGGCGGATTGGTTCGCAGGTTTCGGCCGCCAGAACAACGCGGGCACCAAGCTGTTTGCGATCTCGGGTCACGTCAACAACCCCTGCGTCGTGGAAGAGGCGATGTCAATTTCCTTCGAGGAGCTGATCGAGACCCATTGCGGCGGCATTCGCGGTGGCTGGGACAATCTGCTGGCCGTGATCCCCGGAGGATCCTCGGTTCCGTGTGTGCGCGGTGAGAACATGCGCGACGCGATCATGGATTTCGATTATCTGCGCAACGATCTGGGCTCGGGGCTTGGAACGGCGGCGGTGATCGTGATGGACAAGTCCACCGACATCATCAAGGCGATCTGGCGCCTGTCAAAATTCTACAAACACGAAAGCTGCGGCCAGTGCACGCCCTGCCGCGAAGGCACTGGCTGGATGATGCGGGTCATGGACCGCCTGGTGCGTGGCGAGGCCGAGCTGGAAGAGATTGACATGCTGTTTGATGTGACCAAACAGGTGGAAGGTCACACGATCTGCGCGCTCGGCGATGCGGCCGCCTGGCCGATCCAGGGCCTGATCCGGAATTTCCGTGAAGAAATCGAAGACCGCATCAAGGCTCAGAAATCGGGCCGTATGGGTGCGATGGCGGCGGAGTGATCGGGATGGACATGTTTGCAGAATACAGCCACGCGATTTCATCGGTTGTGCTTTTCACGCTGGTGGTTCTGTTCCTGGCCCCGTTTTCAGCGCTGGCCAAGCAGGGCAAAGGCCTCGCGCCTGGGGCGACCCCTGAGCAGGACTATTCCGACCAGGCCTATCGACTGAACCGGGCCTATCTGAACGGAACGGAAACGCTTCCGGCGTTTGTGGCTGTTGTGACTGCGGCGGTATTGCTGGGCGCCAGCCCGTTCTGGGTCAATCTGCTGGCGTCTGTCGCATTGGTTGCGCGGTTGGTGATGCTGGTGGTGCACATCAAAGGCATAGGCAAGCCGAACAGTGGCCTTCGGTCCGTGCTGTATGTATTGGGCTGGGCCTGCATGTTTGTGATTGGGCTTATGGCATTGGTGGCGGCGTTCTGATGGCGTCCCGGCAGATGAGAACACGAAGAGGGATAGTATGAAGGCCTCAAGAACCCTTGTAGTCCTGCTGGCACTGGCAAGCGTGTCCGCCTGCGGCATCATCAAGCCGTCGGAAGATCGTATTCTGTTCGATGGAAAAGCGTTCAAGGCAAAGGCGAAGGCGGTCGACAAGAAAGCATCGCCAACGGACTTTACCGTTGTGGTAAAGGGTGCGTCCGCATCGCTGGACGGCGCACGTGAGGCCGGCCGTCATGAAGGAACCAAGTTTTGCGTGCAGAATTTCGGGTCTTCGCGGATCGATTGGAAAGTGGGGCCGGACACCGAACCGCAAAACCTGCGCATCAGTGATGATCAATTGACCTTTGCGGGAAAATGCCAACGGCCATGACGCGCGGTTTTGCATATCACGACATGGATTGCCGGCCGCTATTGCCTAGCAAGACCGGACCGGTTCGTTTTGGTGCGTCCAAAACGAAGGGAAAATCCATGTCTATTGCCAAAACACTCGCGCTGGCTGCCTTGGTCACATTGCCTGCCGTTGCAAATGCGAAGCCGCCCTTGAGGGATGTCAAAGAGATCGACGACGAACTCTATTACATCGCCATCGCAAATGAAATTTCGGAATATTGCCCCTCGATCAGCGGGCGTCGATTGAAAGCGATCAGTGTGATGTGGGGGCTGCGCTCCAAGGCGAACAAACTGGGGTATTCGGACACCGAAATCCGCACTTACGTCGAATCGGATGCTGAAAAGGACCGGATGCGCGCCAAGGGCGAGGCGTATCTGGCTTCGAATGGCGTGACCTATGACAACCCCAACACATTCTGCACTCTGGGGCAGAAGGAAATCCAAAGAAACAGCGCCATTGGCGTTTATTTGAGGGCGAATTGAAAGCCATGTCTGACCTCCGCAAGATCAATATCGACGGACAGGAAATCGAAGTCGATGGCGCGATGACCCTGATCCAGGCTTGTGAACAAGCCGGGGTCGAAGTGCCGCGCTTTTGTTATCACGAGCGTCTGTCGATTGCTGGCAATTGCCGGATGTGCCTGGTCGAGGTCGTCGGCGGGCCGCCGAAACCTGCGGCCTCCTGCGCGATGCAGGTGCGTGACCTGCGTCCGGGGCCTGAAGGTCAACCCCCGGTGGTCAAGACGAACTCGCCCATGGTCAAAAAGGCCCGCGAAGGCGTGATGGAGTTCCTGCTGATCAACCATCCGCTGGATTGCCCGATCTGCGATCAGGGTGGCGAATGCGACCTTCAGGATCAGGCGATGGCCTATGGCATGTCCGGATCCCGCTTCAAGGAAGCAAAGCGGGCGGTCGATGATCTGGATCTTGGCCCGCTGGTTGGCACCGCAATGACCCGCTGCATCAGCTGCACGCGCTGCGTGCGCTTCACCACCGAAGTTGCCGGGATAACTCAGATGGGTCAGACCGGGCGCGGTGAGGATGCCGAGATCACCTCGTATCTGAACCAGACGCTGGATTCGAATTTGCAGGGCAACATCATCGATCTGTGCCCTGTCGGGGCGCTGACCTCCAAGCCCTACGCCTTTACTGCACGTCCGTGGGAATTGACCAAAACCGAAAGCATCGATGTGATGGATGCGTTGGGATCGAACATACGCGTCGATACCAAAGGCCGTGAAGTCATGCGTTTCCTGCCGCGCAATCATGACGGCGTGAACGAGGAATGGATCAGCGACAAGACCCGCTTTGTCTGGGATGGCCTGCGCCGTCAGCGTTTGGACAAGCCCTATGTCCGTAAAAACGGCAAGCTGCGCCCGGCCTCATGGTCCGAGGCGCTGACCAAGGCAGCAGAGGCGCTGAAAGGCGCCGAGAAACCCGCCGGTATCGTGGGCGATCTGGCTCCGGTCGAGGCGGCGTTTGCGCTGAAACAGATGATCGAAGGGCAGGGTGGTGTTGTCGAATGCCGTACCGATGGCGCAAAGCTTCCGGCGGGCAATCGTGGCGCTTACGCTGGCACCGCCGCGATTGAAGATATCGACACCGCGGAACGTATCCTGCTGATCGGTACCAACCCACGTGACGAAGCGCCTGTCCTGAACGCGCGCATCCGCAAGGCGTGGGCGCATGGGGCCGAAGTCGCTTTGGTCGGTCCTGCGGTCGATCTGACATATGAGTATCAGCATGTTGGCGATGATCGAACAGCGCTGCAAAAAGTTGTCGACATGGGCGGAGATGATGAGATCAAGGGAAAACGGTCGTTGGTCATCATCGGTCAGGGCGCTTTGCAGGAAGCGGACGGCGCCGCCGTGCTGGCTGCTGCGCAAGCCATCGCGGCCAATACAGAAAGTGGTCTGATCGTTTTGCACACTGCGGCATCGCGCGTTGGTGCGATGGATGTGGGTGCCACGAACGAAGGCGGAATGGACGCGATCAGCGCCGCCGACGTGATCTACAACCTTGGTGCGGATGAGGTCGAGATCGGCGAAGGCGCCTTTGTGATCTATCAGGGCAGCCATGGTGACCGGGGTGCACACCGCGCCGATGTGATCCTGCCAGGCGCGGCCTATACCGAGGAAAACGGCGTGTTCGTAAACACCGAAGGTCGCCCTCAACTGGCGATGCGGGCCGGTTTTGCGCCGGGTGAGGCGAAGGAAAACTGGGCCATCCTGCGCGCCTTGTCGGCCGAACTGGGTGCAACACTGCCCTACGACTCTCTGGCACAGTTGCGCAGGGCCTTGATCGAGGCGGTTCCGCATCTGGCCCGCATCGACGAAGTGATTGAGAACGAAGTGAAAGTTCTCGACGCCGGTACTCTGGGCAACGCAACTTTCCGCTATGCGATCAAGGACTTCTACCTGACCAACTCGATCGCACGGGCTTCACAGTTGATGGCCGAGCTTTCGGCACAGGCGCAGGCCCGCAAATCCGAGAAGATCGCGGCGGAATGACCCAGACCATTTTCATATCGCAGATCGGCGCATCCGGTGCCGGGCGGCAGTTGGCCGCGCCTGATTTGCGTGTGAAACCGAATATTAAGGGTGGCGCAATGGCGGCAGATGCTGTTTACACCAACGCGCCGACCCAGCCGCAGTTTGCGCAGGCTTCTGGCCTTTGCATCGCGCGCGGAAAACGGAATACCCACGGTGTGAGGACCAATGGCTGAATTCTTTAACACCCCAGGCGGAATAGCCATCATCATTCTGGCGCAAGTGCTTGCCGTTGTTGCCTTTGTGATGATTTCACTGTTGTTCCTTGTTTACGGGGACCGCAAGATCTGGGCCGCTGTCCAGATGCGCCGAGGCCCCAACGTGGTGGGCGTCTATGGCTTGCTGCAATCGGTGGCGGATGCCCTGAAATATGTGGTGAAAGAGGTCGTCATTCCTGCGGGCGCCGACCGGACGGTCTTTATCCTCGCACCGCTGACATCCTTCGTTCTGGCGATGATCGCCTGGGCGGTGATCCCGTTCAACGATGGCTGGGTTCTGTCGGATATCAACGTCGCGATCCTCTATGTATTCGCGGTGTCCTCGCTCGAGGTCTATGGCGTGATCATGGGCGGTTGGGCGTCGAACTCAAAGTACCCGTTCTTGGGCTCGCTGCGCTCGGCCGCGCAGATGATTTCGTACGAGGTTTCGATCGGCCTGATCATCATCGGTGTGATCATTTCGACCGGCTCGATGAATTTTGGCGACATCGTGCGCGCTCAGGACGGCTCGTTCGGCTTCTTCAGCTGGTACTGGCTGCCGCATTTCCCGATGGTGTTCCTGTTCTTCATCTCGGCCCTGGCCGAAACCAACCGACCACCGTTTGACTTGCCCGAGGCGGAATCGGAACTGGTCGCCGGTTATCAGGTCGAATATTCGGCCACGCCTTTCCTGCTGTTCATGGCAGGCGAATACATCGCCATCTTCCTGATGTGCGCGCTGACCTCTCTGCTGTTCTTCGGCGGCTGGCTGTCCCCGATCCCTGGCCTGCCGGACGGCGTTCTGTGGATGGTGGCCAAGATGGCGTTCTTCTTCTTCATCTTCGCAATGGTCAAGGCGATCACACCCCGCTACCGCTATGACCAGCTGATGCGGCTGGGCTGGAAAGTGTTCCTGCCATTCTCGCTGGCTTGGGTGGTTTTCGTGGCCTTTGCGGCGAAATTCGACTGGTTCTGGGGCGCATTTGCCCGTTGGAGCGTAGGAGGCTGATATGACCCAAATCGACTATACCCGCGCTGCCAAATACTTCCTTCTGCAAGACTTCTGGGTCGGCATGAAGCTGGGGCTGAAGTATTTCTTCGCGCCCAAGGCCACGGTGAACTATCCGCACGAAAAGGGGCCTCTGTCCCCACGTTTCCGCGGCGAACACGCTCTGCGCCGCTATCCGAATGGTGAAGAACGCTGCATCGCCTGCAAACTCTGCGAGGCGATCTGCCCGGCCCAAGCCATCACCATCGACGCTGAACCGCGTGAGGACGGCAGCCGCCGCACCACGCGGTACGACATCGACATGACCAAGTGCATCTATTGCGGCTTCTGCCAAGAGGCCTGCCCGGTCGATGCCATCGTCGAAGGCCCGAACTTTGAGTTCGCGACGGAAACCCGCGAAGAGCTGTTCTATGACAAAGAAAAACTGCTCGACAACGGTGAACGTTGGGAGGCCGAGATTGCCCGCAATCTGGAAATGGACGCGCCTTACCGATGAGTGACAGCCCGACAAATCCGTTCGAGCTGATGATGAAGCAGGCTCAGGACATGGCCAAGGCGATGAACCCGGCGATGGAGAATTTCTCGCCCAAGGGGTTCGAGGCGTTGTGGCCGACCATGCCGAAAGAGGTCATGGAGATGATGTTCGGCAACACCGTCAACAAGGACGGGCTGGATGCCAAAACCCGCCTTCTGCTGACGCTGGCCGGGCTGACCTGCCAGGGCGCGCAGGCGGATTCGGCGGTGCGTCAGACCGTGCGCCACGCTTTGGAGGCGGGTGCCAAGAAACAAGAGATCGTGGAAACGATCGGTCAGATGTCGGTCTTTGCCGGCATCCCGGCCATGACCCGCGCGCTGGATCTGGCGCAAGAGGTCATGGGCGACAACGAGGATGAGGATCAATGACCGTCTTTGCCTTCTACCTGTTTGCCATCAGCGCCATCACCGGCGGGCTGTTCACGGTGATCAGCCGTCAGCCAGTGCACTCGGTGCTGTGGCTGATCCTGTCCTTCCTGTCTGCGGCGGGGCTGTTCGTGCTGCTGGGGGCCGAGTTCGTGGCGATGCTGTTGATCATCGTCTACGTGGGCGCGGTCGCTGTGCTTTTCCTCTTCGTTGTGATGATGTTGGATGTGGACTTTGCCGAGCTAAAGGCCGAGATGGCGCGCTATATGCCGCTGGCCCTGCTGATCGGTCTGGTCATCCTGATGCAATTTGTCATGGCTTTCGGCGCCTGGGACAGCGCGCAGGGTGCTGCCGAAAATCTGGCGCAGCCGGTCCCGACTGACCGCCACAACACCGAGGCGCTGGGTGTCATCCTTTACGATCAGTACTTTCTTCTGTTCCAACTTGCGGGCCTGATCCTGCTGGTGGCTATGATCGGCGCCATCGTTTTGACGCTGCGCCACCGTCAGGATATCAAGCGTCAGGACATCGTCGGCCAGATGATGCGCGATCCGGCCAAGGCGATGGAATTGAAGGACGTGAAACCGGGGCAGGGGTTGTGAGGTTCAAAGCCGTGATATCTGGGCTAAGTTTCGCTTTTTTCCCCGCGACTGTTTTCGCAGCGGGTATCGAAGCTTGCGAAGCTCTTCCGATTATGTCGCATCACGTGTTCGAGACGAACCACAGAATCGTTGGCAACGGCGTTGTCTCTTACTCTGAGATTGGCTCTATCTGCACCGACGAATTGGGATGCACACATACTGAGTTTGTTTTGTTTGCGGCTTGTGAAAGCGGTCAAACGATGCGCGTCGTAGCGAATCTTGAACGGGACTTCGACGGTACTCATTTGGATCGCGTCGATGAAGCAAATGAAGTTGTCCAAGTACTAGCATCTGCTGAAACAAGTTATTCGTGGACTTCGGCAACAAAAGCCTTTGAGCGAAAGGCATTCCAGATCGACGACTACATTGAATCGAAAGAAAACTGCGCCTGTGCAATGGCGTTTCCCGAGCTTCGCAACGGGAAAGAGAAATTCGAGGGACTCTAAGACGATGATCGGACTTGAACACTATCTTACGGTCGCGGCGACGCTGTTCGTCATCGGCATCTTCGGTCTCTTCCTGAACCGCAAGAACGTCATCATCCTGCTGATGAGCATCGAGCTGATGCTGCTGGCGGTGAATATCAACCTCGTGGCGTTTTCCAGCTTCCTTGGCGATCTGGTCGGGCAGGTGTTCACGCTGTTCGTGCTGACCGTTGCGGCGGCCGAGGCGGCGATTGGTCTGGCCATTCTGGTCTGCTTCTTCCGCAACCGCGGCACCATCGCGGTTGAAGACGTCAATATGATGAAGGGGTAAGAGAACATGGAAACCACCATCCTCTTTGCCCCGCTGGTGGGCGCGCTGCTCTGCGGGTTTGGCTGGAGATTCATTGGCGAGAAGGCCGCCATGTGGACGGCCACGGGCCTGCTGTTTCTGGCTTGTCTGCTGTCATGGCTCGTGTTCTTCTCGTTCGACGGGCACACACAACAGATCGAGATCATGCGCTGGATCGAAAGCGGTTCGCTCTCGACCTCGTGGGCCATCCGTCTGGACCGGCTGACCGCCATCATGCTGATCGTGGTCACCACGGTTTCCGCGCTCGTGCATCTCTACAGCTTTGGCTACATGGATCACGACCCGCAATGGCGCGAAGGCGAAAGCTATAAGCCGCGTTTCTTTGCCTATCTGTCCTTCTTTACCTTCGCGATGCTGATGCTGGTGACGGCGGACAACCTTGTGCAGATGTTCTTTGGCTGGGAAGGCGTGGGTGTTGCCTCGTATCTGCTGATCGGCTTCTACTATCGCAAGCCGTCGGCAAATGCTGCGGCGATGAAAGCGTTCATCGTCAACCGTGTGGGCGATTTTGGCTTTGCTCTGGGCATCTTCGCGCTGTTCTTCCTGACCGACAGCATCAACTTTTCGGACATTTTCGCATCGGCACCCGCGCTTGCAGAAGAAAAGCTACATTTCCTGTGGGGCGAATGGACCGCGGTCGAGGTGATCTGTGTTCTGCTGTTCATCGGTGCGATGGGTAAATCCGCGCAGCTGATCCTGCACACCTGGTTGCCGGACGCGATGGAAGGCCCGACGCCGGTGTCGGCCCTGATCCACGCGGCCACCATGGTGACAGCGGGCGTGTTCCTTGTCTGCCGCATGTCGCCGCTGATGGAGTTCGCGCCGGGCGCGACCGGGTTCATCACCTTCCTTGGGGCCTCGACAGCGTTCTTCGCGGCGACCGTGGGTCTGGTACAGACCGACATCAAGCGCGTCATTGCGTATTCGACCTGTTCCCAGCTGGGATACATGTTCGTGGCCGCGGGCGTCGGCATGTATTCGGCGGCGATGTTCCACCTGTTCACGCACGCTTTCTTCAAGGCGCTGCTGTTCCTCGGTGCGGGGTCCGTGATCCACGCTATGCATCACGAGCAGGAGATGACGGAATATGGCGGTCTGCGCAAAAAGATCCCTTACACCTTCTGGGCGATGATGATCGGAACGCTGGCCATCACGGGTGTCGGCATTCCGCTTACCACAATCGGTTTTGCCGGGTTCCTGTCTAAAGACGCGATCATCGAAAGCGCCTATGCGGGCGGAACCGGCTACGCCTTCTGGATGCTGGTGATCGCGGCGATGTTCACCTCGTTCTATAGCTGGCGTCTGATTTTCCTGACCTTCTATGGCAAACCGCGTGGCGACAAGCATACGCATGACCACGCACATGAAAGCCCGATGACCATGCTGGTGCCGCTTGGCGTTCTGTCGCTGGGTGCGGTGTTTGCCGGGATGATCTGGTATGGCAATTTCTTTGGCCATGCGGACAAGGTCGGCAAGTTCTACGGTATTCCGGTTGCCGAAGCGTCAGAACATGCCGAGGCCGGTGATCATGCGGCGGCGGATGCTTCGCACGGTGAAGACAGCCATGCGGATGAAAGCCACGCGGCTGACAGTCATGCCGATGAAGGTCATGGTGAGAAGGATGCAAAGGGTGGCGATCATCACTATGTCTTTGCGGGCCAGCCCGGCGAGGGCGCGCTTTACATGGCGCCGGACAACCATGTTCTGGACGATGCGCATGCGGCTCCGAAATGGGTCAAGGTTTCACCCTTCGTCGCCATGTTGCTTGGCTTTGTCGTGGCCTATTGGTTCTACATCGTGAATACGTCGCTGCCGGCACGTCTGGCTGCAAATCAGCGTCCGCTGTACCTGTTCCTTCTGAACAAGTGGTATTTCGACGAAATCTACGATGCGGTCTTCGTAAAACCCACTGTGGCGCTTGGCCGCTTCCTGTGGAAACGCGGTGACGGCAATACAATCGATGGCTTCCTGAACGGAGTAGCAATGGGCGTTGTTCCCTTCTTCACCCGCCTCGCCGGCAAGGCGCAGACCGGGTACATCTTTACCTATGCCTTCTGGATGGTGCTGGGCATCGCGGCCCTTGTCACCTGGATGTCGATCGGCGGAGGGGCCCAGTAATGGATTATATCCTTTCGATCGTCACGTTTATCCCCGCCATCGCCGCAGGCATTCTTGCCTTGTTCCTGCAAGGTGACGATGCGGCGGCACAGCGGAACGCCAAGTGGATTGCTCTGCTGGCCACCACTGTGACCTTCCTGGTTTCCATCGGCATCTATACAGGCTTTGACCCGTCGAACCCCGGTTTCCAGATGGTGGAAGAGGGTGAGTGGCTGATGGGCCTCAAATACAAGATGGGTGTTGATGGCATCAGTGTCCTGTTCGTTCTGCTGACGACCTTCATCATGCCGCTGACCATTCTGGCCAGCTGGAATGTCACGGACCGTGTCAAGGAATACATGGTTGCCTTCCTGCTGCTGGAAACGCTGATGCTGGGCGTCTTCATGGCGCTTGATCTGGTACTGTTCTACCTGTTCTTCGAAGCGGGTCTTATTCCGATGTTCCTGATCATCGGGATATGGGGCGGCAAGGATCGGATCTACGCCAGCTTCAAGTTCTTCCTCTACACCTTCCTCGGCTCGGTCTTGATGCTGGTCGCCATGGTTGCAATGTATGCGGATGCGGGCACCACGGACATTGCCGCGCTGATGACGCACCAGTTCTCGTCCGAGGGCTTCAGCGTGCTGGGCATCTATGTTGTCGGTGGCATGCAGACCCTGATGTTCCTGGCCTTCTTTGCCTCGTTCGCGGTGAAAATGCCGATGTGGCCGGTGCATACCTGGTTGCCGGACGCCCACGTTCAGGCGCCCACGGCGGGATCGGTCGTACTGGCCGCGATCCTTCTGAAGATGGGCGGCTATGGCTTCCTGCGGTTCAGCCTGCCGATGTTCCCGGTGGGTTCGGCCGTGATGACCGATCTGGTGCTGTGGATGTCTGCCATCGCGGTTGTCTATACCTCTTTGGTGGCGCTGGTGCAGGAGGATATGAAGAAACTGATCGCCTATTCCTCGGTCGCGCATATGGGCTTTGTGACCATGGGTATTTTCGCGGCAAACCAGCAGGGCATCGATGGCGCGATCTTCCAGATGCTCAGCCACGGGTTCATCTCGGCCGCGCTGTTCCTGTGCGTTGGCGTGATCTATGACCGGATGCACACCCGCGATATCGAGGCTTATGGCGGTCTGGTGATCCGGATGCCAGCCTACGCGCTGGTCTTTATGTTGTTTACCATGGCCAATGTGGGCCTGCCGGGCACCAGTGGCTTCATCGGTGAATTCCTGACCCTGATGGGCGCGTTTCAGGTCAACACCTGGGTAACGGCTGTGGCAGCGACCGGTGTGATCTTCTCGGCGGCTTATGCGCTGTGGCTCTACCGCCGGGTCGTGTTTGGCGATCTGATCAAGGAAAGCCTTAAGGCGATGACCGACATGAGCTCGCGCGAGCGATTGATCTTCGCCCCGCTGATCGTGATGACCATCCTGCTGGGTGTCTACCCGTCGCTGGTGACCGATGTAATCGGGCAATCCACAGCGGCTCTGATTTCGAACTATGACACGGCTCTGGCCGCGGCTGAGGCTGCGACCCAGACAGCCGCTTCGCATTAAGGGAACTTTGGAGACATGATCCAGGCTGATCTGACAATCATCCTGCCGGAAATCGTTCTGGCGCTTTATGCGATGGCGGCGCTGCTGGGGGCTGTCTACACGACAAAGGACGGACTGGCGCCTTTGCTGGTCTGGACCACGGCAGGTCTTATGGCCCTTCTGGCAATCTGGATTGCAACTCAGGGCGGGGGTACAAACGTGGCCTTCAACGGCATGTTCGTCGATGACGGCTTTGCCCGCTTTGCCAAGGTTGCTATCCTTTTGTCGGCGGGTGCAGTACTGGTCATGAGCCAGGAATACATGGCGCGCCGCGATCTGCTGCGTTTTGAATATCCTTTGCTGGTGGCACTGGCCGCCGTGGGGATGATGATGATGGTCAGCGCAGGCGATCTGATGTCGCTTTACATGGGGCTCGAGCTGCAATCGCTGTCGCTCTATGTCGTGGCCGCTCTGCGTCGTGACAGCGCGAAATCGACCGAGGCAGGTCTGAAGTATTTTGTGCTGGGTGCGCTGAGCTCGGGTCTGCTGCTTTATGGCGCGTCGCTGGTCTATGGCTTCACCGGCACCACGTTGTTCTCGGGCATCATCCAGACAGTTCACCATGGCGATGTTTCGTTGGGGCTGCTGTTTGGCCTGATCTTCCTGATCTCAGGTCTGGCCTTCAAGGTCTCGGCCGTACCGTTCCATATGTGGACGCCGGACGTTTACGAGGGGTCTCCGACACCGATCACGGCTTTCTTTGCCACGGCGCCCAAGGTTGCGGCGATGGCGTTGTTCGCGCGCCTGTTGCATGACGCGTTCGGCGGCATTGTCAAAGACTGGCAGCAAGTGATTGTCCTGCTGTCCGTGCTGTCGATGTTGCTGGGGGCCGTGGCCGCGATCGGGCAGCGCGACATCAAGCGACTGATGGCGTTTTCGTCGATTGCCCATATGGGCTATGCGCTGATTGGCCTGGCCGCTGGTACCGAGCTGGGTATCAAGGCCATGCTCATGTATCTGGCCATCTACGTGACCATGAATATCGGCACATTCGCCTTCATTCTGATGATGGAACGTGACGGCAAACCCATCACCGACATTGACGCTCTGCGGCAATACTCCAAGCGTGATCCGGGCAAGGCGCTGGCGGTGCTGATCCTGATGTTCAGTCTGGCGGGCGTGCCTCCGATGCTTGGTTTCTTTGCGAAATTCGGCGTCTGGCAGGCGGGCGTCAGTGCGGGTCTGACCGGTCTGGTCGTCGTCTCGGCCATCGCTTCGGTCATCGGTGCCTTCTATTACCTGCGGATCGTGTTCTACATGTATTTCGGGGCCGAGAACGAAGAGCCGATCGAAACCCGGTCGACCCCTGTTCTGTGGGTGGCATTGATGGGGTCTGCGGCCCTAATGCTGGTCGGCATCTTCTATCAGTTCGGCGTCGAGGGCGCGGCAGCAGCCGCGGCGGCCACGCTTGTCAATTGATCGTTTCACACATCCGGAAAGAGGGGCTCGGTCGCGCGACCGGGCCTTTTTGATATGACAAAATGGCCCCAAGGCTATGGCCTGCACGAGGTGCAGGAAGTCGACAGCACGCTGAATGAAGCGGCGCGGATTGCTCCGAATGCGCGTGGTCCCGTCTGGATCATGGCGCATCACCAGACGGCGGCGCGCGGGCGGCGCGGACGAAGCTGGGCCAACCCGATGGGCAACCTGGCGGCGACCTTGCTGATGCGTCCTCAGGGCGCGCCGGAACAGGCGGCTTTGCGCAGTTTCGTGGCGGCGCTGGCCCTTTTTGACGCGTGTGTCGCCGTGTCCGGGCGGGCTGCCGGACTGTCGCTGAAATGGCCCAATGACGTGCTGCTGAACGGCGGCAAGCTTGCCGGTATCCTGCTGGAAAGCACGGGGCAGGGGCATGGCGTGGCGCATCTGTCCATCGGCATCGGAGTGAATCTGGCCAATGCCCCGGATGCGGACGCGGTAGAGCCCGGCGCGGTTCGTCCCGTCTCACTTCTTTCGGAAACCGGGGCACATGTCTCGCCCGAGGATTTTCTGACCGAACTGGCCGCGGCCTATGCCGGGTATGAAACCCAATTCGTCACCTATGGGTTCGAACCGATCCGCACTGCCTGGCTGTCCCGCGCGGCCCGGTTGGGCGAGGTCATCACTGCGCGGACCGGTACGTCGGAAACGGTTGGAACCTTCGAAACGGTGGACGCAGGTGGTAACCTTGTCTTAAACACCGCCAAAGGCCGCGTGAGCATTCCTGCGGCGGATGTCTATTTCTGAGAGGGGCGCGGATGCTTCTGGCCATCGATTGCGGCAATACCAATACCGTCTTCTCGATCTGGGACGGTGAGGAATTTCTGTGCACCCTGCGCACCTCGACCCACCATGCGCGCACGGCAGACGCGTATTTCACCTGGTATTCGACGCTGGTGAAACATTATGGGATCGAGGCGAATATCTCGGATGTCATCATTGCCTCGACCGTGCCACGTGTCGTGTTCAACCTGCGCATCTTTGCCGATCGCTTTTTTGGTTGCAGACCATTGGTTGTGGGCAAGCCCGATTGCCTGTTGCCTGTCCCTCCGCGTGTGGATGAAGGCACGGTGCCCGGCCCGGATCGACTGGCCAATGCAGTGGGCGCTTTTGACCGCCATGGTGGCAATGTGGTTGTCGTGGACTTTGGTACCGCAACAAATTTCGACGTTGTCGCCGCGGACGGTGCCTATGTGGGGGGCGTTATCGCTCCGGGTGTGAACCTCAGCCTTGAGGCTTTGCATCAGGGCGCAGCCGCACTGCCGCATATCGACATCACGCGTCCCGAGAAGGTGATCGGCACAAATACGGTTGGTTGTATTCAATCGGGCGTGTATTGGGGATATTCCGGTTTGATCGAGGGGCTGATCGCCCGGATCAAGGCCGAGTATGGAATGCCGATGAAAGTCGTTGGAACCGGAGGGCTGGCCCCCTTGTTCGATCAGGCCGACGTGGGGTTCGACGCAATCGAAGATGATCTGACGATGCACGGCCTGACCGTGATCCATCGCTACAACAAGGATAATGGCTCCGTATGAGCAGTGAAAGATTGATCTACCTGCCGCTGGGTGGCGCGGGCGAAATTGGCATGAACGCCTATGTGTACGGCTACGGTGAACCGGGAAAGGAACGCCTGATCCTTGTGGATCTGGGCGTCACTTTTCCTGATATGGACACAACGCCGGGCGTTGACCTCATCCATGCCGATATCTTTTGGCTGAAAGAGCGTGCCGACCGGCTGGATGGTGTTTTCATTACGCACGCCCATGAAGACCACGTCGGTGCCGTGGCCCATTGTTATGAAGCTTTGGGCGCGCCGGTCTATGCGCGCGCCTTCACGGCCAATATCGCGCGCCGCAAGATGGAAGAACACGCGCACCCGACCGAGGCGGTCACGACTGTTTCCGCCTGGCCTGAACAGGTGTCCGTCGGGCCGTTCACGGTTGGCTTCCTTCCTGTTTCGCACTCGATTCCCGAAAGTGCCGCACTGGTCATCGACACACCCGCAGGGCGTGTCGTGCATTCGGGCGACTTCAAGCTGGATGCTGCACCCGTCGTTGGAGAGGCCTTTGACCCTGACCTGTGGGCCGAGGTTGCCAAGCCCGGCATCAAGGCGCTGGTCTGTGACAGTACGAATGTGTTTTCGACTCATCCGGGGCGTTCAGAATCCGAAGTTGGCCCCGAGATTGTCAAGCTGGTCGAAGGCGCGGAAGGTATGGTCGTGGCGACCACCTTTGCGTCAAACGTCGCGCGGGTCAAAACGCTGGCCGAAGCAGGTGCGCGGGCCGGGCGTTCCGTCGTTCTGCTGGGGCGCGCGATGCGTCGGATGATCGAAGCAGCGACCGAAACCGGTATTCTTGCGGATTTTCCAAAGGTGATCAGCGCCGAAGAGGCTCTGGACCTTCCGCGCCAGAACCTGATGCTGATCGTGACCGGCAGCCAGGGGGAACGACGGGCCGCAAGCGCCCAACTGGCCCGTGGCAAGTACCGTGGTCTGGAACTGGCCGAGGGCGATCTGTTCCTGTTTTCCTCGAAGACCATTCCCGGGAACGAGCGGGGCGTGATCTTCATCATGAACCAGCTCAGCGAAAAGGGCGTGGATGTCGTTGATGACAGTTCGGGCCTTTATCATGTCTCGGGCCATGCGAACCGGCCGGACCTCGAGAAAGTGCACGCACTGACTGATCCGCAATTCGTGATCCCGATGCACGGCGAACACCGGCACCTGCGCGAGCATGTCAAACTGGCAGAGCAGGGCGGCAGAACCGGAGTGCTGGCGGTGAACGGCACCATGCTGGATCTCAGCGGCAATGCGCCTGTGGTCGTTGATTATGTTGAAACCGGTCGCACATATCTGGACGGCACCGTGAAGATTGGTGCCCTTGACGGCGTGGTGCGGGACCGTATCCGCATGGCTTTGAACGGCCATGTTACAGTGACGGTGGTTCTGGACGAAGAAGACGAACCGCTGGGCGAGCCGTGGTGCGATACCATGGGACTGCCCGAAACCGGCACGTCCCGTGCCGCGTTGGTCGAAGTGCTGGAAGAGGATCTGAACCAGTTCCTGATGCGGGCCGCTGCCAAGACCCTGCGCGATGACGACAAGCTGGAAGATGAAATGCGCCGCATCGTGCGGCAGACAGCCAAAGCGGAAATTGGCAAAAAGCCCGAAGTGACGGTGGTGGTCAGCCGGATGCGGTGAAACCGATCCGTCAGTCGTGGGTTGGCATCGGATAGCCCCTGAGACGCAGGAACAGGTTGGCCTCTTCGTTGTTTTTGTAGAATGGAACTGACGATGGCGGCTCGGGGGACGTAACCCGGGCCGCTATTTCCGCCAGAACGACCTCGGTGATAAACGGCAGATCCAGATCCCGTGCCCGATCTAGTGGCACCCATTGCAGGTGCGACAGCTCATCCGAGGCGTGACTGAAATCATCCACATCACCTTGCAGAGCGTCGGCGTCGACCAGAAAGAACCGCGCATCGAACCGGCGGGGACGGCCCGGTGGAGTTACCGCGCGAAAGACGAACTGAAGCGCAGCCGCAGTTGGCAGGTAACCCAACGCGGCAAAGCTCTGCCAATCGCCAGGTACCTGACCGGGCCATGTGCCCGGCTGGCCGAGAACAAGACCGGTTTCTTCCCAAAGCTCGCGTATGGCGGCCGCGGCGAGGGCGTGTTGAATCCCCGGCTCGGCCTGTTCGCCCAAACGTTCAAAGCACAGATCCGGCAAATCCGTTGCCAATGGAACATCCGCGTCAGCCGGATCAACCGCGCCACCGGGAAAGACGAACTTGTTCGGCATGAAGGCCGCTTTGGACCCGCGCTGCCCCATAAGGATCGAGGGGTTTGTCCATCTGTCCCGCAGCACGATAACCGTCGCTGCGTCCCGGATGGCGGTTTTGTCGGGTGTCATGTCCAAACTGGTCAACTGGGTCGGGTCACGCGGTTTTTCCAAAGCCATGCATGCGGCGTGCCCACTGATAGGCCACCACTGCACCTTTCAGGCGTGGCAACAGGTACAGGGACAGGGCGACGCAGGCGACGGAAAAGCCGATGGCCATCGTCCACGGATCGGGCCGCCAATGCACGTACGACACGTGCAGAGCAGGCGCCAGCAGGTGGCCGACCAGCAGGATTGTCAGGTAGGCGGGCCCATCATCTGCGCGATGGTGAAACAACTCCTGCCCGCAGTTCGAGCAGGAGTCATTGACCTTGAGATAGCTGTGCAACAGCTTGCCTTCCCCGCAGTTGGGGCATTTGCAGCGAAACCCCTTGACCAGGGCTGGCCATGTCTCACGCTCATCTTCAGAGGTCGTCTCGATCGTCTGATCCGTCATAATGTAACTCGCGCAGTAATCTTTTGCGGATAATGGGCCTGATCGTGGAAATTTAAAAGGGGGGTGCGTCGCTTTGCAACGTCTGCCCGGCACCTCGTCTTGGGGCGGTCCCGAACCTTTTAAAAATAATATCGAATTCAGCGACGGAATTCCTGGCGCGGCCCGTTTGAATGGGTATGAGCGGCGGCACTCGGGCCGCGTCAACAAAAGGAAACGGAAATGAAAAACGTTACATTCATCTCGGCCATTGTCATGTCGGCGGTTGCGATTACCGGTACTTCTGTTTTGGCCGCTGGCTCGGGTGGCCGCGAGCCGGTGTCCTTTCAGGAATTGGACGCCGATGGGGATGGTCAGGTGACGCAACAAGAGATGGAGGCGCACCGCACCGCTCGTTTCACCGAGGCGGACACCAATGGGGATGGAAAGCTGAGCCAGGAAGAAATGCAGGCTGCCGCCCAGAAGAAAGCCAGTGATCGGGTTGCCAGGATGTTCGAAAACAACGACGCGAACAAAGATGGCTTCCTCAGCCAGGATGAGTTGCCGAAACCGCGCCGGGCTGACAAGATGTTTGATCGGATGGATGCGGACAACAGTGGCGGAATCTCAGAACAGGAATTTGCCGATGCCAAAGATCGGATGGGACGGCACCATAAGAAAAAGCATCAAAAATCGGATACAAGCGATAACTGATGCAGGATGGAGGATCTGACCTCCCACCAACAAGATGTTCGCGGCGCGGATTGCGCCGCAAACACACTCAGCGACGATGCGTTGCTGAGGCAATTCGCTGATGGTGAGGCGGGGGCGGCACGGATCCTGACCGATCGTTTGGGGCCACGCTGTTACTCGGTTGCTTTGCGCATGTTGGGCAATCGGGCCGAGGCGGAAGACGTGACGCAGGATGCGATGATGCGGTTGTGGCAGATGGCGCCGAATTGGGTTTGGGGTCAGGCCAAGGTATCGACCTGGCTGTATCGGGTGACGCTGAACCTGTGCGTGGACATCAGGCGCAAGAAGACACCCGACAGGTTGTCGGACGTTCCCGAACCCGAAGATGGCAAGGCCAGCGTTGTTGACCGCATGCAGGATGAGGCGCGCAAGGATGCCTTGCAGTTGGCTTTGGCTGAGCTGCCCGAGCGGCAGCGACAAGCGGTCGTGCTGCGCCATATTGAAGAGCTGCCCAACCCCGAGATTGCCGGGATAATGGGCATTTCGGTAGAAGCAGTTGAAAGCCTGACCGCAAGAGGCAAGCGCAGCCTGACCGCGATCTTGGCCGGACGACGCGAAGAACTGGGGTATGACAATGGCGGATGAAGACCTGGAACTTGATCATTTGTTTGCACAGGCACAGCGGCAGCGACCGGCACTGCCGGACGATCTTGCCGTGCGCATCCAGACGGATGCTGAAACTGTTCGCCTCGGTCGTCTTGCGCCTGCACCGCAGCCGATGCCTTCGATATGGAACAGGTTGATAAGCAATGTAGGAGGATGGCAGGGCCTTGGCGGGCTTGTCGCCGCAAGCGCTGCCGGGGTCTGGATCGGGTTTTCCGCACCGGCCTTTCTGCCGGACCCGGCCAGCCTGTTGACGTCAGAGGAGACATCCTTCCTCGTGGCCGACCTTGGATTTGACTCGAGTTTTTTGGAGAGCACGGAATGAACGCTGATCCCAAGCCCAAACGCAAGTGGGTGCCTGTCGTCCTGGCCTTGTCACTGGCGCTGAACCTGCTGGTTGTCGGTGTCGCTGTGGGCACCGTATTGCGCCTCAAAGGTGGGGATCATGCCAAATCACCGCCCGGCTTCGGCCCCGCGTTGTACCGGGCCCTGCCCAAGGATGATCGAAAGGCGATGCGGGGCGAGCTGACGGGCCTGCACAAAAAAGGATCAAAGGGTCGTACTCAGGATTTTGAAGCGCTCAGTCAGGCTTTGCGCGCAACGCCCTTCGACCCGGTCGCCGTTCAGGTTCTGTTGCAACAACAAGCACAGGCCACCGCCGATTTGCAGCAGGCCTTGCAAACGCAATGGCTGGCACGTGTGACCGCCATGAGCAATGATGAACGGCAGGCTTATGCAGACCGATTGCAGGAAGTCGTCAAACGCGGGCCGCATGGGCACAAGAAAAGAGACTGAACAGATCAGGCCGCACTTTGCCTGATACTCACCTGATTGCGCCCTGCCTTCTTCGCAGCATACAGCGCTTTATCCGCGGATTTGATCAGGTTTTCCACGCTTTCAGCCGCATAGTCTTGCCGGGCGAAACCGACCTGAGACAACTTCAACCCGATACTGACCGTCACATCAACTTGTGCCCCATGGTCCGGTAACAGGAACGGGGACTGACAGATGCTGTCACAAACGGTTTCGGCCAGGTTCAACGCCTGTTTGGGCGATACATCGGGCACGCCGATCATGAACTCTTCCCCCCCGATGCGGGCGACAAATCCACGGGATCCCAAGGCATGTTGCATACGTTCCGCCGCTTGCGTCAAAACGTAATCGCCGCTTGCATGGCCATGGCCATCATTGATTGCCTTGAAGTGATCCAGATCGGCCAGCATGATCGCAAAACTGCGCCCCGTTCTGGCGGATTGGCGCGCGATTTGATCCAGCGCGCGCATGGCGTAGCGGCGATTGTGCAGCCCGGTCAACGGGTCGATCCAGGATTCCGCGATGCCTCTTTTGAGAGAGACCCGCATCTGATCCAGTCGCGCTTTGCGGGCAATCTGGTTTTCAAGCCGCAGCAGGATCTCCTGTGCGCAGAACCCGCCCAGACAGACAGCATCAGCCCCTCGGTCCAGAGCTTCCGAAGCCTGTCCGGCGTCTTCGTCTTTCAGCACCCCGATCAAAACCGTGTGCCGGGTCACGCCGCGTGATCTCAGGTCGGCAAGGATATTCAGGCCGGCCGGGTTCGAGCCCAGTTCAACCACGATCGCATCGGGAACAGAGCCGGACAACACACCCCGCAGGTTCGACTGAAGATGCCAGTTCAAATCAAATTGACGTTGATCTTCCAGAGCCTTTTGCCAAAGCGTGCCGTTTCGGGCCGTGTGGGTCAGGATATCAACCCGCGCCGCTTTGGACGGTCTGATTATGGGTTGGACCGGCTCTGCGAAGCCAATCGATTGCGATCCGTTGCTGACCTGCAAATCCTGAGTGGCCGCACGAGCACGCAAAAGGCTGCGAATGCGCGCCAATAATAAGGTGTCTTTGAACGGGTGCGTCAGAACATCATCCAGCCCGTCCTTTAACTCCCGCAGCCGGGCGTCCCGGTCATTTTGCGCGGCAATCGCCACGACCGGAACGTCGTCAAGGCCGGGTTCCTTCACAATCGCCTTCTTCACATCCGCAGCCGTTCCATCCGGCAACGTCTGAGCCGTCAGAACCAGATCCGGTTGCGTACGCCGCACGAGCGCGGGCAACCCTTCAAGCTTTTCGCCCTGCACCACGTGATACCAGGCCGCCGTCAGCTGTACCTTCAGCATGATGCGATTGGTCGATACCCCGTCGAGGACAAGGATGGTTCCCTGCACAGACATAGTTGTTCACCGTTGATTGCATGCGTGAACAAAGTGTTTATGACTCTGGTTAACAAACCCTTTCCAAGACCGGATCTGACCCAAGTTTATGCCGATATCCTCTGATTCCGCCCAAACTCTTGCGCTGACGGCCCTGGCCTGGCTGGTCAGCAATGACGAGCTTTTGCCTGTTTTTCTGGGCTCTACGGGCGCATCGATCGAGGATGTCCGCGATCGGGCAAGCGATCCCGAGTTTCTGGCGTCGGTTCTTGATTTTCTGGTGCTTGACGATTCGTGGGTCATGGCGTTTTGTGATGCCAATTCACTTGCCTATGACCTTCCCGCCCAGGCAAGGGCGGTATTGTCTGGCGGCGCTGAGATACACTGGACATAGCCATATTTTCCGCAGGAGCACCGGATGCCGATAGATGCGATCATCTTTGACAAAGATGGCACGCTGTTTGACTTTGCAAATACGTGGGGAGGGTTCGGGCGCTCCATGCTGTTGCGCCTGTCCAACGGGGACGAAGATCGCGCCACCGAGCTTGGCCGTGTCATCGGATATGATTTCGAGCAAGGGAGATATACCGAAGACAGCATTGTAATCGCCGCCACGGTCGAGGAAATCGCGGAGGTTCTGATTGCCCATGTCGATGGCGTGACCTTACATGAGATCATCGATTTGATGAACTCCGAGGCCGCCTCGGCCCCGCAGGTGCCCGCTGTTCCATTGGTTCCGTTCCTGGAAGGTCTGCAAAATTCCGGAATCAAGCTGGGCGTTGCGACGAATGACAGTGAACATCCCGCTTTGCAGCATCTCGAATCTGTCGGGGTAAGGGGGCATTTCGATTTCGTCGCCGGGTATGACAGTGGTCACGGGTTCAAGCCGGGACCGGGCCAGTTGCTGGCCTTTGCCGCCCATATCGGGGTCGAGCCATCTCGTATCGCGATGGTGGGTGACAGTCTTCATGACTTGCAGGCCGGGCGCGCGGCGGGGATGACCACGATCGGTGTTTTGACCGGTTTGGCCGAGGCCGATGCTTTGGCTCCGATGGCGGATGTGATTTTGCCGGATATCGGTCATATTCCCGAATGGTTGGCCAAAATCTGATTTTCAAATCCGGGATTCGACAAAACGGAATGAAAAACCGACATATTCTGTCGCATACGGAGCGGCCATAGGCGTCCCTTCGGGGCTTGCTTGACGAAAGCAAGAACAGGAGGCACCGATGGCCGAGACTAAAACACGCAAGCGCCGCGGAGGAGGGCGCGCAGGGGCGGCTGCGCGCAGGGGCAGTGCAGCGATTGACCAGATGCCCTGGGATCCGCCGGTCAACATCGATCGACCCACAGAACCTTTGGATCAGGCCGGCATCGAAGCGATCCATGAAGGGGCGATGCGCATCCTCGAAGAGATCGGGATCGAGTTTTACAACGAAGAGGCAATAGGCATCCTGCGCGAAGCCGGTTGCACCATCAACGGCGACAATGTCCGCATGGGGCGGGACTTTGTCATGGAGATGATCGCCAAGGCTCCCAGCCGGTTTTCGATCACCCCTCGCAATCCGGATCGCAAGATCGAAATCGGCGGGAAGAACATCCTGTTCGGCAACGTCTCTTCCCCGCCGAATTACTGGGACATGGAGATCGGGAAAAAAGTACCGGGCAATCGCGAGATGTGTCGGAACCTTCTGAAGCTGACGCAATACTTCAACTGCATCCATTTCGCGGGCGGATACCCGGTCGAGCCGGTCGATATCCACGCCAGCGTTCGCCATCTGGATGTGCTGTACGACAAGCTGACCCTGACCGACAAGGCCATGCACGCCTATTCACTGGGCAAGGAACGCGTCGAAGATGTCATGGAAATGGTGCGCATCGCAGGAGGGTTGAGCCATGAGGAGTTCGAGGCCGCGCCGCGCATGTATACCAATATCAACTCTACCTCGCCGCTGAAACACGATCACCCGATGATCGACGGGTGTCTGCGCCTGGCGCGGCGCGGTCAAGCGATTGTTGTCACGCCCTTTACGCTGGCGGGTGCGATGGCCCCCGTAACCATGGCAGGCGCCGTGGCGCAATCCTTGGCCGAGGCGCTGTGCGCCATTGCGCTGTTCCAATACGTGCGCCCCGGTATTCCCTGTGTGATCGGTACATTCACGTCGAATGTGGATATGAAATCCGGCGCGCCCGCCTTTGGAACACCGGAATACATGCGTTCGACCCAGATGACCGGCCAGATGGCGCGGTTCTATGGTTTGCCCATGCGGTCTTCGGGTGTTTGTGCGGCAAATGTGCCGGACGGGCAGTCTGTGTGGGAGACTTCGAACTCGCTTTGGGCCGCCGTGCAATCGGGCACCAATATGGTCTACCACGCAGCCGGTTGGCTTGAGGGCGGTCTGATCGCCAGCCCGGAAAAGTTTATCATGGATTGCGAAATCCTACAGCAAATTCAACGCTATATGAACCCCGAGTTGACCGCCACAGGGCCGGACGAGATTGCACTGGATGCGATCCGGGCAGTCGGCAATGACGGTCATTTCTTTGGCATTCAGCATACGCAGGATCGCTATACCACGGCCTTCTATCAACCCTTCCTGAGTGATTGGAAAAACTATGAAGGATGGGAGGTCGCCGGCGGCATCTGGACGGCAGAACGCGCGCATCACATGTTCAAGGAGATTATCTCGAGCTTTGACGCCCCCCCGATCGATGAAGGCATTCGCGAGGAACTGGCCGCTTTTGTCGAACGCCGCAAAGCGGAAGGCGGCGCGCCCACGGATTTCTGATCGGACAGGTGGTCTCGAGCTGATACTCGGTTGAATTTGCTACAACTCAGGGTGGATTTTGGCTATTTGTTAAGGTTTTTCCGGCCACAGTGCACAGGACACCAAACTGGGGCATCTGATGCATGGTCTGATCAATCGGGCGATACAGTCCTTTGTCTGTGCGACCTACGGGCGATCCTGCTGGTTGCGCGTGACCGAAGCCGCGCGGCTGGGGTTTGTCGAGTTCGAGGCCATGCTCGTCTATGACGATGACATGACGTCCAAGGTAATGGAGGCGCTGAGCGCCGACCTTGATCGACCGCCAGCCGAAGTCTTTGAGGACCTGGGAACGTACCTCGTATCTCATCCGAATATGGAAGGGCTGCGCCGCCTTCTCAGGTTCGGCGGCGTAAGCTACGTGGAATTTCTTCATTCGCTCGACGATCTGGCGGACCGCGTGCGGCTGGCCGTGTCTGATTTGACCCTGCCGGCCTTGGAACTGAGAGAGCTGTCAGCCACGGAATTTCAGCTGAGTTGCTCTCCGGGCCTGCCAGGGTATTCCAATGTCATGGTTGGGATCCTGCGCGCAATGGCGGATGACTATGGTGCGCTGGTGATGCTGTCACACGAGGGGCAGCAGCAAGGCAGTGATGTCATTTCCATCATGTTGGTTGAAAGCGCTTTTGCCGAGGGGCGGCATTTTGATCTGGGGGCTCGGAACGGATGACAGACACCCAAGAACTGGCTGGTCTGCTGGAAACGCTTTGCCCGATGTTCCTGTTGGTGGACCAAAATGGGCATATTCGGCAGGCAGGTCCGACCCTGCAAAAGTTGCGACCTGAACTGCCGCTGGTGGGGCAGGGATTTCTGGATGTGTTTGAACTGATCCGCCCCAGAACGATCACCACCATTCCCGCCCTGATGTCAATGGCGGGGGCGAAGCTGCATCTGAGGTTTCATGATGAACCCCGCACAACCCTGAAAGGCTTGGTCGCTCCTTTGCCGCATTCCGGTGGTGCGGTCATCAATCTGTCATTTGGTATCTCGATTTTGGATGCGGTGCGGGACTATGCGCTGACAAGTGCTGATTTCTCGGGCACGGATCTGGCGATTGAGCTATTGTATCTGGTCGAAGCCAAATCCGCCGCGATGGAGGCATCCCGCTCTCTCAACCTTCGGCTGCAGGGTGCGATGCTTGCAGCCGAAGAGCAGGCCTTTACCGACACATTGACCGGACTGAAGAACCGCAGGGCGATGGATCACTTGCTCGAGCATTTGATTTCGGGAAATTCCACCTTCGCGCTCATGCATCTGGATCTGGATTTTTTCAAATCTGTAAATGACAAGCTGGGCCATGCCGCGGGTGATTTCGTCTTGCAGCAGGCCGCCCGCATCATGCAACAGGAGACACGAAGCAACGACACTGTGGCCCGGGTCGGCGGGGATGAATTCGTCATTGTTTTCAAGGATCTGACTCGGGAAGATACTCTGGCCTGCATTGCTGGGCGTCTGATATCAAGGTTGAATGAACCGATGACGTTTCAGAATCAGAGTTGTTCGATCTCGGCCAGTATTGGCACTGCCTTGTCCACGCAGTTCGACTGCCCCAACGCCGCCGACATTCTTCACGCAGCAGACTTGGCCCTTTATCAGGCCAAGCGCGACGGCCGGTCTTGCCATCGCATGTATTCAGCGTTGAGCAAGGCGCAAACCTGAATTCGTTCAGAAGACACGATGGGCACGTATCGGGGCTTCAGGCTGAATCGAATGCCGCATTTATCTTTTTCGCAATCTGTTGCCGGATCGGAGGCAACTCTCCCACCACCGGCAGGACCACGCCTGAAAACCCCGCGCGATCCAGCTCTTGCGGGACGTCTTCCTGCACATGCCCTCCGGCACAGGCAAAGAACGGAAGGCACAGCGCCTGATCTTCGGTACCGTTTGCAGCGTCAGATATGGAAGGTGGCTCTTCGACGAAACCGACGCGAACGGATTTGAACGCCACCAGTCCCGCAAGCTGTTTCGCAAACTGCAACGCCACGGTCGACGGGTTCCGGCTGCGCCCGGAACCATGCGCGGCAATGACCAGATCGGTGGACCGAGCAGCCCAGTGTTTGTCGGACAATTCCGATCGCAGGGCCTCTGCGGTCAGGGCCGGCAGGTCCGGGTCAATTCCAAGCGGGTCCAAAATCCGTGCCGGATGGTGCCCAAGCCGTTTGGGTAGAGCGCTGGTGACAAACCACCCTTTTGCCATGAAAAGTGGATAGATGACCGAGTTTTCGGGCGCGCGGTCAAGCTTCGACTCCAACGCACCCGGCGCTGCCAGAGTGGCCGAATCCACCGCTATGTGCCCGGTAAGCGCGTTGACCTTGGCGGCGAATGCCGCAAGTGCAGCTTCGGCCGGTTCCGGGTCTGACGGTTGGCCATGAGCGACAATTATGGCATGTGACATGCGGATCTCCTGCAGCGTTGCGCGATAGGTGTTTCACATCAACCTGAAGTCAACACCTCAGTTAGCCCAAAAGTGTCAGCCATAGCCAGACGGTCAGAATGGACGAGGCCGTTCCGATAAGTACCGCCGACGCTGCGACCCGTTTTGCGCGACCATACATGTTGGCGAAGATATAGGCGTTGAAACCCGGAGCCATGGCGGCATTCAAAACCCCCGACCGAAACAGATCCTGCGGCAGGCCCGTGGATTTGCCGAACACCCACACCAGGCTGGGATGCAGCATCAAAGAGATACAGCAAACATACGCAATGGTGCGCAGGTCGCCCTCGGGCTTGTATTTGACCAGCACACCGCCCAAGGCAAACAACGCCCCGGGCAGGGCAGCACGGGTGATCAACCCCAGTGCTTCGTCGACCACCGCAGGGATTGCCAGGCCGGACAGGTTGACTAGAAACCCAAGGGCGATACCAAGGATCAGCGCGTTCTTGAACATTGCAGACAACACAGACCGTGCCATGCGCATGCCACCATGACCGCGATTTCGCACGACCTCCATCACCGTGATCCCGACGCCGTAACAAAACGGAGAATGGAAGGCGATGATCGCGTAGTTGCCGGTCAGGTTCTCGGGCCCATATGCGCGTTCGGTTATCGGCAAACCCAACAGGACAGAGTTTGAGAACAGGCAACAAAACCCGATGGCAACGCAATCTTCCCAATCGCGCCCGAAAATGATGCGTGCGCCGAACAGACCTGTTGTGAAACACAGGGCGGCAGCGGAATAGAAACTGGCCAAAAGCCGGGGGTCGAAACTGGCGCTGAGGTCCAGATGCGCGATGGCCAGGAACAAAAGGCAGGGAATCGCAAAGCCTTGGGTGAACTTCATCAGCCCATCGACATGCGCTTCTTTGAAGTACCCCGTGCGTGTTGCCGTATACCCGGCCCCGATTACAAGGAAAACCGGAAGAATGACGTCGATCAGGCTTTGCAGCATGTGGCCCCCGTGCGACGGGCCTGCTGCGATATCATGCGGGCGACGGGCAGCGGCCTACTGCGACTGATGGATCACCATCCCGTCGAAGGCGGGGGTGATGTGGTCGGGGGTTTCAGCATCGACGGTGGCATAATCGAGATCGATATGCATGTTGGTCAGAACCGCGCGCTTCGGTTGGAGTTCTTCGATCCACCCAAGCGTCTTTTCCAGATGCGCATGCGTTGGATGAGGCGAGCGGCGCAGGGCATCGATGACAAGGCAGTCCAGCCCTTTCATTTCGGGCCAGGCGTCGTCGTAGATCTCGGCGACATCCGGAAGATAGGCGAGTTGCCCTATGCGGAATCCAAGGGAATCGATCGAACCGTGATTCACTTTGAAAGGACGCAACGGAATCGGGCCGCCGGGGCCGTCGATTTCAAATGGACCGTCGATAGACTTGAGCTCCAGTATTGGAGGATAAGGGGAGCCTTCCGGCTGAATGAACGCGTATCCAAACCGCCCCAACAAGGCGTTCTGGGTGTCGCCATCCGCCCAAACGGGAACGCGGGTTTTCATGTTGAACACGATCATGCGCAAGTCATCGATTCCATGCACATGGTCTGCGTGAGAGTGCGTATAGACGACCCCGTCCAACCGCCCTGTACCTGTATCCAGCAACTGGCTGCGCATATCTGGCGTTGTGTCGATCAGAACCGAGGTTGTCCCATCTGGCCCGTCGCGTTCGACCAGCATCGAACAGCGGCGCCGGATGTTCTTGGGGTTTGCAGGGTCACAATCGCCCCACTGACCGCCCAGCCGCGGCACGCCGCCAGAGGACCCGCAGCCTAGAATTGTAAATCGGAAGCCGGTCATGCGGCGGCCTTGTCTGATGCCGCTTTGGTAAACAGCCGGTCGAAGTTCGCCTGTGTCTGGTCAGCAAAGGCGGCATAGTCCATGCCAAAGATTTCAGCCCCCTTTTGGGCCGTGTGCACAGTATAGGCCGGCTCGTTTCGTTTGCCGCGATAGGGCGGCGGGGCCAGATAGGGCGCGTCAGTTTCCACCAGAATGCGGTCCACCGGGGCGTTTGCGAAGATATCGCGCAACTCCTGGCTTTTGGGAAAGGCTGCGATGCCGGACATGGACAGATAAAACCCCAGCTCCAGCGCGGCCTTGGCCAATTGAGCAGACGATGAGAAGCAGTGCATGACGCAGGAATAGGGTGCGTTGCGATATTCTTCAGCCAGAATGCGGGCCATATCTTCATCAGCTGCGCGGGCGTGAATGATCAGGGGCAGCCCGGTGCGCTGGGCCGCTTCGATATGGATGCGCAGTGACTGTTTCTGCACTTCGGCACTGTCGGCGGTATAGTGGTAGTCCAAGCCGGTTTCACCGATACCGACGAATTTGGGATGCCGTGTCAGGGCGACCAGATCATCGACCGAGGCCAATGGCTCGTCCGCGGCGCTCATCGGATGTGTGCCGGCGGCATAGAAGACCGGCGCGTGGGCTTCGGCAATCGCACGGACGGCGGGTTCGTTGCGCAGTTTGGTGCAGATCGTCACCATCCGGGTCACGCCAGCCTGGGCAGCACGCGCGATGATGTCGTCCAACTGGTCTTCGAAATCCGGGAAGTCCAGATGGCAATGGCTGTCGGTAATCTGGGGGGTGTCGCTCATCTGTTCTGACCGGCAGTTTCCTGTATCTTGAACACCGTATCTAGGACCAGAGCGGCAGGGTCAAGGTTGACTGCCTGACCATGTCGCGCTCGGGCTGTGATCGTTGCGGCGACCTCGGCCCAGCGACGGGCTTGATTTGGCGATGCTGACAGACGCGCCAGTGTTTCACCCTCGTTGGGGGCGGCTTCAGGCAGCGGGGGCGTGCCCGTTGCCCCGGTCAGTGCCAGCCGTGACAGAGCGATGTCGATCAGGGTAAGCAAAAGTTCGAACCGGTCCGCCGCACCGCGCTGTGCTGCCGCTTCGGCCAGGGCCAGCGCGCGCTGGCGATCCATGCGGGGCAGGGTTCCCAGAATGGCGATCAGTTCGGTATAGATGTCCAGACCACCCAGATTGATCAAACGCACGGCGTCTCCGACTGAACCCGCTGCAAGCGCGGCAAGGTGTTCTGTCTGCGCGGGAATTTCGGTTTCCGTTTGTGACAGGGCGGCTTGCATGTCTTGCGCGTTCAGCGGGCCGAGGCGCAGCGTGCGACAGCGTGAACGGATGGTTGGCAACAGGCGCGAGGGTTGATGCGATACCAGCAAAAGGGTGGTGCGGGCAGGCGGCTCTTCCAGCATTTTCAGCAACGCGTTGGCGGCGCTGACGTTCATTTCGTCTGCTGAATCCACGATCACGACGCGGCGGCCGCCGTCCGCAGAGGACAGGCCAAAAAACTTTCCAAGCTTGCGGATGTCATCCACGACGATCTCACCGCGCAGCCGTCCCTGATCGTTCAGTGACCGGGTTATTGCCGCCAAACCCGGTTCCGCCCCGGCCTGAATGCGATGGGCCACCGGGTGATCGGGATCGATATCGAGCGTCTCGGGCGGAGGCGGCGCGCCGAACAACCCGCCATCCTCGGTCGGCGGAGTGGAAAGCAGAAACCTTGCAATTCGCCAGGCGAGGGTCGCCTTGCCGACACCGCGTGGCCCAGTCAGCAGCCAACCGTGATGCAAACGGTCCGAGGTGTAGGCGGTCAGGAATGCCTGTTCAGCCGCGTCCTGGCCAAAAAGCCGAACGGTTTCGCGCGGATGTGGTGCGCCCTGCACCTGATCCGGAGAAGGGATATCGTCGCTCATCGTCTACCGCAGTGCTGCCTGGACGATTTCTGTCACATCCTGCGCAACGCTGTCCATGTCCCTGTTGCCATCCACGATGTGAAACCTGTCGGGGAACTCATCGGCCAGCGCCAGAAAACCGGCACGCATCTTCTTTTGTAAATCCGGGCCAAAGTCCTCGAAACGTTCTTCGGTGCCTTGTCGCCCCTTGGCGCGTGCCAGGCCCGTTTCGGGGTCCATGTCGATCAGCAGCGTCATGTCCGGTTCGCGCCCGATCATCAGGCTGTGCAACTGATCCACCAGATTTCGCAGGTCACCCCGGGACAAGCCCTGATACATACGTGTGCTGTCAGCAAAGCGGTCGCAGATCACAACCTTCCCTGCCTCCAGAGCTGGCTCGATTGTACGCTCCAAATGGTCGCGGCGGGCTGCTGTGAACAGCAGAATCTCGGTCTCGGCCGACCAGCGATCCGGGTCGCCCTCCAAAACCAAACTGCGAATTTCCTCGGCCCCCGCGGAACCGCCGGGTTCGCGCGTCAGTACCACCTCGTGACCCTGCGCGCGCAGATGTTCCGCCAGCATCCGTGCCTGTGTTGACTTGCCTGAACCGTCAATGCCTTCGAAGGTCAGAAATAACCCCGCTTTCGTCACATCGACTCCAGCGGGTTGTTGATCACGTCTTTCAATACGATACCGCCGACGGTCAGCATGCGCACCACAAACCCGCCAATCGCAACATCTTCGGCTGCCACCAGCGGGCGCCGGATTTCCGGCAGCCCTTCGGGCTTGATAACCAGTTCGGCCAGCTGCTGACCTTTTTTGACGGGCGCGTTGATCGGGCCGTCATAGACCACTTCGGCCTCGACATTCTGAGTGCCCAGAACCGGGAACAGCACATTCAGATCACCTTCGGGAACAAGGCCCACGGTCTTTTTCTCGCCCATCCACAGTTTGGCTTCGGCTATCGGCGTTTCCGCAGTGGCAACTGTCCTCTCGACAAAATTTCGAAACGACCAGTTAACCACGGCCTCAGCCTCCTCTGCCCGTTGGCCGGTGCTGTCGAGCCCCGTCAGCACAAAGATCACACGCCTGTCGCCTTGTTTGGCGGACCCGACAAGGCCATAGCCCGCTTCTTGCGTGTGGCCGGTTTTCAGGCCATCTGCGCCGATATCCAGCCGCAGCAACGGGTTGCGGTTGCGGGCGTTCGAGGGCGCGCGGCCATCGAATTCGAAAACTTCTTCGGCGAAAAGGGGATAGTATTCCGGAAAGTCAGTGATCAGCCGGTCTGCAAGAACGGCCAGATCATGAACTGACATCATATGCCCGGCGGCGGGCCAGCCGTTTGAATTTGCGAAGTTCGAATTGTTCATGCCCATCTGCTTGGCCCGCTGGGTCATGTATCGCGCAAACCCTGTTTCGGTGCCATCCGGGCTGAGCGCTTCGGCAATGACGACGCAGGCGTCATTGCCCGACAAAACGATAATGCCGCGCAGCAGATCTTCGACACGTACGCGATCCTGCGTATTCAGGAACATCGTCGAGCCGCCATAGCTCATCGCGTGTTCCGAAACAGGCAGAGTTTCGTCCAGCGTCAAGCGCCCGTCCCGCAATGCTTCGAACGCAACATAAAGCGTCATGAGCTTGGACATCGACGCAGGCGGCAACGGTTGGTCGGCTTCTTTCGACAGCAGCACGGTACCGGTGGTTTGGTCGATCACGTAAGCCGCGCGGGCGGATGTATCAAAAGCCTGGGCCGGTATCGCCAGAACGGCAAGCCCAAGAGCCAGAACAGATGTTCGTATTGAGGACAGCATGTTAAGCCTCCCTGAATTAGTCGGTTACCGTGAACGCATCTTTGAAGCCAAGGTCTTTCACGTCCTTTTGAAAGGCTTTGCGCTCGGCCCTTGTTGCGGCGGGGCCTACCAGCACGCGCCACACTGTACTATTCGCTGTTTTCAGTTCCCGAACAACCGTGGGCATTCCGTTGCGACGCGCCTTTTGGGCTGCTGACTTGGCGTTCGCCTCAACGCTGAAGGTTCCAATCTGAACATACGGCTTACTCAAAGATGTCGCCGACGTTGTGGCTGCTGCAACAGGCGTGGCGTCTGACGCATCTATTGCTGCTGCGGCC
Organism: Ruegeria sp. CL7; assembly: GCF_056536445.1. NCBI lineage: Bacteria > Pseudomonadati > Pseudomonadota > Alphaproteobacteria > Rhodobacterales > Roseobacteraceae > Ruegeria > Ruegeria sp. CL7. The sequence goes on from NZ_JBQFPQ010000001.1 coordinate 565,350, forward strand.
CCTTCTACCGGGTCCAGCGGTGTTTCGGTGATCGCGGCAGGGTCTTTCTTTTGCCACCATTTCCGCTTGGCAGGTTTTTCGGCAGGGGGTGTGACCGGTGCATCCGACAAAGAGGGCGACGCCACGGCCGCAGCGGCTTCGGCGGCTACGTCTGCGCTGTCGGTCGCTGTATCTGCCGCCGCCACGGCAGTTCCCGCAGCCGCAGCTGTGGGGGCTTTCTTCTGCCACCATTTCCGCTTGGCGGGTTTATCGGCAGGTGCTTCGACCTGATCGTCGGCTGATGTAGGCGTCTCGGCATCTTCGCTTGCGGGCTCGACGTCCTCAGCCGTTTCATCGGATGAACTGGCTGCACCGGCTGCAACCGCAGTCGTACCAGCCGCGGCGGCGGCTGGTTCCTTTTTCTGCCACCACTTCCGTTTGACCGGTTTTTCCGGCTCTGCGGACGCTTGCGTGTCGGAAGCTCCATCAGCAACCGCAGCCGTGGTTTCGGCGGCCGATTCTTCTGCTTCTGGCGCATCTTCCGACGACGGTTCTTCCAGCTTTTCCCGGCGCAGTGCGACGACACTGACTTTTGTCGGCGCACCCGCAAGCATTCCCAGCTCTTTCGCGGCAGCGGACGAGACCTGAAGCGCAGGCCCGGGCAGGTTGCGCTCGCGCCGGAACAGGGCGCCGGTCACCGATTTGTTGTTGGACGTGTTTTTGATCACGACACGTTCAGGTTGGGACGCATCCGGGTGCGCAACCCATATCCCGCCAAGAGAAGGCCGGCCATCCCAAAGCCCTGCTTCGGTTGTCTGAAAAACCTCAGGGGCCTCGACATCACGCTGAGAGCCGGTGGCCACCTCGGGCAGGAGTTCCGTCTTGCCCGAATTGTCTTCCGGTTTTTCAGCCGAGTCAGAAGTTGAAAAAACCTCTTCGCATCCGGCCAGTATCGTCAAAGTCAACGCCAGATACGCCAGCCGTTTAGGCCCCGGGCGTGTCTCGATCGCTCGCTTCATCTGCTTTTCCCTTGCCTGAAGGGGTTTCGTTTTCCGAACCCCACTGCCGGTCTGCTGGTTCTGGATGCCAGCCTGTTGCGGTCTTTCCTGCGGATCATAACGTGGCTGAAGTGTCATGGAAAGACCGCTGCACAGGCTTCGGCAAGATTTCCCGATTTCGACTTGCCTCTGGTCGAACTTCGCCTTAGACCCTGCTTTCGACGGGGAGGTGGCAGAGTGGTCGAATGCGGCGGTCTTGAAAACCGTTGGGCGTGAGAGCGTCCCCAGGGTTCGAATCCCTGTCTCCCCGCCACAAAAATGGCAAATCCGACCACACGCTGACCACGTCCCGTATTTTACGAACCTACGGTTTCTTCAGAAAATTCCCATGTCTGGTTCGTGTTCTAGTCCCCGCTTGGTCTGAGCATGCTTTGCGAGTCGCTTTTGGCCGGCACCTTTCGAGTGTTCTTGAGCCATGGAGAAATTTTTTTATGACCTGTGGTGGACGCAATCTGGTGGTCAGTACATCCAGCCTCGGCCAATTCGCTTGCTGCGCTGTATCGCAGGCAATATCGACATCTACAAAGACCGCCCCGAATGATCACCCGAAATGGGGCTGGGGCAGGGGAGGCGGGCAGGCGCCTCAACAATCGACGCGGCCATTCTGTATGCGCAAGCTTGGGCCGTGTCACAAACATCGCGCAGTTAGAACCTCCACGGCGTCGTCAAAGGTTTGGGTGCTCTTCTCGACCCGAGCCGTCAGATGAGCGCCTTCCAGCAAGGCCAATGCCGCGCGTGCTTCTGCTTTCGGATCCTCAACGCCCGTGATCGAATGATCTGTTTTGCCAAGCGCAAAGACATTCTCGATCCACCGGGTCAACATGCGCCGGAACTCGCGGATTTTGTCGGTGACCTCATTTGACAAGCTTTCCCGGCTGATGATCAGCGACACACATAAGCATAGGGTTTTTCCGTCGTTCAAAGCCGCGCGATACAGCGCGATCAGTGCACGCATGCGCGCGCCCGCCGTTTCGCAAGTTTCCTCGATCTCGACGCAGCGTCCGGTAAGCTCGGTATGGTAGCGTGTCATCAAAGCTGCAGAAAGCGCGGCTTTGGTCGGGAAGTGATAGTGGATCGATGCCTTGCGGATGCCCACATCATTGGCAAGGTCGGCATAGCTGAAGCCGTCGAAGCCTTTGCTGCGTACGGCAAATTCGGCAGAATTCAGCAAAGCGGTTTTTGTGTCTATTTCCATGCCACGTTCATCCTATTTGCGCTCAACAATGCCGCGGTGTTTTCTGCCGCTTCCAATGCACCTTCCAGATATCCCCCAAATTGCGCGGCTGTTTCGGTGCCACTGAAGATGATCCGGTCTTCCCAGATCCGCGTCATGGCCCTGGGCATGCCGTATTGCGGATGGGCATGTACGGGCTGAAGATCCAGGTTGGTTGCTGTGAAGCGATCAAACGCCCAGTCTTTTAACAAAAGCGCATTGGGGCTGGTCGCCTTGCGCCCGAACAATCGCCCCAGCTGAGCCAGAACCTGCTGCCGCAACGCCCCTTCATCCCGGCGAGCTTGCGCAGGGATGCCGATGAAACCGAACAGCGCGAAAGGACCACCGCTGGCAGGCGACGCGTCGTGGATTTCCACCATGGGACCGCGCCGGCTCATAGCATCCCCTGACAATCCGTCTTTGCGCCAGAACGGAGTGTCATAGACCGCAACTGCTTTGGCCTGACCGGCCATCCAGGTCGCGATGTGCCGCATGGCTGACAACGTGCCATCGGGCAGGGCGGGCTCATAGGTCAACTCGGCCGCGATACGTGGGGGCATGGCAAGTACCACACGGCTTGCCCAAATATGCTGTCCAGATTGCGAGGTGACCCGAACTCCGCCTTTGGTGCGGGCCAAGGCGGTGATCTGCGTGGACAGGTGAATTGCTCCATCCGGCAACCGTGCCGACAGCGCATCCGTCAAAGCAGCGAGCCCCCCGACCAGGCGATAAGACCCTTCCATGGATGAAAACCCACGGCCCCGCACAACACGGCCCTGTTCATCTTCGAAGCTCAGCGCGCCGGAGCTGAATTGGTCAAACCGGTGCAGGCCCAGTCGGTCTGTCAGCGCTGCGATACGTGGCTGCCCGGGCCAGAACCAAGCCGGACCCATGTCCAGATGGGCGCGCCCCTGAACCTCGGTCAGAATGCGCCCGCCCAGACGGCTGCGCGCCTCAGCAACCAGCACCTCCTGACCCTGATCCACAAGCTGTGTCGCCAGGCCAAGCCCTGAAAGTCCGCCACCGATGATGAGCGTATCAGTGCGCATGGGTCAAACCCCCTCAGTTGAAGGACGCAGGTCCAGCTTTTGGGCCCAACTCGACCGGGGTTGTTGCGCCAGGGTTTTGTTCAGACATCGGTTACACCGCCGGCGGTTGGGCGTAAGGCAGGTGGCCTGTCTTCATCCAGATCTTGGCCCCGTCCGCCCCAGCAACGGCCGTCAGGCTGTGGCCTTCAGGCAGGCGCAGCCAATCGTTTTTGACCAGTTCGTCCCCGCCTTCGGTGACCGACCCGTCGATGATCAGAACCTCGATCCCGCCGGGGGCGTCCGAGCGCAGCGTCGCGCCCGCGTCCAGATGGGCGTAGGTCACGATCTCGCGAGCATCCTCATGTAGGACTGCGGTGGCGATACCGTTTGCGGGTGCGCGCAGCTCATCCACCATGTTTTTGCGAAACTGGGTTCGGTCGTTCAGGTCGAACTGCCAAAGCTTGACGAAGATCGTGCATCCCGGTTCCGACCCCGGTGTGTGTTGCGAGGTTGGCGGGTTGCGCACATAGGTCCCCGCCGGATAGTCACCATGTTCATCCTGAAATACACCGTCAAGGACAATGAACTCCTCGCCACCCGTATGGGTATGGGCAGAGAAATGACTGCCCGGCTCATAACGTACGATAGTGGTGGCCCGTGCGACCTCGCCTCCGATCCTGTCCAGCATCCTGCGATCCACACCCTTCATGGGTGAGGCCTGCCATTCCAGCTGGTCCGAGTGAACGACAACGCGGTCAGAGAAGTCCGAATTGATTTCCATGGGGTCAGTTCTCTTCCTTGGTTGCAGCAAGGATGACTATCTACCAGTAGGTAGGCAAATGCCAACTGAAATGTTGGTATAGGCGACACCTTACACAGAGTGTTGAACGGTTTCTTGTCAGTGTGGCTTGGTTCCACGGTTAGGTGACGCAATTGCCGGGAAGAAGTGCCGCGCCTTTTTTGGGGGCGGGTGCGATACGCAAGATCAGGCGCATTAAGTATCTGAATGATATTAATTGCTTCGTGCGAAAGGACAGCTTCACCACCCGTTTCGAAACTGGTTGTGCCTTCTGCACGGGGCATTTCGGTGCTCAAGAAACCAGCGGGTATTTTCGGATTCTGAGGTTTCGGAGGGGCAATGTTGAATTGCAGGAAGTCGAAACAAACTTTCGAAAATACCGCATTCAAGAGGTATAGAAACGTATTCCTTGAAGGGCAGCGCATCCGCATGCTTCACTTTTGGAGCCATGTAAGCCTGTGATTTTGCTGGCCCAAAAAAACCCGAAAGGCACGGCCTTTCCACACAAAAAAAACTTAGCGCACCACTACCCGAGAGGGTGAGAAAAACAAGCGCGGAAACGACCCAACACGGAGATATCAGATGAAAAAAACTGCAACGCTACTTGGAAGCGCGTCTTTCGCGATTGCCGGGCCGGTCATGGCCGCGGATATCGTGATCGGTGTGCCCAACTGGGCCTCGGTGAACGCCACGGCACATATTCTTGAGGTCGTGATCGAAGAGAACCTCGGCCTGGACGTGGAATTGCAAAACGGCACCAACCCGATTGTCTTCGAGGCCATGGACAGCGGTTCGATGCATGTCCATCCGGAAGTGTGGATGCCCAATCAGCAAAACCTTCACGATACCTATGTCAAGGAAAACGGCACCGTCGTCATGAACCAAAACCCGGTTCAGGCGGAACAGGGCATGTGCGTGCCGACCTATATCGCGGAACAGTACGACATCAAGTCGATCGATGACCTGAGCGACCCCGACAAGGTTGCGATTTTCGATACCGATGGCAACGGAACACCCGAGGTATGGATCGGTGCGCCGGGTTGGGCGTCGACCGTTGTCGAGAAGATCCGGGCCAAGTCCTATGGCTATGACCAGATCTTCGATTTGACGGAATACGAGGAAACCATCGCCTATGCCAATCTGGCAAATGCGACCAAAGCGGGCGACCCGTGGATCGGGTTTTGCTACAGCCCCCACTATATCTTCGTGACACAGGATTTGACGGTTCTGGAAGAACCGCCTCATGATCCGGCCACCTGGACAATCGTTCAGCCCACGGATGATCCAGATTGGTTGTCCAAGTCCGAGGCGTCCTCGGCCTGGAACGGGGCAACGCTTCACTTGCATTACGCAAAGGAGCTGGAAGAGAGCTATCCCGAAGTGGCCGCCCTGTTCAACAACTACCAGATGACAGGCGACGATCTGAGCGCGATGGGTAAGGCGCTGGCCGTCGACAACATCGAAGCTGCGGATTTCGCCAAGGAATGGGTGGATGCGAATGAAGACACCGTCATCGGCTGGCTGACCAACTAAATCACCACTCTTTGGGCCGTCGCGCAAAACCGCGGCGGCCTTTTTCTGTCGGGCAGGGCATCGCCCTGTGGGAGATAAATGGACGAACCTGTCGTAAAATTAGAAAACGTTTGGAAGATCTTCGGCTCGCGTGCCGAAGAGGCAATGGAAGCGGTCAGAAACGAAGGCATAGGCAAGCCGGAGGTTCTGGAGCGGTTCAACTGTGTTGTCGGCGTTCAGGGCGCCACGTTCGAAGTGCCGAGGGGTGAGATTTTCTGTATCATGGGGCTGTCCGGCTCGGGCAAGTCCACATTGGTGCGACATGTGAATCGATTGATCGAACCCACGGCGGGTCGGATCGAGATTCTGGGCCACGATGTTTCGAAACTGTCGGAATCCGAGTTGCGCCGCATTCGCGCCCAGCAAATCGGGATGGTCTTTCAGCACATGGCGCTGATGCCGCATCGTTCCGTGCGCGATAATGTGGCCTATCCATTGGAGATCCGAAAGGTGTCCAAGTCAAAGCGCTGGGCCGTCTCGGATCACGCGCTGAGCCTGGTGAATCTGACAGGTTACGAGGACCGCCTGCCCAAAGAGCTTTCGGGCGGGATGCAGCAACGCGTGGGGATCGCGCGGGCGCTGGCCTCGGACCCGGAAATCCTGTTGATGGATGAACCATTTTCTGCGCTCGATCCGCTGATCCGCCTGCAGTTGCAGGACCAGTTCAAAGCACTTGTGGCGCAGCTCAAAAAGACCACGCTGTTCATCACCCACGATCTGGACGAAGCCATTCGGATCGGCCACCGGATTGCGATCATGAAGGATGGCGTCATCGTACAGATCGGAACCCCCGAAGACATCGTCATGAACCCGTCCGACGATTACGTGCGCGAATTTGTTCAGGGCATCTCAAAACTCAAACTGGTCAAGGCGCATTCCATCATGGAGCCTTTGGACAGTTATTCAGGGCCACTTGACGGTGCGCTCCGAGCCGACGAGGGCGCGGATCTGGATCAGCTGATCGACCTGGCCGTGAATTCTGATCTGCCGGTCGTCATCACGGATGCGGGTATCGATGTGGGTGTCGTGACCAAGCCGCGCCTGTTGCGCGGTATCCAGGGGGGCAAAAATGACTGATGCTGCAACAGAGATGAAAGTAACGGCCGCCTCTGATATCGAGGTCGATCGCGAGGCCTTGGACCTTTCCATCAAAGAGTTCGCGGGTCCGAACGGTGACTACTATGTCAATGCGTTCCACAAGATTCATGATGCGACCAGCGCGATTCCCAACACGTTCAACACGTGGGCCGCGGTGCTGGGGCCATTCTGGTCTGCGTCACGCGCCATTTGGGGCATGTTCTGGACCTTTCTGATCCTTGAGATCATCGCGTGGGTCCAGATCGGCAGGGGCGCGTGGGGCAATCCCGGCGCGGATTTCGCCGAGCGCGCTGCGCGTCAGCAGGAACGTGCGGCCGAACTGTTGGCGCGCGCAGCGGATGCCACGGAACAGGCCGATATCGATCGTTTCACCAAACTGGCCGAGAACATACAAAAAGCAGCGGCCACAAGTCTGGAAAGGGCCGCCGCTGCTCAGTCCGAGGCGGCAGGAATCCTGATTACCGGGTTGTTGATGTTGCTGGTATTCAAATTGGTTCAAGGGTTCTATGCCGACCGCGTCTATGAAAAACAGTACTCGAACTGGCGTATCGATCCGGACAGCACGGAAAGCGGGCGTTCGACCCGTAATATTGTCATGGGTGCGATCCTTGTCGCAGCAATCGGACCTTTGATTGTGTACAAGTTCACCGTGAACGCATCCCTTCCATTGTTGGACGCGTTCCCGGAACAGCAAGTGTCTGCGATATTTCTTGGCGAAGGCAACGGCACGCTGTTTTCGAGCTTGGCAAACTGGATGGAGGCCAGGATTGATGCCGCGGCGGCGGCAGGCGGCGACATCTTTGACGGGATCGTGGCGGGCGTGCGATCGGTGCTTGATGCGCTGACGATTGCACTGATCGGGTCGCCCTGGCCGGTGGTCATGCTGGTCATCTGTGTGACGGCCTGGCGTGCGGCAGGACCAAGGGTTGCCATCTTCACCGCGTCTTCTCTGGCTTATATCGCATTGCTGGGGTATTGGGACGTGGCGATGGAAACGGTGGCTCTGGTCGGTGCGGCGGTGCTGCTGTGCGTCGTCTTCGGCATTCCACTGGGTATCTGGTTCGGCAAATCGCAGCGCGCGTATCGCGCGGCGGAACCGGTCCTGGACCTGATGCAGACGCTTCCCGCCTTCGTCTACCTGATCCCGATCATCGCCTTCTTCGGCACCGGCAACCCGCCGGGGATTCTGGCCACCATCATCTTTGGCATGCCGCCGGTGATCCGCCTGACGGCACTGGGAATGCGGGGCGTGCCTGAAAGCATCAAAGAAGCTGCCGTCGCCTTTGGCGCGTCGAAATGGCAACTGTTGAAGGATGTTGAAATCCCGCTGGCGCTGCCATCGATCATGACCGGTGTGAACCAGACGATCCTGATGTGCCTGTCCATGGTCGTGATCATCTCACTGATTGGCGGGGGCGGTTTGGGCAAGGAAATCCTCGAGGCGCTGCAATACGCGGCCAAGGGGCCGGGCCTGCTGGGGGGCTTTGCGATCCTGTTCCTTGCCATGGTCATGGACCGGATCGTGCAGGGCGCGTTCCGACGAGAAGACGAAAAACTCTGAACGCAAACGCCCCCGGTTCTGATCGAGGGCGCTTTTCTTTGATCCGAGGAAACCATGACAGATCCGTATGAACAATCGATGATGGACAACCTGTATTGGTGGGGCGTGCCCACACTGTTCCGGTGTCCCAATGTCGGGCCCGAAGGGCAGGATATCGCACTGGCGGGCGTGCCGCATTCGACGGGCAACGGCACGACCGAAAGGGACCAGCACCTGGGACCACGCGCGTTGCGGCATGTCTCGGCCGTACAACGCAGGGTGCATTCGGTCTTTGAAATTGATCCCTGGCAGAGTGCGCGGATCGCGGATGTTGGTGATGTGCCTTTTCCAAAGGCCAACGACAACGAAGACTGCATCGAACGCATCACTGAATTCTACAAGACCATAGACGCGGCCGGAGCGCGCCCCGTTTCCGTCGGAGGCGACCATTCCATTACCGGAGGCATTGTTCAGGCCCTGGGTGGCGGCAAGCTTGCAGGCGGGCAGCCGGTCAGCTTTCTGCATCTGGACGCGCATACGGATGTCTTCACCAAGGTTGATCACTTTCTGGGGGCCAAGAAATCCGCGGCTCACTGGGGGGCCTATCTGGCTGATCAGGGGCAGGTGGATCCAACCCGGTCGATGCAGATCGGTCTGCGCGGCCATCCACGCAGTCTGGACTGGCTGCAACCGTCTTACGATTACGGGTACAATATCGTCACCATGCGAGAGTTCCGACAGCGCGGATTGCAGGACGTCGTGGCGCAGACCAAAGAGGTTTTGGGTGACCGCCCGGTTTACATCACCTTCGATCTGGATTGTCTTGACCCAACCGTCGCGCCGGCCGTGTCAAATCTGGAACCGGGTGAGAAGGGGTTTGACATCGATGAGGCGGTCGGCATCCTGCGTGCGGCGCGCGGTTTGAACATCATCGGCGGCGATGTCGTCTGCATGATGCCCACCAAGGACAACCCCAACAACATCACCGCGCTGACGGCGGCGGCCGTGATGTTCGAGATGATTTCGATGATTGCCGAGAACGTCGCGCGGGCCTAGCGCCGCGCGTCGATCGCCTGTGCCAGAACGCAAAGCAGCTCGAACATCAGCGAGATGCCAAGCCACGCCGTTCCACCTTGGGGGTCGAATGGCGGCGACACTTCGACAAGATCGGCGCCAACAAGGTTCAGGCCGGACATCCTGCGAATGACCTGCTGGGCCTGAAAGCTGTTGGGCCCGCCGATTTCAGGTGTTCCCGTGCCGGGGGCGTAAGTTGGATCGACAAAGTCGATGTCATAGGTGCAATAGGTCGGCTGCATGCCGACGATATCGCGTACCTCGTTCATGACGTCGTCTATGCCCCGGTCGAACAGCTCTTCGACGCGAATGATGCGGATGCCCTGCGCCTCGCCCCATTCGATATCTTCAGTGTTGTAGGCCGTGCCACGGATTCCGACTTGTACAAAACGCTTCGGGTCCACCATCCCTTCCTCGACCGCACGGCGGAACGGGGTGCCGTGGGTGAATTTGTGACCTCCGAAATAAGTGTCGAACAAGTCGGTGTGACTGTCGAACTGGATCAGACCAACCGGACCCGAAGCGGCCAGGGCTCGCAGGACGGGCAGGGTGGTCAGGTGATCCCCTCCTGCGGTCAATGGTGTGATGTTGCGGGTTCGAAGATCAGTGTAGAAACGCGTGACCCGATCCAGCGTGTCTTCTATGTCGACGGGATTGGGGGCGACGTCTCCTAGATCTGCGCAGTTCACCATTGAAAACGGTGCCACACCCGTAACCGGGTTCATCGCCCTGATCATGGTGGAATAATCTCTTAATTGCCGCGGACCATGCCGGGCGCCGGGGCGATTGGTGGTTCCGCCGTCCCAAGGGATACCGACGATGCCCAGTTCGACTTCCGAGATACGTTCGTGCGCCAGATCCAACATGGGCAGGCGCATGAATGCGGGTATGCCGGCAAATCGGGCCAGTTCCATGGCGGATACCGGTTGAAAAAATGAATCGGCCATGATGCCCCATCCTCTGCAAGTTTCCTCAGCGACCCTAACGGTTCAGGACCAGGCAGGAAATGCCCGCGGCTCTTCAAGACAGGATATGAAAACGCCGGCGGATTTCGGCGTCTTGTTCCGGGGTGAGATATTCGGGGTAATGCGTGCGCAACACCTCTTGAGCGGCGCGCCGTGCGGATGACCACGCATCCATCGCGCCATCGGTTTGCCAGGTGCGGGGCTCCTGACGATCGGCGAGTTTCGGATAGAAATAGTCTCGTTCCATGGCTTCATATGTTTGCTCGCTGCCCAGAAAATGCCCATCGCCCAAAACCGAATGGCATATGGCGTCAAAGCCAAGATTGGCTTCGGTGACCTCGATCCCGCGCAAGACACGATACGTGTGCGAGTGCATTTCGTTGTCGAGAACGAAGGCCTCGAAGCTGACCCCGAGCAGAGATGCCGTCATGCCCGAGCTTTCATAGATCAGATTGCCTCCTGCCAGCGCTGCCGCCAGCGATGTGATGCCTTTTTCTGCCCCATGCTGGGCGTCGATGGCCTTGGCATCCGCCATCGAGGCGGCCACACCCGACGGCAAACCCAGCCAGTTCGTGATTTGCGCCGACGCCGCATTCAGGATTGCGGTCTCACCGCTGCCCCCTGCGAAAGAGCCGGTCCTGAGATCTACGATGAAGGGCCAGTTGGAAAAGACCATCGGAAAGCCGGGTTTGATCGCATTGACCATCACGAGACTGGCCAGCGTTTCGGCCAGTGACTGCGCCAGAAATCCGGCCAGAGTTGCCGGGGCGGTTGCGCCCGCCTGCGCGGCCGTGATGCAGGACATCGGCATGTTATGGGCGATGCATTCATAAACCACATCCACGGCATCCTCGCCGTATCGCATTGGTGAAATGATCGGACTTATATGCGCTTTGAGGAAGGGGCGTTTGGCGAATTCCCCGGCCCCTCCGGCGACGATGTCCAGCATCTCGACGATCGGGCCGACATGTTCCGCCAACGTGAAAGAGGTTGCCATTGGCTTGGTTGTGTTGCGTACCAAAGCGTAAACGGTGTTGACGTCCAGATCGAACACATCCGGGACATCGGTTGCCACGCAGCATCGGGTGAACCAACTGACATTGGCCAGCGTGTCCTGTAGCCGGGTGAAATCATGCAGATCGGCCAGGGTGGAGGGGCGATAAAGCCCACTGTTGATATCAAGGGTCTGAACCGCAGCACCGCCGGTGCCAAAATACACGCGGTCGCCACCCACCTCGATGGATCGTTTTTCATCCCGGCCATGAAAGGTAAAGCTCTTCGCGGCCGAGGCGATGGCCTGTTCGACCATTGAACGGGGAAAAACCAGCCGGTTCTGTTCCCGATCCTGGGCACCCGCCGCCCTGAGGTCGAAGGCCAGCCTGTCCGGCACGTCTCCCACCCCCAGCTTTTCCAGCAAACGCAGCGCCGTGTCATAGATCTTCTCGATTTCCGATATGCTCAAGGGCTTGAATGCCCCGCCTTTCTGACCGGGGGGGCAAGGATCAATGACGGGCTTGGCCGCACGCTGTGCATGCCGTGCTTTGCGTCCGCTTCGTTTGATGCTGTCGGATGGCATGTGTTTTCGTCACCTAGCGTTTTCCTGCACCGTAGGACCCAAGTTGTCCCGGTATCAAAGAAGAAGTGCCGTTTTCAGAATCCGAAATCGCGGTTTCGATTTTCCGGCACCCGTATCTGCCCTGTTGTCTGCGCATCCCGTTATTCAGCAAGACTGGTGCCGAAGTTGAAGGAGCAATGCCATGAAGTCGCGTACCAAAGCCGTTGTGATAGGGGGCGGGATCGCCGGATGTTCGACGCTCTACCACCTGACCCGGGAAGGGTGGACCGACGTGGTTTTGGTCGAACGGAATGAACTGACCTCGGGCACGACTTGGCATTCGGCGGCGCAGGTCACCAATTTCGGCATGAACCAGACGATCGTCGGCCTGAAATCGCATTCGATCCGTCTGTACAAGGAGCTGGCTGACGATCCGGATTACCCGATCAACTATCATCACGCAGACGGTGGGATCCGTCTGGCCAACACCGAAGGGCAGATGCAGGGCTATCGTCACTTTGCGTCCATGGCGCGGGGGATGGACGTACATTTCGAGGTGATAGACGCGGATGAATGTGCCCGGAGACACCCGTTGATTTCGACCGACAATCTCATCGGTGGGCTTTGGGATCCGCTGGACGGCGACATCGATCCGGCGCAATTGTGCCAGTCCCTTGCGCGCCGGGCACGCAAGGCGGGCGCCGAGGTGTATCGAAATACGCCGGTGACCGCGCTGACACAGCACAGCGATGACACCTGGACCGTGCATACCGAGCACGGGGATATCGACTGTGATGTCGTCGTCAACGCCTGCGGCTACAGGGTCAACGAGGTCGGCGCCATGATGGGTGTTCATCATCCCGTGTCGTCCATGGAACATCAGTATTTCCTGACCGAAGAAATCGAGGCCATCCGGGATGCCGGACACCGGATGCCGCTGCTGCGCTGCCCGATCAGCGATTACTATTGCCGGCAGGAAAAGAACGGCCTGTTGCTAGGGTTCTACGAGCAGGGGTGCAAAACCTGGGGTATGGACGGGATTGATCCGAACTTCGTGAACGCATTGTGCCCGGATGATCTGGACCGCGTGACCGATGTGCTGGAAGGGGCCTTTGCGCGCATGCCCGCCTTGATGGAAGTTGGTATTCACACCGTGGTCAACGGACCGATCACCTATACCATTGATGGTGCCCCATTGGTCGGTCCGATTCCGGGCAAGCGCAACGCGTACTGCATCATTGGACTGCGGGCCGGGCTGGGTGAAGGTGGCGGTCACGGGTGGTTGCTGGCACAGCAGATCGTGCATGGCGATGCATGTTATGACACATGGTGCCTCGACCCGCGGAGGTTTTCGGGTCATGCCAATGTGGAACTCACCGCGCTCAAGGCGATTGAAGATTATCAGAACGAATTCAGGTTCCACTTTCCGCATGAACATCGCCCCGCGGGCCGACCCGCCAAAACGACCCCTCTGACGCCTGTTCTGGCATCCGAAGGGGCCGAGTTCACTGTGGTCAACGGATGGGAAAGGGTGGACTATTTCAAACCCGATCCCGATTTCTCGCCAACGCTCAGTTTCGATTTTGACGAAACCTTCGATTTGGTGGCCGCCGAAGTCGAAAGCATTCGAACCGGCGTCGGGCTTGCAGAGGTAAACGGGTTCAACCGTATCGAGATCACGGGACCGGACAGGCACGCATTCCTGGATCGGTTGTTTTGCGGGCTTGTTCCTCGGCGTGAGGGGCGTGTCGGGTTGGGATACCTGTTGAACGACCAAGGTATGATCAAGGCAGAGGCAACGGTTGCCAATCTGCCCGCCAGCCACAGGGGGGGGGCCCGCGTTTGGTATGGTTCCGCCGCGGCAAGCGAGTTTCACGACATGGATTGGTTGCGCCTGCATCTGCGCAGCGATGAGGACGTTCAGTTGCGCAGCCTGACAAATGATCAAACCATTCTGGTTCTGGCTGGCCCGAAGTCGCGTTCTGTCTTGTCAGCCTGCGCCAGAGGAGATTGGTCGGCAGATGCGTTCCCGTGGCTCAGCGTGCGCGAGTGCTTTGTCGGTATTGCTCCGGCGACAGTCATGAACCTGAGTTACTCGGGCGAGCTGGCCTATGAAATCCATGTTCCAAATGCCTCGCTCTATGCGGCCTATCTTGCCCTGCGCGAGGTCGGCGAAACGTACGGGTTGAAACTGTTCGGTGCCAGGGCCGTTGAATCCATGCGCATGGAGAAGAGCTTTTTGCACTGGAAAGCCGATCTGATCACCGAATTTGATCCTTTTGAAACCGGGCTGGATCGGTTTGTCCGACTGGACAAGGGCGTCTTCGTGGGGCGTGATGCCCTGTTGAGACGGAAGTCCGAAGGACAACGACGCAAGCTGGTCCCCTTGCGCATCGATTCAACCCTTGGCCCGGCGCATCCCGGCGCATCACTGATGCAGGATGATACTGTCGTTGGCACCATCACGTCGGGCGAATGGGGGTATCGCACGGAGCTGAATCTGGCGCACGCTTTCATTCATCCATCCCTGGCGCAGCTTGGCCGCGAAATGGAGCTGGACAGCTGCGGGAAACGGATTGGTGCGACGGTTATCAGCCCAAGCCCGTACGACCCGGATTTTATGCGAATGAAAGCCTAGAATCGACCGTTTTGATCAACTTCTTCATTGCCGCATGGGCAAAACTTTGCTTCGCTAGTTTCGAACAAATCGAAACAATGGTCGGTTGCCGTGTCCAAATCTCTGAGTCTTCGATGGCTGGAAGTGTTTCAGTTGATCGCCAAATCCGGATCGATTCAGCAAGTCGCATCAGAAACAGACTTGTCGATCAGCACGGTTTCAAACCACCTGCGCAGCCTTGAACGCGCGTTGGGGATTGAATTGGTCGACCATGGGCGTCGCCCGATGGGCCTGACGCCGGCGGGCGAGGTGTTTGCCCGCTATGTGCGTGAGGGTCTGACTGTGCTGAAGCGCGGTGAGGCCGAGATACGAACGGGAAACTGGCAGCATGCGACGGATCTGCGGCTGGCTTTGATCGATGACTTCGACAACCAGATCGCGCCCGACCTTGTTCGTTTTCTGGCGCAGGCTCTGCCGCGGTGCAATTTCCGCCATTTCACGCGCCCAAGCCACGAAATTCTTGCCAAACTTCAGGAACACAAGCTTGACGTGGGCGTCGCCACACGACCGCTGGGTCGTACCGAGGGGCTGATCGAATACCCGTTGATGAGAGACCCCTTCATCGTCGTGGTTCCCAACAAGTTCGAAGGATCCCCGGACGAGCTGTTCAACCCGGATGCCGATTTGCCATTGTTGAGGTATTCGCGTGACTATGTGATCGGCAAGCAGATTGAAACTCAACTGGCCCGAAGCAAGTTCAGCCTGCCCAACCGGTTTGAACTGGAGTGCAACCAATCCATCATCGGCCTGGTCGCGCAGGGCAGTGGCTGGGCAATCACTACCGCGGCGTGCTTTCACCGAACGCAGAGGTTTCACAACAGCGTAAAGGCCATGCCCTTTCCCGGCAGCAACTTCGTTCGCACAGTGTCGCTGTTTACAACCGAAGTATACCCGGCAACGACGTCGGAGCTGATCCAGAAGGCCATGAGCAAATTGATACGTCAGCATTTCACAAGACCGATGTGTGCCCGGCACAATTGGCTGAAGAATGAGTTCCGCACCATGGAGATAGAGGGCGTCTAGCCCAATCTGACCGGGTTGCCGAACAGCTGGTGGTTGAGGACGAATGCTCGGACGGCTTTGACTGGGCAGGCCGTGCAGGTGTTTCGGAAAACCGGGCCGATGTTCAAATTGCGGTCTGCGCTGGTTCGGGTTCTTTCTGACGGAGTGTCGAATTCGTCTCGCCTCGGGCTCAAAGCGCTTCTAGTCTCTGAACGACAGGCAATCACGTCAACAGGAAGCCAAATGAGCTGGATCAGAACCATCCCCTTCGAGCAAGCCACAGGCAGGCTTAAGAAACTCTATGACCGCGTCACGGGCCCGGGCAACAATGTGGACAATATCATGATGGCGCATTCGTTGCGCCCGCATTCGATGGAAGGGCACATGGCGATCTACAAGGCGGTGCTGCATCACTCGGGCAACAAGATACCGAAATGGTTTCTTGAGGTGCTGGGCGTGTGGGTCAGCTCTCTGAACCGATGCGGATATTGCGTCGAACACCATTTCGCAGGGTTGCAGCGGTTGCTGGCCAACGAAGAACGGGGAAACGCGATCCGGGCGGCGATCGAAGCCCGCGATCCGGCGGCCGCGCCATTGGATGCAGCGCAGGTGGCGGCCATGACCTATGCGCGTAAACTGACCGAGGATCCGGGCGATCTGGTCGAAGCGGATGTGATCGCGCTGCGCACGGCAGGGTGGGATGATGGAGAAATCCTCGAGATCAATCAGGTCTGTTCCTACTTCTCTTATGCAAACCGCACGGTTCTGGGGCTGGGATGCTCGACAGAAGGCGACGAATTGGGTCTGTCGCCCAACAACTCTGATAACCCTGACGATTGGGGGCATAGATGAAGCCTGAAACAAGGGGATCAGCGATCCGGTGCGCCAAACGGGCGCCAGCTTTGGCCATGTTGGCCGAGGTCGATTAGACGATCCAATTGAGGATTCAGGCAAGGTCCGCTCGGGCATAGCTTGAAAAACGACGTTTGTATCGGACCCTTGTATCCAGTGCGGAATTTGTGGGTTTTTGAGGCATCAATTTGACCCCAATCAAAGCGCATCCATGGCCTTTCTGCTAGCTCCTTTCCGGGACAACAGAAAAGGAAAGATTTCATGGAAGCCATTGCTCGGGTCGAAACAAATTCAACTCAGGTCAAGACCGGGCCGACGCCGGTTGCAGACGTCGCAGAGCCCAGCCCTGAAAAGATCCGGCAGGCGTTTGAAAGCGGCAAGTACCCCTATGGCCGCAAGATGGCGCGGTCGGTGTACGAAGAACAGAAGGCCAAGCTTCAGGCAGAGTTGCTGAAGGTTCAGTTGTGGGCGCAGGAAACCGGGCAGCGTTTCGTTCTGCTGTTCGAAGGGCGCGATGCTGCCGGCAAGGGCGGTACGATAAAGCGCTTCATGGAGCACCTCAATCCGCGTCAGGCCAGGGTCGTGGCCTTGAATAAACCCACTTGGGAGGAAAAGGGGCAATGGTATTACCAGCGCTATATTCAGGAACTGCCAACAGTTGGCGAAATGGTGTTCTACGACCGGTCCTGGTACAACCGCGCGGGTGTCGAGCGGGTGATGGGCTTCTGCTCTCCCAATGAATATCTGGAGTTCATGCGGCAGACGCCAGAGTTGGAGCGGATGCTGGTACGTTCGGGCATCCAGCTTTACAAATACTGGTTCTCGGTCACGCAGGAAGAACAGCAGCGTCGTTTCAAAAGTCGCGAGACGGATCCTCTGAAACAGTGGAAATTGTCACCGATTGACAAGGCCAGCCTCAGCAAGTGGGACGATTACACCGAAGCTAAAGAGGCCATGTTCTTTTACACCGATACCGCGGACGCGCCGTGGACGATCATCAAGTCGAATGACAAAAAACGCGCGCGGCTGAATTGTATGCGCCATTTCCTGTCGACGCTGGACTATCCGGGCAAGGATCACGACATTGTGGGTGAACCCGATCCGTTGATCGTGGGGCAGGCGCATCACGTGATTCACCGCTCCGAGCATATTCTGGGTACGACACTGCATCCGGACGCTCGTTAATCACGCCGGTGCCCGCCTGGACCGTGCAAGCGGGCACCGAGGTATCATGTTGACATTTTAGCGATCATCTCTTGTCTCGCGCCAAGCCCGCGCATATGGCTGGTGCGATGACAAAAGTGATGACATATCCGGCCCACTTTCGGGCAATTGCCGTGCTTGGCCTGCCGTTGATCGGCGGCCATCTGGCGCAGTTTGCCATCGGCCTGACCGACACCGTCATGCTGGGCTGGTACGGGGTCGAGGCGCTGGCAGCGGTTACCCTGGCCAGCAGCTATTATTTCGTTCTGTTTTTGTTTGGTGCGGGGTTTGGCTGGGCTGTCATGCCGATGGTTGCCACCGCAGCGGCAGAAGGGGACGAAACCAGCATTCGCCGCTCGACCCGCATGGGGCTGTGGTTGTCACTGCTATACGCTGCGGTGGTCATGCCGTTGTTGTGGTGGTCCTATCCGATCCTGATCGCCATGAAACAAGAGCCGCATATCGCCGAAACCGCGTCGGAATATTTGCGCATTGCCGGTTGGGGATTGTTTCCGGCTCTCATCGTTATGGTGTTAAAATCCTACCTTGCGGCCTTGGAGCGAACCCAGATCGTGCTGTGGATCACGGTTACGGCGGCGGTTGTGAACGGGTTTACCAACTATGCGCTGATCTTTGGCAACTGGGGCGCGCCGGAACTGGGTGTGATGGGCGCTGCGATCGCTTCGATCGCGACACAGGTCGTTTCACTGGTCGCGGTTGTCGTCTATGTCGTCCGGACCTTGCCGGAACACAGCCTGTTCCAGCGCTTCTGGCGTCCGGATTGGGAAATGTTCATCAGCGTGTGGAAACTGGGCGTGCCCATTGGCCTGACAACCCTGGCCGAGGTGTCGCTGTTTGCAACATCCGCCGTGATGATGGGCTGGTTGGGTCAGGTCCCGCTGGCCGCGCACGGGATCGCCCTGAATTTGGCGTCGGCCACATTCATGGTGCATCTGGGGCTGTCAAATGCGGCCACCATCCGGGCCGGCAACGCGTTGGGCCGCCGTGACAAGGCGCATCTGGAGAAAGGTGCGATTGCCGTGACAGGCATGTCGCTGGTCATGTCCGTCGTGACCGTCATCCTGTTCCTGACATATGCCGAGCCGCTGATTTCCCTGTTCATGGAGGCCGATGATCCGCAGCGCGGACAAATTCTGGCTATCGGGACAGGATTGCTGGCCATGGCTGCCCTGTTCCAACTGGTCGACGGGGCGCAGGTGATTGCGCTGGGACTGCTGCGTGGTTTGCAGGATGCCAAGATACCGATGGTTATGGCGGCGCTCAGCTATTGGGTGGTGGGAATTCCGGCGTCCTACTATTTCGGCTTCGTCCGTCAGATGGACGGCATCGGTGTCTGGCTGGGGCTGGTGCTTGGCCTGGCATTCGCGGCGGTGCTGCTGATGGCCCGGTTCTGGATGCATTCGGTGCGGCAGATGCAGGCGCCGGCGGAACCGGCCTAGTCTTTGCTCAACCGGTCGGCTTTTTTCCGAACCAGAACCGTGCGCAGATCGTGCATCGCCATCAGCAATCTGTCGGTTACATCCTCAAGCTGTTCGTCGCTTGCCTTGGACTGCGCCCATTGCGTTGTCAGATTCAGATAGTCGACAGCGCGGTGAATGTCGTCAATGTCGCGCTGGGCCAATATGGCCCGGCGCTCGTCCATCCATTGGGCGATCTCTGCCTGATCCCGTTCGGACAAAACCCGTTGCCCGTGTGGCTTGACCTCACCGTTGCGGATGTTGATGACGGCGATCTGGTCCATCTCGATCCGGCGCTGGCGGTTTTCCGTATCGATCCGAAACACCGCGGCCCCGTTTTCACGGATGCGAAAATAGTATTCGGGCAGGTCGGCAGACATGTTTACCTCAGCGATGCACAAAAGCGCTGTATACGAGCGCAGGCTTCGGTCAGGGCTGCGTCGGACGTCGCGTAGCTGACCCGGAAGTTGGGTGACAGGCCGAAGGCCGCGCCAAACACGACGGCGACATCCGCCTCTTCCAGCAGGGCCGTGGCAAAGGCTTCATCGTTTTCGATGACGGTTCCCGCGGGTGTCGTTTTGCCAATCAGCCCGGCGATCGAGGGGTAGACATAAAACGCGCCCTCGGGTGTCGGGCAGGTTATGCCGTCAATCTCGTCCAACATGCGCACCACCAGATCACGGCGGCGTTTGAACGTTTCATTGTTCGGGGCCAGAAAATCCTGTGTTCCGTTCAGCGCTTCCACCGCCGCCCACTGGCTGATCGAGCAGGGGTTCGAGGTGGATTGCGACTGGATCTTGCGCATCGCCGAGATAAGTTCGACCGGACCGGCAGCATAACCGATGCGCCAGCCGGTCATGGCGTAGGCTTTCGAAACACCGTTGCAGGTAAGCGTCCTGTCATACAGGCCGGGCTCCACCTCGGCAGGCGTGCAGAATTCAAATCCGTCATAGGCCAGGTGTTCATACATGTCGTCCGACATGATCCAGACATGCGGATGGCGCATCAGAACATCGGTGAGGGCCTTGAGCTCATCCCGGCTGTACCCTGCGCCTGTCGGGTTCGAGGGCGAGTTGAAGATGAACCACTTTGTCCTTGGGGTGATGGCGGCTTCCAGTTGTTCTGCCGTCAGCTTGAAGCTGTTGGCCAGCGTCGTTTCAACAACAACAGGCTTTCCACCTGCCAGCAAAACCATGTCGGGGTAGCTTACCCAATATGGCGCGGGGATGATCACCTCATCACCATCATTCATTGTTGCCATCAAGGCGTTGTACAGCGTCTGCTTGCCGCCCGTTCCAACCGAGATCTGCGCGGGCGTGTAGTCAAGCCCATGATCGCGCTTCATCTTGGCGCAAACCGCCTGCTTCAGTTCCGGAATGCCGTCCGGTGCGGTGTACTTGGTTTTTCCGGCTGCAATCGCTGCAACAGCGGCGTCCTTGATGTTTTGGGGGGTGTCGAAATCCGGCTCACCCGCGCTCAGGCCGATCACGTCGCGCCCGGCAACTTTCAACTCGGCGGCCTTGGCTGTCATGGCGATCGTGGGCGATGGTTTGACGCGTGACAGTGTCGCAGACAGGAAACTCATGGATGGCCTCGGTTTGTATGTTCAACCCGACTGTCATAGGGTGCGCCGGAATGACGATCAAGCCGTATGGACAAAGTGAATTGGAGACCCCGATGAATGATGAAAAAGACTGGTATGGACCTGAGTCTGCGACATTCGGGGACCGTTTGGCAGGCGCGCGCGAAGCGGCCGGAATGACCCAGGCAGAGCTGGCGCGCCGCCTTGGCGTCAAGAAGACGACGATTGTCGATTGGGAAAACGATCTGTCCGAGCCGCGTGCGAACCGGTTGTCGATGATGGCGGGGCTGGTCAATGTCTCGATCATGTGGCTGCTGACCGGTGAGGGCGAAGGCATGGATGCCCCGGTGGAAGAGGGCGAAGGTGGAATGGAACTGTCGACCGCGGTGGCCGAACTGCGCGCCATCCGAGGAGAGATGCGGGTTTGCGCTGAACGTGCGGCGCGACTGGAAAAGAAAATGCGTCTGATGCTGGAGCAGAAAAATTGAGTGAACCCCGGGACGTACGCATCAAGCGAATGAAAATGCGATCCATGCGGCGCGGGATCAAAGAGATGGACATCATCCTTTCCGCTTATGCCGATCGCAACCTGGCCGATATGGATGCCGCCGGGCTGGATGTCTTTGACGCGCTGCTGCACGAAAACGATCAGGACCTGTATCAATGGGTCACAGGTCAGGTGCAGCCGCCGGCGCAGTTTGCCAGTTTGATTTCAAACATCGCGCAGACCTTTCAGAAATAAGACAATACCGGCTTAACCGATTTTTCGGACTTTCAGGTCATCGTGTCTCAAACAGCACGACTGAATCGGAGGGTCGGATGAGTATCGAAATGCAGGTCTCCGGGCTGGGAGCCAAGGGGTTCATGACCAGCTATCTTGAGGCGCTGGCCCTGGTGGAGCGGCTGCACCGGTTGCTGCTGGACGTCATCAAGGATGAATTCGAGCGCGTCGGCGTGCTGGAAATCAACGCGGTTCAGGCGTTGCTGCTGTTCAATATCGGCGATCACGAAGTGACGGCGGGTGAGCTGAAAAGCCGCGGCTACTATCAGGGCAGCAATGTCAGCTACAACCTCAAGAAGCTGGTTGAGATGGGGTATATGCACCACCAGAGATGCGAGATTGACCGCCGCTCTGTCCGCGTGCGTCTGACTCCACGAGGCGGGGAAATCCGCAATATCGTGTCCGACCTGTTTGCGCGTCACGCCGAAGGATTGCAAAGCAGAGGCGTGTTGGAGTTGGAAGGTATCGAAGACATCACCACGTCGCTGCGCCGGGTGGAGCGATATTGGACCGACCAGATCCGATACATCTACTGACCGCAGCTGTGCGTCGCGCAGAACCAAATCCGTCCTGCACTGATGCACAGGCCTGGCGGCCTTGTTCAAATGCGGGTCCAGAGAGCAGGCCCGCAAAAGCAGCACTCAGGCGCGGATTTATTGCGGGTCTTCATCAAGCGCACCAATCTGCAAACCGCTCAATTCCCGTTTCAGCTTTTTCCGCATGGCCCGTTCGAAATCTTCGAACCCCTGAGCGACCTCCAAAAAGGCACCGGGACCATGCAGGACGTTGTTTTCAAAAAACGGGATCAGAAAAAGTTCGCCTTCAAAATCCGCCGCGTTGATTACGAGGCCATTGACCACCACATTCTGAAAAGCGAAGTGCCGATAGGCTATCCGTGGTCCGTAGCCATCATTGTTGGAACCATCTCCGGACAGGTCAATCGTTTGAAACAAGCAGTCGGGTGCCTGGTTCATCAAGGTTGACCCGTAAGCCAGGGCATAGCCCATGGCGGTCGCTGATCCGGTATCTGATCTCACAGAGGCACTTATCCGACCGGAGGCGAAAAGCAGGTCGGCAACATCTTCTATCAGCATCCAATTCAAAATGACGTGCTGGGTGGAACGACCGCTCCATTCGTAAACAGCCAAAGCAACCGGCATGGGAGAGGAAAAAAAGGCCTCCTGCACTTCGGGTGCGATCAGCGCAGCCGCCAAACCCTGCCGTTGCAGCACGTCCTCGGCCTCATCGACCGACACTGAAATGTCCATGGCCAATGCAAGGGCCAAACGACACGTTTCGGCCTTGATCGGGCTGGCCAGCGCGGCCAGCCCAAGCGTTATGACCCACCGGATCACCAGTGGCCAACGCTTTCCATGCTGGCCCAGGGTTCCTTCGGCTCCAGAGCATCGCCGTTTTGCAAAAGCTCGATCGAGATATTGTCGGGTGAGCGTACAAATGCCATGCGACCGTCACGCGGAGGGCGATTGATCGTGACGCCATTGTCCTGAAGGTGCTGGCAAACCTCGTAGATGTTGTCGACGCCATATGCGAGGTGACCGAAATGGCGGCTGTCGCTGGGAAGGCCGTCATCACCGTCCCAGTTGTAGGTCAGCTCGATCGGCGCATCCTCCTGCCCCGGAGGGGCCATGAAAATCAGTGAAAACCGCCCGGCGTCGCTGTCATAGCGGCGTGTTTCCTTCAAGCCCAGAAGCTTGTAAAACGCCATGGATTTTTCCAGATCCTTCACGCGGACCATGGTGTGAAGATATGTCAGCGCCATTTTGGCCATCCTTTTCGACTCAGTTTGCATTGAGCTTAGCGCGCCGACCTAATGTGTCGAGACCGCCGGGTCTGGCGAATTGAAATTTGCGTGGGTTGCGGCATATATCGCGGTTTCGATGTTGCGGCTGGCGAGATATAGTAGGGGGCGACTCATTGCCAGAAAGGAAAACCTGATGCCGCTGTCCGCTGACCAACAGGCCGAGATCGAAGCGCAACGTGCGCAATCGCATCCCACTCGTCGCGTCGTTTCAGCGGGAATGGAAGATCACCTGTACACCGCGCATCAGGTTCTGGATCACGGCTTTGTCCGCGTGATTGATTACATGGGCGATGATGCGGCCATCTGTCAGGCCGCGCGTGTGTCCTACGGCAAAGGAACCAAATCGGTTCAGAATGACGAAGGTCTGATCCGGTACCTGATGCGGCACTGGCATTCGACCCCTTTCGAAATGTGCGAGGTCAAACTGCATGTAAAGCTGCCGGTCTTCGTGGCGCGGCAGTGGATTCGGCACCGTACGGCCAATGTGAATGAATACTCGGCGCGATATTCAATTCTGGATCGTGAATTCTATATTCCCGCACCCGAACATGTGGCCGCCCAATCAGAGGTGAACAATCAGGGCCGTGGTTCTGCTCTGGAAGGTGAAGAGGCCGCGCGTGTTCTGGACATCCTCAAGGCTGACAGCGCCCGGTGCTATGACAATTACGAGTCGATGATCAGCCAGGACGGGCAACAGGGGCTGGCACGAGAATTGGCCCGGATGAACCTGCCCGCAAACATCTATACGCAGTGGTATTGGAAGGTCGACCTGCACAACCTGTTCCATTTTCTGCGGCTGCGCGCTGACCCTCATGCTCAATATGAGATCCGCGTCTACGCTGATACGATGTGCAAGATCGTCGCCGACTGGGTGCCCTTTGCCTATAAAGCCTTCGAGGATTACCGTCTTGGGGCCGTCAACCTGTCGGCTCAGATGGTTGAAAGCCTGCGCCGCATGCTGGCGGGTGAGGACGTCACGCAGGAAAGCTCGGGCATGACGGCTCGGGAGTGGCGCGAGTTCGAAGAGATCATTCGCAAATAGAATTCGAATTACCGGGCGCCTATTTTTTTTCGGATTGTCATGCCAAGCGATCCATCGCCTAAGCAGAGTGTGGGCTTTTGCGACGCATGCACGATGACCTGAAACCGGAACGAAGGGCGTCGCAACGTGCCAGCGTCGCCCCGAGCGCACAATGAAAGCCTGGGAAATCCGGTTTGCGGGCGGGGCTGGGATCTGGTTGCGGGAAACCGGGGTATCCGACACCACTGCAACGGATATACACCATTGACGCCGCGCAAATGAACAATCCGCGCGCGGGTAATGGAACAGGCCCGGTAGGGGGTGGTTGACGGCCGGAAATTGGCCGCCAACCTTAATGGATTCATCCCGCAATCAGCGGGGATGTCGTTACAACGGCTTCAATTCCGCAGCCATTTGTCGGCCGTCGCGCCCGTCCTGCAACTCGTACGAGACTTTCTGATTGTCTGCGAGTCCGGTGAGGCCGGACCGTTCTACGGCCGAGATATGTACAAACACATCTTTGCCCCCTTCATCAGGGGCAATAAAACCATAACCTTTAGTGGTATTGAACCATTTCACGGTGCCGGTTGGCATGTCCCGTGTCTCCTTCTACTTGCGCATTGTCCCACAAATTGGTGGGGGCTGTGGTCAGCGTCGCCACAAAAAAAGACTGTTTGGCACTTTCTGAACAGTCCGTTTCGTGTGTTTCGCCTTTTTCAACATTGCACGGTGAAGTAAAAAATCAAGAATAACCGCCGGAAACTGGCAAGTTTGCCTAAAATGCAATCAAATGCAGGAGCAGTAAAAACATGCGCCTTTATGGATTGAAAACCTGTGACACCTGTCGCAAAGCATTGAAAACGTTACCAGATGCAGAGTTTGTGGATGTCCGCAGTGATGGCGTGCCGGATGCTGTGCTGTCGCAGGCTCTTGCTGGCTTCGGCGAGGCTTTGCTCAACACCAGGTCAACGACATGGCGCGGATTGGATGACAACCAGCGCGCGAAAGCACCTTTAGAGCTTTTGAAACAGCATCCCACCCTGATGAAGCGCCCGTTGATCGAGAAAGACGGAGAGCTGTTTCTTGGCTGGACCGCGGAAACTCGCACGCAGCTTGGTATTTCTTAAGGAATGCTTATGTGCCTGCAAGCAACAGTGAGGACGTTCAATGCGTAATGCCGCCATGATCTTGGGCGTGATTGCCGGGCTGATCGGGATGATCGTCGGGTTTTTCGGGTATGCAAAGGTGGTCGTCATCGATCACGTCGGCGAGATAGACGGCGTTCTGAGGCAGGTAGACAACCCTGACCTGATTCAGGCTGTGTCGATCATCGCGCCTTTGTTGGCCATTGCCGGGGGCGCGATGGCGCCCGCGCGCGCTCTTGTTGCGGGGATCCTGCTGCTGATTTCGGCGGGGGCGATGTATTATGCATTTGGATTCGGTGTGTTCACCATGTTCCCGATCGCGTTTGCCGGGGTTGCCGGGGTGCTTGGGCTGGCAGCAGGTAAACCGGACCAGCCCAAAGCGCATTTCTAGGTCACTTCAGGCGCAGGATCCGATCAAGTGAGATGGGGCCCGCGCCGTTGATCACGATCACCAGCATCAGGAACGTCCACATCGTGCGCTGATCCATAATGGATGGCGCCGCGTCGAACAGGCTGCCCAGTTTCACGCCATGGCCGGTGACATCGACCAGGGTCTGCACCCAGATGAAACCGATCATACCCAAGGCCGCCAGGCGGGTGAACAGACCGACCAGCAGCAGCGCAGGCAGGACGAATTCTGCAACCGTGCCAAAGAAAATGACGACCCGTTGAAAGAGCGTCATTTGGGATACGTCGTAAAGGACGGCTTCGGCTGCTTTGGGGAAAATCTGACCGAAGGCACCGGCCGAAGGTGAAAAGATCGAGCCGTCGATCTTCAGCATCGCCGAGTTCCAGTAATAGACCAGAAGAACCGCGACAAAGACCAGTCGCGCCAGCGTGGGTGTAAGCCAGTTGGACGCCAGGTCCACTTTTCCCAGAACGTTGTTGTGAAGTGAGATCAGGGCAGTCATGTCTCCAGCCTTTCGATAGTCACAGAAGTTATTGCACCGCCCTGCAAAAGCAGTGCCAGAGTGGTTCCAAGGTCAAATTCCGGTTGCGCCGCAGCGGTTTTTTCAAATGCTTCGCCGATCGTGTCGCCGCCTTGCATATTAGCGATCCAATCGGCGCCGCCGGCTGGCAGCAACTGGGCAACCGGGTCGAATTCCGGGCGTGTGATCAAAACATCCTCAGCTCGCGCATCTGGTTTCGGCGCGTTGGTTTCGGTGTTGAAACGCCAGATCGCGTGAATGGGCCAGTCCGAGCGTACCACCCGCATGGCCGGGGCAAAACGCAGCCGGGTTCGCATGACCTGTTCGGGGTCTACTGCCAGCGCGTCTGCCGGGGCGGGTTGGCTGTCGGCGGCGTGGTACGACTTGCGCAACGCAAGTTCCAGCTGCGCCACATCCGGCAGGTAACCAAGATGGGAAAGCTGCGGCATTTCGGCCAAAAATTCGGGAAAGGCTTCACCGTAGAACATCATCAGCGGTGATGATGGCGGATGCTGGCGCAGAAATATCCCGGCCAGCCCGTCCATGTTCTGTGGCCCCAGCAACTTGGTGATGACTGGGAACGCCTGATGCATCGCTTCGGTCAAGGACACGGCGACATTGTTGCGATAGACGCTGAACCGACGACCGGCTGGCTGCGCCTGGGCGTCCAGCAAACCTTCGGGGACAGGGGTTGACGCATCCATCATGGCCGCGCGAAATTCGGATTGCGAAACGCTCATGCCGGGATCCGTTCCAGGGCGGTCTGCGCGCGAACGGCTTCTTCCCGCAAAATGGACCAGTCCGGTACGTCGGTATCCCACTCGATCAGGACGGGTTTCGGCCCCGTACGTTCCAGCACGTAATCCAACAGCGCCCAGACCGGATCGACGACTTCACGCCCGTGGCTGTCGATCAGCAGCGGGTGGCCGTGATCGTCTTCATCCTCGTCATGGCCCCCAAGGTGAATTTCTTCAACTTTTTCAATTGGATAGGCGTCAATGTAACCCTGAGGAGAGAAATCCAGATTGGTGGCAGAGACAAAGACGTTATTGACATCCAGCAACAAGCCACTTCCGGTGCGACGTGCAATTTCGCGCAGAAAGTCCGGCTCGGACCAGGTGCTTTCTTCAAAAGCCAAATAGCTTGAGGGGTTTTCCAACAGCATCTGCCGTCCGACGGTGTCCTGAACCTGATCGATATGATCGCAAACGCGCGCCAGTGTTGCGTCGGTATAGGGTAAGGGCAGCAGGTCGTTGTAGAAATGGGTGTCATGTGTGGACCAGGCTAGGTGCTCGGAAAAGCTGGCGGGATTCAGCCAGCCCACCAGATGTTTCAGCCGGGCCAGATGATCAGGGTCCAGCGCGCCTTCGCCGCCGATGGACAGGCCAACGCCATGGACCGAGATCGGAAATTGTTCGGAAAGGTGGCGCAGCTGCGCCAGAGGCCGCCCGCCGTCGCCCATGTAGTTCTCGGCATGGATTTCCAACCATGCGACGGGCTGTGCGTGTTCAAGTATCTGAGCGAAGTGTTGCGGCTTGTAACCAACGCCCGGCGCTGCGGGCAGACGGTTCGACCGGTGGGCATCATCCAGCATGGGTCAGTTCCTTGATCACGAAAGGGAAGGGGCGGGCGATGGTGCCCGCCCCTGAATTCGTCAGGCCGTTCTTATGCGGGCAGATCGCGATCCAGGGCTTCCAGCGAGCCTTTGCGCGGGCTGCCGTCTGCCTGCGCGGGCAGTTCGATATCCGCGCAGGTGCCTGCGTCAACCAGGGTCCATGCATTGCCCTGATAATCAACGGTCGAGGTGCCCGCGCAGGTGGTGCCGGGGCCCGCGGCGCAGTCGTTCTGACCGGCCAGCGATACGCCATAGCATTTTTCCTTTGCCTGAGCGGATGCAGTGGTTGCGGCGCCCGATACGGCGGCTGCGACTGCGGTTGCAATAACCAGGGACTTGGCTGTGTTCGACATCTCGGTAATCCTCTTGATGACTGGGTATGTCTGCTTGTGACAATGACAAAGGTAGTAGCTTGGTAGACAGAGTTGAATTCACGAGCCCGTGTCTCACAAGCACGTCAAAGGGCGGCGTGCCCTCTTGCAGCGTAAAGCATTGTTTTTGATGAAGAAAGAGTGAATTGTTTCAATCTGGCCCCAATTCGGGGGCCAGATTCCCAGCAATATGCTGCCGATTGTTACAGCAAATCCGGTGGGGTGGCTGCCTGCGACAGCTCGTTTGTTACAACGTCAAGCGGTTGAACCTGCGTCTGTTTTTCACCCAGACGTCGGACGCTGACGGTGCGCTCTTCAACCTCGCGGTGGCCGACGGCCAGAATGACCGGCACCTTGCCGACCGAATGCTCGCGGACCTTGTAGTTGATCTTCTCGTTGCGGATATCCGCCTCGGCGCGGACACCCGCAGCTTTGAGCGTTTCAACCACTTCCAGAACATACTCATCCGCTTCGGAGGTGATCGAGGCCACGACGACCTGACGCGGGGCCAGCCAGAACGGCAGTTTGCCCGCGTGTTCTTCGATCAGGATACCGATGAACCGTTCGAAGGATCCCAGCGTCGCGCGGTGCAGCATGACGGGGCGGTGTTTGCCGCCGTCGGCGCCAATATAGGTGGCGTCCAGGCGTTCAGGCAGAACGAAGTCCACCTGGAAGGTGCCGCACTGCCAGTCGCGACCGATGGCATCTGTCAGGACGAACTCCAGCTTTGGACCGTAGAAGGCGCCTTCACCCGGGTTCAGTTCGGGTTCGATCCCGGCTGCTCGGGTTGCAGAGAGCAGGGCGGATTCTGCCTTGTCCCAGACCTCATCTGAACCAGCCCGCGTTTCAGGACGGTCCGAGAATTTCACCGCAAACTTTTCGAATCCCAGATCCTTGTAGATCACGCTGAGGAAACGGATGAACTCGGCGGTTTCGGCCTCGATCTGTTCCTCGGTCGAAAAGATGTGGGCGTCGTCTTGCGTAAAACCGCGCACGCGCATGATGCCGTGCAATGCGCCCGAGGGTTCGTACCGGTTGCACGACCCGAATTCGGCCATACGCAACGGCAGATCGCGATAGGATTTCAGGCCCTGTTTGAAGATTTCAACATGGCAGGGGCAGTTCATCGGCTTGAGCGCGTTAACGGCTTTCTCGCGGGCATGTTCTTCGTCCACTTCGACGATGAACATATTCTCCTGATACTTGTCCCAGTGGCCGGACCGTTCCCACAGCTTGCGGTCAACGACCTGCGGCGTGTTCACCTCGACATAACCGCCCTTGCGCTGCTGTCGGCGCATGTAGTCCTGCAGCAGGGTGTAGATGGTCCAGCCGTTGGGATGCCAGAAGATCTGACCGGGCGCTTCCTCCTGCATGTGGAACAGGTCCATCTCGCGGCCCAGCTTGCGGTGGTCGCGTTTGGCGGCTTCTTCCAGCATATGCAGGTAGGCTTTCAACTTTTCCTTGCCGGTAAAGGCCACGCCGTAGATGCGCTGCAACATCGCGCGATCGCTGTCGCCGCGCCAATAGGCACCCGCGATGGACATCAGCTTGAACGCATCCCCCGGAACCTGCCCGGTATGTTGCAGGTGCGGACCTCGGCAAAGATCCTGCCAATGGCCGTGCCAGTACATGCGCAGCGGCTCGTCGCCGGGAATAGCCTCGATCAGCTCGACCTTGTAGGGCTCGTTATTGGCCTTGTAGAACTCGATCGCGCGCTCGCGGTCCCAGACCTCGGTGGTGACGGGATCACGCTTGTTTATGATCTCTTTCATCTTTTTCTCGATGAGGCCGAGATCTTCGGGCGTGAACGGCTCTTCGCGGTCGAAGTCATAATACCAGCCGTTTTCGATGACGGGGCCGATGGTGACCTTGGTGGCGGGCCAGATCTCCTGAACCGCGCGCGCCATGATATGGGCCAGATCGTGGCGGATCAGCTCATTGGCCTGGGCCTCATCCTTCATAGTGTGGATGGCGATCTGTGCGTCGGATTCGATGGGCCATTGCAGGTCCCAGTGCTGGCCGTCAACGGTGGCCGAGATGGCCTTTTTGGCCAGCGAGGTTGAGATGTCGGCAGCCACCTGCGCGGGCGTGACGCCTGCGGCGAAGGTGCGTGCATTGCCATCGGGAAAGGTAAGAGAGACGGATTGAGAATCCAGGGCCATATCGGCTCTCCTCGTCGGTTTGGCGCCCACTGAACGCCCGGTTGCGGGTTATGTGTGTTCGGCCCATGTGGCAGGTGGATGGGCCTGTGTCAAGAGTGGGGCGAGGGGCCAGCCTCTCGCGCTCCCCGGAGTAATTGGAAAAAGATGAAGTGGGCGGAATTGCACTCGGGGGTGGGGCGTGCATGATGCTGGAAAAGGAAAGAGGGTTTCATGGCAGCGACGGATTTTCTGGAGACGCCGCAGGGGCGGCGACTGGCTTATCACAAGACCGAAGGGGCAGGACCGACCATCGTTTTTCTGGGCGGGCTCAAATCGGACATGGAAGGCACCAAGGCCGTGCATCTGGAAGCCTGGGCACAGGCGCGTGGGCAATCGTTCTTGCGGTTCGATTATTCCGGCCACGGGGAAAGCTCGGGCGCGTTCACCGAGGGCTGTATCGGTGACTGGCATCAGGACACATTGGCTGCGGTAAAGGCATTGACGGACGGACCTTTGATCGTGGTTGGCTCATCAATGGGAGGATGGCAGGCATTGCTGCTGGCCAAGGTCATGCCCGAGCGAATTGCGGGCATGGTCACAATCGCCGCCGCGCCGGATTTCACCGAGGACGGGTACTGGGCTTCGTTCAGCGACGAACAAAAAGCTGCGCTGGACTCTGTCGGCCATGTCGAGCTGCCGTCCGACTATATGGAACCCTATATCATCACCAAGCGCATGATCGAAGACGGACGCCAGAATTTGGTTCTGCGGGACGCTCTGGATCTGCCGTTCCCGGTTCGTTTCCTGCAAGGTACCACAGACACGGCGGTTTCGACCGAAACAGCCGTGCGGCTGCTGGAACATGCTGCGGGTCCTGACATGCGGCTGTTGTTGGTCAAGGGGGCTGATCATCGCTTCTCGGACGAGATGTGCCTGGGTTTGATCGAGACCGCGGTTCTTGATGTGTTGGGAGAAGCCTGATGCGGCGCTTTGGTTGGTTTCTGGGGCGCGCTCTTCTGGCGCTGGTTGTTCTTGGCGGCCTGGTCTACTGGTTCGGCCCGCGCGAGGAAGTGAACCTGCACCCGACCTTTGATCCTCGGAAATTTGGTGAAGGTGTTCAGGTTTTTTTTGAAAGCACCGAGTCTGCCTATGATGACATCGTTCCGGGTGTCGAAAAGCGCGTGATCTGGCAGGACGGGTTCAAGGAACAGCGCACGCCGTATTCTGTTCTGTACATCCACGGTTTTTCAGCAAGTTCCGAGGAAATCCGCCCTGTTCCTGATCTGGTGGCTGACGCTTTGGGCGCCAATCTGGTCTACACGCGGTTGCAGGGTCACGGTCGGGATGGGCCGGCGATGGCCGAGGGTACGGCCTCGGGCTGGATGCAGGACACCGCCGAAGGGCTGGCAGCGGCGCGTGCGGTCGGGGAAAAGGTGATCGTCATTTCCACCTCGACCGGAGGAACGCTGGCGGCGGCCGCTGCGTTGGATCCCGACCTCAGCCAGGATGTGGTCGGCATGGTTTTTGTCTCGCCGAACTTTGGTGTGAATACCGTCGCGGCGTGGGTGCCTTCGTTGCCTTGGGCCAGAAGTTGGTTGCCCGTTCTCATGGGGCAAGAACGCGATGTGTCAGGGCCGGACCCCGAGAAGAACAGGTACTGGACGTCGGTCTACCCGTGGGAAGCCGTCGTGCCGATGTCCGTGCTGGTGGATACGGTCTATGCGCTGGATTTCTCTGACGCCCTAATACCCGCCTTGTTCTGGTTTTCGGATGATGATCAGGTTGTGCGGCCGGACCGGACGCACAAGGTTGCCGAGGCCTGGGGCGCTCCGGCAACGGTCAGGCTGGTGACGATGGGGCCGGGTGACGATCCGTCTTCACATGTTATCGCGGGGCGGTTGATGTCGCCGGGTCAAACCGATGCCACCGTTGCTGGTATTCTGGAGTGGCTCAAGGGCTTGGGGGTGGAATAAACCCTGATCGGAAAAAAGGATGCAAGATGCGTAAGCCGGGCAGTATGTGGAGCCTTGAGACCTTGGGTCGTGTCCGCTTGTCCCGGCACTTCTTCATGCGCGATTTTCTGTATTCGGAAATCGGCAACTTCCACCAAAAGCAGAATATTCCGGACAACCCGGATCTGGCGATCGAAACAGGCCGCGCCTTTTGCGAAACTCTTCTTGACCCTTTGGAGGAGACATTTGGCCGGGTCGCGGTCAGGTCGGGTTATCGTTCATCGTCCTTGAACCGGTTTGGCAATGAAAACAAGCTGAACTGCGCCCGAAACGATCACCCGCTGGAATGCCACATCTGGGATCGCGGGGAAGGGGATGCGCGGATCGCCGGGGCATCCCTCGTCATCCCGTGGTTCGCGGATCAATATGCGCAGGGCAGGGACTGGCGGGATCTGGCGTGGTGGATGCACGATTATCTGGAGTATTCCGAAATCTGGTTCTTTCCCAAGCTCTGTGCGTTCAACCTTGTGTGGCGGCCCAGGCCGCAACGCCGGATCGACAGCTATATTGCTCCGCGTGGGTGTCTGTTGAGGCCCGGCGCTGAGCCCGGTGAAGACCTTGCGGCCCGGCAATCCCGTTACGCCGATTTCCCGGCATTTCGGGCCATCGCCTACCCGTGAAGTTTTCCTTGCCCGGTTGCGGCAAAACTTTCATCCTGACAACAACTGGAAGGACTCGGAAAACCGAGCAGATGGAGACCCCCGCGTGATCGAGCCGCTGGTGTTGTTGCCTGGATTGATGTGTGATGCCCGGCTGTTTCGACCTCAGATCGAGGTGTTGTCACGGTCACGGCCTGTCACTGTTGCACCTGTTTCCGGAGGCGAGCGCATTGAAGAGATCGCCTCGGGGCTGTTGGATCAGCTTCCCCATCGGTTTGCCCTGGTCGGCCTGAGCATGGGCGGTGTGGTGGCGTTGGAGTTGATCCGGCGGGCACCGGAACGGGTGTCGCGCCTGTGCCTGATGTCGACGGACGCTCAGGCCGATACACCTCAGATCGCGGCCAGTCGCGAGGACCTGATCATTGGTGCCCTGGGTGGGCGGCTGGAAGAGGTCATGCGCCAACTGGTCGGCACCGATACTTTGGCGCCGGGGCCCAGGCGAATCCCAATTCTGAATGATCTTTTGGCAATGGCGAATGATCTGGGCGCCGAGATATTCGTGCGTCAAATGCGTGCCTTGCAGCGCCGCCCAGACCAACAGGGAACGTTGCGCCGCATCAAGGTTCCCACTTTGATCATGTGCGGCGCCCATGACACGCTAACCCCGGTCAGACGGCATTCTTTCATGTCAGACCTGATACCAGAGGCAGCGTTGGAGGTCGTCGAAAATGCCGGACATCTTCTGCCGCTTGAAGCGCCCGATGCCGTGAACAAAGCCTTGGAAACCTGGCTGAACATCCCGCAAAGGTTTGTCTAGGGGTAAAGCGCCGCCCGTTCGTCTTTCGAAATGACTTTCGGTACGACCGCGGGCTTGCCGGTCTCAGGGTCGAAAAACGGCGTATTCTTCCAGCGTCCTGACAGGCGCGATTGCAGGGCGCGGCGCAAAAGGCCAAACGCCGCAAACCTGACCTTTTCGTGTTTTTGTTTTCCATCGGGCCGAGGGACAAACCCACGGGTCGTCACCGGCCCCAATGCGGAAACATCACCGGTAATCCTGCCGACGATAAACCCTGCAAAGGGCAAACGTGCAGTCTGTGGCGTTGTCGCCAGCGGGGCGTTGCAGCAGCTGGCATACCATCGCAGCATACCATTTGGGCTGAGTTTCATGGCCGAAAGGAATTGGCTTCCGGCGGTGATTTCGATTTCATCCGGTGCCATCTGGAAAATGTCGACCGGGCCGGGCGCCGGGTCGGGCTGCCCGAAATACAGTTGCGCCGCACGGCAGTCATGACAAAAACACTCGACATGGGTTCCAAGCCGAACGCCCCGGTCCGAGATTTGACCCTTCAACTGGCCGCAACAGCAGGAAAAGGCGAGGCCACCATGTAATGGCCCGCCCATGTTCATCAGGCTACCTTGTTGGTGTTCGCAGCGCGGCGACGTTTCTTGCGGCTGTTTTCGTTCATGAAATCAATCACAAGCGGGCGAATGTTATCGCGCCAGCTGCGGCCCGCGAAAATGCCGTAATGGCCCGCGCCGGGTTCTACGTGGCTGGCCTTTTTGCTGTCTGGCAAACCGGTGCACAGGTCCAGTGCAGCAATACATTGTCCGGGCGCCGAGATATCGTCATTCGCACCTTCGACCGATTTCACGGCAACATCGGTGATTTTGCCGATATCCACCTTGTGGCCGGCGACAACAAATTCGTTGCGTGCGATCTCGCGGTTCTTGAACACGCGTTCGACCGTCGACAGATAGAACTCGGCCGTCATGTCCATCACCGCAAGATATTCGTCATAGAAACGGTTATGGGCATCCAGGTCCGAGGCTTCGTTGCGGATAACACGCTGAATCTGATCGGAAAACGCCTTGGAGTGGCGATCGGCGTTCATCGACATGAACGACGCCAGTTGCAGCAGGCCGGGATAGACCATACGCCCGACACCTTTGTACTTAAATCCGACCCGTTGAATCATGGTTTCTTCCAGCTGACCCATCGTAACACGTCGTCCAAAGTCGGTGACGTCGGTCGGGGTCGCGTCCGGGTCCACCGGCCCGCCAATCAGTGTCAGAGTGCTGGGTTGAGCCTTGGGTTCGACTTCGGCAAGATAGGCGGTCGCTGCCAATGTCAGCGGGGCAGGCTGACAAACCGCCACGACATGCGTGTCGGGCCCCAGTTCCTTCATGAAATCTACAAGGTAGAGCGTGTAGTCTTCGACATCGAACTTGCCGGCAGACACAGGAATATCGCGCGCATTATGCCAATCGGTGATGTAAACTTCGCAATTGACCAGCAGGCTTTTGACAGTCGAACGCAGCAGCGTGGCGTAATGGCCGGACATGGGCGCAACCAGCAGGACCTTGCGCGGTTGTTCTTCCCGGCCGTTGACACGGAAATGAACCAGATCGCCGAAGGGGCGTTCCAGAACGGTCGTAATCTCGACCAGATGGTCTTTGCCGTCCTCGCAGGTGAAGGTTCGAATGCCCCAGTCAGGTTTGACGACCATTCGCTGGAAGGTCCGTTCGGTGACTTCACCCCATGCGGCCATCCAGCTGAACGCCGGGTTAGGTGTCATGGAAAACAGGGGGTAGGACGCCATCGCGCTTGCGGTTGCACCAAGCCATTGGTTGGTGTTACGCATGGACTCCATAAGGTCGTAGGTCATCATGTAGCGCATAAATGGGGCCTCCTGAGTGTCAGCCTGAGAGTTCGGACCATTCGCCGCTTTGCCCCCCAGCACCCACGACGTTATTCTGCATGGCAGCGAGGTTAGGGTGGAATTGTTAAAATGACAACAAGTGAAGACCAAATGCCGGACGTGTCCGAAGAACATATTGAACGCATTAAAGAAAATATGGAAAGGGTCGAGCAGCTCGCGAAGCGCCTGGTCGAGATCATGGCGTCAAAAAAGTCGCACACGCCCGCGCTGGACGGCCCGAATCAAGAGCTTTTTGCACGAGCAGCAACAGCCTATTGGGCCGAGGCATGGCAAAATCCCGCCAAGTTGTTGGAGCAACAGATAGAATTCTGGGGCAAGTCGGTTCTCAACTTTGCCGAAGCGCAGAAAGCGCTGACGACCGGAGAGGTGGAAACCGAGGAAACCAAGCCCGGTGACAAGCGTTTTTCCAATCCCCTTTGGGAGACAAACCCTTATTTCCGACTGATCCGGCAGCAATACCTGACGAACGCGGAAGCGATTGCGCAGGCTGTCTCGTCGGTTGATGATCTGGATGCCAAAGACAAACGACGCCTACAGTATTTCTCGCAGCAGATCATCGACATGATGGCGCCCACGAATTTTCTGGCGACTAACCCGGATGCCCTGCAAAAAGCGGTCGAGACCGAAGGTCAGTCGCTGATAAAAGGGTTGGAGAACCTTGTTTCAGACCTCGAAGCCAATGATGGCGAGTTGGTCGTCAAACTGGCGGATGAAAGCGCGTTCGAGGTTGGTGGAAACCTGGCGACAACGCCGGGCGAGGTCATATATCGCAACCGGATGATGGAGCTGATCCAATACAAGCCGGTGACTGAAACGGTTTATGAGGCGCCCATCGTTCTGTTCCCGCCCTGGATCAACAAGTTTTATATTCTGGATCTGAAAGCCCAGAACAGCATGATCAAATGGATCACCGAACAGGGCTATACCCTGTTTGTCGTAAGCTGGGTGAACCCGGATGAAAGCTATGCCGAAACCGGCATGGAAGACTATATTCAGGACGGTTTCCTGACCGCAATCGAAACGGCCAAGAAGATCTGCAAGGTCAAACAGGTCAACGCTGTGGGTTATTGCATCGCGGGCACGACGCTGAGTCTGACCCTGTCCTTGCTGAAACAGCGTGGCGACAAATCGGTGAAATCCGCAACGCTGTTCACGGCACTGACGGATTTTTCTGATCAGGGTGAGTTTACGCCATTCCTGCAAAACGACTTCATCGACGGGATCGAAGAGGAAGTAAATAAGGAAGGCGTTCTGCGGTCGTGGATCATGGCGCGCACCATGTCGTTTCTGCGATCACGCGACCTGATTTATGGTCCGGCCATTCGCAGCTATATGATGGGGGAAGTGCCTCCGGCCTTTGATCTGCTCTACTGGAACGGCGATGGTGCAAACCTGCCAGCAAAAATGGCCGTGGAATATCTGCGAGGCCTCTGCCAGCGCAACGAGTTCGCGACCGACGGTTTCGAGTTGATGGGGCACAAGTTGAAACTCGAAGACGTGGATGTGCCGCTGATGGCCATAACCTGCGAAACCGATCACATCGCGGCATGGAAAGACTGTTACCGCGGCGTGCAGAAAATGGGCTCGCGGTCCAAAACCTTCGTGGTTTCAGAATCGGGTCATATTGCGGGTATCGTGAACCCGCCCAGCAAGAAGAAATATGGCCACTACACCAACCCGGATATGAAGTCGGATGCCAGCACCTGGCTGAAAGAAGCTGATTTTCACGAAGGATCCTGGTGGCCCATGTGGGACGCGTGGTTGAAGAAGCGGTCTGGCAAGCAGGTTCCGGCCCGTGAGCCGGGTGATTCGAAGCACCCAAGCCTTGCATCCGCACCCGGGACTTACGTTGTGGCGAAACCAAACGACTGATTTCATTTTGAAACTTAAAAATTCTGCGCCGCAGCAAGAAAAAACTTGCAATGCTGCGGTGCAGCAATCATATTGTCCTCAAGCTGATGAAACCCGGGGTGGGCCCGGACCGGCTAAAAGGATTAGGACAATGGCAAAGACCCAAGACTTTACCGCGATCATGAAAGACATGATGGGTGCATTTCCGGTGGACACCACCGCAATGGAAGGCGCATTCAAATCGACCGCTTCGCTGAACGAGAAGCTGTCGGGCGTTGCTCTGGACGCTGCTGAGAAATCGGCCGAGATCTCGAACAAATGGACCAAGGACACCCTGGCCAAGCTGAGCGAGATGTCGAAAGCCAAGGCAGAGCCTGCTGACTACGCAAAAGCCGCAACCGACTTCGCAAGCGCATCGGCTGAAGTTGCAGCCGAAAACCTGGCCGCTTTCGCCGAAATCGCGAAAAAAGTTCAGACCGAAACCGTCGAGCTGCTGATGGCTGCCGGCAAAGACGCCGCGGAAGAAGCAACCGCTGCCGTCAAAAAGGCGACCAACGAGGTCACCACCGCAGCCAAGAAAGCTGCAACTGCAAAGTAAGAAACGTCCGCGAAGCGCACCCAACCCTCCCATTAGGTGCAATCGCGTTGGGCAGGTCCATTGACCTGCCCTTTCTTTTTGTGCTGCACTCGCATAACCTGTGCTGCAACGCATCATCCTTGGGGAGGGAACCCGGTGTCGGACCAAGAAAAACCGCTGCTTATCAAGCGCTATGCCAGCCGTCGACTATACAATACCGAGACCAGCGATTACGTGACGCTCGAAGATATCGCGGGCTTCATCCGCGACGGGCGAGAAGTGCAGATCATTGATCTGAAAACCGGCGATGACCTGACTCGCCAGTATCTTCTGCAAATCATTGCCGAACATGAAAGCCGGGGTGAAAATGTGCTGCCGGTGAATGTACTGAATGATCTGGTGCGCAGTTACATGCTGCCGGGCGGGGGGGTGATGCCCCAGTTTCTGCAAAGCTCGTTCGAGATGCTGCGCGAAAGCCAAAACAAGATGATGGAAAATATGAGCGCGATGAATCCGATGTCTCAGATGCCGGGTTTTGACGCGTTGCAGGCGCAGCAACAGGCTTTCCTGAAGGCGATGACCAGCGGGCTGTCCAGCGGATGGTCCAGCCCGGAAAAGGAAGAGGACAAGTCCGAACCGAAAGAGGATCTGGACGACATCAAGAAACAGCTGGCCGAGTTGCAGCAAAAACTGTCCAAGCTGAACTGATCCGTTCCGAACAAAGAATCAGGCCCGCATCGTGCGGGCCTTTCTTGTTCAAAGTGCCGCTGTCTTAAGTGCCATAAACCGGCATCGGACCGGTCACTTCGCCAACCGATGCCAGCAGGATGTCTGCAATCACGTCCAGCTCTTCGCGGGTCAGGCGGACTGGCAGGCGCACGTCACAGGCCTTCATCAGCATGTCGCGCGTCTTGGGCAGGTCGAAAGTTTCCGGAAGGAATTGCCAGTTCCAGAAAGCGCGGGCGTTGTCTTCGCTCAGACCAAAAACCTGAACCTTGACGCCGCGTGCTTCGGACGCTGCGGCAAAGGCGCGGATCTCATGTTCCTGCATTCCGACAAGATTGAACTGGATTGAATCCGGCGCACGCTGCTCGGGGGGCAGGGGGGCGGGGACCTCGATATGAGACGAGGTGTTCAGGCGACCGGCCACGTAATCGTGGTTTGCCAGGCCATCGCGGACACGGCGTGGCAGTTCCGGAAGTTGAGGGCGGATCACGGCGGCGCTGAGGTTGCTTAGGCGAAGGTTGTACAGCGGCAGCTTGTTCTGCCAGCGGGCAAAGGCCTCTTCCAATTCGGGTGAGTTGTCGCCCTGCGGACCTTTGTGCTTCTTCCAATTGTGTTCATACGCGCCCGACATGATGACGGCACGCGCGACAAGATCTGCATCATTCGTGATCAGGATGCCACCTTCGCCGGCATTGATCATCTTGTAGGATTGGAACGAGAAACATCCGACCTTTCCGATCGTACCGATATTGCGGCCATGCCATGTGGTGCCCAGCGAATGCGCGGCATCCTCGATCACCGGAATGTTTCGTGCGTCGCACAAGGCCATGATCGCATCCATGTCGGATGTATGCCCGCGCATGTGGCTGATGATGACTGCCTGAACGTTGTCCAGCTTGGCCTCGAAATCGGCCATGTCGATGCGATAGTTTTCACCCACTTCGCACAGAACCGGAATGCAGTCGGCGTGGACGACCGATGACGGCACGGCCGCGAAGGTGAAGCCGGGGATCAGAACACGCGCATCGCGGGGCAGGCCCAGTGCTTTGAGCGACAGAAACAGCGCGGCCGAGCAGGACGATACCGCCAAGGCGTATTTCGTGCCCAACAGTTCCGCGAACTCGGCTTCCAGCAGGGCCACCGGGGCATCCTGCGGTGCGGTATATCGGAACAGGTCACCTGATTGCATCAGGGCCTCGATCGCGTCCTTGGCGGCGGCAGGGATGGGTTCGGCGTCGTGAACGTTGGGGGGCAGCGTCATATTTGGAATTCCCGAATTCTATCTTTGGGAAAGATAAAGATAATCAGGAGGCAATCCAAGCCCCCAATCGCCGGGCAGGCGAAAATTCACCAATCTGTCGCAATTTACGTGGATCAGACCCCAAGCCGGTCGCGCAGTGCGAACCATGTCATGGCCAGCACCAGAAGCGGGCTGCGCAGGGCAGGGCCGCCTGGAAAAGACAGCGCGGGCACCCGTGCCATCGTGTCAAACCCTTCGGCCTGACCCTGAATCGCCATCGCCATGAGTTGTCCGGCATGGGTCGCAGTGCCGACACCGTGACCGGAATATCCCGAAGCCGAAAGAATATTGGGTGCGACACGGGCCAGATACGGCATCCGCCGCATGGTGATGGCCAGCGTTCCGCCCCAGGCATAGTCGATCTTCACATCCCGCAAATGCGGGAAAATCTCGGTCATGGGTTTGCGGACCTTGGCGGCGACATCTGATGGAAAGCGATAGCCATAGCTTTCGCCGCCTCCGAACAAGAGGCGACCATCGGCGCTGAGGCGAAAATAGTTCACCACGAATTTCGTGTCCGCCACCGCAACATCCCGGGTCAAAACCTGGGCGGTGTCCTCTCCAAGGGGTTCGGTGGCCGCAATGAAATTGTTGATGGGCATGACCCTGGCGGCGACGGAACGATTGAGGTCGCCCAGATACCCGTTGCAGGCCAGAATGACGTGCTTGGCCCGAACGTTGCCGTGTGCAGTTCGGATCACAGCCGTCTGGCCCTCGTCAATCCCGGTCACTTCGGTGCTTTCATGGACGCGAACGCCCGCTTTGGCCGCGGCTTGCGCCAATCCCAACGCAAAGTTCAGAGGGTGCAGATGCGCCGCACCCATATCCAGATACCCCCCTTGATAGGCTGGTGACGGGCACAGCGAATGACCCGCGTTTTCGTCCAACAGCTCGATCTGGTCGTATCCGTACCGCTCGGAAAGATGACCGGCGTGGTCATGCAGTTCTTTTTGCTCGGATTTGCTCAGGCCCAGAACGGCGACACCGGGTTTCAGGTCACAGGCGATCTGGTGTTTTGCAATCAGGGATTTGACCAGATCCTTGGCGTCTTCAGCCAGTTCCCAAAGCCTGGCGGCGTCGGCATCGCCTACAAGACGCTCGAGGTCTTCCTGGTCCACCCGCTGCGCGCTGCCCAACTGCCCGCCGTTTCGGCCCGACGCGCCAAAGCCGACGCGGTGCGCTTCAAGCAGCACGACGTCGAACCCGGCTTCGGCCAGATGAAGGGCCGCGGACAGCCCCGTATAGCCGCCACCGACAACGCATACATCCG
This sequence comes from Ruegeria sp. CL7, assembly GCF_056536445.1. Lineage (NCBI taxonomy): Bacteria > Pseudomonadati > Pseudomonadota > Alphaproteobacteria > Rhodobacterales > Roseobacteraceae > Ruegeria > Ruegeria sp. CL7. The sequence goes on from NZ_JBQFPQ010000001.1 coordinate 606,905, forward strand.
CCCTGGTGTCTTCTGACAACGCGGGAAAGCGATCCATCGGATGCGCCGTCGCGGCATACCAGCTGTCAGGGTACTCGCCCTTGCGGTCATTGGAATAGAGCAGGTTCACGGAAGGTCTCAGACGTTGATCAGCAGATGTTCACGTTCCCACGGAGAGATCACCTGTAGGAACTCCTCATACTCGGCCCGTTTGACGATGCCGTAAACGCGGGCGAATTCGGGGCCCAGAACCTCGTGCAGGGCGGTGGCTTCGTCGAACAGATCCAGCGCTTCGCCCATGACCTGCGGGATATCGCCCTCGCCTTCATAAGCGTCGCCATAGAACTGACGACGTGGGCGTTCCTGCTCGACCAGGCCAAGATAGCCGCAGGCCAGCGACAACGCGATGCCCAGATACGGGTTGCAATCCATCCCGGCGATGCGGTTCTCGACGCGCCGCGATTCCGGGCCGGACAGGGGCACGCGAATGCCGGTGGTGCGGTTGTCACGGGCCCATTCCAGGTTGATCGGTGCCGCGTGATCCTTCACATAGCGCCGGTAGGAATTCACATAAGGCGCCATGACCGCCAGACCGGAGGGCAGGTGGTTCTGCAAACCGGCGATAAAGTGGTAAAACGCGTCCGTCTCACCCCCTTGAGGACCAGAGAAAATGTTCTGGCCGGTTTCCATGTCGATGATCGAGTGATGGATATGCATGGCCGAGCCCGGCTCTTCCTCGATCGGTTTTGCCATGAAGGTGGCAAAACAATTGTGGCGCAGCGCGGCCTCGCGGATCAGGCGTTTGAAATAGAAGACTTCATCGGCCAGTTTCACCGGATTGCCATGGCGCAGGTTGATTTCCAACTGCCCGGCGCCGCCTTCCTGGGTGATGCCGTCGATCTCGAACCCCTGATGCTCGGCGAAATCATAGATGTCGTCGATCACCGGGCCAAACTCGTCCACGGCCGTCATGGAATAGGCCTGTCGCGCCGCGGCCGGACGGCCGGAACGCCCCATCATGGGTTTGATGCCCTGCGCCGGGTCCACATTGGGGGCAACCAGAAAGAACTCCATCTCTGGTGCAACAACCGGCTTCCATCCCTTGTCATGATAAAGCTGCACAACACGCTTGAGTACGTTGCGCGGGCTGTAAGGGATCGGATTGTCATCCCGGTCGTAGGCGTCGTGGATCACCTGCAATGTCCAATCCCCCGTCCACGGCGCAGCGGAAGTGGTCGAGAAATCGGGCTTCAGGATCATATCCTTTTCGATGAACCCGTCATCGCCGGCAGCTTCGCCCCAGCCCCCTGTGATGGTCTGGTAGAAGATGCTGTCGGGCAGGTGGAAATAGGATTGCTTTGCGAATTTTGATGCAGGCACCGCCTTGCCGCGCGCAATACCCGGCAGGTCCGAAATGATGCATTCAACTTCGTCCAGTCGTTGCCCATGGAAATATGCCTTTGCGGCTTCCGGCAGTTTATCAGTCCAATCAGCCATCAGGCTCTCTCTTTCTTTAGAAACTCGGCCATGTGGCGCGCAATTTTGGCGTTGTCGTCCGGGGCCGTCTCGCGATTTGCGGCTTCGCGCATCAGGTCTTCGGGTACCACGCCCTTGCCCCGTGTCCGCATCAGGCCTGCCACGAATCCGTTGTTGAATTCCGGGTGGGCCTGAACTGTCCAGATTGTATCCCCATAAGCCAGCATCGCGTTTTTGCAGAAGGCATTCCGGCCCAGAACCCGCGCTTCTTTCGGCAATTCGACAACCTGATCCTGGTGCCAGGCATTCAGCCATAGTCTGTTGCCGTCATATTCGTATTCCGTACGACCTACGGCCCATCCTTTCGAGAATTTCTCGACCTTGCCACCCAGTGCCTGAGCAATGATCTGATGGCCAAAGCAAACGCCGATCAGGGGTTTTCCACTTTCCCAGATCTCGCGCACCAACGCTTCCAGCGGGGCGATCCAGGGAAGGTCCTCGTAAACCCCGTGGCGCGATCCGGTAATGATCCATCCATCCGCATCATCCGCACCATCGGGGAAGGTGCCGTCCACGACGGCGAAGGTCACGAACTCGAACCCGTTGTCACGCAGCAACGCGGGGAAAAGTTCGTTATAATCCCCGAATTCTTCCTGTAGCACTTCGGGGGTGTGGCCGGTTTGTAGGATACCGATTTTCATGTGTCACCAAATTTGATCAAATTAATCCTAGCCGAGACTGGTTGACGCGGCAAGGGGGTCAAACCGTCTCGAGATAGCTCAACCAGTGATCCTCGGGCGGGATGTTCGCAAATCGGGTGATCTCTTGTCGTTTGGTCATGGTCAGATAGCGGATCAGGTCAGCGGGGAACAGCCGGGCCACCAAAGGATCCGTGGAGAACCTGTCAATCGCGCTCGACCAATCCGGCATCAGTTGAGGCAGGTCCGCGATGTCATAGGCGTTCCCCGTAATCGGGGCAGGGGGGATCAAGCCGTCCTCGATGCCGACAAGTGCCGCGCCCAGAACCGCGGTCAACATCAGATACGGGTTTATGTCCCCGCCGGCGACACGGTGTTCGATGCGCCGTGCGGCCGGGGCCCCGCCCGGGATGCGAATGGCAGCGGTTCGGTTTTCATAGGCCCAGCAGGCGCCCGTGGGCGCATGTGCACCCGGTATGAGCCGTGTGTAGGAGTTGCCGTGGGGTGCAAATATCAGCGAGCTGCCCGGCATGGCTGCGACACAGCCAGCTACGGCAGACCGCAATATCTCGGTGCCTTCCGGCCCGTTGTTGTCGAACACATTGTGCCCGTTCTGGTCCACCACCGAGAAATGCACATGCATTCCGTTGCCTGCGTCATCGGCATAAGGTTTGGACATGAAGGTGGCCGCAAATCCGTGCCTGCGCGCCAACCCACGCGTCAATGCCTTGAAAAACCACGTATCATCGGCACAGCGCATGGCGTCCTGATGGTTCAGGTTGATCTCGAACTGGCCGATGCCGCTTTCGGAAATCGCCGTCTGCGCGGGGATGCCCATTGCGGCGCAGCCATCGTACAGGTCGGTAAAGAACGCCTCGAACGCGTCCATTTCGGCAACCGACAGAACGGCCTCATCCGCAAGGCGCCGCCCTGTGATCGGATTCACCGGTGGTTGCGGCTGCGCGCCAGAAGCGTCAACGAGTGTGAACTCCAACTCTGTCGCGGCAACAACGGACCAGCCGCGTTGCGCATAGCGGTCGAGTATGGCGGACAGGGCATGCCGCGGGTCGCCCGGGAAGGGCACTCCGTCATCATCATACAGACACATCGGAACCAGCGCTGTTTCCGTATCCAGCCAGGGCACGGGGACCGGGCCGCGTTCGGTCGGGCGCAGCACCCCATCTGCGTCGCCGGTTTCAAAGACCAGCGGGCTTCCTTCGATATCAGCGCCCCACAAGTCTACGTTCAGTGCCGAAAACGGCATTCGCACGGCGCCTTTTCCCAGTTTGTCGGCATAGCCAGGGGGCACGCGTTTGCCACGCATTTGACCGTTCAGGTCACATGCGGCGACGCGAAAATTGTGCAGGGCTCTCAGATCCATTGGGGGCTCCGTCGGTGAAACTCCCCAGTGATTTACTTCAATGGATGTGCTTTGTCACCAAATTTGATCAAATTTTGGCTTGGGTTTTCAAGGAACGCCCCGCGCCGGTATAGACCGGCGCGGAGAGCTGTTTTCAGGCAAAGCTTACGCCATGTTCTTCCATGGGCAATTGCGCCACATGCAAACCTGACAGGGCTTTGATCGCATTGGCCAAAGCCGGTGCTGACGGTGGCGTGCCGGGTTCTCCGACGCCGGTCGGTGCTTCGGCCGATGGCACGATATGCACGTCGATTGCGGCAATATCCCCGATGCGCAGCGGTTCGTAATCCGGGAAGTTGTATTGATCCACCGCCCCACTTGTCAGGGTGATCTGGTCACGCATCACATGGCCAATGCCATAGCCGATGCCGCCTTCCATCTGGGCCCGCACGATATCGGGGTTCACGGCGATACCGCAATCCACGGCACACGTGACCTTTTCAATCCTGATGCCATTTTCCGGATCGCCCGAGATTTCGACCACTTCAGCCGCGTAAGACCCAAAGGACTTGTGAACGGCAATCCCCTGCGACCGGCCCTCTGGCGCATTGCCCCAGTTTGCCTTTTCGGCCGCCAGCTTCAAAACAGCTGCTTTGCGCTGCTGGTCCAGGTTGCTGCTGTCGGAAAGATGGGCCAGACGGAATTCCACCGGATCACGACCGGCGGCCTCGGCCACCAGATCCATCATGGTTTCCATCGTATAGGCGGTGTGGGTGTGCCCGACCGAGCGCCACCACAGAACCGTCGTCGCCTTTGGCGTGTCTGTCAGACCCACCGCCATGCCGGGGATGCTGTAGGGGCTGTCCGAAACGCCTTCGACCGAGCTGTGGTCGATGCCGTCATGAACCAGAACAGCCTCGAACGGGGTGCCCTTGATCACGGATTGGCCGGCAATCTGGTGCTGCCACCCGACGATGTTGCCTTCGGCGTCCAGACCCACACGAACCTTGTGGCCAAAGGCCGGTCGGTAATACCCGCTGCGAATGTCGTCTTCGCGCGTCCAGACCAGTTTCACCGGGCGAGAGCGGTCAGTGACGACAAAGGCCAGGGCGGCCTCGACCTGATAATCCGCATCCGGGGTGGCGCGGCGCCCGAAAGACCCGCCTGCCAGCATGGTTTTGATGTGGATCTTCTCGGCGGGCAGGCCAAAGATTTGCTGGTAGGCCATATGAGGACCCGTCGGCATCTGTGCCCCGTCATGCAGAACGATGTCTCCGTCTGCGGTCTGCTCGATGGTGCAGTTCAGCGGTTCCATAGGGGCATGGGCCAGCAGTGGGAAGTAGAACGTTTTTTCGACGACCTTGTCCGCTCCGTCGATGGCGGCTGCCACAGCGGCAAAATCCGCCTTGTTGACATTATACGTGGGCTCAGCCTCCAGCGCGTCCATGATCTCGGCCTTGATCTGGTCCGAGTTGCGGGTTTCCGCGCCGGACATGTCCCATTCGACCTCAAGCGCATCGCGTGCCTGAATCGCGGCCCAGGTGTTCTCGGCGTACACCGCGACGCCCGCCTGATTGGGCAGAACAGCGGCGCTGATATAGCCTTTGACCTCTTTCGATGCGCTGTCATCAAAGCCCAGCGCGATGCCGCCCTTCGCTTCGGGGCGTTTGATCATGGCGATCATCTGGTTGGGCAGGTGAACGTCCATGGCAAACATCGCCTGGCCGTTGCTTTTGATTGCCGTATCCTTGCGGCGCACCGTTTCATTTCCGATCAGACGGAATTCGGACGGGTCCTTCAGGCGTGGCTCTGCCGGAGCGTCCAGTTGCGACGCAGCAGACACAAATTCAGCGATCGGAGCCGACTTGTCGCCTGCCTTCACGATGCCGTCTTCGATGGTGATGCCAGATGAATCCACGCCCCAGCTTTGCGCGGCGGCGTTGATCAGCATTTCGCGCGCGGCAGCACCGGCCTGACGGTATTGCAGCCACGAATTCGCCATCGCGGTCGAACCGCCGGTGCCCTGGAACGGGCCGAACAGCAGGTTGTTGTAGACATTCGGATCCGAGGGGGCGAACTCGTACTCGATCTGATCCATGGTCAGGCCGATTTCTTCGGCAATCAGCGTCGGCAGTCCGGTCGCCGGGCCCTGACCTTTTTCAAAATGTTTGACGATGGCGGTCACGGTGCCATCGGCATCGATCTTCACAAATGGATTGAACTGCGCGGTCTCGGACGAGGCCGCGGCCAGCACACCATCAGGGCGGGCGCCAACCAGCAGGACGGCACCGGCAGCGGCGGCGCCTTTCAGAAACCAACGGCGAGAGGTGTTGATGGTCATGGATCAGGCCTCCAGAATTTCAGACGCGCGTTGGATGCCGGCGCGGATGCGTTGATAGGTGGCGCAGCGGCAGGCATTGCCGGACATGTACTCGTCAATCTCCTGGACCGACGGCTTCGGGTTCTCGGACAACAGCCCGACAGCCGACATCACCTGACCCGACTGGCAATAGCCGCACTGGACGACATCCAGTTCGACCCAGGCCTGTTGTACGGCAGCACCGATCTTGTCGTCACCGACAGCTTCGATAGTCGTGACTTCGGCGTCTTCGACGTCTTCAATGAATGTCTGACAGGAACGGACGGGCTCACCATTCACGTGCACGGTGCAGGCCCCGCAGGATGCCACGCCGCAGCCGAATTTTGTGCCGGTCAGTTTCAGTTCGTCTCGGATCACCCAGAGAAGAGGCGTTCCGGGTTCGGCATCAACCTCGAGGGTCGTGCCGTTCAGGTTCAATTTAAGAGCCATGATGAGGGGGTCTCCTGTTGGTGCTGGTTTCCGTAATTGGTAAACTCGCAGGTTTACTTATGGCATATGGTTTTGCCTCTGTAAACTCCTGCGTTTACCTGGTGTTTGACCAGGGCACGTCAATAGGTCTATAGCTCTGACATGAACGAATGCAGCGCACAGAATGCGTCCAAGCGCGCACAGATCATCGAAGCTGCCGTGGCCGAGTTCCAGGAAAAGGGCTTTGCCGCGGCCAGTATGGATCGCATTTCAGCAAGGGCCGAAGTGTCCAAGCGTACGCTGTACAAGTACTTTGAAAGTAAAGAAAACCTGTTCCGCTCCATCGTGGTCGAATTGTCCAGCCGCTTTGCTGAAGTGCTGGAAATTCGGTATGAAAAAGGTCGCGATATTCGTACACAACTGACTGAACTGGCCTGGGCTGAAGGGCACATTCTGATGCGGCCCGATGTTATCGCGATGGCCCGGATGGTGATCAGCGAAACCTTGCGCAACCCGACGCTTGCGGCGGAAGCGCAGGGCAAGCTGGACAAGACAGCGACATTCATTGCCATGCTCAAAGATGCGGCAGAGGATGGGCAGCTTCGGATCGATGATCCGGAACGGGCCGGGCGCGAATTCATCGGCCTGATCAAGGCGCGCGCCTTCTGGCCACTGCTGTTTACGGGTGGGGCGCTCAGCGAAGCCGAGATGACGGAAACGATCGAAAGCAGTGTCCAGATGGTGATGAGCCGATATGGTGTCTAATCGATAGCAACTCACTGATGATGGTCGCAGTCGGGACGTCGCCAGAGGAATGTGTTAGGGCTTTTCGACTTGATTCGGGTGGGCAAAGCCACTGACAGTCCATCGGATTTCGAAGCATAGCAGGACGGAGGCGTTGCTGTGACATGCAAGGCAACACAGGCTGCGCGTTTAAGCGTGGCACCCATGATGGATTGGACAGACCGCCACTGCCGCTATTTTCATCGGCTCCTCAGCGCGGAAACGTTGCTGTATACCGAGATGGTGACGGCGCCGGCGCTCGTGCGGGGCGGGGCGTTGCATCTGTTGGACTACTCTCCCGAGGAACACCCGGTTGCTTTGCAACTCGGCGGCTCCGACCCGGAAGAACTGGCGCAGGCCGCGAGACTGGGGGCTGAGGCCGGGTATGATGAGATCAATCTGAACTGCGGCTGTCCGTCGGATCGGGTGCAATCCGGCACTTTTGGCGCGGTCTTGATGAAAGACCCGGCCCGCGTTGCCGACTGCGTGACTGCCATGCGCGAAGCGGTGAATGTGGATGTCACCGTTAAATGCCGCATCGGAGTCGATGATCAGGAGCCCGAAGATGTATTGCCCGCGTTTCTTGAGCACATCAGCGCGGCAGGTTGCCAAAGGGTGACAATCCATGCCCGCAAGGCGTGGCTGCAAGGGCTGAGCCCAAAGGAAAACCGGGATATCCCACCTTTGGACTATGACCTTGTGCATCGGATGAAGGATGAGTTTTCGGATCTTCACATATCGATCAATGGCGGCATCAACACTCTGGACGAGGCAGCCGCACATCTGGAAGCCGGTCTGGATGGGGTGATGATCGGCCGGGCCGCTTATCATCAGCCGGGCGATGTCCTGTCGGATGCTGACCGACGCATCTTTGGTACCGGAACGACGCGTGATCCGTTCGCGATCGTTCAACATATGGTACCTTATGTGGAACGGCACCTTGCCAATGGCGGGCGTCTGCACCAGATCACGCGTCATATGTTGGGCCTTTTCGCAGGTCGTCCCGGAGCCCGCGCATGGCGGCGCGCCTTGTCGGAAGGGGCTGTGCAGGATGGGGCCGGACCCGAGGTGATGCTGCGGGCGCTGGATCATGTGGCGCCCATGGCAGAAGTTTAAGCGGCAGGGGGAACTATGCCCGAGACGATGTTGCTGGCCCAGATGCTGGGCCTTTTGCTTGCGATCGGAGCGCTGGCCGGCGTGCTTGCCGGATTGCTGGGGGTCGGCGGTGGAATCGTCTTGGTGCCTGCCTTTTTCTATGCGTTTCAAACTCTTGGCTATGGCGGCCCGCAGTTGATGCAGCTGTGTCTGGCCACGTCGCTGGCCACGATCATCGTGACATCGGTCCGATCCGTTCTGGCGCACAATAAAAAGGGTGCGGTGGATTGGGGTATTCTGCGCGGTTGGGGGCCGGGGATCGTCGTCGGTGCGATCATCGGAGTTCTGGTTGCCTCGGCCCTGCGGACCGAAGCCTTGCAGGCGCTGTTCGGCATATTGGGAATGGTGATCGGGGCCTATCTGGGGCTGGGTCGTTCGGAATGGCGGCTGGGTGATGTCATGCCCGGTGGAATAAAGCGGGCCATCCTGTCTCCTGCGGTCGGGTTTCTTTCGGTTCTGATGGGAATCGGCGGCGGCAGTTTTGGTGTGCCGCTGATGAGCCTCTACAACACGCCGATCCATCGTGCCGTCGCAACCGCCGCCGGGTTTGGTGTGATTATCGCCGTGCCCTCGGTCATCGGGTTTTTGTTTCTGGATATCGCACCGGAACACCGGCCTCCGCTGACCATTGGGGCGGTCAATCTGGTGGCCTTCGGTATCGTCGTGGCAATGACGATGATCACCGCGCCCTGGGGGGTGAAGCTGGCCCATGCGATGGATCCGAAACCCTTGAAGCGCGTATTCGCAGTGTTCCTTACGCTGGTGGCGCTCAATATGCTGCGCAAGGCGGTGGGTTTGTGAAGGATTTTGACGTCAGGGGGTGGGTGAAATTCCCGTATGATCCAGTGCTTGCGGCCTGGGTGGGACATGCGCTGCCTGCCGCACGGGCCGCGGTATCGGACCCGGCCCATGCTGACTGGCTGGATTGTGACGGGACGTGGTTCATCGGTGTTGACGCGTTGCCCAATGACGCGCAGGGCAGGGTTGGCCAATCGGGGCCTTTGGCCGGAACCGCCATGTCATTCATTGCAGGGCGTTACGGGCAGTTGCCACTTCACAAAGGCCAAGTCTCGGTCACGCATCCTGGGTATCCACGCCCGCGTCGGGGGGAAAACGAAGCCGCCGCGCGGTATCGCAGAAATCGGGACGCGGCCCATGTGGACGGTTTGCGCCCGGTGGGGCCGGATCGTCGCCGCCGGGTGGATGAACCGCATGCGTGGGTTTTGGGCATACCGCTGACCGAGGCCAGCCCGGATGCGTCGCCCATGGTGTTGTGGGAAGGCAGCCATCATATCCTGGGTGCGGCTTTCAGGCGCGCCCTTGCGGGGACGCCACAAGAGCGCCTGCATGAAGTCGATGTTACGGATATCTACCAATCCGTCCGTCGCGAGGTTTTCGAAACCTGCCCGCGAATCGAATTGCCTGCAAAACCGGGCGAGGCTTACGTGCTGCACCGCCACTGCCTGCACGGGGTTGCCCCCTGGGCGGAAACGGCAAGCGCAGGGCCGGATGGACGGATGATTGCCTATTTCCGCCCGGAATGCGCCGGGGGTGTGGCGGAATGGATCGAATCCACTTAACCTCCTGTCATTGTTTGGCTTTGGAGGTTTTGACCGATGATTACGGTCCATACGAATTCTGATGGTGCGTTGATAGAAGTGGAGTTGTCGGGGCAAGTCACCAGCGCCGACTATGCCGATGTCCTGGTTCCTGCAATCGAAGCAGCGCTGACCGAACATGATTCCGTTCGGCTTTTGGCCATCGTGCAGCCCGAGTTCAAGGGGTATGATTTGGGCGCGGCCTGGTCCGACACCAAGCTGGGGCTCAGCCACTGGCGGGGGTTTGACCGGATCGCGGTTGTTGCCGATCAGGGCTGGGTGCAAACCATCATCCGATTGGCCGCCCCGATCCTGCCATGCCCCGTTCAGGTCTTTGAACTGGCCGAGCTTGAGGCCGCCCGGCGCTGGATGCGCGAGTCGCTGGGATCCATTCACGTGACCGATCTTGAGGGCCCATGTGTGCAGATCAGCCTTTTGGGAAAACTGGACCCCGAGGAGTACAAGCAAGCCGAACGCGACCTGGACACTTTGTTGCATGATCGATCCGGATTTCGGTTGCTGATCGACCTGCGGGAATTCGACGGCTGGCAGGGGTTGTCCGCTCTTGCAGCACATTTTCGTCTGGCCAGCCGCCACATCGGACAACTGGATCGCGCGGCCATCGTCGGGGACAAAAGCTGGCAGCACATGGCACAACGTGTCGCCAGTCATGTATTGGGCACACGGACTCAGTTCTTTCCGTCCGAGGAAATCGAAAACGCCAAAATCTGGCTGGCTGCCGGGTAAGGATCTGCTCTGCGTGCCAACCTGCATCTTGTGATCTTGCTGCCAACAGGCGGCTTGCGTGCTTTGTTCTCTGGTCAGAACAAAGCACCCTTGAGCGCGAATTGACCAAATCTGATTGGCTTATTTCGCGGAACGACACGCATCACATGTCTTGAAACCGGTCTTGATACCGTGCCGGTCAAGAATTGTGACGTAAGGGAACTGGTGGGTTTTTCCGTGGAATTTCTGACCTTAAGGTCAACACGGACCAAAAACCGTGTGTTTTCCCCCTAAATTTGACCGGAAATACCCTTACCTACGCCGTGTCGCTGCGGGCCTCCACTCACGTTGAACAGATGCGTTCATGAGCTGGCCCCTTTTAGGAGCTCGAACTCGGCCCGCGGCGGCACAGTTATTGGAAGCGGGAAGTTTGCGATGACACTTAGGTTATTGATGGAAAGATTTGCGGCACGCAAGACGCCAGTATTCAAGGCGGACAAGACCGGCACGAAGCGTGTCCGACGTGCAGCGAAAAAATACGGGACTGCAAAAACAAGCAGATCCGAAATCGCAGCTCTGTTCGAGTCAGAGCTGCGCGGGCAAGACACAAACAGGTCGGCCCGCGACGAATCCAATGACCACAGGGATACGTCCCCAAAGCAGGCTGGCTGACTTCAGGAACCGTTTATGCGCGCTGCACGCCCGCCTCGGCGTTTGCTGAGGCGCGGCTTTCTGGTTGGTAGATCTTCCATGATTTCGGCGCGTTCGCTGCTGTCCATCTTGGACCAACGGGTGATTTCGTCAATCGTGCGATAGCAGCCGGTACAGATGCGTTCAGTCGGGTGAACGACACAGATCTGGACACAAGGGCTTTCGACCTCATTCCTTTTCCAAACCATATTCGTCATCACTGGTCTCCGACCCGTTACAAAAAGCGGAGCCTGTCCAGCGCCCCTTGCAAAATATAGCTGGCCGCAACGTGATCAATAACCTGTCCGCGACGTTTTCGTGTCGTATCCGCCTCAAGTAGTGCTTTTTCTGCCGCAACGGTACTGAGCCGTTCGTCCCAAAACCCGATGGGCAGATCGGTCAGGCGGGACAAATTGCGCGCAAATGCCCGCGTTGACTGGCATCTTGGCCCTTCGCTGCCATCCATGTTCTTGGGCAGGCCCAGCAAGATGCCCCCGATCTCGCGATCGGTGACAATTTCGATCAGGCGCGCGGAATCGAGCGTGAATTTCTTGCGCCGTACCGTTTCCAGCGGGCTGGCGACACCGCGCATCCGGTCGGACACGGCGACGCCGATTGTCTTTTCCCCAAGGTCCAGCCCCATCAGGGCACTCATCGGTTGCAAGGCTGCTGCAAATTCTTCGATAGCGTCATGGATCATTGAGCGATCCCGGCTTGAAGGGCCGCCGCATCGATGATCTGCAACGCCTCTGAATCGCCGGCAAAGACTTCCATGGCCTCATCGCGAATATCGATGGCGCGCTGACCCTGGCCAAGAACGCCCAAGGCCGCGATCAGGCGGGCCCATTCCTCGGGGGATCCGCCCTCTGCCGCCAGCCGATCAGACAGCTGGTCCACCATGCCCTGAATCATCTGCTGCCGCTCTTCGGGGCTCAGCTCTGCGGCGGCGGCCATGTCTTCCTGGCTGGGGCCGGGTGCGGTGCTCAAATCCGGTGCATTGAAAACGCCGGCCCTAAAGGCCAGTTCATCGATCTGAGCCCGAATTGCTTCGGCCCAGGGCGCACCTGCGGGGGAATCCTGCAACGTTTCGACCCACATGCGATAGGCAAGGTCCGGCCGCCCGATCTGGGCAAGCATCTGCCCCCAATAATAGCGCGCCGGGCCGTGACGGGGGTCACGGTTCAGCGCTTCGATCAGCGCCTGTTCCGCTTCGGGTGAGACATACCCACCTGCGGCCAGAATCATCATTTCAGCCAGGTCCGCATAGGTATCAGCCGTGGCGCTGTCTTCGGACAGCTCGATCACCTTTTGCTGCGCGGTGTACCCATCCTTGAAGTTGCCCGCATTCGTCTCGTGTTGCGCCAGCAACATCTGACCCTGCAAATCGTCCGGCCGGCTCGCAACGGTTTCGCGCAACTGCTTCAGCAGGTTGGCATAGCTTTCTTCCAGCTGCGCAGGTCGAGGTGGGGTCGCCAGTTCTTCCGCGGCGCTTTGGGATGGCCGGTTGGCGCGCACTTCCTTGGCCAGTTCAAGCCGTGCGGTCAGCGGCATGTCAGGCAAACCCACGGCCCCGGTGCGATGATACATCGCCAACGCTCCACCGATCAGAAGCAACGAGATTGCCAGGATCGACAACACCGAAACCGCACGAGATGGCCCGGCGCCGGCACCCTCTTTCTTCATTTGGTCATCTGCGGCCAGAATGCGACGGGAAATTTCCGTGCGCACCCGTTCGGCGTCGGCCTCGCCAATGACACCGCGCGCCAGATCCCGGTCCACACCGGCCAACTGTTCGCGATAAACCCGCAGATCGTATGCCGCCGCGGGTTCATCCCCACGGCGTTTGCGCAGCAGGGTAAAGCTGAGAAAAGCTGCGATCAGCAGCGCGACAAGAAAAATCAGAACCCAGAACGTCATGGTCCCTCCGAGGATGCTGCCCTGACTTAGACCTGTGAGGCGTCCGACAAAAGGGACAAATGGCCGCGAATGAGCGACATGTCGCAATAGTGCGATATTGCGGCGTTGCACGGCAGGGTTAAAATGCCGTCACACGGCATATCTGCGCCCAATCACCGAACCGGATGGATTCGCACATGAAACACTATTCAGCCTTTGCTGTGGCGCGGGAAGCTCTGCGCTATCACACCGGATGGGAGCGCGCCTGGCGCTCACCCGAACCCAAGAAGCGCTATGACGTCATCATCGTTGGTGCTGGCGGTCATGGTCTGGCGACCGCGTATTACCTTGGCAAGAACTATGGCATCCAGAATGTCGCGGTTATCGAAAAAGGCTGGCTGGGCGGCGGCAATACCGGTCGCAACACGACGATCATCCGTTCGAACTATCTGCAAGACCCGTCGGCGGCGATCTACGAGAAAGCGCGCAGCCTCTACGAGGACCTGAGCCAGGAATTGAACTACAACATCATGTTCAGCCCGCGCGGTGTCATCATGCTGGCGCAGACCCAGCACGAGATCCGCGGCTATCAGCGTACGGCCCATGCCAACGCTTTGCAGGGCGTGAAAACCGAATGGATTACGCCTGAGCGTGTCAAACAACTGGTGCCAATCATCAATCTGGACGGCCCCCGGTATCCGGTTCTGGGCGGCCTTTGGCAGGAACGCGGGGGCACTGCGCGCCATGATGCGGTGGCGTGGGGCTATGCGCGTGCCTGTTCGGCGATGGGGATGGATATCATCCAGCAATGCGAAGTCACCGGTGTGCGCTCGGACAACGGGCGCGTTGTCGGGGTCGATACCACCAAGGGTGCCATTGATTGTGACAAGCTGGGCATCGTCGTCGCCGGCCATTCGGGTCAGTTGGCCGAGATGGCGGGCTTCCGCCTGCCGCTGGAAGCCGTCGCGTTGCAGGCGCTGGTGTCCGAGCCCATCAAACCCTGCATGGATGTGGTCGTGATGGCCAACACCGTGCACGGCTACATGTCGCAATCCGACAAGGGCGAAATGGTGATCGGGGGGGGGACCGACGGGTTCAACAACTTCACGCAGCGCGGGTCTTTCCATCATATCGAGGAAACGGTGCGGGCGCTGGTCGAAACCTTCCCGATGATTTCGCGCCTGAAAATGCTGCGCCAGTGGGGCGGGATCGTGGACATGACCGGTGACCGCTCGCCCATCCTGTCGAAAACACCGTTGCAGGGCTGCTTTATCAATGGCGGCTGGGGCACCGGTGGTTTCAAGGCGATTCCGGGCTCGGGCTGGGGGATGGCGCAGTTGATGGCGACGGGCCATTCACCGCTGACCGAAGCCTTCTCGATGGACCGCTTCAAAGAAGGCCGCTTCATAGACGAAAGCGTGGCCGCCGGGGTGGCGCACTAGGGAGATTCCCGAAGGTGCCAGAAAACAGAATTCAGGTCGGCCCCCGCGCTGACCGACCGCCAAAAGGATGACAACATGCTAATCCTGAATTGCCCCTATTGCGGCGTAGACGCCGAAGAATCCGAACTGGCCGCCGGTGGCGAAGCGCATCTGAAGCGTTTCGGCCCGGGCTCGTCGGATGACGAATTCCACGACTATCTGTTCATGCGTGAAAACCCGAAAGGTGTTCATTTCGAGCGCTGGCGACACGCCAATGGTTGCGGCAAGTGGTTCCACGCCGCGCGCTGCACGCAGACACTCGAAGTGTTCGGAACCTACACGGCTCAGACCTCCGAACCGCCGCAAGACATCAAGGATGCCATCACTGCCAAACGGCCCGGCTGGACGTGGAGAGAGTTCTCCTGATGCTTCATCTTTTCAATAATACTCCCGCCGGAGGCTTTGACGCCTCCACATGCGAAAGGTCCGCACAATGAGCACCCGTCTCGCAAAACAAGGCCGGCTGATTGACCGGTCGAAAAAGGTCACATTCACCTTCAACGGAACCTCGATGCAGGGCTATGAGGGGGATACGCTTGCCTCGGCCCTGTTGGCCAATGACCAGATGATGGTTGGCCGGTCGTTCAAATACCACCGTCCCCGCGGCGTTGTCGCCAGCGGCGCGGAAGAGCCGAACGCGCTTGTCGGCCTGGGGCAGGGCAACCGGTTCGAGCCGAACCAGCGCGCCACGACGACCGAGGTGTTCAACGGCTTGACCGCGATTTCACAGAACCATTGGCCAAGCCTTGAATATGATATCGGTGCGGTGAACACGGCCTTTGCCCGGTTTCTGCCGGCCGGCTTCTACTACAAGACGTTCATCCACCCCAAACCCTTCTGGAAACACGTCTACGAACCGTTCATCCGGCAGTCGGCGGGATTGGGCAAGGCGCCCAACAAAGACAACCGGGATGCCGACACTTATGAACATTTCTACGCCTTTACCGATGTTCTGGTGATCGGCGGCGGTGTGGCTGGTTTGCAGGCAGCCAAGGCGGCGGCACAATCCGGTGCCAAGGTCCTGCTGATCGAGCAGACCGCGCATTGGGGAGGTCGCGCGCCGGTTGACGGCGGCACCGTGGATGGTGAGCCTGTGGATAAGTTCGTGGAACAATTGGTTTCCGAACTCGAAACAATGGACAACGTCATCATGCGCACGCGCTGCATGGGAGCGGGTGTTTATGACCATGGTTATGTGCTGGGATACGAACGTCTGACGGACCACACGCCGGGCGTGCAGGGCCCGCGCCATCGTTTGTGGCGCATTCGCGCCAAGCAAATTGTAACGGCAACGGGTGCAATTGAAAGACCATTGTCCTTTGCTGGCAACGATGTTCCGGGCGTGATGCTGGCATCGGCCATGCGCGACTATGTCGTGAACTGGGGGGTTACCCCGGGCGAACGTGTCATCGTCGCCACCAACAATGACGACGCCTATCGTACCGCGATTATCCTGAAACAGGCAGGTGTGGATGTTTTGCGCATTGTTGACGCCCGGGCAACGGCCGGACCTTTGGCGGAAGAAGCCCGCCAGTTGGGTATCCGCGTCGATCCAGGCAAAGCCATTGCCAAGGTCAAAGGCGGCAAGCGCGTCAAAAAGGTAGCCATCTGCAATCAAGAGGGCGTCGGCGGCGCGCGTGAAGAGGTTGAGGCGGATGCAGTCGCCATGTCCGGCGGCTGGTCTCCGGTCGTGCACATGTGGTCCCATTGCGGGGGCAAGCTGATCTGGGATGAGGCAAACGCGCATTTCCGGCCGGATCCCGAGCGTCCGCCGCTGGGGGTAGACGGCAAAGGGTTCGTTGTTGCTGCTGGCGCGTCCAACGGCCCTCTGGCGTTGCAGGATGTTCTGACAGACGCCCATGCGGCCGGTAAGGCGGCCGCCAAGGCGGCTGGCTTCAAGCCCAAGAACACCAAGGCGCCCGCAGGGGACACAACCGCCGAAGCGCCGATGGAAGCGGTCTGGCTGATGCCGGCAAATGCAGAAGTCCAATTGCGTATGAAATCCTGGCTGGATTTCCAGAACGACGTCAAGGTTTCAGACGTCCAACTGGCCGCGCGCGAAGGGTATGAAAGCGTCGAACACACCAAGCGCTATACCACGCTGGGCATGGCGACCGATCAGGGTAAGTTGAGCAACATCAACGGATTGGCGATCCTTGCTGATGCTCTGGAATCCGAAATTCCCAAGGTTGGGACAACCACTTTCCGCCCGCCCTATACGCCTATCTCGATGGGTGCGATCGGTGGTGAGGCACGGGGTGAGGTCTTTCAGCCGATCCGTCGGACACCGATGCACAACTGGCACGACAGGAACGGCGCCGATTGGGAGCCGGTCGGCCACTGGCGCCGGACCTATGCCTATGTCCGCCCCGGCGAATCCGTGCATGACGCGGTGAATCGCGAGGTGAAAAACACCCGCGAGAACCTCGGCCTGCTGGATGCATCGACGCTGGGCAAGTTGATCGTCAAAGGCCCGGATGCCGGCAAGTTTCTGGACATGTTGTACACCAACATGATGTCCACGCTGAAGGTCGGCAAATGCCGCTATGGCCTGATGTGTTCGGAAAACGGCTTTCTGATCGACGACGGCGTTGTCGCCCGCATCGATGAAGACACCTGGCTGTGCCACACCACCACCGGCGGGGCCGAGCGTATCCATGGTCACATGGAAGAATGGCTTCAGACCGAATGGTGGGACTGGAAAGTCTATGTCGCCAACGTGACCGAGCAATACGCGCAGGTCGCCGTGGTCGGCCCCAATGCCCGCAAGGTGCTTGAAAAGCTGGGCGGCATGGATGTTAGCAAAGAGGCGCTGCCCTTCATGGAATGGCGCGATGGCAAGATCGGAGGCTTCGATTGCCGGGCCTACCGCATTTCCTTCTCGGGCGAGCTGTCTTATGAAATCGCCGTTCCCGCCAGCCAGGGTCAGGCGTTCTGGGATGCCTTGATGGAGGCAGGCAAAGAGTTCGGCGTGATGCCTTACGGAACCGAATGTCTGCACATCCTGCGGGCCGAGAAGGGCTTTATCATGATCGGGGACGAGACCGACGGCACCGTGATCCCGCAGGATCTGGGGCTGCACTGGGCGCTGTCTAAGAAGAAAGAGGATTATCTGGGCAAACGCGCCCATTCGCGGACCCACATGGCGGATCCCGAGCGCTGGAAACTGGTCGGTCTCGAGACTGTGGACGGATCGGTTCTGCCGGATGGAGCTTACGCGGTGGGCGAGGGCGTCAATGCCAACGGTCAGCGCAACATGATCGGCCGTGTGACGTCGACATATTACTCGGCCAATCTGGGCAAAGGGATCGCCATGGGGCTGATCAAACACGGCCCCGACCGCATGGGCGAGATCGTCGAGTTCCCGGGCACGGACGGTAAAACCTACAAAGCCAAGATCGTGGACCCGATCTTTTATGACAAGGACGGGGAGAAGCAGAATGTCTGAACCCATCAGCGCATTGAACCACGCCAGCTATGACGGCATCGCCAAGGTCCAGGAATGCGGCCTGCAAGGCATGATAACCCTGCGCGGCAACCTGTCCGACAAGGTGCTGGCCAAGGCCGTCAAGGATGCAACCGGTCAGAAAGTGCCGGGTCAGCGCGAGGTGCTTGTGACCGGCGATACCGGCGTGGCTTGGATGTCGACCGACGAGTTGCTGGTTCTGGTGCCTTATGCCGAGGTCGAAGCCAAACTGGCCGACATGGTCGGTGCCCTGAGCGGCACCCATGCTTTGGCGGTCAATGTCTCGGATGCCCGCGCCGTCTTCAGCGTCTCTGGTGCCAGCGCAAGAGAGGTGCTGGGCAAGGTCGCGCCCGTCGATCTGTCGGCGGATGCATTCCAGCCCGGCCAGATTCGCCGCTCGCGTCTGGCGCAGGTGGCTGGTGCTTTTTGGATGGATGATGAACAGACCTTCCGCGTGGTCTGCTTCCGTTCCGCTGCGGATTACGTGTTCAAACTGCTCAAGGTGGCAGCACAGCCCGGCAGTGAGGTTGGGATCTACTGAACAAAAAAAAGCCCCGGTTCATCCGGGGCTTTTTCTTACTTGACTGTTGAACAGGTCCCGACTCCGAAAGGTTTGTTCGCGAAATTTCCCTGAACGAATGCCATGCGGACGGCGACCGTATTGTCGGTTGTTTTCAGGTTCGCCTGATATCGAACGCGGACATTGCCGCCGGCAACCATTTTCTGATCGAGATTCCAGATAATACGATATCCCTTGGCGCCGCGGTCTTTGAATTTTGCCTTGGCCCAATCCTGGTACGAAGTGGCGGCCATCGCCGAAGATGCGGCGGGGTCGATCCGGAACGCATACTCTGGCGCAATCCAGCCATGGGCGTCCTGTTTGGACATCTTGCAATGATAGGTAACCGTTTCTGCCGCAGCGGTATGTGCAAGAAATGCGGCGACTACAATCGGTAAAAGTCTTTTCATTTTATCTACTTGGGTATGATTCTTGGTGTCTGCAATCAAACTGATACACCTCAATGCCGCAAGCGGGACCTCGCGTGAACGAAGAAAAAAATGCCAGACGTTCTACCCATGCAAGAGAACGGTGTGAAAACGGCTCAGGCCATCTTCGGTCAGCAAGTCCGAAATCTCTACAGGCTGTGACTTGTCATCCGACAGGTTTGCGTAATAACCCAGTTCATCCATCAATGCGCTGACACGTTCGTGCCTCTGGTCTTCCGGAAGCAGAGGTGCGTGAAGAGACAGAAGAAGGGCGGGGCGGCGTTCCTTCAGCCACGCGGACAAAGTGGGGGCAACAATGAATTCCGCGCCCTCGATGTCCATTTTGACCAGCGAAACCCGTGACAGGTCGTTTGTTTTTTCGAATTGGTCCCAGGCGATCGTCAGCGCATCAGACCCATGCGCCCCGTCGTGCAGAAGCGAACTGGTGGAATCCCCGGGTTCACCGCGCACAGAGGCCATGCGTGCCACGCCAAATCGATCTGACAGGGCGACCCCGAATGCCGAAACGTTCTGAATACCGTTCAGATCAAGATTCCATGCCAGATGCCGAAACGCGGTCGGGTCAGGCTCAAAACACCAGACATGCCGTGCCCTTCGCGCACCGTACAGCACCGTCGGGCCAATCCACGCGCCGATGTCCAGATAGTCGCTTTGAGGGGACAGGAACCGGTCAAGAACTGCAAATGTTTCAGGCTCCCAAGCGCCCGCAGTGGCCTTGCGCCAGAATTTCGAATGGTACGGGTCCAGACGAAACGGCTCGCCGTTCAGATTGCCCGCATAATATCCGCGGGCGCGATAGAACATCTTGCGCGCCTGTGTCAGCATCGCCTGCCTCCGGGTTTTCTTGCCACGCCCCTTGACCTGCGGCGGTTGCCAAAGCATTTAACCTTGGGAACCGCAACTTACATTTAAACAGGGGGCCGACATGGCTTTTGAACTTCCTGATCTTCCTTATGCACATGACGCGCTGGCAGCCAAGGGTATGTCCGCGGAAACGTTGGAATATCACCACGACCTGCACCACAAGGCCTATGTCGACAACGGCAACAAGCTGATCGCCGGCACCGAATGGGACGGCAAGTCGCTGGAAGAGATCATCGTTGGTACATACGACGCAAACGCCGTGGCACAAAACGGTATTTTCAACAACATCAGCCAGTTGTGGAACCACAACCAGTTCTGGGAAATGATGGGGCCGGGCGAGTCCAAGATGCCGGGCGAGCTGGAAAAGGCGCTGACCGAAAGCTTCGGTTCGGTGGATGAATTCAAGTCGCAATTCAGTGCCGCCGGTGCGGGTCAGTTCGGTTCGGGCTGGGCGTGGCTGGTCAAGAACGCCGATGGCTCGCTGGCCGTCACAAAAACCGAGAATGGCGTGAACCCACTGTGCTTTGGTCAAACCGCGCTGCTGGGTTGCGATGTTTGGGAGCACTCCTACTACATCGATTTCCGCAACAAGCGCCCGGCCTACCTGTCGAACTTCCTCGACAATCTGGTGAACTGGGAAAACGTCGCATCGCGGATGTAACGTATTGAACCGACGTCGGTTCATAAAGGGCCTGCTGGCGGCGACGCTGGCAGGCCTTGTCACGGCCGCCTACGGGTTCATTATTGAACCCGCGGTTCGGCTGCGCGTGCGCAAATGGCGCATTCAGCGGGACGACTGGACAGCGCCGCCGCTCAGAATCGCCGTACTGTCCGATATGCATGTGGGCGAGCCCTATGTCGGCCTGAACCGCGTAAGGCAGGTGGTCCGCCGAACCAATGCGCTGGCTCCGGACGTGATCCTGCTGTTGGGTGATTTCTTTGCAAGCCACAAAGGTGTCTCGGACACGGTCAAGATGCAGGACCTGGCCCCTGTGCTTGCCGGGCTTGAGGCGAAGAATGGTGTCTTTGCCGTTCTGGGCAATCACGACTGGTGGGATGACAGGTCGGCACAGCGGCGCGGGTCCGGGCCCAATCGCTATGCCGAAATTCTGGAACAGAACGGAATTTCGGTGTTGTCCAATGCCGCGATCAAACTCGAAACTCAGGGCATCTGGCTGGCCGGTCTCGAGGATCAGCTGGCGATCTGGCGCAACGGCAAGCCGCAAGGATTGGACGATCTGGAAGGTACTCTGGCGCAGATCACCGATGACGCTCCGGTTGTGATGATGGCGCATGAGCCCGATGTGTTTCCCACTGTGCCCGGGCGGGTGGCCTTGACCCTTTCAGGGCACACACATGGTGGCCAAGTGCGCCTGTTCGGCTGGTCGCCCGTGGTGCCATCGAAATTCGGCAATCGCTATGCCTATGGCCATGTACGCGAAAATGGGCGCGATCTGGTCGTTTCGGGCGGTATCGGCTGTTCGATCCTGCCGGTTCGTCTGGGCGTGACGCCCGAAATCACCGTTGTCGAGATGTCCGCCTAAAGGGTTGATGACCAGCCGGTGAAAACCCGCCGATACGTGCCCTTTCTGCGTGACGGTATCTTGTTTGCTGTTTTCCAGTACACATCTCTGTAGGGTAGAGGGAGAAACTGCATATCAATTCAAACAATGATCGGGCTGCGCACTGTTCGTGCGTCAACGAACCCGCATGTCCAGCAGGTCGAGGGATACCCAGAACACAACCTAATCAGGAGATCGCAATGGTCGCACTTACACAGGGAACTTGGGTTATTGTTGCAGATGGAGAGAAAGCGCTGGTGATGGAGAATATCACCGATGCCGACGATCCCAATTTTGTCGTCGTCGCTGTCGAAGAACAAGACGGCCCGACCGGAAAACCGACGGACCGCGCAGGTCGTCGCAACGACGGCGGACCAAAACAGAAATCGGCAATTGAAGAACCCACGTGGAAGGCGCACGCAAAATCTCTGTTCGTGCAGGATCTGGCGAACCTGTTGAATCGCAAGGGGCTGAAAGGCGCCTATGATCGGCTGGTTCTGGTGGCCAGCCCCCATGTTCTGGGTCTGTTGCGGCGTCGGTTACACAGCGAGGTGCTGGGAAAGGTCGTGGCCGAGGTCAACAAGACCCTGACCAATCATCCTTTGCACAAGGTCGAGCAGGTGGTGCGCCTCAGTCTGCAACCCAAAGCCAGACTTGCCTGATGAATACGGCGGGCGGTTCAACCGCCCGCACGGTTTCCCATCCTCAGGTCAGCTTGTCCCGCAGGGCGATCATGGCTGTATCGGCGTCTTCGACCCAGGTGATGAAATCCGCCAAAGACGTGTCGGCAAAGCCTTGCCCGATCACCTGATCCAACAATGTGTGCAACGCGTCCCAATAGCCGTTCACATTGACCACGACGATCGGCTTGTCATGCAGGCCAAGCTGGCGCCATGTCAGCGCTTCGAACAGCTCGTCCAGCGACCCCGGACCGCCCGGCAGGACCACGACGGCGTCGGCGTTCATGATCATGACTTTCTTGCGCTCGTGCATTGTCTCGGTGATCACGAAGTGGGTCAGATCCGTTTTTCCGACCTCGCGCTTGACCAGATGCACCGGAATGACGCCGAAGGTTTCACCACCGGCATTCTGCGCGGCGCGGGCCACTTCACCCATCAAACCGACATCTCCGGCTCCGTAGACCAGCCGCCAGCCTTCCTGCGCCAGCAGGCTGCCAAACTGCCGTGCAGTTTCAGAATAAGCCTTCTCGGCTCCATTGCGTGACCCGCAGTACACACAGACTGATTTCTGAGACATCAAAGGGGGGCTCCGGGGTTGTGTCAGGGGTTTTGACCCGTGATAGCGGGATTGATAGATTGGCTCAACTGTCCGTCGGAAAGCTTTTCAACGCATAGCTTTTGCCCGGCGGAGTGAAAGGAAAATAATGGACGCCAAATCGGGAAACGGAAGCTCGGGCAATTTCATCTGGGGGGTGATTGCGGGTCTTGTTGCGATATTGGGCGCGGGTGGATTGTATCTGTCCGGCGTCTTCACCAAAACGCCCGAGCCGAGCGCCCCGCAGGAAACCGCCTCTGCCGTAGCCCCGGAACCTGTAGGGCAGGGTGCGCAGGTTTCGGAACCGGAAGTGGTTGAACAGGCGGCTCCTGCGGATGAAGGGCCCACGACCGAGCCTGCCGAGGACACTAGTGAAACGGCCGACGCCTCTGACGCGGACACCGCCGTTGCCAAGACGGAAGATATCGCGCCCCAGCCAGCGGCCCCTCCGGCCCTGGATCAGATTTTTGTTGAGCCAGATGGCAGGGCGCTGTTGTCCGGCGATGCCGAGCCCGGCAGCCGGATCGAGGTGCTGCTGAACGGCGAAACCCTGCACAGCTTTACCGTGGACGGCAGCGGCCAGTTTGCCGAATTTGTTTCGATCCCGTTCAGCGACGCGGCTCAGGGGTTGGTCCTGCAAAGCAAGGATGGCCAACGGATCACACAGTCCGACGACTATCTGATTGCGGCATTGCCAAAGCCGGTCGAAGAAGCGCCTGTAACTGAAGAATCGCCGGCATCCGATCCGGACACGACGGCCGACGCCGAAGACGCCACGATCGCGACAGCCGATGCAGACGTTGAGCCCGAAACGGCGACCGAAGTTCCAGCGCCAGAAACTGATGTGACCGGAACCGAAACCACCGTGCCGGAGGCCGAGGAAACGCAAACCGCCGACTCGCCGCCGCAGACACCCGAACCGGATCAGCAGATTGCGGTGCTGCGGTCCGGCGAAGAAGGGGTTGAACTGGTGCAGCCGCCTGTGGTGCGGGATACGCCCCCTGATCAGATCGCACTGGATACCATCGGGTACTCTGATACCGGCAATGTCCAGCTGACCGGGCGTGTGCAGGACGGTGCAGCCGT
This sequence comes from Ruegeria sp. CL7, assembly GCF_056536445.1. Classification (NCBI taxonomy): domain Bacteria; kingdom Pseudomonadati; phylum Pseudomonadota; class Alphaproteobacteria; order Rhodobacterales; family Roseobacteraceae; genus Ruegeria; species Ruegeria sp. CL7. The sequence continues at coordinate 630,796 of NZ_JBQFPQ010000001.1, forward strand.
TCGACTGTACCTGAACAATCGCCTGATCGCCGATCTCGACCCGAAAGAGGATGGATCCTGGCGCAGCGATCTGGAGGGGATTGATCCGGGTGTCTACACGCTGCGCGTGGACGCGGTGAATACGGACGGGACGGTGCTCAGCCGGGTCGAAACCCCGTTCAAGCGAGAGCCGGTTGAAGTTCTGGATGCCGCCGTCGCGGCAAGTCAGGCCAACGCGCAGGGCGAAGCAGCTGCCATCCGTTCGGTTACGGTTCAACGGGGCGACACGCTGTGGGCCATCTCGCGCGACCGGTTTGGCGACGGGGTCCTGTATGTACGGCTGTTCGAGGCCAATCGCGACCTGATCCGCGATCCGGATCTGATCTATCCGGGGCAGGTCTTCACCATACCTGAATAAGCATCGCCTTTGGCCCAAGCGGGCCGGGGTCAATCTCTGACCGCAGTTAAGGTACGTGATGAGACGAACACCTACTACGACCCCGGACGATACGGTGCCGCGTGACGAGCGAAGCTCGGGCTGGCGCACGATCCGCAAAGTGGCACCCTATCTTTGGCCACAGGATGAACCATGGGTAAAGCGCCGCGTGGTGATTGCCATGGTCATGCTGGTTCTGGCCAAGCTGATCGCGGTCTATACGCCAATCCTTTACAAAGGTGCCGTTGACGCGCTGGCAGGTGAGGGCGTGCCGCCGGTGGCGCTGGGCGCGGTCGGGCTGACGGTCGCCTATGGCGTGGCGCGGATGCTGACCGTGGGATTCCAACAACTGAGGGATGCGGCCTTTGCGCCCGTAGGGCAAAGGGCTCTGCGGGCGTTGGCGCTTGAGACCTTTCGGCACATTCACAACCTCTCGATGCGTTACCACGTATCCCGCCGTACCGGAGGGCTGAGCCGCATCATCGAACGGGGTGTCAAGGGCGTCGAGTTCCTGTTGCGCTTTCTGCTGTTCTCGATCGGGCCGCTGATCCTGGAACTGCTGCTGGTGGCGATCATCCTGATGTGGCTGTTCGATGTCTGGTATCTGGTGGTCGTCGCCGTCACAATCGGTCTGTATATCTGGTTCACATTTGCCGTGACCGAATGGCGGGTGAAGCTTCGGCGCGAGATGAACGATCAGGACACCGAAGCCAATCAGCGCGCCATCGACAGCCTGCTGAATTTCGAAACTGTCAAGTATTTCAATGCCGAAGCGCGCGAAGCTGAGCGATATGATGTGTCGATGAAAGCCTATGCCGGGGCGGCGCTGAAAACGGCATATTCGCTGGCATTTCTGAATTTTGGCCAGTCATTCCTGATCACTTGTGGTTTGATCGGTGTGATGGTTCTGGCTGCCATCGGGGTTCAGAGCGGAAACCTTACAGTGGGCGATTTCGTCATGGTCAACGCTTACATGATCCAGATCACCGTACCGCTGAACTTTCTGGGGACGGTCTACCGGGAAATCCGGCAATCGTTGGTCGATATGGGCCAGATGTTCGATCTGCTTGAACAGCCCGCCGAAGTCACCGACAAACCCTGTGCGCCCAACCTCAAGGTGAATGGCGGCGAAGTCGCGCTGGACGATGTGCATTTCGGCTATGACCCTGAAAGGGAGATCCTCAAGGGTGTTTCGTTGACCGTTCCTGCCGGGCAGACCGTGGCCATCGTGGGGGCAACCGGGTCTGGCAAATCAACCATCGGGCGGCTGCTTTTCCGGTTCTACGATGTGACCAAAGGATCCTTGAAGATCGATGGACAGGATGTGCGGGATGTGACGCAGTCCAGTCTGCACGCGGCCATCGGCGTTGTGCCGCAGGACACGGTATTGTTCAACGACAGCATCCGGTACAACATTGCCTATGGCCGTGACGACGCCACCCCGGAGGAGGTCGAGGCCGCAGCCCGAGCTGCGCAAATTCACGATTTCATCACCTCGCTGCCCGAAGGCTATGACACTATGGTCGGTGAACGCGGGCTCAAACTGTCAGGTGGTGAAAAACAAAGAGTCGGCATCGCGCGGACTTTGCTCAAGAACCCGCCGATCCTGTTGTTGGACGAGGCGACCTCGGCCTTGGACACAGATACCGAGCAGGACATCAAGGATGCGCTGGCGCGCGCAGGAGAGGGTCGTACGGTTATCACCATTGCCCATCGCCTCAGCACCATTGCCGAAGCGGACCGGATCGTGGTTCTGGAAGCGGGCGAGGTCATTGAACAGGGCACGCATGACGAGTTGCTGGCGCGGTCGGGGCGGTATGCCCAATTGTGGAACCGGCAGCAATCGGACGGGGAAGCGGCCTGAAGATCCAAACATGGAGCGAAACAGGGTAGAATACAAAAAAAACCAGAAGGGTGCCTGTCATGATGAAGCGATTGAAGTCACGACTATCGTCTATTGCGATCGCGATTAGTCTGCCGGTCATTGTGGCGGCCGATCCCATCGTGGGTGTCTGGAAGACTGAACCTGATCGCAAGAACCTGATTTCGCACATCAAAATCACGGCGTGTGGGGATAAGTTCTGCGGTCGGATCCTTTCGGCCTATGACTCTTCAGGCAAGGAAGTCCAAACACCGAATATCGGTAAGAAACTGTTCTGGGACGTGGCGGGTGAAGGCGGAGGAAAATACGGCGGCGGCGAATTCTGGGTCCCGTTGATCAACGTGGATGCGGTGCCACAGATGACGTTGCAGGGGGACAAGCTGCTGGTCAAAGGATGCGAACATGCGATTTGCGCGCATCAGACGTGGTCCCGGTTGTGATGATGGCCAAATGAAAAAGGACCGGAACTCCCGGTCCTTTTCGTTTATTCAGCAGCTTTCAGCGGCGGGCCAGAGGGGCGACCAGACTGATCTGATCGACTGTCCTGTTCTGATCCTTCAAAACGCGAGTCGTCCTCCCACACAATTTCAGTGGCCTGCATCTGCCGGGCAGAGCGCCCTATCGCCATGTCCTGCGCGATCTGGCTGGACCGGCCTGCCGTTACACGGGCCAGAACTCGGCTGAGCCAGATCGCATAGGTTGTCACCCAGACCCGCAAGGCCAGAAGCGATGGGGTGACGATCAGCGTCAGAACAGTTGCAATGCCCAGGCCAAAGACCACCGCTGTGGCCAGCTGTTTCCACCACAGTGCGGTGGGGCTGTCGATGGAATAGCCGCCATTGATGAAGTCCAGCGACAGGCCGAACATCATCGGCGTCAGACCGGCCATCGTTGTCAGCGTGGTCAGCAGCACCGGGCGGATACGGGATTCCGCGGTGCGGATGATCGCCTCGATCCTCGGCATATAGCTGCTGTATTCCTGATAGGTGTCGATCAGAACGATATTGTTGTTCACCACGATACCGGCCAGGGCCACGATGCCGGTCCCGGTCATGATGATCGAGAAGGGCTGTTCCATCACGATCATGCCGATCAGAACCCCGGTGGTGGACAGAACCACCGCCAGCAGCACGAGAACTGAATTGTAGAACGAGTTGAACTGCGCCAGCAGGATCACGAACATAAGCCCCAGAGCGCCCATGAACGCGTTCACCAGAAAGGCGCCGGATTCTTCCTGCTCTTCCTGATCACCAGTCCATTCCCAGCTGATCGCGTTGGCGAACGGGCCGGTTTCCAGCCATTCCGTCAGCACCGCAATACGCTCGTTCGGGTTGATCAGCGCAAACTGAGCATCCCCGTCTTCGATTGCGCTGCGCAGCTGGTCGACACTTTCTGCGCCGGTCAGTTGAACCAGTTCATATGACTTTCCACCCGTACCATTCAGAACGGTGCCGGTCGGTGTGTAGCCTTCCGTCACTTCACGCATGACGGCCAGCCGCACCTGTTTTCCATCGGGGCCTTCGGTCACAACCTTGCTCAGCCCCGGTTCGACATCCGCTTTGACGTCGTAGTATCGCTGCTGGTCGACGCGGTTGATCTCGGCCAGCTTGGCCACGGGTTTGCGCGTTACGAAGTTCGACAAGGGCACCAAACCGTCCGGGGTACGGACCTTGAGTGTATCCAGTGTCGACAAAACGCGGTCTTCTTCGGGCAGGCGAACGCGAATTTCGATCTCTTCGTCATTGCTGTCCGGGCGCATCTCGCCCAGCAATATGCCGCGCGTGACCAACTGGACCATGGCGCCGACGGTTGCCACGTCGGCTCCGAACCGACCGGCCTTGGCGACATCCACGTCAATCTGCCAGTCGATGCCGGGCAGAGGCAGGGTATCTTCGGTCTTGATCAGGCCCGGCGTGGTGTCGAAAACCTCGCGGGCGGTGATCGCTGCCGAGGTCAGGTCTTCCCACCCGTCACCCTTGATGCGCAGATGCACAGGCTTGGCCGAAGCAGGGCCTTGCTCCAACGGCAAAATCTCGACGATGATGCCGGGGATCGTTGCAAGTTGGGTATTCAGCTCATCAATCACGAAGTCGCCATCATATTCGGGCGCCACGAAGTGCCGTTCGAACAGGCCCCACAGGGCCGATTCCGAAACGTTGGGGCGGTCTTCCCAAGGGATGATTTCGAACTGAACCCGGCCCACTGTATCGGCCGGCGCCTGAGCGCCACCGTTATTCTGGTTCAGGCCACCTTCGCCCGCAAAGGCAAAGACGTTGATGACCGCAGGGTGAGTTCCGATGATCTCTTCGGCGGCAAGAACCATCGCGTCTTTTTCCGCCAGGGAAAGGTTCCCGCGGGCACGCACATATGCGGTGGCCTGTTCAGGTTCGCTTTCCACGAAGAATTCAACCCCGCGGGATTCCTGAGGAAACCAGACGAAGGCCACGAAATACACCGCCGTGAAAACCGTCAGCAGGGAAACGATCGGCATGATCGGATTGCCGACAAGGAACCGAACGACGTGGCCAAAAAACGTGTGTTCGTCCGCTGTATGAACGTGGTCCTCTTCGGCGCGTTCCATTTTGGCCGCGCTCAGGGTTACGGACCCGGCAAACGCCCCGAACAGGAACAGCAGCGCCCCGGCGATCGAGCCACCGGGCAGCAGGTAGTTGGGGTTCAGAACCTGCATCGCACCCAGAAAGATCATGTACAGCGACGGCGGCACCATCAGCACCCGGACCCACCATGGCGTGCGCGCCCGCAACCAGGTCGAAGACCGATCGAAGAGGCGGCTCAGGCGGCCGGACACACCGCCCATGACTGGCAGATAGATCAGCGCCACGATCAGCGACGCCGACAGAACGAAGATCAGCGTGACCGGCAGCATTCCCATGAACTCGCCGGGAATACCGGGCCAGAACAGCATGGGCAGGAACGCGCAGAGTGTCGTTGCGGTCGAGGACACGATGGGCCAGAACATGCGCTGGGCGGCCTCGACATAGGCGTGCATCGGGCCCACGCCTTCCTTGATGCGTTTGTCTGCGTATTCCACCACGACGATGGCGCCATCCACCAGCATCCCCACCGCCAGGATGAGGCCGAACATCACGATGTTCGAGATGCTGACACCCATGACTGCCAGAAACGCAAAACACAGCAGGAACGAGGTCGGGATCGCAAAACCGACCAGCAGGGCGGCCCGCGTACCCAGCGAGGCAAGAACCACGATCATCACCAGCGCAATTGCGGTCAGAACCGAGCCTTCAAGCTGGCTGACCATCGAGCCGACGATGCGGCTCTGGTCGTTCGATGTACCCAGATCAACCGCCGCCTGAAGTTCGGGCGGCCACTTGGTCTTTGCATGCGCAATGGTTTCCTTCACCTGCGCGACGGTGTCGATCAGGTTATAGCCCTTGCGCTTGACCACCTGCAATGCGACGGTCGGTTCACCGTTGAAACGGGCCGTCCCTTCGCGGTCTTCGAAAGTGTAGTTGATCTGTGCCAGTTCCCCCAAGGTGACGACCCGATCACCGTTGACCTTGATGGGCAGGCCGTAAACATCCTGTGCGGTTTTGAACGACGACGGTATCTTGACCGAGAAGGTGCCCTGCGCGGTTTCAACTTCACCGGCTGCAATCAACTGGTTGTTGTTCCGTACCACGTTGATCAGCTCGTCCGCCGTCACGTTGTAGGCTTCAAGCCGCAGCGGGTCGATCACGACCTCGAGCATCTCGTCGCGATTGCCTGCGATACCGGCTTCGAGAACGGAATCCAGAGCCTCAAGATCGTCCTGTAGATCCTTGGCGACACGGGCCATCGTGCGTTCGGGAACGGGACCGGTCAGGTTCACGATGACGATCGGGAATTCGGAAAAGTTGATCTCGGTCAGGGAATATTGTTCTGCGCCTTCGGGAAAGTCCGCCTGAGCTGTGTTCATCGCGTCACGCACATCGGCCATGATCGCGGTCTTGTCCCAACCGAAGTCAAATTCCAGCGCGACCCCCGCATAGTTTTCGGCAGCGGTCGATGTCATTTCCTTGAGCCCGTCGAGATCCGCCAGTTCGGTCTCCATCGGCTTGATGAGCAGGTTTTCGGAATCCTCTGCGGAAATCCCGGGAAACTGCACGGATACAAACAGGGCAGGGATTTCGATATCCGGCTCGCCTTCTTTCGGAAGCGAGACATAGGCAAATCCGCCGATAACCAGCGAAATCGCGATAAATGCCAACACCATGCGGGCTCGATCAGCGGCCCATGCGACAACACCGGTCATTGTGACGCTTCCCGATAAGTCGGCGCTACGGTCACACCGCGTGTCACGAACTCTTGTCCGACAATGATTATGTCGGCTGTTTCGGGGAGACCGTCGACCCAGACACCCTCGGCCGTGTCACGCAGAATGCGGACAGGCAGGAAATTCACCACATTGCCGGTGCCGACAGTACGGACACCCAATTGACCCTCGTTGCTTAGGGTCAGGGCGGATTGCGGCAGCAGATGTGCCTTTGTGCCTTCGGCTGCGATGCTGATGGTCGCGGTCTGACCGTCGCGAATGGTCAGATCCGGGTTCGGAACCGTGATTTCAACTTCGAACGTGCGCGTTGTTTCATCAGCCGACCGGCTGAGGAACGTGACGCGGCCGCCAAGCTGCCGACCGGTGACCAGCGTTGCCGATGCCTCGGACCCCACCTGAACACGGTTGACTTCGGTTTCCGGCACGAACCCGACCAGTTTGATCGGATCAAGCTGAATCACGGTTGCGCACAGCGATCCGGGCTGCATCAGGCTGCCCAATTCTGCGGTGTCGCTTTCCAGCAGGCCCTTGAACGGGGCTTTGATGGTCAGGCGTCCGACCTCTCGCTGCGCGGCTTCAACTGCGGCTGCGGCTGCTTCGATTCCGGCCCGGGTCGCCTCCAGCTCGGCTTCGGCGGACTTTACACCTGCTTTGGCAGCGCTCATCGCGGCCTCGCTGGAAATTCGGCGGGTTTCCGAAGCAAACCCGGTTTCCGCCAGTTTGCGCGAAGCCGTCAGATTGATTTCGGCCTCGGCCACACGGGCATGCGCCTCTTGCAAGCGGGCTTCAGCCTCGGGAATGCGGCTTTCGGCTTCGAGTTTTCCGGCCAGCGCCTCGGCCAGTTGCGCCGGGCGCGTGCCGGGGTCGAGTTCACACAGAACATCCCCGGCCTCGACAAAGGCACCTTTGCGCATGGGTTCCGAGATCACCGTGGATGTGGTTTCAGACAAAACCTCGACCTGCCGGTTCGCCTTGGTTTGTCCTCGCAGCAGAACCGCACTGTCAATTTCGCGCGCCTGCGAACGCAGGGCGACCACGCCAACGGCATCAATATCGGTCTCGTCGGATTCGACGGCTTCGGTCTGTACCGCTTCTTCTGCTTCGCCACGTCCGGCGAAAGCAAACAAAGAGTCGCGCTCAAAAACAAGAAAATACAACGCAACAATAACCAGAAGGGCGTTGATGAAAGAAATCAAACGCATTCAGTGTTTCTCCTAGAATTCGGTGCCAACAAAAGCGGGGCCGTCTTGGTATGAAATGGGGCGTCGGCTGTGTAATTTCTACACTAAACTGAATAGTTCGGTTTAGTTTTTTTCGCAAGTGAGAAGCCAAGCGGTGAAAATGCGCAAAATCCGACCCTTGGCTTGGCGTTGGTGCCGGGGTATGACATGGCGCACTTATGCAAGACACACAGCCCAGGGGGCAGGAATGAGCGACACCGACAGTTTCATTGATGAGGTCACGGAAGAGGTACGCCGTGATCGGATGTATCTGCTGCTGCGCCGCTGGGGTTGGGTTGGTGTGGCGGCGGTCGCGCTGATTGTCGGCGGGGCGGCGTTCAATGAATACCGCAAATCCCGCGATACGGCGCAGGCGCAGGATCTGGGTGACTCGATTCTGGCGGCTCTGTCGGAAAACGATTCTGATGCACGGGCGGCCGGTTTGCGGGAAACCGAGGCGCAGTCGCCGGGCGGGAATGCTGTTCTGAACATGCTGCTGTCTGCGTCTCAGCTTGAAGCGGGATCGCGCGAAGAGGCGGTCAACAGTCTGAACGCGGTTGCCGTGCAGGGGGATTTGCCCGAGATCTATCGCGCGATCGCAAGCTTCAAGGCGCTGTTGTTGCAAAGCGACACCTTGCCCGCCGCTGACCGTCGACAGCAGTTCGAAGCGCTGGCGGCGCCGGGTGCGCCCCTTCGACTGCTGGCCGAGGAGCAACTGGCCCTGATCGACGTGTCCGAGGGCAATGTCGATGCGGCACTGGACCGCTTGCAGGCGCTGCGTCAGGACGCCGAGGTCGGTATTGATCTGCAACAACGTGCGGCCCAACTGATAGTTGCGTTGGGCGGCGAACCCGAGCCATTGGTGGCACAGCAGGGCTGACCAGGCGGGACAAAAGACTTAATGACAGGCGAGTTCGGAACATCATGGTAACAAGACTAATTTCCCGCGCGGGATTGCCGGTTGCGGCACTGGCTTTGACCGCATTGACCGCCTGTGAACCTCCCGAAGCGATTTTGCCCGGAGAACGTGAAGACATCCGTCCGGCGTCTGATCTGGAAACAGTGGAAAAGAGCGGCTCTCAGCCCATCAGCCTGCCAGCTCAAAAAGCGAATGCCAGCTGGCCGCAAAGCCCGGGGACGGCTGCTTTCCGAACCACGAACGCGGCACTGCGTGGCTCGCCACAGCGGGTCTGGTCTGTGTCGATCGGGCAGGGCGACTCGCGCAAGCAACGTATCACCGCCGAACCGGTGGTTGCGGGCGGGTTGATTTATACACTGGATGCGGGGGCGACGGTGTCAGCGGTCACGCCGCAGGGCCAGTTGGCTTGGGATACCGATCTGGTTCCGCCAAGTGACGGTGATGCAGACGCCACCGGTGGCGGCTTGGCCTATTCGAACGGCGTTCTCTACGTGTCGTCCGGGTTCGGGCGACTGACCGCATTGGATGCAAAAACGGGCGCCGTGCGGTGGCAGAAGCGATTGGACGCAACCGGAAGCGGCTCTCCGATGGTCAATGACGGGTTGTTGTACCTTGTCGCGGGGGACGAAACCGGGTGGACCATCAACACCAAGGACGGGCGTATCGCCTGGCAAATCGAAGGCACGCCCAGCGTCGGTAACGTTCTGGGCGCACCGGCACCGGTGATTGCCTCGGACCTGGCAGTGTTTGCATTCGGGTCCGGCGATGTTGCGGCCACCTTCCGCCGTGGGGGCATCCGTCGCTGGAATGCGTCGGTCGCAGGCGGGCGGCGGGGACGGGCCGCCGCGCAGATCGTTGACGTGACCGGCAGTCCGATGGTTGTCGGAAACACAATCTATATCGGCAACCATTCTGGCCGGACCGTTGCCTTTGACGCCGCCACCGGTGAACGCCGCTGGACCGCCGATGAAGGTGCGGTTGATACTGTCTGGCCTGCAGGCAACAGCATCTTCCTGATCAGTGACCGCAGTCAGCTGGTGCGCTTGAATGCGGCCGATGGCTCGGTCATCTGGGCGCAGGATCTGCCAAGCTTTGTCAAGGACAAGCGAGGCCGCCGCGGTCCGATCTTTGCACATTACGGTCCGATCCTGGCCGGAGGCCGTATTGTGATTGCGTCCAATGACGGGTATCTGCGCTTCTTCAATCCGGTTAACGGGGCACTGGTTCACCAGGTCGAAGTTCCCGGAGGTGCAACTACGGCTCCGGTTGTTGCCGGGCAAACGCTGTATGTCGTTTCCTCCAAGGGAGATCTACACGCTTTCCGTTGACGGCAAGATGCGCTAAAGGGCGCTTCTTGAGTCTTGAAAGTTGAGTATCATGTCGCTGACCCTCGCCATCGTGGGGCGCCCGAATGTGGGCAAATCCACCCTGTTCAACCGCCTTGTGGGCAAACGTCTGGCCCTGGTCGACGACCAGCCCGGCGTGACGCGCGACCTGCGCGAAGGCGAAGGGCGTCTGGGCGATCTGCGCTTTACCGTGATTGATACGGCGGGTCTTGAGGACGCGACGGATGACAGCCTTCAGGGGCGGATGCGCCGTCTGACGGAACGTGCCGTGGACATGGCTGATGTCTGCCTGTTCATGATCGACGCGCGCGTGGGTGTGACACCAACGGATGAAATGTTCGCAGAGATCCTACGCAAACGGTCCAAGCACGTGATACTTGCGGCCAACAAGGCCGAAGGCAATGCTGCGGATGCGGGTGTTCTGGAAGCTTACAACCTTGGTCTGGGTGAACCGGTCCGCTTGTCGGGCGAACATGGTGAAGGGATGACGGACCTTTATGCGCAGCTGATGCCTCTGGCAGACGCGGCAGAGGAAAAACAAGTCGAGGAAGCCCCGCAAACGGACATTGAACTGGACGAAGACGGTGAGGGCGAGACGCCGCTGATCACCGCAGCCAAGCCCTTGCAGGTTGCGGTGGTGGGGCGTCCAAATGCGGGCAAATCCACCTTGATCAACAAGATCATCGGCGAAGACCGTCTGTTGACGGGGCCAGAGGCCGGGATCACGCGTGACGCAATCAGCTTGCGAATCGACTGGGCTGACCCGGACGGCCAAAGCACGCCGATGCGGATCTTTGACACCGCAGGGATGCGCAAGAAAGCAAAAGTACAGGAAAAGCTGGAAAAGCTTTCCGTGTCCGACGGCCTGCGCGCGGTAAAATTTGCCGAGGTCGTCGTTGTGTTGCTGGACGCCGCGATCCCGTTTGAACAGCAAGATCTGCGGATTGCCGATTTGGCCGAGCGTGAAGGCCGGGCCGTTGTCGTCGCCGTCAACAAATGGGACATCGAAGACAACAAGCAGGAAAAGCTGCGCGAGTTGAAAGAGTCGTTTGACCGGCTGCTGCCGCAACTTCGCGGCGCGCCGCTGATCACGGTTTCCGCCAAGACGGGCCGGGGTTTGGAGCGTTTGCGCGACGCGATCCTGCGCGCCCATGACGTCTGGAACCGCCGGGTGCCGACTGCCGCTCTGAACCGCTGGCTGACGGCCATGCTGGAACAACACCCGCCGCCAGCCCCACAGGGACGCCGGATCAAACTGCGCTACATGACGCAGGCCAAGACCCGACCTCCGGGGTTTGTGGTGATGTGTTCGCATCCCGACAAAATGCCTGAAAGCTATACCCGTTACTTGGTGAACGGTTTACGGCAGGATTTCGACATGCCCGGAACACCGATCCGCCTGACGCTGCGCGGGCAGGGGGACAAGAACCCCTACAAGGGTCGGCGCAAGAAAAACGCGGGCGCATTGGCCAAGCATCTGAAGGGGCGCGGGTAAACTACGCACCAGAATCAGGGCTTTGATGACACAGGCGGACTGACTCAATCGTGCCCAAGTACGAATGCGCGGTTCGCTTCTGCGGCATTGGCGATACCCTCTGACGTCCCATTGCCCTGTTCAATGGCCGTCGCCAGTTCGGTCGCGGCTGAACCTGTCGTAAAGATCGATGCAATTCGCGTCCGACCTCCGAAAAGACCTTTGGAAGCGTCGGCATTGTCATAGGTCAGGTCAAATGTCGAAACCAAACTGACCGCCTCATCATTGGGTCGTTTGTTTTGATCGCGCGATATGGGCGGAACCAGCGTTGTCACGCGGCGCTGTACACCTGCATTGACCTCGACGGGCAGCGCCTTGGCGGGATCAGAGCGCAAGGCGATGTTCACACCGCTGCGTTCCCCATAGACCAAACTGCGATCCTGAATCGAGGTGCAGCCGACAAGGCCAAAGCCCCCGATTGCCAGGAGGATGATCCAAGAAAGTCTTGGGTTGTCAGCCATTGCCATTTCCTCCGGTCGATTGGTTGTCATTGCCCTGTTCATTGCCGGTGTCCTTGTCTTTTCCCTCTTTGTCTTCACCGCAGGTGACCAGTCTCGCGGCACCATCGGTTCGGTTTTTTGTTCCAAGCGTCTTTGCAAGTTTGTTTGCGGCGTCTCCGGTGGAAATGACGTCTGAGTATCGGGTCAAGAAAATGCTCTTGGTTTCCATCCGTGTGCAGCCGAATACGGCCATAGCCTCGCGATCTGTGCGCGATGTGCCGTCGGGACCGACCTTGCCTGGTTCAATCACGGGAACCACGGCAGCGAAATCTCTGTCATAACCGATCACAACCTAGCCTTGCTGCCGATTGGCGCTGACGGCGGCATTGATACCGACAACTGTATCATGCGCGACATTAAGCGTATCGCCACATCCCCAAACACTGCTTAACCCACAAAAAATAAATAATTTTTTCACGTCCCCGTCTCCTTCGTGCACAGAGTGTCATCCTGTTGATCTACGCTGGTTGCCGACAGGTCAGTCAGATCCAGATGCAGGCTGCGGGAGATTTCGGCGCCCTGTGGCACATCCACCAGAACAGCGGCCTGATGGCGGCCAAGGGTCAGGCCGCTCCATCTGCGGCCAAGGGCGATCTCCAGCCCTGTCGTGTCTGTCACGGATGCTGCAAGAGTTTGGTTTTTGATCAGTGCCTGACGGTCTGTCAGCCTTGCCGGGCCATCTTCGCAATTTCCGGCAAAAACCAGAACCTCGTGATAGATGCCCAAGCTGAAGATTGCCGTGCCGCGCATCGTAGCAACATGCAGCCCGCGACCGCGCAGCTCGTGCACAATTGCATTGCCAGTCACGATGGCGGCTGAAGATGAAGTGCCGAAACCGTTATAAGAGCACCCAGCAAGCGAGGCGCAGAACAATGGCGCCAATGGCAATATATTTCTCGAATAAGTCAATCAACATGCCTTAAAACACTGCTTCTTACTCTGACTGGAAGTTTCCCAAGCGTCAACTCAAAGGGAGGTTTCCGAATACTGCTGAAGTGTTTCGCGATATTGCGGGGCTGTTTTCCCGGGCGCTTCCTACTTGCCAGGGCGCGTTATTCGGCGCTGGTGATCGTCACGCAAGCGCGTAACTGCGCCAATTTTCAGCGTTTTCGCTCTGAGGGCGTGACAGCCCCTGTTCTGCGCGCTAGCATTCACGTGTGTGCATCTGTCAGCACATGCATTGCCTGCACGCGGTCAAGCCGCGCCTGGATTTTTAACAGATTAAAACAGGGCCATCGTGGGGAGCGGACTGGATGGATCTGAGAGAATACACAAGACACTACGCAGTTCAGGACAACAGATTGGCTGCACTGAGCTATTTTGGCACGTTCGCGGTGTATTTCGCATCGCTGTCTCTAGCGATCGTGTTCGTGGACCGCTGGTACATCATGATCCCGGCCGGGATCGTCTTCGCCTTTTCGGCGGTACGCCTTTATGTGCTGCAACATGATTGCGGGCACCATTCGCTGTTTGAAACGCGAATGCAGAACGAATGGGCAGGGCATGGTCTTTCGCCATTCACCTTTGCACCGTTCGAGGTGATGAAACAGAACCACAATCTGCACCACGCGGGGATCGGAAACCTCGAGCATCGTGAGACCGGTGAAATTCACACGATGACATTGCGGGAATGGCAGGACGCGGACTGGAAAACCCGTTTGTTTTACAGGTTGTATCGAAACCCTTTCATCCTGGTGCCGGTCGGTGCGCTGTTCACATATTTCATTCGCTATCGCTGGCCCAAGAACACTGTTCGTTTCGGTGTCGCAGGCGTCTTGCTGCACAATGCATCGATCATCGTATTTTTGGGCCTGTTGTACCTGGTGGCGGGCTTGACCGGTATTCTGGTCTGGCTGGTGTTTTCGTTTCTGGGCGGAATGCTGGGTGTGTTTCTCGTGTATCTGCAACACAATTTTGAAGATACCTATTGGGATCGCCGTCCTGACCTGAACCCGCAGACCGCAGCGTTGCATGGATCTTCCGCACTGGATTTCGGATGGTGGTTCGATACCGCCGTCGCCTGTATCACGTTACATGACATCCACCATTACAACGCGCGTATCCCATCGTACCGGTTGCGGGCCTGCCACTATAATCTGCCGCCTGAATTCACGCCTCGTCGGATCAAGTTCCCCGAGGCTGTAGCGGCTTTGAACCTCAAGCTTTGGGATGAGGATGCGAAACGCCTCGTGCCATTCCCGAAAAATGACCGAACCGCTGGGTTGGCGCATAGCTGATCCATTGGTTCCGAGAAGGCAAGTGCTGAACTTGCGGATATGCATATCCAGTGTATATGCGATGAGGCAGGGCGATGGAGAAAGGACCTTTGGATGACTGTAGTGACCGACGTAAAAGGTGTGGGAGAGGCGCTGAAAAAAGCCCTTGCAGCCAATGGCTTTAAGACCGCAGAAGCGATAGCGAAGGCGTCACCCGCAGATCTGGTCAAGGTTCCTCGGGTCGGTGAGAGCCGCGCCGCCCTATTGATCGAAGCCGCAAAAGCGGCAATAGCCGCAACGCTTGCCGCCGGTAAGTCTGGCGCGCGCAAGGCGCCGGCACGAAAGCCAGCGGCACGGAAACCAGCAACCGCAAAACCAGCCGCCCGAAAGCCGGCGACACGAAAAGCCGCCCCGCGCAAGACCGTGGCCGCTGTAGCGGCAGAAAAACGGGCGGAAGAAGCTGCACGCAAAGCGGCAGAAGAACAAGCGGCGGCCGAAAAAGCCGAAGCCGCAGCCAAGAAAAAGGCCAAGGCCAAGGCGAAAGCTGAAAAAGCCGCCAAGAAACGCAAAGAAATGGAAGCCGCGTTTTCCAAAGCCAAGGATAAGGTGAAAGCAAAGTCCAAGAAGGACAAAAAATCGAAAAAGGACGAAAAGAAAAAAGACGCCAAGAAGGGCAAAAAAGACGCCGAGAAAGGCAAGAAAAAAAGTGACAAGAAGAAAGATAGCAAGAAGGACAAGAAAAAGGCGAAGAAATAAATTCCTTCGCCCCGTCTTGCATTGTGAACCGGCGCCTCATGGTGCCGGTTTCGTTTTTCAGGCTAGTGTGCCGTCCAGTTGCAGGGTCAGTTTGCCGCCCAGATAGGGGCTTAGGACTTCGGGCAGGGTCACGGTGCCGTCCGCGTTCTGGCCATTTTCCAGCACGGCAATCAGGCAACGCCCAACAGCCAAACCTGAACCGTTCAGCGTATGGACGTATTCCGGCTTGCCGCCACCTTCGGGGCGGAACCTAGCGTTCATGCGGCGGGCCTGGAAATCACCGCATGTCGAAACCGAGCTGATCTCGCGATAGGTGTCCTGACCGGGTAACCAGGCCTCGATATCATAGGTGCGGCGGGCGCCAAAGCCCATGTCACCGGTACACAGGATGACAGTGCGGTAAGGAATGCCCAGCTTTTCCAGAATGCCCTCGGCGCAGCGCAGCATGCGCTTTTGTTCTTCATCCGATTTGTCCGGATGCGTGATCGAAACCATCTCGACCTTTTCGAACTGGTGCTGCCGCAACATCCCGCGGGTGTCTTTGCCCGCGGATCCGGCCTCGGACCGGAAGCACAGGGAATGCGCGGTGTAGCGGCGGGGCAGATAGCTTTCCTCGATCAAGCTGTCGTTTACGATATTGGTCAGCGACACTTCGGAGGTCGGGATAAGCCACCAGCCTTCGCGGGTCTGATAGCTGTCTTCGCCAAATTTCGGCAATTGGCCGGTGCCCTGCATCATCTCGGACAGAACCAGAACCGGGCCATTCACCTCGGTCAGCCCGTTTTCGGTGATATGCGTATCCAGCATGAACTGCGCCAAAGCGCGATGAATACGGGCGACGCCACCGGACAGCAGCACAAATCGCGAACCCGAGAGTTTGGCTGCGGTTTCGAAATCCATGCCGTGCTGAACGGCTTCGATCTCGAAGTGTTCCTTGGGCGCAAAATCCAGCTCAAGCGGTGTGCCCCAGCGGCTGATCTCGACATTGTCGTTTTCATCCACGCCATCCGGCACATCCTCGGCGGGCAGATTTGCGATCCGGATCAACTGATCCGTCAGCAGGGCATCCAGATCCTTGGCCTCGGTCTGCATCCGCGCGATTTCGGCTTTTTTCTCGGCAACCAGCGCGCGCAGGCGTTCGAATTCGGCTTCGTCGCCTCGAGCTTTGGCAGCCCCGACTTCCTTGGACGCCTTGTTCTGTTCGGCTTGCGCTGTTTCGGCCGCCAGAATCTTGGCGCGGCGGCTTTCGTCCAGCCTGAGCACATCTGACGACACCGGCGCGTCCCCACGGCGCGCTAAAGCGGCGTCGAAAGCGGCAGGGTTTTCGCGAATGGCGCGGATGTCGTGCATGTCTCAGATCCTTGAATGCGTGAATCACTGAAACCGCTTATGCACCATCTGTGGGGCAGGGTGTAGCGCCGGTTACGACTTATCCGCTTCCTCGTGCGATTCATGTGCCAGATGTCCATCCCATTCATCCGCCGGGATTTTTGGTTCTGGCGGATCAGCCATGTAAGATGGCGTCATGATCTGCACTTTGTTCTCGTTGAAAACGGCGACAATGTTGCGATGCAGGTCCGAGCGGATTTTGGGAATGATGCTGCCGCGGGTGGTGTAACCGTTGATCTGATAATTGATGGCGTAGTCGGCCAGCGCCGTCCACAGTACGAAAGGTTCAGGTTTGGCCTTGATGCCCTTGGTGCGGTTGGCCGCCTCGATCAGCATTGCTTCGACCTTTTCGGGCGGTTCTTCATATCCGATGCCAACCGTCGTGTGCAGCAGCAACCCACTGCCATCGGTTTTCTTCGAGAAATTCACAACATCCGAATTCATCAATTGAGCGTTCGGGATCGAAATCAGCTCGTTCTTGATGGATTTCAGATGCGTCTCCATCAGTTTGATTTGAACCACGTCGCCGATATGGTCCCCGATCTGAATGCGGTCGCCAATTGACGTGGAGCGGCGATAGATCACGAAAAGCCCCGCCAGCATGTTGGACACGACCGAGTTGGCACCCAGCGACAGCATGGCGCCGACCAGAATGGTCAGACCCTGGAAGGCGGCCGAATCCGAACCGGGAATGTAGGGAACGGCAAAGACGAGCGCGATCAGAATCACGATAACCCGAGCGATGTTGAACGTCGGATTGACCCAGTGTATTTCAAAATCGCCCATTTCGAACGAACCGGCTTCGACCGCGTCGAAGAACACGCGCATGCCCTTGATTATGTACAACGTGACCCATGCGATCAGGCTGAGCATAATCAGGTTTGGGATATAGCTGAGTATTCCCTTGAATATCAGCAGTACCGGTTCTGTCAGATAGGTCAGCAGCAGTTGCGCGAAATAGCGTGTTTCCGCAAAGGCCAGTAGAACGAAGGACAGGTAGTAGTAGAAGCCGAGAAAGAAGATGACCAACAGGGCAAAATTCAGCCCGTATCGGATCAGGGCGGCGATTGCTTCGGCCTGAACGCTTTTGGCCGTCGCCGTTTCGACATCCTTCAAATAACGCTTTACTAGTTTCAGAGTGCGCCGCCTGATCCGCCGGTGAAGCCAAAGGATAACCAGCACGAAGACGACAAAGCCTAAGGTCCATCCAGCGGCCTCAATCGCTCCGGATACCCGGGCTTGATCTGTACGGTTGGAGCGGTAGGCAAGGATGGCCTCTTCGATGGCCTGACCATGCAGTAAGCCGAGGACGTCCAGCTCCATCTGATCCAGTTCGGCGTCTGCAAGCGTCACGATCGATACGATTTCACCGTCGGCGCGAATGCGTATGCCTAGGTCGGTTTCTTCAAAGGTGATGTCGACGGTGGGGCTTTCAGAGGCTTCGGCCACCTCAATAATCTTGTTCTGCACGCTTTCGGCACGTTCCGGCGCGGGCAGAGCGCTGGAGCCGCGCAGGAAGAACAACATGTCGCCGTCCACGATGACGGGCGCCTTGAAACTTTCGGTTTCTTCCGCCTCGGGTTTGGTGGCTTCGGCAGGCAATTCCTGGGCCTTCACCGGCGCGGCCAGACACAGGATCAAGCTCAGCAAGGACAGCAAAAGCGTCAACGATTGGAATGGTTTGTATCTAGCTCTCATTGCCCCCCCTGATGTTCGACTATAGCCAATTTGAAATACCTGCATAGGACATATCTGCAACGATTTACCGGTTCGTGTGGCACCTTTCTCAGGTTGCGGCCGATCACATGACCACCTTTGCTTGCAAACACGCATTTCAAAGCATAGGTTCCGGCAAAATTTGCGGAACGGTGCCGCAAGATCTGAACAAAGGAATATCCCATGGAAGGTGGCGCAATCGCCCAGTTTCTCCCGCTTATCCTGATCTTTGCGATCATGTATTTCCTGTTGATCCGTCCGCAGCAGAAGAAAATGAAGGAACATCAGGCCATGGTCGATGCCGTGCGTCGGGGGGATCAGGTTGTCACCCAGGGCGGGCTGATCGGCAAAGTGTCGAAGGTCAAGGAAGGCGATAACGAGATCGAAGTCGAGATCGCCGAAGGTGTCAAAGTGCGTGTGGTCAAATCGACCATCGCCCAGGTTCTGAACAAAACCGAACCCGCGAAATAACACCACCTTACAAATCCTTGAAAAGGCAGGGTAATGCTGCACATTGATACCTGGAAGCGGGTTCTGATCTGGCTGGTCTGCGTGACTGGCCTGATCATGGCCCTGCCAAATGCGTTTTACACACGGGTCGAGCAATCAAACGACGCCAAAACCGCGATCGAGCTGGGCGTGGATACGCCCGAGTTGCAGGTCGAGGCGGGGCAATGGCCGAACTGGCTGCCCTCGTCGCTGGTCAATCTGGGCCTTGACCTGCGCGGCGGTGCACATCTGTTGGCCGAAGTTCAGGTGCAGGACGTCTACGAATCCCGGATGGAGGCGATGTGGCCAGATATCCGTGACGCCCTGCGCGATGAGCGCTCGACCGTCGGGACGGTCCGCCGTCAGGAATCGGCCCCAGATGAGATTCGCGTGCGCATCAGCCAGCCTGAGGGCATGGCGCGGGCACTGGAGGTCGTGCGCGGTCTTGCCCGTCAAGTGCAGACCCTGACCGGTGTCGGGGCAACGGATATCGAGGCACGTGCCGAAGGCGACACGATTGTCGTTCAGTTGTCCGATGCAGAAAAACTGGCCTCAGACGACCGCACAGTGCGTCAATCGTTGGAAATCATCCGCCGCCGGATCGACGAAGTGGGCACCCGAGAGCCGACCATTCAGCGTCAGGGTGCCGATCGTATCCTGATTCAGGTGCCTGGCATCGGCAGCGCGGGTGAGTTGAAAGAGATCATCGGTACGACGGCGCAACTGACCTTTAACCCGGTCGCCGGACGCGGCACCAATCCGGATGCCGTTGCAGGCATCGGCGAAGAAATTGTGCCGTCGATTGACGAAAGCGGTGTTTACTACACCATTGAATCCGCTCCGGTCGTTACCGGAGAGGAACTGGTCGATGCGCAGCCCGCATTCGACCAAAACGGTCGCCCTGCGGTCAATTTCCGGTTCAACACGTCTGGTGCGCGCAAATTCGGGGATTATACCCGCGACAATATCGGAGCCCCCTTTGCCATCGTTCTGGACGACGAGGTAATTTCGGCCCCCGTGATCCAAAGTCATATTCCGGGCGGTTCAGGCATCATCACCGGCAACTTTACGGTTGAGGAAAGCACCAATCTGGCCGTCCTGCTGCGAGCGGGCGCACTGCCTGCCGGCCTGGAATTCCTCGAAGAACGTACCATCGGACCCGAGTTGGGGCAGGACAGTATCGACGCGGGCAAAGTCGCCACAATCGTGGCCTTTGTGGCAGTACTGGTTTTCATGGCGCTCAGCTATGGTCTGTTCGGGATCTTCGCCAACATCGCGCTGATCATCAATGTGGGCCTGTTGTTCGGTCTGCTGTCCATGATCGGAGCAACCTTGACCCTGCCGGGTATCGCGGGGATCGTATTGACAGTCGGTATGGCGGTGGACGCCAACGTGCTGATTTTTGAACGTATCCGCGAGGAACTGAAATCCGCCAAAGGTCCGGCGCGCGCAATCGAACTGGGCTATGAAAAGGCGCTGTCTGCCATTCTGGATGCGAACGTGACCACATTCATCACCGCCGTGATCCTGTTTGCCATGGGCAGTGGCCCGGTGCGCGGCTTTGCAATCACTCTGGGCCTCGGCATTCTGACCTCGGTCTTCACCGCGATCTTCGTGACGCGCCTGATGGTCGTGATGTGGTTCGAACGCCGCCGTCCGAAAACGATCGAGGTTTGACATGAGACTGAAACTCGTACCCCAGAACACCTCGTTCGATTTCTTCAACCGCTGGAAGGTCTGGTTGGGCATTTCCGGCCTGATGATGGTGATTGCCTTCACCTCGTTCATGCTGCAAGGGCTGAATTTCGGTATTGATTTCCGCGGTGGCACGACGATCCGGACGCAAAGCGCGGTCGAGATCGATGTGGGCACATACCGAGATGCCATCGCCCCGCTGGAACTGGGCGATGTGACCATCACCGAGATTTTCGATCCAACCTTTGCGGATGACGAAAACGTCGCGATGATCCGCATCCAGGCGCAGGAAGATGCCGAGGCTGTCGAAGCAGCGACCATCACCGCCGTCGAGGACGCGTTGCAGCAGGTAATACCTGATATTCAGTTCGTCTCCGTAGAATCCGTCGGCCCCAAGGTCTCGGGCGAGTTGATCCAGACCGCCGTCATCGCGGTGGCTTTGGCGATTGGCGCGGTGCTTGTCTATATCTGGCTACGGTTCGAATGGCAGTTTGCGCTGGGGGCCGTGGCGGCACTGGTTCACGATGTGATCCTGACCATCGGCATCTTCTCGGAACTGCAAATCCGGTTTGATCTGGCCATTATCGCGGCCCTTCTGACCATCGTCGGTTATTCGCTGAACGATACCGTGGTCGTTTTCGACCGGGTGCGTGAAAATCTGCGGAAGTACAAAAAGAAAGACCTCAAAGAGGTGCTGAACATTTCGATCAACGAGACCCTCAGCCGGACCGTCATGACCTCGGTCACCACGTTGCTGGCGTTGATCTCACTTTATGTTCTGGGCGGCGATGTGATCCGCGGCTTCGTGTTCGCGATGATCTGGGGCGTGATCGTGGGCACTTATTCATCGGTCTTCGTCGCCTCGACCATCCTGTTGTGGCTGGGGGTCAAGCGCGACTGGTCCAAGCCGTCCAACACGGCGGGCAACCAGTTTGCCAATATTGATGCCTGAGGCGTTGCAACAGGCCTTGTCCCTGCCGGGGCTGGGTTGGTTGGTTCTTACCATCGGAGCCGCGGGACTTGTCCGCGGCTTCACTGGTTTTGGCACCGCGATGATCTTTGTTCCGGTGGCCACTCAATTTCTGCCGATTGCCGATGTCGTCTTTCTGATGGCAGCCACTGGGATCGTATCGACCTTTGCGCTGGCGCCGCAGGCATGGCGTGAATGCGACAAGACCGAAATCAGCACTTTGGGCGTTGCAGCGGCATTGACCGTGCCGCTTGGCCTTTGGGTCATGGCACAGGCCGACACGGTCGTTCTGCGCTGGATTGCCTGCGGTATCACCGGCGTGACCCTGTTGGCGATCGTCACTGGCTGGCGCTGGCAAGGACGGCTGGGTGTGCCCGGACGGATGGCCATCGGAGGCAGCGCAGGCGTGATCGGTGGCATGACCGGACTGACCGGCCCGGTCGTTATCGTATTCTATCTGGCCAGCTCTTCAGATGTGCGCAAGATTCGTGCCAACACGATCATCTTTCTGGCGTTGCTGGACGTGGCCATCGTCTTCAGCATCCTGATCGGAGGCGCTGCGGATCTGTCGATCCTTTGGATTGTCCTGCTGCTGGGCTTGCCCTATCTGACCACGACACTGATCGGCAAGGCTCTGTTCGATCCAAAGCTCGAACGGATCTATCGCACTGCGGCTTATTCGGTCATTCTGATAGCAGTCGTGTCCGGTTTGCCGATCCTGGATTGAAGGAGGGAAGGAATGCGCCTCAACCAAGTTACGTTTTCGGATGCCAAGCCGGTTGATGGCTACGGCCCCGGTTTTTTCCGCATTGGCGGTGATGTGTTCGAAGGCGCAGTTCTGACCGGCCCCGCAGGACCTGCCATCTGGGGCGGTTATGAAGATGCGCAACCACTTCTGGAACTGGCTGATGAAATTGACGTTCTGCTTGTCGGCACTGGCAAAGACATGGCCCACATTCCCCAGTCTTTGCGCACCCGGTTGGAGAGTGCCGGTGTCGGCGTCGAAATCATGAATTCTCCGGCTGCGTGCCGCACCTACAATGTCTTGCTCTCTGAAGGTCGCCGAATAGCGCTTGCTCTGATCCCGGTCTGACGGGATCCCTTCATCTGGCCGAAAATATCCCGGGGTGTGTGAGGGGCCGGCCCCTCACTCGGACCTCTTTGCTCAAAGCTCCCACAGCCGAACTGCGGCAAATCCCACCTTTTGCCTCTGATGACATTCCGATAAGCGGGTCTCATGACTCTGATTGTAACCGACCTGTCGATCACCCGTGGTGGCATTCCCGTCCTGGAACATCTCAGCTTTCAGCTGCCTCCGGGCAAAGCGCTGATTCTGCGCGGACCGAACGGGATCGGCAAAACGACCCTTCTGCGAACATTGGCCGGGTTGCAGCCGCCGCTGAAGGGGCAGATCCAGGGCGCAGAAGATCAGATTGCATATGCGTCCCATTCGGACGGGCTGAAACCGACGCTGACTGTATCCGAGAACCTGACGTTCTGGGCTTCTGTCTTTGGCACCAACGGCATCCAGACGGCGCTGGACGCGTTCCAGTTGAACGAGCTGTCGGATCGCCATGCGGGGTACCTGTCGGCCGGTCAGAAACGGCGGCTGGGGCTGGCACGCATGCTGGTCACCGGGCGGCCGATCTGGATGCTGGACGAGCCGACCGTTTCGCTGGACAGAAATGCGGTGCAAATGTTCGCCGATGCAGTCCGCGCGCATCTGGGGCAGGGTGGGTCAGCCCTGATCGCGACCCATATCGACCTTGGTCTGGATGGCGAGGTTCTGGACGTCGGCCCGAACAAGGCCAAACCCAAACCCATTGACGATTTCGACGGAGGTTTCCTGTGATCGCCCTTCTGCTGCGCGACCTGAAACTGGCCTTCCGAGCGGGTGGCGGGTTTGGTTTGGGATTGGCCTTTTTCCTGATCGTGACCGTGATGGTGCCGTTTGCAGTGGGGCCACAATCGTCACTGCTGACCACCATCGCGCCGGGTGTGCTCTGGCTGGGGGCGTTGCTGGCCTGCCTGCTGTCTCTTGACCGTCTTCTGGCGCTGGACTGGGAGGACGGATCGCTGGACCTGCTGGCCACGGCGCCGCTGCCGCTGGAATCAGTCGTGACCATTAAGGCGCTGGCCCACTGGCTGACCACAGGCCTGCCTTTGGTTCTGGCCGCACCTTTTCTGGGGGTCCTGCTGAACCTGCCTGCGCAGGGGTTCTTCTGGCTTGTCATCTCGCTGCTGATCGGCACCCCGGCCATGAGCGTGATCGGAACATTCGGTGCTGCCCTGACCGTCGGTCTCAAGCGCGGCGGGTTGCTGTTGTCGCTCTTGGTGCTGCCGCTTTACGTCCCCACCCTGATTTTCGGGGCCGAGGTCGCCCGGCGTGGGGCAACGGGGATGGACGTGCAGACGTCTTTGTTGATGCTGGCGGGGATCACGGCGGCCACCATCGCGTTGTTGCCCTTTGCCAGCGCGGCTGTGTTACGTATCAATCTGCGGTGAACCGCCCCAACTTTGACTGATGTCAATTGAGAATACCCCCAACTCGGACTAGATAGGGCCCATGTCGATAGCAGCCAAAGCCAATGCCCTCTGGGAATACGCCAACCCGCGCAAGTTTCTTGCGACCAGTGAACGTGTCCTGCCGTTTTTCTGGATCGTCTCGATCTTCTGCATCGTCGTCGGGCTGGTCTGGGGGTTCTTCTTCACGCCGGACGACTATAAACAAGGGTCGACGGTCAAGATCATCTATCTGCACGTCCCGGCGGCGCTGATGGCGATCAATTGCTGGCTGATGATGCTGGCAACTTCTCTGGTCTGGCTGGTTCGGCGTCATCATGTCAGCGCGCTGGCGGCACGGGCGGCTGCGCCGATCGGGATCGTGATGACCTTGATTGCGTTGCTGACCGGGGCGATCTGGGGACAGCCCATGTGGGGCACCTGGTGGGCGTGGGATCCGCGTCTGACGTCGTTTCTGATCCTGTTCCTGTTCTATCTTGGCTATGTTGCATTGTGGGAAGCCATCGAGGATCCGGACACTGCGGCGGACCTGACCTCGGTTCTGTGTCTGGTCGGATCCGTGTTCGCGCTGCTCAGCCGATATGCGGTCAACTTCTGGAACCAGGGCTTGCATCAGGGCGCATCGGTCATGCGCGCGGCAGCCGTGACCGGGGCCGATACGGAAGAGAAAGTCAGCAATATCTACTTCTATCCGCTGTTGCTGTGCATCATCGGATTTGTACTGCTGTTCATCGCTTTGGTGCTGTACCGCACCGGAACTGAAATCCGCGCGCGGCGCATCAAGGCGTTGCAGGCGCGGGAAAGGGTGGGCGGATGATCCCCGATCTTGGAAAATATGCTGACGCGGTTTTGTCGTCTTATGCCGTGTCCATCATACTGCTGGTGGCATTGATCGTGTTCAGCGTGATGCGAGGGCGAAAGGTACGCACTGAAATGGAAAAGATCGAACAAAGGATTTCGCGAAATGGCTAAGATATCGCCCCTGATGATCGCGCCGCCTTTGATTTTTGGCGCTTTCGCCGTGTTGGCCGGGATCGGTATGTTCCGTGAAGACCCCAATGCTTTGCCCTCTGCCCGCGAAGGCCAACCGGCTCCGCCCGTGGTTCTGAGCGAGTTCCCGGAAAAGAAGCTGTTTGATGATGCCACGCTGCGGGATGGAGAGGTCAAGCTGGTCAACTACTGGGCCAGCTGGTGCGCGCCATGCCGTGCCGAGCATCCCAATCTGGAGGCTCTGGCCGCCGAAGGCATCCCGGTCTATGGCGTCAACTACAAAGACCAGTTGGACAACGCCCAAGCCTTTTTGACCGAGCTTGGCGATCCCTACGCCGCGATTGGACGTGATGAGAAAGGTCGCATGGCATTGGATTGGGGCCTTTACGGCGTTCCCGAAACCTATGTGGTTGATGGCGACGGCACGATCATTTTGCGCTTTGCCGGCCCGATTACGCAGCGGGTGATTGAAAACACTCTGCGTCCGGCGTTGGAAAAGGCTGCGGGCGGTTGAGCAATTTGGAAAACGAGGTTTGAGCCACCTTACAAGCGATAGCCTCCGGTCACGCCCAGGACCTCTCCCGTTACGAATCCCGCCGCGTCCGAGGTCAGAAACCGAACGACCTTGGCGATGTCTTCCGGAGTTCCTATCCGGCCCAGCGCCGTTTCCCTGACGAATAGCGATGTCAGATCGTCAGGGCGGGGGGCTTCGGGGATGTTGATGGCACCCGGTGCAACCGCGTTGACGCGGATTCCGTCCGGGCCAAGCTCTTTTGCCATGGCGCGCGTCCAGAGGTTCAGCGCGGCTTTGCTTGCCCCGTAGGTCGCGGCGTCCCGCGGTGGCAATGTTGCGTTCATCGATGAGATGCTGACGATCGAAGCGCCGCGTTTCAGATGCGGCAATGCCGCAGCAAGCAACGCGGCGGGGGCCAGCACGTTGAGGTCAAGAATGGCGCGATGGTCCGCGGCCTGAAACTGTTGTTTCGGAGTGGAGCGAACAAGACCGGCATTGTTTACGATCACGTCCAGTCGCCCGAAGTGATCAATGACCTTTTCGACCACCCGGGTGGGTTGGTTGTCTTTTGTAAGGTCAGACTGAACCGCCAGAACGTCACCTTTCAGCAATTCTGAATCGGGTTGGCTGGCCAACCAGGTGAAGGCGACACGGTGATCACCGCGCAGGTCTTCGACTATTGCCCGCCCAATTCCACGGGCACCACCGGTTATCAGTGCTACTTTTTCCATGAACTCAGATGACCGGCAAAGCGCCCGGGATTCAACGTTGATTTTTGCGCTGCCGGAATGCGGTCACTTGCGCAGCAATATCCAGAGCATTGCCGCGATGAACGCGAAGGTGACAAGGTTCATCAATGTGTCCGTGAGATCACCGATCAGCATTGCGTTGGCCCTCCTCTCTGAGCCCGCGGAACAGGCACACCATCAGCAGGACCGAAATGAAGACAAAGGGCAATGCGCCAAGCGAGATGAGGATCTTCACCGAGTCCACGGATCCCGAAAGGATCATTGCAACGCTCAGCAGTCCCAGCAATCCCCCCCAGATCAGACGCACACGCGGCGGGGGGTTCTCGTCCCCGCCCGTCGAGAAGGTGCCCAGAACAAAGGCTGCGCTTACGACGCTGGTCACGATGAACAGAAAGGCGGCCAGTACCGTTGCAAGCGTGGTGATCACGGAAAGTGGAAGTCGGTCGAGCAGGGCGAAGGTCACGCGTTCGATATTTGTCTGCGTATAGGCCAGCAGTTCGCCCGCACCATTAAGTGCCTCGAACAGGCCAATGCCACCAAAGGCACCGAACCAGAGGATTGAAAACAGCGTGGGGGCGAACAGGACGCCGACCACGAATTCCCGTATCGTGCGACCGCGAGAGATACGCGCGACAAAGACGCCCACGAACGGGCCCCAGGCAATCCACCAGACCATGTAGGTAAGGGTCCAGTCGCTGAACCATCTGGTGACGTCATCGCCGAAGAACGTGAAGGTCTGAAATCCCCTGGGGATGACATTGGTGACATAGTCGCCGAACCCCTGAACGACGGTATTCAGAAGGTATTCGGTGGGGCCAAGGACCACCGTGTAGGCAACAAGGCCGATTGCGATCAGCATGGCGGCATTGGACAGGCGCGCCATGCCTTGGCCCAGATCGATCAAGAGTGCCGGGATATACGCAGCAACCATTGCCAGAAACACGACACCAATCAAAAGGGCGCCGACCGTTTCCCGACCGCCCAGCACTGCGATGCCGTCTGCCACCTGAAACACGCCCATGGCCATGGAGCCACCGACACCAATGGCAATGGCGATGATCGCCATGAAGTCCGAAAGCCACCCGACACGTTCAGCCCAGCGTTTGCCGGGAAACAGGTTTTTGATCGGCGCACTGACCATCATCCCCGTACCGCGCCGAAAGCTGAAATAGGCAATGGTCAGCGCGGTGGAGCCATAAATCGCCCAGGCATGCAGCCCCCAATGGAAATTTGTCGCCAGCATCGCCTGCTGCGCCGCGATGAAATCCGGCGCCATGCCGGAGATGAAGTTGAAATGGGTCAGCGGTTCCGCCACCGCCCAAAACAACAGGCCGACGCCCATACCGGCGGAGAACAGCATTGAAATCCATGTGGGGGTGGAAAACTCTGGCTCCTCGTCATCCCGGCCAAGGCGAATATTTCCATAGGGTGAAAACGCCAGAAACAGGCATCCGATCAACATACCCGAAGCGGCGAGCATCACGAACCAGCCGCGGCTGTGGAAGGTCTGCTGGACGACGCCGCTTGCCCAGGTCACCAGACTTTGAATGTCCACGACACCCCATATCCCGATCACGGCAATTACGCTGAGCGAACATACCAGCAGGGCGTTGGGTTTCTTCATGGCGAATGGTTTTCCGTTGACGACCTTGCCCAACAGTTTCAGGTTTTCGAATAAATGACCAGAAAACAAAAAACCCCCGGCGGGTGGCCGGGGGTTTGAATTGCACGCTTTGGTATCGGTTATGATGCCTTCGCAAGATTGCGCAGGACGTAATGCAACACGCCACCGTTTTCGATATATTCAATCTCGGGCGCGGTATCGATACGGCATTTCAGGGTGATGGTCTTTTCGGTTCCATCGCCATAAACGATGGTGCACGGGACTTCCTGTAGCGGCTCGATCGTATCCAGCCCGTGAATCGAAACGGTTTCATCCCCTTTCAGCCCCAGGGTTTTGCGGGTGTCGCCACCTGTAAACTCGAACGGAATGACCCCCATGCCAACAAGGTTTGAACGGTGGATACGCTCAAAGCTCTCGGCGATAACGGCCTTGACGCCCAGCAGCGCCGTGCCCTTGGCCGCCCAGTCGCGGCTTGAGCCCGCGCCATATTGCTCGCCACCGAATACCACCAGCGGGGTGCCGTTCGCCTGATAGGCCATCGAGGCGTCATAAATTGACGTCTGTTCACCGTCCGGGCCTTTGGTGTAACCGCCTTCGACGCCGTCCAGCATCTCGTTCTTGATGCGGATGTTGGCGAAAGTTCCGCGCATCATCACCTCGTGGTTGCCGCGGCGTGAACCATATGAATTGAATTCACGCGGCTGAACCTGACGTTCGATCAGGTACTGGCCTGCGGGCGAGGTCGTCGCGAATGACCCAGCAGGTGAGATGTGGTCGGTCGTGACCATGTCACCCAGAATGGCCAGAACCTTGGCGCCTTCGATGTTGGAAATCGTGCCCGGTTCGGGGCCCATGCCCTGGAAATAGGGCGGGTTCTGGATATAGGTCGATGTCGGCGGCCAGTCATAGGTTTCCGCATCGGTGGTTTCGACCGACTGCCATTTCTCGTCCCCTTTGAAGACGTCGGCGTATTTCGACTGGAACGCTTCGCGCGTGACAGTCTGTTCGACCAGTTCCGCGACCTCCTGCTGCGTTGGCCAGAGGTCTTTCATATAGACGTCGTTGCCGTCCTTGTCCTGACCGATCGGTTCGGATGTCAGGTCAATGTCCATGGTGCCTGCCAGGGCGTACACGACGACCAGAGGCGGCGAAGCCAGATAGTTTGCGCGCACGTCGGGCGAGATGCGGCCTTCGAAGTTGCGGTTGCCGGACAAGACCGAAGTGGCGACCAGATCGCCTTCCGCAATGGCCTCCGAGATTTCTTTCTGAATCGGCCCCGAGTTGCCGATACATGTGGTGCAGCCGTATCCGACGAGGTTGAAGCCGATCTTGTCCAGATCCTCCTGAAGGCCCGCGGCCTCGAGGTAAGCGGACACAACCTGCGACCCCGGTGCCAGTGAGGTTTTGACCCAAGGCTTGCGATCCAGCCCCAGCGCGGCTGCCTTACGCGCCACGAGGCCCGCTCCGATCATCACGTAAGGGTTCGACGTGTTGGTGCAGGACGTGATCGAGGCGATCACGACCTTGCCCGATTCCATGCCATAGTTTTCGCCTTTGACCTCGACCTGTTTGCCCATCGGGCGATTGAAGGTCTCGGCCATTTCCTTGGCGAATGCGGCCTTGGCGTCAGTCAGCGCAACATAATCCTGCGGGCGTTTGGGCCCCGAGATTGCCGGAACAATCGTGCCCATATCCAGGGTCAGGGTGTCGGTGTAGATCGGCGCATAGTTTTCATCGCGCCAGAAACCGTTTTCCTTGGCGTAGGCTTCAACCAGCGCGATGCGATCCTCGTCGCGGCCGGTGTTGCGCATGTAGCGCAGCGTTTCGCCGTCAATCGGGAAAAAGCCGCATGTCGCGCCGTATTCCGGGGCCATGTTGGCGATGGTCGCACGGTCGGCCAGCGGCAGACGATCCAGGCCTTCGCCGTAGAATTCGACGAACTTGCCGACAACGCCTTTTTCGCGCAGCATTTCCACGACCTTCAGAACCAGGTCGGTGCCGGTGGTGCCTTCGACCAGATCACCGGTCAGCTCAAAGCCCACGACCTCGGGGATCAGCATCGAGATCGGTTGACCCAGCATCGCGGCCTCGGCCTCGATCCCGCCGACACCCCAGCCCAGCACGGCCATGCCGTTGACCATGGTGGTGTGACTGTCGGTGCCGACCAGCGTGTCGGGATAGGCGACTTCTTCACCGTTCTGGTCGGTGTCGGTCCAGACGGTCTGGGCCAAATATTCAAGGTTCACCTGGTGGCAGATGCCGGTGCCGGGGGGGACAACGCGGAAGTTGTTGAATGCACCCTGACCCCATTTCAGGAACTGGTACCGTTCCATGTTGCGTTCGTATTCACGGTCCACATTCATCTGGAACGCGCGCGGGTTGCCGAATTCGTCGATCATCACCGAATGGTCGATGACCAGATCGACAGGGTTCAGCGGGTTGATCTTTTGCGCGTCGCCGCCCAACGCCTTGATGCCGTCCCGCATCGCGGCCAGATCCACCACGGCGGGAACGCCGGTGAAATCCTGCATCAGTACCCGGGCAGGGCGATAGGCGATTTCACGAGGGTTTTTGCCACCGTTGGCGCCCCATTCGGCAAAAGCCTTGATGTCATCGACCGAGACCGAAAACCCGTCATCCTCGAACCGCAACATGTTTTCCAGAACCACCTTGAGTGCGGCAGGCAGTTTCGAGAAATCGCCCAGACCGGCCTCTTGCGCGGCAGGGATCGAATAATAGGAAATGGATTTACCATTCACGCTCAGACTGCGGCGCGTTTTGGCGTTATCCTGTCCGACTTTGATGGGCATCTGTGGCCTCCCTCTCAAATGACTTGGATATTGGGATTTGCTGAGTGTTATCTGCATCACCAAGCCCCCGTGTTCAAGGCTGAACACGCGCCGAGAGGGAAATTTGTATACTATTGTACACTTTTTCGCGGAGGGAATGCGTCAAAGCCTCAAGAAACCTTGATTGGCTGTTGAGTGTCAAAGCAGCTATCCCTGAGATCCAACCGCTCAACCCGAGAGTTCTCATGTTCAGATCCATTGCCTTGACCGCCGTGTTTTCCTGCCTTGTGGCGGTACAGGTCGCGGCCGAGGAAGACCCGGTTGTGGTTGAGCTGTTCACGTCTCAGGGGTGTTCATCCTGCCCGCCGGCAGATCGGATCATGCATGATCTGGCCAAGCGCGACGACGTCATAGGGCTGGCTTTGCATGTCGATTACTGGGACTATATCGGGTGGAAGGACGAATACGCAGACCCCGATCATACGCTCCGGCAGCGGGCTTATGCCCGCGAGGGGGCGCGTTCCATGATCTACACCCCGCAGATGGTGATCAACGGGCAGCACGACATCGTCGGAGCGCAATCCCGTGAACTTGATCGATTGATCGAAGCGCATCTGAAAGCAGCGCCCGAAGCGCTTGTGACGGCCGTGCGCTCAGCCGATGAAGTGACAGTGGATGTGACGCCCGTCGAGTTGCCGAAAGGCGATACCTATGACGTGCATGTGGTTCAGTATTCGCCCATGCGGCACGCTTCGATCCGTCGCGGAGAGCTGGCCGGGCACGAGCTGGACTATGCCAATGTAGTTGAGGCCTGGCAGATTGCAGGGCAGTGGGATGGAACTGCGCCGCAATCATTCACGGTTCAGCTTGGTTTGGACCTGCCGGCTGTCGTTCTGGTTCAAAGGGCCGGGGAAGGGCCGATTGTTGCCGCCACCCGGGTCAGGTGATCAGGGCATCTCTTCCGGCTTGATGCCCAACCCGTTCCAGTGTTTCCAGCGGCGGTGAATCCAGAACCATTGCCCCATATGCTGCCGCACCATCTTTTCCAGATCGTCATTGGTGAACTGGGTCATGGTTTTTGGGTCGGTGTGCGGAACCGGTTCGTGCAGAACGATCTCAAAATCAAGACCGTTGGGCTGACGTACCGCGTAACACGGAATCAGCTCGGCATTGTACTTGATGGCCAACTCGGCGTTCAGCACGGATGTCACTGCGGGTTTACCGAAAAACATCAATTCTTCACCGCCCATTGCGTGAAGATCTGAAACGATGGCAATGATCCCACCCTTTTTCAAGGAGCGCACCATCTCGACCATACCGCGCCGCCCCTGTTCGAACATCGGGGCGCCTGTCTTGTAGAAAGCTTCGACATAAGCGTCGTTGAAATACGGGTTGGCCATCCGCCGATACAGGCAGCCGATGGGCTGACCGCTGTATGTCTGCAAGGCGATGCGCGCTGCAAGGTAGTGACCGAAATGCGCCGTAATCATCATGACCGGACGCCCCTCGGCAACAGCCGCGTCAAATGCAGCGATACCTGGCCCAGAAATCTTGGCCTTGCTCTGCCGTTCGATAAAGTCTTCCGGAGAAAAATGTTCCATGATCGCACGACCGGCATTGTCCGGCACATCGCGGCAGATCTGCCTGACTTCGGCTTCAGGCAAGTCCGGGCAAGTCAGCTTCAGATTCCGACGGACACGTTTGCGAAACCCGACAACAGGTGCCAGAAACCGCACGATAGCCCCCATCGTTGCAATACGCCGCTCATAGGGAAGCATGCGCATAACGCGGATGACCCCCTGAAGAAACAGGTTGGCGACATAGTATTTCCCAAGCTCAAACCGGCTGAGCTCCGACTTTTCAACGGGCATGGAGGTGTCTCACCGCGTGTTGCGAATTGCTGAGAAAGACATACAGCCCGATGCCTGCAAGCTCAAGCGCTCAGACGGGCGGAAAACCTGAACCCGCAGCAGGTGGCCGGATCGCGCAATACCCGCGGGTTCGCGGGGTCAGGCTGCATCTTCCTCGTCATTGTTTTCGATCAGAACAATGGAACCGGCATCGACCAGAACGCGAATGGCGGCCACCACCTGTGTCATGGCATCTTCGGCTTCCGATTGTTTGACGCGCCCACGTTCGGCCATTTCCTCGCGCAGATTGTCGGCCATGCGGGACGAAATGTTTGACAGAATGAATTCAACGGATGCCTTGTCATCATCCGCGGCGGCACCTGCCAGTGCGGTGACAAGAACCGGCTGTTCCACTTCACGCAGGATGGCGGGAACATCGCGGGCCGTGATACGGCTTGGGATATGGGCAAAGGTAAAGATCGACTGGCGTACCAGATCCGCAAATTCGGCGTCGTCCTCGTCCAATGCGTTCAACAAGTCATCGCGTGTCGTGGCCGCCGACTGGTTCAGGATCGCGCCCACGCGTGCGCCCGGACCATTGTCGAAAGCCTGAGCAGGCCGCTGATCCAGTTGCGCGGCCAGCGACCAGCCAATACGTTCAACCGCTTCGGGGGTGACATTTGTTGTTTTCGAGATGGCATAGGTAATGCGCCGCGCAACCGGGCCCGGCATATGGGCCAGCATCTGCGCCGCCTGTGCGGTATCCATCTTTGAAAGCATGACAGCCGCCACCTCGGTGCTTTCCGCCTGAGCCATTTTGGCAAGATCCTCAACGGGTACGTCACGCAGGCGTTGCCATGGGTCGCCGATCTGGCGCACCCCGGCTAGCTTGCGCAGGCGCGCGGCCGTCGATGGTGCGATCTTTCCGTTCACCGCATCCAATGCACCTGCAAGCCCATGTGGAAAAGCCAGCCCGACATTGTCCAGAGCGTCGCTGAATTCCCGGGCCACTGCGCCCAGGGTTACACGATCCACAAGGCCCATTTGCCCAAGTTGATGGGTCAATGTCTCTTGCAGGTCGTCAGGCAGTTCCTCAAGTGGAATATCGGCGCCCTCGTTCAACAGAAGGCGCACGACAACGGCCGCTTTTTGCTGACCGGTCAACGTGCGCGGAACAACTTGCGGCGCGTGTTCATCCCCCGCGGCAATTGGGGCAGCCCCCCCATTTGCCATTTGTATCAAAGCGTTTGTGTCCTGCATCTGCCCGTAGTGCCAAATTTTCCGAACCACGGGCAGATTAACGGGAGTCGGGTTAAATAACCCTGAAGCTCAGTAGCTGTAGGTAAACCCTGTACGGATAGCCTCGCGCAGAGACTTCTCGGCCCAGGTCCCTTCGCCGCCGCGGGCTTTGATCTCACGCCATTGCTCGATTGCCAGATCGGTTTTTCCTTCGGTTACAAAGCCTTGCGCCATGTAGCTGCGCGCCAGAAGATTGTCGGGATTGGCATTGATGGCATTCTGGTAAAAGACGTTCGCCAGCTCCAGCTCGCCCATCTTGCGGTAGGTAAAGCCCCAATAGGTCTGCACACGGTCGTCGTCCTGATCCATGATCCGCAGGATATCCTGCGCGTGCCCGTATTGCCCGTCATAGGCCAGTTCGCGGACGGCGTCGTAAAGCTGATCTTCCGACAGGTTGGTTTTGTTGGGTTTGACGCACCGGCCTCTGGCTTCGTCATAGACCCGACCGAACAAACATTTCTTGGTCGTATTCGTCGGTTTCGGCGGGCTGCTGCTGTCGCCGCCTGCGGCGTGGACCACCGGGGCAAAGGCGAAGGCCTGCAAAGCGAGGGCTGAAGCTAACAAAAGGCGCATATTCTTACTCCGTTCTCGGGGCTGCTCACAAAATCATAGTGCGATCTACAAAAAAGCTAACAGTGGAACGGTTGCTTTTATTCACAAGTCGGACAGAAATTCGTCAGCTGTTGACCGATTTCGTGCAGCTTTGCGTTTCAGTGTCCCAGGTTGTGCCGGGTGCGCAGGATTGCGTCTGTTTGGAATGCCCGCTGCATGCAAGGCCGGCAGATGCCACACAAACAAGTGCAAGTGAGCAAAGAACGGTACGGATCATGGTGCCTCTCCCCAAAAATCATTCGCAGAATAACCGATTTCGGGCAGTCTGGCAAAAAACAAGGCCCGGCCTGCGCATTGCAGACCGGGCCGTGTGAAGGCGGCGTCGAGACGTACCTTATTCGCCAAATACCCGGGCGAAGATCGTATCAACGTGTTTGGTGTGATAGCCGAGGTCGAATTTCTCTTCGATTTCTTCGGGGCTGAGCGCGGCCGTTACATCGGCATCCGCCAGCAGTTCCTGTTTGAAATCGGTGCGGTGTTCCCAAACCTTCAGCGCGTTGCGCTGGACCATGGCATAGGCGTCCTCACGGCTGACCCCTGCCTGGGTCAAGGCCAGAAGAACACGCTGGCTCATGACAAGACCGGGGAATTTGTTCATGTTTTCCAGCATGTTTTCGGGGAAGATCAGCATCTTGCCGATCACACCGGTCAGACGGGCCAGCGCAAAATCCAGTGTAATCGTGGCATCCGGTCCGATCATGCGCTCGACCGAGGAATGCGAGATGTCGCGTTCATGCCAGAGCGCGACATTCTCCATTGCCGGGATCACTGCCGCGCGTACCATGCGGGCCAGCCCGGTCAGGTTCTCGGTCAGTACCGGGTTTTTCTTGTGCGGCATGGCCGACGAGCCTTTCTGGCCCATCGAGAAGAATTCTGCGCCCTCCAAAACCTCGGTCCGCTGCATGTGGCGGATTTCGATGGCGATGTTTTCGATGCTGCTGGCGATGACGCCAAGCGTCGCAAAGAAGGCCGCATGGCGATCACGCGGGATCACTTGGGTGCTGATCGGTTCGGGCACAAGGCCCAGTTTGTCACAGACATGTTCCTCGACGGCGGGATCGATATTGGCAAATGTGCCGACGGCACCGCTGATGGCCCCAGTTGCGATTTCCGCACGGGCGTCGCGCATACGGGACAGGTTGCGGTCCATCTCGGCATAGAACCGGGCAAAGGTCAGGCCCATTGTCGTAGGCTCTGCGTGGATACCGTGGCTGCGGCCGATGCGAACGGTGTCCTTGTGTTCAAACGCACGGCGC
This sequence comes from Ruegeria sp. CL7, assembly GCF_056536445.1. Classification (NCBI taxonomy): domain Bacteria; kingdom Pseudomonadati; phylum Pseudomonadota; class Alphaproteobacteria; order Rhodobacterales; family Roseobacteraceae; genus Ruegeria; species Ruegeria sp. CL7. The sequence continues at coordinate 666,343 of NZ_JBQFPQ010000001.1, forward strand.
TTGAGCGCTGCCAAAAGCCCTTCGAGATCGGCGATCAGAAGGTCCGCCGCGCGCGTCAGCTGGACGTTGAAACAGGTGTCCAACACGTCTGAACTGGTCATGCCCTGGTGCACGAACCGGGCCTCTTCACTGCCGACATGTTCGGCGAGATGGGTCAGGAATGCGATGACGTCATGCTTGGTTACGGCTTCGATCTCGTCGATACGGGCGACGTCGAATTCCACGTCCTTGGCTTTCCAAACGGCTTCTGCATTCTCGCGCGGGATCACGCCCAGATCGGCCATGGCATCGCAGGCATGCGCCTCGATTTCGTACCAGATGCGAAACTTGGTTTCGGGCGACCAAATGGCAACCATGTCAGGGCGGGAATAACGGGGAATCATTGGCGGCAGCACCTTTATGTGATTGGGATGAGGCGTTGGCGCGGGGTTTAGCCGCCTGTGCGCAAGGGAACAAGATGTGAGAGCAGGTATGAGACGGTTTGCCCTGATTTTCGCTCTTTGGCCGGTTGTTTTGGTGGCCGGAGACTTCCAGAAACTGTCCGGAGAGGAAATCCTGTCAGCCTTGGCCGGCAAGAAGCTGGAATACGGCTCGGGTGTTTGGCAGGTTTTCGAAGCCAGCATGACCACGCAGTATTTCTCGGGCGGGCCCAGTGTCGGGCGCTGGGCGGTGAGAGGGGATCAATACTGCTCGACATGGCCACCTGCCGATTTGTGGGCCTGCTACGACGTCTGGCGAAATGGGGACGCGATCCGTTTCGTTGATGATGCGGGCGGCCAGACCGTCGGGGTCTATGCGCAATAGATTTCATGTATTTGTCTGAAAAATTGGGGCGTGATGCTTGCAAGAGGCAGATGACACGTGCGGGGAAGGGAAATACCGGAACGCGGTTTTTCTGGGTCTTTGCAACGCAGTGCTGGACAAGTCGCGCTTTCAGCGGTCAAGCTGAGGGTGAAGAAATCATCAGGTTATTGAAATATGCGTTTATTATCATCTCCAATTCTTGCCGCTTGCGCCGCTGTCTGGCTGGGTGGGGCAGGATCAGCACTGGCCGACACACCAGTGACATATACCGAGGATGGTCGCGCCCTGTTTCGGTTCGACGTGCCAGATTTCTGGGTGCTGCGCACTGGCGGCCCGCGTGAGATCGAAGACACCGGGTTGGATGATCCGCGTGCGGTGGCTCGGGTCATGGGGCTGCGTCCCGTAACCGACGACAACGTCTGGATGGGGTTTGTTTCACCTTCAGGGGTTGCGACCATTCAGGATGGGGTCCGCTACCTGCAGGATATCGACAAGTTTCTGGTCAAAGACCCGACCCTTACCAGCACCAGCGACATCCGCATCGGCGGGTTGCCCGCCCGTGTCTTTCGGGGGACAGGGCGCCGCGATGGCAAGGGGGTGAACTTCACGGCCACTGTCATTGACTTGCCGCGCAACCGTGTCGCCATAGCTGTTGCCATCCTGCGGGATGGGGCAGACCCGGATTTCGCCGAAGACTTGAACGCCGTTTTCGCGTCGTTCCGGTCGCTTCTGTGAGGGGGCAAGATGCGCATAGGACTGACTAAACGGATTTCCCTCGCATTGGGGCTGGGGGCCGCGACTTTGACGTTGTCGGCCTGTGACGGCGTAACGGTCGGCGTCGGATACGGGTATGACCCGTTCTATGACTCGATGCTGTGGAACGACTACTATCGCGATGTCGATGTGAATGTTGATATCAACCGCCCGGACCGCCCAGGTCGACCTGATCGGCCCTTGCGTCCCGAGCGCCCGAATCCACCGGTTGCCAAACCTCCTGCGCGGCCGCGACCCCCGGTGGCCCGGCCACCTGCCGCGCGGCCACCGATCCATCGTCCGGCACCACGCCGCAGATAATCAAAAGGCCGCCTGTCCGGCGGCCTTCTCTCAGGTAAGAAGTTCGGTCGTGATATGCGCCGAGCCTTCAAGTGTCCGGTGAACCGGGCATTTGTCTGCGATTTCCAGCAGGCGCTGTTTTTGTTCCTGATCAAGCGGGCCGCTCAGGCGGATTTTGCGGCGGAACTGATCCACTTTGCCTTCATTCGCCAAACCGGCATCCTGAGCATGAACTTTGTCATGGCAGACATCGACGCTGACACTGGTCAGCGGCCATTTTTTGCGGCGCGCATACATCCTTATCGTCATGGACGTGCAGGCGCCGAGACCGGATGAGACAAATCCATAAGGCGACATGCCCTTTTCCGTGCCGCCATAAGAGGCAGGCTCATCTGCAACGGCATGATGGTGCGGGCCTGCCTGAATATCCTGCATGAAGCCATTCGGATCCGCTTCTGTTACGCGAACGACACCTTCCGGCGCACCCGGGGGCGGCGCGGGTGGGCAAAGTTTCAGATAGCGCGAAACCCAAGCCGAGATGACATCCGCGGCATATTCAGCATCAGAGGCCCGTGTGATCAGGTGATCGGCATCGTCGAGGGTGACGAAGCTTTTTGGGTGCTTTGCAGCCAGAAAGATGGTGCTTGCGTTGTCGATACTGACCGTTTCGTCCCGAGGAGCGTGCAGGATCAGCAAAGCGGCCTTGAGATCAGCGATCGAGGCAGACAGGGCCGACCCCGCAATGTCGTCCACGAACGCTTTGCCAATTCGAAACGGGCGCCCGCCCAAGGTGACCTCGGCGCTGCCCTGCTGTTCGATCTGGGGCAGGGCATCCTCGAAATGATGGGACACGTGGCCGGGATCCGCCGGTGCGCCCAAGGTGACCACGGCCTTGACCGTCGGAATTCCGGCACGCGCCCGCAAAACCGCCGCGCCGCCAAGCGAGTGACCGATCAGCAGGGCAGGGGCCATGTTTCGTCCGGCCAGATATTGCGCGGCCGAGATAAGGTCCTCGACATTCGACGTGAAGGTCGTGTTGGCGAATTCTCCTTCGGAATGACCCAGGCCGGTAAAGTCGAACCGAAGCACTGCAATTCCCATGGCCGCCAGGCGGGCCGAAATGCGCCGGGCCGCAGGTATGTCCTTGGAACAGGTGAAGCAATGGGCAAACAGGGCCGTCGCAAGGACCGGACCATCCGGCAAATCCAGCCGCGCGGCCAATTGGCTGCCGTCATGTCCGGCAAAAGTGATGCGTTCCGTGGGCATGTCGGCTCCTTGAACGGTTCGGGGAAACATCCCCAATACTGTGGTCTAGCCCGCCGGGTCACAACCCTTATGTCAAACGCGTCACGGGAAGGTGAGAACCAAGCGCGCGCCTTGCAATCCGAAAGATGCCCCGGGCGGTGACAGGCGCGGCCGCTATTTTGGGGGTGGTCGGTGTTTCATCAATATTAGTGATAAGATGTGAAACAAACATTCGTTTTGCTTATGGTAAAATCAAGCCCATCTACGGCCTACAGCAATTGATAAAGGAGACGCAGATGGCACATGCAGACGTTGCCGCACATCTTCCAAAGATACTACCCAGTACAGTCATGGCGATTGTTCTGGCTGGCCTCGTGGGTTTTGCCCTCGGGCAATCCCGGCCCGCAGTTTTCAGCGGGCCGCAGGCTCAGGTAAGTCCAACTGTCGAAGACTGGCACGGCAACGTGCGCCGGTCTCATTGGTCAGAATGAGGCGCCGGCCTCACTCGAGCCCCATCAACCGGGCATCGAAGGGGTATTTCGTCAGGTTCTCATATCCGTCTTCGGTTATGAGAACCTGATCCTCCAGCTTGATGCTGAAATCGCCACCCACTTCGCCCACGCAGGCTTCGACACACAAGACCATTCCGGGTTCCAGCGGATAATCGTAGGCCCCTTCAACCGCCTTGTCCGGATAAGCAACCAACGGCCATTCATCGCAAAGGCCGACGCCGTGCATCAGGCAGCCATATTTCTGCGCCTGGAACTTCTTGTCCAGCCGGTGGGAATTTGCGGTCAGTTCAGGGATCATCACGCCGGGCTTGAGCATCTCCATATTGGTCATGATGTGTTCATGGGCGTGCTGCATGGCATAGATCATGTCCTCACGCGGCTTCTGATCGCCGATCCACCAACTGCGGGAAATATCGATGCAAATCCCGTAAGAACCAATCAGGTCAGTGTCGAACGAGATGATCTCGTTCTGCTGGGTGATCCGCGGGCCGCATTCCTGAAACCACGGGTTGGTCCGCTGGCCCGAAGCCAGCAGACGGGTTTCGATCCACTCACCGCCACGCCTGATGTTTTCGGCGTGAAGAACAGCCCAGATATCATCTTCCGAGGTCTTGCCGTCGCCGACATTGGCACGGGCAAACCGTTCCATTTCGGCAACCGCAGTTTCGCAGGCATGGCTGGCGCAGCGCATGGCCAGGATTTCGTCGGGCCCTTTGACGGCGCGGGCCTTCTCGGTCAGCTCTTCGCCTTCCATGATGTCGAACCCCTGCGCCTCGAGCGCGCGCAATCCGTGCAGCATGATCTTGTCGACGGCCAGGCGCATGTTGCCGCCGCCGTGTTCTTCGATCAGTACGCGTACTTCGTTCGAGAACACATCTGCGGCCACGTCAACCTTGTCGCCCCGGTCGAAGTAGAACAGGTCAGCGCCCGAGCGCTGCTCGCGCACAAGCGGGTTGAAGGTGCTGAGGAAGGGGGAGTTCTTGTAATCCCAGATCACCATATAGCCATCCGCACACAGCAGAACCGCCCGAAACGGATTGTGGGTGTTCCACAGCTGCATATTCGTGCTGTCGGTGGCATAGCGGATATTCAGCGGGTCAAAAATCAGCAAGCCGCCATAGCCGCGGTCCACAATGGCCTGTGTCAGCCTCTTCCAGCGGTGTTCCCGCATCCGTGCCAGATTGGGAAGTTCCAGCCCCGCAGCGGCCCACTCGTCAAACGCAAGCTGCGTCGGCCCAATCTCGATCCGGTCATTTTCGTTCGGCGTACCATCGCCCAATGTCGTGCCGCGGCTGGGGTCAATCTTGCGCGTGTCTCGATAGTGCTGGTTCATGGCTGGCCTCATTGCTTGTTCCAATTACAATTCATCCGCCACAACCAATCGTCTGAGAAAAATGCGACGGCGAGGTTGTCGTTTTCGACCGACAAGAAAAGTTGCGCATGCTAAGCCTCCAGCATGACTCGTATTCTGCAAAACAAGATTCCGTATGATGTCGCAAGCCCACGCGCTTTGCCGGGTATTCAACCGGCAACCATGGAAAGCTGGCTAGATCAGGATGAGGCTTTTGCCGACCAAATGCGGCGCCGCGAAGAAATTCTGGCTGAGCGGCGCGACGATGTTCTTGCGCTTGATCCTGGGGCCAAACCTGCCGCGCAAGAGTTGCTGGATCTGGTGCTGACGCAGACATATCCCACGGCCGGGGCAGAGGCCGCAAGGCCGGATGGCGTATCCGTCGCGATCGATCGGGATTGTCCGCTTGATACGCTGTGCAGGCTGGTACAAGAGGACTTCTGCATCCTTCAGAAACGGGGAAATGAGCATGTTCTGACGGGTGCCATCCTGTGTTTCCCTGCCAGTTGGCGCCTGTCCGAGAAATTCATGCGACCGTTGATTGATATCCACGTGCCCGTGGAAAGCTATGACGCCAATGTCGCGAAACGGGTGCAGAGGCTATTTGACGGTATTCAACCCGGTCGCCCGCTGTGGCGCTTCAACGCCCTGTGGTACGAAGACCCGGAGCTGTTCCAGCCTCGCAGTGCAAGTGAGCCGCGCAAAATACGGGACCGGCGTCAAGCGTCTTATCTGCGAAGCGAGCGGCAGACGCTATTGCGTTTGCCGAAAACCAACGCAGTCGTGTTTTCCATCCACACATACGTTCTGGCCGCAAACGCGATCCCAAAAACGGAAAACCCCGCCTGATGGCGGGGCCTCCTAGGAGGGTCTTCGATAATTCCTTTACATGCCCAAGGCGCCCGCTACATCGGCCAACGCGTTGCTGGCGTTCAGTGCGACAATGGCAAATGTGAATACAAGCACCTGTGTGTTCAGGCGGAAATCTTCGCCCCGGATCAGATTGACTGCGGCCATCGATACGGCAATTGGCGCTGAAATGCTGGCCAGAACTCCGGTCAAGCACCAACTGCTGAGCCGCAGGATGTCGCTTGGCTTGTCATCATCCGCGATGGAAGCGCCTGCGTCCTTCTGGGTGGGCAGGTCTACCTCGTCGCTTCGGAACGCGATGCTGAGCAATTGTTCGTCCGTCAGTTGAATTGGACGCGCGGCAGGAGTGTGTAAGGCAGTGATCGTGTCATCCTGTTCAGACTGCTGCATCCCGGCGAACTGTCCGGTCAGTGATTGAAAAATCTGCTTTCGATCCCGGCTTGTTCGGCTTGGTGTCAGGGTGTCAAAGGCGCTCATGAAGTGCTCGACAGTAAGAACCGTGTGTGGCGACAACCATTCAACCCGCCGGGTCGAACAGATATCGACCATGCGATACAGAGTGACCACCAGCATCAGTTCCGAAATCTCGGCGTCGTCCAAAAGTGGCGAGACTGGCGTTATTGTCAGTACCAACCTGTTTTGTGGATGTGACACGCGGGGCTTTGTTATGGTTTTCAACCCCGCAGCGCGATCCATGCGCTCGTATCGGTCCTGCTGTCCGGAGGTGCCTGTATCCAGAGTCATCCGCACAAGATACTGGCTCGAGACGATGCTGGCCTCGGTCGCGCTGAGCAGGGCCTTGCGCTCGACCAGATGACCGTAGTCTTCCAGCGTCGTGGCGACGATCGTTCCAAAGCGCTCTATCGCGCCAGTTGCGTCGCCATCAAATTGCAGGCCGCCATGGTAGCTGTGCTTCCGAGCCACTGCCCTGTCCTTTTTTACATTCTGTCAGCCAAAGGTTAGCACCCCTTCTTGCAGAGAATTTGGCAAAAAATGCAAAAAAGTGAAATTTACCGGCGATTGGTTACGCTTTGGAAACCAAGCAACCAAAGGCTTTTGTTTGTCACTGTGGCGGAAATGTGGCGAAATTGGGCGCAGCGCGTGTTGTCGGTGCGGCGGGGCTAATTGTCGATTCGGGCAGCCATTATTGCGATGGATTGCTGATAGACAGAGGCTGCATTCCACTGCTGCAAGACGCGAAAATTTGGTTCTCCGGGTTGATAGCCGCGTCCCGGTTTCCACCCTTTCTGGCGAAGGAAATTGGCGGTTGAGGCCAATGCATCCGTCATGTTGTAGAAGTCCACGCGCCGGTCGCCCGTAGCATCGACACCATAGGTCAGGGCGTTGCCGGGCAGGAATTGCGTGTGGCCCAGTTCGCCATGTTTTGCCCCTTTTGTCGACATTGTGATACTGCCCATGTCGACCAGTTTCAGTGCCCCAATTGCGTGGGGAATAAAGAACTCTGACCGGCGACAATCATAGGCCAATGTTGTGATTGCGGAAACAACCTGACTGTCGCCCATGAAATTGCCAAAGCCGGTTTCCATGCCGTGAATGGCGATCAAAACGCCCGCAGGAACACCATATTGCCGCTCAAAGGCGGCATAATAGTTCGGGTTGGCGGCTTTGCGTTTGCGCCCCTGTGCGACGATTGTATCAGCGCCTCGGACTCGCATGAACTTGTCCAGCGAGTATTTGAAGCTTTTTTGATTGCGGTCTGCGGCGATGGTGCGCGTGGCATATTGTGTCTGGGACAGCGCTTGCAGACCTTTCTTTTTCACCCCCGCCTTGCGTGCCTGTTTGGCAAAATCGGCCTTCCATGCCTCAAATCCAGCGCTGGTGTTGCCACAGGGTGCGGCCAGAACCGGGGACGTCAGGGAAAGGGCAAGAATGGTGGCAAGTCGAAACATGGGCGTAATCCGATGGAATTGAAATCTGCGGTTAGCCTAGCGTGGGCTGCGTCTTGGGCAAAGCGGTTAATAAAGGTCCAGCTCGCCCTTTTTTCTGAGCGTTTCGAACCATTCCTCTGGGGTGGCATTGATGCGGGCGTGTTTCACCATCATCGCATTCATATTTGGCAGATGGGTCGAATCCGGCCAGTCTTTGGGTTGCCACAGATGTGCGCGGATTACACATTTGGGACAGTGTGCAAATGCTGTCGCGACATGGATGAGCAGCGCCAGTTTGGGCGGGTGCCCGTCAATGGCCATGGTTTCAAGCAAACGGGTGTCAGCACAGATACGGGCTGTGCCGCGAATGCGGAGCGTTTCCATCTTGCCCGGAACAAAGAACAGGACGCTGACGCGCGGATCCTTGAGAACATTGTGAAACGTATCCACGCGTTTGTTTCCCGGCCGATCCGGGACTGCGATCAGGGTATCGGACAGCACCTGAACAAAGCCGGGCGGGTCGCCACGGGGTGACACATCAAGATGCCCGTCGGTGTTGGCCGAAGCGATCAGGCAAAAGGGCGAGGTCGCAATGAAATCGCGACACATCTGATCGAGAGAGGACACCTCCTTGGCGGTGATCTGCGGCAGCGGATGGCCAGAGATCCTCCTCAGCTCCTGTTCGGATGTCACAAGGTTTGAGAATTTCGAGAAAGGTGAGGTATCGCAAGGCATACTGTCGTCTCCGGTCGGGAGTGTTCTCACCAGTCTGTTGGATCAACGGCGGCGCGTCAAACCGTGTGGGCAGACATGACGAGGGCGCCCGAAGGGGCGCCCTGCGAAATCGTTTCCGTACTCAGCTTAGCAGCTGTAGTACATGCCGTACTCCACCGGGTGCGGCGTGTGCTCGTAGGTTTCCACCTCTTCCATCTTGAGCGCGATGTAGCCGTCAATCTGGTCTTTGGTGAACACATCGCCCTGAAGCAGGAAGTCGTGATCGGATGCCAGAGCTTCCAGAGCCTCACGCAGGCTGCCGCAGACGGTCGGGATGTCGGCCAGTTCCTCGGCGGGCAAGTCGTACAGGTTCTTGTCCATTGCCTCGCCGGGGTTGATCTTGTTCTTGATGCCATCAAGACCAGCCATGAGCAGGGCGGCAAACGCCAGATAGGGGTTGGCGGCCGGATCGGGGAAGCGCGCCTCGACACGTTTGGCTTTGGGGCTTTCAGTCCATGGGATACGCACACAACCCGAACGGTTACGTGCCGAATAGGCCCGCAGAACGGGGGCTTCGAAACCTGGGATCAGACGCTTGTAGCTGTTGGTTGCCGGGTTGGTGAAGGCGTTCAGGGTCTTGGCGTGTTTCAGAATGCCGCCGATGAAGTACAGCGCCTCGTCCGACAGGTCGGCATACTTGTCGCCGGCGAACAGGGGCTTGCCATCTTTCCAGATCGACATGTTCACATGCATGCCGGTGCCGTTGTCACCCGCGATCGGCTTGGGCATGAAAGTGGCCGACTTGCCGTAGGCGTGTGCCACGTTGTGGATGACGTACTTGTATTTTTGCAGCTCGTCGGCCTGCTTGGTCAGGCTGTCGAAGATCAGGCCCAGCTCGTGCTGACAGGATGCAACCTCGTGGTGGTGCTTGTCGACCTTCATGCCCAGACGTTTCATGGTCGACAGCATTTCCGAGCGCAGGTCCTGGGCTTCGTCGATGGGGTTGACCGGGAAGTAGCCGCCCTTGACGCCCGGGCGATGGCCCATGTTGCCCATCTCATATTCGGTGTCGGTGTTCCACGACGCATCCGTTGCATCAATTTCGAAGGATACCTTGTTGATGCTGTTGGAAAAACGAACGTCATCGAACAGGAAGAATTCAGCTTCGGGACCCATATAGGCAACGTCACCGATACCGCTGGACTTCAGGTAGGCTTCGGCTTTCTGCGCGGTTCCGCGCGGGTCGCGGCCATAGGCTTCACCGGTGTCGGGCTCAACGATCGAGCAGTGCAGACACAGTGTCTTTTCCGCATAAAACGGGTCGATGTAAGCCGAGGTCGTGTCGGCGATCAGTTTCATGTCCGAGTTTTCGATCGACTTCCAGCCCGCAATGGACGAGCCGTCAAACATGAAGCCTTCTTCCAGGAAGTCTTCGTCGACCAGATCGACGTCCACCGTGACGTGTTGCAGCTTGCCGCGCACGTCGGTGAAGCGGATGTCGACATAGGCGACGTCTTCTTCGCGGATTGTATTGAGAACTGCGTCTACGCTCATTCCCTTTGTCCTTTTGATAGATGTGTCAGTAATCGTGTGAGTTAGAGCGCTTCCGAGCCGGTCTCACCGGTCCGGATGCGAATGGCCTGGTCGACGGGCGAGACGAAAATCTTGCCGTCTCCGATCTTGTCGGTTTTGGCGGCCGACACGATGGCTTCGATCGCGGCGTCGACCTGGTCGTCGTCCAATACGACCTCGACTTTAACTTTGGGCAGAAAATCGACGACATACTCGGCGCCGCGATACAGTTCGGTATGGCCTTTCTGGCGACCGAAGCCTTTGACCTCGATGACGCTGAGGCCCTGGACGCCCACATCCTGCAAGGCCTCTTTTACTTCGTCCAGTTTGAACGGCTTGATGATCGCTTCGATCTTTTTCATCCCGGTTCACCTTGAATGGTTGTCTCAGGGGCAGTGATCACGTCTAAGATCGGGCGGCAATGTGATTGCGATATCGTGCAGGTCGGGATGCTTGGAAAAACGGTCGGGTGCTAATTTTTGAGCGACTTGCACAAAAAGTAATCAAAACTGAATCAGGCGCGGGGTGAAAGGATGGAATTGCTGACAGCGGCACAGATGCGGGCCATTGAGCAGGCCGCCATCAAGTCTGGTGACGTGACCGGTCTGGAACTGATGGAGCGGGCCGGCCAGGGTGTTGTTGACGCGATTTTCGAAGAATGGCCCATGTTGGACAGGCGAGGGGCCAGCCCCTCGCGCTCCCCGGGATATTTAGGGCCAGATGAAGAGGATCCGCTGCGCGCAGTGGTGCTGTGCGGACCGGGCAACAATGGGGGTGACGGGTTTGTCGTGGCGCGGCTTTTGCAGAAGCAGGGGTGGGCGGTTGAGGTGTTCCTGTATGGAGACCCGGAAAAGCTGCCTCCGGATGCGCGGGTGAATTATGAGAGATGGGGGGCAAAGAACGAGGTTCGCGTCTTCGCTGTCGACTCCGCCCCGTTGGCGGACGATTTTCTTGGGTTTCCAAAGAGCATTGATCTGGTTGTCGACGGGGCTTTTGGCACGGGTCTCACCCGGCCATTTGCAGGGGCGTTTTCCATGTTGGCCAATGCGCCGGTCAGAGACCTGCTGCGAGATCGAGGCGTAAAGGTCGTTTCAATTGACGCGCCAAGCGGCTTGTGCGCCGACAGTGGTCGCATTCTTGGTCAGGCGATAGTTGCAGACATGACGGTGACGTTTCACAGTAAAAAGCTTGGGCATGTTCTGGGCGATGGTCCGGTGACCTGCGGGACGGTCCGAACCAAGTCGATCGGGCTTGAACCACTGGAAGACGGTCAGATCGTTCACACGACTGAGGCTGACGGGGTGAAGCTTTCGAAAGTTTCGGTTGGCCACAAATACTCACACGGTCATGCTTTGATCCTGTCCGGGGAGGCGGGCAAAACAGGGGCCGCGCGTTTGGCGGCGCGGGGGGCTTTGCGGGTTGGAGCGGGGTTGGTGACGCTGGGTGTGCCGCCGTCTGCGCAGATGGAGGTTGCCAGCCAGATCACGGCCCTCATGTTGCAGCGGGTTGATGGGGCTGATGGATTGTCTGAAATACTTGAGGATACGCGCCTGAATGCGCTCTGCCTGGGGCCTGCCCTGGGATTCGAGCGGGCGCGGGCGCTCGTGTCGATTGTCCTAGCTGCACGGCGGGCGACCGTGTTGGATGCGGATGCTTTGTCAGCTTTTGCCGAGGATCCCGGCGCCCTGATCGCGCGATTGCACGACAAATGCGTACTGACACCGCATGGCGGGGAATTTGCACGGGTATTCCCGGACATTGCCGCGCAGATGAACGCGCAACCGGCCAAAGGCCCGGCGTTTTCCAAGGTGGACGCAACGCGTGCTGCTGCAAAACGGGCTGGGTGCGTAGTTCTGTTCAAGGGCCCGGACACGGTGATCGCTGTGCCGGATGGCCGGTGCGTGGTCAACTTGGCCGTATACGAAAGAGCGGCCCCATGGTTGGCGACGGCCGGGTCCGGTGATGTGCTGGCAGGGTTCATCGCAGGTTTGTTGGCGCGAGGTTTGCCACCAATGCGGTCGGCGGAAACTGCGGCGTGGCTGCATGTGGAATGTGCGCGCCAGTTCGGGCCGGGTTTGATCGCGGAAGATTTGCCGGAACAGGTGCCGGAGGTTTTCAGAAAGTTGAATATTTGAGTTTGTTGGGCGTGGAACGGCTCAATTCACGGCGAGTCGGCGGAAATCCGCCGTCAAGGTTCACATCAATGCAGACCGAATGTTTGCCAGATGCATAGCTGGACGTCACAATTTATTTGCACACTGTGCTTTGGATCTTCGAATGGATTCGTAACCGTATGAAATAAAATGAAAAATAACCAATTTTTCGATATGCCATGTTGCGAATTTGCAATGCTTGCGAGGGAGTGAATGCGGGCCACTGGAACGCTCGCATTTCGTAAACAATTGGACAGTACCTGAAACCCGAACCTTTCATGGTGAGTGAAATGACCCTTAACATCAAACCGATATCAATAGCCGCTGTTCTGACTGCGACGACCGCCATCCCGGCTGTGGCGGAAATGAAGTACGAAAACAATAGTGGCGGATATGTACTGTTGTATGGACAGCTGCACCCCGCCTTGATCTCGGTGGATGACGGACAGGATACCGAGACCCGTGTTCTCGACAACGATCTGTCAAACAGCCGTGTTGGCCTGCGTCTTGTGCAGCCATATGGAAGCAACGAATTCCAGTTTTGGTTCGAAACAGGCCTTGGCCTGCCGGGTTCGGCGTCTGCCGATCAATTCGGAACCAACGCAGATGGATGGAATCGCGAAGACATTCGCCATGTGGACTTTTCGTTGAAAGGTGGCTACGGCAAGTTTTCGGCAGGTCAGGGCAGCATGGTCGCCGATGGCGCCGCAGAGGTTGATCTGTCATATGTCGGAACCGCGCTGTATTCGTTTACCAACGATGAAAATGCAGGGTTCTTCTATCGCGACACGACCGGAATGCTGAGCGGTATTACGGTGGGTGACAGTTCCAGCAACTTTGATGGCGCGCGGCGTGGTCGTGTGCGGTATGATACGCCGTCGTTCAATGGGTTCTCCGCCGGATTCGCTTACGGTCAGAACATTTTGTCCAGCAGCGACGACGACGACTATTATGACGTCGGTCTGTTTTACGAAAACACTTTTGCCGGTGGTGTGGAGTTCGCTGCAGCCGTTGCCTATTCGGTAAGAGACCGGGATAACAATTCGGGGGATCGCAAAGATACGATCGGTTCTGCTTCTGTCCTGCTTCCCAGTGGCCTGGGTTTTACGATTGCGGGCGGTACGCGCGACGATGATCAGGCCGGTGCCACGGATCCGAACTATTGGTACGGTAAGATCTCGTACGAAGGCAACTGGGTGTCCTGGGGCAAGACTGGCGTCGGTATCGACTATTATGATGGCTCGGATTTCCAGAGCAACGGTTCTGACACCAAAGCCTGGGGTATCGCGGTCGTGCAGAAAGTCGAACCGATCAACACGGATGTCTATCTGAAATACCGCAACCACGATTTCGATGACGGCACATCCTTTGACAACAACGAGGCATGGGTTCTGGGCGCACGCTGGAAGTTCTGATTGCCCGGCTGGAACAAGCGCGAACGCCCCGGTTTCCGGGGCGTTCTTTTTTGCGGTTTTGGCGATCAAATACCACTGGATTCAGCCTTTGCCCCTTGCACGTGGGCGGCTGGGCAAATAGAAGGCTTCAAATTTGCCCGGCGCGCCCTTTTTGCGCGCCCCGAATCCTATGGGGACTACCATAATGCAGGTTACCGAGACGCTGAACGAAGGTCTGAAACGTGGCTACAACATCGTTGTGTCAGCAGCCGAGCTGGACGAGAAGGTCAATGAAAAGCTGACCGAGGCGCAGCCGGAAATCGAAATGAAAGGTTTCCGCAAAGGCAAGGTGCCAATGGCGCTGCTGAAAAAGCAGTTTGGCCAGCGCCTGTTGGGCGAGGCGATGCAGGAAACTATCGACGGCGCCATGAACAAGCATTTCGAAGACAGCGGTGATCGCCCCGCGCTTCAGCCCGAGGTCAAGATGACCAATGAGGACTGGAAAGAAGGCGATGACGTGGAAGTCGCCATGTCCTACGAGGCGCTACCAGCGATCCCGGAAGTTGACCTGAAATCGGTCGAGTTGGAAAAGCTGATCGTCAAGGCCGATGACGCCGCCGTCGAAGAGGCGCTAAACAATCTGGCGGAAACCGCTCAGGACTTCAAAGCGCGCCGCAAGGGGTCAAAAGCCAAGGACGGCGACCAGATCGTGTTCGATTTCGTTGGCAAGGTTGACGGCGAAGAATTCGAAGGTGGTTCGGCAGAGGATTACCCGCTGGTTCTGGGCTCGAACAGCTTCATCCCCGGCTTCGAAGATCAACTGATTGGCGTGAAAGCCGAAGAAGTAAAGGACGTCAACGTTACGTTCCCTGAAGAGTACGGTGCCGAGCATCTGGCCGGAAAAGACGCCGTGTTCACCTGCACAATCAAGGAAGTCAAAGAACCGGTTGCTGCGGAAGTGAACGACGAACTGGCCAAAAAATTCGGCGCCGAAGATCTTGAAGCCCTGAAAAGCCAGATCGCAGAGCGCCTGGAAGCTGAATATGCAGGTGCATCTCGCGCCGTGATCAAGCGCGCTTTGCTGGATGCGCTGGACGAGAAGGTGTCGTTCGATCTGCCGCCGTCGCTGGTTGAAGCCGAGGCCAAGCAGATTGCGCATCAACTGTGGCACGAAGAAAACCCAGAAGTCGAAGGCCACGATCATGACCCGATCGAGCCCACGGACGAGCACACCAAGCTGGCCGAGCGCCGCGTGCGCCTGGGCCTGTTGCTGGCTGAACTGGGCCAGAAGGCCGAGGTTGAAGTCACCGACGCTGAGATGACACAGGCAATCATGAACCAGGCACGTCAGTACCCGGGTCAGGAACGTCAGTTCTTTGAGTTCGTTCAGCAGAACGCACAGATGCAACAACAGCTGCGTGCGCCGATCTTTGAAGACAAGGTTGTGGACTACGTTTTGGAGCTGGCTCAGGTCACTGACAAGGAAGTCAGCAAAGACGACCTTAAGAAAGCCGTTGAGGCACTGGAAGAGGAGTAATCCTCTTCCTTCCCTTCATCGGAAGAAGGGAGAAAAAAACGGAGCCGCCTGCAATCAGACGGCTCCGCATGGGTGGCTTTTGTATCTATGAGGTGAGGGGGTCAGGCCTCATGAGCAAAAGCACGGGGGGTTTCCAAAAGAGCGGTTTTTTGTTCTGGCGTGAAGGTATCCGTAAGCGCTTCGATCAGCTTGAGGACATCTTTCCGTTCAGCTTCGGTTTTTGCCGCGCTCATCTGTTCCACAAAGTACTTCTCTAGATCGGTGAGTGGTTTGTGATCCTGATTCGCAGGATTCTTGGCTGCGGCTTTCTTCGCGGCAAACAGGGCCAGCGCTTCTTCGTCGTCCATGAAGACGTCATTGTGAATGTCCGCAAATTCACGCAGACCGGCGATACGTTCTTCGGTGCAGTCCAACAAAGCAGCCAATGCGTGAACCTTGCCCATTGGAACCGTCTTGCCGACATAGTCATAAGGCGCGCAATTCGAACGCTTCAGCACCCGATCCATGACCGGATCGATCACGGTGATGATGTCCTGAATACCTGCGTTTTTCGCATATTCCAAAGAACCGATCATCAACTCGCAAGTCGCGTAGGAGACTGAGTTCTTTTCCTTGCCACGCGTGAGGCGTTGGGTGTCTACGCAGAAACGGGTGGATTCCCACATGGTTGCGCTGCGAAGAGGTGCTTCGCCGCAAAGGATCGCCGAGAAGACATCCGACAACATGTGTGGTCCGGTGGTCTGGAGGGCACGCACGGCTGCGACGACATTCCCCTCATCGTCGAGTCCGATTACATATGCCGGGTCCAGTTGATCGAACTCGTCGATTTCTTTTCCGTCTTGAATGTTGACGTCCCATCCCAGGCGCCCACCAAAAACACGTGCTCTCAGCTCGAACATTTCGTCAAGAACTTCGCTGAACATATGTCTGTTCAGGCCATCTACCACGATGATCATTTCTTCCCCCTTCGAGTGGTTGTTCGGTAATTTAGAAGTTACCGGGCCCGGGGAGATTTTCTATTGGGGGTTTCCCGTATTTTGGCGAAATTTGGCGATTTTTTTGTTTAACTTGGGGTAATAAGCCCAATTGCAATCGCGCGGCCAACGGCCTGAGGGGTGGTCAGCGCACTAAGCTTTTCTCGGCTGGAACGCAAGTGCACTTCTACGGTTCGGTGCGAAATGGACAGAATATCGCCGATATCCTGTTGCGATTTCCCCGCTGCAACCCACTGCAA
The DNA here is from genome assembly GCF_056536445.1 of Ruegeria sp. CL7. Taxonomy (NCBI): domain Bacteria; kingdom Pseudomonadati; phylum Pseudomonadota; class Alphaproteobacteria; order Rhodobacterales; family Roseobacteraceae; genus Ruegeria; species Ruegeria sp. CL7. The sequence continues at coordinate 682,671 of NZ_JBQFPQ010000001.1, forward strand.
TATCTCTGTCTCACGTCTGGAGAGCGTTGGATGATACAGCGCGCTGGTCAATTCGTCTGATGAAACCACGTTGTCATGGATGTGTACTGCCATCGACTGCAAGTCACTGATGACATGCGTATAAAGCTTGCGCCATTCCTCTTTGCTGCAATTGCGCGTTGCGCTCAGCAGGCCGATATCCCCATAGGGGCCGCGCACGGGAATCGTAACGCCTTGGTTCGGCAATCCAAAATCATGGGCATCCCGGAATACACGTTGGAAATCGGGGCTGCGCTCGAGGCGGCTCCAATCCACCGGCGCGATGCTGCGGCGGGCCATGTGGATGGTCGGGTCGATCATGATCAGACCCTGGTTCTGGTAGTGCTTGTTCCAAGCGTCGTCATAGGTCACAAAGCCTGCCACCGTACCGGCGGCCGGGTTCATGCCAGCATATGCAGCATGATCCATATCATGCTTCTCACAGATTTGCCTTAGAAATTCGGTGTATCGAACTTCTGAATCCGGCAGAGTGCTCAGATCGACAATTTCCATGTGGTGCCTACCAGCTGCGGCCCATCTTACAGCCCGATGGTGTCGTCGAGCATGCATATAACACAGAGTGGAACCCGTTTACCTCACCGAGCCAGAACACCATAATTTCCTAAACATGACAAGGCGAGGTACTAATTGTCTGCGCAATTCCAAATAATGAGACACTCAATAGAACATTTTTGTCACTATTCGGCAAAAAGTGCTAATTTCACGCAGCTTTCTGACGCTAATCACCGTCAGTTGGCGGGTTTTAGCCCAGTTTCCACCAGCAATCCGCGCGCTTTGGCTTCGGGGTAAAAGCCCTTGGCATAAAGAAATATCGCCCGATCCTGGTTGCCATCAGACAGAAGCCAGGCACCGCGAAGGTATTTCCCTGCAAATTCAAGGTTGGTGTCCGCGTCCAACAAGCCTTTGGCGTTTCCGGTGTACCCCATGGAACGCGCGGTGGCTGGAAGGATTTGCAGCAGTCCATAATAGGGTCGGTTGACCGCCCAGGGGCGATGCGTGCTTTCACGAATGGCAAGCTTGTGAACAAGCTCTCGCGGAAGCTCGTAATGGTCCGCCCATTTGTTGATCGACGCGCGAAGTTCCGGCGTTTCGTTTGGATAGAGCATAGGGTTGAACTGTGATGTTTCGGCCTTGGAGACTTCTCCTGCACCGCAGGCAACCAACGGGGCTGTCAGTAAGAGTGCCAAGAGATTGCGACGGGTGAACGGGGGCATGAGTTTCTCCGGGGTTTCGAGTGGTAATGATATGGCCTGAGTATTTGGCTGCAAGATTATGGATGGAGTTGGGCTGAAATTTGCTGGTTTGTCTCGTAGACAAGAAAAAAGGCCGCGCTGAAGCACGGCCTTTGTTGTGTTCGAAACCTTGCCGGATCAGGCTTTGGCTTCGTCTTCCTCGGCAGGAGAGGCTTCCGGAGCCAGCTCTTCGTCCTCGGATGCGGCCGAGCCGATGTCGTCGAACAGTTCGGCGATCTCGAATTCAGCGGCTGCTTCTTCTTCGGCGGCCAGTTCTTGGATCGATTTGCCCGAGGCCTGAAGCTCGGCTTCTTCTTCCGAACGCGCCACGTTCATCTTGATTTCAACTTCGACTTCGGGGTGCAGCTTGACTGCAACCGAGTGCAGGCCCAGTTCCTTGATCGGATTGACCAGAACAACCTGCTTTTTGTCGACAGTGAAACCAGCTTCGGTTGCGGCGTCAGCGGCGTCACGCGGGGTGACTGAGCCGTACAGAGCGCCAGCATCCGATGCCGAGCGAATCACGATGAACTGCTGTCCGTCCAGCTTTTCAGCCAGTGCTTCAGCTTCTTTCTTGGTTTCCAGGTTGCGGGCCTCAAGCTGCGCTTTCTGGGCTTCGAACGACGCGATGTTGGCATCGGACGCGCTCAGGGCTTTGCCCTGGGGCAGCAGGAAGTTGCGGGCGTAGCCGGGCTTGACGTCAACGACGTCGCCCATCTGACCCAGTTTCGCAACGCGTTCCAGAAGGATAACTTGCATGTCAGTCTCTCCTTACTTCACGGCGTAGGGCAGCAGGGCGAGGAAGCGGGCGCGCTTGATAGCACGGGCCAGTTCACGCTGCTTTTTCGCCGAAACGGCGGTGATGCGCGAAGGTACGATCTTGCCACGCTCAGAGATGTAGCGCTGCAGCAGACGGGTGTCTTTGTAGTCGATTTTCGGCGCGTTCTCACCCGAGAACGGGCAGACCTTGCGGCGGCGGAAAAATGGTTTTGCGGCCATGGTTTAGTGTCCTTTCCTCAGGCGGTGATCAACGACGCTCGCGGCGGTCGCCACGTTCGTCACGCTTCTGCATCTGAACCGACGGGCCGTCTTCGTGACCGTCAACCTTGATGGTCAGAACGCGCATGACGTCATCATGCAGGCGCATCAGGCGTTCCATTTCCTGCACCGCGCCCGAGGGGGCATCGGTTTTCAGAAAGGCATAGTGGCCCTTGCGGTTCTTGTTGATCTTGTAGGCCATCGTCTTGACGCCCCAGTACTCGCTATCAACCAGCTTGCCGCCGTTGTCAGCCAGAACGGTGCCGAAATGTTCGACGAGGCTTTCCGCCTGCGCGTTGGACAGATCCTGACGCGCGATCATTACATGCTCATACAGTGGCATGTGCACTCCTGTTTATGTCAAGGCGCATTTCATAGGCGGGGCCATCCGGTCCTTCGCGACCCTGCCACGAGAGGCTGCGCGATTCATCTGATTGCGAAGGATGGCCCCGTATACACGTTTGAACCGCAGGAGCAAGCCCCGCCACATATGCCTTTGAGACGCCGCCCAATTTCCTTTGGGCCGCCCAAATGCTGACGCTTTTCGGCTCAAAGTTGTTTTGCATACCGGACGTTACCCGGACCAAACAGAAAATCGACAGTAACCTGATAAAAGGTGAAGTGTTATGACCGCGACCAATACAAACACATACCGGGAAGAGGCGGCAGGCTCGCGCTTTGAGCATTCGGTGCCGGTAATGATTGCCTTCGCGCCAAACTGGAAGGCCCGTTTGATCCTGGCGCGGTTGGTCGGAGCGTTCCTGATCTTTTCGGCGTTTTCGATGTGGCTGATGCCGGGTTCGATCGTGGGTGCAGATGTCTGGCCGATCAAGATGGTGGCATCCATGCTGTTTCTGATCGTCGGTGTCAGTTTGCTGACGATCGAAGTACTTGATCAGCGCCCGGATGCCTATTTCGATCCGATCCGCCGCGAAGTCCGTGTTCTGCAAAAGAACGAAGACGGACGCCCTCAGACGGTGCTGCGCCGCAGCTATGAATCGCTGGGTGGTGCGCGTTTTGAGGAAAACGAAGTCCACTTGTTTGATGTGGATGGGAGCCTTTTGATGAAGCTGCCCCTTGAATCGGCGGATGTCAGCCGAGCGTTGAAAGGGCAACTGAGCAAGAGCGTAACAATTTTCGGCTGAACTTTATTCTGTTCAAAAAGGAACAGATGTTGTGACTCGAAAAAGGTTGTGTGCCGCCGACAGGCGGCACATTTTGTTTGTGAGCAACCCAGACGGTTTGCATTCACAAAAACGCGGAGATTGTTATGAAATCCACCCTTCTTGCTGCTGCACTGGCCGTATCGGCGACCACGGCATTCGCCAGCGCCGAGAAATACGTGCTGGACCCGAGCCACAGCCAGGTTGTCTTCAGCTATGACCACCTGGGCTTTTCAACCACAACCGGCATGTTCTCGGGCTTTGAGGGCGAGATCATGTTCGATCAGGAAAATCCCGCCGCCTCCAGCGTGAGCGTGTCGATGCCGGTATTGGAGATGCTCACCGGTTGGAAGCCACGTGAAGATCACTTCATGACCGAGGATTTCTTTGGTGCGACCGAGGGCGATCTGATCACCTTTACCTCGACGGGTATCGAAGTGACCGGTGAAGACACGGCCAAGATCACCGGCGACCTCACCATGAACGGCGTGACCAAATCCGTTGTTCTGGACGCCAAACTGAACAAGGTTGACACCCACCCGATGGCGAACAAGCCATGGGCCGGTTTCAACGCCACCACGACCCTTGTCCGCAGTGAATTTGATCTGGGCCAGTTCGCACCGTTCGTAAGTGACGAAGTGCAGGTGCAGATCTCGGTCGAAGCGCAAAAAGCCGAATAAGCGCAAGACAACGAACACGAAAACCGCCGGTGATCCTGTCACCGGCGGTATTTTTTGGCATTACTGACTGCGGGACGCGGCGAGTTCCACAGCGACGGTGACGATGAAGCCGAGCGAGTCTTCGGTGGGCTGCGATGCGCCGATGCCGAAATCCAACCTGTTCAGATCAACCGAGCCCGTCATGGTCGCGGTGTCGTCCTGAAGGTCCAGTGAAAACGGGAGTATGATATCGATCGTCTTGTCGCGGATTGTCAGTGGTCCGCGTGCCTCATATCCGCTTTCGGTTTTGAAAAGGTCAGCCGCGAACCGGGCCGTCGGAAACTGGGCGTTGTTGAAGAAATCCGCACCCATGGCCTGTTCGGTTACGGTTCCGAGGCTGAGAGACCCTATTGCGATCGTGACCTCGACGGACCCGGCCGGGCCAGGCTCGGCAGGGTCGTCAAAAGCAATTGCGGCTGTCCAGTCGGAAAACGAGCCGGTGACCGGGCTGCCCAATTGGGAAATCGTGATGGACAGGGTGCCGTTCTGAACCTGCCAGTCTGATTGCACCTCGGCCAGTTGGACGTCGGCGTCATCATCGTCGGCCTCACGCGCAAATTCGCCAGAGACCCAGCCACCGGTGAGGACAAGCGCCCAAACGGCCACCGCGGCGACGGCGGGCACAAGGGAATGATGCTGGTGCGGAGGCTCCGGTGCATCTGACCCACTCGGCAACATCCTGCGCAACGTGCTGTCTTTGTCTATGACGTGATGCTTCAACGCTCCGGCAACATGCAGGACCAGCGCGCCGACGAGCGTCCACATGAACAGCCAATGCAGAACGCCTGTCACCTCGGCCACAAAGGTTGATTTCGCTACAAAAGGCAGATTTTGGCCGAAGGGCCAGAGGATTGGAGCAAACCCTTCGGTTGCGGCGTGGTGCACCCAACCGGTCAGTGGCACAAGCACCAGTGACCCATAAAGAAGCCAGTGGACGGTTTCGGCGGCAAAAGCCTCGGGCTTGTTGTCGGCATTCAGCAGGCCGGGCTTGGTTTGCGTGAAGGCCCACACTATACGAGCCAAAGCAACGAAGAACACGGTGACGCCTACGGTTTTGTGCAATGAGAACATGCGCGCCGCGCGTGCGATTTCGGCCTCGCTTGGGGCTGTGGAGGCATGCAAGACAGCATGGGCCAGGTTGTCCGCGATCCAGCCGAGCGGCAGGGCCGTGAAGATCAGCAACGCGGTGAGCCAGTGAAACGTCTTTGCGACACTTCCGTAGCTTGAGAAGGAATTGGTCGAGGCCATGGGTGTAACGCTCCGAGATTCTGTGCTGCGCCCAAGTTAAGGTTATCGGAAGTCGGCACAAGTAAGCGCTTGTGCACAGCCAAGGTGCCAGAATGCAGAACACAGGCAGTGCTTGTGCCAGACGATCAGTCAGTTTACACCCCGCCGCAACCTGACATCATCCATGAGGTTGCAATGACACTCGCGTTCGTTTTTCCGGGGCAGGGCGCCCAGACCATCGGTATGGGCAAAGCACTGGCCGATGCCTATCCGGCGGCGCAGGCCGTCTTCGATGAGGTGGACGAGGCACTGGGAGAGAAGCTGAGCAGATTGATCTGGGAAGGCGACATCGCCGACTTGACGCTGACTCAGAACGCCCAGCCTGCTCTTATGGCGACATCCATGGCGGCAATGCGTGCGCTGGAAGCCGAAGGCGTTTCGGTTGGTCAGGCAGCTTTCGTGGCGGGTCATTCCTTGGGTGAATACTCGGCCCTTGCGGCAGCGGGGGCTTTGTCGGTTGCGGATACTGCGCGCTTGCTGCGCACCCGCGGTCTGGCGATGCAAAGTGCCGTACCGGTGGGCGAGGGCGCAATGGCGGCCATTCTTGGATTGGACCTGGAGGCGGTGCGCGCCGTTGCAGAAGAAGCCGCGCAGGGACAGGTCTGTCAGGCTGCCAATGACAACGATCCAACCCAGGTCGTTGTGTCCGGTTCCAAGGCTGCCGTGGAGCGTGCCGCCGAGATTGCCAAGGAAAAAGGCGCAAAACGTGCTGTTATGTTGCCTGTAAGTGCTCCATTTCACTGTGCGCTGATGCAGCCTGCGGCAGATGTCATGGCGGAAGCGCTTGCTGCCGTCGAGATAAAGGCGCCTTCCGTGCCTTTGGTGGCCAATGTGCGCGCCGAAGCCGTCAGTGATCCGGATCTGATACGTCAGTTGCTGGTGGAACAGGTAACGGGGTCGGTTTGCTGGCGCGAAAGCGTTCAGTTCATGGCCGCGCAGGGCGTGACTGAAACGTGGGAAATCGGTGCTGGCAAAGCGTTGTCCGGCATGATCCGCAAGATCGATCGTGCCATTGCAGGCAAGGCAGTGGGCACACCGGAAGATGTTCAAAAGGCCATTCAGGCCGAATCGTAAGCTCAAAAAAGCGTCGTGGCCGACGCACCAAGAGGAAAACCGAATGTTTGATTTGACAGGTAAGAATGCGCTGATCACTGGTGCTTCGGGCGGTATCGGAGGCGACATTGCACGTGCGTTGCACGGTGCTGGCGCAGCGGTCGGATTGTCCGGTACACGTGTCGAGCCATTGCAGGCTCTGGCAGACGAACTGGGCGAACGCGCGCATGTGTTGCCTTGCAATCTGAGCGATCCGGAGGCCGTCGAAGCGTTGCCAAAGCAAGCGGCCGAGGCGATGGGATCGGTGGATATCCTGGTGAACAATGCGGGTATCACGCGCGACAACCTGTTCATGCGCATGTCCGATGAGGAATGGCAGAGCGTTATTGACGTGAACATGACCTCGACGATGAAACTGTGCAAAGGTGTGATCCGCGGCATGATGAAGTCACGCTGGGGCCGGATCGTGAATGTCTCGTCCGTGGTGGCCGCAATTGGCAACCCGGGGCAGGCAAACTATGCTGCGTCAAAAGCCGGGATGATAGGGTTTTCCAAGGCTTTGGCTCACGAAGTGGCAACGCGCGGAATTACCGTGAATGCCGTGGCTCCGGGCTTTATCACCACGGCAATGACAGAGAAGCTGACCGAGGAGCAGAAAAAGGGTCTGTTGCTCAAGGTTCCGGCGGGTCGCATGGGTGAACCCGAAGAAATTGCAGCGGCTGTACTGTATCTTGCCAGCCCCGAAGCGGGTTATGTTACCGGAAGCACCTTGCATGTGAACGGCGGTATGGCCATGTTGTGATCGCCACAGGGGCAGCGCGAAAGCGTTTGCCTCTTGCGTCGACTATGCTATAGGCGGCGCATCTATGCGGGGCCGGTTGTTCAGGTCGGCCTTCGACTTCCCGGTTCGCCGGGACCCAAACCGCCCGAAACGGGCAAATCAAAGCCAACCCGTGCGGGCAAGGGCAGAATCGGGCAGACCGCCCTGTAAAGGAATGAGGAATAGACATGAGCGACGTCGCAGATCGCGTTAAGAAGATCGTTGTTGAGCACCTGGGTGTTGAAGAAGATAAAGTCGCGGAAAACGCGTCCTTCATCGATGATCTGGGCGCAGACAGCCTGGACACCGTTGAACTGGTCATGGCCTTCGAAGAAGAGTTCGGCATCGAAATCCCCGATGACGCAGCCGAGACCATCCAGACCTTCGGCGACGCCGTAAAGTTCATCAGCGAAGCGTCCTAAGCGTTTCCCTCTGTACAAATGCGGCGCTTCCGGGCAACGGAGGCGCCGTTTTTTTATGCTTGTTCAAAATTCATGCTTGCGCGGTCATTTTTGGATGCGCACTGTTTCCATTGAGGCAAAATTCAAAGTGGACAGGGCATGATAAGATCCACTCCCATGATAAATACCGCGCGTTTGACGCTGTGTGCCATGCGCCCGGAGGACTTTGACCGGTTCGCCGAGATCTGGAGAGATCCGTGCGTCGTTCAGCATATTGGCGGCTCACCCCGATCGCGCGGAGAAGCATGGGATTCCTTTTTGCGCAATGCCGGGCATTGGCACATGGCCGGGTTTGGACAATGGGGTGTGCTGCAACAATCGGATCGAAAGCTGATCGGACAGGCCGGTTTCTTTTACGGAAACCGCCGGATGGGCGAGGATTTCGACGGGTTTCCCGAGGCGGGTTGGGTTCTGGCGCCCGAGGCGCAGGGGCAGGGCCTGGGGTATGAGGCGGCCAAGGCAGCGCATGACTGGTTTGACCGGGTGATTCCCGGGCCTTTGGTTGCGATGGTGAATGCGTCCAACGCCTCGTCGCAGAAGCTTGCCAAAAAGCTGGGCTATGTATTGATGCGGGAAGGGGTGTATAATGAAACCCCGGTGCATTTGCTTCGGCGCAACGGGCCACCTGCGCTCGCGTAAATCCGCCACTTCGACACTATGCCGCAAAATGACCAAACTGTGCCGATCCCGGTGATATTGGGAGGGCGTTCCAGGTGTATGCTGCCGGGGATTTTCAGAGCGATTGAGCGGAGGACCGAGCTCATGAGGATATACCCCACTATGGAGTTGCAGAACGGCCGGTGTGTCACGTTAGACAAAGGTCGTTTGGACAACGCTATGATTTGGCACGTAAACCCGGTTGAAACGGCGCGAAGCTGGGCCGAAGCGGGTGCCGAATGGATGCACCTGACTGATTTCGATGCGATAGAGGGCAAAGATACCAACGTCGAATTGATTGAAGAGATTATCCGCGCGGCCGAAATCCCGGTTCAGTTGGCAGGTGGTATGCGGACCCGCGAACAGGTCGAGCGCTGGATCGACAAGGGCGTCGGTCGAGTCGTGATAGGGACGCTGGCAGCGCGCGAGCCGAAGCTGGTCAAGGAATTGGCCACGCTCTACCCGGATCAAATCGTGCTGTCGGTCGATGTCTGGCAAGGTTTTGTAATGACGGATGGCTGGCGCAGCCAAAGCGTATTCACGCCCGAAGCGTTTATCGACGCGTTCGAGGGGGCGCCGTTTGCTGCTATCGTGGTGACCGATATCGACAGCGATATGGAGGACGTCGAAGCTCAGCTTGGTTTGATCTCGGGGATCGCCAGTCAGTCGCGCACCCCGGTGATAGCAAGCGGGGTTGTACGTACCGCGGATGACATCTCGCGGCTGGCGTATATTCCCAATATCTCGGGTGCGATCGTGGGGCGTGCATTGTTTCGCAAGACACTTGACCTGACGGATGCTCTGGAAATGGCAAAATCGGCGCATGAGCCGGTGGCACAGTTCCAATAAATACGCTTCGCCCTTTCAACCGGAATCGTGAAAGGGCGGGCACCGATTTCCGTAACCCAAAGCGGTACTGCTTCGGTTACCCGGCGGCGGGAAGCCCGCATGAAATCGCCGTTGCTCTTGCCCCCGGACCCCGGGCCGGGGTAAGAGCGGTTCTCATAACAGGAAGCAGGCAAGAGGCACTTCATGCGCAGAGTCGTTGTAACCGGTCTTGGATTGGTCACTCCTTTGGCCAGCGGGGTCGAGGAAACCTGGTCGCGGCTGCTGGACGGAGAGTCCGGCGCTGGTCCCATCACGCATTTTGATGCGGAAGGCAGTGGTGTCACCACGACCTACGCCTGTGAGGTGCCCCGCGGGGACGGAACCAACGGGACCTTCAACCCCGATGACTGGATGCCGCCGAAAGAGCAGCGCAAGATCGAGGACTTTATCCTGTATTCCATCGCAGCCGCTGAAATGGCGTGCAAGGATGCGAACTGGTTGCCGGAAGATGAAGAGGACCGCCTGCGAACAGGTGTTCTGATCGGTTCTGGCATCGGGGGGTTGGGTTCGATCGCGAATACCGCCAATCTGATCCGCGACAAAGGCCCGCGCCGGGTTTCACCGTTCTTTATTCCGGGTGCTCTGATCAACCTGGCATCAGGTCAGGTGTCGATCCGGCATGGCTTCAAGGGGCCGAACCATTCGGTCGTGACGGCGTGTTCCACCGGTGCCCATGCAATCGGTGACGCCAGCCGTATCATTCGGGCAGGGGACGCAGACGTCATGGTCGCTGGTGGCGGCGAAGGCTGCATCTGCGAGATCGGCATCGCCGGGTTCAACGCATGCAAGGCGTTGTCGACCAAATATGCGGATAATCCAAAGGCGGCCAGCCGACCCTATGACGTTGACCGCGACGGATTCGTCATGGGCGAAGGTGCGGGCATCGTCATCCTGGAAGAGTATGAACACGCGAAGGCCCGCGGTGCGAAGATTTACGCCGAGGTGCTGGGCTATGGCATGTCGGGCGACGCATATCACATCACGGCACCGTCCGAGGACGGTGACGGGGCAGAACGTTCGATGAAAGCCGCGTTGCGCAGCGCGGGGCTGGAGCCGAAGGACCTGGACTACATCAACGCCCATGGCACCTCGACCATGGCGGATACGATCGAACTGGGTGCGGTCGAACGTCTGCTGGGAGACCACGCCGCGAACGCCACCATGACGTCGACCAAATCGGCAACCGGTCACCTTTTGGGTGCAGCGGGGGCGATCGAGGCAATCTTCTCGATTCTGGCGATCCGCGATCAGGTCGCACCTCCGACGATCAACCTGGACAACCCCGCGGTGGAGACACCGATTGATCTGGCCCCGAACGCCAAGCGTGAGCGCGAGATCAACGTGGCCCTGTCGAACTCGTTCGGGTTTGGCGGCACCAATGCCAGCGTGATCTTCGGAAAGGTCAACTAAATGTGGCGGGCCATTGCTTCGAACGCGCTGACCATTCTGGTGGTCGGCTTGTTTCTGATGGGAGGACTGATCCTTTGGGGTCAGACCCAGTACAAGGCCGAAGGCCCGCTTGAAACCGCAATCTGTCTTCAGGTCAGAAGCGGATCGAACATGACACGTGTCAGTCAGGAACTGGAAGAGCAGGGCGCGATCCGCAGTGCCACGATCTTTCGGATGGCCGCCGATTACACGGATCGGGCGCAGCAGTTGAAAGCCGGCAGCTTTCTGGTGCGGGAAGGCGCGTCGATGGAGCAGATCATCGACGAAATTACCAGCAGCGGTGCCAGCACCTGTGGATCCGAGATTGAGTATCGTATCGGTGTGACGCGTGCTCAGACCCGTGTGCGCGAGTTGAACCCTGCGACCCTGGATTTCGTCGAAATCGCGTCGTTTGATCCGTCGGAAGAAGAGGTGCCTGAGGCCTATACCGAGAAACGCAACGAGGCGGACACCCGTTACCGCGTGTCGCTGGCCGAAGGTGTGACCTCGTGGCAGGTGGTCCAGGCGTTGAAGGCGTTCGACGCATTGACAGGTGAGGTGACCGAGATCCCGGCCGAAGGGATGCTGGCGCCTGACAGTTACGATGTTGTGGCGGGCCTGGACCGTAACGACATTTTGCAGGCGATGCAGGACAAGCAACAATTGCGGATCAACGCCGTTTGGGAAAGCCGTCAGGACGGGTTACCGCTGCAAAGTCCCGAAGAAATGCTGATCCTTGCGTCGATCATCGAAAAGGAAACCGGAGTTCCGGAAGAGCGCGGGCAAGTGGCCAGTGTTTTTGTGAACCGGCTGAAACAGGGGATGCGGTTGCAGACGGACCCGACCGTCATCTATGGCGTCACCAAAGGGCAAGGCACGTTGGGGCGCGGGCTGCGCCGCAGCGAGCTGAACCGACCAACCCCATGGAACACCTATCAGATAGACGGTTTGCCGCCGACGCCGATTGCCAATCCGGGCTTGGCCAGCCTTGAAGCTGCTGTTGCGCCGGATGAAACGGATTTCGTGTTCTTCGTTGCCGATGGCACGGGTGGCCATGCATTTGCCGAAACTTTGCAGGAGCACAATCGCAATGTCGCCAAATGGCGCGAGATTGAGGCAGAGCAGAATTCGGGAAATTGATCTGAACGAAAAATGGTTTCGTTCATCGTGTTGCGCCAACGCCGGTCATTGAACCGGCGTTGGCTTTTTTGTGTTCCGATCTTAGGCCGCCGGACGTTTGCTGCGTGGACGACGCCGTTTGTTTGCTGCGGGTTTTCCTTCCCCGTTGGCAGGCTTGGGTTTGAACCCCCGGCGACGGTTGTTCGGGCGGCGCGCCGGTTTTTCAGGTTGCACGGCTTCGGGCATCGCGCCACTGGCCACCGGAATTTCGATCTTCATCAGCTTTTGAATTTGACGCAGCAGATCGACTTCCTCGGCCGAGCAGAAAGCGATGGCCTCGCCCTCGCGCCCGGCGCGGGCGGTGCGGCCGATGCGGTGGACATAGTTGTCGGGCACTTCGGGCAGGTCGTAGTTGATCACATAAGCCACGCCGGGGATGTCGATGCCGCGCGCGGCGACATCTGTGGCGACGAGGATGTTGATCTCACCCGCGCGGAAGGCCTTGATGGCGCGGTCGCGCTGGCCCTGGCTTTTGTTGCCGTGGATGGAGGCCGCGTTGTAGCCATCGGCGACGAGGCCTTTCATCAGCTTTTCAGCCCCGTGTTTGGTACGGGAAAAGACCAGCGTCAGGGCGTCCATATCCGCCGACAGGATTTCGCGCAGCTTGGCGGGTTTTGCGGGCTTTTCAACGAAGTGGATCGACTGGGTGATCTTGTCGGCCGCTTTGCCCGGAGGCGAGACCTGCACCCGCTGCGGGTTGGTCAGATAAGCGCGGCTGAGTTCCTCCATCTGCTTCGGCATGGTGGCCGAGAACAGCATGGTCTGGCGCGGCGTGCCCAGTTCCGGCGCGATGCGACGCAGGGCGTGGATGAAGCCCATGTCGAGCATCTGATCAGCCTCGTCCAGCACCAGATGGCGGACCGAGCTGAGGTCGACGGCGCGGCGCTCCATCAGGTCGATCAGGCGACCGGGGGTCGCGACAAGGATATCGGTGCCGCGCGACAGGAACATGATCTGCTTGTTGATCGACTGGCCACCGACGACGGTGGCGACGCGCAGTTTGGTCTTGTTGGTGAGGGTGCGCAGGCTGTCGGCGATCTGGTTGACCAGTTCGCGGGTCGGAGCAAGGATCAGCGCCTTGGCGGTTTTGGGATCGGGCTTTCCGGGTTGGGCCAGCAGGTGATCGATCAGCGGCAAGCCGAAGGCCAGCGTCTTGCCGGTGCCGGTCTGGGCCAGGCCAAGGATGTCGTGGCCGTTCAGGGCCAGCGGGATCGCCTGGTTCTGGATTGGTGTGGGTTGGGTGAAATTGGCGCGTTGCAGCGCGTCGTTCAGGGCGGGCGCGAGGCCCAGCATATCGAAGTCGAACAAATAACTATCCTTTGTCGCCCGAGGGGTTGGACCACGGGCAAGTCGCAATGGGCCGCATCCGCGACCGGCAGGGGTTGTGCGAGACCTCGGGACAGGCAGGCGGTTCCTGCGGTGTCCGGTCGTCGCGTCAAGAACCCTGCGTGATGGGGAACTATGGGTGGATCGGGCGCTGTGGGGGCTTTGGATGGCCCGGATGCTCACGCGGCAGCGCTGTTTGAGGGGCACATGCGGGTTGGGCGGGGGAATGTCAAGCTTTAGGCTGGGGTTTGTTACGTTCTGATTGAGGGTGTTGCTGCCCCTACTGGCCCAGTCCAACCGCCTGATGGATCGCAAATCCGGTGTTGACCGCGCGATAAGTCGGGAAGGGCATCCGCCCCGAGGTTTCGATATCGCGTCTTATCCAGTCGTGGTCTTCGAGCTGATGCAGCGAGGAGGACAAGGCGCGATCGGTGATGGGGGGCAGGTCCGATTTGATGGCCGAAAAGCGATGCGGGGTGCCGGTCAGGGCCAGGATCGGAACGGTCCAGGATTTACGGAGAAGCTTGCGGGTGCTGTCCTCGGGGGTGATCTTGAGGATTTCGTGGGCGGTCCGGGCGGCTTGAGCCCCGGCTTGGGTCAGGCGGAATTCGGGGCGCAGGGGATGGCCATGGCCGGGGTTCCGCTCGATCAGGTTGAGTTGGACAAGGTGGCCGAGGCTGGCCGCGAAGGCCGTTCGGCTGGCGCTGGTGGCGGTGAGCAGAGAGGCCTGACGTCCGGGCACGCCTGTGTGCATCAGCGCCAGAATGTTCAGCGACCACGCGCGCGAGGTGAGCTTGACAAGTAGTTTAATGTCCATAAAGTATAGTTACTATATTATCAGACATAAGGGAAGCTCGATGCCGCTTGTTTCATTGAAGAACACCATCACGTTTGCGATTTCAGTTAGGGACCGTCATGCCAGCGCGGATTGGTATCGCGACATGCTTGGCTTCGAGCTGGTCCACCATATCGACGAAGCGGGGTGGAGCGAAATGCGCACCAATGTCGACGGTGTGACCTTGGGTCTGGGGGAGCAGGCAAAGCCGTCGCCGGGCAATTGCGTGCCGGTCTATGAGGTTGCTGATATTGCTGTGGCGCGCGGCGCGTTGGAGGTGGCCGGGGTGGCGTTTGACGGCCCGACAGAGACGATCGAAGGCATGGTCAGCACGGCCACATTCTATGATCCGGACCAGAACGCCATGATGCTGGCGCAGGATCTGACCGACGGCTGATCTTAACACGGCGTACGGTGCGTGTTGCGTCGATGTTGCGTAACACATTGACTTTGCGAACTTAATCCCGTACAACTTATGTCATGCTAGAAGAGGTGGGCAACGGCCCCGGGGCGACCCGGTGGCCGTTTTTCGTTTCTCTCGTGCGGAAAAACTCACGCATGAGGTCACAGGCAAACATGACTTTGATTACCCCGGAAGAGCGGATTTCTCAGACGGCTGATTTACTGCAGTCGCTTGAGCGATCCATTCGCGATCTGCGTCAGGCAGCGGAAGAACTGCGAAAACAGATCGGCGCCGGGGAGGATGCAGACCTTGCCGGAACAGGCAAGCAACTGGGTCAGCTAGAGGGGCTGATCCGCAGTTGCCAGAAAGTGGAGACAAGCTTTGTCGAACAACATCACAGACAAGCCGGAATTGCCCAAGGGGGCTATGCGCTCGACCTTGATCGAGCTCGGTTTGAAGTCGGGTGCAGGCTGGCTCGCCTCCGCGCCTGTTGCGGTGCAGGACAGATTTCTGAGTGAGATCGGGGAGGGAGGGCTGTGTGCCCTCCCTTTCCTGTTCGAATTCTGGGCGATGCCGCATCAGTTGCCACCCGAGGGTGACTGGCGGTCCTGGGTGATCATGGGCGGGCGCGGTGCGGGCAAGACGCGCGCCGGGGCCGAGTGGGTACGGTCGATGGTCGAGGGGTCTTTGCCATTGGATAAGGGCCAGGCCTGTCGGGTGGCTTTGGTTGGTGAGACCTTCGATCAGGTACGCGATGTGATGATCTTTGGCGACAGCGGGATATTGCAATGTTCGCCCCCGGATCGGCGACCCACGTGGAAGGCATCTGAGCGCAAGCTGATCTGGCCCAACGGGGCCGAGGCTCAGGCGTTTTCGGCACATGATCCCGAAGGGCTGCGCGGGCCGCAGTTCGATGCGGCCTGGGTGGATGAGCTGGCCAAGTGGAAGAAAGCGGGCGATACCTGGGACATGCTGCAATTTGCGCTGCGTTTGGGCGAGAGGCCCCGGGTCTGCGTGACCACGACGCCGCGCAATGTGAAGGTGCTGAAGGATCTGCTGGCGTCGCCCTCCACGGTGCAGACCCATGCACCGACCGAGGCGAACAGAGCCAATCTGGCGGCGTCGTTTCTGGAGGAAGTGCGCGCGCGCTATGCCGGCACGCGGCTGGGGCGGCAGGAGCTGGACGGGGTGTTGCTGTCGGATGCGGACGGCGCGCTGTGGACGGGTTCGATGCTTGAGGCGGCGCGCTGCGCACAAGTGCCCGAATTGGATCGCATCGTGGTGGCGCTGGACCCGGCGGTGACGTCCGGGTCAGGCGCGGATGCCTGCGGGATCGTGGTGGTTGGCGCGCAAGTGCAAGGCCCGCCCGAGGCGTGGCGCGCCTATGTGCTGGCTGACCGGACGGTGCAGGGCGTTGGCCCGGCAGGCTGGGCGAAGGCGGCGATTGACGCGATGGACGAATTCGGGGCCGAACGGCTGGTGGCCGAGGTCAATCAGGGTGGGCAGTTGGTGGAAGAGGTCGTGCGGCAGGTGGACCCTCTGGTCCCGTTCCGGCCGGTGCGTGCGTCACGTGGCAAGGTCGCGCGGGCAGAGCCTGTGGCGGCCCTGTATGAGCAGGGACGGGTGTCGCATGTTGCCGGGTTGGACGCGCTGGAGGAGCAGATGTGCCAGATGACCGCGAGGGGGTTCGAAGGGCAGGGCTCACCCGACCGGGTCGATGCTCTGGTCTGGGCGTTGCATGAGTTGGTTGTGGGGCCTGCGGGGGTGTATCGGCGGCCTCGGGTGCGGAGTCTGTGAAGGCCTTGTTCTCTTGTGGCTATGATCACCCGGTAAAAGTGCAATATTCTTCTTGATATTTGCGCAGCAGGGTCAGTAGACGACGAGGCCGTTCGTCATCTTGCAATTCAGCCATGCCAAACGGGTAGTACTTTACTGGTGCATTAGGAATGGGGATGTGAGGGTTACCATGCGGAGTAGGCGTGTAGGGATCTGTAAACAAGAAAATCATGTCTGCGAATTTGACGCAACTCTCTAGTTCTACGAACCTCCAAAGTGCGCTGTCAGTGTTATGGGGGTCAGGAACCTGAGTCCGAGCCAAATCAAACGTCAGGCCGTATATGCGCGTCCCTTGCTTTCTGGTTTCTTCGATTTCAACAGTTGCGTCGCAACCTGCCACCTTGATTTGCTGTTTGACACGTATTTCTGGAAACCAGTGGTTGCCAACCTTGTTTCCTCCTGAAACCTGTCGGGTCTCGGACACCTCTTGAATCTCATGAGCGAGAGATAATCGCGCGTCTTTGGCAAGCGCCATGTTGCAATCTAAGGGCAACAGAGAAAATAGGATTGAGACCATTCTGACGTAATTTACTGTCAACGACGCAGATCCTTACATACGTTGGCGGAAGCGCGGGATAATTCGAGTATGGTCCTCGATTGACACCAACACGCCAAGTTGTAAAGGGTTTGGGGCCTGCAATCTTAAGGTGTTGAAAATGTCCTGCAAAAAAACGTATTTCTTACTTGTTGCTTTGGCGCTTCTTGGGTGTTTTGGCACGCTTTGGTACTTTGATCAGCCCGGCTTCAGCGGGAAGCACAGAATGGGAACTTTGCTGGTTACAGCATTGATAATCGCAGGTCTTACAAGGCACTATTTTGTAGGTATGCGAGACGACGACTAGCCTTGGCGGATATGCCTTTAGTGTTCTGCGCATTTCTTTGACAGATATCCACCCGTTGCCCACCCCCCGTACGCCCCATTCCCAAGCCTTAAACTTCTTTCCGTCATAACTCCTTTCAACAAGCCGGGCAGAGCGGCGGCAGAAAGGAGCACAGATGGTATTCGATTTCTTGCGTCGTGGATCGGCTGAAGCGGCGCCCGAGGCAAAAGCAAGCGCGGCTGGGCCGGTGGTGGCGTGGCAGACGGGCGGGCGCGTGGCCTGGAGCCCCAGGGACGCGGTGTCGCTGACGCGGACGGGGTTTTTGGGGAACCCAGTGGGGTTTCGATCCGTCAAGCTGATTGCCGAGGCGGCAGCGGCGCTGCCTTTGGTGCTGCAGGATCAGGCGCAGCGCTTTGATGCGCATCCGATCCTGTCCCTGATGCGCCGTCCGAATGCGACGCAGGGGCAAGCGGAGTTGATGGAGGCCTTGTTCGGGCAGTTGCTGTTGTCGGGCAATGCCTATGTCGAGGCGGTTCAGGCTGAAGAAGGGCTGCCGGTTGAGCTGCATGTGCTGCGATCCGACAGGATGAGCGTGGTGCCGGGGTCGGATGGATGGCCCAAGGCGTATGACTATGCGGTTGGCGGCAAGAAGCATCGGTTTGCGGCGGAAGCCATCAGCCATATCAAATCGTTTCACCCTCAGGATGACCACTACGGGTTCTCGCCGATGCAGGCGGCGGCGATGGCGATTGATGTGCATAACAGCGCGTCGCGATGGTCGAAATCGCTGCTGGACAACGCGGCGCGGCCTTCGGGGGCTTTGGTCTGGAAAGGCGATGGCCACGGGGTGATGGCCGAAGATCAGTTCCGGCGTCTGTCAGACGAGATCGAGGCGAACTATCGCGGGGCGCGCAATGCAGGCCGTCCGATGGTTCTGGAAGGCGGGCTGGATTGGAAGCCGATGGGGTTCTCTCCGTCCGATATGGAGTTTCAAAAGACCAAGGAAGCCGCCGCCCGCGAGATCGCGCTGGCCTTCGGTGTCCCGCCAATGCTGCTGGGGATCCAGGGTGACGCGACCTATTCGAACTATCAGGAGGCCAACCGGGCGTTCTATCGCCTGACCGTTCTGCCCCTGGTGACGCGGGTGGCGGCGGCGGTGTCGGACTGGCTGGCGGGCTTTACCGGCGAGAAACTGGTGTTGAAGCCTGACCTGGATCAGGTGCCCGCGCTGTCGGCAGAACGTGATGCGCAATGGGCGCGGGTCAACGGGGCCGATTTTCTGACGGATGCGGAAAAGCGCGCGTTGCTGGGGCTGCCGGAGCGTGCAGATGGGTGAGGGGTATCCCTCGTTCGAGTGCGCGCCAGGTCTGCGTCTGGCCGCGCATGAGCGGGTGGCCGAGATTCAGCACGCGCATCTGTGTCGGCGTCTGGATCAGATCGAAGAGATGATGGAGCGGCTGGACCGCCGGCTGTGGCTGACGGTCTATGGCGTGGCGGCGGTGATCCTGGCACAGGCGTTTCAATCCCTCTTGGTGGTCGCGCCATAAGTTCAATGGGTTACATGGAGAAGTTCATGGATTTAGAGCATAAATTCGCACGGTTCGGCGACGGTTTTTCGGTTACGGATGACGCGGCAATCGAGGGCTATGCCAGCCTGTTTGGGCAGGTCGATCAGGGCAGTGACGTGGTGCAGCGTGGCGCCTATCGCGGCTCGCTTGACAGGCTGGCCAGAGCGGGTCAGCGCGTCAAGATGCTGTGGCAGCATGATCCGGCCCAGCCCATCGGCGTGTGGGACGAAGTGCGCGAGGACGACAAGGGCCTGTGGGTCAAGGGGCGTTTGCTGGAGAGCACGCAGAAGGGCCGCGAGGCGGCAGAATTGATCCGGGCAGGTGCGATGGATGGTCTGTCGATCGGCTACCGCACCAAACGGGCCGTGAAGAATGACAAGGGCCAGCGGGTCCTGACCGAACTGGAGCTGTGGGAGGTGTCATTGGTGACCTTCCCGATGCTGCCCAGTGCGCGGGTGGCGGCGAAGGGAAGGACACCTGACGCCGAGGAAGCCCTGCGCTGTATTGCCGACGTATTCAACGATGCCCGGCAGGAGCTGGCGCGGACCTAGCGCGCCTCAAAACCACTCAGAACAGGACATGCTGATGAGCAAGACCGAAACCCCGGCCTTGACCGGAGAGGGTGCGCCCCTGGTTCAGGAGGTGAAGCGGGCGATGGCTGGCTTCGTGAATGAATTCAAGGGCCTGAAAGCCGAAGTTAATACAAAACTGCAACAGACAGAAGAGCGACTGACCATGCTGGATCGTAAATCAACAATCGCGGTACGCCCGCATCTTGCCGCTTCGATCGAAGACGGAGCCCCGCATCAGAAGGCATTTGACGCCTATGTGCGGTCCGGCGAAGATGACGGGCTGCGTGGCCTCGAGATGGAGGGCAAGTCCCTGTCAGCAGCGGTCAACAGCGACGGTGGCTATCTGGTTGATCCGCAGACTGCCGAGACGATCAAGTCGGTTTTGAACTCGACCGCCTCGATCCGTTCGATTGCATCGGTCGTGAATGTCGAGGCAAATTCGTTCGACGTGCTGATCGATCACACCGATGTAGGTGCGGGCTGGGCTGACGAAAACTCGGCCACAGCGGAGACCGGAACACCGTCGATCGATCGCATCTCGATCCCGCTGCACGAGCTGAGCGCGCTGCCCAAAGCGTCGCAGCGCCTGCTGGATGACAGCGCCTTCGACGTCGAGGGCTGGCTGGCCGGGCGCATTGCCGACAAGTTTGCACGCGCCGAGGCGGCGGCATTCATCAACGGCGATGGCGTCGACAAGCCCAAGGGGTTGATGATCCACCGAGCGGTGCCGAATGATGGCTGGTCCTGGGGCAGCCTTGGCTATGTAGCGACCGGTATTGATGCGGGTATTGATGCGGATGCGATTGTCGATGTGGTTTATGCGCTGGGCGCGCAGTACCGGGTCAACGGGACCTTCGTGATGAATTCGAAGACCGCAGGTGTGATCCGCAAGCTGAAGGACAGCGATGGCCGCTTCCTGTGGTCCGATGGTTTGGCCGCAGGTGAGCCGGCGCGTCTGATGGGGTATCCGGTTCTGATCGCCGAGGACATGCCGGATGTGGCAACCGACAGTTTCTCGATAGCCTTTGGTGACTTCCAGGCTGGTTACACCATTGCCGAACGTCCTGATCTGCGCGTGCTGCGCGACCCGTTCAGCGCCAAGCCACATGTCCTGTTCTATGCGACCAAGCGCGTCGGCGGCGATGTCAGCGATTTTGCTGCGATCAAGCTGGTGAAATTCGGCACCGCCTAACGCGTGCTGAATCCGGGGGGCCTTGGCCCCTCGGACGGCGGGCGCGGGCCGGAGTGAGATCCTCTGCGTTGTCTAGCTGTTCCCCTCCGTCCGAGCAACGTGGGGCGGCGCGTGCCCGCCATTTTCCAAGGATGGGGCCCTGGAGGGGTCCGAGATTGCGGAGTGAGTGGATGATGTTGATCGAAGAGACCGCCATCGCGGATGCGGCGCTGCCGGTGGAACAATTCAAGGCGCATCTGAGGTTGGGCACGGGCTTTGCCGAGGATGATGTGCAGAATGAAGTGTTGAAGGGGTTCCTGCGGGCCGCCATCGCGGCGATCGAGGCGCGTACTGGCACGGTTCTGATCACACGGGATTTCTCGTGGAGTTTGCACAGGTGGCGCGACCCGTCGGGCGAAGTGCTGCCTGTGGCCCCGGTGGTTTCAGTGCAGGCCGTGACCCTGACTGACAAACAAGGAGGTGAAACAGTTGAGGACGCCGCGACCTATCGGCTGGAGCATGATAGTCAGCGGCCCCGGATCCGCCCATTGGGTTTCAGCCTGCCTGCCATCGAAACGGGTGGTTCCGTAAAGATTTCGTTTGTCGCGGGGATGGCGCAGGATTGGGGCGGGTTACCTGCCGATCTTGGGCAAGCCGTGCTGCTGCTGGCGGCGCATTACTATGAATACCGGGATGAAACCTCATTGGGCGCTGGATGTATGCCCTTTGGTGTCACCAGCCTGATCCAGCGCTATCGCGTGGTGCGTTTCGGGGCGGGGGTATCGCAATGAATACGCCGCATCTGAACCGTAAGTTGGTGCTGGAGGCGCCCATGCGAAGTGCTGATGGGGCGGGAGGCTATACCGAAACATGGGCTGCGATGGGGACACTGTGGGCCGAGGTGACGGCGCGCAGTGGCGCGGAACGGCAGATCGCCGGAGCGTCTGTGTCGCGTGTCGGGTACCGCATCGTGGTACGCGGAGCGCCCATGGGATCTTCGATGCGCCCCGCGCCAGATCAGCGGTTTCGCGAGGGAAATCGCTGTTTCGTAATCCGGGCCGTGGCCGAGCATGACCCGCGCGGCAAGTTCCTGACCTGTTTCGCAGATGAAGAGGTGGCGGCATGAGCTATGGCGTTTCCGCTGCTTTGCAGGCGGCCGTGTATCAACAGCTTTCAGCGGACGCGGCAGTCAGCAGCCAATCGGGGGGCGCGATCTATGATGCCGTACCCGCAGGAACCGTGCCGCAGACCTATGTGACGCTGGGCCCCGAAGAGGTGCGGGACGCGTCGGACCGAACAGGCGCGGGCGCGATACACCGCTTCACCGTTTCGGTGGTGTCCCAGGAGGCAGGGTTCGGTGCTGCCAAAACACTGGCCGGCGCGGTGTGTGACGCGCTGGAAAACGCGCCACTCAACCTGGGTCGCGGGCGTTTGGTGGGGCTGTGGTTCGAGCGGGCCTCGGCCCGGCGCACCGGGACCGGCGGCACCATCCGCCAGATCGACCTGAAATTCCGCGCCCGCGTGGAAGATGACTAAGCAATCAACGGAGAGAGCACATGGCTGCCCAGAACGGAAAAGACCTGTTGGTCAAAATGGATATGAACGGTACCGGCCTGTTCCAGACCATCGCGGGGCTGCGGGCCACGCGCATAAGTTTCAATGCTGAAAGTGTGGATGTCACCAGTCTGGAAAGCCAGGGTGGATGGCGCGAGCTTTTGTCCGGGGCGGGGGTCAAATCGGCTTCGATCTCTGGCTCGGGCGTGTTCAAGGATGCTGGCACGGATGAACGCGCGCGGCAGTTGTTCTTTGATGGCGAAACTCCAGCCTTTCAGGTCATCATCCCTGATTTCGGGATTGTAGAAGGCCCGTTCCAGGTGACCAGCATCGAGTACGCGGGCTCGCACAACGGTGAGGCGACCTATGAGATGAGCATGGCCAGTGCCGGTGCTCTGACCTTCACGGGGCTTTGATCCGATGGCCAATCCGTGGACAGGCGAGGTGGCGCTGACCATCGATGGCGAGCAGCGGGTGCTCAAACTGACGCTTGGTGCTTTGGCGGAGTTGGAGCAGGAGCTGAATGCTGGGTCGCTGGTTGAGCTGGTGCAGCGGTTTGAGGGCGGTGCGTATTCCAGTGCGGATGTTCTGGCGCTGATCGTTGCCGGTTTGCGGGGCGGTGGCTGCCACATTGCCCGGACCGACCTTATGCATGCCGAGATCGAAGGCGGCCCCATGGCTGCCGCCAGAACCGCAGCCGAATTGTTGGCGCGCGCCTTCATGGTGCCGGAGGGCGCATGAGCGGGTTCGACTGGCCTGTCCTGATGCGGGCCGGATTTCTGGGGCTGCGACTGACGCCGGATCAATTCTGGCGTCTGACCCCGGCAGAGCTGCGGCTGATGCTGGGGCAGGGTTCCGGAGCGCCCGCAATGAACCGGGCGGGGTTGGACGCTTTGCAGGCGGCCTATCCGGACAAGACACAAGGAGAGCGTGATGACAGATCGTGACGGGTTTGATGACCTGCAAGAACGAGGCGAAGCGTTGGGCGATTCCCTCGGCGATGCTGCGACTATGGCGGCGGCGTTTGACAGCCAGATGAAGCGCGTCAGCGCCGCATTTGAAGAGACCGGCAAGGATGTCGCGACGCTGGAGCGCGGCATGTCCAGCGGATTGCGCAAGGCCTTCGATGGTGTCGTTCTGGATGGGATGAGCCTTTCCGGTGCGTTGGATATCCTGAAGAACTCTTTGATCCAAACGGCTTATGCGGCTGCGATCAAGCCGGTGACGGACCACTTTGGCGGCATGCTGGCCAACACGGTCGGCGGGTTGGTGAAGGGAATTCTGCCCTTTGCCGATGGCGGAAGCTTCAGCCAGGGCCGGGTGATGCCCTTCGCCAATGGCGGTGTGGTCAGCGGCCCGACCATGTTTCCCATGCGCGGCGGCACCGGGCTGATGGGAGAAGCCGGGCCAGAGGCGATCATGCCGCTTGCGCGCGGGGCCGATGGCAAGCTGGGCGTGCGGACGCAAGGCGCCGGGCGTGCCGTGAATGTGGTGATGAACATTTCGACACCTGACGTGCAGGGGTTCCGCCGCTCTCAGGGGCAGATTGCGGCCCAGATGAGCCGCGCGCTGGGGCGCGGCAATCGCAACAGGTAAATCAGGGAGCAGCTGATGAATTTCCACGAGGTGAGATTTCCCGCCAGCCTGAGCTTTGGCTCGGTCGGGGGGCCGGAACGGCGCACGGACATCGTGACGCTGGCCAATGGTTTTGAAGAGCGCAACACGCCGTGGGCCCATTCGCGTCGCCGATATGATGCGGGGCTGGGGATGCGGTCGCTGGACGATATCGAGACACTGATTTCGTTCTTCGAAGCGCGGCAGGGCCAGATGTTCGGCTTTCGCTGGAAAGACTGGTCGGATTTCAAATCCGGCAAGGCCACGGCGGACATCAATTTCGGAGATCAGGTGATCGCGAAAGGCGACGGAACACGCACCGAATTCCAGTTGATCAAGACCTACCAATCGGGCGGGGTAAGCTATGCGCGCCCCATCGTGAAACCGGTATTGGGGACGGTGCGTCTGGGGCTGGATCAGGATGAGGTCCGCGAGGGTGTGGATTTTGACGTTGATCTGACGACGGGCAGGGTCACGTTTGCGGACCCGCCGCCGGAAGAGGTCGATATCACCGCGGGTTATGAATTTGACGTGCCGGTGCGCTTTGACACCGACAAAATCCAGACCAGCGTTGCCAGTTTTCAGGCCGGCGACGTACCGAACGTTCCAGTGGTCGAGGTGCGCATCTGATGGCTGAAGATATCAAGGGCCTGCACGCGCATCTGCAAAGCGGGTTGACAACGGTCTGCCGCTGTTGGGCGATCAAGCGCACGGACGGTCAGGAATACGGTTTCACCGACCACGACAGGGAGCTGAGTTTTGACGGGTTGACCTTCAAGGCAAGTACCGGCCTGACGGCCGCCGCCATCGAGCAGGCCACGGGCCTGTCCATCGACAACACAGAAGCGATGGGCGCACTGGCTGACGCGGCCATTCGCGACGAGGATATCGAAGCGGGGCGTTTTGACGGGGCCGAAGTGCGCGCCTGGCTGGTCAATTGGGCAGATCTGGATCAGCGCATCCTTCAGTTCCGTGGTTCAATCGGTGAGTTGCGCCGCTCTGGCGGCGCGTTCCATGCGGAATTGCGTGGCCTGACCGACTTGCTGAACCGCCCTTTGGGGCGTGTTTACCAAAAGCCGTGCACGGCTGTGTTGGGGGATCGGGCCTGCCGGTTCAACACCGACACGCCGGGGTATTGGTTCAACGGTGTGATCTCGGGTTTCGATGGCGGCACCCTTTTGCATGTTGCAGGAGGTCAGACCATTGAAGAAGGCTGGTTCGAACGGGGGCGCGTGGACGTTTTGTCCGGTTCTGCCAAGGGGTTGTGGTCTTCGATCAAGAACGACAGGCAGACGGCAACCGGGCGGGAAATCACGCTTTGGTCCGGTTTCGGGGCCAGCCTGGCGATCGGCGACAGCGTGAAACTGCGGGCAGGATGCGACAAGCGCATGGAAACCTGCCAGTTCAAGTTCAACAACTTTCTGAATTTTCAAGGGTTTCCAGATCTTCCAGGCGAAGACTGGGTCATGGCTGTTCCCAAGAAAAGCAAAACCAATAGCGGAGGCAGCTTACGGTGACGATACGTAGAGAGGATATTGTGACAGAGGCGCGCAATTGGCTTGGAACGCCTTATGTGCATCAGGCCTCGGTCAAAGGTGCCGGTGCGGATTGTCTGGGCCTGTTGCGCGGCGTTTGGCGCGCCGTGATCGGGCGGGAACCTGAATCTGTTCCGGCCTACAGCATGGACTGGTCCGAACCGCAGGGCGAGGAACGGATGTGGGTGGCTGCCAGGCGGCATCTGGTCGAAAAACCAATAGGCAAGATGGCATCGGGGGATGTTCTGCTGTTTCGGATGCGCGACGCAAGCGTCGCCAAGCATCTGGGCATCGTCAGTACTACGCACCCCGAACCCCGCTTTATTCACGCGTATTCCGGCCACGGCGTGGTGGAAAACGCACTGAGCAGGCCTTGGTGCCGCCGTATCGTTTCCTGTTTCGAATTCCCGATGGAGATGCATTGATGGCCACTATTCTTCTTTCTGCAGCCGGGGCCGCGCTGGGCGGTTCGATCGGGGGCACGGTTGCGGGCCTTTCAACCGCAATTATCGGTCGGGCTGTTGGTGCGACGGTCGGGCGGATCCTTGATCAGAAGTTCTTTAACCAGTCCGTTATGGGCAGTGGCAGTGAAGTCGTCGAAACCGGTCGCATGGATCGGTTTCGGTTGACGGAAACCGGCGAAGGTGCGCCGGTGACCACCGTGTTTGGCCGTATGCGTGTGGGCGGTCAGGTCATTTGGGCTTCGGATTTTCTGGAGACCCAGACAACGACCACAGAGGGTGGCGGCGGCGGGGGCAAGGGGAAACCCAAGACCCCTGAGGTGACTACCGTCACGTACAGTTACTCGATTTCGCTGGCGATTGCGGTTGGTGCCGGTGAGATCGCCGATGTCGCGCGCATTTGGGCGGATGGAGAAGAACAAGATCGATCCGGCTTCAATATGCGGGTTTACCATGGCACGTGGGACCAGTTGCCGGACCCGCTGATCGAGGCGATTGAAGGCGCCGGAACGGTTCCGGCTTATCGCGGAACCGCCTATGTCGTGATCGAGGACTTCCCGCTCGGCACTTTTGGCAATCGGGTGCCGCAGTTTTCATTTGAAGTTGTGCGCCCCACGCAGCAGGACATGCCCGATCACGACAGTGCATTGCCTCAGATCGTGCGCGGGGTTGCCATGATACCGGGGACCGGGGAATACGCTCTGGCCAGCTCTCAGGTGAATTATTCACAATCTGGCAAGAGCTGGCCTGCCAACGCACATTCCGCGTCCGGCACCTCGGATCTTGTCTCCTCGACCCGAGCGCTGGAAAGCGAGTTGCCCAATTGTGATGCCGCATCTTTGGTGGTGTCGTGGTTCGGCGATGACCTGAGATGCGGACACTGCAAGATCCGGCCAAAGATCGAACAGCGTGAGATCGACAGCAGCGACATGCCCTGGATCGTATCTGATCAGGCCCGAAGCGACGCCGGGCTTGTGGTGCGACAAAACGGCCGCCCGGTCTATGGGGGGACACCGGCCGATGTGGCCGTGGTCGAGGCGATCCGCCATCTGAACCAATCCGGCAAGCGGGTAATGTTTTACCCCTTTATCCTGATGGAGCAATTGACGGGGAACGGGCTGCCTGATCCCTGGTCGGATGCGTCAAGTCAGCCTCACCTGCCATGGCGTGGGCGGATCACCTTGGATGTGGCGCCGGGGCGTCCCGGTTCCGCGGACCAGACGGCATCTGCCGATGCGCAGGTCGCCGCGTTCTTCGGAACAGCACGTGCGCAGGATTTTGCGATCAACCAGGATACGAACGGATCGGGCGGCACCGGTGGTGGCTCGGGTGGTCTGGTCAGGCCCAGACCGGGTGGTCGGCCTGACGACAGAGGGGATACCGGTTTAACTTGGGTCTCCGGGGGCGGTACCTTTGGCGGGCTGCTGGGGGACAGCGGCGTCACGGCCAAAGAAATCATCCAATATTCCGGCCCTCAGGAATGGAGCCTGCGGCGTTTCATTCTGCACTATGCCATGCTGTGCAAGGCTGCCGGCGGCGTTTCGTCATTCTGCATCTCGTCGGAGATGCGTGGCCTGACCCAGATCAGGGGGGCTTCGGGCTTTCCGGCCGTTGCGCAGCTTCGCGCCTTGGCGGCCGAGGTGCGTCAGATTCTGGGGCCGGACACGAAAATCGGCTATGCAGCGGATTGGAGCGAGTATTTCGGATACCAGCCAAAAGGCACCAGCGACAGGTATTTTCACCTCGACCCTCTTTGGGCGGACGACAACATCGATTTCATCGGCATCGACAACTACATGCCGTTGTCCGATTGGCGTGACGGTGAACACCATCTGGACGCCGAGGCCGGCGCGCCTTCGATTTACGACCTGGGGTACCTTCGCAGCAATATCGAAGGCGGTGAAGGGTATGACTGGTACTACGCCTCTCCGGAAGAGGCGGAAGCGCAGATCAGGACTCCGATCGAAGATCAGGGGCATGACGAGCCGTGGATCTGGAGATACAAGGACCTGCGCAACTGGTGGTCGAATCCGCATCACGAACGGATCGGAGGTGTGCGTCAATCCAATCCGACCGATTGGGTGCCCGCATCGAAACCGATCTGGTTCACCGAGTTGGGGTGTGCGGCAATCGACAAGGGCACGAACCAGCCGAACAAATTCCTGGACCCGAAGTCATCGGAATCGCTGTTGCCCGCGTATTCAAACGGGCTGCGCGACGACTTCATTCAGGTTCAGTATCTGACGGCGATGCTTGGCTATTGGAGCGATCCGAAGGTCAATCCGATCTCGGACATCTACGGCGCGCCGATGCTGGACATGGCAAACGTGTATGTCTGGGCATGGGATACCCGTCCGTTTCCGACCTTTCCGAACCTGAAAAGACAGTGGGACGATGGCGAGAACTATCCCAGAGGGCACTGGCTGAACGGTCGGTCCGGGTCTCGTACGTTGGCCTCCGTGGTGACCGAAATCTGCCACGGTGCAGGTGTCACGGATATAGACGTCTCTGGTCTGTACGGTGTGGTTCGCGGGTATGTCCTCGAAGACGTGACGAACGCCCGTTCCGCCTTGCAGCCGCTGATGCTGCGCTATGGGTTTGATGCGATCGAAAGGGATGGAGTGTTGAAGTTCCAGATGCGCGACGGGTACGGCGCAGTTGCCTTGAACCCCGACCATCTGGCGATCAGCAGCGATCTTGAGGGCACGGTCGAACACCGGCGCGAGGCCGAGGCCGAAATGACCGGGCGCGTTCGTCTGCGCTTTGTTCAGTCGGACGCGGATCATGACGTCGTCGCGGAGGAGGCGGTTTTGCCCGATGATCGCACCCATTCCGTATCGGTGAATGAGATGCCTCTGTCCATGACCCGCACCGAAGGGCGGCAAACGACCGAACGCTGGTTGAGCGAAGCCAGAGTTTCCCGCGATACGGTTCGGTTTGCGCTTCCGCCGTCTCAAATGCACCTGGGGGCAGGGGATCTGGTTCGTTTGACAGACGCTGAAACCGGGCCGGTGTACCGGATCGACCGGTTGGAATCCGCTGACCTGCAACTGGTTGAAGCGGTCCGGATCGAACAGGGCGTGTACAAGGCGTCCGAATTGAATGATGACCCGGCAACGGTCAAACCATATGCGGCGCCGGTCCCCGTGCTGCCGGTTTTTCTGGATCTGCCCTTGATCACGGGCGCCGAGGCCCCTCATGCGCCCTATCTGGCCGTTACCGGGGATCCATGGCCCGGGGCGGCAACGGTCTATTCCTCGTCCAGTGATGATGGCTATCGCCTGAGCGACGTCATTGCCCAGCGGGCAGTGGTCGGCGTGACCGAAACACCGCTGAGGCGCGCCAGTGTCGGTGTCTGGGATGAGGGCCCTGCCTTGAAGGTCAAACTGCTTACGGGTCAGTTGGAATCCCGTCCGCGCAGCTCGGTGATGAATGGCGTCAATCTGGCTGCAATCGGTGACGGAACACCGGGTAACTGGGAGGTTTTTCAGTTCGCTGACGCGGCGCTCGAGGCCCCGGATGTATACGCGTTGTCCGGGCGGCTCAGGGGTCAACTGGGAACAGACGCTTTGATGCCTGATGTCTGGCCGGATGGATCAGTATTCGTGCTGCTGAATGACAGGGTGCAACAGATCAGCCTGCTGCGAAACGAAAGGCGTCTTGCCAAACACTATCGCATTGGGCCTGCGACCCGCGGCTATGATGATCCGTCCTATCAACACCTGATTGCCTCGTTTGCAGGCAACGGATTGCGCCCCTATGCGCCTGTGCACATGCGGGTTCGGTCTGGTACCGCCGGGGATGAGCTTACGTGGATCCGACGTGCCCGAACGGATGCGGATGACTGGTCGGGGCTGGAGATTCCCTTGGGCGAAGAAAGCGAATCCTACCTGGTCCGTGTCATTGCGAGTGGAACCGTTCTGCGCGAAGAACTGACATCCGAACCAAGGTGGACCTACTCGACGGCCATGAAAGCGGCGGATGGTCTGTCCGGGGGCTATGAGGTCGAAGTGGCCCAGGTATCTGCTGTATTCGGACCGGGTGCCTGGTCGCGTCTTGCGGTTGGGCACGCTGCCTAATGCGGCCGGTTCTGCATGGGGATGTCAGTGCTGCGGCGCGCGCCTTGCTGGCCGTGCCGCAGCCGGACAGGGGGGCTTTGTGTGTGCGGATGATCCACGAGGCGGAATTGGCCGACAGGCATTTGGAGCGCACGGGCAAGCTCCACCCGGTTTACGGCAATGGTTCTCTCATGGCCGTTGCACGAAACAGGGCCCTGGCCGATGAACCCGGGTTTGACGATCTGCAATATTGCCAGTGTTTTGAGATGGTTCTGCACCAGCTTGCCAGATTTCAGGCTAGCCGGACGCGCAGCTGACGCATTTGCTGGCGGCCAGATCCAGATTCAGACGCCCATCCGGAATGCGCTCGCCGCAGTCTTCGCAATATCCGAACTCGCCGTCGTCAAGCCGGTCCAACGCTGCCAGAAGCCGGCGTGTTTCCACATCGCGATTGGCCTGCTGTGCCTTGGCCATGGCCTGATTTTGCAGCGCATCCATGCGGCTCAGCCGTCCAACGGCCTGTTGATCCAGTTCGACAACGGCCTGAGCCTGCTGCCCCGACGCTGACATCTGCTGCAATTCCACCAATCGCACGCGAATTCGTGTTTCGAAATGGGTGCGCTCTGACTCATTCATTTTCGTTACATGACCGATCATGGGTTTGCGTTTGGTCTTTTTGCCACTAAATGGCATTCTAGGCGCAGCAAAGGATCAAAGCCATGTTCGAAAAGCGCAGCCATGTGACACCGGTTGATCCGGTCTGGACCCGTATCACATCCGAAGCCCATGCGGCCGTCGAGAAAGAGCCCCTCATGGGGGGGCTCGTGCACGCCTGTATCCTGCATCACCGCAGCCTTGAACGCGCGCTTTCATATCGGGTGGCGGCCAAGCTGTGTTCGAACGAAATGTCGATGATGGTTCTGCGTGAAATCGTGGATGAGGCATATGCCGACGATCCGGGTTTGCTCGAAGCTGCTCGGGCGGACCTTATGGCCGTTTACGAACGTGACCCGGCCTGCCATCGGCTGTTGCAGCCGATCCTGTATTTCAAAGGGTATCAGGCCATGCAGGCATATCGCGTGGCCCATTGGTTGTGGCGCAAGGGGCGCTATGATTTGGCCTATTTCTTCCAGATGCGTTCGTCCGAGATTTTCGGGATCGACATTCACCCGGCAGCCAAAATCGGAAAGGGCATCATGATCGACCATGCCCATTCCATCGTGATTGGCGAGACGGCAGTGGTGGGCGACAACGTGTCGATGCTGCACTCGGTGACACTGGGCGGAACGGGCAAGGAAGAAGAAGACCGTCATCCAAAAATCGGAGACGGTGTTCTGATCGGGGCCGGGGCCAAGGTGCTGGGCAACATCACCATTGGGCATTGCAGCCGCATCGCTGCCGGTTCGGTGGTGTTGCAAGAGGTGCCGCCCTGCAAGACCGTCGCCGGTATCCCCGCCAAGATCGTGGGGGAAGCCGGGTGCGACCAGCCTTCGATCTCGATGGATCATATGCTGGGCAAGGATCAGTAGCAGCTCAGCGAGAGCGGTTGGCGCGTTTGTCCAACCGCTTGCGCCGCCGTTCTTCCCGTTTTTGTTTGCGAAGCTCTTGCCGTGTGTCCTGTGCGGCTTTCTGCCGGGCAATCGCGGCCGGATCGTTTGGCTTGAACTTTGAATGCTCACCCGGATAGCCGTTGGGCTTTGCCAAGGCAAAGTCAGGTGACATGGCTGCCGGAAACGCCGAAACAGTCAGGCTGAGAAAGAGATTTTTTGAGAGCATCGCGCACCTGCCTTCCGTCTGCTTCCAATGGAAGGAAGTGGGGCGTCTTGATGCATCGGGCAATCGGTGCCCCGATCACGCAAGTCCAACTCAGTGAAAACACTTGAGGCTGCCCGCGCTCCGGCTGTCCGGGGCACAGGCATTATTCGGGTCGTCAAGCCAGCATGACCATCGGGTTTTCCAGGTTGTCGACAATAGCCTTGAGCAGTTCTGCCCCCAGCGCGCCGTCGATGACGCGGTGATCGACGGACATGGTAACGGACATTACGGTCGCCACCGTCAGTTCTCCATCATCCCCGACAACGGGCTTTTTCACGCCGGTACCCACCGCCAGAATGCCGGCATGAGGCGGGTTCACGATGGCGTCGAAATTGTCGATGCCGAACATACCGAGGTTCGAGATGGCAAACGTGCCACCCTGATACTCGTGCGGTGCCAGCTTGCGTTCGCGGGCGCGAGCGGCGAGATCCTTCATCTCGGTCGAAAGCGCCGACAGAGATTTCATGTCGGCGTCCTGAAGAACCGGGGTGAACAACCCGCCCTCGATCGCGACCGCTACGGCCACGTCCGACGGCTTGAGTTGCAACACGCGGTCGCCCGCCCAGACGGCGTTGCAGGCTGGAACCTGCTGAAGCGCGTTGGCGACGGCCTTGATGATGAAGTCGTTGACGCTCAGCTTCACGCCACGGCCTTCCAACTGCTTGTTCAACTGGCTGCGGAACTTCAGCAGCGCGTCCAGCTTGATGTCGCGGCGCAGGTAGAAATGCGGGATGGTCTGTTTGGCTTCACCCAGGCGTACGGCAATGGTTTTGCGCATACCGTCGAGCTTGATTTCCTCGTACGGGCGGCCTTCGTACATCCGCGCGACCATATCCGCCGATGGACCAGACGGAGCTGCAGGGGCAGCTGCGGGCGCGGCGGCGGGAGCTGTGGCAGGAGCTGCTGCCGGAGCGGTGGCAGTTGCGCCTTCGACATCGACCTTGACGATGCGACCGTGCGGGCCGGAACCGGCAATCTGCGTCAGGTCGAGACCTTTTTGTGCAGCAATCCGGCGGGCCAGCGGCGAGGCAAAAATCCGACCACCATCCGCCTTGGCCGGAGCGGCCGGGGCAGGGGCAGGCGCCTCGGGTGCCGCTGGCGCGGCAGCCTCGTTGCCCGCGGCGGCTGGTGCCGCCTCCGGGGCTTTGGCCGGGGTCGCGGCGATGTCATCGGCGCTTTCGCCATCTTCCAGCAAAATCGCGATAGCGGTGTTGACCTTGACCCCTTCGGTGCCTTCGGGGATCAGAATCTTGCCGATGGTGCCTTCGTCAACGGCCTCGAACTCCATCGTGGCCTTGTCGGTTTCGATCTCGGCCAGCAGATCACCGGAGGAGACGGTATCGCCTTCCTTAACCAGCCATTTTGCAAGCGTACCTTCCTCCATCGTCGGGGACAGGGCGGGCATCAGAATTTCTGTAGGCATCTGTCTGTCGCTCCTTACCGGTAGGTCACTTGTTTGACGGCGGCGATCACCTCATCGGTGGTGATCAGGGCCAGCTTTTCGAGATTGGCGGCATAGGGCATCGGCACGTCCTTGCCAGTGCAATTGATGACCGGCGCGTCGAGGTAATCAAACGCCTCCTGCATCACGACCGAGCTGATATAGCTGCCCACCGAACCTTGCGGCCAGCCTTCTTCCACAGTCACCAGACGGTTGGTCTTCATCACCGAGTTTATGATCGCACCGGTATCCATCGGACGGATGGTGCGCAGATCGATGACCTCGGCGCTGATGCCGTCTTCGGCCAGCTTGTCTGCGGCTTCCAGTGCGTATTGCATGCCGATGCCGAAGCTGACGATGGTCACGTCCGAGCCTTCGCGCCAGATGCGCGCCTTGCCCAGCGGCACGGTCAGGTCATCGACCTGCGGCATGTCGAAAGTGCGACCATAGAGGATTTCGTTTTCCAGGAAGATCACCGGGTTGGGGTCGCGGATGGCCGATTTCAGCAGACCTTTGGCGTCGGCTGCCGAATAGGGCATGACGACCTTCAGGCCGGGGATCTGCATGTACCAGGCGGCATAGTCCTGGCTGTGCTGGGCAGCCACGCGCGCGGCGGCGCCGTTGGGGCCGCGGAACACGATCGGACAACCCATCTGACCGCCGGACATGTACAGCGTCTTGGCGGCCGAGTTGATGATCTGGTCGATCGCCTGCATCGCGAAGTTGAACGTCATGAACTCGACGATCGGCTTCAGACCGCCAAAGGCCGAACCCACGGCGATGCCGGCAAAGCCGTGCTCGGTGATCGGTGTGTCGATCACGCGCTTGGGGCCGAATTCGTCCAGCAGACCCTGGGAAATCTTGTATGCGCCCTGATATTCCGCGACTTCCTCGCCCATCAGATAGACGTCTTCGTCGTTGCGCATTTCTTCGGCCATCGCGTCACGCAGAGCTTCGCGAACGGTTTCGGATTTCATCTCGGCATCTGCCGGCCAGTCGGGCGACAGGTCGACCACCGGCGCAGCGGGGGCCGCAGCGGCAGGAGCGGGGGCCTCGACCGCCGCCGGGGCGGCTTCGGTCACCGCTGCGGCTGCGGGTGCAGCCGCGGTCACGGCCGAGGCGTCTTCGCCTTCCTCGACCAGAACCGCAATCGGGGTGTTCACTTTGACCCCTTCACTGCCTTCGGCGATCAGGATCTTGCCGACGATGCCCTCGTCGACAGCTTCAAATTCCATTGTCGCCTTGTCGGTCTCGATTTCGGCCAGGATGTCACCGCTGGATACGGTGTCGCCTTCCTTGACCAGCCATTTGGCCAGCGTGCCCTCTTCCATCGTGGGCGAAAGGGCGGGCATGAGAATTTCGGTTGCCATGTCTTATTCGTCCTCTCAGGCGTAAATGTCGGTCCAGAGCTCTTCAACGGCGGGCTCGGGGCTTTCTTTCGAGAATTCGGCGGCTTGGTTCACGATCTCTTTGATTTCCTTGTCGATCGCCTTCAGGTCATCCTCGGTCGCGTGTTTGCCGGTCAGCAGCAGCTCGCGCACATGTTCGATCGGGTCGCTTTGTTCGCGGACTTTCTGAACCTCTTCGCGGGTGCGGTACTTGGCCGGGTCGGACATCGAGTGGCCGCGATATCGGTAGGTCTTTACCTCAAGAATGTATGGGCCCTTGCCGGCGCGGCAGTGGGCAACGGCCTTTTCACCAGCGGCTTTGACGGCCAGCACATCCATTCCGTTGACGATCTCGCCGGGGATGCCGAAGGCTTCGCCGCGTACATAAATATCGGGTGACGAGGTCGAACGCGCCTGGGCTGTGCCCATGGCGTATTGGTTGTTCTCGATCACGAAAACCACGGGAAGATCCCACAGAGCGGCCATGTTGAACGTCTCATAGACCTGGCCCTGGTTTGCGGCACCATCGCCGAAATAGGTAAAGGTCACGCCGCCATTTTCCTTGTACTTGTCGGCAAAGGCCAGACCTGCACCCAAAGGCACCTGCGCGCCGACGATGCCATGGCCCCCATAGAAATGCTTTTCTTTCGAGAACATGTGCATCGAACCGCCCTTGCCCTTGGACAGGCCGCCTTCGCGCCCGGTCAGTTCGGCCATCACGCCGCCCGGGTCCATGCCACAGGCCAGCATATGGCCGTGGTCACGATACGAGGTGATCCGCTTGTCGCCGTCCTGTGCTGCCGCTTCGAGCCCGACAACAACCGCCTCTTGACCGATGTACAGGTGGCAGAACCCGCCGATCAGACCCATGCCATAAAGCTGACCCGCCTTTTCTTCGAATCGACGGATCAGAAGCATCTCGCGGTAGTATGTCTTGAGTTCTTCCGCAGAAACATTTGGTTTCTTTGTGGTTTTTCGCGCAGCCATAGTGGCGATCTCCCCCTTTCGGCAAGATAGTTTAGCGTTAAACTATCTCATAAAGCATTTGGAGCTTTCTGGCGAGGGGAAATGTGACGCAGCGTCCGCGCGGGCGAGGCGCAGCCGACGGGCAAAGCGGTGCGACGATGGTCCGACAATATCCGGCGGCCCAAACAGGATCAGCGGATCACGATTTCATCCGCTCGGATCATACCAAGAACAGAACGTGCCTGCTGATCGAGCAGGTCAAGATCCAGATAGGTGTCGGACAGGCGCCGGGTCAGGTTCTCCAATTCGGCGATTTGGGCGTTCAGCTTTTCCAGGTCCTGTGACAGCGCGTCCCGTTCCGCAGCAATTTCGACCCGCCGAAACAGGCCATAGTCACCTTGTACGGCGGCAAAGGTGAAATACACACCAAGCATGAAAGCCACCGAGAAAAAGATGATTGAGCCCAAACCGGGCCGATGGGAACGGGACACTCTGTTTACCGCCGTATGAAAACTAGCCTCAAAAACGTGCCCTTTGCGAGCATCTGAACACACTATGTCACAGGTGATTCGGGTTGTGAATCCCCTGTTTCGATTTTTTCATCAGTAATTTAAGCGCGTCCTGATCCTCGTCAGCGCCAGGATTCCAGCGCCTGATTTCGCGCGACGGTCTGTTCTTTCATGCAGGTCCAGTAGAACATCGGCGCAGCGCTGCCGCCGCCTGGCAATTCCTTGTCGCAGGTTGCGTCTCGGACCTTCAGCCAGACGCGTTGTTCGGCCAGAAGAGCATCGCCGTCGCCGCGCGCATCGGCTGCGGGTTTGATCTGTGCCCACAGCCGGTTGAGTTCGCGATCTGCGGCCTCCCATTGTTCCTTGGCGCAGAAATTGGCGTCAAGCTGGGTTTGGCCGCCGCAACTGGATTGAGCGGCGGCAGAGCAGGGCAGCATCATTAGGACAAGAAAATAAATTGGCTTCACGGTAATATCCCCCGTTCAAAAGGGGATAATACCATGGACCATGTCAGGCGATCAAAGGCGGCAAGCAGTGCTTACTGATCCAGCGCTGCGACACCGGGCAGCGTTTTGCCTTCCATCCATTCCAGAAACGCGCCACCCGCGGTTGAGATATAGGTGAAGTCCTTGGCGGCACCCGAGGCGTTCAGGGCAGCAACCGTGTCTCCACCTCCGGCGACCGAGATCAGCTGACCCGAACGGCTGAGCGCGGCCGCCTTCAAGGCGGCGGCATTGGTGGCGGCGTCGAACGGTTCCAGTTCGAATGCGCCCAGCGGACCGTTCCAGATCAGGGTTTTGCTTTTGTCGAATATCTCGATGATCGCGGCCACGCTTTCGGGGCCAGCATCCAGGATCATGCCATCCTCGGGGCATTGATCCGCGGGCAAAACCTGATGAGGGGCATTGGCTTCAAACTTTTTGGCAACCACGACGTCACGTGGCAGAACGATCTGGCAGCCGGTGCTTTCGGCCTTGGCCAGAATTTCGGCAGCGGTGTCTTTCATCGCAGTTTCGGCCAGCGATTTTCCGACACTGACACCTTGCGCGACGAGGAACGTATTGGCCATGCCGCCACCGATCACCAGATAATCGACCTTGTCGATCAGATTGCCCAGCAGTTCCAGCTTGGTCGAGACCTTGGCCCCGCCCACAACCGCTGTTACCGGGCGTTTGGGCGCGCCCAACGCGCTTTCCAGTGCCTGCAACTCGGCCTGCATCAAACGGCCCGCACAGGCAGGCAGCAGGCGCGCGATGGCCTCGGTCGAGCTGTGGGCCCGATGCGCCGCTGAAAACGCGTCGTTGCAGTACACGTCACCCAGCCTGGCCATACCTGCGGCCAGATCGGCATCGTTCTTGGTTTCCTCCGCGTGAAAACGCGTGTTCTCGAGCAACAGCACCTGGCCGGGCTGCAAGGCACCGGCGGCCAGTTCCGCCTCGGCCCCGACGCAATCGGCAGCAAACTGCACCTTTGCGCCAAAAGCGCTTTCCAATGTCGGGACCAGTTGTTTCAGCGACAGGCTTTCACGCCGTTCGCCACCGGGACGGCCAAAATGAGCCAGAAGGATCGGTTTTCCACCAGCGGCCAGAATATCGCGCACCGAGGGGACGATCCTTTGAATGCGGGTGGCGTCGGTCACAACACCGTCAACCACGGGCACGTTGATATCCACACGCACCAGCACGCGTTTGCCGTTCAGGTCCATATCGTCCAGTGTTTTCCAGCCCATTGTGCGATCCTTGTCATTGGCAAATGATTTAGGCGGTTCTTTTCCTGCAATTTGCCCTCAGGTCAATGCGTCACTTGGCATTCGTACGCGTGCGTCATAGGTATTTGCGCAAGATAAACGACAGGAGGGCCTCATGGCCGAGATCAAGGATCCCGAAAACACGATCATCATCGAGCTGAAAGACGGCAATGTCGTCATCGAGCTGCTGCCGGATGTGGCGCCTTTGCACAGCGCGCGGATGAAAGAACTGGCCCGCAGCGGAGAATACGACAACGTGGCCTTTCACCGAGTGATCGACGGCTTCATGGCCCAAACCGGTGACGTGCAGCACGGCGACATGGAAGATGGGTTCAACCTGCGTATGGCGGGGACCGGCGGTTCGTCGCTGCCGAACGTGCCGGCAGAGTTTTCCAAGCTGCCCCATGATCGCGGTACGCTGGGCGCGGCCCGGTCGCAGAACCCGGATTCGGCCAACTCTCAGTTCTTCATCAACTTCAAGGACAACCACTTCCTGAACGGTCAGTACACCGTTTATGGCCGCGTCATCGAAGGCATGGAGCATGTGGACGCGATCGTACGTGGCGAGCCGCCTGCGAACCCCGACCGCATGATCAGCGTCAAGGTGGCCGCAGATGTATAAGCTTGCCGCCGCCTTTGCCCTGCTGGCAAGCCCGGCGCTGGCCAGCGGTTTGCAGATCGAGGTCGAAGGGGAAGGGGCCAATGGCACGATCTCCATCGATCTGTTCGAAGATGTCGCGCCGAAGCACGTGGAACAGATCACGGCATTGGCTGCGGACGGCACGTACGATGGTGTGGTGTTCCACCGCGTGATCGAAGGTTTCATGGCCCAGACCGGCGATGTTCAATACGGCAATTCCACCGCGAACGGCTTTGACATGCGGTATGCCGGGCGTGGCGGGTCAGACCGCCCGGATCTGCCGGCTGAGTTTTCTGATCTGACCTTTGATCGTGGCGTGGTCGGCATGGCCCGATCGCAGAACCCGGATTCAGCCAATTCGCAGTTCTTTATCATGTTCGAACCCGGCCCGTTTCTGGATGGCCAGTACACCGTGGTCGGTCAGGTGACCGACGGTATGGACGTGGTGGATGCGATCAAACGGGGGCATTCCCAGACCGGAGCGGTTACGGGACAGCCCGACATGATGAAAAAAGTCACCGTCACCGAATGAACCGAAACAGCCCGGCGTTCCAAAAAGCGCCGGGCTGTTTCTTATGGTCGATTGAACAAAACTCAATCGTCTTGTGACATCGCTTTCCAGATGACCGCACCGATCGCGCCGCCGATCAGCGGGGCCACCCAGAACAGCCACAGCTGTGACAGGGCAGGGCCGTCGGCAAACAGGGCGACGCCTGTGGACCGGGCCGGGTTGACCGAAGTGTTGGTGACCGGAATTGACACCAGGTGGATCAGGGTCAAGGCCAGACCAATTGCGATGGGGGCGAAACCGGCCGGCGCCTTGTCCGAGGTTGCACCCAGGATGATCAGGATGAAGAAAGCGGTCATCACGATCTCGATCACCAGAGCGGACATCAGAGAGTATCCGCCGGGTGAGGCCTCACCATATCCGTTGGACGCAAATCCCCCGACGCCGGCGAACTCGGGCGCACCGCTGACGATCAGATACAGTACCACTGCGGCGGCTATGGCGCCGATGACCTGAGCGATCCAGTAGGGCAGCAGATCCTTTGCCGGAAACCGCCCGCCGATCATCAGACCAAGGCTGACCGCCGGATTGAAGTGCCCGCCCGAGATATGGCCAACCGTGTAAGCCATTGTCAGAACCGTCAGGCCGAAGGCGAAGGAAACGCCAAGCCACCCAATGCCGACATCTGCAACGCCCGCTGCCAATACGGCACTGCCGCAACCTCCGAGAACCAGCCAGAAGGTGCCGAAGAACTCGGCCAGTAGTTTTGATGACATGAAATTTCCTCCACAATGCAATGAGCTTAAGTGTAATTCATAAATTAACTTTTGTTAAATTGAGCCGAACGGGGAATTTTCCCGGCACCCGCGCACCAGGGGTCGCAAAGCCTTAGTGCCATTGAGAAGGATCCAGGTGAAACAGCTTGGACAGTTGCTTGTAAACCTCCGGGTCCGACCTGCGCAGGGCCTTTGGCCGCTCAAAGAACACTTCAACCGAAACGGCGAAAAACTCCTCGTGCCCTTCCGCGCCATAAGGGTCGATTACGGTTGGCTGCCCGGATTCAACGGCGCGTACATGCGCGTCATAGGCTGTCAGGAATGAGGATTCCCATTCTGAAAAGCTTTGGTCGTCGCTAAGTACGGGCACTCCGTTGGCCGACCCTGTCAGATCGTCGATCTGATGGGCAAATTCGTGAAACACAACATTTTGGCCGTCATGATCGTTCATGGCTCCGCGCTGGCTATGCGCCCAGGACAGGATCACCGGGCCGCGGTTCCAGCTTTCCCCTGTGCGCACGATTTCCTTCTCGGTGACGACATAGCCGCTGTGCCGGCTCTGTCTGGATTTGAATGCGCTGGGATAGATCAGGATGGTGGTCAGATTGTCATACCAGAGATCGGTATTCACAACCAGCAGACAGGCTTGCGCGGCGATGGACAGTTGCATGTCTTCGGAAACGTCCAGGCCGTCACACCCAATGAATTCAACCTGATCAAGGAACAGGTTGATCTTGCCCTCCAGCTTTGCGCGCAGGCCTTGCGGCAGTTTCCGCAAGATCGGGACCTGAGCGTCGACAAGCTGCCGTTGCTTGTCAGTCAACGGCGCGGCCAACAGGGCGTGGCGCGCCTGTCGTTTGGACCAGAAGTAAAAGGCCAGACCTGTGGCGACCACCGCAACAAGTGTCAGAAAAATCAACATGGCCCGACCCTAACGTGATCCCGGCGGGATCAAAACAGGTTTCCCGGATACAGGCTGCGGTGCAAAAAAGAAACGCCTCGGGTCTCCCCGCGGCGTTTCCGATCTGACCTGATGGGTCGAATTACTGCTTGACGTCTGCTGCCGGGTTCGATCCGGCTTTGGCGCTGCGGCCCGGATTCAGCGGATCGTCCTGCCGCTGTACGGATCCTTCGAAATGCGCTCCGCTTTCGATGGCGATGGTCTTGTGGATGATGTCGCCTTCGACACGTGCGGTCGATGTCAGACGCACCTTGAGACCACGTACGCGACCCACGATACGTCCGTTGATCACGACGTCATCTGCGGTGACTTCACCTTTGATCGTTGCCGACTCACCAATGGTCAGAAGGTGAGCGCGGATGTCGCCTTCGACTGTGCCTTCCACCTGTATGTCACCAGAGGTTTTGATATTGCCAGTGATGTGCAGATCCGAAGACAAAACCGACGCAGGCGGTTTGGGCTTGGGTGCAGTGGCAGGTTTCGACTCGGTCGGTGCAGGGGCCGCTGGGGTCGCCGGAGCGGCTGGTTTGGCCGCCTCGGGTGCCTTGGATGCGGGCTCGTTGATTTTGCTTTTAGAAAACATTTCTCGCAGCCTTGATGTAAGTCATTGGGTTTACGGGTTTTCCGTTCACGCGCACCTCATAGTGCAGATGCGTGCCGGTCGACCGTCCGGTGCTACCCATATCAGCAATATGATCCCCGCGCGAGACCCTTTGACCAACCTTCACGTTGATCTTGGTGTTATGAGCGTAAAGTGTCTCAATTCCGAATGCGTGCTTGATTTTCACAAGCCGTCCGAAACCGGATTGCCAGCCTGCGTGGGTAACGACGCCGTCTGCGGTCGCAAAGATATCCGTGCCTTGCGGCCCGGCAAAATCGACCCCGTTATGCATCCGGCGACCACCGGTTTTGGGGTCGCGCCGGCTGCCATAGCCGCTGGTAAAACGCACGGCCGAATGTACGGGATTGGCAAAGGGGGCCTTTTCCGCAGCAAGTCGGTAAAGGTTCAGCTGATCCATCTGTTTCAGCAATGTATTCGCGCGGGCTTCCTCGGCGGACACCTCGTCCACCTCACCGCGCGTGCTAAGGGATAAAGGGGTCAGCGGACCGCCCATACCGCTATATCCGCGCCGGACCTCTTCGATGATGCGGTCTGTTGGCATTCCCGCCTGACGGAACATCTTGTCCAGCGGCTCGACCGAGATCACCATGGCCTCTTCCAGCTGTCGGAAAATCTCGTCGCTGCGTTCCTGCATAAGGCGGATTTCCAGCTCAAGATCATCGCGCTGGTCCAGTGCCTCTCGGGCGTCGGCGGCGATCTGATCGCGTTCCTCGGCCGTGCGCGCCAGAGCATCCGTCATGAAGGCCATCTGTACCGGCGCGCTGGAGGTCGTTACGTACATGTCAGCCTTGCTGTTTTCCTGCTTCAGCGCCGCCAGTTCCTTCCGCGCATCTTCGCGCTGTTTCATGGTGGTGCGCAGCGTGGTCTGAATGACTTCGATCCCCGTCTCAAGTTCGCGACGGCGGTTTTCCGAAGCCAGCAGTTCGGACTGCATGGCGGATATCTGTTCCAGCGCGGCATTGAAACGATCCTGAGCGGCGAGCGCTTCCTGCGCACGGGCGTCGCGTTCTGCGGACAGGATATTCAATCGTTCTTGATAGGTTGCCTGGTCGCGTTTCGCCTGTTCCCGGAAGTTGCCCGAACCAATGCTGTCCATCAGCAGAATGGCAGTTGCTACCGCGGTCCATCCGACCATGACGGCAACACCGGCCACCGCGACCACCTGCGTTTCCGAGCTGAGACGGATAAAACGTGTATCTTTGTCAGACTTCAGAAAAACCCGGCGTTCCGGAAAGTACCGTTCAAATGCGGAGTGTATTTTTATTGCCAGACGTGTTCGCACGCGTCCTACCTCTCATCCCCAAGATCGGGACCGGTTGTGGGTGCCGGCCGCTCCTTGGGCCGACTGCATAAAGGGCAGGCAGCGTTCGGGCAAGTTTGTTGATCAGTCCGGCGCCAACTGCGTAGAAATCCCCCCAAAGATCGGCGGGAAATTGCCGAAAACAATCTTGAGGCGTCAGTTTGGGATTCCCCCGGGCGTGGGCAGGTCTTCGGTCAGCGGCCAGTAGAAATCGGGCGGCAACCCGGCCTCGGCCCGTTTTTCCTCGTTGAAGGGTGGTTTGAGGACGCCGTGGAAATACCGGCGTACCAATGCGTGAAACACATCCTTGGGGTCCGTGTTTTCACGGCCGCACAGGAAGTGAAACCACTTGGACCCATAAGCGACATGGCCGACTTCTTCGGCATAGATCACCTCAAGCGCCGCGATGGCCTGTTCAGACTTGGCCTTGCGAAAAATCTCGATCATGCCGGGGGTCACATCCAGACCACGCGCTTCGAGCACCATCGGCACGACCGCAAGCCGTCCCATCAGGTCGTCTGCGGTGTCTTCGGCCGCGCGCCACATGCCCGCATGGGCGGGCAAGGCGCCATAGTGGCTGCCCATCTGTTCCAGGCAATCGCAGACCATCTCGAAATGGCGCGATTCCTCTTCGGCGCATTTTACCCAATCGTCATAAAACCCGATCGGCATCGGCACATGGCCAAAGCGGGCAATGATATCCCAATGCAGATCGACGGCGTTCAGTTCGATATGCGCCACGGCGTGCAAAAGGGCGATGCGGCCCGCCTCGGTGCCCGGTTTGCGCTTTGGCACCTCGCGCGGAGACAGGAGTTCGGGCCGTTCCGGGCGCGCGGGTCGCAATGGGGGAGATGCCGTACCGATCTCGATCGGGGGCGCGTCGCCCTTGCGCGAGGCAAACCACGCTACGGCGTGCTGTTTGGACAGGGCGGTCTTTTCCCGACCTTCCGCCTTTGCAAGAACTTCGGTCGCCATCTGAGTCAGCGATTTGGACACCATTATTCTCCGCCTTGTTGATCCTGTGGCTCTTAAACCGGATGGCGACCGTGGTCGAGGACGTTACAGCGCGCGCACGGCTTCCAGCACCTCGTCCACGTGGCCGGGAACTTTGACCTTGCGCCAAACGCGGGCAATTTTGCCTTCGGGGTCGATGATGAAAGTCGAACGTTCGATCCCCATCGATTTGCGCCCATACATGTTTTTTTCGACCCACACGCCGTAGTCTTCACAGACGGTCGAGCTCTCATCCGACAACAGCGGTGTGGTCAGCCCATGCTTGGCGACGAATTTGTCATGTTTGGCGACGCTGTCGCGCGAGATGCCGAAAACTTGTGCGCCCGCATCGGCAAAGGCCTGAAGTTGTTCCGAGAAACCGATGGATTCCTTGGTGCAGCCCGGCGTATCATCGCGGGGGTAGAAAAACAGAACCACGGTGCTACCGCGCAACGCCGAAAGCGTCACCTCGCCGCCGCCGTCGCGCGGCAAAGTGAAGTCAGGGGCGATGTCTGAAACGTCGGGCATTGGAAACTCCGCTAAAGGTTTTTAAAGGCTGCCTGATATCATAGGGCAACGCGTGCGGGTTGGAAGGCGTGGATAGCAATTTGAAGCAGCACGAAGACGGTGACGGAGCACAGCCGGATAAGCCCGCGCGCCGTCGGTCTCGCCG
Source organism: Ruegeria sp. CL7 (assembly GCF_056536445.1). Classification (NCBI taxonomy): domain Bacteria; kingdom Pseudomonadati; phylum Pseudomonadota; class Alphaproteobacteria; order Rhodobacterales; family Roseobacteraceae; genus Ruegeria; species Ruegeria sp. CL7. Next base: position 726,728 of record NZ_JBQFPQ010000001.1, read on the forward strand.
TCGGGCCGCTGGTCTGTGGGCCATGCGCGGCACTTTCGTGCTGGTGTTGCTGGCGCTGTTCACCGGTTTCATGGTTGTCGGGCAAAGAATGCACGCACCCGTTTGGCTGCGGGACAGGGTCGAGGCGCGGCTTGAACAGGCATTGGGCGGGCTGCAAATCCGGTTTGGCGACGTGAGTTTCATCATTCACGAGGGATGGCGACCCCGTCTGCGTCTGACCGATGTGGCCATCAGCGACGCTGAGGGTCGGCAAATTGCGCAGGTGTCCGACATGCGCGCCAGTCTGGCGATGCGCCCCTTGTTGCGGGGGCACGTTCGTCCCAAAAGGATAATTCTGAGGGGTGCGCAGGTCGCCGTGACCCGGGACAAGGACGGGGCGCTGAGCCTTACGGTCGGGTCCGGCAGCGCACCGGTGCAGGAGGCCCCGAACCTGGCACAGCTTATCGAGGCTTCGGATCAGGTCTTCCTGTCTCCGGCCCTGTCGGCGCTGACCTCGGTCGAGCTTGATGCGATCACACTGGATTATCGTGATCTTCGGCAGGAGCGGTCCTGGATTCTGGACGGTGGGCATATTCAAGCCAACCGAGCCGGCAACGAAGTGCGCTTGGCAACCGGGTTTTCGGTTCTGGCGGGGCGTGACTATGTCAGTGCCATCGAGGCCAATTATACAAGCGTTCTGGGCACACCTGCCGCACATTTCGGAATCTCGGTCACCGATCTTCCGGCCGAGGACATCGCGGGCCAAACGCCCGCACTTGCCTGGTTGCAGGTTCTGCGGGCCCCGATCTCGGGTGCCTTGCGCGGTGGTGTCGATGAAAACGGCGCGATAGGAACCTTGTACGCCACGCTGAATCTGGGGGCGGGGGCGGTGCAGCCAAACCCGGAAACACGCCCGGTTCCTTTCGAAGCAGCGCGCACCTATTTCACCTATGATCCCGAAGGCCAGATCCTGAATTTCAACGAAGTTTCGGTGGTCTCGGCCTGGGGTGAAGTACAGGCTGACGGAAAGGCGTTTCTGGAAGGTGTGGAAGATGGCGTGCTGGACAGCCTGTCTGCACAGTTGCGGCTGTCCGGTATCAACGTAAACCCGGCAAACCTGTTCCCGCAGCCTATTCAGCTTTCGCGGGCCAGTCTGGATTTCAAGATGGCCCTCAATCCGTTCCAGCTGAATCTGGGTCAGATGACCATAGAAGATCCGGGTCACACGGTGCGTGCCTTTGGTGTCCTGACCGGGCGGCCGGATGGTTGGGCCGTCAAGCTGGATGCCCATTTGGATCAGATGACCTCAGACAAGGTGCTCAGTTACTGGCCCGAACGTCTGGCCCCGAAACCGCGAGAGTGGGTGACCGAAAACCTGTACGAAGGGGTTCTGTCGGATATGGATTTTGCCCTGCGCCTGCTGCCCGGATCCAAACCCGATCTCTATCTGGATTTCGGGTTTGAAAAGGCGAAGGTCCGATTTGTCAAAACCCTGCCGCCGATCGAAAACGCTCAGGGTCAGGCCAGCTTGCTCAATCAACGCTTTACCGTCACTGCGCAGCAGGGCGTTGTGATTGCGGATGACGGCGGTGCTGTTGATGCGTCGGGGACGTCCTTCATCATACCCGATACGGATATCAAGAAATCCGCGCCGGCGATTGCGCGCATTCAGGCCAAAGGCAGCGTGACGGCCGCGTTGTCTTTGTTGGACCGGCCTCCGCTGGAATTGCTCAGCAAGGCGGGGTTACCCGTTGATGTGGCAAAAGGAACGGTGTCGCTTGCGGGAACCCTTTCCCTGCCCTTGAAAAAGGGTCTCAAGTTTGACGAGACCGAGTTCCATTTCGACGGAAGGTTGGCCAACCTGTTCAGTGACCGCTTGGTGCCCGGATTTGACATCAGTGCTGATCTTCTGGCCCTTTTTGGTGATCAGTCCGGCGTTCAGATTCAGGGGCAGGGGCAGTTCGGGGACGTACCGCTGACGGCGCTCTGGCGGCAGCCGATAGACGGCAAGTCTGAACAGCGAAGCACCCTGACCGGTCAGATCGAGCTGTCGCCGCGATTGATGGATGAGATCGGCGCCGGTCTGCCTCCGGGGATGCTGACCGGCAAAGGGATTGCAGATATCACGTTGGGGCTCGGCGCCGGGGTTGCCCCGAAATTGTCCGTCACGTCCGATTTGCAGGGTGTCGCGCTAGCCATACCCGAACTTGGTTGGAGAAAGGGGGCCAATTCGACCGGCTCTCTGACGGCCGAGGCGACTTTGGGGTCGCAGTTGAAGGTGGATAGCCTGCGCATAAATGCAGCGGGTTTGCGTACAACAGCCTCCATCACGTTTCGTGAAAACGGCGAATATGACCGGGTTCGCTTCACCTCTTTTGACCTGGGCGATTGGCTGGCGGTCCCGGCAGAGCTGATCGGGCGCGGAAACGCCATGCCGGATATCCGTGTGCTTGGCGGCGTCCTTGATATGGGCCGCGCGAATTTCGGCGAAAGCGGCGGATCGGGCGGCGGGGGCGGTGCCGGGCCGAAACTGGACGTGACGCTGGATCGCCTTCAGGTTACGGAAACCGTCGCGCTGACCGGGTTCCAGGGTGCCTTTCAGACGACCGGCGGAATACAAGGGAACTTCACCGCGCAGGTCAATGGTGGCGCGCCGGTCAGGGGGCAGGTCAGCCCCAGAGGGAACCGAAGTGCCGTTGACCTGACGTCGCAAGATGCGGGGTCCGTGCTGCGATCGGCCGGAGTACTGACACAGGCGCGGGGCGGAGAAATGACCCTCAAGCTCGAACCTGTGGCCGCAGCCGGCAGCTATGACGTGATACTGAGAATCACCAACACACGGATCACCGACGCCCCGGCCATGGCGGCCTTGCTGAATGCCATCAGTCTTGTGGGCTTGTTGGATGAAATGGCGGGGCAGGGTATCTTTTTTGCAGCAATCGATAGCCGGATGCGTGTCACCCCCACAGACATCAAAGTGCTCAGCGGCAGTGCCGTCGGCCCGTCGATGGGCCTGTCTTTTGATGGCACCATCGACACGGTGAACGGATTGCTGAACCTGCGCGGTGCGATCTCGCCCATATACCTGCTCAACGCAGTTGGCAGCGTGTTTACGCGCAAGGGTGAAGGCGTTTTTGGCTTCAACTACACTCTGACCGGCCCGCTTGCCTCGCCCAAAGTGTCGGTAAATCCGTTGTCCGGTCTCGCACCTCTGTTCCTGCGCGACCTGATGCGCGCCCCGGCCCCCAAAGTTCAGGATGGTCCGAACGCAGTGCCGCAGAAGCCGGATGAACCCAAACGCACATTCGGCTCATCCCCAAGTGACCGATGACAGGATATGGCCGAATCTGATGCAGGGTTGTAAGGCGCGGGCATGAAACTCAGCGATTTTGATTTCCATCTGCCCGAAGACCTGATCGCCACGCGGCCGGCCAGCCCGCGTTCCTCTGCGCGTTTGCTGGTGGCGCAGGGGGATGCAATCACGGACAGCCATGTTTTCGACCTGCCCGATTTCTTGCGGCCCGGCGACCGGCTGGTGTTGAATGACACACGGGTTATTCCGGCGCGACTGAACGGCCGGCGTCACCGAGACAGCGCGCAGGGGCCGGTTTCCGCAGGGATCGAGGCCACTTTGCTGGATCCACAGGCCGATGGCACGTGGTCTGCGTTGATCAAGCCGCTCAAGAAGGTGAAGCTTGGGGAAGAGATTGTCTTCTCGGACGATCTCAGCGCCACGCTGGACAGGGTTGCGGATGGCCAGGCGCATCTGCGCTTCAATCTCAGCGGCGAGGATTTCGACGCGGCGCTGGATCAGGCCGGAGCAATGCCTTTGCCGCCCTACATCGCAGCCAAACGTCCGGCTGATGAACGGGACAAGACGGACTATCAGACCATCTGGGCAAATCATTCAGGCGCCGTGGCCGCCCCGACCGCATCGTTGCATTTCGATGAGGCGCTGATGCGGGCGCTGGCAAAACGGGGGGTAAGCTTCACGCATGTGACGCTTCATGTGGGGGCAGGAACTTTTCTTCCGGTCAAGGTTGAGGATGTCACAACACACAAGATGCATGCTGAATGGGGGCAGGTAAGCCCCGGCGCCGCCGCCGAGATACAGGCAACCAAGGTCGCCGGCGGGCGGGTGATCCCGGTAGGGACAACGGCTTTGCGCCTGATCGAAAGTGCGGCAAGGTCAGGAAAGATTGAACCCTGGGAAGGCGAAACGGATATCTTCATCTATCCCGGTTTTGAATTCCATGTCACTGACGCATTGATGACCAATTTTCATCTGCCGAAATCCACGTTGCTCATGCTGGTTTCGGCACTGATGGGACAGGATCGGATGCGCGATGTCTACGCGCATGCCATCGCCCGGAAATACCGGTTCTTTTCCTATGGCGACGCGTCGCTTTTGTTCCCTTGAGAGGCGCGGAAACAGTATCACGGATCGGGAATGTCGTAGACAAGCGCGACGCAGGCGGTCTTTGATCGCAGAACGACATTAAAAACAGGTTGGCATTAGTCGGAGGCCCCAATGATTCAGGTCCTTTCCAGCGCATGGGCGCTGCTGCTCGGCATGGGGTTGCTGATGGTCGGAAACGGCCTTCAGGGCACGATTCTGGGTGTGCGGGGTGAGATCGAAGGCTTTTCGACCTTCGAGATGTCTTTTGTCATGTCGGCTTATTTCCTGGGCTTTCTGGGCGGCTCACGCCTTGCGCCCGAGATGATCCGGCGTGTTGGCCACGTGCGGGTCTTTGCGGCCCTTGCGTCGTTCATTTCAGCCGTGATGATTATGTATCCCATGCTGACAAACCCGATCGCATGGATTCTGGGCCGGGTGGTGATCGGGTTCTGTTTTTCGGGCGTCTATGTCACCGCCGAAAGCTGGCTCAACAATGCGGCCAGCAACGAAAATCGCGGGCAGGCGCTGTCGCTCTATATGATCGTCCAGATGACGGGGATCATCAGTGCGCAGGCGCTTGTTCTTGTTGGTGACCCGGCCGGTTACGAGACCTTTGTGATCGCCTCGATCCTGGTTTCAGTGTCCTTCGCACCGATTTTGCTGTCAATCTCGCCCACACCGGCCTTTGATACCACCAAACCGATGACCCTGAAGAAACTACTGGAAACCTCGCCTCTGGGCTGCGTGGGCATGTTTCTTCTGGGGGGCGTGTTTTCGGCGCAGTTCGGCATGGCGGCGGTGTATGGCGCCCGGGCAGGGTTGTCGCTAGTTGAAATTTCGACCTTCGTTGCAGCGTTTTATGTTGGTGCGGTGGTCTTGCAATACCCTTTGGGCTGGTTTTCTGATCGTATGGATCGCCGCTTTCTGATCTTGCTTGTGGCGCTCGCCGGTGCCGGTGGCGCAACGATCGCTATGATGATGGGCGGATCGTTTCCAATTCTGCTTGCTTCGGCTTTCCTGATCGGCGGTATGTCCAACCCGCTTTACTCCTTGCTGATTGCGCATGCGAATGACTTTCTGGATCACGAGGATATGGCGGCCGCATCCGGTGGGCTGGTATTCATCAACGGTCTGGGCGCGATTGCCGGGCCGGTGATCACCGGATGGCTGATGGGGGATGCCGTATTCGGGCCACCGGGCTTTTTTCTCTTTATTGCGGCACTGTTACTCGCAATGGCACTTTACGCCCTGTATCGGACGACGCAGCGGGCATCGATACCCGTGGACGAAACCGGCACAATGTCGACGCTGTATCCAACAGCTTCGCCAGTTGCGTTTGAAGTGGCACAGGAAGTCGCCATCGAAGCCGCCGAGGCCGAACAGGCTGAGCAGGAAGATGCCTAGGACACAGGATTATGTCGCAAGTGTTGCAATATGTTACTGTAACAGTTCTGCAAAACGGCCTTAAATGACGTTACGTCCAGACTACGGGCACAAGACGGAGTTTAAGGCAATGGTAACGCCTGAAGAAGTATTGAGTTTTTGGTTAGATGAGGTGGGTCCAAAGGGCTGGTACAGTGAGGATGAAGCGCTGGATTCAGAAATCCGCGCACGTTTTCAATCAACGTGGGAGGCTGCGGCCGAGGGCAAGTTTTCGCTCTGGCTGACCTATCCCAGCGGGTCACTGGCTTACATAATTTTGACGGACCAATTTCCACGCAACATGTTCCGCGGGCAAGCGCGTGCTTTCGCGACGGACCGAGCGGCCCTGGCGGCTGCCAAATGCGCGGTGGACAGAGGTTGGGACAAGAAGATCGATGAACCGGCCCGGCAGTTCTTTTACCTGCCGATGATGCATTCGGAAAATCTGTGTGATCAGGAACGCTGCGTGCGTCTGATCTGTCAGAACCTAAGCGGCGATACAAGCAATCTGCTGCACGCCCGTGCGCATCGTGAAGTGATCCGCAAGTTCGGTCGTTTCCCTTACCGGAACAAAGCACTGTCGCGCAGCTCAACCCCCCATGAAGTGGCTTACGTCGACATGGGCGGCTATGGCAGCACCGTACGACAACTGCAAGCGATGGCCTGAGATCGCTGATACATGTTGTTCGCCTCGGTTGTTCGCGCGGGGCGCTTCAGGATCCCGGCTCACATCCTTTGAACGCCAGGACGCGTTCGGATGCGATGTCTGCTCCGGCCTGTATGGCTTGGGCGATCAGAACCTCTGGTGTCTCCGCAAGTTCTGTGAATCGCTCCTGCGCTGTTTGTAGCTTTTGGTCAACCGCGTTCAGGCGTCGCAATGTTGCCTGGATATTTTGAGCGGTTTGACTGTCCGTAACTTGGTTTTCCCTCATCAGCGTCGCCAAATCGTCACGCAACGCGGAAAGTTCGCCCCGAATGCCCTTCGCCTCATCCCGAAAAGGGGCAAGAACCTGTACGGCCGCTGAGAATTCTGCCGAGACGCTTTCGACTTTCGATGCCAGCTTCCAGCCTAAAAACAAGCAAAGCGCCACAAGTATCAAAGTTGCGTTAAGCAGAGCAAGCGCGAGATCTTTCAGTGTTTTGGCCATGGTAAACCCCTTGAATTCAATGTCTTCACGAATGTCCGAGCGGCGTCGGCAGTTCCGTTCTAGCCATAGCGCGGGCCGGGGTATAGGCTGAAATCCGCACATTCAGGCATGGTTTACCTTGCGTCTCATTTGTCGCGGGAAGGCGTGTTGATGCGTTTCTGGAAATAGTTTAATGGTAAACTAAATTTTCACCACCTGCGCCGAGAGGAACACATGGCTGCACAATCCTATGATCTGATCGTAATCGGAGCTGGCCCCGGTGGCTATGTCGCCGCCATCCGTGCGGCCCAGCTTGGTCTGAAAACCGTCGTGGTCGAGCGCGAGCACCTTGGTGGCATCTGCCTGAACTGGGGGTGCATTCCCACCAAGGCATTGCTGCGGTCCTCCGAAGTGTTCCATCTGATGGAACGCGCCAAGGATTTCGGATTGAAGGCCGACAAGATCGGTTACGATCTGGACGCGGTCGTCAAGAGGTCCCGTGGTGTTGCCGGGCAGCTTTCGGGCGGCATCGGCCATCTGCTGAAAAAGAACAAAGTCGCCGTGGTGATGGGTGAGGCAACAATCCCCGCAAAAGGCAAGGTCAGCGTCAAGACCGACAAGGGCACCGAAGAACTGACGGCCAAGAACATCATTCTTGCAACCGGCGCACGGGCCCGCGAACTGCCCGGTCTCGAGGCTGACGGCGATCTGGTCTGGACGTACAAGCACGCGCTGCAACCGCCCCGGATGCCAAAGAAACTGCTGGTCATCGGCTCGGGCGCGATCGGCATCGAATTTGCGAGTTTCTACAACACGCTGGGGGCCGACACGACGGTGGTCGAGGTGATGGACCGCGTGTTGCCCGTGGAGGATGCGGAAATCAGTGCCTTGGCCAAGAAAGCCTTCATCAAGCAAGGCATGACCATCATGGAAAAAGCCATGGTCAAGCAGTTGGATCGCGGCAAGGGCAAGGTCACCGCTCATATCGAGGTCAAGGGCAAGGTTGAAAAGCACGAGTTCGACACCGTTATCTCGGCTGTCGGGATTGTTGGGAATGTCGAAAACCTCGGGCTCGAGGCACTGGGCGTCAAGATCGACCGCACGCATGTGGTGACGGATGAATATTGCCGCACCGGCGTCGATGGCCTTTATGCGATCGGTGACATCGCGGGCGCGCCCTGGCTTGCACATAAAGCCAGCCACGAAGGTGTCATGGTTGCCGATCTGATCGCGGGCCAGCATGCGCATCCGGTCAAGCCCGAAAGCATCGCCGGATGTACCTATTGTCAGCCGCAGGTGGCCTCGGTGGGATATACCGAAGCCAAGGCCAAAGAGCTGGGTTACGACATCAAAGTCGGTCGCTTCCCCTTCATCGGCAACGGTAAGGCCATTGCTCTGGGCGAACCGGAAGGTCTGATCAAAACCGTGTTCGACGCCAAGACAGGCGAATTGCTGGGGGCCCATATGATTGGCGCGGAAGTCACGGAACTGATTCAGGGCTATGTGGTTGGGCGGCAGCTGGAGACCACCGAAGAAGACCTGATGAACACGGTCTTCCCGCACCCGACTCTGTCAGAAATGATGCATGAAAGCGTGTTGGATGCGTATGGTCGCGTGATCCATATGTAACGTCATACGCGTGTTGCGGTCGGGCAGGGGGCTCTGCCCCCGCCTTGCTGCGCGCGGCTCCCCCGGGATATTTTGGGCCAGATGAACAAGGGATCCTTTATTCATCTGGCGGCAAATATCCCGGAGCGCGAGGCAGAGCCTCGCTGAAATCCGTTACTGGTTCAAAGCATCCAGAATGCGGGCCCAAGAACGGATACCCTTGTGGAAGCTTTTGACGTCGTATTTCTCATTCGGCGAATGGATGGCGTCATCCTCGTTGGCATAGCCGACCAGCATCGAATCCAGCCCCAGAACGGTATTGAAATACCCGACGACGGGGATCGAGCCGCCCATGCCGGTAAACACCGCTTCGCGGTCCCACTCGTCCGACAGTGCTTTGCGCGCGGCTTCGAATTCCGGGCGATCGATATTCATGACCGAAGCGGGCGAACCTTCCAGATCGTTGTCCCAGACAACTTTTGCATCCGGGGACAGGCGATCCTCGACATGTTTGCGGATATTGCTGCGCAGCGCGTCGGGGTCCATGTCGCCGACCAGTCGGCACGTGATTTTACAATGCGCTTCCGAAGGGATAACGGTTTTCGAGCCTGCGCCATTGTATCCGCCCCACAGCCCGTTCACCTCAAGTGTCGGGCGCGCCCATTGTTGTTCGAGCGTCGAATAGGCTTTTTCGCCGTGCGGCTGGGTATAGCCGACAGAATTCAGATAATCCGCTTCGTCGAAGCCGCAATTCTGCCACTGGCGCAGCTGGTCCTGGGGCACTTCATGAACGCCTTCATAGAAACCATCGACCGCGACACGTCCGGTTTCGTCATCATAGAATGAGGCAACGATTTTCGACAGCTCGCGCAGCGGGTTCAGCCCCGGGCCACCGTAATGGCCGGAGTGCAGATCGATGCGGGGCCCGATGATGGTGAACTCGTCCTTCAGCATGCCGCGCAGCTGCGCGGCAATCGACGGAACACCTCGCGATACCATGGATGTATCGCAAACCAGCGCCAGATCCGCTTTGAGTTCGGCCGCGTTTTCTTCGAGGAAGGGGACCAGAGAGGGTGAGCCGGATTCCTCTTCGCCTTCAAAGAAGAAGGTGATGCGGCAGGGCAGGGATCCGTGCACCGCTTTCCAGGCGCGGCAGGCTTCGACGAATGTCATCAACTGACCTTTGTCGTCCGATGCGCCGCGCCCGCGGATAACGGGGCCGTGCTCGGTATCTTCGATTGCGGGGTCGAACGGGTCGCGCGTCCAAAGGTTCAACGGATCGACAGGTTGCACATCATAATGGCCATAAAACAGGATATGGGGTGCATCCGAGTCCTCGCCCACATGGCCTACGACCATCGGGTGCCCCGGAGTTTCCCGTTTTTCTGCTGCAATTCCGATACTGTTGAGGTCGGCAACCAGCCAGTCGGCTGCACGGCTGACGTCGGCCTTGTACGCGGGATCGGTTGAGATCGAAGGGATGCGCAGCAGCTCCATCAGGCGGTCGATCGAGGTTTGCAGATCTTCGTCAATCCGGTTCAGCACGGTGTCTAGCGACATGGGGATCTCCTGCTTGTCAGTGTTCGGGCGAACCCTAGCAGCGTTGACAGCGCCGTCCAGAGCGGTTGATCTGAATTGTTCATGCAATCACGAGCCCGCGAATGACGTTGCGCGGGCTGCGTCGTTTCCACGCGTCCGATAGCCGGAACTCTACTTGCCGTGAGCATTGCAAACTTATATTTGATGCAAATCAAAGTTGGGTTCACCTGTTCGGCTGTAACCAGCTGAATAAAGTAACACAAAGCTGCTGATACAGGTTAAGCTGTGGGATGTGGCAGACTAATTGCCCAAGGGAAACCGGAAACGGGCATTCAAGGAGGGTCCGTTGGACTATACTGCTCAGCTCGATTCAGCGATTGCCAGGCTGCATGACGAAGGACGTTACCGGACCTTTATCGATATCGAACGTCGCAACGGTCATTTTCCGCACGCGGTGCGCACGCGCCCGGACGGCTCGCAGCAGAACATCACCGTATGGTGCGGCAATGACTATCTGGGCATGGGCCAGCACCCTGTTGTTCTGAACGCAATGCACGAGGCGGTCGAAGCCGCAGGTGCCGGGTCGGGCGGTACGCGCAACATCTCGGGGACAACGGTCTATCACAAACGGCTCGAGGCCGAGCTGGCAGATCTGCATGGCAAGGAAGCCGCGCTTTTGTTCACCAGCGCGTATATCGCCAACGACGCCACGCTCAGCACGCTGCCCAAGCTGTTTCCGGGGCTGATCATCTATTCTGACGCGCTGAACCATGCTTCGATGATAGAAGGGGTGCGCCGAAACGGCGGGGCCAAGCGCATCTTCCGTCATAACGACGTGGCGCATCTGCGCGAATTGCTTGAGGCGGACGATCCCGCCACACCCAAGCTGATCGCCTTTGAATCTGTCTATTCGATGGACGGTGATTTTGGTCCGATCGAAGAAATCTGCGATCTGGCAGATGAATTCGGTGCACTGACCTATATCGACGAAGTGCACGCGGTGGGCATGTATGGCCCGCGCGGTGGCGGCGTGACCGAGCGTGACCGGCTGGCACATCGGATCGACATCATTAATGGCACTCTGGCCAAGGCCTATGGCGTCATGGGGGGCTATATCGCCGCCAGCGCAAAGATGTGCGATGCCGTGCGGTCTTATGCGCCGGGCTTTATCTTTACGACATCGTTGCCGCCGGCGGTTGCCGCAGGGGCTGCTGCATCCGTTGCGCACCTGAAGACCGCGTCTGAGCTGCGCGAGCAGCACCAGACTCAGGCGAAGATCCTCAAGCTGCGGCTGAAGGGAATGGGCCTTCCGCTGATCGACCACGGCAGCCATATCGTGCCTGTGATCGTCGGCAATCCGGTGCACACCAAGAAGCTCAGCGATATGCTGCTGGACGATTATGGCATTTACGTGCAACCGATCAATTTCCCGACCGTCCCGCGCGGAACCGAGCGTCTGCGTTTTACCCCGTCTCCGGTGCATGGACCCGACGAAATGAACCGTCTGGTGCAGGCGATGGACGAACTTTGGTCACATTGTGCGCTAAATCGCGCCGAACTTGCCGGATAACCTAACGCCAAAGTGTGCAACGAGTTTGCCGCGTGTTAAGCTTACGCTAACAAAACGAGTAGACGAATCATTCTGGGGATGATTCGCCACTTACGCGAAATACGCGACAGGCAGAATGGGGCAGCAGGGATGATTGGGCGCAGATCTCAGCGCGAATCCGAAGAGGACGTAGATGTCAGACCAAAAGGGTTTGACGACTACGAAGTTCGCCTAGGCGACAAGATGCGTGGTGAACGCGCAACGATGGGCAAATCTCTTCTGGATGTTCAGCGCGAGCTGCGGATCAAAGCCAACTATATCGCTGCAATTGAAAACGCCGACCCCGATGCGTTTGATACACCCGGCTTTATCGCCGGGTATGTGCGTTCCTATGCGCGCTATCTGGGTATGAACCCTGATGAGACCTTCGCGTCTTTCTGCAAGGAAAGCGGATTTGAAGTTGCGCATGGCATGTCCGCAGAGGCCTCGGTGGTGCGGAAACCTTCGGGGGCTCTGCCTGCGCGCGGCCCGATGGGGCGGGATCCGTTCATTTCGCCCAATACGCCCTATATTCCGGGCAAGGAGTCTCTGGTCAGCCAGATTGAACCTCGCGCAATCGGCTCGTCGCTGGTTTTGCTCGCGGTGATCGGTGGCATCGGCTATGGCGGTTGGGCTGTTTTGAACAAGATTCAGCAAGTTCAGGTCAGCCCGGTTGAACAAGCACCGGTGGTTCTGTCTGATCTGGATCCGCTGGATGCGGTGCGCAGAAAATTGTCAGATGATGTTACGGAAGTGGCAAGCGCCGAAGCACTGGACCGTCTCTATCGTCCGCAGGCACTGGATGTTCCGGTGCTGGTTGCGCGGGATGCTCCGATCTCAACGCTTGATCCGCGCGAGGTTGGAACCTTCCGCCCGCCCGAATTGCCGCAGTTCGAAGTGGCTGAACTGCACACGGTCGAAAAACCGGCCCTGCCGCAAGTGGTCGAACAGATCGATACCACGCTAAAGATCGTGGCGGTTGATCCGGCATGGATGCGCGTGACGGCTGCGGATGGCAGCGTCATTTTCGAAGGTACACTGGGAACCGTCGAGCAAGGCAGTGTATTCGAAGTGCCCCTGACGGAAGAACCGCCGACATTGCGTGCGGGCGCGTCGGGATCGGTATATTTCGCGATGAACGGTGAACATTACGGCCCGGCGGGTGCTCCGGGAACGGTCGCCAAGGGTGTCGTTCTGTCGAAAGACGCCGTGTCCGAGGCCTATGCCGTCGCCGATCTGGAGGCGGAACAGAACAGTGCGCTCAAGCAACTGGTGGCGGAACTGCAAACCGAGGCGACAGAAACGCCCGCCGAGTGATCTAGCCATTGCGATAACCCTGTTGCCGAACTATCTACAGTCGCAACTCAGGCAGACGCGGATCCGTCCTTATGTCCCTCAATCACGTGCGCCCATGGCGCGACATCTATCGTCGTAAATCCCGTCAAATCATGGTCGGCAACGTCCCCGTCGGTGGCGATGCACCCATTGCCGTTCAAACCATGACCAACACGCTGACCACCGATGTGGCGGCGACCGTGGCGCAGGTACAGGCGGCGGCTGAGGCTGGCGCTGACATCGTTCGCGTTTCGGTTCCTGATGAGGCGTCGTCCAAGGCATTGAAAGAGATCGTGCGCGAAAGCCCGGTGCCCATCGTTGCGGACATCCATTTCCACTATCGGCGCGGGATCGAGGCCGCCGAAGCAGGCGCTGCCTGTCTGCGCATCAATCCCGGCAATATCGGAGACGAAACCCGTGTAAAAGAAGTCATCCAGGCGGCGCGCGACCACAACTGCTCGATCCGCATCGGCGTGAACGCGGGCAGCCTGGAAAAGCACCTGCTTGAGAAATATGGCGAGCCGTGCCCCGAAGCGATGGTCGAAAGCGGGCTGGAACATATCCGCATCCTTCAGAACAATGATTTTCACGAGTTCAAGATCAGCGTAAAGGCCAGCGACGTGTTCCTGTCGGCCGCGGCTTATCAGGGCATTGCCGAGGCGACGGATGCCCCCATCCATCTGGGCATTACCGAGGCCGGAGGGCTGGTCAGCGGCACGATCAAATCGGCCATCGGGCTAGGCAACCTGCTGTGGATGGGGATTGGCGACACGATCCGCGTCAGCCTGTCTGCTGACCCGGTGGAGGAGGTCAAGGTCGGTTTTGAAATCCTCAAATCCCTTGGCCTGCGTCATCGGGGTGTCAATATCATCTCGTGCCCATCCTGCGCGCGACAGGGTTTTGATGTCATCAAAACCGTCGAGGCGCTGGAACATCGCCTTGAACACATCAAGACGCCGATGTCCCTGTCGATCATCGGCTGCGTGGTCAACGGCCCGGGCGAAGCGCTGATGACCGATGTTGGTTTCACCGGCGGCGGTGCAGGGTCCGGCATGGTCTATCTGGCCGGCAAAGCCAGCCACAAAATGTCGAACGACCAGATGATCGATCACATCGTGGAAGAGGTCGAGAAAAAGGCGGCAGAACTGGATGCGGCGGCTGAAGCGGCTGAATAGCCTGTTTCTTCACGACATTTAATAACCGGGCATCTGTTGTGTAGCGCAATGGATGCCGCCACCCAGCTCTCCCAGCACATCCACGTCAAGCGTCACGACTTCACGCCCGGGGTGGTGTTTTGCAAGCGTTTCCGACGCGATCCTGTCTGTTTCCGAGTCTCCGAACCGGGCCACAATCACACCGCCATTGCAGACGTAGTAATTGGCATAAGAGGCCACGAAATCCAGGTTTTCGACCCGGCGGATATGCGGCTCGGGTATCACGTCCATGTCGATGCCCGCGGCAATGAGACGATCATGGGTGTCCAACGCGGCCATGTGGAAAGGATCATCTTTGTGCGGTTCATCCGGCAAGTTGATGATGCCGCGACCGGGGCCGGTAAACCGGGCCAGACTGTCAATGTGATAGTCGGTGATGTCTTCGCCCCAGACACCTTCGGACCAGATCATGCGTTTGGCCCCAAAGGCCGCCAACAACCGGGCTTCGATCTCGTCCCGGGTGAGGCCGGGATTGCGGTTGTCATTCACCCACGAGCTTTCATGCGCCATTAGCGTCCTATGCCCATCCTGCTCGACGCCACCGGCTTCGCCGATCAGCCCGGTCGGCAACAGGGGCAGACCCAGCCTTTCGGCCACTCTGCCGGCAATTTTCGCATCATGTGCGTGAACCTGTTTTCCTCCCCACCCATTGAACTGGATCTGCTGGACCGCAAGCGCGCCACGGTCGTTGATCGCAAAGACCGGGCCTGCGTCCCGGCACCACAGATCTTCGGTCGGGACATCCCAGATCTCGACCGCCGCAGAAAGCCGTTTGCTGATATCTGCGTGATGTTCCGATCCGGCGAGCATTGTGACGAGTTCAAAAGCAGAGATCGTGTTTGCGATTTCCGCAATGGTCCCCTGTACCATTTCCAGAAAAACGGGATCGCGATAGACGGTTCGGCTGACCGGCCATTGCATGAAAGTGCAATGATGCCGGGCGTCTTCGGCCGGCACGTGGAAGCCGGTCGCGGGCTGCGCAATAGACTGGCCAGAGAAACCCGTCATACCCAACGCTCCTCCGGCCACCAGAAATTCCCGCCGCTTCATGGCACGTTGCCGACAGATCCGGCCTTAGCCGCGTTCGGCACGTATACCGTTAACGATCTGCTGCATCTGATCGGCTGGCAAATAGCCACGCAGCATCTCTGTGCCCAACACAAACGAAGGTGTGCCCGAGATCTGCATCCGCTGGGCCAGAGCACGGGTGCGCGCAATCTCATCCGTGACGCGATCGCTGTCCATCGCCGCGATGATCTCGTCGCTGTTCAGCCCCAAACCGTCCGAGATGCGGCGTAGGGCAACTTCGCTTGGCTCGCCGGTGAATTCCAGCAGGGCATCATGGACCTGCTTATATGCGTCGTCGCCCGCCACGTGTTTGGTGGCCACGGCAAAACGTGAGGACAGCACAGACGCATCACCCAGGATGGGGAATTCCTTGATCACAAGGCGGATGTTGCCGTCTTCTGCCAGCAGGCTGGTAACTTCTGGAACGGCACGGCGGCAATAGCCACACCGGTAGTCCATGAACTCGACCAGCGTGATGTCGCCATCCGGGTTGCCGCCAACCCAGCTGTACCCGTCATCAAACAGTTCATCCGCATTGGCGGCGACCAGTTCTTTGTCCGCCGCGGCTTCGGCGACGGCATTGCGCTCTTCCAGAATGTTGATGGCTTCGATGATCACTTCGGGGTTTTCCAGCAGGTATTGGCGCACCTGGGCACCAAATTCCGCCTTCTCGGCATCGTTCATCGCGTTCAAGTCCAGCGCCTGCGCCGAGGTCGCCGCCAAGGAAAGCCCCAGAAGGGCGGGTGCAGCATGTCTGAGGATCATTTCCGTTTCCTTTTGTCTTTGTCGAGTCGTTCCGACGCAATCAACACGTCTTGTGCCCTTTGCCAACCCGGTGAGCCTTCGGGCAGACGTGCCACGGCGCGTTTTGCGTGAATTCCGGCATCTTTCAACCGCCCTTGCAGCGCATAACGCTCTGCCGTCACGGTCGACGCCATACCATCATTGCCGACCTGAGCATAGGCAACACCCAGATCCTGCAACAGCCTGGCGTTCCGGTAGTCCCGGGCGCGGGCTTTTTCCAGCACGCTCAGGGCCTGTTTGGTTTGGCCCTGCGCCAGCAACGCCCGCCCGTAGCCAGCCAGGATCAGCGCATCGTTCGGAGCCATTTCAACAGCGTTCCCATACGCTTCAACAGCCGCGCCTATTTGCCTGTTTTCCAGCAGAATTTGCCCTTTCAGGTCATAATAGTAGGGGTCGTTCGGGCGCAGAGTCAGGGCCTTGTCGATGGCACGGCGCGCGCGATCCAAATCACGGTTCTGATGATAAGCCGAAGCCTCGCGCATCAGGCGGATGTCCTGGGCGGTTTCTTCTTTTGCGCGCCGTAATGTCCAGCTGGGTGAGCGTAAAAAGGCCGACAATTTGCCTTTGACGCGGGCGAACCAGTAATCGGCATTGGCATTCGGAACGGCCTTGTCGCCGAACTCATCCAAAAACGCTTCGGCGGCGCGCAACCGTTCACGACTGGTGGGATGCGACCGCATGTACGGGTCCTGATTGGCGACGCTCAGCAACTCCTGACCCGCGAATTTCCTGTGCAGATCAACCATGCCGCTGGGGGAAATCTGAGCCCATCGCAGATAGCTTGCAGCGCTTCGGTCGGCCGAGGCCTCTTCGGCGCGGGTATGGCCCAGAAAGCTGCGGATTGCGGCGCCTTGGGTGCCTGCGGCGATGCCAATGGCGGCTTCACCCCCTCCGGCCGCAGCCGCAAGCAGGGCCAAAGCGGTACCAAGGCCCGCATTGCGCCGCGCCGCCTTCAGGTTTTCGGCGCGGCGGGCCAGATGGCCGTTCGCAATATGCGCGGCCTCATGCGCGATCACCGCTTGCAGCATTTCGGGGCTTTCGACCGTAAGGATCAACCCGTAATTCAAATAGATGGCGTTGTAGTCGATGACGAAGGCATTGAACGTGTTGTCATTGACCACAAGGATTTGAACCCGATTGGTGTTCAGGCCGGCGGCGCGCAGAACCGGAAAGGCCAGCTCGCGCAGGCCACGCTCGATATCGGGGTCGCGGATCAGGCTTTGCCCATGGGATTGCGTTGCAACCGCCAGCCAGACACCAACCGACAGGACCAGAGCCGGGATTGACGTCAGCAGAGATACGCGTTCAAAAGCCATGGCTGCAACATGGGAGATGGGCATGAGAAACTCAACCCGGTCCGGGGTCGATCCCTTCATCGTGATGGACGTGATGGAAGCCGCGCGCCGTGCGGAAGAAGCGGGCCGCCATGTGATTCACATGGAGGTTGGCCAGCCCGGAACCGGCGCCCCCAAGGGCGCGACCGAGGCGCTGGCGAAGGCGATGGATCAAAGCCCGTTGGGCTATACGGTGTCTCTGGGCTTGCCTGCGCTGCGAAAGCGTGTCGCGCAGCTTTATGGTGAGTGGTACGACGTGGACCTGAACCCGGAGCGCGTGGTCATCACGCCCGGATCGTCCGGCGGGTTTCTGCTGGCTTTCACGGCATTGTTCGACAGCGGGGATCGCGTCGGAATCGGTGCGCCGGGGTATCCGTCTTATCGCCAGATTCTCAGGGCACTTGGATTGGTGCCGGTCGATCTGCCGACCGCGCCTGAAAACCGTCTGCAACCCGTGGCAGCGGATATTCAGGGAATGGGCCTGAAGGGGCTGATGGTGGCGTCTCCGGCGAATCCTACCGGCACGATGCTGGATCACGCCGCCATGGGGTCGCTGATCGAAGCCGCACACGGGCAGGGGGCATCCTTCATCAGCGACGAAATCTATCATGGTCTGGAATACGAGGCCAAGGCCGTGACCGCACTGGAACTGACGGATGAGTGCTATGTGATCAACTCGTTTTCCAAGTATTTCTCGATGACCGGTTGGCGCGTGGGCTGGATGGTCGTGCCCGAGGATCAGGTGCGCGTTGTCGAGCGGATAGCCCAGAACATGTTCATTTGCGCGCCGCATGCCAGTCAGGTTGCCGCACTGGCCGCGATGGATTGCGAGGACGAGCTGCAAGCCAATCTGGACGTGTACCGCCGAAACCGCGCCCTGATGCTGGACGGGCTGCCCAAGGCGGGCTTTACGAAAATCGCGCCTCCGGACGGGGCTTTCTATGTCTATGCCGACGTGTCTGACCTGACCGATGACAGCCGCGCATTTGCGGCCGAGATTCTGGACAAGGCCGGTGTCGCGGTCACGCCGGGTCTGGATTTCGATCCGCAACGCGGCCATACGACGTTGCGTTTTTCCTATGCGCGTTCGACGGCCGACATTCAGGACGGGCTGGAACGGTTGCGCTTGTTCATGACCCAGCGGAAGGTGATCGGGGAACCTGCCTGAGCCGTTCACAAATCAGCCCTTGTGGTATAGGCTGCCCGGCAAACGATCTCGGGAAAACTTGAGGCCATGAGCAGGATCTTCATTTGCATCGCCCTGATCTGGGCGTTGTGCGGCAGTGCCGTCGCGCAGGATTTCAGCGCGCTGGCACGCGTTCAGCCCGACCAGAGCCGCATCACGGATGTGGGGCGAACCGGCGTTCGCGTGGATATCGGCCTGAGCCAGGGGGTGCCGTACCGGATCTTCACCTTGCAGGATCCGTACCGGATGGTTCTGGACTTCAACGAAGTGGACTGGACCGGGCTGAACCGAACGGATTTCCTGCAATCCGAACGCGTCAGCGGCGTGCAATTCGGGGCCTATGTTCCGGGTTGGTCGCGGTTGGTGTTGGAACTGGGCGCTCCGATGGCCGTAGACACTGCCGAGTTGACGGTTGCCGAGGATTCGGGGGCGGCTCTGCTGTCTCTGAACCTCAAGGGCACGGATTTTGATACGTTCAACGCAACCGCAGGTGCGCCGCGCAACCCGGGATGGGACTTGCCGGAGCCGGCTGATGTGCCGCAGGCATCGGCGCGCTCGGCAGACAGGCCGTTGCGCGTAATGCTCGATCCGGGGCATGGCGGGATCGATCCGGGTGCCGAAATCGATGGCGTTGATGAAAAAAACCTGATGCTGACCTTTGCCCGCGAACTGCGCGAAGTTCTCTTGCGATCAGAAGGTTATGAGGTGGTCCTGACCCGCGTTGACGACCAGTTCGTCTCGTTGGAGCGCCGGATTGCCCTGGCGCATCGGGCTGGCGCGGATCTGTTCATTTCGTTGCATGCGGATTCCCTGTCGGAAGGTCAGGCCCACGGAGCTGCCGTCTATACCTTGTCTGCCGATGCTTCGGATGTGGCCAGTTCAAAACTGGCCGAGCGGCATGATCGGGGGGATTTGATCTCGGGTATCGATCTGAATGGTGCCGATGATCAGGTGGCCGATGTTCTACTTGATCTGGCGCGCCAGGAAACGATGCCGCGGACCAGGTCACTGGCCAGCGCGATTGCCAACGGGATGGCCCAGCAAGGCGGGCCGATGAACCGCAAACCGCTGCGGACCGCTTCGTTCTCGGTTCTCAAGGCGGCGGATATTCCGTCTGTTTTGGTCGAACTTGGATTTCTGTCCAGCCCCAGAGATCGGGAAAACCTAAGGGATTCGAAGTGGCGGGCGAAAATGGCCTTGGGGATCTTTCAGGGGATCGAAGACTGGCGTCAGCAGGATGTGATCCGCAAATCCCTGATTGGCCAGTGACCTTGCGACGCAAAACGGCTAGAATACGCTTGGTGTTTTGACCCTTGGGCGGTGCAACACTATATAGGCACCACCGCGAGAAAAAGGCAGTAACGTGATCCGGTTCATTCTTTCGTTTTTCGGGGCGATCTTCAGTATCGTTACCTTGGGTATTTTCATGGTCGCACTGGTGATCGGTGCGGTGTTCTGGATGTATGGCCGGGACCTGCCCAGCCACGAATCCCTGGCCCAGTACAAGCCCCCGACGATCAGCCGGATCTATTCGGGCGAAGGCCAGTTGATCGACGAATTCGCGCAGGAACGCCGCCTGTTCACGCCGTCCTCGGAAATTCCCGATCTGGTGAAACAGGCGTTTATTTCGGCGGAAGACAAGAATTTCTATACCCATCAGGGGTACGACCCACGCGGCATTGTCGCGGCAGGTGTCGAAGCGGTGCGCACCAAAGGCGGGACCGTGCGGGGTGCATCGACCATTACGCAGCAGGTAATGAAGAACTTCCTGTTGTCGGGCGACCGCCGGGCAGAACGCAAGATCAAGGAAATCATCCTCGCCACCCGGCTCGAGGATACCCTGGACAAGGAGCAGATCCTTGAGCTCTACCTGAACGAGATCTTTCTGGGTCAGAACTCGTACGGTGTGACGGCCGCCGCACAGACCTATTTCAACAAGACCTTGCAGGAACTTGCCCCGCACGAGGCCGCGATGCTGGCCGCGATGCCCAAGGCGCCGTCGGATTACCACCCGGTCCGGGAAAAGGAACGCCTGCTGGCCCGCCGAAACTATGTGCTGCGCGAGATGTACCAGAACGGTTACATCGATCAGGCGACCTATGAGTCCGAGGTCGAGATGCCGCTGCGCTCGGTTCAGAACGGCGATTTCGAAAGCTTCCGCACCGCATTGCCGCCGCGAGACTACTTCACCGATGAAATCCGACGTCAACTGAGCGAGGACTTTGGTGAAGGTGAGTTCTTTACCGGCGGCTTCACGGTTCGTGCGTCGGTGGACGAGGAAATGCAGGTCGAGGCCGCAAAGGCCCTGCGCACGGCGTTGCAAAAATATGACCGGTCGCGCGGGAAATGGCGTGGCACAGGCGAAGTGATCCCGGAAGAAAAACTGGCGGATGAGGCGCAGTGGCGACAGGCGCTGTCGCTTCTGGAAATTCCGCGTGATGTGGTGCTGCCGACCCGCTGGTATCCCGCCGTGGTTCTGAATGTCTCGGATCAGCAACTTACCGTCGGGATCGAAGACGGCCCTGCGAATGGCACCATTCCGCGGTCCGATATCAAGTGGATGCAGGGTGATTTTGCGGCGAACTTCAAACGCGGTGATGTGATCCTTGTTGTCGAGGGCGAAGAGGGGCAGTGGTCTGCCCGGCAGGTGCCCGAAGTTCAGGGCGCCTTTGTGGCGATGGATGTGAACTCGGGCCGCGTTCTGGCGATGCAGGGCGGGTTTTCTTATCAGGACACCGTTTTCAACCGCGCCACGCAGGCACAGCGCCAGCCGGGTTCCAGCTTCAAACCCTTTGTCTATGCCGCTGCGCTGGACAGCGGATACAGCCCCGCAACTATCGTTGTGGACGCACCGATCGAGGTGAACACGCCACAGGGCTTGTGGCGGCCCAAGAACTCGTCGAACAAGTTCTACGGGCCGACGCCTTTGCGCACCGGGATCGAGCAGTCGCGGAACCTGATGACCATCCGTCTGGCGCAGGAAGTTACAATGCCCGTCGTTGCCGGCTATGCGGAGCGGTTCGGTGTCTATGACCGGATGGGCGCGTTTTTGGCCAACTCGCTGGGCGCCGAGGAAACCACGCTCTACAAGATGGTCGCGGCATATGCGATGTTCGCCAACGGCGGCCAGCGTGTGGAGCCGACTCTGGTCGACCGCATTCAGGACCGGTTCGGCAAGACCATCTATCGCCACGATGACCGTCAGTGTCTGGACTGTAACTCGACCTGGCTGGAACCGGATGAATCGCCGACCCTTGTCACAGACCGCGCGCAGGTCATGGATGCGATCACCGCCTATCAGCTGACATCGATGATGAAGGGTGTGGTCGACCGCGGGACGGCATCCAGAGTTGTGAATCTGCCCGTGCCAACAGCAGGCAAGACCGGAACCACCAACGAATCCAAGGATGCGTGGTTCATCGGCTTTACGTCGAACATCGTGGCGGGTTGCTACATCGGCTATGATCGACCGCGCCCGATGGGGCGGGGGGCTTATGGTGGTACCTTGTGCGGCCCGGTGTTCCAAAGCTTCATGGAAAAAGCCGTCGAAAAGTATGGCGGCGGGCCATTCAAGGTTCCAGAAGGTGGTCACTTTATCAAAATCGACCGTTTCAGCGGCGCCCGCCTGCCGGATGACGCCACCGGCGACTATGTCGTGGCCGAATTCTTCCGCGACGGTGTCGATGGGTTCATCGACCGTGTTTATGATGGTGGTTTTGCGATTGGTTCCGACCTGCCCTTGTTCGAGGAAGCGCAGCGCGCAGGTGTGCAGGTTCAAACCTCCACCGGTCAAACCATCACGGTCGGCCCCAAGGCTACGCAAGGCGATCTGAGTACCGGCGGTCTTTACTGATCGGTCGCGTCCAGAAAAAGGCGCAAAAGGACGGCTTCCGGGTCGTTTTCGATGGTACCGCCGGATCGCCAGCAGATGGACAAGGCGCATTTGGCGGTTGCCCATTGGGCCAGCCGTTTCTCTGAAACCTTCATGGCTTCGGAATAGAGCGACAGGCAGGTTTCGATCTGCCGGGGATTGCGCACCAAATCGGTCATGCCTTTTGGGTGCCGCAGTGCATTTGCCAGCTCAAAGGCCGGATCACCTGCATATCCTTTGGCATCGAAAACCCGCGGGCCATTGTGGGTCAGAACAATGTTGTCCGGGTGAAGATCCCCGTGCAAGGGCACCGGAGTGGGCTGTCTCGGCAACCAGTTCCGGCTGATGCAATTCCCATCGGTCCGGAAACTCTTTGAATGTGCCTTGCATTCACGCCCAGCCCGTCTTGTGGTGTCTCGCACCTCTTGCTATCACGCAGGCCTGATTGAGCAAGTTGGGACAAGACCATGCGCGCCGAAACCCAGAACACTGTGGCGGAAATCGAAAAGTCGCTGGAGCTGCTGGCGCAGCGCATGGACTATGAGACCGCGCCGCATCGCCTTGAGGAATTCAATGCGCGTGTCGAAGATCCCAACCTGTGGGACAATCCCGAAAAGGCACAGAAACTGATGCGCGAACGGCAGATGCTAGTCGACGCGATCGAAACCTACGAGTCCATCAAAACCGATCTCAGCGACAATATCGAACTGATTGAGCTGGGCGAGATGGAGGAAGACCAAGAAGTCGTTCAGGATGCCGAAGCCGCGATCAAGACGCTAAAAACCAAGGCCGCGAAGAAAGAGCTTGAGGCGTTGCTGGACGGTGAGGCCGACAGCAACGACACCTTCCTCGAAATCAATTCGGGCGCGGGCGGAACCGAAAGCTGTGACTGGGCGTCGATGTTGGCGCGGATGTACGTGCGCTGGGCCGAAAAAAAAGGCTATACGGTCGAGCTTCAGTCCGAAACCCCGGGCGAAGAGGCAGGGATCAAATCCGCTGCGTACAAGATTTCGGGGCACAACGCTTATGGCTGGCTGAAATCCGAAAGCGGCGTGCACCGGCTGGTGCGGATTTCGCCTTTTGACTCGGCGGCCAAGCGGCACACCTCGTTCTGTTCGGTCTGGGTCTATCCCGTGGTCGACGACAATATCGAGATCGAGGTGAACCCCGCCGATATCCGCATCGACACCTACCGGTCATCGGGTGCCGGTGGTCAGCACGTGAACACCACGGACTCGGCTGTTCGGATCACGCACATCCCGACCGGGATTGTTGTAACCAGCTCGGAAAAGTCGCAGCACCAGAACCGCGATATTGCCATGAAAGCCCTGAAATCGCGCCTGTACCAGCAGGAACTGGACCGCCGAAACGCCGACATCAACGCGGCACACGAAGCCAAGGGTGATGCGGGCTGGGGCAACCAGATACGGTCATATGTTTTGCAGCCCTACCAGATGGTCAAAGACCTGCGGACAAATTACGAGACCTCGGATACCAAGGGTGTTCTGGACGGCGATCTGGACGGCTTCATGGCGGCCACACTGGCCCTGAACGTGGCGGGCAAGAGCCGCTCCGAGGCCCAGGGCGACAGCTGAGGTGAAGCGTAACAGCCCTTTCCTGAACGTTCTGAAAGGGCATTGGCAGCTTATCCTCATCACGGCCCTGGTGTTTCTGCTTTGGAATACACCGGTTACGGTTCCACTGAAGATACTGGTCGTCTTTCTGCATGAGTTGTCTCATGCGGTGACGATCTTGATGACGGGCGGCTCGGTCGAGAGCTTTTCGATCTCACCACAACAGGGCGGCGTTGTCGTCGGCCGGGGCGGCAATCGCTTTCTCAGCCTGTCTGCCGGGTATCTTGGTTCCCTCGCGCTGGGCATGGCCCTTTTGATCCTTGCCTTGCGAACACGGGCCGACCGCGCCGTTCTGGCGGGTTTTGGCGGCGTCATGTGTCTGGTGGCGGTGCTGTATATCCGCGACCCGTTCGCCCTTGTTTTCAGCATCGGAACCGGGGCTGCGATGATTGCTGCGGCGTGGTATCTGCGCCCGGATGTAAGCGATCTGGTGCTGCGCGTGATCGGATTGACCAGCATGATCTATGTCCCTTTCGACATCTTCGATGACACGATCCGACGGTCCGGCGCGCGGTCGGATGCATTCATGCTGGCCGAGGAATTCGGTGGCTCTGCCATGTTGTGGGGCGGGATCTGGCTGGTGCTCAGCTGCATCGTGATCGTTTTTTGCCTGCGCTACTGGCTTGGGGCTGACAGCAACCTGCATTTTCGCAGATCAGCGCGCTGACATTACCGTCTGGGACGACGCTGAAAAGATACATTTAAACAGTGGGTTTAAATGATCTGAACTGCCCGCTAGGCTGCCGGAAACGACAATGGATTGGCGCGTCATGGACCTGACCCGGATATCGGCTACAGACCTTTTGAAACAGTTGGCCAACCGGCAGGTTTCAGCCTCGGACGTGATGCAGGCCACGCTGGATCGCATCGCCAAGGTCAATGGTGATGTGAATGCCATCGTCGCATTAAGGGATTCAGATGGTTTGATGGCCGAGGCGAAGGCCTGTGACGACGGCCCGATCACCGGCCCGCTGCACGGTCTTCCAATCGCAGTCAAGGATCTTGTGAACGTGGCGGGTGTCGTCTCGTCGCAAGGATCACCTGTTTTTCAAGACCACGTGCCAGCCAGCGACGATCTGATCGCCGCGCGGATGCGGCAAGCCGGTGCCATCCTGATCGGAAAGACCAATACGCCGGAATTTGGGCTGGGATCGCACACGTTCAATCCGGTCTATGGCGCAACGTGCAACCCTTATGATGCCAATCGTACCTGCGGTGGCTCATCCGGCGGGGCGGCGGTTGCCTTGGCGACGGGCATGGTTGCGCTGGCCGATGGCTCGGACATGATGGGCAGCTTGCGCAACCCTGCTGCCTGGAACAACGTTTATGGCTTTCGGCCAAGCTGGGGCAGGGTGCCTTCCGATCCCGTGGGGGACAGCTTTTTGCACCAGTTGTCGACACTGGGCCCCATGGCGCGCTGCCCCGAAGATCTGGGTGTTCTGCTTGATGTCATCTCGGGTCCGGACCCGCGCTTGCCGTTGGCCGTTGAAAGTGCGCCGGTGTCGCCAGTGACCGCCGCAGAGCTGCAAGGGCTGCGGATCGGGTGGCTTGGCGACTGGGGTGGCGCTTTTCCGACCGAGCCCGGTATTCTTGACATCTGCAAAGACGCGATGGGCGTGTTCGAAACGCGTGGCGCGCGGGTTGAGGACGTCGCCCCGCCTTTCGATGCCGAAAAACTCTGGACCAGCTGGATCACCTTGCGGTCGTTCAGCGTGGCCGCCGGGCTGGAACCCTTGGCATCGCAAAAGGAAGACTTGAAAGACACGGCACGATGGGAACTGGATCGGGGTCTGGCACTGAGTGCAATGGAGGTGCACCACGCCAGTGTCATCCGCTCGGAATGGTTCCGCTGCGCGGCGATGCTGTTCGAACAGTTTGACGCGTTGGTTCTGCCGTCTGCTCAGGTCTGGCCGTTCTCGGTTGATCTGCCTTACCCGACAGAGATCGCGGGCCGGGCCATGGATACCTATCACCGATGGATGCATGTCACGATACCGGTCAGCCTGATCGGCCTGCCATGCCTTGCTGCGCCCGCGGGGTTTGGCACGCAGGGGCTGCCGATGGGGTTTCAATTGTTCGGGCCCAAAGGATCGGACCGGAAACTGTTGTCAGTCGGAGCGGCTTACCACGCCGAAACCAATTGGCCAAACAAGAGGCCGGCGATGCCATAACGCCGGTCAGGGAGGAGGAAAACAACATGGAAAAACCCTTTGGTGTTCCGGATATGCGACCGGTCGATACCGCCATGCTGCGTACTGCATTGCAGCGCGCCTGGGCCGACTTTCGCCGCGCACCGCTGTTCGGCCTGATTTTTGCGGGGTTTTACGTACTCTCCGGGTGGGCGATGGCGTGGGTGACAATTCAAACCGGAACAACCTTCTGGCTGGTGCTGGCGGCCATCGGGTTTCCGCTGATCGGTCCGTTCGCCGCTGTTGGTCTGTACGAGGTATCGCACAGGCTGGAACAAGGAGAGCCGCTCGATTTTGGCGCGATCTTCGGGGTCGTGATGCAGCAAAGCCGCAGACAATTGCCCTCGATCTGCGCGATCATAGTTGTCGTGTTTCTTTTCTGGTTTTTTCTGGGGCACATGATCTTTGCCCTATTCATGGGGTTGGCGACGATGACCAACGTGTCGACCTCGCTTGAGGTGTTTCTGACATTGAATGGCCTGACAATGCTGGCCGTCGGCACGGCCGTCGGGGCGGTTTTTGCAACCGTTCTGTACATGATCACCGTTCTGTCGATCCCTCTGCTGCTGGACCGCGAGCTGGATTTTGTAACGGCCATGATCACCAGCTTTACCTACGTGTCAGAGAACTTTCCGGTGATGCTGGCCTGGGGTGCCTTCATCGCGGTGCTGACATTTCTGGCGATGGTGCCCTGGTTTCTGGGGTTGCTGGTGGTTCTGCCGTTGCTGGGACATGCCAGTTGGCATCTTTACCGGCAGATCACGCAGAACGATGAAGAGGAAACACCAACCTGAGACGGAAGGTTACAGGTTCTGAGCCACGTTGTTCGTCGACAATCGCGCAGCAGCAAAAATGGCCGTCGAGTCGTGCCCAAGGTATTTCAGCACAACGGGTTCGGGCGTTGTCGCATTTGTCGGGCTGATGACCGACCCACGCCAATGAACTGCCGTTCCCGTAGGGTCCGGAGAGATCAGATAGACCCGGCTGTTCTGACCTTCCCGCTGGGAGGTCAGCATATAGACGGTGTCACCGCTTGAGGCTGCTATCCCCTGTATTTCCCGCGCTTTCGGTGTTGCCTCGGGCATTGCCGCGCGCGACACGTAGCCACGGATCAACGTACATTGGGCCAAGGGTCGGGCGTGCAGCAGGGTCATCCGGTGTTCAGCCGAAAGGCTTTCGATTACCGCGTAGAACCCGGGTGAAAACGGGGATTTCTCGATCGCATCCGCACCAGAACCCAAAAACTCTGTCAGGGCCGGAGTTGCGGGGTGTTCTTCGATCTTTTCGATCTCGTCCAGCGGTTTCAGAAGAATGCGGGCATCCACATCGAAGAACCGGCATATACGGTCCAGCACATCCGGTCTGGGAACGCTTTCACCGGAAAGATATCTGTTGAACTGGGTACGGTTTACGCCAAGTTGGCGGCACAGCGCCGAGACCGAGCGATATCGCTTTGCCAATTGCCGAAGGTTCGCACCAAACATTGCGCGAATCTCGGCTGGACTACGAATATCGTCAGTCATGGGTGTCCACGTCTTGCTAAGTTTCCGGAAGAAACCGACAACGCACCGACGCCGAAGCCCGGTGCATATTCAAAAATCGTACAGAATGACCCCAAGCAACGTATCCCCACGTCGCGTTGCGGCGACAAGGCTAACGTTCTCATGTGTAAAGGCAATAGGCTTTATCTGAAAATGCCTGATCTTTTTCTGGAAAAGCCGACCCTATGGCAATTTTAGCGCATTCAGATCGCCAGAGTTGAATTGCAAATCGCCGGCCACCTTAAAAAGTGTTCCCGCCTTGGCTGCAAGACAAGTGCCAAGGCGGGACAGGTTGGTCAATCGCCGCGCAGCAGGGCCGCCACGCCGGTACGCGCGATTTCCATCAGGCCCAGCGGGCGCATCAGGTCAGCAAAAGCGTCGATCTTGTCGGGCGCACCGGTGATTTCGAAGATGAAAGAGTTCAGGGTGCTGTCAACCACATTGGCGCGGAAGATATCGGCCAGACGCAGGGCTTCGACCCGCTTGTCGCCTTCGCCGACGACTTTGATAATGGCCAGTTCGCGTTCAACCGAAGGACCTTCGACCGTCAGGTCATGCACGTCATGGACAGTCACGATCCGGCCCAGCTGCGCCTTGATCTGTTCGATCACCTGCGGTGTGCCTGTGGTGACAATGGTGATGCGGCTCAGGTGTCCTGTGTGATCTACCTCGGCCACGGTAAGGCTTTCGATGTTATAGCCGCGCCCCGAGAACAGTCCGATCACACGGGCCAGGACACCGGGCTCGTTCTCGACCAGCACGGCAATGGTATGGCGTTCCTGCACGTCCGAGAAGGTAGGTCGTAGGTTGTAGGCCGAATGGCGGGTAGCGCCTTTTTTGATATGTAGGGCAGACATTTATGTCCCTTTCATCATCCTTGACAGGTTGAGCGCAGCGCGGCGCTCAACCAAATCCGTCGAATTTTGTTAAACCAGAACCGAGCCTTTGCTGTCGATCACGCCCTGCGTTTCCGCCTCGCCCAACAGCATCTCGTTATGGGCTTTGCCCGACGGGATCATGGGGAAGCAGTTTTCGTGCTTTTCCACCAGACAGTCAAAGATCACCGGACCGTCATAGTTGATCATTTCCATGATCGCGTCGTCCAGATCGGCGGGGTCGGAACACAGGATACCTTTGGCGCCGAACGCCTCGGCGAGTTTCACGAAATCGGGCAGGGCTTCGGACCAGCTGTGCGAATACCGCTCGCCATGCAGCAGTTCCTGCCACTGGCGGACCATGCCAAGGCGTTCGTTGTTCAGGATGAACTGCTTGACCGGCAGGCGGTACTGAACGGCGGTGCCCATTTCCTGCATGTTCATCAGCCATGATGCTTCACCGGCGACGTTGATCACCAGCGCGTCCGGATGTGCCATCTGCACACCGATGGAGGCGGGGAAGCCATAGCCCATCGTGCCCAACCCGCCCGATGTCATCCAGCGGTTGGGGTCTTCGAACCCAAGGTACTGCGCCGCCCACATCTGATGCTGACCCACCTCGGTGGTGATGTAGCGATCATGCTTTTTCGTCAGTTCTTCAAGCCGTTGCAGAGCGTATTGCGGTTTGATCGACTTTTCGCTGTTGGTGAAGGCCAGGCAGTTGATCTTGCGCCATTCGGCGATCTGCGCCTGCCATTTCTTGACGGCTGCCGCATCCGTCTTGCGCCCGCGTGACTTCCACACCTTCAGAATGTCTTCCAGTACATGCGCCACGTCGCCGACAATCGGGATGTCAACGCGGATGACCTTGTTGATCGAAGACGGATCAATGTCGATATGGGCTTTCTTCGACTTTGGAGAGAACGCGTCGATGCGCCCCGTGATCCGGTCGTCGAACCGTGCACCGATGTTGATCATCAGGTCACAGCCATGCATCGCAAGGTTCGCCTCGTAAAGGCCGTGCATCCCCAGCATACCCAACCAGTTTTCGCCCGATGCCGGATAGGCACCCAGACCCATCAGGGTAGATGTGATCGGAAAGCCGGTGGAATCCACCAGTTCGCGCAGCAACTGGCTGGCTGCGGGGCCAGAGTTGATGACGCCACCACCCGTATAGAAAACCGGCTTCTTGGCTTTTTCAATGGCTGCAACAAGCTCGTTGATTTCCTCCAAATCGCCTTTCAGCACAGGCTGGTAGTGCGAGGTCGAAGGTTTCGGACTGTTGTATTCACCCGTGGCAAACTGAACATCCTTGGGAATGTCGATCAGTACCGGTCCGGGACGGCCCGACTTGGCCACATGGAAAGCCTCGTGCAACGTTTCGGCCAGCGAATTCGTGTCCTTTACCAGCCAGTTATGTTTGGTGCAGGGGCGGGTGATACCAACGGTGTCGGCCTCTTGAAAGGCATCCGATCCGATCATGAAGGTCGGGACTTGCCCGGTCAGAACAACGATGGGGATCGAATCCAGCAACGCATCGGTCAGACCGGTGACTGCATTGGTGGCACCGGGGCCGGACGTGACAAGCGCAACGCCCGGTTTTCCCGTCGATCGGGCATAACCTTCGGCCGCGTGGATCGCGCCCTGTTCGTGACGCACCAGAATGTGGCGAATGTCGTTTTGCAGAAAGATCTCATCATAGATCGGTAGCACGGCGCCACCGGGGTATCCGAATACCGTGTCCACGCCCTGATCCTTGAGGGCCTGAACCACCATCTTTGCGCCGGTCATCTCACGTGTCATCTGCTTTGCTCCGTTCGCGACATGTGTCTTGCGTTCGACAAAAAAAAGCCCCCGATTTTTCGGAGGCGCATGGGTTCGATTATGGTTTACCGTTACCGGCCCATGCGCGTGGTTCCTACGATTACGACTAGCGTTCTCATCGCCAGAGGCTCCTTTTTGCTTGGGGGCGACATTATGGTCGGGGGGAAGGGGCGTCAACAGACAATTGCACCAATTTTCTATCTCAACGGCTGTATTTTGCGACATTTTATTGCGCAGATTGCCGCATGTCGGGAATTTCCGGGAATTAGACGTGAAAACTGGCCGTTTTGTGTGCGGATAAGGCGGTCTGAAAGCGTCAGGCCGATGTCCGAAACGGGCATGATCATTACTTTTTTCTGCGCCACGCTGAACGTGCAGGGGGCAAAACCCGGAGGCTTGAAATGTTGCAGGACCTGGTTGATCTTGGCCGCTATCCAATCGATCGTCCGGATTCACCGGCTTATGATCAGCTGATCGAGGATTTGAGACGCGAGTTGGAACAGGATGGATGTGCTGTTCTGCCGGGTTTCGTGCACGAGGCAGGGGTCAAGCTTCTGGTGCAAGAAGCCGAGGGGGTGGCGCCCAAGGCGCACCGGTCCTTCAACAGAACCAACGCCTATTTCACGAAGGACGACCCAAGGCTTGGCATCGCCCATCCGATCCGCCGGTTCTATGATCGTTCGAACGCCTTTGTTCCGGCCGACAATCTTTCGAAATCCGGCCCGCTGCGGCGCATTTACGAGTTCGACGGCTTTCTTCCCTTTGTCCGCGATGCCCTGAATGAACCCGAAGACCGCTTTTTTCGCTACGATGACCCATTGGCGGACGTGATCATCAATGTCGTGGAAGAAGGGCAGGGCTTTCCCTGGCATTTCGACACCAACAACTACACCGTGACACTGGCCATCCAGAACGGAGAGACGGGCGGCGCGTTCGAGTACGCGCCCAATCTGCGGACGGCGGAAAATGAGAACTTTGATCTGGTAGCCTCGGTTCTCGATGGGAACATGGGGCGGGTTCGCCGGCTGGAACTGCAGCCGGGGGATTTGCAGATCTTCAAGGGCCGGTATTCACTGCACCGGGTTGCTCCGGTCAGCGGCATGTGCCGTCGTTATGTCGGCATCTTTTCCTTTGTCGAGGCTGAAGGCATGTGTGGCGGTGTGGAACGGACGCAGCAATTGTATGGCCGCGTTTTGCCGCATCACTACAAGCGCGCGGGGCTGCGAAAGGATCAATTGCTGGATTGAGTGGTCAACCTCGGTACAATGCATCTGTTTCCTGTCCGGAGATTCAGATGCCCAGGATTTTGCAGCTTACACCATTTGTGTTGTGCTCGTCCCTGAAGGACCAGATCGACTTCTATTGTGATCGCCTTGGGTTCACCTGTGGGTTCACGCAAGACAATTATGCCTTTTTGAAACGTGGTCCTGTTGCGATCCGCCTTTTGGAGTGCCCGCCGCGGGATGACGGCAAGCCATTGGGTGATGAACACTCCTTCTATATCGATGTTGAAGATATTGATGGGCTTTATGACAGCCTGCGTGACCGATTGGCCGATCTGCCCGAAGGCCGTGTCAGGCCGCCGTTCAATCAGCCCTATAATCAGCGTGAATTCCACGTTCTGGACGAAGACGGGACACTGGTTTTTTTCGGAGAAGGTCTTTGACCCGGCGGGTACCGCTCCCGCCCATCGTCAACACGCCTGCGGCGTGTATCCTCTGGTTGGGCCGGGCAGCGCTGCGCGCTGCGGGCGCGTGCAGATCAGAAACCGACACCAGTCCCTTGCAGCACGCCATGTTCCAAAGCGTAGCGTGTCAGCCCGGCGGTTGAGGATATGCCGAGTTTGCGCTTTATATTCTTTCGGTGCGTTTCGACCGTCCGCACGGAAATATCCAGTGTTTGCGCAACTTCCTTGTTGGATTTGCCCTGCGCCAGTTCCAGCAGAATGGTTTGTTCACGTCCGGTCAGCGCTTCGCGCACGTTGTCGCCCTTGGGCTTGAGCGATCCGCTGGCGCCGGTGCACAGATACCGTTCACCCCGCATCACCGCATCAATGGCCTGCTTGATCTCTTCAGTGGGAACGTCCTTGAGCACGTAACCCTTGGCACCGTGGCTGAGCGCGGTCGAGATATATTCCGGGCTGTCATGCATCGACAGGATCAGGATGCGCGTTTCCGGCAATCGTTCCAGGATGATTTCCGTGGCGCTGAGACCGCCGAGGCCGGGCATGTTCAGATCCATCAGGATCACATCCGGGGCAAGATCAACAGCCTGATCCACTGCCGCCTGTCCGCTGCCAAGCGTACCGACAACTTGGATCTCATCATAGCTTTCGAGGATGGACTGGATGCCCTCGGCCACCATTGGATGGTCGTCGACGATAAGAACTCGGATGCTTTCGGCGCTCATGTGCCGGCCTTTCGGTTCGGAGTTGCGTCTTCCTGCGGCGGCAGAAGGTGGCTCAGCGGCAGACTGACTTCGATGACAGTGCCGCCACGCGGTCCGCGTGATGACAGAATGCGCAGGGACCCGTCAAGCTGTTCGATGCGTTCTTGCATGTTGCGCAACCCGATCCCGGTGCTGGGGGTGCTGGGATCGGTCCGCATGCCCCGGCCATTGTCCGTGATCCGCATGGTTGCACCTTTCTTGTGCCCGCGCAGGTCTATCGTAACATGCGTGGCTCCAGAGTGGCGCTCGATATTGGTCAGCGCCTCTTGCGCGATGCGATACAGGGCAATCTTGCTGTCCTGATCCAGCCGGTTGCGGAACACCACGGTCGAGAATTCCGTCTCGATCCCGGTGCGGTCCCGGAAATCGTCGGTCAGAGCTTTCAGCGCTGGCCCAAGACCCAGATCGTCCAGCACGCCGGGGCGCAGGTCGCGACTGATGCGGCGGACCTCGGTGATGGCGGTGCCAAGATGGTCAATCCCTTTGTCCAGCGGATCGCGTGCGCCCGCGTCATCGCCGCGCGACAGGCGGCGCCGCGCGTTGTCCAGCGCATAGCGTACACCGACCAGAATCTGGCTGATGCCGTCATGCAGTTCGCGGGCAACGCGGCCACGTTCCTCTTCCTGGGCATCGAAGACGCGCTGGGTCAGTTCCTTCAGCTTGGCGTCCGCAAGTCTGCGCTCGCGGATGTTCAGCAACATGCCAGATGCAAAGACAATGAGCACCGCCGCCACAACGATCGCGCCGATATACATGAAGGTGCGCTGAACGCGAGCCTCGACCTCGGCCCTGGCGTTGGCGACCGTTGCAACGATGTCGTCGATGAAGACCCCGGTTCCCACGACCCAGCGCCAGTCCTGAAGCCCGACGACATAGGCGATCATCTGTGCTTCCTCTCCGGTAGAGGGCTTTTGCCACATGAAGCTGTGCCAACCAGCCCCCTGACGGGCGAGGCGGATAAACTCGTCAACGATCGGAGTGCCGTCGCTGTCCGTCAACCCTTCCCAGTTTCGGTTGATGAACTGCGTCTGGCGGGGGCTGACCAGGTTGTTGCCGTCATAATCGTAGACAAAGAAGAACCCATCCTGGCCATAGATCATTGCCGACAGGATTTGGGACACGAGGTTTTTCGCGACCTCGTCATCAGGCTCGGCCCGGCCGTAGATATAGGCGAACCCGTTGCGCGCCTGTGTCACGTAGTTGCGCAACTCTTCCTTCTTGGCTTCGACCAGGCTGCGTTCCAGCGCTTCGATCTCACGCTCGGCGGTCGCGCGGGCCTCGTATGCCACAAGCACGGCAATTGCCGCCACGGCCACGACCAGCGGGATTGCCGCAACCAGTGACAATTTCTGCGCATAGGTCAGCGAGACCAGATGTCGGAGTCTTTGCATGGACGAATCGATACGCAAGCGGCGGCGAAAATGCAAAAAGATTGGGCTTTGTTCGGGGAATACAGTGATTATCGTCGGGGAAGACGTGATTTGCGGTCTGATTTCTTGCCGGAAATCGCAAAGAATCCGATTCTCTACGCAGTAGTAGGTATTCCCTTTCAGTTCGGTCACATTAGGCTGACGCGCACTGAATGCGACAGGTCCGGTTCTGCCGGGCCGTGACTATGAAGGGGAGGAACACTCATATGGATCGTCGTTCATTTCTGAAAAAATCCGCGCTGGGCGGTTCGGCTGCTGCTGCAACTGCTCTGGCAGCACCGGCTTATGCGCAGGGACAGCGTACTCTGACCATGGTGACCTCGTGGGGTCGTGGTCTGGCGGGCGTGTTTGACAGCGCGCAGCGTTGTGCCGACAGCATCAACGCCATGTCGGATGGCAGCCTGAATGTTGAAATCAAGGCAGCGGGCGAGCTGGTTGGCGCCTTCGAAGTATTTGACGCGGTGTCGTCGGGTCAGGCCGACATGTACCATGCCGCTGACTATTACTTTGTGGGTCAGCACCCGGGTTATGCGTTCTTCACGGCCGTTCCTTTCGGCATGACGGCGCAGGAACTGGTGAACTGGTACTATCATGACGGCGGTATGGAGCTGCATGACGAGCTGGGCGAAATCTTTGGCCTGAAGTCCTTCCTGGCCGGCAACACCGGTGCGCAGGCGGGTGGCTGGTACTCGAAAGAGATCAACAGCCCCGAAGACTTCAACGGTCTGAAGTTCCGTATGCCGGGTCTGGGCGGCAAGGCACTGGGTAAACTGGGCGCATCGGTCCAGAACATTCCGGGCTCGGAAGTGTATCAGGCGCTGTCGTCCGGCGCGATCGACGGTACCGAGTGGATCGGTCCATGGGCCGACGAAAAGGCCGGCTTCCAGGAAATCACCAAGACCTACTACACTGCGGGCTTCCACGAGCCTGGCGCAGGTCTGTCGCTGGCAACCAACCGCGACGTGTTCAATGAACTGACCCCGGCACAGCAGAAGATTATCGAGATCGCAGCCGCCGAAGCGCACCAGTGGAACCTGGCACAGTTCCTGGCCAACAACGGCGCAGCGCTGCAGCGTCTGCAGGCGGGTGGCGTCAAGGTCCTGGAATTCCCGGACAGTGTCTGGGACGCGTTTGGTCAGGCCAGCCAGGAAGTTCTGGACGAGAACATGGGCGATGAGCTGTTCAAGAAGATCCACGACAGCGCGATGACGTCGATGGCAGCATCGTCTGCTTGGAACAACCTGTCATCGGGTGTTTACACCGCTCAGCGCGACCGTGTTCGCGGCTAAGCCATTCTGATCCAAGAAAACCCGGTTCCCCCGCGGCGCGGGGGAGCCTTTCCCGTTGCGCTAAGGGGTTTGGGCAAGCAACAATAATCCCATGCACAACTGAGACGACCTGGGGACAACATGCAGGACGAAAACGGTATCTCGTTCTTCGGCGCCCTGTGGAATGGACTGGTCTGGTTCATTCAGAACATTGCCGAAGCCTTCTATAATTTCGGATACGCCATCACGCATCCGCAACTCTGGCTGGACTGGTCCGACAAGGCGTCGATCATGCGCTTTGTCTATTACGGCGGTTCGGTCGAGTTCTTCTTTGTGGTGTTCACGTTCTTTCTGGTTCTGACGGCCATCGGGCTGTACTACCGGAACTTCATGTGGGCCATCGTGCGGGGCCTTGAGGGGTTCGCCAATACCACCGGGCGTTTCTTTGCCTGGGCGGGCCTTTTGATGGTGATCCAGCAGATCGTGATCGTTTTCATGCAGCGGGTATTTACCAGACCCGATATGTCCTTTGGTTTGGGTATCCCGTTCCAGATGGATATCAGTTGGTTCGCGGAAGAACTGAAGCTGTATAATGCGATGGTTGTCTGCCTGTGCTGTACCTACACATTCGTGCAGGGTGGGCATGTGCGCGTTGACCTCATTTATGCAGGCATCAGCCACCGTGCCAAACGGGTGGTTGATATGTGCGGTGCGGTTTTGTTCATGATGCCCATGGCGGTGCTGACCTGGATGTATGGCTGGTACTTCATGTGGCGGCACCTGATCGTGCCGAAGCCTTCGGCCAGTGACACGCTGGACCGGCTGGTGGCCAAGTCCCGCGCCCTGCGCTGGAACGTGGAAACCATCGGGTTCAGCCCAAACGGGTTCAACGGATACTTCCTGTTCAAGATCTTGCTGGTGGCTTTTGCCGCGATGGTGTTCCTGCACGCAATCGCATTCCTGTACCGCTCGTATCTTGAGTATGTGGAAGGACCGGAAAGCACTGGAAAATACCTCGACAAGGACAGCCTTGGTGAGGGCGAAGAAGCCTATGAAGGCGCGCATTAAGGACGGAGACCAAGACAATGCTATTCGGACTTGATGGCGTCGAGATAGGCCTCATTATCGTATTCTTCTGCCTCTTTGGGGGCATCCTTTCCGGCTTCCCGGTGGCCTTTGCCATCGGTGGCGCCGGGGTGATTTCCTTCGGGATCATTGCCGCACTGGACAGCGCAGGGCTGTTGGTCCACCAGGCAATCGACACAGGCTCACAAGCTTATCGGGATATTGTAAATTCCGGGGTAAAACCTGATGTCATATCGGTATTCCGATACCCGGATCTGCCAAGGATAGCCGAGCCGGTCTTTGTCTCTGGCTGGGAAACCGCGCTGGACCGCAACGTGTCGTTCATCGTCAATCGCATGAACGAACGTGTTTTGGCCGGTCAGTCCATCGAGACATTGCTGGCCGTGCTGATGTTCGTTCTGATGGGTATCACGCTGGAGCGTTCAAAAATCGCGAACGACCTGCTGACGACGATGGCGCGCGTCTTTGGACCGCTGCCGGGTGGTCTGGCCGTGTCCATCGTGGTTGTGGGGGCATTTCTTGCGGCCTCTACCGGCATCGTCGGCGCGACCGTGGTGACCATGGGCCTGCTGGCGCTGCCAACCATGTTGCGGAACAATTATTCGCCGGAACTCGCAACGGGTGTGATCGCGGCCTCGGGTACGCTGGGGCAGATTATTCCGCCCTCGATCGTGATCGTTCTGCTTGGCACATTGGCGGGCGATCTGTATTCGACAGCGCAGGAGACGCGGGCCGTTGAGGCGGGATGTACCGATGCGTTGACCTATCTGGGGGAACCCGCGGTTGTCTCGGTCGGAACCTTGTTCCAGGCGGCTCTTTTGCCGGGGATCCTTCTGGCGCTGCTTTATGCGTTGTATGCGTTTGGTTATGCATTGCTGAATCCCCATAAGGCACCTGCCGTGGCGCTGTCAGGCGGGTCGGGTGAGCCGATCACCCGGTCCGAAGGTCTGACTTGGCTGCTGGGGGCACCGGTTGCGCTGATTGTCGGCACCGTGTTGCTGGGCAATGTCGGCCTGATCGGCAGCCAGAACATTTCGGTCTCGGCTTTCTCGGACATCGGACAGGGCGCATCGTTGCGAACCAACGTGTCGGAAGAATGCAAGGTATCGATGATCGATCTTCATGGTCAGGCCGCCTGGGATCAGGCCGTCGCCGAGCAGGACGCCATTGACGCCGCTGGCGGTGCAGCTGAGTCTCAGCGCCTGACAGAAGAAGAACTGGCCGCCGCACAACAGGAAATGATTGCATCAGCCGCACCAATTGGAACGGGTGTCGCGATCACCGTCGTGCTGTTGGGCCTTACTCTGGTTCTGGGTCGTGGCATCGCCCCCTCGCGTACGCCTCAGCCGCTTATCGTTGGTGCGATTGGTCTGCTTCTTATGGTGTTGGTCGATATCTTGCTGATTTCGCCCACGACTTCTTCGGGGGCGACGTTCCTGTTGCTCGCGTTGCCATTTGCGCTGGCCATGTATGGTTGCAAGGAAGCCGCAGCGCGATGTGCGACCAATGACCTGATCCGCGTGGTCTTCCCGCCACTGGTTCTGATCATCGCTGTTCTGGGGTCGATCCTGGGGGGAGTGACCAACCCGACGCCGGCGGCGGCGCTGGGTGCGGGTGGCGCGATCATGCTGGCGGCCTATCGCAAGCTGCAGGATCAGGGGCGATCGGGCAAGGTGATCATCTGGTCGACCTTTGCCGTGATCATCGCCTTGCTGATGGGGGTGAACTTTGACCTGCGGGTCAATCAGGGCAATGTGACGTTGGAGACCTGGATCGCCTTCATCATCGCGTATGCGGCCTATCTGTACGCCTTGTTCGGGCTGCTGTTCGGGTGCTGGGTGCTGTACTCCAGCGGAGTTCTGACCCCGGTGGTGCGCGAGACGGCCAAGGTGACCTCGATGGTGTTTACCATCCTGATCGGATCCCAATTGCTGAACCTGGTGGTGATCTCGTTCGGAGGGGAGCACTATATCCAGCAATTCCTGAAGAGTTTTGACAACGAGTTCACGGTCTTCCTGATCGTGATGCTGGTTTTGTTCATACTGGGCTTCGTGCTGGATTTCCTCGAGATCATCTACATCGTGATCCCGATCGTTGGGCCGGTGATCTATGGCGGGTCGTTCGACCCGAAATGGGTGACGATCATGGTGGCGGTGAACCTGCAAACATCCTTCCTGACACCCCCGTTCGGGTTCGCGTTGTTCTACTTGCGAGGGGTTGCGCCGAAGGAAGTGACGACTGGCCATATCTATCGCGGGATCATTCCGTTTGTTCTGATCCAGGTGGTAGGGATCGCAATTCTGTGGTTCTTCCCGGCGATTGTCACGATCGTACCGGACCTGATCCCGAACTGATCCGGATTATCAAAATGCAAAAGGGGGCCCGAAGGCCCCCTTTTTCTTGTTTGTTGCTGAGAAGGGGCCAGCCCCTTCTTGCCCTGCTGCCAATTCATCCCCGGGATATTTTCGGCCAGATGAAGAAGCGGATCAGGTGAATTGGATCAGATCCCAGCGGTTGTCATAAGGATCGCACCAGACGGCGACTGTGCCATAGGTTTCGACGCGGGGGGGTTCTTCGAAATGGACCCCATTGGCACGCATCTGTGTGTAGTCGCGTTGGAAATCATCGGTTTGAAGGAAAAAGCCCACACGGCCGCCGGTCTGGTTGCCGATGGCGGCGCGTTGTTCGGGCCCGTCGGCTTTGGCCAGAAGAAGGGCGCCGCCGTCTGAACCCGGCGGTGTGATCAGGACCCAGCGTTTTCCGCCTCCGAGATCGATGTCCTTCAAGAGCTGGAAGCCAAGTCTTTCCGTATAAAACGCAAGTGCGTCATCGTAATCCGGCACCACGAGGGTGACGGCGTGCAGCTTCTGTTTCATCGGATGGTCAGCCCTTGGTGGGGTGGCGGTCGGGAAGCTGGATATTGGCCACTTGCTCGGCAATCGGAGCGGTGGACAGGGGGTGCCGTGAGGAAGCGCAGAAGGTATCAGGATCTGTGATCTTTTGCCATTCGCCCTGAATATAGGCCTCAAGCCCGGAGAATTTTGCCTTGTAGCCCATCTTGGGGCTGCCGGGGACCCAATAGCCCAGGTAGATATAGGGCAGGCCGGCTTCGCGCGCGATCTCGATATGGTCCAGGATCATATAGGTGCCCAGAGAATTCTGAGGCTGGTTCGGATCGTAGAAAGAGTAGACCATGCTCAGCCCATCATCGAGCACGTCGGTCAGGCTGACAGCGATCAGGTCGCCGGTCTCAGGATCTGCATACTCCACCACTCGGCTTCGAATCGGGGTTTCTTCGATCATTGCCGCAAATTCGAACACGTCCATGTCGGCCATGCCGCCATCGGCGTGCCGGGTGTCAAGATAGCGGCGGAACAGCTCATACTGCTCGTCCGTGGCCCATGGCGATGTGGCGCGGCGTTGCAGATATCCATTGCGTTTCACAGCGCGTTTCTGGCTTTTTGTCCGGCGGAAAGCCGAGACGTCGATCCGGGCGGACAGGCAGGCTGCGCAATCTGTGCAGGAAGGGCGGTAGAGCACATTCTGCGACCGGCGAAACCCCTGCTGCGACAGGGAATTGTTCAACTGTTCCGCACCTTCGCCCTGAAGCGCGGTGAACAGCTTACGCTCCATCCTGCCATCGAGATAGGGGCAGGGTTGCGGGGCCGTGACATAGAATTGTGGCGCAATTGGCAGCGTGTGTCGCATGAAGTTCCCAGATAGCCTCGGGAGGGATGATAGCAACCGTTCCCGAGGCCGCCAAGTGTTTCGCGCAACCGCGTGTCAGGCCCGTCGATTGATCATGACCGTGCCCAGAAAACTGTCGGTCAGACCCTGGCCGCGGGCGCTGGTCAACATCATGATCACCGAGATGATCTGGATCACCGCAAACGCCATGCTGACGAAATAGCTGGCAGTGTGGGCGATGGCCTTGCCCATATCCATTCGTTCTCCGAATGCGTCGCGCAATTCGATTCCCATGAACCGCATGCCCAGTGTGGCCGAGCCGTTGGTGATGGTTACTACGCGATAGACAAAGCTGATCACGGCATAAATCACTGCCAGAAAAAACAGACCGAGGCCTGCGCTCAACAGGATCGCCACCGTGCAGAGCAGCGAGATGAAGGCGATATCAAACAACCAAGCGACAAAGCGTTTGCTTGTCACCGAGCGGTAGAAATCAGGTTGGGTATCCGGGTCAGGCAGGTGGTTCATTCGTCAGGTCCGAAAAAATGGGTCAGGGTACCCTGTCCCGGATTGCCGGGACAGGGCAAGGTCAATCAGGCCGGCTTGGCATTTTCGTCGTCTTCATGGTTCTCGCGGGCGCGTTCATCCATGAACTCGTCGAATTCGGCCTTGTCCTTGGCATCGCGCAGGCGGCGCAGGAACGCCTCGAAGTCCTGCTGTTCGCGTTCAAGGCGGGCCAGTGTATCTGCCTTGTAGGCGTCAAATGCGCTGTTGCCGGATGGTTTCATCGCGCTCATGTGGCTGTGCCAGGATTTGCGGCGGCTGCAGGATTTGCTGAACATGCGTTTGCTCCAGATCATGTAAGCCAGAAGGGCCAGGCCAACCGGCCAGAAGAAGATGAAACCAAGGACCATGGCGGCAATCCAGGCCCCTTTGCCTTTGTCATCCAGCCAGGCCTCGATTCGATAAAGCCATCCCGGATTCGCGGGGACGGCGGGGTCGGACAATGCGGTCATTTGAGCTCTCCAGGGTTGATGTAAACTCTTTTCACATTGATTAGATGGGGTCGTGGGCGGGGGTTGCAAGGGGGTAATGTAAAAAAGATTTACATTCAGCAATTCGGTTGACGGTGAGCGCAATCAGCCGCAGGTTGCGGAAATGGATTTGACAGAACACAAAACGGCACCTGCGCTGGATGAAATTCTGAATTTGGAAAAGCAGGTCTGGATGGCGCTGGTCGAGGGCAACGCAAGCGCGGACCGGGCGTTGCTGAGCGCGGATTTTCTTGGGGTCTATCCGACGGGATTTGCCAATCGTGACGATCATGTCGGTCAATTTGCAGACGCACCGACGATGGCCGAGTTCGAACTGAGCGGCGAAAGACTGCGTGTTCTGACACCGGATATCGTCTTGCTGTCCTACAAGGCCGATTACCTGCGCCCGGGTGCGACAACGCGCGAGGCGATGCTGATTTCGTCGTTATGGGAACGCAGAGACGACGTTTGGGTCAACAGTTTCAGTCAGGACACGCCGGTTCAGAACACCTGATCAGAATGCCCCATTGACGATCACGCGATGCGATGCGCAGTTTGCGCCCATGACAGACGTTTTAGCCATTTCACGACTTCCGCGCGCTTTCGATCCATCCTTGGGGGCCGAAGCGCGGGCCCTGATGCCTGATTTGCCGGCCGGGATGGCGGAATTGGTGGCGGGCACCGCCGGTTCCAGTCCCTATCTGAAAAGTCTGATCGAACAAGAGAAGGGTTGGCTGCCCGAGGCTCTGATGCACCCGGATCAGGTATTGGCTGACGTCATGTCTGCTGCGCGTGATCTGCCGCCGGATCAGTTGAAACCCGGATTGCGGCAGGCCAAGCGGCGAATGGCGCTGCTTACGGCGTTGGCCGATATTGCAGGTGCGTGGCCATTGGAGAAGGTCACGGCGGCCCTGACCGATTTCGGTGCGCTGGCCGCAGATGTTGCCGCCAAGGCCGAGATCGCAACATTGATCCGGCGTAAGAAGCTGCCGGGCATGACCGAGGATGATGTCGAAACCGCAGCCGGCCTGGTCATACTGGCGATGGGAAAGATGGGCGCGCATGAGCTGAACTACAGCTCGGATATCGATCTGATCGTCCTGTTTGATGAAACGCGCTTTGACCCCGATGACTTTTACGAGGCCCGGCAGGGCATGGTTCGGGCCACGCGCAACTTCTGTGCGACGTTGAGCGAGAAGACGGCGGATGGCTATGTGTTCCGAACGGATCTGAGGCTGCGCCCCGATCCGGCCGTGACACCGGTTTGCATGGCGATGGAGGCCGCCGAGCGGTATTACGAAAGCCTCGGTCGTACGTGGGAGCGCGCGGCTTACATCAAGGCGCGCCCCTGCGCCGGGGATCTGGATGCGGGGCAGCGTTTCCTTGACGGCTTGCGCCCCTTTGTCTGGCGCCGCCATCTGGACTTTGCCGCCATTCAGGACGCTCATGACATGCGCCTGCGCATCCGGGAAAACAAAGGGACGGGCGGGTCTTTGTCGATCCCCGGTCACGACATGAAACTGGGGCAGGGCGGTATCCGCGAGATCGAGTTTTTCACGCAAACCCGC
This sequence comes from Ruegeria sp. CL7, assembly GCF_056536445.1. NCBI lineage: Bacteria > Pseudomonadati > Pseudomonadota > Alphaproteobacteria > Rhodobacterales > Roseobacteraceae > Ruegeria > Ruegeria sp. CL7. The sequence goes on from NZ_JBQFPQ010000001.1 coordinate 769,786, forward strand.
CAGTTGATCGCGGGTGGGCGGGACGCTGACCTGCGGGTGCGAGGCACGGTTCCCGGGTTGGCGGCGCTGGCGGCAAAAGGCTGGGTGCCACAGGATGTGGCGGACAAGCTGACAGATCATTACCGCGCGCACCGCGAAGTCGAACATCGCATCCAGATGATTCATGATGCGCAGACCCACAAGGTGCCGAACTCACCCGACGGGATCGAACGCGTCGCCTGCCTGATGGGGATCAGCAGCGCCGAGTTGACGCAGGACCTGAAAAACCGCCTGACCGAAGTGCATGAGCTGACCGAAGGGTTCTTTGCCCCCGGACCTGGTGCGGCGCCCGCCCATGTACAGGATGTGGAGTTTGACAAGAACGTTCTGGCCCGATGGACGACATATCCGGCCCTCAGGTCCCAGCGCGGCGCGCGGATTTTCGAACGTCTGCGCCCCGAATTGCTGTCACGTCTGGCCAAAACCGCCAAGCCCGACGAAGCATTGATGGCTTTGGACGGGTTCCTGGCGGGCCTGCCCGCCGGGGTGCAGCTGTTTTCGCTGTTCGAGGCGAATCCGCAACTGATCGACTTGTTGATCGATATCGTCGGAACCTCGCATGCTCTGGCATCGCACCTGTCCCGCAACGCGTCGGTGTTCGATGCGGTGATCGGGGGCAGTTTCTTTGCGGATTGGCCCGGGCAAGAGGCGTTGCAAGCGGAATTGACGCAGGCTTTGTCGGAAGAAACGGATTATGAAACCCAGCTTGATCTTGCCCGACGCTGGTGCAAGGAATGGCATTTCCGGGTCGGCGTGCATCACCTGCGCGGCCTGATCGACGGGGTGCGGGCAGGTCGGCAATATGCCGATCTTGCGCAGTCGGTCATCGCGGCCATCCTGCCGCATGTCACCGAGAATTTCGCCCGCAAACACGGCCCTGCACCGGGGCGTGGCGCTGCCGTGCTTGGGATGGGGTCGCTGGGGGCAGGCCGGATCAACTCGCAATCCGATCTGGACATGATCGTCATCTACGATCCTTTGGATCAGGACATGTCTGACGGTCCGCGCCCTTTGGCCACGCGCACGTATTATGCGCGGTTCACGCAGGCCCTGATCACGGCATTGTCCGCTCCGATGTCGCAGGGACGCTTGTATGAGGTCGATATGCGATTGCGTCCCTCGGGCAATCAGGGGCCGGTCGCAACCAGTTGGGCCAGCTTTGTCAATTACCAGCGGAACGAAGCCTGGGTGTGGGAGCATCTGGCCCTGACCCGCGCGCATGTTGTTGCCGGGGATGCCGGACTGGCCGAGGAAATCGAAGCCTTCCGCACCGAGTTTCTGTCGCTCCGGCGAGAGCAGGGGAAGGTTCTGCGCGAAGTGGCCGAGATGCGGTCGCGCCTGGCGGCGGCCAAGGCGCCCGCCGGCATCTGGGACGCCAAGAACGGCCCCGGCCGGCTGATGGATATCGAATTGATGGCCGAAACCGGTGCTTTGCTGGCGGGGTCCGCGCAGCGCGATGTCGCGTCGGGTCTGGATGGCGCCGTCGCAGCCGGCTTGCTGGATGTCGCGCAGGCGCAATCTCTGAAAGACTGCTATGACCTATTTTGGTCGGTGCAATGCGCCGCGCGGTTGCTGTCGGGCAAGACAATCGAAGCCGACAAGATCGGCGAAGGCGGTACGGCATTTTTGTGCCGCGCCACCGGGTTCGAACAGGTCGAGGCTTTGCAGGCGGCATTGCAGGAATGTTACACGACCGCGGCCGATCTGATCGGCGGCGTGATCAAGGGGGAAGAAGATGGCGCGCAGCAGTGATCCCAACGACCACAAAGGTCTGATCCGGGAAGCCTATCGAATCGACGGCATCACCCTGCCAGAGTGTCGCAGCATTTTTTTGGACTGGGCGCTGAGCCTTCCCGCAGATCGCGACCAGAACACGGCGCTGGCCGAGCTGCACGCGGGCTATGCCGAGCAGAACCCCGATCATCCGATGACACAGGTTCTGACCGAAGGCCTTCAGACGGCAAAGGCCCCAGAACGCCGCGGCGGTTGGCGATCCCGTAACCGCTAGGGCTTTCCCACCGGCGCGTTCAGGACTATGAGGGCGCCATGACCCAATCTGCCGACCGTCCCCGTATCCGCCTGAAACCCAAAGCCAATGCGCGCGGCCTGCGCCATGGTTTCCCCTGGGTCTACGCCAATGACATCGTCACCGACCGCCGTACCCGAAAAATTCCGGCGGGCGCTCTGGCCGTGCTCGAAGATGACAAACGGGCGCCCGTCGCGCTGGTCGCGGTCAACCCCGCGTCCAAGATCATGTGCCGGGTGCTGGACCATGACATCGACGCGCAGCTTGACGCGACGTGGTTCGAGAGCCGTTTGCAGCGCGCCCTCGATCTGCGAGAAAGCCTGTTTGACGCCCCGTATTATCGCCTGATCCATGCCGAAGCGGACGGCTTCCCCGGCGTCATCATCGACCGCTTTGGCGAGGCCTGCGTCATTCAGCCGAACGCGGCCTGGGCCGAGGCGCACCTGGATGTGCTGACCCAAGCTCTGGTCAAAGTCACTGGCGTGACCACGGTGCTGAAGAACGCCTCGGGCCGTACACGCGGGCTGGAGGGGTTGGACGACGTCAACCAGGTATTGCGCGGAACCGCGCCCGATGCGCCCCTGCCGGTACCGATGAATGGCGCCACCTACATGGCGGATCTGACAGGCGGTCAGAAGACCGGGCTGTTTTACGACCAGCGCCCCAACCACGCCTTTGCCGCGCGCCTGGTTCATCCCGATGCGCAGGTGCTGGACGTGTTCAGCCATGTGGGCGGCTTCGGTCTGGCGATGCTTGCAGGCGGTGCGGGGCAGGCATTGTCCGTCGATGGCTCAGCCGCCGCGCTCGACCTGGCGAAAAAAGGGGCCGAGGCGTCGGGCCTTGCTGAAAAGTTCCAGACCCGACAGGGCGACGCGTTCGAGGTTCTGACTCAACTGGGTGAAGAAGGCGCGCGATTTGACGTGGTGATCTGCGATCCGCCCGCGTTTGCGCCGTCCAGGCAAGCGCTGGATGCGGGGCTGCGCGCCTATGAACGTATCGCACGACTGGCGGCGCCTCTGGTCAAACCCGGTGGTTATATAGGGCTGTGTTCGTGTTCGCACGCGGCTGACCTGAGCCGGTTCCGCGATGCGTCCTCCCGTGGGATCGGGCGCGTCGGGCGTCAGGCGCAATTGATCCACACCGGGTTTGCGGGTCCCGATCACCCGCAACTGCCGCAACTGGCGGAAAGCGGCTACCTCAAAGCAGTGTTCTACCGCCTGTGAAGGCCGTTCTCGACACCTGCGTCATCTATCCCACGGTGATGCGCGAGATGCTGCTGGGCGCGGCCCGCCTTGGCCATTTCACTCCGATCTGGTCTGCCCGCATCCTCGAAGAATGGGCCCGCGCCGCGCGCAAGCTGGGCCCGACGGGCGAGGCGCAAGCCCGCGCCGAAATTGCCTTGGCGCAAGCGCAGTGGCCAAGGGCCGAACGCGCGCCGGTCCCGGGGCTGGAGCAGCGCCTCTGGCTGCCCGACGCAGCCGATATCCACGTTCTGGCGACGGCCATCACCGCCTCGGCCGACGTCATCGTGACCGTCAACGCCAAGGATTTCCCCAGAAATATTCTGGCAGAGGAGGGGCTCGACCGCCGAGATCCCGACGGCTTGCTGCATGGTCTCTGGTTATCTGACCCTGACGGCCTGGCGACCATCGCCGATCGCGTTCTGAGTGAAGCCATCCGCCTTTCCGGCCACCAATGGACCCTGCGGGCGCTGATGAAAAAGGCCCGCCTTCCACGCCTTGGCAAGGCGCTCACCCAATAAACTGGATCCCACTTCATCTGGCTAAAAATATCCCGGAGAGCGCGAGAGGCTGGCCTCTCGCTGCGCACCCTCAGCCACGCGCCCAACGCTGCTCAAGGGCCTCCAGTGCCGCAATGCGCTCACCCGTTTTCGGGTGGCTCATCAACCATGCCGGGGCAACGCCCGCCCGTTGTTGCGTCAGGTCTTCCAGCTTGTGAAACAAGGATTTCTGCGGCCCGATCCCGATTCCGGCCTTGGTCAGCAAGGCGGCGGCATATTCGTCCGCCTCATACTCATCCTGTCGTGACAGGCGCGAGGCCAGTAATGATGTCAAGGCATTCGCAATCATCGCTCCGATAAACGGAATAAACCGGTTCAGCACCATGATCAGCGCCGTCCGCATCGCGTTTTGGCCTGAAAAATCAATCATCCGTCGCTTTGCGTGACCCAAGGCTACATGTCCCAACTCATGTGCGATCACGCTGGCCATTTCCTCGGCCGACACCTCTCCGTTGCGGAATTTTCGGTAAAACCCGCGCGTGATGAAAATCCGACCATCCGGAGCAGCCAGCCCGTTCACCGGGTCAATCTCGTAGATATAGACGGGGACCCGATCGATTTCCAAAGCTGCGGCCAGCCGGTCCGTCATACGTTTCAGCACCGGGTCGGCCAGTTCGGTCGATTTTGCGTCCAACTCACGATGGGTGCGCCAGACCGAAATGCGGTACATCACGATGGCGTAGCCAATTGCCAGCAGGATCGGGGTCAATCGAAGCATGTCAAAGATATGGTCCGAACATGGGCTTTGCGCAAGTCACACCTGCGGGATGTTCGTCGGGACCCGCATAATCTTTTTTTCGTGCGCCGAAATCGGCATAACCTTTTTTCGTGCGCCGAAATCGGTACAACCTTCGATAAGTTGTGATCTTGCGATATGAGCTGTTGATTATTTCAACGATCCCACTTAACCGACAGGGCGCTATCGATGGGGGACCCATGACCGACAAGAACTATGAAGCGCGTCACCTGGAAACACTCGACCGGGATTTGCGGCGCTTTTCACGCCTCGAAATGGCGACCGCGCAGGCTGGACGACCCTTTGTGGGCTCAGGGATCGCCCTGGCATTCATTGTCGTCGCAGGCCTTGTGGCCGCTTTCCTGTTCGGGCAGGGCAACAATTCACTTGTCGTCGTGATCGCGGCGATGTTCGGGGCCTATATGGCGCTGAATATCGGGGCCAATGACGTCGCCAACAACATGGGTCCCGCAGTGGGGGCGAATGCGCTGACGATGGGCGGTGCCATCGCGATTGCCGTTGTTTTTGAAAGTGCCGGGGCGCTCATTGCTGGGGGCGATGTCGTGTCGACCATCGCCAAGGGAATTATCGCGCCGGAAAGCATGGGAACGGCCGACGTCTTCATATGGGCGATGATGGCGGCGTTGCTGTCCTCGGCGCTTTGGGTCAATCTGGCGACTTGGATCGGCGCGCCGGTTTCCACCACGCATTCGGTCGTGGGCGGTGTAATGGGGGCAGGGATCGCTGCGGCTGGGTTCGGCGCCGTAAGCTGGGGCACCATGAGCAAGATCGCTGCCAGCTGGGTGATCTCGCCACTTCTGGGAGGCTTGGTCGCAGCCGGTTTCCTGTGGTTCATCAAGGCCAGGATCATCTATCAGGAAGACAAGATCGCCGCGGCCCGCAAATGGGTGCCGATGCTGGTCGGGATCATGGCGGGCGCCTTTGCATCTTATCTGGCGCTCAAGGGTCTCAAGAAAATCATCAAGATTGATCTCGGGACAGCGTTGCTGATCGGTGCGGCGTGTGGCGGGCTGATCTGGGCAGTGATGATCCCGGTGATCCGCCGCCAGTCCGAGGGGCTTGAGAACCGCAACAAGTCGCTGAAAATTCTGTTTGGAATTCCGCTGATCGTGTCTGCGGCACTGCTGAGTTTTGCGCATGGTGCAAATGACGTTGCCAACGCGGTGGGACCGTTGGCAGCGATTGTGCAGGCTTCTGCCTCGGGCGACTTCACTCATGCCGTCAGCATTCCCTATTGGGTCATGGTCATCGGTGCGTTCGGGATATCGTTCGGCCTGTTCCTGTTTGGTCCGAAACTGATCCGTATGGTCGGCAGCCAGATCACCAAGCTCAACCCGATGCGGGCCTATTGCGTTGCCCTGTCGGCCGCAATCACGGTGATCGTTGCAAGCTGGCTGGGCCTGCCTGTCAGTTCCACCCACATCGCGGTTGGCGCTGTCTTCGGTGTCGGGTTCTTTCGGGAATGGGATGCCGAGCGACGGCTGAGACGCGCCAGCCGGGCTTTCCCTGAACGCCCCCGCGTCGCGCCGGAAGAACGCCGCCGCCGCAAGCTGGTTCGTCGGTCGCATTTCCTGACCATCGTTGCTGCGTGGGTTATCACGGTTCCCGCCGCTGCAATGCTGGCAGCGATCCTGTTTCTTGGGATTCAGGTAATTGCCGGGTAAACTCTGGCGCTGACCTCAACGGGTCAGCGCTTTCATGCCCTGTTCCAGCCCGGCCAGGGTCATCGGCACCATGTGGCCTTCGAAGATCTCCTGAATCATGCTGATGGAGTGGGTGTATTCCCAGTACTTCTCGGGCACGGGATTGATCCACAGGTTCGACGCCCATTGATCCCGCGCGCGTTGTAGCCAGACCTGCCCGGCCTCTGCGTTCCAATGCTCGTTGGCGCCGCCGGGATAGGCGATTTCATACGGGCTCATCGAGGCGTCGCCGACGAAGATGCATTTGTAGTCGGGCCCATAGGTGCGAAACACTTCATGCGTGGGCGTCTGCTGGTCCCAGCGGCGGCGATTGTCACGCCAGACGCCCTCGTAAAGGCAATTGTGGAAATAAAAATATTCCAGATGCTTGAACTCGGACCGTGCGGCTGAAAACAGCTCTTCCACCACTTTAATATGCGGGTCCATTGATCCGCCAACGTCCAGAAACAGCAGAACCTTGACCGCGTTGTGACGTTCGGGTCGGGTTTTGACATCCAAATAGCCGTGCTCGGCCGTAGCGCGAATGGTGCCGTCCAGATCCAGTTCTTCCGCAGCACCTTCGCGCGCCCAGCGGCGCAGGCGTTTCAGGGCAACCTTGATGTTGCGGGTGCCCAGTTCAACCGTGTCGTCCAGGTTTCTGAATTCGCGCTTGTCCCAAACCTTGACCGCGCGCTGGTGGCGGCTTTCCTTTTGGCCGATGCGCACGCCTTCGGGATTGTAGCCATAGGCCCCGAAAGGAGAGGTCCCGGCCGTGCCGATCCACTTGTTGCCGCCCTGATGGCGGCCTTGTTGTTCCTTGAGACGCTCGCGCAGCGTTTCCATCAGCTTGTCGAAACCGCCAAGCGCCTCGATCTCGGCTTTTTCTTCATCAGACAGGTGCTTTTCGGCCATTTTGGCCAGCCAGTCGCCGGGGATGTCAACGGCTTCCAGAACCTGATCGAAGCTGATCTCGTTCAGTCCTTCGAAACTGGCGGCAAAGGCGCGGTCGAACTTGTCGATGTTGCGTTCGTCCTTCACCATCGACACGCGCGCGAGATAGTAGAACGCCTCGATATCATAGGTGGCCAGACCCTTTTTCATGCCTTCCAGAAAAGTCAGATACTCCCGCAGCGATACCGGGATGCCAGCTTTGCGAAGGTTTTCGAAAAAGGGCAGGAACATCGTGTCAGGCCACCAAACGCACCAGAATCAACGAGATCACCAGACCCACCAGCGCAAAGGCAATGCCGTATCCGGCGGCATATTGCGCCATGTCGGCCCGATTACCGCTGCGCTTTTTCGCGGTCAGGGCTCCCAAGGTTGCACCCAGTGCCGCCATTCCCAGAACTACCAACATATGTGCGTCATCCGTCTTTCGTGCCATCCGTATGTCTTCGACCGTTGTCCCGCGACAACGACTGGGCCACCAGATCCGAACCAAACCCGTACCGCGCCCATCCCAGGCTGTCCAGCCTGACGGCACGTGCCTGCTGTATCTGCCCCGCCTGTTTCAGCGCTTCTGATTTCAGCAACAGCAACGTGGCCAGCAAAGACGCATTTTCTGCCCGTGTCATGACATCGATGGCCCTGTTCAGCTCGGGCAGAACACTGGGTCCCTTTTCCTGTGCCAGCGCGAATGCCGCGGTTTGCGTGGTGACATAGGCCTGATGCACCTCTGTGCCGGGCGTGGCCTTCAGAAATTGCTGCGCAATCTGAAACTGGCGTTGGGCTTCGATGGGGTCCCGGAATTGTTCCATCCGGCCCATCAGGTAATGAGGATAGGCGCGGCGGTGATCCGTCCATCCCTGCTGCTGACCGATCCGTGCCGCCTTTCGGGCAGCGCGCAGCTGTCTGGGCGACCCCGCGCCCGGTCCCAGTGATTTCTGGATCGCGTCAATCCATTCGCGCGGTGTATCCGTAAAGGGTTGAACGGGCACCCTGTCCCCGCGCGGGTTCATCCGGCTCAGAACCCCCGGGATGACCGCGGCAACCTGATCGCGGGTCATGCCGGTGCGCAGTTCCGGCGCATAGGCAGCCCGCAGGATCAACATGTCGAACCCGGTCAGAACCGTATGGATATTGTCGTCGTTGAACACCGAATCCGGCAGGTGATACAGATCGTTCAGCGGACCAAGCGCTTGCGCCAGTTCTTCATGCAGGCAATCACGTATTTCCTGCGGACTGACGTCGTATGGGATGAAAATCCCAAGCCGTTCGCGTTTGTGCAGTTCTGTCCAGCTGCTTTTTATCTTTCGGCGGTCACGGCGATATTCTTCAAGGCTGGAGGAGTTGGGGACGACGAAACAGGCCGCGTTGGGCAGAATGCGCAGAATGTCTTTCTGGCTGACGGCTTCGATGGTGATATTCGCCTGGCCTTCGTCGATCTGTCGGATGTTGATTCCGGCTTCACGCCTCAGGCGGTTGAGCAACCGGGTCAGATCTTGCTGCATGCTTGCGGTCGGCGATCCGGCCAGGCGGACTGTGACCGGGGTCTCAAATCGCGTGAAAACGGGCAGGGCGGCGCCGCTTTCCAGTTCAAAATGCAGGGACAAGAAATCCGAGGCGATGTTCTTGTTCGATCGAGCAGGCGGCGAAGGACGTGCCGTTGAAAAAGACTTGGCAGGCGGCAGGCTTGCTTCGATGGGCGCGACCTGATCGGGCAGCTCGATCGTTTCAACCGTCGCGCAGCCGGCAACAACCAGTGCCAGAAAAAGGGCACTCAATCGCTTCATGAGCGGGCGTACTTGATGAACGGTGTCAGTGTGCCGATGCGATCATACAGTTTCCGCGCAGTGTGGTTAAAATCCTGGGTCAGCCAATAGACCGACGGCGCGCCCTGACGATCGGCCTCGTCATAGACCGCCTGGATCAAGGCCCGGCCAACGCCTGCCCCTCGTGCCTCGGGTCGCGCGAACAGGTCTTGCAGGTAGCAGACCTTTTCCACCTTCCAGGCGTGGCGATGAAACAGATAATGTGTTAACCCGACCAAGGCGCCATTCTGCTCGGCAACGAAACAGGAAAAATCCTGCGGGTCGTCGCCCAGCAGTCTGGAAAAGGTTGTTTCGTATACATCATCGGGCAGGGCGGTTTCATAAAATGCCAGATAGTCCCGCCACATGTCGGCCCATTGGCTTTTGTCCTCGGTACGCAGGGTGCGGATTGTCAGTGCGTTCGCCACGCGAGTCATCCAATTCTGTGGGCGGCGAAGCTCTGTTTCGCCAGATGGGCCGATGCTGGCATCCGGGCCGCCGCAAGGCAAGCCATGATCACCGTCTGGTCACCGTCCGGCTATCGTTTGCCGCGTGCCATAAAGGCCAGACGTTCGAACAGATGCACGTCCTGTTCATTCTTCAGCAAAGCTCCATGCAGTTTCGGAAGCGCATCTGTGCCGCCGCGTTTGAGGTCTTCGGCGCTCAGGTCCTCGGCCAGCAGCAGCTTCAGCCAATCCAGCACTTCCGATGTTGACGGCTTTTTCTTGAGCCCCTGCGTCTCGCGGATTTCATAGAACTGGGTCAGGGCGGTGGTCAGCAGCGCATCCTTGATGCCGGGGTGATGAACCTCGACGATGCGGCGCATCGTGGCCTCGTCCGGGAAGCGGATGTAGTGGAAGAAGCAGCGGCGCAGAAACGCGTCCGGCAATTCCTTTTCATTGTTCGAGGTGATGATGACGATCGGGCGGTTTTTGGCCCGGATGGTTTCCCCTGTCTCGTAGACATGGAACTCCATCTTGTCGAGTTCCTGCAAAAGGTCGTTTGGAAACTCGATATCCGCCTTGTCGATCTCATCGATCAGCAGAACGACCTTTTCGTCGGCCTCGAAGGCCTGCCACAGCTTGCCCTTGCGGATATAGTTCGACACGTCATGCACACGTTCCTCACCCAACTGGCTGTCCCGCAGGCGGCTGACCGCGTCATATTCATACAGGCCCTGCTGCGCGCGGGTGGTGGATTTCACGTTCCATTCAATCATCCTCAGCCCCAGCGCGCCGGCCACCTGTTTGGCAAGTTCTGTCTTGCCGGTGCCGGGTTCGCCCTTGACCAGCAATGGGCGTTCAAGTGTGACGGCGGCGTTCACGGCAATCGTCAGATCGTCAGTGGCGACATATTCGGCTGTACCTTGAAAGCGTGCGGTCATGGGCCTCTCGTGTGGTTTTTCGTGATCCGTGGGCAGGTTGTGTTGTCCGGGTTACAGACGGTCAATGATTTTGACAACCCGCGTCCCTGCGTCGGTTGAGGCGATTTTTGCAGGAACTCCAAGCCCTTTTGGTTGATTCGTGCGCGCGAATGTACCCTGCAAATTGACACCTGCCTCAAAAAGGCCTGCTAAATTTCATAGAAAAACAGGGTTTTGTTGTTGTTTGTCTCATATTTAGACAAAACAGCGCGAGGGCGTGCTGAAGCAACGTTTGTGTAGTGACAATCCCACGCCCGTCGGCTAAACGCTGCGCAGAAGGGGGTGCCAAATGTCAGGTGAAACATCCGCGACCGACGTTTCTGGCCATACCGAGGGAGCAAATATGAAACAGGAAGTTTTTCTGCCGGAGGATTACCGCCCGGCCGAAGATGAACCTTTCATGAATGAACGTCAGCTTGAATATTTCCGCCGCAAGCTGTTGGATTGGAAGAATGAGCTTTTGGCGGGCAGCCGCGATACGATCGAAGGGCTGCAGGACAACACCCGAAACATCCCGGATGTCGCAGACCGCGCGAGCGAGGAGACCGATCGCGCTCTGGAGCTGCGGACACGCGACCGCCAGCGCAAGCTGGTTGCCAAGATCGACGCAGCCCTGCGCCGGATCGAAGAGGGTGAATACGGCTACTGCGAAAAGACCGGCGATCCGATTTCGCTGAAACGCCTGGATGCACGTCCGATTGCGACCATGACGCTGGAGGCGCAAGAGCGCCACGAGCGCCGCGAAAAGGTCCATCGCGACGATTGATCGCCGGGTGAAACTGGAAAATTTCGAACGCCGGGGCCTGTGGCTCTGGCGTTTTTGCGTTATGCGGGGGGCATGAAGATCAATCGGTTGAATTTCTGTGTAATTGGTGGCGGCATCGGCGGTCTGGCGGCTGCGTTGGCGCTGCGGCAACACGGGGCGCAGATCACCCTGCTAGAGCAAGCCCCGGCATTAACCGAGGTTGGCGCCGGTCTGCAGATCAGTGAAAACGGGTTGTGCGTGTTGCGCGCGCTTGGGGTGGCGGATCTGTCTGCGGGCCAGAAGTCGCACGGTACGATCTTGCGCGATTACCGCAAAGGCCGCGTTGTCAGCCGGCTGCCCGGTCCTTCGGCTGGCCCGACCTATTATTTTCACCGCGCCGATCTGTTGAATCTGCTGCATTTTGCGGCCCGCAAGGCCGGCGTGGATGTCCGTCTGGGGGCCAAGGTTTCCAACGTGCACAAACACCCCAACGAAGCCGAAATTCTGTTGGCGAGCGGCGAACGGCTGCGCGCCGATTGCGTCATCGCGGCCGACGGTGGCCGAAGCGCGATTCGCCCGGCTCTGAACGGGCCCGAGACACCCGAGTTCACGCACCAGGTCGCCTGGCGCGCCACCATTCCCTGGCGACCGGATTCAGGCGTGGTGACGGCATCCCTGACCATGGGGCCGGGTCGGCATGTCGTAACCTATCCTTTGCGCGATCAAAGCATGATGAACATCGTTGCGGTCGAGGAACGCTCGGACTGGAGGGAAGAGGGATGGAAGCTGAACGGCGATCCGGATGAATTGCGTGCACGTTTTTCAGGGTTCGGCGGTCCGGTAGGTGAGATTCTGTCAAAGGTCTCGGATGTGAATCTGTGGGCCCTGTTCCTGCGCCCGGTCGCAGAAAAATGGCAGAACGGTCGTTTGGCATTGCTGGGGGACGCGGCGCATCCGACCTTGCCGTTCATGGCGCAAGGCGCCTGCCTGGCGTTGGAAGATGCCTGGGTGCTCGCACGATCTTTCGACGAACATTCGGGTGTCGCCAGTGCGCTTGCCGCCTACGAGAAAACGCGCCGACCAAGGGCAGAAAGCGTGGTTGCCGCTGCCGGGTCGAACGCACGCAATTTCCACCTGTCAGGCCCCGCCCGTTTGGCGGCCCAATGTGCGCTTATGGCCATCGGACGGAAATTGTCACGCCGCTACGAATGGATATACACCTACGACGTCACGGCCTGAACCGCTAAATATCCAGATCGACCCAGACAGGCACGTGATCCGAGGGTTTTTCATGCCCGCGCACGGCGGCATCAATCTGGCAATCCCGCATTAGATCTGCCGCTTGCGGGGTCAGCAGAAAGTGATCGATCCGAATTCCGTCGTTCCGGTTCCAGGCCCCGGCCTGGTAGTCCCAGAATGAATAGTGCCCCGCGCTTTGGGTGGTGGCCCGGAACGCTTCGGTGAAGCCCAGATTCAGGATCTTGCGAAACGCGGTGCGGCTTTCGGGGCGGAACAATGCGTCTTCGCGCCATGCTTCGGGGCGTTTGGCGTCCTCCACCTGCGGGATGATGTTGTAATCCCCCGCCATCAACGCAGGTTCTTCGGTTGCCAGCAAATCACGGGCACGGTGATAAAGCCGCTCCATCCATGCCAGTTTGTAATCGTATTTCGGGCCGGGCGCCGGATTGCCATTGGGCAGGTACAATCCACAGATCCGAAGAGCCTTTTTACCAACGACGGTGGCTTCTATCCAACGGGCCTGCTCATCCGCGTCATCGCCGGGAAGGCCGCGGGATACATCCTCGAGGGGAAGTTTCGACAAGATTGCAACGCCGTTGAAGCTTTTTTGTCCATGGGTTTCCACGTTGAACCCACGCTCTTCGAATATCTCGCGCGGGAAGTTTTCATCGACCGACTTGATCTCTTGCAACAGCACAACGTCCGGCTGCGCTTCGTCCAGCCAACGGGGCAGGGCTTCGACCCGCGCTTTGATGCCGTTGATGTTGAACGTGGCGATTTTCATGCGCGATCCTCCGAAGACTTGGTCCAACCTATCGCGCAGAACGGGCCCAACGGCAAGGCGGAGATCGTATTTGCGAGGCTCTGCCTCGCGCTCCGGGATATTTTTGGCCAGATGAAGAAACGGATTATTAACCGAATTTCTTCAAGCTGAAGTGGCGGTACAGGCGGGGACGCCGATGACCGCGCCAGGTGAAGCCCTCTGGTCTTTCGGTCAGAGGGCGGACCTCTGCTTCATCTGGCTGAAAATATCCTGGGGGTGTGGGGGCAAAGCCCCCACGGTTACATCGAAAAAGATGTGCCACAACCACAGGAAGAGGTGGCGTTGGGGTTGTCGATTACAAATCGCGCACCGATCAGTTCCTGGGTGAAGTCGATAACCGCGTTTTCCAGGAAGGGCAGCGAAATGGCGTCGACAATGACTTTTTGCCCTTTGCCTTCAAGGACCAAATCATCTTCTTTTGGCGTATCCAAAGCGATTTCGTATTGAAACCCCGAGCAACCGCCGCCTTCCACTGCGACGCGCAGTGCCTGACCCTGATCCGCCGCGCCGATTTCTGCGAGGCGTTCAAAGGCGCGATCCGTGACTGTTGGGGGCAGATTCATGCCGGTCTCCAAAGGTTTCCTTCCGTTACGCCATACAATATAGAAAGTGCAAGGACAGGCGACAAGGACGGGCCATTTGGACAGAGCTAGTTTTGCCTCGGATCCGGACCGCACCAGGGGACGGCTCGTAGCCGAGGAGGAAAGCAGTTTCCGATCATGCTTTCAGCGCGACCGGGACAGGATCATTCACGCCAGTGCCTTTCGGCGCCTCAAACACAAGACGCAAGTTTTCGTTGAGCATGAGGGCGATAGCTACCGCACCCGCCTGACCCATTCCATCGAGGTGGCGCAGGTGGCCCGGACCATTGCCGGTGCTCTGGGCCTGAACCCAGAGCTGACCGAAGCCGTGGCCCTGGCGCATGATCTGGGGCACACGCCCTTTGGACATACCGGCGAAGACGCGTTGCACGCGTTGATGAAACCCTTTGGTGGTTTTGATCACAACGCGCAGGCCATTCGGATCGTCACAAAGCTGGAGCGCCACTATGCAGAATTCGATGGGTGCAACCTGACCTGGGAATGTCTGGAAGGAATAGCCAAGCACAATGGCCCGGTTGAGGGCGATCTGCCCTGGGCATTGGCCGAGTGCAATCAGGAATTCGATCTTGAACTGCACACCCATGCCAGCGCGGAAGCGCAAGTTGCGGCCCTTTCTGATGACATAGCGTACAACAATCACGATCTTCTGGACGGATTGCGCGCAGGCTTGTTCACGGATGACGATTTGCAGGACCTGCCGATTGTCGGGGTGTGTTACGCCGAGGTGGATGCCAGATACCCAGGGCTGGATTCCTATCGCCGGCGTCACGAAGCGCTAAGGCGGGTTTTCGGGGTCATGGTGGGGGATGTCATCAACACTTCGAACGATCTCATTGCCGTTTCTGGCGCGCAGTCCGTCGAAGAAATCCGACATCTTGGGTATCCTGTCATCCAGTTCTCGGATGAGGTTTGGGCGCAACTGCGTGAAATCCGGGCGTTTCTGTTCACACGTATGTATCGCGCACCCAGGGTGATGTCAGTGCGGGCAGAGGTGGCAAAGATCGTGGAAGATCTGTTTCCGATCTACATGAACGATCCCAGGCAAATGCCTGTGCGCTGGCACGATGACATTGAAGCTGCCAGGGACGACACAGCCTTGGCCCGCATTGTTTCCGATTACATTGCGGGCATGACCGACCGATTTGCCTTGCAGGACCATGCGCGGCTGACGGGCTGATCACTCCACGGCTATGTAAGCGATGGCCCAGACTTGCTGAGCCGCTTGTCTCGCAGACTGATCGGCGTTCTTTGTCGGTGGGAACACGATCATTGTCGGGCCATAGCCTCCGATCCCCATCGGTGCGCCATCAGCATGCGTTGCAACGATCGGTTTGTGCGTTGCGATACTGTCCCACTCGATTTCAGCCTGATACCCATCCAGCGCCATGGGAAAAGCGGTTTTCCCCTCGGCCCCCGCCAGTGTCATGACGTCTGCCAAAAGCGGGCCCGAAAACCTGTAATCCCGCTCATTGCCCGGAGGACCATAGGGGATTGTGATCTCGAACTGCTCCAGCCCGTCCAGCATGGCTGCGTCAAACCCTGCCGCGCCGTCATGCGTGACCTCCAGATAGCCCAGCAGACCGCCGTCATTCTCACCTCGCGCAGGCAGGTTTGTTTCACTGACCGTGCCGCCCAGCGTCAGCAGCACATGGCCTTTGGGCTGTGGCAGGTCGGCCAGCGCAGGCAAGGCGGTGGACAAAAGCAAGGCAAAGGACAAGGCGCGGTGCATCAACGGTCTCCGGTAGCGGCGTACAGGCCCAAGATTAGCGAGATGTTTCGCCAAACCAAGCTTAAACATTAGGCGTCCATTGACCTTGCCGGTTTGCGTGGTAAACCCCGCGACAAGCAAAAGGACATCCGAAATGAACCTGTTTTCCGAGATCCGCGGCCTTGTACTGGACGCGCTGGCGCAGATGCAGTCCGAAGGCGCATTGCCCGAGGGGCTGAGCTTTGACAAAGTGGCGGTCGAGCCGCCGCGCGATGCGGCCCATGGGGACATGGCAACCAACGCCGCGATGGTGCTGGCGAAACTAGCCAGGATGAAGCCGCGCGACATTGCGGATGTTCTGGCCGGGAAACTGGCGGCGGATGACCGGATCACAAGCGCAGAAGTGGCAGGGCCCGGTTTCCTGAACCTGCGTCTTGCGCCGTCCGTTTGGCAAGGTGTGTTGGCGGCGGTTCTGGAAAAAGGCATCGATTTCGGGCGCTCGACCATGGGGCAGGGGCAGAAGGTCAATGTCGAATATGTCTCGGCCAACCCGACCGGTCCGCTGCATGTCGGGCACACACGCGGCGCGGTGTTCGGGGATGCGTTGGCAAGCCTGCTGGCCTATTCGGGCCATGACGTGACCCGTGAATACTATATCAACGACGGCGGCGCGCAGGTGGATGTGCTGGCGCGGTCGGCCTACGAACGTTATCGCGAGGCCAATGGCCTCAGCCCCGAGATTGCCGAAGGGCTGTATCCCGGCGACTATCTGATCCCGATCGGCGAGGCGCTGAAAGAGAAATATGGCGACAGCCTGATCGACAAGCCGGAAAGCGAATGGCTGGAAGAGCTGCGCGAGTTTTCGACCGACGCGATGATGGACCTGATCCGCGCCGACCTGAAGGCGCTGGGCGTCGAGATGGATGTGTTCTTCTCGGAGAAATCGCTCTATGGCACGGGCCGGATCGAGGCCGCGCTGCAATCGCTGACCGAAAAGGGCCTGATCTATGAAGGCGTGCTGGAGCCGCCCAAGGGCAAAAAGCCCGAAGATTGGGAGCCGCGCGAACAGACCTTGTTCAAATCCACCGAACATGGTGATGACGTCGACCGCCCGGTCAAGAAGTCGGATGGCAGCTGGACCTATTTCGCCCCCGATATCGCCTATCACTATGACAAGGTGAGCCGTGGCTTTGACGCGTTGATCGACGTGTTCGGGGCGGATCATGGCGGCTATGTCAAGCGGATGAAGGCGGCCGTGTCGGCCTTGTCCGATGGCAATGTGCCGCTGGATATCAAGCTGACGCAGTTGGTGAAACTGTGGAAAAATGGCGAACCGTTCAAGATGTCGAAACGGGCCGGGAACTTTGTCACCCTGCGGGATGTGGTCGATCAGGTTGGTCCCGACGTGACCCGTTTCGTGATGCTGACCCGCAAGAACGACGCGCCGCTGGATTTCGATTTCGACAAGGTATTGGAACAGAGCCGCGAGAACCCCGTGTTCTACGTTCAATACGCCCATGCCCGGGTGATGAGCGTGCTGCGCCGTGCCGCCGAGGCGGGGATCGACGCCACCGACGACACCTTGCGAGGGGCTGATCTGGCGTCGCTGGACCACCCGGCCGAACTGACGGTTGCCAAGAAGCTGGCGGAATGGCCACGCCTGGTCGAGATCGCTGCGCGGACCAACGAACCGCACCGCGTCGCCTTCTATCTGTATGAACTTGCAGGGGATTTTCACGCTCTGTGGAACAAGGGCAATGATGAAACCCAGTTGCGTTTCATTCAGGATGGCGATGTTGCCACAAGCCAGTCGAAAATTGCGCTGGCCAGGGCCGTTTCTGTTGTGATTTCAGCGGGCTTGGGTATTCTTGGCGTCACCCCGGCGCAGGAGATGCGGTAACAAATATCGCCCGAACCGCCGGTACGAGGTAGGCAAGAAATGACCCGCGCGCCTTATTTTCGGGCGCGAAGCGGGCAGTGAGGCGGACATGGCGAGTTACGATTTCTCGGGGCACCAAAGCCCCGGGCAGAATGATTACCCGAATCAAGCGCATTTCGAGGATGCGTATGACTATCCCGACGAGATGCAGGATTACGACGCGCCGCGCGGCGCGTTCGGACTGGGGCGGGCGGTCAATTTCCTGGGGGCTGTCGCATCGTTGGCACTGGTCGCCGGCGTCGGTATCTGGGGATTCAAGCTTGTCATGCGGGATGTCAGCGGCGTGCCGGTCGTGCGTGCGGCCGAAGGGCCGATGCGGGTGCAGCCCGAAAACCCGGGCGGAACACCGGCCGATCATCAGGGCTTGGCCGTCAATGCCGTGGCCGCCAAGGGCAGTGCTGCCGCCCCGGCGGATCGTCTGATCCTTGCGCCGCGGCCGGTCTCGTTGACGGATGAAGACGTACCTGCCGCTGATCTGAAGCCGACACCGGCGCTGCATGTCGTGGAAAAGCCGATTTCAACCCAGGAAGCCGCCCGATTGCGCCAGAACGCAGTGGATGCGCTGGTTGCGGAATTGGCTGGTGAAGCAGCCAAAACGCAGCAAAACGCTGAGGATGGCGTGCAAGTGGCATCGCTGACCACCCCCGAGGAAGAACCCGCAATTGACCCGGCCGATTTCGCAGCCGCCTTGCCGGACCCGGCCATTGCCGCGCTGCCGGGCGTGCGCCGGTCCTTGCGCCCCTTGACCCGCCCGGCACGCGCCTCACGCAGCCGGGTGTCGCCAAGTGAGAATTCCGAAGACGCTATCAATGCTGCGGTGAAGGCTGCGGTTGGGTTGGATGTTGATCCTGATACGCTGGCGAAAGGCACGCGTCTGGCGCAGCTTGGGGCCTATGACAGCGTTCAGGTTGCCCAAACGGAATGGGATCGCCTAAACGGGAAGTTCAGCGAATATATGGCCGGAAAACAGCGCGTTATCCAGAAGACCTCAAGCGGTGGGCGCACCTTTTACCGCCTGCGCGTGCTGGGCTTTGAAGACCTGAGCGACTCGCGCCAGTTTTGTGCCGCGCTTGTTGCGCAAGGGGCTGATTGTATCCCGGTGGCCGTCAGGTGAAGTACGGTGCCGCGATCACCGATGCAGAGGGCCTGCGCCTGACGCAAAAGGAAAAAGACTTGTTTCGGCAAATGAACCCGTTCGGGTTCATTCTTTTTGCCCGCAACATCGACCACGCGGATCAGGTGCGCGCCTTGTGTGATGATTTCCGCGAGGCTGTCGGGCGCAATTGCCCGATCACCATCGATCAGGAAGGCGGCCGCGTGCAGCGCCTGCGGGCGCCGCTGGCCCGCGAATGGCTGCCTCCGTTGGATCACGTGGCCAATGCCGCCGAGCAGTCCGAGCGCGCCATGTATCTGAGGTACCGCCTGATTGCCGATGAATTGTTTGGTCTGGGCATCGACAGCAACTGTGCGCCCATGGTGGATGTCGCGCGTCCCGAGACGCACAAGTTTCTGAAGAACCGCTGTTATGACGCTGATCCTGAACGCGTTTCCAGAATTGGCAAAGCCGTGGCGCAGGGTCATCTGGATGGCGGTGTGTTGCCGGTGCTCAAACACATTCCGGGCCATGGACGCGCCACGTTGGACAGCCACCATGACTTGCCGCATGTGGATCTGCCCCTGGATGAGCTTGAGCGCAGCGATTTCGTGCCGTTCCGGGCCTTGAACGACCTGCCGATGGGGATGACTGCGCATTTGGTCTATGACCGGATTGACCCGCAACCTGCCACAATCTCGGCAACCATGATGGATGTGATCCGCGACAGGATTGGCTTCGGCGGGCTGATCATGACCGATGACATCGGGATGAAGGCGCTCAGCGGAACGCCCGCTGAGGTGTCGCGGCAAGCCATAAGCGCGGGCTGTGACGTCGTTCTACACTGCAACGGAAGCTTTGCCGAGCGCGCCGAGGTGCTGGAAGCTGCCGGGGAAATGTCCGATGTGGCACAAGCCCGCGCAGAACGGGCGCTGGCGATGCGCAAAGCTCCGCAGGAACTTGACATCCCTGCCGCCGAGGCGGAACTATCTGCCCTAATGGGCGGGCAGGTATATGAACGATAATCTTTTCAGCGAAGACCCTGTCTCGGTCGCAGATCGTCTTGCGGCCGAAGCGCTGATTGTTGATGTCGATGGGTTCGAAGGCCCGCTGGACGTTCTTCTGACCCTGTCGCGCACGCAGAAGGTCGACCTTCGGAAAATCTCGGTTCTGGCGCTGGCGCAGCAATACCTTGCCTTTGTCGAAAAGGCGCGGGCGCTGCGGATCGAACTGGCCGCCGACTATCTGGTGATGGCGGCCTGGCTGGCCTTTTTGAAATCCCGCCTGCTGTTGCCGCCAGATCCGGATGACGAAGGACCATCGGGTGAGGAACTGGCCGCACATCTGGCGTTTCAATTGGAACGTTTGCAGGCGATGCGCGATGCGGCTGCGCGGTTGATGGCGCGCGATCAGCTGGGACGGGATTTCTTCAAACGCGGGCAGGGCGAAGATATCACCCGGATCCGCACCGTCACCTATTCCGCCACGCTGCTGGATCTGATGCAGGGCTATGCCCGCATCCGCACCCGTGATGAATTCCGCCCGTTTGTGATGGACCGCGATTCGGTATTCACCATGGAACAGGCACTGGAACGGATGCGCCCGCTGATCGGGTTTGCCGGGACATGGACCGACATGGAAACTTACCTGCCCGACGGCTGGGATTCCGACCCGGTACGGCGCAGGTCGGCAACGGCGGCGACCTTTGCGGCCTCGTTGGAACTGGTGAAAGAAGGACATATGGAAATCAAGCAGAGCGAGACATTCGCTCCGATCCAATTGCGCAAGAGGACCGAAACACGTGACTGATGCTCCTGAAGAGACCGGTACGCTGTTCGAGGCGCCTCCGCTGGCAGAGCAGGAGCGTATGGTCGAAGCCGTTCTGTTCGCCAGCGCCGAGCCGGTGACGATTGCGGATCTTGAGGCGCGGATGCCCCATGGCAGCGACGCGGCGCAAGCGGTTGAATTGCTTCAGAAACGGTATGAGGGGCGTGGCGTGCGCGTTGTGCGTGTAGGGGATGCCTGGGCCATCCGCACGGCCCCTGATCTGGGCTTTCTGATGCAGAAGGAAACGGTCGAGACGCGCAAACTCAGCCGCGCTGCGATCGAAACTCTGGCCATCGTGGCCTATCACCAACCCTGCACACGGGCCGAGATCGAGGAAATCCGGGGCGTGTCGGTCTCGCGCGGGACCATCGATCAGTTGCTTGAGATGGAGTGGATCAAGCTGGGCCGCCGCCGCATGACGCCGGGTCGTCCGGTGACGTTTGTGGTGACGCCTGAGTTTCTGGATCATTTTGGCCTGGAGAACGCGCGAGACCTGCCAGGCCTGAAAGAACTGCGCGCCGCGGGATTGTTGGAGAATCGGCCTCCTCCGGGTGCGATCCCTTTGGGCGAAGGGCGCGAGGACGAAGTTGATGAAGACCAGAGCGAGTTGTTCGAAGAAGATTGATCGAACAGCCCTTTTGTTGCCGCATAAAGCGTCTATCTTTGTGCGTGCGGACGCGGAGTTGAGCGATGAATGCAAACCGGATCATCGACATGATTGTGCGCCAGGTCATGCGCCGTCTGGTCAACAAAGGTGTGAACAAGGGTATCGATCTGGCCAGCGGAAAGGGCGGCGGATCCGGCACATCGAATGGGCCCGGAAAAACCAGTGCACCGCGACATGCGCAGAACCTCAGGCACGCACAGCGCGTGACCCGTCAAATGCGCCGGTTCATGAAGTTCTAGGGGTCAGCTTGCGGCTTTGAAGTGCTTTGACAGTTTCAGGCCCTGACCCTGATAGTTCGAGGCAATGCCCGCACCATAAAGCTGCGTCGGCATTTCAGCCATTTTCTCATAGACCAGACGCCCGACGACCTGTCCGTGTTCCAGCACGAATGGCGCTTCGTGGCAGCGCACCTCAAGCACGCCACGGGAACCGGCCCCCCCGGCAGCGGCATGGCCAAAACCGGGATCGAAGAACCCTGCATAGTGCACTCTGAACTCACCAACCATCGCCAGATAGGGCGCCATTTCAGCCGCGAACATCGGTGGTATGTGCACCGCTTCGCGGCTGACAAGGATATAGAACGCGCCGGGGTCCAGGATGATGCAACCATCTTTGGTGCGCACCTCTTCCCAATAGTCCTGCGGATCGTATTCACCGATTCGATCCAGATCGATCACCCCGGTATGAGGTTTGGCGCGATAGCCCACCAGATCGGTCTCGGGCAGTTGCAGGTCGACCGAAAAGCCCAGACCGTCCTGAATGACGGCAGGTCCGTCCACAAGCGGAGATTCGGCATGCAAGGACCTCAGTTCCGCATCGGACAATACGGCCTGACCCTGGCGGAAACGAATCTGATTCAGACGCATCCCGGGACGAACCAGAACCGAGAACGAGCGCGGGCAGATTTCGGCATAAAGTGGGCCTGTGTAACCTGCGGGCACGCGGTCGAACTCGGTGCCGCCATCAGTGATCGTCCGCGTCAGAAGGTCCAGCCGACCGGTCGAGCTTTTGGCGTTGGCCACGGCGCTCATGCTGTCGGGCAGGGCAAGCGATTCCATCAGGGGCACCAGATAGACGCAGCCCTTTTCCAGAACCGCGCCATCCGAGATATCGATGCGGTGCATCTCAAACTCGGTCAAGCGATCCGTGACAGTCCGGCCTTCGCCCGCAAGAAACGAGGCGCGTACACGGTAAGCCACTGTTCCCAGTCGTAAATCAAGGCTGGCAGGTTGAATCTGGGCAGGCAGAACCTCTGGGTCGGCGGTGATCTCACCGCGCGCGATCATCGCCTCTAGCTGTTGGTTTGGGCAAACACCTGTCATCTCGATCCCCCCTGGTGCCAGAGCGGGATCTGGCCTGTATGCCATAAACGTCGGTGTAATTTGGTCGGGCTAGCAGGACTCGAACCTGCGACCTTCCGTCCCCCAGACGGACGCGCTACCAGGCTGCGCCATAGCCCGACGTTGGGGTGTTCATAAAGATTTTCCCGGCAGGGGCAAGAGGAAATCAATGCCTTTTGTCCTAACCCGTCGCCTGTGTTTCAACCCGGTCCAGCCAGCGGCGCAGATCTTTTGCAATCGGTGCGATGCGCCGCAGCAGGTCGTCATCAAAATCTGTCTGTTTCCACGCAAGCGACGCGATTCCACCCATCAAGGGCGCGGCATCCAGTTCGGGCTCTGGCTCCGGCTGTGACGCGTCAGAGGCGCGTGCGTTTGTCTGCGCATCGTCCTTACCGGTTGGCTGGATCGGGTCGCGCAGATCCATGCGAATCTGTTCCGTGGCGGCGGCGGGCTTTGGTTCGAACGGCACCACGGTGTCCTGGGCAGGCGCAATCGGGGCTGGGCCGGGATCGTCCAGGGAAGGGGACAGCGCCGCGACATGTGCGACGCCTTGTTCGCGCAGGATACGCTGGACACCTTTGATCGTGATTCCGTCCTCGTGGAGCAGTTTTTTGATCCCGCCCAAAAGACGCATATCATTTGGGCGATAATATCTGCGCCCACCTGCGCGTTTGACGGGTTTTACCTGCGTGAACCGGCTTTCCCAGAAACGCAGAACATGAGCTTGAACACCGAGCCAGTCTGCAACTTCGCTTATGGTGCGAAAGGCATCGGGGGACTTACTCATAACCTGGACGTCCTGAACTTACTTGCGGTTCCCGGCTGCGACGCGATCTTTCATCAGATGCGACGGGCGGAAAGTCAGCACACGGCGCGGCTGAATCGGGACTTCTTCGCCGGTTTTGGGGTTGCGACCGACACGGGCAGTCTTGTCGCGAACACTGAATGTGCCGAAAGACGAGATCTTCACCTGTTCACCACGCACCAAGGCGTCGGACATGTGGTTCAGAACGCTTTCAACCAGCTGCGCACTTTCGTTCCGTGACAGACCTACCTCACGAAAGACGGCTTCGCTCAGGTCCATTCGAGTCAGTGTTTTGTCGCCCATGCTAATTCCCCTGTTGCTATTGAAGCATATGGGTATGGCAAATTCGCTGTCAATATCAATGAATTGCGGGCGGCTGGGTAAGCCGGTTTGCGCCGGTTACCAGCGCAGAACCACTGCGCCCCAGGCCAGACCGCCGCCAATGGCTTCGGTCACGATCAGATCACCCGGCTTGATCTGTCCGCGCTGTTTGCCCACGGACAGGGCCAATGGGATGGATGCGGCCGAGGTGTTTCCGTGATCCTGAACGGTCACAACCACGTTTTCCATCGGCAGGTTCATTTTTTTGGCGGTGCCCTGAATGATGCGGATGTTGGCCTGATGCGGCACGATCCAATCCACGTCGGAATTGCCCAGCCCCGCTCGTTCCAACGCTGTTTCCGCTGTTTTTGTAAGCTTTTCAACGGCATGGCGGAAAACCTGATTGCCCTGCATACGCAGATGTCCGGTGGATTGTGTCGAAACGCCGCCATCGACATAGAGAAGATCCTTGTAGCGCCCGTCCGAATTCAGGTCGGTTGCCAGAATACCGCGGTCCTCGGCGGTGCCTTTGCCATCTTGGGCCTCCAGCACCACTGCACCGGCGCCATCGCCGAAAAGAACACAGGTGGACCGATCGGTCCAATCCATGATCCGTGAGAAAGTCTCGGCCCCGATCACCAGCACGCGTTTGGCCTGACCTGAAACAATCAACGCATTTGCGTTGGACAGTGCAAAAACGAATCCGGCGCAAACAGCCTGCACGTCAAAGGCAAAACCCTTGGTCATGCCCAGCCGTGCCTGAACCATGGTGGCGGCCGAAGGAAAGGTCAGATCCGCCGTTGACGTCGCCAGTACGATTGCGTCAATATCATCCGCCGTCAGGCCTGCGTCGGCCAGCGCAGCTTGGGCGGCATTGGTGGCCAGATCGGATGTCGTCTCGTCCTCGGCTGCAAAATGGCGGCGTTCGATCCCCGAGCGGGTCTTTATCCATTCGTCGGTTGTGTCCAGGGTTTTTTCAAACTCGGAATTGGGGACAACGCGCTCAGGCAAATAATGCCCGACACCTACTACAACTGAACGGCCTGCCATTTTCCGGTACTGCCTTTTTTGTTATTTATCTGTTTGCGGCGCTGATTGCGCGGCATCTTGTGCAAGCTGGGCAGTGGATGCAACCCGCGCAGCCAATTTTTCGGAAAAGCCGGACTGCGCCAAAGTGAAGGCCAGTTTGATTGCAGCTGACACGCCTGTCGCGTCAGCGCCGCCGTGGGATTTCACCACGGTGCCGTTCAGCCCCAGAAACACACCACCATTCACGCGTCGCGGGTCGATCCGTTTCTTCAAACGGTTCAGCGACGTGATAGCCAGAATCGAGGCCAATCGGGATAGCGGGGAGTATTTGAACGCTTGCCGCAGCAGGTCGCCGATCAGGCTTGCCGTACCTTCGCCGGTCTTGATCGCGACGTTGCCGGTAAAGCCATCGGTTACAATGACATCCGCCTTGTCACCGGGGATGTCGCTGCCTTCGACGAAACCCACGAAATCGAAATTCGCCTGTTCCGCGAAGCCCGCGATCATCGAGTGCGCCTCTTTCAGTTCGGCGCGTCCCTTGTGTTCTTCAGTTCCGACATTCAGCAGCCCGATCCGAGGGCGGTTCAGGGCCAAACCGTTGCGCGCGTAAGAGGCGCCCATCAGGGCGTATTGCAGCAAATCCTTGGCGTCGGCGCGCACATCTGCGCCGACATCCAGCATCACGTTGAACCCCTGAGGGTTGCGCGAGGGCCACAGTATCGCGATGGCCGGTCGGTTCACGCCCGGCAGTTTGCGCAGGCGCATCATCGACAGGGCCATCAGCGCACCGGTATTGCCGCAGGACACCGCGCCATGGGCTTCGCCCTGGCGTACCGCTTCCAGCGTGGACCACATCGAGGTCTCTTTGCCGTTGCGCACGACCTGACTGGGTTTGTCCTCCATCGTGACCACGCCGGAGCAATCACGAAAAACGACGCGCCCCTCAAGGACACGCCGTTTGGCGACAAGCTTGCGCAATACCTGTTCGGGCCCGTGCAGCAAGAACCTGATGTTCGGGTTCTTGTCGGCCGATTTCGCAAGACCGGCAACAACGACAGAGGGACCTGCGTCCCCACCCATAGCGTCGACCGAGATGGTTATCCGTCCGGCGTGCGTGGGCTGTTCAGTCATGCCTTGGTCTGCGCTCGATCAGGCTTAGGCTGCGTCTTCGTCCAGATCGATTTCATCGGCCTGAGCGACGACTTCGCGATCATCATAGTGGCCGCAGGATGCGCAAACGTGGTGCGGGCGCTTCAGCTCGCCGCAGTTCGGGCATTCGTTCGGGTTTGCAGCAACCAGAGCGTCGTGTGCGCGGCGGTTGTTGCGACGCGACTTGGAAACTTTGTTCTGTTGGACGGCCATGGTCTCAACCTTTGTCTGACTGGGGGTCGCAGATTCGCTGCCGACCCGGGTTTCGTAGTTCGTTTATCGTGGTTTGACGCGCGTTTAGGCGACGGGCCCCGCAATGTCCAACCCAAAATCCGATGAGCGCGCGAAAATACTGCGATTCTCGGTATGTTCAAGCGATTTTTCTGACCGCCTGCTATGACAGGAAATCTGCGTTCTGTCACTCGTCTTTTTTGAGCGTATCGCGCAATCCTGCCAATCCGGCGAAAGGTTTGGCGTCTTCGTCGGTCATCGCCTGTTTTCCGGGTTCGGTATAGTCTGCCTGACCCAGTTCCGCACCCTCCTTGCGCGGGTATTGTGGCAGGGCCAGCGACAGCGCCTCGACCATCACCAATGCGGGGTCGATTTCCGGGCCCAAGGGCTCGGATTCGTCATCCTGCGGAATTTCGAACTCGGGTTCATCGGGGTCGGTCCAATCGGCCAGAAAGGTGCGATGCACGGGAATGTCGATCCGGGTCGTGACCGGCTCAAGCGTCACGACACAGGGTTGGATCACGGTTGCACCGAGTTTGCCGTTGAGAACCCAGTCGCGCTTGCCCTGTGCGCGAAGCTCGCCGGAAAAGCTGAGTTTGCGCAGCCCCAGCAGCCCCAGATCTTGCCTGATCTCATCCAATTCGGCGCTTGCGGGGCGCAGTTCAAAGGGTGTCGGGGCGTTCTGGGGCAGGTCAGCCACCCGAAATGATGTAACGTTGCCCATTCGTGAGCCTTTCTATGTGTTGAACCGTGGCAGCGGTTTCTGTAATCGGATAGAAGCCGCAAGAGGCCAAGGCAAGAGGGTGTGCATGTTGAAGGTAGTGAACCGGTTGAAACCAGCGACGAAATCGCTTGTGTTTGTTGCCTGTCTGGCTGCGGCCGGGGCCTGTACGCCGATCTACAAGAATCACGGCTATGTGCCTCCGGCCGAGGAACTGGCCGAAATCAAAGTGGGCGTGGATACGCGTGACAGCGTGGAAGAAGCCATCGGCGCACCGGGTGCGTCCGGGGTCGTGCGGGATACGGGCTATTACTATGTCCGCTCGCGGGTCCGCCATTACGGCCCGAAACGGCCCGAAGTGGTGGCGCGCGAATTGGTCGCCATCAGCTTTGATCAGCGTGGAGTGGTCAGAAACATCGAGCGTTTTGGCTTGGAAGACGGCATCGTGATTCCGCTGGAACGCCGTGTGACCGATTCCAACGTTCAGGACAAAGGCTTCCTGCGTCAGCTGTTGGGCAATATCGGCAACTTCAACCCGGCCAATATTCCTGGCGCCAACTGATCGCGGCTGAACCTTGCGTTGGTCACAAGGCGGTCACATGTCTTGTGTTAACGGTGTCGTGCCGACACTCGTGGGTCGGCACCCATGGAGGACGCGACCGTGGCGGCGGCAGTTATGTTAAGCAAGGGGCGCTATCGCGCCCGTATGGCGGAATCGGCCGAGGATATCAGGGCCGCACAAAGCCTGCGGACATTGGCATTCGGCACCCGGCAACCGGACATTGACGCTTTTGACGCGCAATGCAGCCATGTCCTGGTTGAAGATATGCGATCCGCCGGGCAGTTGGTCTGCTGCTTTCGGATGCTGACAATGGAACATGGCGGTGAAATCGGACGCAGCTATTCAGCACAGTTCTACGACCTGAGTTCGTTGGCAGGGTTCAGTGGCCGCATGGTCGAGATGGGCA
The DNA here is from genome assembly GCF_056536445.1 of Ruegeria sp. CL7. NCBI lineage: Bacteria > Pseudomonadati > Pseudomonadota > Alphaproteobacteria > Rhodobacterales > Roseobacteraceae > Ruegeria > Ruegeria sp. CL7. The sequence goes on from NZ_JBQFPQ010000001.1 coordinate 797,471, forward strand.
GGTTTTGCGTTCATCCGGGCCTGAACGATCCTGACATTGTGCGTGTCGCCTGGGGTGCAATGACGTCCTATGTCGATCAACACAATGTTCAGATGCTGTTTGGATGTTCGTCCTTTGCCGGGACCGAAACCGGGCGATACCTTGATGCCTTTGCGATGCTCAAACATCGCCACCTGGCCCCGAAACGGTGGTTGCCGCGGGTCAAGGCTCCGGACGTGTTCCGCTTTGCCGCACGTCTGCGGCGCCGGCCGGATGCGAAAAAGGCCATGTCGCGCATGCCGCCCCTGTTGCGAACCTATCTGATGATGGGAGGGTGGGTGAGTGATCACGCGGTTGTGGATCGTCACATGAACACGTTGCATGTGTTTACCGGGCTTGAAATCGGGGCGATCCCGCCGGCCCGAAGACGCCTGTTTCGGGCATTGGCCGTTTAAGGTGAGTATTTCCGAAAAGGTGAAAACAGGGCGTTGACGCAGTGTGGCCGCCGGTTTAGCTGGCGGGCATGGCGAGAATTCCTTTGTTGCAGATGTCCGGCATATCCCTGACTTTCGGGGGCGAACCGGTGTTTTCCGAACTGGATCTGGTGGTGCAGCCCGGTGACCGCGTGGCGCTGGTTGGGCGCAACGGGTCGGGCAAATCCACGCTGATGAAAGTGATGGCCGGCCTGGTCGAGGCTGACCGCGGTGAAATTGTCGTGCCGCCCGGAAAATCCGTGGGCTATATGGAGCAGGACCCGACGATGGAGGGCTTTGCCACCCTGGGCGACTATGCGTCGAGCGGGTTGGAGCCCGGGGAGCTCTACAAGGTTGAACGGGCGGGTGCGGGGCTGAAATTCGATCCTGCGCGCCCGGTTGAGACTGCTTCGGGCGGTGAAAGGCGGCGGGCGGCATTGGCCAAGCTGATGGCCGAGGCACCGGACCTGATGCTGCTGGACGAACCGACCAACCATCTGGATATCGAAGCCATCGCGTGGCTGGAGCGCGAGCTTGGCTCGACACGAGCGGTGTTTGTGCTGATCTCGCACGACCGGGCCTTTTTACGGGCACTGACGCGGGCGACACTTTGGATTGATCGGGGCGCTGTCCGGCGGCAGGAGCAAGGTTTTGACGCGTTCGAAGCTTGGCGGGACAAGATCTGGGAAGAAGAAGACCAGCAGCGTCACAAGCTGAACCGTCTGATCAAGTCCGAGGCCAAATGGGCGGTTGAGGGCATTAGCGCCCGACGCAAACGCAATCAGGGCCGGGTGCGGGCCCTACAGGCGCTGCGGGCCGAAAAGGCGGCACAGATCAAGCGTCAGGGTTCCGCTGCGATGACGCTGGAGGCCGGGCCAAAATCGGGCCGCAAGGTGATCGAGGCTAAAGGGCTGGCCAAAGGGTTCGGCGACAAGCAGATCGTTCGGAATTTTGATCTGCTGGTGCAGCGCGGTGATCGTGTGGCCTTTGTCGGGCCGAATGGGGTCGGCAAGACGACCTTGCTGAAGATGCTTCTGGGGCAGGTGGAGCCGGACGAAGGTTCGGTGTCGCTGGGTACCAATCTTGAGGTCGCGGTGTTCGATCAGACCCGCGCGCAACTGGACCCCGAGATGAGCTTGTGGGACAGCCTGACCGGCGACCCGGATATGCGGGTTTCCGGCAAGGCCGATCAGGTGATGGTTGGCGGGCAGCCCAAACATGTCGTGGGCTATCTCAAGGAATTCCTGTTTGACGAGCGGCAGGCAAGGGCGGCTGTCAAATCCTTGTCGGGTGGGGAAAAGGCTCGGTTGCTGCTGGCCAAGTTGATGGCGAAATCTTCCAATCTTCTGGTGCTGGACGAACCGACCAACGATCTGGATGTCGAAACGCTGGATCTGTTGCAGGAACTGCTGGACGACTACGATGGAACAGTTCTGCTGGTCAGCCACGACCGGGATTTTCTGGACCGCGTTGCAACGACGACCATCGCGATGGAAGGCAACGGGCGGGCGACCGTCTATGCCGGCGGCTGGTCCGATTATATTGCGCAGCGGGGCGAAGTTTCCGAGAAAAAAGACATCAAGACAAAGCTTTCCAAGCCGAAGGTGAAGCAGGAAGCAAAAGCCAGATCGGGATTATCCTTTTCCGAGAAGCACCGTCTGGAAAAGCTGCCGGCCGAGATTGAACGGCTGGAGGCCGAGATTGCAAAGCTCGAAGAATTGATGTCCGACCCCGAGCTGTTTACCCGCGAGCCGGTCAAGTTCCAGAAAGCGTCCGAGGCGCTTGTCGAACGGCAAGACAAGTTGTCGGCGGCCGAAGAGGAATGGCTGACACTGGAAGAGAAAGCCCAGGCTGAGTAGACGCCAACTGCGCGCGCCTTATCAGGCGGCGTGGAAAAGCTGCTGAAAAACCGGAGTTCGCCTGCTGCTTCGGTTTTGCCGGGGACCGGGCCAGCCGATCCGCGCCATTTCGTTCAGCTTGATTCGGCTGCGACCCCGTCGATCGTTTTCATGCAAGTGGCGAGATGAAGCGCGTTCAAATGCGTCTGCCACGGTTCGCGGCTGTTCCAAATTGCATGGAAGGCAACGACACCGGGATATGTCGCAACCACATGCGGGTCGTTTTGGGTGCATTCTTCTTCGGCGTAGGCAATGTCTCTTTCGAGTTCGGCGCAGTCGAAATCCACCTTGCCCGGGCGCCCCTCCTTGGGGACACGTTGACCCGGCGCGGCCTGATCAAAAAAAACAGGCGCTACGCCCCGCGAACAAGGCCCTGGTGGATTGGCGGAAGAGCAGGGTTATCGGCGGGCGCGTATCGGCCGGGCAGGGTTGCCAACCACGGTCTCGCCGGCGGGAACGTCTTTTGTCACCACGCTGCCCGCTCCGATGATGGCATGGTTGCCGATCGTAACGCCCGGCATGATGATCGCGGCCCCGCCGATCCAGACGTTGTCGCCGACCCTGACAGGGTGGGCAACTTCGAGGCCTTGAGCGCGCAAGGCAGGATCTTTCGCGTGTTCGGCGCAATAGATCTGCACCGCAGGTCCAAGCATCGTGTCATTCCCAATCGTCACCGGCGCGGTGTCGAGCACGACACAGCCTGCGTTGAAAAACACGCGGTCTCCCAACGACAGGTTTATTCCGTAGGCACAGTGAAACGGAGCCTCGAGAAAGCTATCCTGACCAAAGCCCGCGAACAGGGCTGCCAGTTCCGGCGCGATGGCCCCACGGGCATCCGGCGGGCATGTGTTATGGGCATGAACGGCCCGGCGCGCTTCGGCGCGGAGCGCATCCAGTTCCGGGTCAAGGCAGCAATACCATTCACCCGCTTCCATTTTCTGCCGCTCGGTCATGAGCCCCGGTTTAGCGCATACGCAGGGCACCGTCGATGCGGATGACCTCACCGTTCAGATAGCCCATCTCGACGATAAAGCCGGCCAGTCGTCCGTACTCATGCGGATCGCCAAGGCGGGCAGGGTTCGGGACGTCGGCGGCAAGCTGTTGTTGCACCTCTTCGGGCAGGCCCGCCAGCATCGGGGTCATGAAAATGCCCGGCGCGATGGTCATGACGCGAATGCCGGTCGAGGCCAGGTCGCGGGCCATCGGCAGCGTCATGCCCACGACGCCGCCCTTCGAGGCCGCATAGGCCGCCTGACCCTTTTGCCCGTCATACGCAGCGATCGAGGCGGTGTTGATGATCACCCCGCGTGCCCCGTCTGGTTCGGGTTCATTCTTTGCCATTTCGGCAGCGGCCAGCCGGGACACGTTGAAGGTGCCAACCAGATTGATGTCGATCGTACGCTGGAAAGCATCCAGAGGGTGAGGGCCATCCTTGCCGACGGTCTTGATACCATAGGCGATACCGGCGCAATTCACCGTGGCCGTGATCTTGCCCATCTTGTCCATGCCGTGGCGCACGGCTGCGGCCACCGACTCTTGGTCGGTTACATCCGTTTGCGCGAAATGCCCGCCAATCTCGGCGGCGACCTGTGCGCCACGATCCGCATCACGATCCAGAATGGTGACCTGCGCGCCTTCCGAGGCGAAGTGGCGTGCCGTGGCTTCGCCAAGACCGGATGCGCCTCCGGTAATGAGGGCGGCAGTGGTGGACAGGTGCATGGTGAACTCCTCCCAAGGATATGAACACTTGTTCAATAACTGCATTTTGGGGCCAGAGTCCACATATTTGAGAAGGCAGGAACTTGGTTGGCGGGTAGGGTCCTTGGCCCCGATTTTTCGGCCGATCCTCAACAATACTTAATGCCGACTTCACGAAAACGCGCCTGTTCGTGAGCGAAGAACTCGGCGCCTTTGTGTGTTTTCCGTCAGGAGGATCTGTTATGGTAATAAGTACGAAACACATACTGGGTGCAGTTGTCGCTGTGCCCGTTTTTGGAATGGTGATGGTTGGCGATGCCGCTGCCGCACCGGAAACCTGCAACTGGAAAACGGCTCGGACTCTTGCCAACGCGGGGGACTATGCCGGGTTGTGCGATTGTGTGCAGGTAACCCCGAGTTTTCTGGACAGGCTTCAAAAGCGTGCCGACTTTGAAACAACTTTGACTGTAACCGGAGCGCAATGCCCGGGGCTGGCCGCGTTGCTGACGGATTTGCCGACGGCAAACCTGTCTGGTTCGGCGGAAAACCGGGGTGAAAGCCGCGGATCTGAACCCGGTGGGTCTGGACTCGCCGATGCTGGTGGAGCTGTCGGAGGCGGTGAAAGTGGCCCCAGCGGCGCGTCTGAAGAAAGCGATAACAATGGAGGTGGCCAGTCCGGCGGTGGAGGAAGCGAATCCGGCGGTGGCGGTAGTGAAACCGGTGGCGGTAGTGAAACTGGCGGTGGAGGTGAAACCGGTGGCGGCGGTGAAACTGGCGGTGGTGGTGAGTCCGGCGGTGGTGAGTCCGGTGGCGGTGGTGAATCCGGCGACGGAGGTGAATCCGGCGGCGGCGGTGAACCCGGCGGCGGCGGTGAAGGCAAAGGCGAAGGCGAAGGTAAAGGCGGCAAGGGTAAAGGTGGTGGCAAGGGCAACAACGGCCATGGCAATGGCGGTGAAGGCAGCAGCCCGGGCCGCGGTCATAACGCCAACAATGACGAAAGTGGCGACCGGCCCGGTCGTGGCGGCGGAAAAGAACGCAGATAAGCACAGCTCACCGAATGAAAAGCGGCCACCCGTTTGGGTGGCCGTTTCGATTTCGTGTCTTTCAGCCTTGCCGGGTCAGCCCAGTTGAACCAGCGCGTGGCGCTTTTTGCCTGCGCTCAGCTTGATCGGCGAAGACAGGGCGTTTGCGTCGATCATCAGCCCGGCATCGGTCAGCGGCGCGTCGTCCAGCTTGGCACCGTTCTCGGCGATCAGACGCTTGGCCTCTTTGCCGGATTTGGCGAGGCCGGATTTGACGATGAGTTGAACAATAGAAATTCCGTCGCCAAGCTCATCTTTAGTGACCGTGAGGGTGGGTAGTGCGCTTACATTACCAGAAGCTGAGAATGAGTCTTGCCCGCCCTCCCGAACTGCCATCGAACCAAAAATGCCTTCCGCAGTAGCTCGGGCAGCTTTTGCTGCATCAACGCCGTGAAGAAGAGTGGTGACCTCATCAGCTAGAATTTTCTTAGCCTCGTTGATTTCTGAACCCTCAAGCGCTGCAAGACGGTCGCATTCGTCGACCGGCAGTTCCGTGAAGATTTTCAGGAACCGGCCAACATCTGCGTCTGTGGTGTTGCGCCAGAACTGCCAGAACTCGTAGGCACTCAGCATGTCGCCGTTCAGCCAGACCGCGCCGCCTTGCGACTTGCCCATCTTGCGGCCATCGCTGGTGGTCAGCAGGGGGGTGGTCAGGCCATAGATCTCGTGATCCAGCACGCGGCGGGTCAGGTCGATCCCATTGACGATATTGCCCCACTGGTCTGAACCACCCATCTGCAGAACGCAGCCATAGCGGCGGTTCAGCTCGAGGAAGTCATAGGCCTGCAGGATCATGTAGTTGAATTCGAGGAAGCTCAGCGATTGTTCCCGATCCAGCCGAGATTTCACGGATTCAAAGCTCAGCATCCGGTTTACCGAGAAATGCCGCCCGATATCGCGCAGGAAATCAAGGTAGTTCAGGCTGTCCAGCCATTCGGCATTGTTTAGCATCAGCGCGCCGGTCTCGCTGTCGTCGTAGGACAGGTACTTGGCGAAGACCTGCTTCATGCCCGCAATATTGGCGTCGATCTGTTCAGGGCCCAGCAGGGGGCGTTCATCCGATCTGAACGAAGGATCACCCACCTTGGTGGTACCACCGCCCATCAGCGTGATCGGTTTGTGGCCGGTCTTTTGCAGCCAGCGCAGTACCATGATGTTCATCAAATGACCCACATGCAGCGACTGCGCCGTGGCGTCATAGCCGATATACGCTGTTTGCACCCCACTGATCAGCGCGTCGTCAAGGCCCTGATAATCGGTGCAGTCGGCGAGAAAGCCGCGCTCGATCATCGTGGCGATGAAATCCGATTTGGGGTGGTAGGTCATATCGTGCCCTTTGGGTTAATGTTGCGGGGCACTGTATAGGCGGCAGCGCGTGGGAGGAAAAGCCACCTTTTCACCTCGGGCGCGGGGTGTGGTCGAGGGTGTCGATCCAGACACGCGCGCTGAGAAAAAAATTGCCGGGCCGGTCCGGAACGCTTGCCTTTGCGCCCCAACAGAAGGCACGTTGACCGGGCTGCAACCCAAAGGTGAAATCCCGGACCCGGAGGCGGCGAATGACACAGCCAATTCAGGAGGCAGGCTTGGGCCAGACCATCGCGAAACACGGAAAGCTCCGGGCTTTGGGCGCAATGTCCGGCACTTCGATGGACGGGGTTGATGCCGCGGTGGTGGAAACCGACGGGCATTTGATTTACGGGTTTGGGCAAAGCGGATACCGCGCGTATTCGGATGCGGAACGCGATGTGTTGCGCGCCGCGCTGGGCCAGTGGCATGGACCCCAGGTCGATGCGGCGGCAGAGATGGTGACAATCGCCCATGCCGAAGCACTGTCCGAGTTCGAGGATGTGGATCTGATCGGCTTTCACGGACAGACGCTGGCGCATGAGCCGCGCGGGCGCGGGACATTGCAGGTCGGTGATGGGCTGGGGCTGGCGCAGGCCCTCGGGCGCCCGGTGGTCTGGGATTTCCGCAGCGACGATGTGGCGATGGGGGGCGAGGGGGCTCCGCTTGCGCCATTCTTTCATTTCGCCTGTGCCAAATGGTTCGGCGCGGACCGGCCGCTGTGTTTCCTGAACCTGGGCGGGGTCGGCAACCTGACCTATGTGGACCCGGCGTTCGAGGGCCCCGAAGCGCCCGGTGCGTTGCTGGCCTTTGATACAGGCCCGGCCAATGCGCCGGTCGATGATCTGATGCAGGCCCGGCTGGGGCTTCCAATGGACCGCGACGGGGCGCTTGCGCGCGATGGAACGGTGGAAATGGGCGCGCTGGAGCTGTTTCTGGCCGAGCCGTATTTTTCTCGCATGCCGCCGAAATCTCTGGACCGGAACGATTTTTCGGAAATGATCGGTTTGGTCAAGGAACTGGATGACGCTGACGCGGTGGCGACCCTGACCGGTATGTGCGCCGCAGCTGTGGTGCAGGGGATGGAGCATTGTCCGAAACCTCCGTCTTGTGTGTTGGTCACCGGGGGCGGCAGACGCAACCCGGTGCTGATGGAGATGTTGCGCGTGTCGCTGGATTGCCCGGTCGAACCGGTTGAGGCGGTGGGGCTGGACGGCGACATGCTTGAGGCGCAGGCGTTTGCCTATCTGGCGGTGCGTGTCGCGCGGGGGCTGCCGACCTCTTGTCCCGGAACTACCGGCGTCAAGGCGCTTGTCGGTGGCGGGGTCGTCAGTACGGTGTCGATGGACCCGGTCGGATAACCCGATCCGGAAAACAGTTCAAAAAAACAACTCTTTGTGCGACGATTGCCCGGACCGATGGATCAGGGGCATGGCAGTATGGCGACCAAGGCAGAGCTCGAGGCCGAGTTGGAGAAGTTGCGGAAGCGGAATGCGACGTTGGAGGCGCAGGCCGAAAAGGAATCGGGTTCGGAAGATCCGCCTGAGGGCACCAAATCGTCGGATGAAATCCGGCAGCTGCTGGAAGACCACGGGATCGACCTGAGCCAGGTTCAGTCCTTGGGACATGACGTTGTCGAGGAGTTCGGTCGGCTTCAGAAAGACTATCCGATCACGGCGTTGCTGATTGCGTTTTCGCTGGGGTACGTCGTCGGGCGCGCGCAGGGCTAGGAGGCGGATTATGAGCAGACTGAGCAAGAACCTGGTTACGATCTATCGGACCGAACGTTTGATTGCACGCCGCCGTCTTGGGGTGGTTCAGCAACAGACCATACTGATGGGCATCGCGGGCATCGCGGCATTGTCGGCGGTGGTGCTTTTGAATGTCTCTTTTTTCTTGGCGCTTCAGAGCGCGATGTCACCAGCATCGGCGGCGGCGCTGTTGGCCTTTGGAAACATCGTTTTCGCCGGGCTTATGGTGCTGATTGCAAGACGCCGAAATATCGACGACGAAGTCGCACCGGCCGTCGAGGTGCGCGATATGGCCATAGCAGATATTGAAGACGAATTGGAGGAGATGACCGCAGAGGCCAAAGAGGTCGTGCAGGCGGTCAAGAGTATTGGATCGAACCCTTTGGGATCGGCAGCGACGCTGCTGGTACCGCTGATCAATTTGTTGATCAAAAGCCGAAGCGACAAATAGAGGCGCAACCCGAAGGTTCATCGACACACCGGAGCGCCCTTGCGGCGGGCCGTGTCAAAATGGAAATGCCCGACGTGATAGCGGTCGGCGTCCGGGCCAAGCACGGTTCCGAATATGCCGCAGGCGCCTTCGTGCAACTCTCTCAAAACAGTGCCCTGCGCGTTGTTCCATCCGTCCCGGACCGTGATCTGTGTTCCGTCCTGTAGAACGAAGGTCGATATGTCGATCGCCCTTCCGCGCGCATGTTCCGAGATGCGTGAACGCGGCTGGTTGTTCTGGGTCTTGCAGGCATAGTGGCCAACGATCCGCATCCCCTTCAGCCCGCCGCCCATATCGGCAAAGGCTGGCTTGGCCGTGTTTTCGATCCACGTTTTCAGCGTGACCGCTGTCTGGCAGTCCATCAATGAGAACTGGCTGAGAGCGATATCTGATATTTTGTAAACCCGAACCGGGTTCGTGATCCCGCATCCGCGGGCCTTTCCGGCGACGGGCTTGCGAGTTTCACCCAGAATTGTCCAGTCGCCGCACACGGCGCCCCGTTCCTGCATTCGTTCACGGCCCACTTCGAATTTCCGAAACTTGCAGGGTCGCAGGGCAGGACGCCTGGAAACCAGCACCGCAGGTTCGGCTTTCACCATCGGGTCAGCATCTTCAGCCGTTTCTTCCCCGTTCAGTTCTGGCGCAGTCAGATCGGATGCAAGACGGGCCTCGGCGCAAGCGGGCTCTGCGCTGGCGAATGCTGCGCTTTGACACAAGAACAAGACAGTCAGCAGGACCTGCTTCATACTTACTCGTTACTCCGTCGCCTGTGGCTGCGTGTACAGAATGATCAATGGGCAACCGTCTGTAAACTCTCCTTTTCCGAGATCGTTGAACGTCGGCTTACGCCTTTGGGATATCAAAGCCCGGGGGGGCCAATTCAAATCCTTCAAATTGGAAGCCGGGCGAGACTGTGCAACTGACCAGCGTGTAATCACCCGTGCTGCGGGCGGCTTGCCAATGGCCTTCCGGGACGATCAATTGTGGTGCGCCAGCGGAAAGGTCGTGTGTCAGCACATGTTCGGTGGCGGGGCCTTGGTCGGTTGCGCTGAGCGACAGGACAAGCGGCGCGCCGGCATGGTACAGCCAGATCTCGGTCGCATCGACACGGTGCCAGTGGCTGCTTTCGCCTTTCTGCAACAGGAAGTAGATGCAGGTGCCGGTGGGGCGACCTTCGTTTTCGGCGCGCCATGTCTCGGCATACCAACCACCTTCGGGATGGCGTTGCAGGTTCAGGCGGTCGATAATCTCTTGTGCGGTCATGTGGTTCCTCGTGTTTGGGTGCGATTATGCACGGGCCGGTGTGATCCGCTATGGTATTCATGCGTCCGAGGGATATGTTTACGGCATGACCCTGAAAATCCCCTTCGATAACTCCTATGCCCGTCTGCCGAATGCGTTCTTTGCACGGCAGTCACCGGTTCCCGTGCGCGCGCCAAGGATGATTGCGTTCAACGATGATCTGGCCAGGTTGCTGCGGATATCGCCCGGAGACGTCGAGGACATGGCCGAAGCCTTTGCGGGAAACAGTATTCCCGAAGGTGCCGAGCCCATCGCACAGCTTTATTCCGGGCATCAGTTCGGGCAATACAACCCGCAGCTGGGCGACGGGCGTGCGGTGCTGTTGGGCGAGACGGTTGGAACGGACGGGGTGCGCCGGGACATCCAGTTAAAAGGTTCGGGTCCTACGCCGTTTTCCCGCCGGGGCGATGGCCGGGCCTGGCTGGGGCCGGTGCTGCGGGAATATGTGGTGTCCGAGGCGATGCATGCCCTGGGCATTCCGACCACACGCGCCTTGGTAGCCGTGGAAACCGGCGAGACCGTCTTTCGTGAAGCTCCGATGCCCGGAGCTGTTCTGACCCGGGTTGCATCCAGTCATCTGCGGGTGGGGACCTTTCAGGTTTTTGCAGCGCGTGGGCAGATGGACAGCCTGAAGCGCCTGACGGACTATGCCATTGCGCGGCATTACCCAAAGGCAGATGGGCCGATGGGCCTGTTACGTTCGGTGCGCGATGCGCAGGCCGGTTTGATTGCACGATGGATGAGCGTGGGGTTCATCCATGGGGTGATGAATACCGATAACTGCTCGATCGCGGGTGAGACCATTGACTACGGCCCATGTGCGTTCATGGACACGTATCACCCCAACACCGTCTACAGCTCGATTGACCGGATGGGTCGTTATGCCTATTCGAACCAGCCTGATATCGCGGTGTGGAACCTCGCGCAGTTGGCAACGGCCTTGATCCAGCAGATGGACGACAAAGAGGCCGCCGTGGAAGAGGCGACCGAGATCGTCCACGCGATGCCGGACCTGCTGCAACAGAACTGGTTGTCCCGGTTCCGGGCAAAGATCGGACTGGCAACCGCGGACGAGGGCGATCAGGAACTGATCACCGACCTTCTGAAGCGCATGGCCGGGGGGCAGGCGGATTTCACCAATACCTTCCGGGCGCTGGGCGGTGGCACGGCGCGGGATCAGTTCCTTGACCCGGCAGCGTTTGACGCTTGGGAAAAAGACTGGCGTGCACGGTTGGCGCACGAAGCGGCGCCACTGGAGGTGATGACCGCCGCAAACCCCGCATTCATTCCGCGCAATCACCGGATCGAACAGATGATCCAGTCGGCGGTGCAGGGTGATTACGCGCCCTTCGACCGGCTGAACGCTGTGTTGGCGCGACCGTACGAGGATCAAGGGGATGCGGAAGACCTGAGGCGTCCTCCGGCCGAAAATGAGGTGGTCCATGCAACATTCTGCGGGACGTGACGCGAGGCCTGCATCTATTTCCGCAGGATTTCCACCACCGCGGCGCTGACGATCAGGATGGCGCCCAGAAACTCACGCAGGCCAAATGGTTCTCCTGACAGGGCGGCGGCTGAAGCGATGCCAACGACAACCTCGCTCATCAGCAGCAGGCCGACCTTTGCGGGGGACAGCTTTGTTGCTGGCCAGATGGTCATGTAGATCATGGGCAGGACATAAAAGGTGGACAGCATTGCATATCCCGCTATGCGGATCGACTCTTCGCCTGTGATGTTCGGCAGGGTTTGGCCCCCAAGCATCAGCAGGCTGACAAGCGACAGCAACAACGCGCCAATCACAAAGGCAAAGACCTGACCCGAGATGGTCATGCTGCCAGCCTTGTACAGGCCCAGTGTACCCAATGCCCAGCATATGCCCGATGCCAGTGCCAGCCAGTCACCCAAGTTCTGCGGCCATGGCACGAACCCGGCGCCTCCGAGCACGACAAACAGCCCGCCAAGCCCGCAGATCAGACCCGCAAGGCGCATCAGGCTCAGGCGTTCTTTCAGAAATACGACGCCCAGAATCGTGCCCCAGATCGGGGTGAGATAGAACAACAGGATCGAGCGGACGACGTCGGTGTAGACAAGGCTGATCGAATACAGGCCGAATGCAGCCCCTGTGAACATTCCGCTGAACATCAAATCGCGCCATTGCCGGGCCAGCATGCGCCTGTCGGACCAGACGAAGGGGATCAACGCAATCAGGGCCGCGCAGTACATCGCGATCCCTGACCAGGGGCCGGTCAGGCCCTGATCAAAGAAAAACCGCACCGGAATCCAATAAAGGCCCCATAGCGCGCCGCCCGTCACCAAAACGATACTGGCCCGGGTGCTGTTGTCGGGTTGGGTCTGGCTCAGGCTCATGCGGGCCCCGCTTTGGCTGCGATGCGTTGTCGTCACCGCATCGGGATAGAGCGTTGCAGGGCCGGGGATCAAGCGGAACCTTCGCTTTGATATCAGCCAGGTTTCAATCGCCGAAATAGCAGGCAGATTGCTGGGGGCGGATGCCGTATCGGAATTGTCGCAGCAGGAAACCAAGCAGAGGGGTTGCGCCTCACGTCAGGCATGGCACTTTAGGGCAATTCATTTGGTCACGCCCTCATGCCAACTTCCTCCACGCTGCGTATCGCAAGCTACAACATTCAGAAATGCGTCGGGTTGGATTTCCGGCGCCAACCCCAACGTATTCTGCAAGTCATCGAAAACATGAAAGCGGATATCGTGGTGTTGCAGGAGGCCGACAAGCGCCTGCCGCCCCGTCCGGCCGCGCTGCCGCATTTTATGTTGGACGAGGCGGGATGGCAGATCGTAGATCTGGGCGGCGCGGGAAGCCTGGGCTGGCACGGCAACGCGGTGATCTGGCGCGGAGAGGGTATCTCGGTCCGCCGAAAAGGGCATCACGAGTTGCCGGGGCTGGAGCCGCGCGGGGCGGTGCGTGTCGAGTTCGACACCCATATCGGGCCATTGCGCGTGATGGGTATGCATCTTGGACTGTTGCCAGCGTCGCGGCGACAGCAGATTTTGCACATTCGGCGGAACGACTGGGACATGGACCAGATGCCGACTGTTTGGGCCGGTGACTTCAACGAGTGGTCACGTCAGCCAGTACTGGATCACCTGGTCCCCGAAATGCGGTTTCTGCCTCCCAGACCAAGTTTTCCCGCCGCGCAGCCCCTGGGCGCGCTGGATCGGATCGCGCTGGGCAGCGGAATACAGGCCGTGGCGCACGGTGTTCACGACACACGTCCCGCGCATATCGCATCTGATCACCTGCCCGTCTGGGCCGATCTGACGCGCGCCAGATCAGAAGGTCGCAAAAGGTGAAATCCCTGTAGCGAAACCTGCGCAGACATATTAAGACAGACACCCGAGCAAGTCTGAGGGGCATCATGTCGGAAACGATTATTGGGCGTTGTGAAGCCAAAGGGCTGCGCATGACCGGTCAAAGAAGGGTCATCGCGCAGGTACTGGAACAGAGCGATGACCACCCGGATGTCGAGGAACTCTATGCGCGGGCGTCTGCTGCGGACAAAGGCATTTCCATTGCAACGGTCTATCGCACGGTCAAACTGTTCGAAGAGGCTGGTATTCTGGAACGTCTTGAGTTCGGCGACGGACGGGCCCGGTACGAGGACGCCGAGCGCGATCACCACGACCACCTGATCGACATGCAGTCAGGAGAGGTTATCGAATTCGTCGACCCCGAGATCGAAGCCCTACAGGAAAGAATCGCTGCCAAGCTTGGGTATAAGCTGAAAGGGCACCGGTTGGAGCTGTACGGCGTCCCGCTGGAAAAGGACTGACCCATCACGAAACGCGATTGATCGCCTCACGTTAATTCATCAGGCGTGACGGGAATTGTCTTGCCAGATGCCGTTGGTTGAGGTTGTTGTGCATCTACAGGCACCAGATGTGCCCTTTCCAACGGACGCGCAAATGAACAACGTAAACGGCATCCTGCTGCTTATCGGGTCGATGGCGGCCTTTGCACTTGAGGACATGTTCATCAAGCTCCTGTCCGGCTCTGTGCCGACAGGGCAGATCATGGTGTTTCTGGGCGTGTTTTGCGGGCTCGTGTTTGCCGCGATGTCAGTGGTCACCCGAAAGCGGATCTTTGACCCCGTGGCATGGAAAGCCCTGCCATTGATCCGCGCTGCGACCGAAGGCTTTGGCGCGGTGGCGTTCGTGACGGCGTTGTCGCTGATCGACCTGTCCACCGTTGCGGCCGTGTTTCAGGCCATGCCGCTGGTCGTCACCATGGGTGCGGCCCTGTTCCTTGGAGAGCAGGTCGGCTGGCGTCGCTGGAGCGCGATCGGTGTCGGCTTTGTCGGTGTTCTGATGATCATCCGTCCGGGGATGGAGGGCTTTCAGCCGGAATCCCTGTTTGTGGTGTTGTCCGTGGTCGCCATTGCGGCGCGCGATCTGATCACCCGCAAGCTGGACCCACGCGTGCCCTCATCCGTCGTTGCGATGCAGGCCTATATTGCGGTGGCTGTGGCCGGCCTGGTTCTGATGGTCATGTCCGGGGCATCCTTCGTGCCGGTTCAAGCCGGTCAAACGGGCCCTTATGCGGGGGCGATCGGATTTGGCGTGCTGGGCTATTACGGCATTGTCACTGCGATGAGGGTGGGCGAAGCCTCGGCCCTGATGCCGTTCCGGTACACGCGCCTTGTGTTCTCGATCCTTGCTGGAATGCTGATGTTCGGTGAACGCCCTGATGCGCTGACAATGGCGGGGGCGACCCTGATCATCGGCTCGGGTCTTTATACCTTTGTCCGCGAACGGCGTCTGGCGCGGGAATTGGCACCTGCCTGACCCTGTTGGCGCAAACAGCGAATTGTTAGCCCTAAATGTCCGGGAATATACGTGTTAGCGTTAACGGAACCGGTTTACTTTTGGCCGGTTGCTGCTATGACGCGTGCAACCGACCGCAGTCACAGGGACAGGCTTCATGAGCACCATCATCGACATCCACGCACGCGAAATTCTGGACAGCCGGGGCAATCCGACAGTCGAAGTTGACGTGATTCTGGAAGACGGCACCATGGGTCGCGCTGCCGTACCCTCGGGCGCGTCCACCGGTGCCTATGAGGCGGTTGAAAAACGCGATGGCGACAAGGCGCGCTATATGGGCAAAGGCGTTCTGGAAGCCGTCGCCGCCGTGAACGGCGAGATTGCCGAAGAACTGGTGGGCTTTGACGCGACCGAGCAGGTGGCCATTGACCAGGCCATGATCGAGCTGGACGGCACCGAGAACAAAGGCCGTCTGGGTGCGAACGCTATCCTGGGTGTCTCGCTGGCCACGGCGAAGGCGGCGGCGGATTTCACCACCCAGCCGCTCTATCGCTATGTGGGCGGCACCTCGGCGCGGGTTCTGCCGGTTCCGATGATGAACATTATCAATGGTGGCGAACATGCCGACAACCCGATCGACATTCAGGAATTCATGATCATGCCGACCGCCGCCGCGAACATTCGCGAAGCGGTGCGCATGGGGTCCGAGGTGTTCCATACACTGAAGAAAGAACTGTCTTCCGCGGGTCTGGCCACGGGAGTGGGCGACGAGGGCGGTTTTGCCCCCAACATTGCCAGCACACGCGAGGCGCTGGATTTCATCCTGAAATCCATCGAAAAGGCGGGCTACAAGCCGGGCGAAGAAATCCATCTGGCTTTGGATTGCGCGGCGACCGAGTACTTCAAAGACGGTAAATACGTTCTGGCGGGCGAGGGGATCACCCTGACATCCGAGGAAAACGCGGCCTATCTGGCGGCGCTGGTCAATGACTATCCGATCATCTCGATCGAAGACGGCATGTCTGAAGATGACTGGGATGGCTGGAAGGCCCTGACCGATGCCATCGGCGACAAGGTGCAACTGGTTGGTGATGACCTGTTCGTGACCAACCCGGAACGTCTGGCCGAAGGGATCGAACGTGGCTGCGCGAACTCAATGCTGGTCAAGGTGAACCAGATCGGTTCGCTGACCGAAACCCTGCGCGCCGTCGATATGGCGCACCGCGCGCGGTACACCAACGTGATGTCGCACCGTTCGGGCGAGACCGAGGACGCGACCATTGCCGATCTGGCCGTGGCGACGAATTGTGGTCAGATCAAAACCGGCTCATTGGCGCGATCGGACCGGTTGGCGAAATACAACCAGCTGATCCGCATCGAGGAGTCGCTGGGAGAAGTGGCCGAATACGCAGGCGCGTCGATCCTTCGCAAATAACGCACTTGGTGCTAGGCTGACCCCCGGGTTTAATCCGGGGGTCGCATTGTGCTGAACATCATCGAACCGGAAACGCCGGACCAGTTTGAAGCGGTTCGGCGTTTGTGTTGGGATTACAGGGATTTCCTGCTGGCGCTGGATGAAAGAACCGCCCAGATTGTGCAGGCTTTCTACCCAAGCGAAAAATACGCCCGTGTAATGGACAACATTGACGCGGAACACGCACCGCCGAACGGTGGGATCAAACTGGCATTGCTGCATGGGGAACCGGTCGGCTGCGGCATGTTTCACACCTACGAGCCCGGTGTGGCTGAAATCAAACGCGTATTTGTAACCGACGCAGCAAGGGGGACCGGCGCAGGCTGTGCCATCATGCTTTCGCTGATCGAAATGTGCCGAGATCTTGGGTTCGACTATATTCGAATGGACACCGGCAAACCCCTGGAAGTGGCGACTCGGTTATACCTGTCTTTGGGCTTTCACCTGCGCGACGCCTATTACGAAACTCCTGAAATCGCACGCGATCACCTGCTTTTTTTCGAGATGCCGCTTTTTGAAGAAGACATTGGCGTGCCAGAAAAAAGATAAAATTCTCAGGGGCATGGTCGTCTTAGACGTGGAAATTTGATAATATTTAAGTGGCTTAATTATTCTTATGTGTGAACTTGTTACTTATCGCGTTCACTCCAAATGCCGTAGTCTTTCTTCATTGCAGAAAGGAGACCACGATGTCTGTATCCAAATTCCTTCTGATAATCGTCACAGCGTCCATCACAGTATTGTCTGCCTGCGCGGGTCCGGGAACGTATCCGATAACCGGAGAAGAAGTTTCGTCGAATGACCCGGTACAGGACATGAACCCGGCCAATATCTTCCGCGGCGAGTCTCGTTAAAGCGACTTGCTCATCAGCATATATCTGTCGCGAGGTTTGAACCCGGTGCGCAGATAGATTTTCTGTGCGGCCTCGTTGTGCCGGTCGACTTCCAGATGAAGGGCAGTCAGCCCCGCTTCGGACAAAGCTTTGGGCAGCGCCAGTAGAACTTCGGTTGCGATGCCGCGGCCGCGAACAGCGGGCCGGATATAGATTTCGTCCACGAAACCGTCCATGCCGCCGAATTCGACGGACCAGCCGAAGGTCAGGATGATGTAGCCCAACGGCGCGCGTCCGGGGCCGATCAGATAGACACAGCCATGGGGAATACCCTCGAGCAGGGGTGTCAGAGCGTTTCGGGTCTGGTCCGGGTCTTGCGTCAATCCGGCCTCGGTATGGAAGGCGGTGACCAGTGCCATCAGACGATCCAGGTCCTCGGGGCGCGCCAGGCGCAGGGCGGCGCTCATAATCTGGCCAGCCTTTCCGTCAAAAGATTGAAGAAGCCGTCGGCGTCGATTTCCCCCATGAACAGCGCATTGGGCGCGCGGTCGGTTACGCCCCACCAATCGGCGACCGTCATGCCCATTGTCAGCTCGGACTGGGTTTCAATCTCGACATTCACATGACGGCCCGAAAACAGCTCGGGCCGGATCAGATAGGCGGTCACGCAAGGGTCGTGCAAAGGCGCACCTGCGCTGCCGTATTTTTCCTTGTCGAACCTTTCGAAGAAATCGGTCATCTCGGCGACGGCGATTCCGACTTTGTTTCCCAGCGCACGGAACGCATCATTGCGGGGTTTGGTGACCAGCGCCTTGTGCGTGACATCCAGCGACATGACCACGATAGGACTGCCAGATTTGAAAACGATATCAGCAGCTTCTGGATCGACGTGAATGTTGAACTCAGCTGTCGGGGTGATGTTGCCGACCTCGAAATACGCTCCGCCCATCAGAACGATTTCCTGTACCCGGTCCACAATGTCCGGAGCCTTGCTGAACGCGGTCGCGATATTTGTCAGTGGCCCGAGCGGGCAAAGGGTTACCGTGCCCGGTTCTTCAGCGCGCAGGGTGTCGATGATGAAATCCACCGCATGCCCTTCGGTCAGCGGCATCTGCGGATCGGGCAGGTCCGGGCCATCCAGACCTGTCTTGCCATGCACATGCTCGGCCGTGACCAGCGGGCGGTTCAACGGTCTGTCGCAGCCCGCATAAACAGGTATGTCGGTCCGGCCTGCCAGTTCGCACACGATCCGAGCGTTCTTGGCGGTCAATTCCAGGGGCACGTTGCCTGCGACCGCCGTGATGCCAAGAACCTCGATGTCCTCCGGGCTGGCCAACGCCAGCAGGATGGCGACGGCATCGTCCTGTCCGGGATCGGTGTCGATGATGATCTTGCGAGGGGGCATGGGCGTCTCCGGTGGTCGTGAAGGTGGGACACTCGCAAGTGTCGGGTGCCTTGTCTACCCGTTTCTGGGTGCGGCCATGACTTCAACCGGCGGGAGTTTGCCGTTGGCGCGATGCTCTTCGGTTTTGACCTCGTCCCACAGCGCATCCATCTCGGCCAGATCGCTTTGCGAGGGGGTCTTTCCCCGTTCGGCCAGCCGGGTCTCGACCTGTTCAAAGCGACGGGTGAACTTGGCATTGGTGCGGCGCAACGCGGCCTCCGGTTCGATGCCAAGATGACGACCCAGATTGACCATCACGAACAGCAGATCGCCAAACTCATCCTCAAGCGCGTCCGCGTCCATCTTGTCACGCGCCTCTTCCAGTTCGGTGGCTTCTTCGGTGATCTTGGCCAGAACGTGGCTGGCGTCGGGCCAGTCGAACCCTACGCGCGCGGCCCGTTTTTGCAGCTTATGCGCCCGCAGCAGGGCTGGCAGGTTGGCGGCCACCCCGTCCAGCGCGCCTTTCTGTTCCTTGCCCGCACGTTCGGCGGCCTTGATGGCTTCCCAGTCCTTGGTCTGCTGTTCGGCGGATTTGTCGCGGGATTCGTCACCGAAGACATGCGGATGCCGGGCCACCATCTTGTCGGACATGGTGCGAACCACGTCCTGAAAGGTGAAATATCCCGCTTCTTCCGCCATTTGAGCGTGGAAGACGGATTGGAACAGCAGATCGCCCAGCTCGCCCTTCAGCTCGTCCCAGGCCTCACGCTCGATGGCGTCGGCGACCTCATAGGCCTCTTCGATCGTATAGGGCGCGATGGTGGCGAAATCCTGTTCGATATCCCACGGGCAGCCGGTTTTCGGATCACGCAGGCGGCGCATGATTTCCAGCAAACGCTCGATACCTGCGTCGGTATCGTGGATCAGAGGATTTTCGGCCATTGCGAACCCTTTCGTTCCGGTGTCAGATGCATCCATCCCGCAGTCCCGATCAGGAGTCCACCCCAGATGCCCGTCGTCAACCGAATTGCCGATTTCTCTGCCGATATGACCAGATGGCGCCAATATCTGCACACGATACCCGAGTTGGAGTTCGAGTGCTTTGAGACTGCCGCGTTTGTGGCCGAGCGTCTGCGTGAATTCGGGGTTGATGAATTGCATGAAGGGATCGCAAAAACCGGGATGGTCGCGATCATCAACGGGCAGGGCGACGGCCCGACCATTGGCCTGCGCGCCGATATGGATGCATTGCCGATCACCGAAGAAACAGGCGTCGACTATGCATCGAAGAATCCTGGAAAGATGCATGCCTGCGGGCATGACGGGCACACCACAATGCTGCTGGGCGCGGCGCGGTATCTGGCCGAGACGCGAAATTTCCGCGGCCGTGTGGCCCTGATCTTTCAACCGGCCGAGGAAGAAGGTGGCGGTGCGGGTGTCATGGTCGAAGAAGGCATCATGGAGCGGTTCGATATCTCTGAGGTCTATGGAATACACAACGATCCGGGAAACCCGGAAGGTACGTTCCATACAACGCCGGGGCCGATCATGGCGGCGGTCGATACGTTCGATATTCATATCCAAGGCGTCGGCGGCCATGGCGCCATGCCGCATCAGACCCGCGACCCGGTCATGGCGGCCTGCGGCATTGCACAGGCGATCCAGACCATCGTCAGCCGCAACCACTATGCAGTGGAAGACCTGGTTGTTTCGGTCACTCAGATCCACGCCGGAACGGTGAACAACGTGATCCCGGACACCGCCTATCTGAACGGCACGGTTCGTACATTCGATCCTTCGGTGCAGAAAATGGTGATGGACCGGATGGAGCAGATCGTTCAGGGGCAGGCCGCGTCTTACGGTGTCGAGGCACGGCTTGAATATCAGGTGGGATACCCGGCGACGATCAACGATGCTGAAAAGGCAGCCTTTGCCGCGGCCGTCGCGCGCGAAGTGTCGGGGGCTGAACGGGTGATCGACACAATGGGGCGCGACATGGGGGCCGAGGATTTTTCGTACATGCTTCAGTCGCGACCAGGGGCTTATCTGTTCCTTGGGCAGGGTGATGGTGCCGGGCTGCATCATCCGAAATACAACTTCAATGATGATATCGCGCCGGTGGGGGCATCGTTCTTCGCACGGATCGTGGAAAAGGCGCAGCCGTTGGGCTGATGGGGGAGCGAAATGGCACTGGAAGACGCAAAAAACCAGGTGGACGAGGCATTCACCAACCCGGATCTCAAAGGCCTGTCCTATGAAAACACCTTTGGCGGGGCGACCTCGTTTCTGCGGCGGCTGTATACCAAGAACCTGACCGGCGTCGACATCGCCGTGACCGGCGTGCCGTTTGATCAGGCGGTGACCAACCGCCCGGGCACCCGCCTTGGCCCGCGTGCAATCCGCGAGGCCAGCGCGCTGCAATCGCCCGATGCACCTTATGGCTGGCCCTTCGATGCGCTCAGCGAGCTGGCTATCATCGACTACGGCGATATGGCCTATGATTATGCCAACATTCCCGCCTTTCCCGACACGCTGACCGACCATATCCGCACCATTCTGACGGCGGATGTGGCCTCGGTCGCGCTGGGGGGCGACCACTATATCAGCTTTCCGATCCTCAAGGCCTATGCCGAGAAATACGGGCCGATGTCGCTGTTGCAGTTCGATGCCCATACCGACACCTGGGCCGATGACGACATGAGCCGGGTGGACCACGGCACCATGTTCTACAAGGCGGTGAAGTCGGGGATCGTGGATCCGAAACGCTCGGTTCAGGTGGGGATCCGCACCACCAACGAGGACACGCTGGGCGTCAACATCATCGATGCGCGCGAGGTGTACGAATCCGGCCCCGCCGCCGTGGCGCAGAAGATCAAGGGCATTCTGGGCGACAGCCCGGTCTACCTAAGCTTTGATATCGACGGTCTGGACCCGGCCTTTGCACCGGGTACGGGGACACCGGTCTGGGGTGGTTTGAGTTCCATTCAAGCGCAGATCATCCTGCGCGACATTGCGGGGATCAACATCAAGGGCGGCGACGTGGTCGAAGTGTCTCCGCCGTTCGATACATCCGGCGCGACGGCGATTGCGGGGGCGCATGTGGCGACGCAGATCGTCTGCCTGTTGGGGTGGAATAAACTCGCATGACTAAACGAAAAGCTCTGATCTGGGCGTGCATTGTTCTCCTTGGGTTGCCGCTCGGGTATTTTGCGCGTGATCGCCTGCATCAGCCAACTGCTCGCGAGCATTCAGCAATGACTTTGTTTGAGACATACTGCGTACCATTTGCCGACGGTCAGGTCGTTGCACCAGAAAAACGTCTAGTGCGCCTCGAGCGGGCTGACGGGCTGGCTTGGGTTGATCCCGAAACAGTAATGATGCTTCGATATAGTGATAGAAGGTGCTCTGTTTCTGATGCCTTGCGACCGATGAACGCAAGCGAACGCCACGCACTGGACACAGGTGTCATCGGGGTGATCGAAAGAGAATTGCCTGCACTGAGGCCCGAAAACAATCACGGATTGGACACTTGGGATGCGTTTCTCGTATGGGAAAGCCATCCCCGAGGGGATGATAGGCGCTGGGGTGCGACGTACACCCGTTTTTCATCGGACGCAGATTTTGAGACGTCATTAGGTGTTTCTTATCCAATTAATGATGATGTTTCGGAAAATTTGCGCGAACTTCGAAACAGTTCGTAAAGCAAAATACTCTGGGGCTTGTCGAGAAAGAACATGACACAATTCAACCAACCCATCAGCGGTAATGATCTGGCGCGGTTTTCGGGGCCGAATACGTTTATGCGCCTGTCCCAGGCAGCCTCGCTGGCGGGGCTGGATGTGGCGGTTTTGGGGATTCCGATGGATATCGGCACCTCGTGGCGATCGGGCACCCGGTTCGGACCCAAACAGATCCGCAGCGAAAGCGCGATGATAAGGCCCTACAACATGGCTACCTCGGCGGCTCCGTTCGACAGCTTGCAAATCGCCGACATCGGGGATCTGGCGATCAACACCTTCTCGCTTGCGGACAGCCTGAGGATCATCAGGGAAAGCTATGACGCGATCCTGGCAAAGAACGTGACCCCGGTGGCGATGGGGGGCGATCATTCGATCACCCTGCCGATCCTGCGGGCCATTGCGGCAAAGTATGGGCCGGTGGCTCTGGTGCATGTGGATGCCCATGCGGATGTGAATGACGAGATGTTCGGCGAGAAAGAGACCCACGGAACCGTCTTCCGCCGCGCCTATGAAGAGGGGCTGATTGTCCCCGACAAGACCTTTCAGGTCGGCATTCGCGGATCGGGCTATGCGGCTTCGGATTTCACCGAAGCCAGGGATTGGGGCTTCCGCCAGTTCCCGGCCTGGGAGTTGTGGCAGCAGAACCTGACGCAGATCGGCTCTCAGATCCGCAAGATCATCGGGGATCATCCGGTCTATGTCACCTATGACATCGACAGCCTGGACCCGGCCTTTGCACCGGGCACGGGTACACCAGAGATTGCCGGGCTGACCACGCCGCAGGCGCTGCAACTGATCCACGCGTTGCAGGGTGTGAATGTGGTGGGGTGTGATCTGGTCGAGGTTTCACCTCCGTATGACCCATCCGGCAACACGGCCCTGACGGCAGCCAACCTGATCTACGAGATGCTGTGTATCCTGCCGGGTGTGACGTCGCGGTAAACCGGCCCGGAACGGCTTGCCCCGGCGCCTGATCCGCATAGGGTTTCTGCAAGAGGGCAAAGCGGGATGAAAAAGATGGTTTTGTGGGCAGTGATCGCGCTGGTGCTTGGGCTGGTCGCTTACGTCCGGTTGGCCCCGTCAGCTCTGGCGCAATGGCATATTGCACCGGTTGCAGAGGTTGATCAGGACTTGCCGGGTGGCGTTCTGCGCGTTGTTGCAACCGGCCCGGAAGGGTTGGAGAACCTCGATCGGATCGCCCGCGCCACGCCGCGCACCTCGGTTTTGGCAGGTTCGGTCGATGAGGGCATGATCACCTATGTCACCCGCACGAAATGGATTGGTTTCCCCGACTATACCACTGTTCAGCAGGACGGCGACACGCTGCGCATCCATGGCCGTTTGCGGTTCGGTCGCAGGGATTTCGGTGCGAACAAGGCACGGGTTGATGGGTGGTTGGAGCAGATGTAACTGTTCTACCGACGCTCAGGACGCCTCATCCTGTTCAAAGTGATCAACTGGATCGCTCTGCAACCCGGACGATAAACACCCTTCCTGCACCTCGCGCCACATGGGCACGTTCAGGGACATCTGGCATTGTGCCGTGAACATGCGGCCGTCGACTTGCAGGCAGATCATCTCACCCAGTTCGATGCGGGACCCGGACGTGTCGGTGCAATAGCAATCGCGGGTCTTGCCGTCAGGGCCGATGTAATCGGCGGAAACCGGCGTGGACGTCAGCAAAAGGGCAAGCAAAAACCGTTTCATGACAGCAAGCTTAGCACGACGTGGCCCTTGACCAAAGCCCCCGGATGATAGACACCGCCGGGATGATCCCCGAAGAACGTCTTGAACAGATCACCCAGCGTTTCCAATACCTCGAAGCAGCCATGGCGGATGGCGCATCGGGCGGCGATATTGCGGCGTTGGCCAAGGAATATTCCGACCTCAAACCCGTGGTCGATCAGATCATGGCCTGGCGCCAGCTGGTGGCAGACCTGGCTGAGGCCGAGGCGATGCTGGCCGACCCGGATATGAAGGAGTTGGCCGAAGAGGAAATTCCGGACCTGCAATCGCGCATCCCCGAGGCGGAACACGCGCTGCAACTGGCGCTGCTGCCGAAGGATGCGGCGGATGCGCGTCCGGCGATGCTGGAAATTCGCCCGGGTACCGGCGGGGACGAGGCCGCTTTGTTCGCGGGCGATCTGTTGCGTATGTATCAACGCTATGCCGAGGCCCGCGGGTGGCAGTTCGAGATCATCGAAGAACAGGCTTCTGATCTGGGCGGGATCAAAGAGGTGGTGGCCCATATCAAGGGCGACAACGTCTTTGCCCGGCTGAAATACGAATCCGGCGTGCACCGTGTGCAGCGCGTGCCCGAAACCGAAAGCGGCGGGCGCATCCACACCTCGGCGGCGACGGTGGCGGTACTGCCCGAGGCCGAGGATGTCGACATCCAGGTAGACGCCAATGACATCCGTATCGACACGATGCGCAGTTCCGGCGCGGGCGGGCAGCACGTGAACACCACTGACTCGGCGGTGCGGATCACCCATATTCCGACGGGCTTGGTGGTCACAAGTTCCGAGAAGTCCCAGCATCGCAACCGCGAGATCGCCATGCAGGTGCTGAAAACGCGGCTTTATGACCTCGAGCGGCAGCGGATCGACAGCGAACGTTCCGCCGACCGGGCCAGCCAGGTGGGGTCAGGGGATCGTTCGGAACGCATTCGCACCTATAATTTCCCACAGGGGCGGATGACGGATCACCGGATCAACCTGACGCTCTATAAACTGGATCAGGTGATGCAGGGGGATCTGGACGAAGTGATTGACGCTCTGACGGCGGATGATCAGGCCCGGTTGTTGGCCGAGATGGCGCAATGACGGGCCTGCAAACAGCAGCGCAGGCCATGGTGGCCGCAACCGCGCGCTTGAGGGCCGCGGGCGTGGATGACCCGGCGCGGGATGCGCGCCTGTTGTTGGCCCATGCCGCACGGATAGAGGCCAGCCGAGTGACGCTGATTGCCCCGGAAGAGTTGCAGCCCGAGATCGCTGAACGCTATGACCAGTTGGTTTCTTTGCGTGCCATTCGGGTGCCGGTGTCTCATCTGCTGGGCGAACGCGAGTTCTATGGGCGCAGGTTTCGTGTCAGCTCCGATGTTCTGGATCCACGCCCCGAGACTGAAACCCTGATCGAGGCCGCGCTGAGCGAACCCTTCGACCATGTTTTGGACCTCGGGGTCGGGTCTGGCTGTATTCTGGTCACACTGCTTGCGGAACGAACCAGCGCTTCGGGTCTTGGGGTCGACCTGAGTGAAGCCGCCTGTCTTCAGGCCAGCGCCAATGCCGTGCTCCACAAGGTGCAGGGACGAGCCGAGATTGCGCAGTCAAACTGGTTTGAAGGCATTGAAGGCCGGTTTGACCTGATTGTTTCCAACCCGCCGTATATTTCCGTAACCGAAATGGAGGACCTTTCGCCCGAAGTGCGGGAGCACGAGCCGCGCATGGCGCTGACCGATGAAGGGGACGGGCTGGGCGCGTATCGGCAGATTGCGGCCTCGGCCCCGGATTTTCTGTTGCCAGGCGGGCGGATACTTGTGGAAATTGGCCCGACACAGGCAAATCTGGTGTCTGCCTTGTTTGATGCGGCGGGTTTGGCGGATATTCGCGTAATCCCCGATCTGGACGGGCGTGACCGGGTTGTCGGCGCAAAGATGCCGGGTTGAAACTGTTGTCTGAGGCCAAAAAACGCTGCCCCGAGTAAAAAAGCGTGTGAAAATTCGAGATTCCTCTTGTCTGCACGGTCAGGACATGTTTACTCAGGATTAGTCGGCGAGGTTGACGCTGTTGCAGCGCACCCCTGACGCCAAGCCCAAAAAAGTCGACATCCCGTCACGGCAAACGCCTCTGAGCAGTGCAAAACACGGGTTGAGCGACAGCGCATTGATAAGGCTGACGTAAAGTAAAATGAGATCTTCCAAATCCCGCTCGCGGGCCAAGAACAACCGCAATCGTCCTTCCGGCGGTAACGTCGTAAACCGGGTATTTGACAGCTCGGGCCCTGAAGGCAAGGTGCGTGGCACGCCGCAGCAAATCATTGATAAGTACAATCAGCTGGCGCGTGACGCTCAGCTGTCAAACGACCGCGTTGCGGCGGAAAACTTCCAGCAGCACGCAGAACATTATCTGCGCATGTTGAGTGAGGCGCAGCGCGAGATTGAAGCGCGCCGCGAAGAGCAGGAGCGCCAGAACCGCGAACGCCAGGCCGAGCGTGACCGTGAGCGCGCCGAGCGCCAGGAACGTGAAGCGGCCCGGCAGGCTGATCCTGCCGAAGCCCCACAGCCGGACGTAATGGATTTCGCCGCACCGGACGCTGCTCCGGAAAGCGGTCTGGTCGAGACACCGGAAAGCAAGGGGGCCGAAGCCCCGGCGCCGGAAAAGAAGGAAAAGCCTGCGCGCAAGCCGCGGGCGCGCAAGCCCAAACCGGCGCCAGTGGCTGAAGATGCGCCCAAAACGGATGGCGACGCACCGGAAGCGGCTGAATAAAGCCGGCATCAGAAACCGCAAAGCCCCGAGGTCAAGCCTCGGGGCTTTTTTTGATCAGGGTGTCTGGATTTCGCGCGCCAAGGCACAGAACGCTTCAAGCGGAACCTGCTCGGCCCGTTCAGTGGGCTGGATACCTGCGGCCTGCAAGCGATCCTCGATATCCGGGGCAACGCCTTTGAGCGAGGCCCGCAGCATTTTGCGGCGTTGATTGAAGGCAGAGGCCACCACACGCGACAGGGTCGCGGCGTCAGCAGGATAGCGCGGTTCGGGCAGGGCGGTCAGGTGGACCACCGCGCTGGAGACTTTGGGCGGAGGGGTGAAGGCGCCGGGGGGAAGGGACATGGCGATGCGCGCCTCGGCCCGCCATTGGGCAAGGATGGCGAGGCGGCCATACGCCTTGCTGCCCGGCTGGGCCACGATGCGTTCGGCCACTTCGCGTTGGAACATCAGTGTCAGGCTCTGCCAGAAGGGGGGCCATTCAGGGGGTGTCAGCCAGCGCACAAGCAGTTCGGTGCCGACGTTGTATGGAAGGTTGGCTGCGATGCGGATTGGCGGGGTCAGGTGTTCCAGCGGGTTGATCTCGAGCGCGTCACCATTGATGACCTCCAGCCTTCCGGGATAGGCGGCGGCGATATCGTTCAGGGCGGCAATGCAGCGGGTATCTTTTTCCACCGCCACGACCTTGCGTGCGCCTTCGGACAGGAGCCCTCGGGTGAGGCCGCCAGGACCGGGGCCGATTTCCAGTACGTCGCAGTCTGCAAGATCGCCAGCCTGACGGGCGATTTTGGCGGTCAGGTTGAGGTCCAGCAGGAAGTTCTGACCCAAGGATTTGCGCGCCGAGAGTTGATGTGTGGCGATGACCTCGCGCAGAGGGGGGAGATTGTCGATTGCACTCATGATCCGATTACCGTGACGCAGGCCGCAGGGGCAGCGCCAGAAGTTTTTTGCCTCTGGCGGGGATATTTTCAGCCAGATGAAGGATCAAGAGCCTTGCGCCATGCGTTGGGCAAGCTTCAGAGCTTCGATCAGGCTGGTTGGATTCGCGATGCCTTTCCCGGCGATATCCAGTGCAGTGCCGTGATCTGGCGACGTGCGGATGAAGGGCAGGCCAAGGGTGACGTTCACACCCCGGTCGAAGTCCAGTGTCTTGATCGGGATCAGGGCCTGATCATGATACATTGCGATCGCCGCGTCATAGCGGGCGCGGGCAGCGGCATGGAACAGTGTATCCGCAGGGTGCGGGCCCGTCAGGGTCGCATCTTCCGGGTTCAGATCGGCCAGCATTGGGGCGATCCAGTCAAGCTCCTCGCGGCCCATTTTACCGCCTTCGCCGGCATGGGGGTTCAGGCCGGTTATGGCGATGCGGGGGTGTTGTATGCCGAACTGGTCGCGCAGACCGCGCGTGGTGATTTCGATCGTCTCGCGCAGCAGGTCCGGCGTCAGCGCGGCGGGAACCTGCGCCAGGGGAATGTGGATTGTCGCCGGGACAACCCGCAACTGGTCGCTGGCCAGCATCATGACAACCCGGCGGGTGCCCGACAGCGCGGCCAGAAACTCGGTATGGCCGGGATAGGTAAACCCGGCCCCGTCGATCAGGGCCTTCTTGTGAATGGGCGCGGTGCACAGAGCGGCCGCTGCCCCCTCTTTCACAAAGTCGACGCCGGTTTCGATGGCATCGATCACCGATGGGGCATTGGCCGGGTCTGGCTGACCGGACATGTTCGCAGCAGGAAAGTTCAGTTGCAGCACGGGCAAGGCCTGATCACAGACTGCAACGGCATCCGAAGGGGTTTGGATTTTCACAACGGGGGTGCCAGCAGGCAGGTGGCTGGCATCGCCGATAAAGAAAAACGGGCAGGTTTGGCGCAGCTCTGCCCATGCTTTGGCCGCGATTTCAGGGCCGATCCCGGCCGGTTCACCGCAGCTGAGCGCAATCGGGCGTGTCATTCCTGAACAATGGTGGCGTCAGCCCGCAGCTGCTCTACCAGGCTGGCCGCAAAGGCCTGTAGCCGCTGTTGCGCCAGTGCATTCGCGACATCCGCCCGCGAGGTGTTTTCGCCCAGGTTGCGGGTGCGGTTGCACAGCATCAGGAACACCAGCGTCTGCCCGTTGTTGCGGGTCAGGTTTGTTGACACTTCGAAGCGATCCAGCTTGGCCAGTTCCACGGCGAAATCGCGTGGTACTTCTGACGGGCTGGCTTCGATACGGTCCAGGACTTCGACGGGTTGATCCTTGGCGATTCCGTACAAGTCGTCGCAGGTGTCGATCTCCTCCCGCAGGGCGGCAGCCTGTGCCAGAGCCTCGGCGCTGCGGCCGCCCGGCAGGTAATAGGCCGCATAGTCAAGTTTGGAGATAGCCGGCGCAGCGGTCGCCACCTCGCGCAATCCGCGCAATTGAAACAGGGCGACGGCGTTTGGCAGGCTGATGGGATCGGTGATCTCACCGTTCTGGAGCCCAAGAATAACCGGTTGCAAGGCAGGAGGCAGGTTGGAGATATTCAGCCAGTCCAGACGTCCGCCTTCGTTGCGGGTGGCCGCTCCGGAATATTGCGCCGCTGCGGCTGAAAACGCTTCGATAGTTTCAAGTCGCGAAATCTCTTCCGCCAGCAACTCGGTCTGTGCAACGGTTTGCGGGTTCACCGGGATGATGATCTCGGACAGCAGGACCTGAAGGCCGCCGCCACCGGTTTGTCCCAGCGCGCGATCAATCTCGTCTTCGGTCGGACGGGCCTGCGACAGGTAGCGCGAGCTGATATAGTCGCGCCAGGCCAGCTGATCTGCAACATAATCACGGACAGTTTCCGGGTCGACGCCTGCCTCACCCAAAAGTTGCAGGAACTGTTCGGTGGACAATTGCCCGCGCGAGGCGAACTCGTCGATCCCCAGTTGTACGGCTTCCGGGGCAGCTTGCACGCCCGCTTCGCGCATGGCCTGCTTGCGCAATTTTTCTTCGATCAGGGCTTCCCTGACGTCAGCCTCATTGCCGCCGGGCAAACCCAAAACATTCAGGAATTGCAGGCGTTGTTCCAGCTCGTACCAGGTGACGATGTCCTGATTCACGCGGATCGCTGGCGAGAACAGGCTTTGGGCGCTGACCTGCGGCGCCGATAAAGCGAGGAAAACGGCGGCCAGTGCCGGCGTGACCGGTTTGTGCCAACCGGAACGGAGAAACCTGGAGAAACCTGATATCAACTGCATTTTCTCTTGTATGTGTTACCACCGCCTTCAAGGGCGTATCCTGTCAGCGATAGGGTAAAGCCGAATTCTGTCGAAGGCTCAATAGTGGATGTTGAAGTAAAGCGTCTGCTTACGGACATGTTAACCTGAACACATTCATTCTGGTATGTTACACCAAGCCCAAGCCGGATTGGCTCTGACTGGTTCAGATCATAGCGTGCCTCGGCATTCGTAAGCCAGTTCTGGTCGACCTGATAGCGGCCCAGAAGCCAGATTTCCGAAATTTCTTCCGCAATGTTTTCCGCCGGATCCGGTTCCTGCCAGATATAGCTTCCGGACAGGCCGGCAAATTCAGAAGCCCAGGCCCCGCGCAATTCAGCTTTGACGAAACTGAAATCGCTGTCGATCAGACCGCGCCCGCCAAGCGACCAACCGTTGGCCGTGGTGACTTGTCCCGCCACCAGCAAGTCGGACGTGGTGCCCTGCAACCCGGATGTCAGGGTGAAATTCGGGTCGGCATCCGCCCGAAACACCTGACCCACCGTTACGAGCGCCTGCTGTCCGTCTGCACCATAGCGCGCCCAGTTCAGGCCGATGACCCCGGTGGCACCGTCTTCGCGCTGATCTTCGGCAGGGAAACGGGACAGGGCCAGCAGGTTTCCCTGATCGAATTCCTGAAACGTGCTTTCATCATCTGGCGCATCAGTGTCCGAGACATGGGTCCATCCCAACTGCGCGATCGGTTCCAGAAGCTGAACCGCGCCGGTTTTTTCGCGACGGGTCATCGGATAGCGAAGCGTCAACGCCGCGCGCGGGGTCGAGCGGGTCACATTGCTGGGAAAATTGCTGTCATGGCGTATATTGAACGTATCCACCGATGCGCCCAGCGTCGCGTCCGCGCGCAGCCCCGATGCAAATGTCCAGCTTCGCAACCATTCGGCATCAACAGTTGCCCTTGCTATGTCACGGCCAACGATATCGGCGTCGCTGGTGCGTTCATGTGCGTGGCCGATAAAAGCCAGCCGAACCTCGCCGCCAAGCGCGCCCGGAAAGAATCGCTTTTCATAGTTCAGGTCGAAGACGCGGGATGGGATTTCGTCCTGATTTTCACTTTCACGCAGAGTTTTGTAATGGATCAGGCTTGTTTTGAATGCGGTGTCTCGTTTGATCCGTTCCAGCGCTATCTCGCTGCGCAAACGGTCCAGATCCGGCAGCCCGTAGTCAACCAGATAGGCGTCGTCCGAGGTGGTTTGCAGATCGAATGTCAGCCGGAAATCATTCTTTAGGTTGAACCAACCGCCGGCGAACAGATAACCGCGATCCTGATCGGGCTGAACGTCATCTCGGGTATAGGCCCCTTCAAGCTGAATGCGCCCATTCACGAACGCCTGGCGATACCGATATCCCAGCGTCGTGGTCTTGGCCGACAGATACGGCGTCAAGGTCAGATCCTTGTGGTCCCCCAGCTTGAAGAAATAGGGAACCTGTACCCCCGTTCCCAGTTGCGAGGTGCTGCGGATCGATGGCACCAGAAAGCCGGTTGCGCGCTCTAATGTCGGATCTGGCAAGCGCAGATAGGGGAAATAGAATACCGGATAATCAAGCACCCGAAGCTGCGCGCCCTCAAAGTACAATTGCCGTTCCAACTGGTCATGGGTGACCTTGCGGGCCCGAATCTGCCAAAGCGGTGGCTTACCGTTGGTGCAGACATGGCAGGAAGTGGCCGAGACCTTGCTGAACTGCGTATAGCGACTCGCGGCCCGTTTCGCCTGAACCGAGGCAATCTGGATCTGCTGATCGAAAACCATTCGGGCACCGATCAACAGACCGTTCTGGATGCCGCTGTCCAGCTGTCCGGAATCGGCCAGAAGGGTCGACTGCCCCCCCTGATCAATGCGAATGGGCCCCTCCAGTGTCAGCTCACCCGTTTCCCGGTCATAGGTGACACGTTGGGCCGACAGCTTGGTATCGCCCTGAAAGGCTTCGACATTGCCTTCGGCCACCAGTTTTCTGTCGGGTGTGATAAAGACCTTGTCGGCAACCAGAAGGGCGGGTTCGGCCTGTGACTGCGCAGCTTGCGGGTCAGGCTCAGCCGAGGTGGTTTGCGCCGCCAGAACCGTCGGTGCCGACAAAGCGATTGCGCTGGTCAGCAGTAGGGAAATCATGTTCCGCATCAGCCGTCCTCCGCGTGAAGAAGCAGGCCAAGGGACAGCAGGATGGCGGCGAAGGGCGGCGCCCAGGCCGCGATATAGATGGGCAATTGTCCGTTTTCCCCGAGGATTTGCGCAAAATTGCGGACGAAATAGATGGCAAAGCCAAGTAGTACGGCCGTCAGAACGGCGATTCCGGTACCGCCGAACCGAACGTGACGCATGGTGAACGCAGCCCCGATCAGCACCATCGAAACCAGAAAGAACGGCCTGGCCAGTTGCACCTGCAACCAGACTTCATATTGCTTGGTCGAAAACCCGGCTTCGCGCAGATCCTTGATCAGTTGCGGCAGGTCAAAAACCGACACTGAATCCTGTTGCCCCAGCGTGTCCAGAATCCGCTGCCGCGTCAGCGAGGTTGGCAACTCCAGCCGTTCATGTTCCACCGAGCTGGTTTCGGGGTTCTGCCCATTCTGCAAATTCCAGATCTTGGCCCGGGACAAGACCCAGTTTTCGTCTTCCAGCACGGCCCTGTCGGCGACGATCTGCTGGGTGGGTTTGCCGTCGCGCGCGAAGGTGATGATGGTCACGCCGTCCAGGCCAAGAGCATCCCCGTTCGAGGTGCCCCGGGCGTGGATGACAGCCTGACCGTTTTCCGCCGACTGACGCAGCCAAAGGCCTTCGCTGCTGATCGAAAGCGCTGAACTGCCGTTGTTGCGATAGGAATCAGACAGGCGTTGGAATTCCTGGGATGTGGCCGCCGCGATGGGGTTCAGCAATGCCACTGCAAGCGCACCGATGATCAGGGCCAGAGCCGCTGGCGCGACCAGTGCGCGGATACCCGAGCGACCCGTGGCGCGGGTCACCACGAGTTCAGAGGTCCGTGCCAGCCCGACGAACAAGGCAATGGTGGACAGAATGACCAGCAGGGGCAGCATTTCACTGATGGCCGCCGGTGTGTTCAGAAGCGTCAGGTGCAGCAATTGGCCGAAGGACAGGTCGACTTGGTCAAATCGGCGGATCTGTTCGATCAGATCGATGAGAATCATTAAGGTCAGAAAAATACCGCCGATGACCAGAAAGCTTTGTAGAAAGCGGCGGGCGAAATAGCGGTCGAGGATCACAAGACTGCCCCCGCCAAGCCTTTTGCGCCGGAAAACGGGCCGAAATCGCGCATGCATGTCTTCCTGCGCGACGGCGTATGCCTGCCCTCTCGTGTCACGTCTTTCTCCCCCGAGCCTGCCGGTTATTTTTGCGGGACCTTACTGCAATTGAAACGCGGGGAAAACTGCTATCTGGTCAAGTCGGGCGGCGCGGGCTAGGTCTTGGGGAACAGAATTCGAGGAGTTTGCAATGAGCAGTCTGATACCGGTCCGCTTTCAGGAGTTTGACTTGGATGCGATGGCGCAGGCCGAAGGGCGGGTGGCCATCATCATTTCGTCGGACGGAAAAATGAACCCTGCGGCGCGCCGGGCCAATCGCCTGACGAAAGGCGCTGTGGCGCGGCTTGTCGAAAGTGAGAAATTCGGAAAGTCCAAGACCGGCGATGTTATCTCGATGGCCTGGCCGGCTGGGATGGCGGCCGAAGCGCTGGACGTCGTGGTGCTGCCGCGCCGCCCGGAAGCCGATGAGGCCCGCAAGGCTGGTGCCGCGTTGGTCAAATCAGCGGGTGGCAAGGACATGCTGGTGATGATCGGCAATCAGGCGCAGACCGAAAACCTGGCCCTTGGCATGGTGCTGCGCAGTTATGATTTCAACGCGCACAAAACCAAGGACAGCGAAGGCAGCGGTTCGATTACGATAGGACATTCGAAACCCAAGGAAGCCGAAGCAGAGTTTGCACCGCTATACGCGATTGCCGACGGTGTGCGGATGACGCGTGATCTGACCAACGAACCTGCAAATGTTCTGACGACCACGGAATTTGCCGATCGTCTTGTCGAGATGCAGGAGCTGGGCCTGGAAGTCGAAGTTCTGGAAGAGGACAAGCTGGCTGAACTGGGCATGCGCACTTTGTTGAGCGTCGGGCAGGGCTCTGCCAGCCCGTCCAAAGTCGTCGTGATGCATTGGAATGGTGGCGACAAGGACGATGCGCCCTTGGCTTTGGTGGGCAAGGGCGTGGTTTTCGACACAGGTGGCATTTCGCTGAAACCGGCCGGTGGCATGGAAGACATGACCATGGACATGGGCGGCGCGGGCGTTGTCGCGGGCACGATGCGTGCGCTGGCCAAGCGCAAGGCCAAGGCCAATGTTGTGGGCCTTGTCGGGCTGGTCGAGAACATGCCTTCGGGCAATGCCACCCGTCCGGGCGATGTGGTCAAGTCGATGAAAGGCGACACGGTCGAGATCATCAACACCGATGCCGAAGGCCGTTTGGTTCTGTGCGACGTGATGTGGTACGCGCAGGAGCGGTTCAATCCGGTGGGCATGATCGATCTGGCCACCCTGACCGGAGCGATCATCATCGGGCTGGGTCATGAGAATGCAGGTGTGTTTTCCAACAATGACACATTCTGTGACGCCTTCCTGAAATCGGCCCGGGCCGAGGATGAAGGCGCGTGGCGGATGCCGTTGGGCGATGCCTATGACAAGCTGCTCAAATCGCGCATCGCCGACATGAAAAACGTCGGTGGCCGTCCGGCGGGCTCGATCACGGCGGCGCAGTTTCTGCAACGTTTCGTGAAAGAGGATACACCCTGGATCCATCTGGATATCGCGGGTGTGGCCTCGGTGGCGTCCGAGACATCCTATGCGCCCAAAGGTGCTACGGGCTGGGGTGTGCGCGCGCTGAGCCGGTTCGTGCAGGACAATTTCGAGTAAGCGAATGGGTGCTGTCTATTTCTACCATCTGACCCGCAAGCCGCTGGAGCACACCTTGCCTGTGCTGCTGGACAAGGCGCGACAGGCCGGGTGGAAGATTGCCGTGCGGGGCACCGAACCCGCACGGATGGACTGGCTGGATGAAAAGCTGTGGCTGGGCCCCGAGGACGGGTTCCTGCCGCATGGTCGCGAAGGCGGCCCGCATGACGCCGAGCAGCCGATCCTTCTGACCACCAGCGCCGAGGCCCCCAACGGCGCGGTGTGTGTCATGGCGGTGGACGGCGCGCCGGTCGAACCCGAAGAAGTGTCGGCTCTGGAGCGGGTTTGCATTCTGTTCGACGGCAATGACGACATGGCCGTGCAGCACGCGCGCGGGCAGTGGAAGGCGCTGACCGGCGCCGGATGCGCCGCGCAATACTGGTCGGAGGAGTCCGGGCGGTGGGAAAAGAAGGCCGAAGCCTGACGGGCTGTGCCATTTATCAGGAGATTTGAGGATGCAGATGAAGCCTCTGGGCCGCACCGGGATTGTCGTGAGCGATCTTTGCCTCGGGACGATGACGTTCGGGACGCAGACCTCGGAATCGGATGCGCACCGGCAGATGGACATGGCGCTGGACGCGGGGATCAACTTTGTGGATGCCGCCGAGATGTATCCGGTGAATCCTGTCGCCAAAGAGACAATTGGTCGTACCGAAGAAATTCTTGGAAACTGGAACGCCGCAAATTCGTCGCGCCGGGCGGATTTCGTATTGGCGACCAAGCATTCGGGTGAGGGGTTGTCATATGTTCGCGACGGTGCGCCGATCACGGCCAAGACCATTCCTGAGGCCATCGAAGGGTCTTTGCGGCGTTTGCAGACGGATTACATCGATCTCTACCAGTTCCACTGGCCCAATCGCGGCAGCTATATGTTCCGTCAAAACTGGGATTATGCGCCTTCGGGCCACAATACTGCGGACGTTCTGGAAAATATGCAGGAGTGTCTGGGGGCCTTGCAGGTTCAGGTGGACAAAGGCAACATCTGCGCTTTTGGTCTGTCGAATGAAAGCGCATGGGGTACGGCGCAGTGGCTGAGACTGGCCGAACAGACGGGCACACCGCGAGCGGCGTCCGTGCAGAATGAGTATTCGTTGCTGTGCCGTCTGTTCGATACCGACATGGCCGAGCTGAGCGTACATGAAGATGTCGGCCTGATGGCGTTTTCACCCCTGGGCACCGGGCTGCTGACCGGGAAATATCAGGGCGGGGCCGTGCCGGACGGCTCTCGTATGTCGCTTTCGCCTCAATTGGGCGGGCGCAAGTCTGACCGGGTTTTTGATGCGGTCGCGGCCTATATGGATGTTGCCGCGCGACATGGCCTGAATCCGACCCATATGGCGCTGGCCTGGTGCCGCTCGCGACCATTCATGATGTCGGCGATTTTTGGCGCGACCACGGTCGCGCAGCTTGAACACGTATTGGCCGGTGCGGATTTGACGTTGTCAAACGAGGTGCTGGCCGAGTTGGACGCTGTCCACAAGGCGCACCCGATGCCGTACTGAGGCGAGGGGGCTCTGCCCCCGGCACGCTGCGCGTGCCTCCCCCGGGATATTTCTGGCCAGATGAAGTTGGATCCGGTCAGTGATGGGTGGGGTGCGCGCGCTCTTGCCTGAGGTCGCGTGCCGATTGACCGTGGGCGGTGCGGAAAGCGCGGGCAAAGCTGGATTGCGAGGAAAAACCGGTGGCCAGCGCGACATCCATCAGTGGAAGGTCGGTGTCGGTGACCAGACGGCGGGCCTCGGCCAGGCGCAGTTGCAGATAGTGATCCTGCGGCGTGGTGTTCAGGCGAAGGCGGAACTGTTGTTGCAGGGTGCGCGGGCTGGTGCCCAGCTGGTCAGCGATATGGGCCAGTGGCAGGGGGTCATCCAGGGATGCCTGCATCAGCGAATTCGCCTTTGACGTCAGCGCGGTGTGGCGGTGTGGTGCGCCGGTGCGGCTTTGCGGTGTGCCCGGGTCCGGCGCGCCATCATAGAGGAACAGGCCCGAGACACGGGATGCGAAACCCGCGCCATGACGGGCGGCGATGATGTGCAGCATCATCTCGACAGCGGGAATCGCGCCGCCAGAGGTCAGGCGACCGTCCGAGACAGTAAAGCGGTCGGGGCGCACGTCGACGTCGGGGAAGCGGGAAGCGAAATTTTGCAGGTCTTCCCAGTGGGTCGTCGCAGGGTGACCGTCCAGCAGCCCTGCCTCGGCCAGCAGCCAGGGGCCGCCGTCAATCCCGGCCATCGTCGCCCCGGTACCGGCAATGCGGCGCAGCCCGGCCAGCAGGCTGGGAGTGGCGTGGCGGGCCAGTTGGAAGCCCGCGACGACAATCATAAGGTCGCAGCCTTGCAGGCGAGAGAGCGGGATGCCGGGCACTTGCAGGGCGCTTGTCAGCATCGCGGGTTCGGCTGTGGCGGTCACATAATCCCAGTCAAAGGCGGGCCGGTCCGCCAGACGGTTGGCGGCGCGCATCGGATCGACCGCCGAGGCGAAGCTGAGCGTGTTGCATTCATCCAGCACCAGAACGGCGGTTTTCAGGGCCCGATGTTCGGGTTGCAGTATGTTTTTTGCGGATTGCATCAAGTTCGATTCGCATTCTGCCAAGTGGTTTTCCCAAAGCTGCGCCAGAGTCGGGGCAGAACGCAAATCGGAATCCGGGGAGAAGCTTGGGGAAAACCCAAGGCAAAACCGGGTATAACTTGGGGAAAACGCCATGCCTCTGGAAATGAACCGCGAAGTCTTCATCACCTGCGCCGTGACCGGCTCGGGCGGGACACAGGATCGCAGCCCTCATGTGCCACGTTCACCGAAGCAAATTGCCGACAGTGCGATTGCCGCCGCGAAGGCAGGTGCGGCCGTGGTGCACTGCCATGTGCGCGACCCCGAAACAGGCGCCCCGTCGCGCGATCTGGCGCTGTATCGTGAGGTGACCGATCGGATTCGGGATGCCGAGGTGGACGCAGTGCTGAACCTTACGGCTGGCATGGGCGGAGACATGGTGTTCGGCGGCATCGAAAATCCGCTGCCACTGGCCCAGGCAGGAACAGATCTGGTTGGCGCGACCGAGCGTGTGGCGCATGTGGCCGAATGTCTGCCCGAAATCTGCACGCTGGATTGCGGCACGATGAACTTTGCCGAGGCGGATTACGTCATGACCAACACGCCCGGCGCGTTGCGGGCTATGGGGCAGATGATGACCGATTTGGGCGTGAAACCCGAGATCGAGGCCTTTGACACCGGCCATCTGTGGTTTGCCAAGCAACTGGTGAAAGAGGGAATTCTGGAACCCAACGCCCTGGTTCAACTGTGCATGGGCGTGCCGTGGGGCGCGCCGGATGATCTGAACACCTTCATGGCGATGGTAAACAACGTGCCCGATGACTGGACCTTCAGCGCGTTCTCGCTGGGGCGGCATCAGATGGCCTATGTGGCGGCCTCGGTGCTGGCGGGCGGCAATGTGCGCGTGGGGCTCGAGGACAACCTGTGGCTGGACAAGGGTGTGCTGGCCGAAAACTGGCAATTGGTCGAACGCGCAGGCACCATCATCGAGAACATGGGCGCGCGGGTGATCGGGCCGCAGGAAGTGCGTGAGAAGCTGGGGCTGGTCAAACGGGCGCCCAAAGGTTGACCTGTTTGCGTCCCTTGCCATGACCGGTAAGTGCAGGGGTGCCAGCAAAAGGAAGTGAGCAATGCGATCGGTGCTTGTAATCTGCGCGACGGTTCTGGCCGTATGTCTGCCCCGGGTCGGGGTGGCACAGACCGCGGAAGACCCTTTGGCCCGCAAGGACTGCGAAGCCAAAGGGGGAAGCTATGAGAAGGGCGGGCGGATACGGCAGTTTATCTGCTTTGAACCTTTGCCCGACGCTGGAAGCTCCTGTGAAAAAGCCTCTGACTGCGCAGGGTTCTGCCTGTCGGACACCAAACAATGCAGCGCGGTGACACCGCAATTCGGATGCATTCCGCATTTGGATGAGGCGGGGCGCGCGCAGGTAATCTGTATCGATTAGAGGACAGCATGACAAAGACGGCAGCAATTATCGGGGGCGGTGTCATCGGCGGCGGATGGGCCGCACGGTTCCTGCTCAATGGCTGGGACGTTCGGGTGTTCGACCCGGACCCTGAAGCAGAACGCAAAATAGGCGAAGTGCTGGACAATGCGCGGCGATCCCTGCCGGGGCTGAGTGACGTTCCATTACCGGCCGAGGGCGCGCTGAGCTTTCATGGTGACATGGCCGACGCCGTACAGGGCGCGACGTGGATCCAGGAAAGCGTGCCAGAGCGGCTGGACTTGAAGCTGAAGGTTTACAAGGGCTTGCAAGAGGACTGTGATCCAGATGCGATCATCGGGTCATCGACCAGCGGGTTCAAACCATCCGAGCTTCAGGACGGTGCTTTGCGGCCCGAACAGATCGTCGTGACGCACCCGTTCAACCCAGTCTATCTGCTGCCGCTGATCGAGCTGGTGCCGACCGACAAAAACCCACCGGAGATGATTGAACGGGCCAGGGAATTGCTGACCTCGGTTGGTTTCTTTCCGCTGCATGTCAAGAAAGAGATCGACGCGCATATCGCCGACCGCTTTCTGGAAGCCGTCTGGCGCGAGGCGCTCTGGCTGGTCAAGGATGGCATTGCCACCACCGAAGAAATCGACGAGGCGATCCGAATGGGCTTTGGCATCCGCTGGGCACAGATGGGATTGTTCGAAACCTACCGCGTGGCCGGAGGTGAAGCGGGAATGCGGCACTTCATGGCTCAGTTCGGGCCAGCCTTGAAATGGCCCTGGACCAAACTGATGGACGTGCCGGAATTCACCGATGAACTGGTCGACCTGATCGCCGATCAGTCAGACGCGCAATCCGGAATGCATTCAATCCGGGAACTGGAACGCATTCGCGACAACAATCTTGTTGGCATGATGCGGGCCCTCAAGGCGCAGAATTATGGTGCGGGGGCGGTGCTGAACCAGCATGATGCGCTGTTGAAACCGGGTGCCCTGCCGTCGCTGGATCAGGCGGATCTGAGCCAGCCGATCCTGACCCTGTCCCGCGCCGTTCCATTGGACTGGACGGATTACAACGGCCACATGAACGAAGCCAAGTATCTGGAAGCCTTTGCGGCCGCCACGGACCGTTTAATGGAGATCATCGGTTGCGATATGGAGTATATCGCGTCAGGTGGCAGCTATTTCACTGCCGAGAACCACATCCGTTACATCGACGAGGTCCATGCAGGGGCGAAGATCGACGTGCGCACGCAGATGCTGTTGGGGCAGGGCAAGAAGCTGCATGTCTTTCACAGCATGTATGAAGGCGACAAGCTGTTGGCCACGGGCGAGAGCTTTCTGCTGCACGTCAGCCTTGAAACCCGCCGTCCCAGCCCGCCGTCGCCCAGGATCGAAGCCGCGATGGCGCGGATTGCCGAGGCACAGGCCGGTTTGCCTTACCCTGAAGGGGCGGGTGCTGCCATTCGGACGCCATCGTGACCCGGCGCGTATTGGTAACGGCTGGGGCATCGGGTGTCGGTCATGCCATGGCCGCGGCGTTTGACGCTGCTGGCTATGATGTCTGGGTGACGGATATTGACCAGTCAGCCCTGGATATCTTGCCCGACCATTGGGTGGTGCGCAGGGCTGATGTGACAAATGAGGCCGACATGAGAGCGGTGTTTCAGGCTGTCGGGGCCGCAGGCGGGCTGGATGTTCTGTGCGCAAATGCCGGAATCGCCGGGCCGACCAGCGCGATCGAGGATATCGATCTGGATGCATGGCGCGCCTGCGTCGCGGTCAATCTGGACGGGGCCTTTTTGGCCGCCAAGCACGCAGCCCCTATGATGAAGTCGGCGCGGGCGGGCAGCATCATTCTGACCTCTTCGACCGCCGGTCAGTACGGCTATCCGTTCCGAGCGCCTTATGCCTCGGCCAAATGGGCGGTCATAGGGTTGATGAAAACGCTGGCGATGGAACTTGGGCCGCTGGGCATTCGCGCAAACGCCATTTGCCCGGGTGCCGTGGAGGGCCCGCGCATGGAAGGTGTCTTGGCCCGAGAGGCAGCCGCCAAAGGCATGACCCGCGATGAGGTCTATCAGGGCTATGCCTCGGGCACCTCTATGGGTCGCTTCGTGGAAGCGCAGGATATCGCCAATATGGCCGTCTTTCTGGCTTCGGACGCAGCGCGGCTGGTGTCTGGGCAGGTGATTGCGGTGGATGGGCACACGGTCAATCCCGACCCAAAACTGTAGGTCAGCCCTGATTTGGTCCTCGGATCTGGCGGATGGTCTGACGGACCGCCTGCCAATCCTGCGCCTCTTTCTGGTTTCCGGCGGCTTCGCATTCACGCATTTTCTGCGCGGCTTCCGCCTCGGCCCGGTCTCCGTGCGCGGCATACAGCGCGCGCGCGTATTGAGCGGTTTGAATTGCGTCCATTCCTGTGGTCCTCCGTTTGTGATCGGAATGCCCGTTGGTTCGCGCCAAGGGACGATAGCACAGGTTTTGCGCCGCTGCATCAATTCTTGCCGGATACAGCCGTTCTGAGTTGTCGCAAGTGGTCCGGGAAGTCGCGGGCGGCCACATCGGCCTCGCGCACAAGTGTGTCGAAGTGCCGTGAAAACGTCTCGATCCGGTCCCGGTCTCGGAACGCCATATAGTGACTGCCTGCATAAAAAACGCACAGCAGCGGCCCGAAAATCGTTACAGGGGCTGAATAAAGCCGTTTGGCATCGAACAGATAGACACGCATTCGGGGATAAAGCTGTTCACACAGCTCCAGCAGATGATTGATCTGCTCCTGACGAATTTCCGGGCAAAGGCCATGGTAATATCCCGTGCCGCTTGCAAAGCTTTCAATCTCGAACAATGGCATTGCAATTTCGTAATCAGACTGCGCACTGCGCATCCAGGCCAACCTGTCTTCGGACGCACCGATGGCCTGATCCGCCGTGCGCCCCAGATGGGGGGCATATTCCCACTCCAGCACCGCGCGCGTCTTGAGCATGTCGGGCAGGGTGGCGGGAACATAGCGGATCTTGTACCCGGCGGCTTCTTTGTGCCAGTCGAAAATCCGCTCATCGACCAGGGCGCGGGGCGCTTCGGTAATGGACAGGGAACTGGCCAGAATCTCTGCCGCGCTTTCCGGCCTGTCGGACAGGCCCAGCAACCAGTCGGCCGAAACGCCCAGTGCCGCGGCGCAGCCACCCACAACATGCGCATTGGGAAGACGCGCGCCATGATCGGTCAACAACTGAGATACGGTTGATCGGTCCACGCCGATATGGCGCGCAAGCGCGCTTTGGCTGACGTGACGGTCCTCCATCGCGCGGGCAAGGCGTAGGCGGAATTGAGCGGCGCGGTCGCGTTTGTCGATATTTTCCTGCATAAGATGAAAAATATCACAAGTGATGAGTTTTGTTAATCATATACAGAATTTTCAGCACGCGCACTGAACGGTAACCCCTTTGTAAAAGCAAAAAGAATGGGGTTCGAAATGGAAACGCGGCGAAGATCTGTCGTGAAAGCAATCGTGTGGAATGTCATGGGGCTGGCGACCATGACGCTGGTGGGCCTGATCGCCACAGGCTCGGCCGCCGTCGGCGGGGCATTGGCGCTGGTGAATACCGCCATCGGCCTGACGCTTTACATTGTCTATGAAAGAATTTGGGCCGGAGTTTCGTGGGGGCGCAATGGCTGAGCCCTCGACACCCAAGTCGCCCGAATGGGGTACATTTGCCCTGATCGTCGGCTGCTATGCCGCATGGCTGGTCGGGCTGTTCTGGTTGGCGGATGTTTCGCTGTGGTTGACGGCGCTGGTTTTGGGCTTTGTTGCCGCCCTGCATTCGTCTTTGACACACGAAGCCCTGCATGGGCACCCGTTCCGAGCCAAATGGCTGAATGAGGCGCTGATGGCGCTGCCGCTGACCTTGGCCATTCCGTATAACC
The DNA here is from genome assembly GCF_056536445.1 of Ruegeria sp. CL7. Lineage (NCBI taxonomy): Bacteria > Pseudomonadati > Pseudomonadota > Alphaproteobacteria > Rhodobacterales > Roseobacteraceae > Ruegeria > Ruegeria sp. CL7. The sequence goes on from NZ_JBQFPQ010000001.1 coordinate 840,303, forward strand.
GTTTTCGCGATCTGCATTTGGCGCATCATCAGGATGCCACTTTGACCGACCCGTATGACGACCCCGAATCCAACTATCTGGATCCCAAGGTTTGGGCGGACCTGCCGCGCGGCGTGCAGGCTGTGCTGGCCCTGAACAACACGCTTCTGGGGCGGATGGTTCTGGGTCCGGCCATTGGGCAGGTGCTGTTTCTGCGCGATGAATGGCGGGGGCTGCGGCGCGGCGACAGGGCGATCCTGCTGGCCTGGGCTTTGCATATCCCCGGCGCGGTTGCGGTGCTGTGGATCGTTGCACAATCGGCCATGCCGATCTGGGCCTATCTGATTTCGGCCTATATCGGGTTGGCGTTGCTGAAGATCCGCACGTTTCTGGAACACCGCGCGCACGAGAAGTCCCGCGCGCGGACCGTTATTATCGAAGACAGCGGGCCGTTGGCGTTTCTGTTTCTGAACAACAACCTGCATGTTGTACATCATATGAATCCCGCCGCGCCATGGTATCGGCTGCCGTCGTTGTATCGGGATGGCAAAAACAGGTATCTGGCCTGCAATGAGGCGTATGTTTACCGCTCTTATGCACAGATCTTCCGGCAGTACCTTCTACGCGCCAAGGACCCGGTGCCGCATCCGCTCTGGCCAAAGTCTTGATTTGACGACACAACAGGTGACATGAGTCTCTGGATCCCTGTCACCATCGCCGCCGCCAGTTTTCAGACTGTGCGGTTCATGCTGCAAAAATCCTTGAGCAGCGTGAAACTGTCCGCCGCCGGCGCGACTTTTGCGCGATTTGCGTATTCCATGCCGCTGGCCGTTGCCGGGCTGTTTGTGGCGATGCTGACAACGGGCGCCAGCTTGCCTCCGATTGGCGGAGTGTTCTGGCTGTACGCTGTCATCGGAGGCACGGCGCAAATCCTGGCGACGATCTGTGTTGTGGCGTTGTTCAAACAACGAAACTTTGCGGTCGGGATCACCTTCAAGAAAACCGAAGTCATTCAGACCGCGATCGTCGGATTTCTGGTTTTGGGCGACAGCGTTTCCAGCGGCGCGCTGGTTGCGATCTTGTTGGGGTTGATGGCGGTGCTTTTGCTGTCGAAAACCCCCGGAGGAGGCGGCGCCTGGTGGCGGCATCTGACCAACCGCGCGTCCCAATTGGGGCTTGGATCAGGGGTTTTGTTTGCGTTCTCCGCCGTCAGCTATCGCGGGGCCTCGTTGCAATTGGGTGACGTCGACGCCTGGTTCCGGGCATTGATCACCCTGGCCGCCGTCGTGACGTTTCAGTTCGTCAGCATGGGCCTGTGGCTGTTGTGGCGCGACCGGGCCGAACTGCGCGCGGTGTGGCAGACCCGATCCACCGGCGTGTTTGTCGGCCTGACCAGTCTGGGCGGTTCGTTTTGTTGGTTCTGGGCCTTCACCCTGCAAAACGCAGCCTATGTCAAAGCGCTGGGGCAGGTAGAGCTGATCTTCAGCCTGATGGCCTCGATCCTGTTTTTCCGCGAGACGATCACCCGGCGAGAAATCGCCGGGATGTTGCTGTTGGGTGTCTCTATACTGGCCTTGGTGCTGGCGATTTAGCCGGCACGACGCTCGTCAAAGCTCAGGGCAATAAAGCTGGGCAGGTGATCGCCCATACCCACCACGGCCCGGCCATTGTCTTCCTTGCGCCCACGGCCACGCCCTTTGGGCTCTCGCTCTTTCCGGGTGTCTTTCCTGGCTTCGGAGTCCCGGGCTTTTTTCTCGGGCTTCGGCTTTTCAGGCTTGGGCTCTTCCTTGACCGGATTGTCGATGCGCGGGATGTCCTTCTGGATCAGCTTTTCGATCGCAGCCAGGGCTTTTTCATCGCGGACCGAGCAGATCGTGATGGCCTTGCCTTCGCGCCCGGCGCGACCGGTGCGGCCGATACGGTGCACGTAATCTTCGGGGTGGCCGGGGACGTCGAAATTGAACACGTGGCTGACGGCTGGAACATCCAGACCGCGCGCAGCGACGTCGGACGCAACCAGCAGACGCAATGATCCGTCGCGGAACCCGTCCAGCGTCTTCATCCGCTGCGATTGGTCCAGATCGCCATGGATCGCCGCAGCGTCATAGCCGTATTTCTTCAGCGATTTCGCGCAGATATCAACATCTGTCTTGCGGTTGCAGAAGATGATTGCATTGGTGCACTTTTCGCCCTCTGCGTCGATCAAGGCGCGCAGCACGTTGCGTTTCTGGCTTGCTTCACGGTCCCGACGGCCGCCTTTGAACATGACAACGCCCTGTTCGATCGTCTCGGATGCGGTCGCTTGCCGGGCGACTTCAACCCGGGCAGGGGCGGACAGGAAAGTATCCGTGATGCGCTCGATCTCGGAAGCCATGGTCGCCGAGAAGAACAATGTCTGCCGCGTGAACGGCGTCAGCGAGAAGATGCGTTCGATATCAGGAATAAAGCCCATATCCAGCATCCGGTCGGCTTCGTCCACCACCATGATCTGAACACCGGTCAGCAGCAGCTTGCCACGTTCGAAATGGTCCAGCAGGCGGCCCGGAGTTGCGATCAGAACGTCGACGCCGCGGTCGATCAGCGCCTCTTGCTCTTTGAAGCTGACACCGCCGATCAACAACGCCTTGGTCAGTTTCAGGTGCTTTGTATAGGTGTCGAAATTCTCGGCCACCTGAGCAGCCAGTTCCCGCGTCGGACACAGGACCAGCGAGCGCGGCATGCGCGCGCGGGCGCGGCCACGGGCCAGCAGGGTGATCATCGGCAGTGTGAAGCTGGCGGTCTTGCCAGTGCCGGTCTGGGCAATCCCCAAGACATCACGGCCTTCCAGAGCGGGCGGAATCGCGCCTTCCTGGATCGGAGTGGGGGATTCGTATCCGGCCTCTTCAATGGCTTTGAGGACCTTCGGGTTTAGGTTCAGTTCGTTGAATTTTGTCATGTATGTCCGGTTTTTGCGGACACTTGACCAGGCCCGCGCGTCAAAGATGTGCCGGGCCCGGATGGCCATGCGCGTAATGCGACATTTCGGCTTGTACGCGGACATAACAAAAACGTTGATCGGGGTCAAATGAAGAGAATTTCACCTGTCCCTGCCTGTTGTCTGCGGTGAATTTCAGCAACAATTCAGCAACTTCCGGGAAAGTGTTTCTGTAGTTTTTCGTCCAGGTTCAAAGGGCGGTGGCGCAGCAGGCCGTGGCGTTCCAGGTTGGCGCGCACCTCTGCGTCCGCGCCGCTCATTTCATTGTAGAACGCGCGCAGCCCGTCCATGCCCTGTTCGGCCTCGATCCAGTTGAGCAGTTCATTCTTGTTCAGCCCGCCCTGTTCGCGCGGAACATTCGGAGCCATGCCGGCCTGATACGAGCCACGATCCATGCGGAACTGGTAATGTGCTATCCAGTGGTTCCAGTCCGGCGCATGACGATGGCACAGATCGATCTGGGCAAGCTCGAATTTGCAGGGCAGCAGCACCTTGTTCTGAAACAGGTTGTGGATGCGGATGCTTAGGTTTTTCAAGCCGGTGCGCACGAACAGCTTTCCCTGAACGTGACTCAGGAAACCGCCCATGACGAAGGCGCCGTAATTCGGGTAAATGGTCTCGACCAGCGCTTCGCGGTTCGGGCCACGCGGGATATGAGCTTTGTACAGGTCATCGCCCCCGGCCAAGGCCTCCAACGGGCGGACACGCACCGCGGGAACCGTGTCTGGAACATCGCGCAGAACATCAGAAATGGGGGCCGCCGGCCAAAGAAACTCATCCACATCGATATGTGTCAACCAATCCAGCCGGGTGTTTCGATAGGCAAAAGTGGCGTGAACCGACTGGCGCACCTGATGCTTTTCCGGTCGTGCGCGTCCGCGTTTTTCCCAAAAGGCGTCATCACAGTTACGGACCCGGACCTTGGGATGCATTCTCAGAGCCCTGAACGTGCGGCGGTTGGGTTCGTCCATGTAGATATACATGAAATCCGCCCCCAGTTCGAGGTGATGGGCCACGAACCGAAGGACGTCTTCGGTTGGTCCCCGGACCATGGACACAATGCCCCAGGTGGTCATTTGTGCGGTGCGCGGGCGTCGCGCATGCGTTTCAGGCGTCGAAAAAGTCCACCTGGGTCCTTGTTCAATTGGATCATCAGGTGATCCACCAGCGGCGCAATCGTGGGATCATTCATCGCCTTGGTCCAGATCGGAGCGATGAGATTGACGTCAAGCCCGCCTTTTTCAAAGGAAAAGCCTTTCATCTGATAGGGCAGCGGGACGTGGTTCCTGTCCTTGAACTGAAACGGCGTTTCCGGGGCCAGCCCCGAGAAGAGCCGCTCGAACTCATACAGCTTCATCATGCTGAAGAACACGCGCAAGGCATGTCCGACCTCGCGCTGTGTCGGCGTTTGACCGTGATCCGCAAAAGTCTGAACAGACGACACCAGCCAACGCAGGTCGAGGGCGGAAAGAAGATGGTCGGATTGTTCGTCCCACAACCGGCAGAACAGCGCAGGGGCCTGACGCGGAAAGGAGCGTTTTCTGAGGTTCGAGATCAGCTGGGCGTTCAGGAAGGCAAGCTCTGACTTTCCGACGAATTCCCGCGCGATCTGAACGCGTTTGCGATCCCAGGTGGTGCTGCGCCCGGGCGGCAATTCGGTGGCGGTGTTGGGCACGGTGAGCTTGGCCAGTTCTTCCAGATTGACGTCAAGCTCGGGCAGGGTCAGGGTGCCGAACTGAAACGGGCTGCGCCGGTTCTCATAGCTGTCCAGCATGTCGGGCAGGCCACCGGAATAGGTCAGTTGGTCGTCACTCATGCGCGCAGGATTGCACAGCCAAACCTGCCTGTGCAATCAGACAGTTGCCTCAGGTCATCATCTCTTTTGTCGCGGTCAGGTTCAGCGCGGGATAGTCACGGACCACCCGATCGATATCCCATTGCAGGCGGGTCAGATAGACGATGTCGCCGTCATGATCATGCGCGATGTGCTGCTTGTTGGCGTTGACGAACTTTTCGACCTCGGCCTTGTCACCACTTACCCAGCGGGCCGAGGTGAACTGCGATGCTTCGAACCGTACCGGCAGGCCATATTCCATCTCGATCCGGCTGGCGAGCACTTCGAACTGCAACGCGCCCACGACCCCCACTATAAAGCCCGAGCCGATCGAAGGCTTGAACACCTTGGCCGCACCTTCCTCGGCGAATTGCATCAGGGCTTTTTCCAGATGCTTGGCTTTCATCGGGTCGCCCGCGCGGACGCCTTGCAGAAGCTCCGGCGCGAACGACGGAATGCCGGTCACCCGCAGCGCTTCGCCTTCGGTCAGCGTGTCACCGATGCGCAGCTGCCCGTGGTTGGGAATGCCGATGATGTCACCGGCCCAGGCCTCTTCCGCCAACTCGCGGTCAGAGGCCAGGAACAATACGGGGTTCGAGATCGCCATCGGTTTCTTGCTGCGCACATGGGTCAGCTTCATGCCGCGCTTGAAGTGGCCGCTGGCCATGCGGACAAAGGCCACCCGGTCGCGGTGCTTGGGGTCCATGTTGGCCTGAACCTTGAAGACAAAGCCTGCAACTTTCTTTTCATCTGGGGAAATCTGGCGGGGTTCAGCGGATTGAACCTGTGGCTGCGGGCCATAGGCGCCGATGCCTTCCATCAGTTCCTTGACGCCGAACGAGTTGATGGCTGAGCCGAACCAGATCGGGGTCATGTGGCCTTCCAGAACGGCCTGCGGGTCAAGCGCGGGCAGCAGTTCGCGCGCCATCTCGACCTCTTCCAGCAGTTTGTCCAGCAGATGCTCGGGGACGTGTTCGGCCAGTTTGGGGTCGTCCAGCCCGTTGATCTCGATGCTTTCGGCCACCTTGTTGCGGTCGGCGCGGTCCATCAGTTCCAGCCGGTCGCGCAGCATGTCATAGCAGCCGATGAAGTCGCGCCCCACGCCGATGGGCCAGGCGGCGGGCGTGACGTCGATGGCCAACATTTCCTGAATTTCGTCGATGATCTCGAACGTGTCGCGGCTTTCGCGGTCCATCTTGTTACAGAAGGTCAGGATCGGCAGATCGCGCAGGCGGCAGACCTCGAACAGTTTCTGCGTCTGGCTTTCCACACCTTTCGCGCCGTCGATCACCATGACGGCCGCGTCCACGGCTGTCAGCGTGCGATAGGTGTCTTCCGAGAAATCGCTGTGGCCGGGTGTATCCACCAGGTTGAACCGGAAGTTCCCATAGTCGAACGACATCGCTGAGGCCGAGACCGAGATGCCGCGATCCTTTTCCATCTGCATGAAGTCCGACCGGGTCCGCCGCGCCTCGCCCTTGGCACGCACCTGACCGGCCATCTGAATCGCGCCCCCGTACAGCAGGAACTTTTCCGTCAGCGTAGTCTTTCCCGCATCAGGGTGCGAGATGATGGCGAATGTCCGGCGCCGGGCGATCTCGGGCGGCAGGGTGGGTTGGTTCGAGGTATCAAGCATGAGCGCGCGTATATGCGGGGAATCCTGCCGAAGCAAGACAAAGGGTCTGGTACGAATCATGGGTCTGTGGCAAAAAGAACATATAGTGAACAAATGATGGAGTGGATCAATGAATTTGAAAGAGATTGCCGATGAACTCGTGGCTGGTTGCCGGGAAGACCGGGCCAAAGAAAACCTGTCCAAGCTGTATGCGCCGGATGCGGTGTCGGTCGAAGGGCAGGATTTTCAGGGAATGGGTCGGGAAACCAAAGGAATCGACGCCATCCGTGGCAAGCATGAGTGGTGGGAAAGCGCGCATGAAGTGTCTGGTGCGTCCGTCAGCGATCCGCTTCCTCATGGCGACGACCGTTTTGCCGTGATTTTCGAAGTGCAGGGCACCGTGAAGGAAACCGGCGAAGCGTTCGATATGCGCGAAGTGGGTGTTTATCACGTCGCCGACGGCAAGATCATCCGGGAAGAGTTCTTCTATTGATCGATGATCCGTTTCTGGTCTTCCCTGTCTGGCCGGTGCTAGACATGCGGCGATGACTGACAGGGAGGATCCGATGGATCTGGGAATTCAAGGAAAACGCGCGCTGGTCTGTGCCAGCAGCAAAGGATTGGGTCTTGGCTGCGCCGAGGCGCTTGCCGCGGCTGGCGTGAATCTGGTGATGAACGCACGCGGCCCCGAGGTGTTGGAGGCTGAAGCCGCACGCCTGCGGTCAGAGCACGGCGTTGAGGTGCAGACCGTGGCCTGCGACGTGACCACGCCCGACGGTCAGGCGCAGGTGATCGAGGCCGCGCAGGGCGTTGATATACTTGTGACAAATGCCGGCGGACCGCCGCCCGGATCGTGGTCGGACTGGGAGCGTGATGATTTCATCAAGGCGCTGGATGCCAACATGTTGACGCCGATTGCATTTATGAAGGCCCTGCTTCCCGGAATGATGGAAAAGGGTTGGGGCCGGGTGGTGAATATCACCTCGCAATCCGTGCGTGCGCCAATTGCGGTTCTGGGTCTGTCAAACGCGGCGCGTACAGGTCTGACGGGCTATGTGGCCGGAACCTCGCGTCAGGTGGCGCCACACGGGGTGACCATCAACAACCTGCTTCCGGGCATCCATGCCACGGACCGGGCGGATTCTCTGGACAGCGGTGTGGCGGCGCAACAGGGTATTTCAATTGACGAAGCGCGTTCCAACCGAGCGGCGACGATCCCGGTCAGGCGCTATGGTTCGCGGCAGGAGTTTGGTGCGACCTGCGCGTTTCTGTGTTCGCAACATGCGGGCTTCATCGTTGGCCAGAATATCCTGCTGGACGGCGGTGCGACCAACCTGACGATGTGATCATGGCGCAGGGGTTTTCGTTGAAAGATCAGTTGTTCAACGCTGAGAAAGTCCGCTTTCTCAGCGACTTGTTCTTGGATGCTGAACCGGGCTTCGACGCCTCTGCGTTTCAGGCACAGGTCATGTCGCGCCTGCCTGAACTGGAACTGAAACAGCGTATGAGCTGGATCGCGACATGCCTGCAACAGGCCGTGCCGGGCGACTTGCCGACAGTCGCCCCGGTGATTTTACGGTCTTTGCCGCCTCCGCTGGACCCTGCCAGATCGGATGATGATTTCGGCGATTTCATTTTCGCGCCGCTGGGCGAATGGGTCGCGGCCATCGGGCTGGATCACGTCGATCTGTCTCTGGATGTGTTGGAGGAGCTGACGCAGCGGTTTTCGATGGAATGGGCCATTCGGCCTTTCCTGAACCATGCCCCAGACAGGGTGCTTGGGCGGATGCAGGACTGGTGTACCCACGGCAGCTATCACGTGCGCCGATTGGTCAGCGAGGGAACGCGGCCCCGTCTGCCATGGGGGCAGGGCATCGGTTTGGGTCTGACGGACCCGTTGCCGCTGTTGGACAGGTTGCACGGCGATCCAACCCGGTATGTGACGCGGTCGGTGGCCAACCATTTGAATGATATCACCAAGAAAGACCCGAGCCTGGTGCTGGGGCGTCTGGACAAGTGGCGCACCGAGGCGCGACAGACCGCGGCAGAGCTGGAGTGGATGACCTCTCATACGCTGCGCGGATTGGTCAAGGCCGGGCACCCTGAGGCGATGAAGATGCTGGGATATGACCCTGATGCGGATATCGCCGTGACAATTGATCTGAGTTCCGAGGCCCGTATCGGCGAAGCGCTGGAGTTTTCCGTTGATCTGACCGGGGCAGGGAAACAACCGGTTCTGGTGGATTATATTATTTATTTTCAGCGCCCTGCGGGAAAAACATCACCCAAGGTGTACAAGCTGAAACAGGCGGCTTTGAACAACGGCAGGCTCACGTTGGCCAAGCGTCACAGGCTGAAGGGTGATGCCTCTACCTTCAGGTTGATCCCCGGCGCGCATCGGCTTGAGGTTCAGGTGAACGGCGTAGTCCGTGCCGGTGTGGACTTTGAGTTGCTGGAGTAGTTGGGTGCAGGAAAACTCACGCTTTCGTCAGAACGACCGTGGCCGGATTGCGAATGCAAGGCCACTTCACTAGCTGCGTACAGACACGCATGACGGGGAAGCAGCGATGAAACACGATTCGGTACGGAATTATTATGGTGAAGTTCTGCAAAGCAGTGCGGACTTGCAGACCAACGCCTGTTGCACGCCGGACGACATGCCGGATCATCTCAAGCGGATTTTGTCCAGGATTCATGACGATGTGCTGACCCGATATTACGGGTGCGGTCTGATCGCGCCTCTGGATCTCGAGGGCATGTCGATCCTCGATCTTGGCTGTGGGGCGGGGCGCGACGTCTATGCGCTGTCTGCCATGGTTGGTGAAAAGGGCCGGGTCGTCGGTGTGGACATGACGCCCGAACAACTGGACGTTGCCCGCGCGCATCAGGACTATCACGTCCAAGCCTTTGGGCACGCCAAAAGCAATGTGGAATTCCATCACGGCTATATCGAGACGCTGGAGGAACTGGATCTGGAACCCGGATCGTTCGACATCATCGTCTCGAACTGCGTCATCAACCTGGCGACCGACAAGGATGCCGTGCTGCGCGGCGCGCATCGGTTGCTGAAAGAAGGCGGCGAGATGTATTTCTCGGACGTCTATGCCGACCGCCGTGTCCCGCAGGCGATGGCCGCGGATGAGGTTCTGTATGGCGAATGTCTGTCGGGTGCATTGTACTGGAATGATTTCCTGTCGATGGCGCGCAAGGCAGGTTTCGGTGATCCGCGCCGGGTGACGCACCGCCCGCTGACCATCGAGAATCCTGCGCTGGAGGATCGTGTTGCCCCGCTCAGATTCCTGTCGGCGACCTACCGTCTGTTCAAGCTGCCGGAGCTGGAACCGGCCTGCGAGGATTACGGCCAGGCGGTGGTCTACAAAGGCACCGTTCCCAACGCGCCGCATGCGTTTGTTCTGGACGATCACCATGTCATCGAAGCCGGCAAGGTCTTTCCGGTCTGCGGCAATACCTGGATGATGCTGCGGGACACGCGGTTTGCCCGCCATTTCGACTTTATCGGCGATTTTTCCACCCATTTCGGCATTTTCGAAGGCTGCGGCGGCGAAAGCCCGTTCGAGGCAACAGGCGAAACCGCATCATCCGGCGGTTGCTGCTGATCTCTTGCACCTGAAGAGCGGGGTTGCTATCCCCGCCCAAGCCCGATGGATTTGATCGGGAAAGGCAATGGGGTCCATCGGTGACAGGTAACGCAACTCCTCCGCGTCTGGAAATTCGCAACATTGTTCGCCGGTTCGAAGGGCGGGTCGTTGTGGATGACGTGTCATTGACGGTGCAGGCCGGCAAGGTGACCTGTTTGCTGGGGCCGTCAGGTTGCGGGAAATCCACCACCCTGCGCATGATTGCCGGGGTCGAGATGCAGGACACGGGCGAGATTTACGTCGATGGCAAACTGATCTGCGACACCGTGTTTCGGGTGCCCCCGGAACGGCGCGAGATCGGGTTGATGTTTCAGGACTTTGCGCTGTTTCCTCATCTGAGCGTGGCCAACAACGTGGCCTTTGGCCTGAAAGGCAGCAAGGACGAAAAACGAGCCCGGGTCGAAGAGCTTTTGCGCAAAGTGGACCTGATGCGGTTCATCGACGGGTTCCCACATCAGCTGTCTGGCGGCGAGCAACAACGTGTGGCCCTGGCCCGCGCTTTGGCGCCACGGCCTCGGATCATGCTGATGGACGAGCCCTTTTCGGGTCTCGACAACCGTCTGCGCGACGGTATTCGGGATGAGACGCTGTCCATTCTCAAGGAAGAGGATGCGGCCGTTCTGCTGGTCACGCATGAACCGGAAGAGGCGATGCGGATGGCGGATGAGATCGCGCTGATGCGGCGCGGCAAGATCGTCCAGCAGGGCGCGCCATACAATGTCTATACCCGGCCGGCGGACAAGGCTGCCGTGGCCTTTTTCAGTGATGTCAACGTGTTGCGGGCGCAGGTGAACGGAGCGCTGGCAGACACGCCGTTCGGCCAGTTTCTGGCACCGGGTATTCCGGATGGAACGGATGTCGAGATCGTATTTCGCCCCCAGCATGTCAAACTGGATTTCGACCGTAACGGCAAGGGCCCGCTGCCGACCGCAACTGATGGCGTTGCCGCGCGGGGCGTGGTCGAGCGCGCGCGTTTTCTGGGAAACGAAAGCCTGGTCGAGTTTCGCATGGACTACGACGGCTCGATTCTCAGGGCGACGGTCCCCAATGTCTTTGTGCCCAATCCGGGCCGTGTCATGTGGCTGACCATTCGTCGCGACAAATGTTTCGTTTTCCCCGAGGCGCAGAGTTAACCTCTCGATTTCCGTGCAAGTGGTGCGCGAAAGCCTCAGATTGCAGGGTCGCGTCGCTTGCCGCATCGCGGGGCTGGGTCTATCAAGGGCCAAACGCGGGGGTAAATCGGGCACATGCGTATTCTTCTGACCAATGATGACGGGATCAACGCTCCGGGCTTGATCACGCTGGAGGCGATCGCTGCCGAACTGGCAGGTCCGGATGGTGAGGTCTGGGTGGTCGCGCCCGCCTTTGAACAATCGGGTGTTGGGCATTGCATCAGCTATACCCATCCCACGATGATCGCCAAGTTGGGCGAACGGCGTTATGCGGCGGAAGGGTCGCCTGCGGATTGTGTGTTGGCGGGGCTGCATGACGTGATGTCAGACTGCCCGCCGGATCTGGTCCTGTCCGGCGTGAACCGGGGCAACAACTCGGCCGAGAACACGCTTTATTCGGGCACTATCGGCGGCGCGATGGAAGCGGCGCTGCAGGGGGTTCCTGCGATTGCTCTGTCACAGTATTTCGGCCCGCAAAATCTGGGGCTGGACGACCCGTTCGAGGCTGCCGCGCGGTTCGGGGCCCATCTGGTCCGGCGTATTCTGGATGCAACCCCGGTCGAGCAGGGCGATTACCGCCTGTTTTACAACGTGAACTTCCCCCCTGTTCCGGCAGATGAGGTGCGCGGTACGCGCGTTGCCGCGCAGGGGTTCCGGCGCGACACGCATTTTACGGTCGAGCCGCACAGCTCGCCCTCGGGGCGGCGGTTCCTGTGGATCAAGGGTGGCTATCAGCATAACCCGACTGCGCCGGGAACGGATGCTGCGGTCAATCTCGAAGGCTATATCTCGGTTACACCGATGCGCGCCGACTTGACCGCATATGACATGCTGGAGGCATTGAAGGCGGTCGAATGAGCGGACTGGACCCGGAAACCGTGATGCAGTTCCTGTTTGCCCTGCGCAAACGGGGGGTCACGGATGCGCGCGTTCTGGAGGCAATGGAACAGGTTGATCGGGGCCGCTTTGTCACCGGCCTGTTCGCAGATCGCGCTTACGAGGACATGCCATTGCCGATCTCCTGCGGTCAGACGATCAGTCAGCCGTCGGTCGTTGGTCTCATGACGCAGGCACTGGACGTTCGGCCGCGCGATACCGTGCTCGAGATCGGAACCGGGTCAGGTTACCAGGCCGCAATCCTGTCGAAACTGGCGCGCAGGGTCTATACGGTCGAACGCCATCGGCGGCTGGTCAGCGAGACAGGGAAGCTTTTTGCCGATCTGGGGCTTACGAATATCACGGCCATGTTGTCGGATGGATCCTTTGGCTTGCCGGAACAGGCTCCGTTTGATCGGATCATCGTGACGGCCGCAGCCGAAGACCCTCCGGGACCGCTCTTGGCGCAGCTGAAAATCGGGGGTATTATGGTATTACCCGTGGGTCAGTCGGACACGGTGCAGCAGTTGATCAAAGTAACGCGCACCGAGGCCGGCCTGGACTATGAAGAATTGACGTCGGTCCGTTTCGTGCCTCTGCTTGAGGGGCTTGGCAAGGACGAGGCGTAACAGGCTTGATAAATTTGGTCGCCGGAACCCCGGACAACAGGGGCGGGCGTTGAGGACAGTATTATGAGTGCAGTATCCAAATCAGCTATGCGTCGCTGCGCGACCGGAGTGGCCGCTCTGGCCATTCTGGCCGGGTGTGAGGGGCCACTGGATTACGACCTGCGCGGTCAGGTCGGCGGATTTTCGACCACTGATGCAGTGCAGTCGGCAACAACGTCGCGCCCGTCGCCCGACAGCCGGGGGGTGATAACCTATCCGAACTACCAGGTTGTCGTGGCCCGACGCGGCGACACGGTGCGCGATGTTGCCGCGCGTGTCGGCCTGCCCGAGGGTGAGCTGTCGCGGTTCAACGGCCTTCAGACAAGCGATACCCTGCGAGAGGGCGAAGTTCTGGCCTTGCCGCGTTCGGTAGGTGCAGGCAGTGGCGTAGATATCGCATCAGTTGCCGGAGCCGCCATTGATCAGGCCCCTGAAACGGGGGGCGTCCGGACGACGACGCTGGAGCCCGCCAAGCCAGCCCCGGCGCCCGTCGCAAGCGGGCCGGAACCTGTCCGCCACAAGGTCAAGCGCGGCGAAACGGCGTACACAATTTCGCGCCTCTATCAGGTTCCGGTGGAATCGCTGGCGGAATGGAACGGCCTGGGGTCCGACTTCACCGTGCGTGAAGGTCAGTTTCTGTTGATCCCGGTCAAGAACCAATCCGCGCCACGTCAAAGCGCTGCTGCAACGGCACCGGTTGCGGCCACCGAGGTAACGGAGCCGGGGCAGGGGTCGCCGACGCCGACGCCTCCAAGTGCCACGCAGCCCTTGCCCGACGAAAAGGTCGCGCCGCGCGCTGAAGCCCCTGATGTGACGGCCGAAGCCCCGACAAACACGCGATCTACGGCCCTGTCCCTGCCGGTCAGCGGCACCATCATCCGCGGCTATAAAAAGGGCAAGAACGAAGGTATCGACATCGCTGCGGCCCCCGGCACAGCCGTCACCGCGGCTGAGGCCGGAACCGTAGCGGCGATTACCGCGGACGCGGATCAGGTTCCGATCATCGTGGTCAAACACAAAAACGATCTGCTGACGGTCTATGCCAATGTTGATGGCATCACCGTCAAAAAAGGGAATCGTGTACGCCGTGGACAAAAGCTGGCGCAGTTGAGGGGCGGAGACGATGCCTATGTGCATTTCGAGGTGCGCAAAGGGTTTGAATCAGTGGATCCAGATCCCTACCTGAAATGATACATCGCTCGTTTCGGGCTGTGCCTCTGCCCGAAACACTTCTGAATACGGCTGCCTGTCAGGCGTTTGGGTCGTAGTCGCTCAGGCGTTTGGGTCGTAGTCGCTCAGGCGTTTGGGTCGTAGTCGCTCAGGCGTTTTCCTGGCTCGTCTGCGAAGATCTCTGGCAGCGGCGAGACGGATTCGATCAGGTCGATACGGAAGACACGGAAACCGTTTCGCAATTCGCACCATGCGGTAAGTGTCCAGATCCGTCCCCAGTATTCCATATGCAAGGGACGGATTGTGCGTTCAGTCAGAACGCCGTCAATGCGGCGGTAGGACAGCCGAAGCTTTTGGCGTGATTTGATGGCCGCGCGGATCGGAGCCATATGTGCAAGCCCGCGGGCTGCATCTGCAAAAGGGTAGACCGCGAATTTCCAGCTATCGGCTTCGGCCACAACCTGTGTGGGCAGGACGGCATCGATCTTGTCTGCCAGAGAGTTCGCGGCGGCTTTCAGGTCTGGATCTGCGGCTTCGGCCACGATCGCCATGCCGAGGTTCAGGGCCTCAAGCTCGGCCGGGGTCAGATTCAGCGGCGGCAGGGTGATCTGCTCGCGCACCATGTAACCCACACCCCGCTCTCCTTCGACAGGAACACCCGAGGCGACCAGCGTGTCCATGTCGCGATAGATGGTACGGACCGACACCTCGAGCCGGTCCGCGATGTCCTGCGCGCGGTGCAGTTTTCCGTCGCGCAGGATCTGGATGATATCGAACAGGCGGTCAGTTCGGCGCATGACACGCCGTCCGGACCGCGCCTAGGCAGTCATGTTCCATAATACAGCCTCATGGCGCATCTGAACGCTTTCAGGGTTGATGGCCGCCATCATGCCTGCTGCACATTCCTGTTGCGGGAACTGTGCCGCAGCGTCCTGCGCGGCCTTCATGTCCGTCCAGACGACATAGTCAGTCCAGCGGCCGTCTGCGCCCTGGCTGAGCTGTCGATGGGCAAAGCCAGGTGCGCTGCGAACAAAGGCTTCGGATGCCTTGCTGAGCTTTACGAACTCTTCAGGGGTGGTGCCGTTGGCAAGAGTGAAGGTGACGATTTCAGCAACATGGGTCATGTGAGTCTCCGTTGACCAGGTTTCGATGCCATCGTTCTAGCCACTTCCAACTGACATAAACCTGTCAGTTGGAAAATGCGAGCCCATAGTTTTTTGCAGATGAGGTCAATTTTCGCCCTCAATCTGTGCCGGATCCCTTTTGGGACAGGGCCTGGCGGCGTAAACACGGATCCAGTTCATATTCCCGGCGCACAAGGGCGCCGATGAAAAAGGAGAAATGAGATGCTGAACAATATTGGCCTTCCCGGTCTTCTGCTGATCGCCGTTGTGGTTCTGGTTCTGTTTGGTCGCGGCAAGATCAGCTCGCTGATGGGCGAAGTCGGCAAAGGCATCACCGCGTTCAAGAAGGGTGTGAAGGACGGTTCGGAAGAACTGGAACAGGACGCGTCGGAACTGGCCAAGGACGTGACGCCTGAAACCGAGAAAGACAAGGCGTAAGCGCAGATGTTTGATCTGGGCTGGACCGAACTTCTGGTCATCGGCATTGTCGCCTTGATCGTTGTCGGGCCGAAGGACCTGCCGGTTTTGTTCCGCAATGTCGGGCGGTTTGTCGGCAAGGCCCGTGGCATGGCACGCGAATTCAGCAGCGCCATGAACGAGGCTGCCGATCAGGCCGGTGTGAACGAGATCAAGAAAGGTCTCAACGCCGCCGCGAATCCGGTTGGTTCGGCCATGGACGGCGTGAAACAAGCCGCGCAGGATATGGCAAAAAGCATGGATCCCACCAAGTTCGATCCTGACAGCGAAACCGGTAAACTGGCAGCCGAGCGAGCCGAACAGGCCAAGAAAATTCAGGCCTCAACGGCCCGCGCTGCCGCCGAGCGCAAGGCCAAGGAAGCTGCCGAGGCCCTGGCCAAGGCCGAAGAAGCCGAAGCGGCGCTGAAGACTGAAGGCGAAACATGACCAAGACCGACGAGATCGAAGATACCTCGGCCCCATTGATCGAGCACCTGGCCGAGCTGCGTACGCGGTTGATCCACTGCGTCGTGGCTTTTCTGGTCGGGATGATCATCTGCTTTACGGTGGCCACGCCGATCTTCAATTTTCTGACCAACCCTTTGTGTGAGGTCCTGACCGAGCGCGGACAGGATTGCGGCCTGATCTTCATCTCGCCGCAGGAAGGGTTCTTTGTCGCGATCAAGGTTTCGCTTTTGGGGGGCTTCATTCTGGCGTTTCCCTATATCGGGATGCAGATGTGGCGCTTTGTGGCTCCGGGCCTCTACAAGTCAGAGAAGAATGCGTTTCTGCCCTTCATGCTGGCTTCGCCCTTCATGTTCCTTCTGGGCGCCAGCTTTGCTTTCTATGTCGTCACGCCCCTGGCCTATGACTTCTTCCTTGGGTTCCAGCAATTCGGCGCTGAAGGCGAAGCCGTGGCCGATGGCGCAACGGCTGCACCGCTGAGCGTGGTGTTTCAGGGTTCGGCACAGGAATACCTGAACCTGACGATCAAGTTCATCGTGGCCTTTGGGCTGTGCTTCCAATTGCCGGTTCTTCTGACCCTCATGGGCAAGGCAGGTCTGGTCAGCTCTGAGGGTCTGGGGGCCGTGCGCAAATATGCGGTGGTCGGCATTCTGGTGCTGGCGGCGATCGTGACGCCTCCTGACGTGATCACGCAGATTATCCTTTTTGTGGTGGTCTATGGCCTTTATGAGATTTCGATCTTCCTGGTGGCCCGGGTTGAAAGGAAGCGGGAAGAGCAGTTGCGGGCTGAAGGTTACTACGACGATGAAGAAGCCGAAGCGGACGAAGATCTGATGCGGGAATTCGAAGACGACAAGTAACCTGCTGAAACAACAGCCGAGGCGCGCCCCGTTCGGGCGCGCCTTTTTCGTTCGCGGGCCTTGTTGCGCCAATCAGAACATGCTTTGAACCGATCCGTATCTGACCGGAGAAGCCGATGGACGACCAAGCCCTGAACCGTATTGCTGCCGCGTTGGAGCGCATGGCGCCGGCGCCTTTGGCCACACCGGATTTCAATGCGGCCCCTGCCTTTGTCTGGCATGTGGAACCGGAACGCCTGGAACCGGTCGAACAGATCAATCGCGTCGATCTGGATCTGCTGGTCGGCATAAATCGGTCGCGCGACACGTTACTTGACAACACCCGCCGCTTCGCGGCCGGCTACAAGGCAAACAATGCACTGTTGTGGGGCGCGCGCGGGATGGGCAAATCCAGCCTCGTAAAGGCCGTCCACGGCACGTTGAGCGCAGATCATCCTGACCTGAAGCTTGTGGAACTACAGCGCGAGGATATGGCCTCGGTCGCGCGTCTGCTGAACCACCTGCGCACGGCGCCTTATCGGTTCATCCTGTTTTGCGACGACCTCTCGTTCAGTCACGATGACCAGCATTACAAATCGCTCAAGGCCGTTCTGGATGGCGGTATTGAAGGTCGCCCGGAAAACGTGGTGTTCTACGCGACCTCGAACCGCCGCCACCTGATGCCGCGGGACATGATTGAAAACGAACGCTCCAGCGCCATCAACCCGTCAGAGGCGGTCGAGGAAAAGGTATCACTGTCCGACCGCTTCGGTCTGTGGCTGGGATTCCACCCCTGCGATCAGGACGAATATCTTGCCATGATCGACCGCTATTGTGCCGCCTATGGCGTTTCGGTCGATGCCGAAATCCTGCGCGCCGAAGCAATTGAATGGCAGGCCACGCGCGGATCGCGTTCAGGCCGTGTCGCGTGGCAGTTCTTCGTCGATCTGGCCGGGCGGAACGGCGTTCATATCGCCTGATTCCAGCTTCATCTGGCTAAAAATATCCCCGCCGGAGGCATGGCCCGTCAGGGCCATTTCCTAAAGCAGCGCCAGGATCCGCGCAGCTTCATCTGCGGTGCTCGTCAGTGCATCGCGATCTTCGCCCGGGTGGAACCGGGCACGCACGGCGGTCGGCATCGGTGCTGGTTCCACGATCGAAACGCGCGGACCGGTGCGTTCGGTCTCGGCCGCCCAACTGCGGGCCAGCGCCATTTGCGCGGCCTTGGTGGCACCATAGATGCCATAGAACTTGTGACCGGCTTTCGGGTCATCGAAAAACACCGCGTGGCCGTTTTCACCCAGCAGCGGCGCGACATATGGGATCAGGACCGAGGTTGCGTTTGCATTCGTGTTGACTGCCTTGGTCCATTCCTTGGGGTCAACGAAATGTACCGGTGTCAGCGCCGAAGTGTGAATGGCCGTATGCAGCCACAAATCCACCTTGCCCCAACGGTCATGAATCCCGCGGCACAGGGTTGCCATCGCGTTCGGATCAGTGATGTCCATCGGTGCCAGCGTGGCAGAGCCACCCTTGGCCTTGATGCGATCGTCCAGTTCTTCCAGCCCGCCAGTGGTCCGGGCGACGGCGACAATGTGGTATTCGGGCGCCAGCGCTTCGGCCAGGGCAGCGCCCAGCCCGCGCGATGCCCCGGTTATCAGGGCGATTTTGGTCGTATCGGTCATGCCTGCGGTTTGAACCCCCGCGCGCGGGGCGTCAAGATGTGATCAGCCGCCGGGGATGGCGATACGCCGGGTCTGGCCGCTTTGTCGCAGCATTATGCCATGCTCATCAATCGCGATAACTGTGCCCGAGGCAACGCGGCTTCCGGGTTTTACTTCTTTCACGCGGCCTGATGACAGGCGCATCAGGGCGCGCATATCCGCTTTCGGCCCGAATACGCCCAGAACCGAGACGGAATTCTTCTTCAGCGCGCCCCGCTGTGTGGCCGCGCTTTGGACTTTGGCGTTTGACATGATCCGCGGACCGGGCTGTGGCCCGGACCCCTTTTTGAGTGAGTGGTCGCGGCCAGATAGCAAAACGCTCAAGCGAACAAAAGCGCTGCACGGACAGGTGTCATCACGATTTGGCGCCCTTGAAAAAAGCCCTTGTGATTGCGTGGAATTCGCCGACTGGTTGTGGCAGATTTCCACTCATTCACATCCCATGACAGCAATCAAGCCGGTCGACAGCTATCGGTTGGCCGGGATGTTCCGCCGTTTTGATTCGCTTTTCAGAATGGAAAACTGACTGTGTCAGTCCCGTTTCGTCCGCTCAGCCCGAGGCCAGTTTCGCCGCGTTCCAAGACTCGCCCGGAACCTGCATGTCGGCGCGCTTCTGGCTGACACGGCTGCTGTTCTCCAGATTGTCCAGATAACCTTCGCTGACGCTGCCCGTGATGTACTTGCCGTCAAAACAGGAACAGTCGAAGGCTTCGATCTCGGGATTGCCCTCCTTGGCGGCCCAGATCAGATCTTCCAGGTGCTGATAGAACAGGGCGTCGGCACCCAGTTCTTCGCGGATCTCTTCGATTTCCTTGCCGTTCGCGATCAGTTCGGCCTTGGTTGGCATGTCTATACCGTAGACATTGGGGTATTTCACCGGCGGCGAGGCGCTGGCGACATAGACCTTCTTGGCCCCGGCATCGCGGCACATCTGAACGATCTTCTTGATGGTGTTGCCCCGTACGATGGAATCGTCGATCAGCAGAACACTATGGCCGTCGAATTCCAGCGGCACGGCATTCAGCTTGCGGCGAACGGATTTCTGCCGTTCCGCCTGACCCGGCATGATGAACGTACGCCCGACATAGCGGTTTTTCACCAGCCCTTCGCGATAGGGGATGCCGGTGATCTTTGCGGCTTCCAGGGCCACGGGGCGGGCGCTGTCGGGCACCGGGATGATCCGATCGATTTCCAGCCCCGAGTCCTGAATCTGTTTCGCCAGCGTCTGGCCCATGCGCATCTGCGTCTTGTAAACCGAAACACCGTCCAGCAAAGAATCCGGGCGCGCCAGGTAGACATACTCGAATATGCAGGGTGTCAGCTTGCCTTCGACCGCCTGAAACTCGTGCATATTGCCGTCCAGATCGATCAGGATCGCCTCACCCGGGCGAAGATCACGCAGCTTTTCAAAGCCGTTGATGCCAAAGGCCACGTCTTCCGAGGCAAAGGCGTAATCATCACCGTCTCCGTCCACTTCGCGTTTGGCGACCGAAAGTGGGCGAATACCAAACGGATCGCGGAAGGCCAACATACCGACACCCGCGACCAGACAGATCACGGAATAGGCGCCCTGAACGCGTTCCATCGTCATCTTCACACCGGCAAACAGATTGCGGATGGGTTCGCCGTTGCCATTCACCTTGATCGCGTCCGCCACTTTGTCGGCCAGCACGTTCAGAAGGATTTCAGAGTCTGACGTGGTGCGCAGGTGACGGCTGTATTTGCCGGTAACCTTTTCGCGCTGTTCGGCGGTGTTGGTGATGTTGCCGTTGTGAACCAGATAGATGCCGTAAGGGGCGTTCACGAAAAAGGGCTGCGCCTCGGCCGCGCTGAGGGACCCCGCCGTCGGATAGCGCACATGCCCCATGCCCACACGACCCAACAGGGTTTCTGCATCCTGGGCGTTGAACACATCCTTTACCAGACCGTTGGCCTTCTTTTCCCGGAAGAATTCGCCGTTGTAGGTCACGATCCCTGAGGCATCCTGACCCCGGTGCTGCAACATCAGCAGCCCGTCATAGATTTCGGCAAACACATCATGTGTCCGGCTTGCGATTCCCAAAATCCCACACATTTAAGGGGCTCCAACTTCTATGACGATTTGACCTGAGGGTTGACCGCCGTTCGGCATCGGATCCTCTGCAAGGCGCGTGCGGTCGGTTTGGTGGCAGGCGACAACGACGCCAATAGGGCGACCATCACAACGACCAGCGCGCATTCGAACAGAAAGAACAAGATCGGTGGCTCCGATTCCGTGGCGGGTTGGCCTCCACATAATGCCTAATGGCGTGGCTGTCATCAAAGGATCACACTCACCTATTGCCGCAGGTCGGGATTTCGCGGATCGGGGCAGGGTCAGGAAGAAGATGACATGTGCAATCAAATGTGCTGTCATGCCAATTAATATGTGCAAAACAGGATGGGTGAAGCACGCAAAGGGCCGGAATGTGGCAACATAAACCTCAAAAGAAGCAGGACCGGATCAAACAACGGTGCCACAGGTGCCGGGGAATGGGCCGGGCGCCCTGTCAGATCTGCAACGGGGCGGGCGAAGTTGTCAAAAGCCGGGATATTCTTGGCAAACCGATCTCCAGCCGATGCGACGGGTGTTTTGGGCTGAAAACGATCCGCTGCACGGTCTGTGGCGGGGAAGGGTATGTTTGAATCGAAAAAGCCCGGACAGTGCCGGGCTTTCATTACGCAATGCACCCCATGATTACCCGTCAGTTGGTGCTGTGGTTTCGGGTTGTTCGTTTCCTGCCGTGCAGCTGGCGACCAGTTCTTCGTATTGTGCAGTCACCCAACCCAGAGCGGCTTCGGGGTTTTGCTCTTCAATCTGGCTGCTGAACTGCTCGAACACTTTGGCCGAGCGGCTTTCGTCCACGATTGTATAGGACTGGCCGGTCATGACCGTATCATAGACAAAGAAGGCGATTGCAACCAGCAGAATGCCGCGCGCGATGCCGAAGAACAGCCCCAGCGCCTGATCCAGACCGCCCAATGCCGAGCGCTGCACCAGCGATGAAAACAGCGGTGTGAAGATACTGACCACAATCAAAGCCACGGCAAAGACGGCTGCAAAGCCGGTGATCACCGACAGTTCACAACTGTCGCGCAGGAAATCTCCGACCACAGGGATTTCTTTGACCAGCGGCACAGCCTGTGGGGCAAAGATGAATGCCAGAACGGCCGCCGCGACCCAGCCTGCAATGGCCAGAACTTCGCGCATGAAGCCACGTGAGTAGGCCAGCAAGCCCGACAGCACGATGATCAGGGCGACGACCCCGTCAATTATTGTAAAACCTTCCATGGCCCTCGCCTGTTCTTTTTCTGCCCCTCGGGGCGCGACTTTAACCTGCTCCGAAGGTTTCGCCAACAAACCCCACCAAATCAGAGGGTCGGGTGAGTGTCAGACCTGCCACAGTGCCGGTTTTGCCACCAGCCGGAGCAATTGCCGCCGTGAAACCAAGTTTTTGCGCTTCTTTCAACCTGTTTTCGGTCTGTGGGGCCGGTCTAAGTGCCCCGGACAGCGAGATTTCTCCGAATACGACCGTGTCGGCGGGCAATGCTGTGTCTTCTCGGGCACTGAGAAGGGCGGCAGCCACAGCCAGATCGGCGGCGGGTTCGCTCACTTTCAAACCTCCGGCAACGTTGAGATAGACGTCGAGCCCGGCAAAGGGAATGCCGCAGCGGGCCTCGAGCACCGCAAGGATCATTGCCAACCGCCCGCTGTCCCACCCAACAACGGTGCGGCGGGGCTGTGAGTGGGGCGAGGGTGCGACCAGAGCCTGCAATTCGACCAGCACGGGTCGGGTGCCTTCAATGCCCGCAAAAACTGCAGAGCCGGGGCTTGGCCTGCCACGTTCGGACAGGAACAGGGCCGAGGGGTTGGTCACTTGCGCCAGACCCTTGCCGGTCATTTCGAACACGCCGATTTCGTCCGCTGGCCCAAAGCGGTTCTTAACCGCGCGCAGGATGCGGAACTGATGGCCGCGCTCGCCCTCGAAATATAGGACGGTATCAACCATGTGTTCGACCACGCGAGGGCCCGCGATCTGGCCTTCCTTGGTGACGTGGCCAACCATGATGATCGAAACACCGTGCCGTTTCGCAAACGTGGTCAGTTCATGGGCCGCGGCCCGGACTTGTGATACGGAACCGGGTGCGCTGTCGACATTGTCTGCCCACATCGTCTGAATCGAATCGATGATGGCCAGGCCTGGTTTTTCGGCTTCCAGCGTCGTGAGGATGTCGCGCAGGTTGGTTTCGGCGGCAAGTTGAACGGGGGCGTCCTCAAGCCCAAGACGGCGGGCGCGCATACGCACCTGTGCGCTGGCTTCTTCGCCCGAGACATAGATGGTTTTCACGCCCGCACGCGCGAAACGCGCTGCGGCTTGCAGCAGCAGGGTCGATTTCCCGATGCCGGGGTCTCCTCCCACCAACAGGGCGGAGGCCGGGACCAGCCCGCCGCCCAGAACACGGTCCAGCTCCTCGACCCCGCAGAGGGTGCGGGGCGGCGGTGTTTCCTCGGTGGACAGATCCGCGAGTGCGATGGACTGGCCGCGTTTGCCGCCGAGGGATTTTCTGGCCGGGCCAGTCGATATGGGCGCGTCCTGAACGATGGTGTTCCATTCGCCGCAACCGTCGCAGCGTCCGGACCATCGTGTATGCGTCGCACCGCAGGCCGAGCAGGAGAAGGATGTCGTCTTTGCCATGACGCACTTGGTGCCCGAGCTTGGGCGGTTCTTCAAGCCCTTGCGGGCGTTCCTCACCGCCGATGGCGCGCTGCGGCCTCAGGCCCGGTTGGGCCATCGTCCGCAGCGGGCGCTGGCGCGCCTATTCCGCCGGTCGAAGGGGCGACATTGCAACCACGCTGGATGCCTTTGAGGTGCCATTTTTGCGCGGTGTGTGCAGTTGGGTCGACAATTCGGGCAGAAGCTCGAACAGTTCATCCCGCAAGCGGGTAAGTTGCGACCTGGCGATCGTCTCTTCCATTTCCACATCCCGCGTCCATTGACGCAATTCGTTCTGGATGACCTGCGCCTCTTCCAGACGCTGTTGAAACAGTTCGATCTCTTCCTGCCGTTGTTGCAGGAACATCCGCGCGCGTTCGACCTGCGCATCGCCATAGGTCCGGGCCAGTTCCTGACTGATCTGGCTCATCTGCGCGGCCAGTTCCAGGATCTCGGGCTCGAGTGATTGCAGGTCGGGGTGCTGGCGCAGAAACCCCATGCGTTCCTTGACGGCGTCAAACTCGGACGACATCATGAATAGCCCGCCGCGATCGGCGGCATGGGCCATTTGATACGCGTCCGCGATGTCATGCATATTGAGCGCAAATTTGCGGTGGTTGTTTTCCAGCGCCATCATTCGGGCATTGGCCGGCAGGTAAAACGCCAGCATGAGAATCAGCGCTGCCAAGCCAATCTGGATGAACATGCCGGCATCCTTTGCCGGTGCCTCGCCAAATCCGGCCTGCATCGAGAGCCAGGGCAATACGCCCAAAGCGGATAACAATGTGGCTGAAACGGCCAACAAGGCCGCCAAACAGATCAGGAAAAAAGTCAGTCTTAAAAAGGCATTCTGAAATTGCAATGTAATACTGTGGAGGGCGGCCATGATCGTCGTACTCCTTCTTCAAACCGGAACACACCGGGCCAAAGCGGAAGGTGATCAAACGATTGCGTACGATCCGCTGCGGACCCGAAAACTACAAAACACTGCTGCTCGAAATATAAAGATGATACTTAGATTTGTGTTTTCAATCAATTAGGTCTGAGCTTTTCGTGAAGTGGATGTCATCTCTGTAATATGACCCA
The DNA here is from genome assembly GCF_056536445.1 of Ruegeria sp. CL7. Classification (NCBI taxonomy): domain Bacteria; kingdom Pseudomonadati; phylum Pseudomonadota; class Alphaproteobacteria; order Rhodobacterales; family Roseobacteraceae; genus Ruegeria; species Ruegeria sp. CL7. The sequence continues at coordinate 864,677 of NZ_JBQFPQ010000001.1, forward strand.
GTGCGATCGAAGCCAAAATGCAGGCCGTGAACAGGTAGAGACCCCATGCCGTCTCGATGGTGGCGTATGAGATGCCCTTGGCCAAAGTGATGTAAAGCGCGATCAGGAAAATGTCGGCCATGGCCAGCTTGCCAAGGATATTGAGCGCAGGTTGGACGCGGGCATCCAGCAGGTTCCATTGGATCAGCGCGGTGCCGATGGTTTTGATATACGGGGCGAAGAGCGCGAATATGGTGACGATCAGCGCGAGGAAGACGTCGGATTTCCACAAGGATTGCAGCCCGGTGATGACACTGATTTCGCTGAGGCCGAAGATCGGCAGGAACCCCGCGCGCATCAGCGGGGCGAACCATGCGATGGGGTAGAGGATCAGAAGGGAGAGGGTGGCGAGGCGGAGGGGCATGACTGGGCGTCTAGGTAAGATTTCGAAATTTGCGGCGATGATTTGATATGGTTACCTTAAACCAGCACTCGCCACTGAGTTATTTTTAGACGGGGAGGAATGATGTCGGGTTTTGTGGCCTTCAAGTCAATTGTCGATCCGTCGGACTGTGATTTTCTGGGGCATATGAACGTGTCCAAGTATTTTGCGGCATGTTCGGATTCCGTTTTTGCGTTGCAGGCAGAGTTGGGGCTGACGTCCGAAGACATGCGGTCAGGAAGAAAGCTATCCTTTGCGGTGGTCCATGCAGAAAGCAATTTCCTTGCGGAATTGAGTGCTGGCGAGGCGATCCAAATGGAAAGCGAAATCCTGAAAGTAGGAACGAAGTCCATGACTTTCAGCCACAAATTAGTTCGAGTGATGGACGGTGAAACGACATTTTCGACGGTTTTTAAATGCGTCTTGCTCAACCTGCAGACAAGGCGCGCCGAAGCTATTCCTCAGGACGTTCTCGAACGCTCGGCAAAGTGGCTGGCAAAGAGCGAAGGTTAACGCACCGCCTCAATCGGCCCCTCTGCGCTCCCGCTGATGAACTGCTCTACATAAGGATCACCCGATGCATCCATCTGCCCAACGGGGCCGGTCCACTGGATTACGCCTCCGTGCAGCATGGCGACGTTGTCGGCAATCGCGCGGACGGAACTCATGTCGTGGGTGATGGTCATCGCGGTGGCGCCCATCTCGGTCACGATTTCGCGGATCAGATCGTTGATGACGCCGGACATGATCGGGTCGAGGCCGGTGGTGGGTTCGTCGAAAAAGATGATCTCGGGCTCGGCGGCGATGGCGCGGGCAAGGCCCACGCGTTTTTGCATGCCGCCTGACAGTTCCGCCGGAAAGCGGTCGGCCACGTCGGATTTCAGGCCCACGCGGCGCAGTTTGTCGATGGCGATTTCGCGGGCTTCGTCGGTTGGACGTTTCAGAGAACCACGCAGCAGGCGGAAGGCGACGTTCTGCCAGACGGTCAGTGAATCAAACAGGGCCGCGCCCTGAAACAGCATACCGAACCGGGCCAGAAAGGCATCACGGTCGCCCTTGCTGGCGTCTTTGCCGTCCACATAGATCATGCCGCTGTCGGGCTTGATCAGGCCCAGAATGCATTTCAGCGCCACGGACTTACCAGTGCCCGAACCGCCGATGATGACCATCGAGGTGCCCTTGGGGATCTCAAGGTTCATGCCTTGCAGCACGTGGTTGTCGCCAAAGGCCTTATGTACGTTCTCCATCCGGATCATAGCGAGAAGAATACCCCTGTGAGAACGAAGTTTGCGGCCAGGATCAGCACCGCCGCGGCCTCGACGGAGCCTTTGGTTGCGCGGCCCACGCCTTGTGCGCCACGGCCGGAATTCATGCCGTAGTAACAGCCCATAATCGCCGCGATCAGGCCAAAGGCCGCGCCTTTGACTAGCGACGAGACGATGTCGCGGGTTTCAAGGAAATCGACCGTGTTTTTTAGATAGGCGGCCGGGTTGAAGCCCAGATTTTGCGTGGCGACGGTGTAGCCGCCGGCAATTCCGATGATGTCACCCACTGCCACCAAAGCCGGCACAGTGATCAGGGCGGCCAGAACGCGCGGGGCGGTGAGGTATTTCATCGGGTGGGTCGACAGCGTAACCAGCGCGTCGATCTGTTCGGTCACTTTCATCGTGGCGATTTCGGCCGCGATGGATGAGGTCACGCGCGCAGCAATCATCAGGCCGACCAGAACCGGGCCAAGCTCTCGCACCATGCCGATGGCGACGATCTGGGGCACCACGGCTTCGGCGTTGAAACGCGCGCCGCCGGCGTAGATCTGCAACGCCAGCGCACCGCCGGTGAAAATCGCGGTCAGGCCGACGACCGGCAGGGACAGCCAGCCGATGTTCAGCAGGGCCATGCCAAATTCGCGCGGATAGAAGGGGGGGCGCAGAATATGCGAAATCGCATCAAGCGCGAACAGTGCCACCCGGCCAAAGGCCGCAAGCAGGCTCAGAACCGTGCGGCCCAGACCTCCGAGCGCGGTGAGAGGGTTCATTCCACATAGCCCCGCGAATAGCGATTGCCCATTGATGTGAGGATTTCATAGCCAATTGTACCTGCAGCTTCGGCCAGGTCATCGACGGTCTGATGGCCATTCAGGATACGCAGGCGTTCCGGGTCTTTGGGCAGGTCCGTGACATCCACCGTGATCAGGTCCATCGAGATACGGCCAACAACCGGGCAGGGCTGATTGCCGGCGAAGGCGTCGATGCCGCCCCCGATGGCGCGATGCAGGCCGTCTGCATACCCGGCCGCGACGGTGGCGACACGGGACGGCCGGCGCGCAACCCAGCTGTTGCCGTAACCAACAGTTTCGCCCACGGCCACCTTGCGCAACTGGATGACAGGCAGATCGACCGTGACAACGGGTTTGGCATCCGCAAAGGGCAGGCCGCCATACAGGCCGATGCCCGGGCGGCAGAAATCGAAATGGAACTCGGGCCCCAAAAGCAAACCGCCGGTCGCAGCCAGAGAACGCGGCGCGGCGATACCGTCGGTCATCTCGCGGAAGGTTTTCAGCTGCTGCCGGTTCATCGGGTGGTCTGGCTCGTCCGAGCAGGCCAGATGAGACATGACAACGGCTGGGTTCAGGGCCTCGGCCCTTGGGCGCAGTTCGGCCCAGTCGGCGGGTTCCAGCCCCAGCCGGTTCATGCCACTGTCCAGCTGAATGCCAAAGGGATGGTCGGGCAGGGCCTCCATATGGCGCTGATACTGCTCGCCCGAATTGATCAGCGGCGTCAGATCATTGGCGCGCAGAAGGTCTGTGTCGCCCTCCATATGGCCGGAAAAGACAAAGATCATCGGGCCGGGGCCAACCGCATTGCGGACAGCGGCGCCTTCTTCTGCGGCCGCCACAAAAAACTTGCGAACGCCTTCCTCGGCCAGCGTATCGCTGACGGGCCCGGCACCCAGCCCATAGGCATCGGCCTTGACCACGGCGCCGGTTTCGACCCCGGTTTTCGCGTCGAGCGCCCGCCAATTCCTGGCGAGCGCCTGAAGATTGATCGTCAAACGTGCAGTACTCATGGCACTGTTCATGACATTGCGCCGCTTAAGGTCAAGAGGGAATGGCGCATTTACCTGTCGGTTTATGTTGGTGTTTGGTCTGTTGTTACGGAAAACACCAAAAAACCAGAAGAAATGGCAGCATTCCGCCATGGTTGCAGGTTTTTGGGATTGTCTTCACGTCAAGGTTAAAGCGATCCTGAGAGCCGGATCGTTCGGTTCCGGTAAAGACCGGGCGCAACGTCAACTCATGAGGGAGCCATGGATTTTTCTACCGGTTTGACCCGGGACCCGTCAGAGATCATCCGTCTTTTTGCCGACGTTTTTTCCGCATCGGAAGGGCCAGAGGAAGGGGCGGCAATAGGTGCATTCGTACGTGAATTGCTCAACACCACGCCGCCTGAAGATATCCTTGTGTGCACGGCTCTACAGGATCACGAGCTGCTTGGCTGTGCCATCTTTTCCCGGATGACGTTTTCGCAGGATACGCGCAATGTGTTCATCCTGTCGCCGATGGCCGTGCAAACGGGCAAGCAAAAAACAGGTATTGGACAGGCGCTGATTACCTATGGTCTGGATCGCTTGCGGGCGGCAGGTGTGGACGTGGCACTGACCTATGGCGACCCGGCCTATTATTGCAAAACGGGTTTTGTGCAGATCACCGAGGATACTGCTCAGCCACCGCTGAAACTCAGCCATCCGCACGGCTGGTTGGGACAGGCGCTAGACGGTTTTGACCTGAAACCGCTGAAAGGCCCGTCGGGATGCGTTTCCGCGCTGAACAATCCATTGCTGTGGTAGGCGGGATCGGTTTATTCGCTTTGGTCGATGGCCTTGGTTCCACAGCCTAGAACAAGGCCTGATCTATGATCGCCTTGCTGTTCCGGACATGTCGGGCCACCAGCTTTTTCTGTCGCCTGCCGCTGGGGATATAAAAGGCAGGGTCCATATCCTTATTGCAGTCGAGACCCGGAAAAAACTGCAACAGCTCTTGCAACGCTTCGGGCGGAAGGGATTTGAGGGCTTCGGGGCCGGTGAACAGGCTTTCACTTGGCGCGCCTTCGGCAAGAAGAACCACGTGACGGTCACAGACAACGTGATGATAAACCACCTGCGTCGCATCGTAATCCACGTAAACGCCCGGCAGGTCTGTTAGTCGGATGGCCGAGACCAAAACGTCTCTTGTGTCGAACATGCGCTGCGCGATGTCCGATCGGACCAGCATTCTGTGCTGTCGCGAAACCGTCAGGTCTCGGCGGGGCAGGCCGTGCCCCAAGGCGCCGGCCGTAATGCGGACTGGGCGCAGTTCGGGTGATTTCAACAGATCGGCCTGGCGCAGGGACCGGGATAGAACAAGCCGAACGGTTGCCGAGCTGCGTTCGGTCGTCATCACCTTGTCACCGGGGCGGATATCCTGAACGCTGATTTCGCCACGGTCCGTCAGGATCAGGGTGTCCGAAACGAAACAGGGGGCGCCGGGGCTGGGATTGGGATCCTCAACAAAGTTGACCCCGTCCTTCGATGACAGAGACGCGGTATCGTCCGTGCCGTTGCTGCCGATCTGGGTCGAAGTCTGGCCACTGGCCGGCCCCTGTGTCGCAGTTACCTGCGAGTCGAAGGATACAAAGCTGAGAACCGAACCATTGTCCGAAAGAGAAACCGCCCCAAACCGGTTGATGCGCGCCGAAATCACGTAATAGTCGAACCCGCCCACGGTGGTCATCGTTCCGTTGTCGACATCCGTCGAACTGCGCACCGAGCCATTGGGGTTGTAAACATCGACCTGCAAGCCGGTGACGTCGGTTCCGGTCGGAACCCGGATTTCAATGAAATCTCCGTCCGGAGCAAAGTTCGGGCCGTTGCGATATCTTATTTCCGATATGATCGCGGGCAAATCAGTGGGTCTCCGGGCGGGTTTGGCGCGTTGGGTTGAACGTCACCGTCACGTTAACACCGGGCAGGAAAAACACCAAAGGACTTGGCGTTCAATATCTGGGGCAGGTGTTCTGCCCGCGATCAATAACCCTCGATTTCACCACCCTGTTGCCAAGGCTTGACCAGATTGCCAAAGCGGGTGAATTGGGCCTCGAACGACAACTCGACCGTGCCGATTGGGCCATGACGTTGCTTGCCGACGATGACCTCGGCTTTGCCGTGCAGACGTTCCATCGCCTGCTTCCACTCTTCCATCTTTTCCAGTTCGTGATCACCGGGCTTTTCGCGCTCTTTGTAGTATTCCTCGCGGAACACAAACATCACAACGTCGGCGTCCTGCTCGATCGAGCCGGATTCACGTAGGTCGGACAGCTGCGGGCGCTTGTCGTCGCGGTTTTCCACCTGGCGCGACAGCTGTGAAAGAGCAATGACCGGGATGTTCAGTTCCTTGGCGATAGCTTTCATGCCCATCGAAATCTCGGCGATTTCGTTCACCCGGTTGTCGGCCATGCCCCGGCAGAGCTGTAGATAGTCGATGACCAGCAAGTCCAGCCCGTGGGTCCGTTTCAACCGTCGTGCACGGGCGGCAAGTTGCGAGATCGGCAAGGCAGGAGTGTCGTCAATAAACAGGGGACAGGCCTCAAGCTCTTTGGCCGCATCCACAAATCGACGGAACTCGGCCTCGGTCATGTCGCCCTGACGGATTTTGTGGCTGGAAATCTCCGAGGCTTCCGCCAGAACCCGGCCCGCAAGCTGTTCCGCGCTCATTTCGAGTGAGAAGAAGCCTACAACACCGCCATCGATCGCGCCTTCGCTGCCATCGGGCTTTGTGCCACGCTTGTAGGCCTTGGCAACGTTGAAGGCGATGTTGGTCGCCAGCGAGGTTTTACCCATGGATGGACGGCCGGCCAGAATGATCAGGTCGGACGGGTGCAACCCACCCAATTGCTTGTCCAGATCGGCCAGACCGGTGGAAATCCCGGCCATGCCGCCGCCGCGCTGGTAGGCCTCGTTGGTGACGTTGACGGCTTCGGTGACGGCCTTGAGGAAGGACTGAAAGCCTTGCTCGGTCTGGCCCTGCTCGGACAGCTGATAAAGCTGCTGCTCGGCCTCGACGATCTGTTCTTTCGGCTCGCTCGAAACATCGACCCGCGCCGCCTTGTCCGAGATGTCGCGACCCAGCCGGATCAGCTCGCGCCGGATGGCAAGGTCATAGATCATCTGGGCATAGTCGTGCACCGCGAATGCGCTGATCGAAGCGCCCGCCAGTTTGACCAGATAAGCGGGACCGCCCAGTTCTTTCAGGCCCTCATCCTCGGCCATGAATGATTTGAGCGTCACGGGCGAGGCAAGCGCGTTCTTTGCAATACGGGCCGAGGCCACCTCGTAAATCCGGGCATGGACCGGATCATAGAAATGTTCAGCCCCGATGATCGAGGCGACCCGGTCGTACAGGTCGTTATTGGTCAGAATCGCGCCCAGCAATTGCTGCTCGGCCTCGATGGAATGCGGCATGGTTTCGGCATTCTGAATCTGTGCCGCTGCCTGCTCGATACTGCTGATCTCGTTCATTTTATCCCCGCTGCCCGTTCCGAGGTTCTACACGCGAAACGTCACCGCAAGCTATCTGGAAATACCTGTGGCTAACTTGGGGTAAAGCCTAGGGATAACTTTCCAGACCGCTTGGATGCCTGCATATGCATCGCTTATTATGTAGGAATTGTCGGAAAAGTCACCATATATCGTGGCGAACTGCCCGATTCTTCCGGGTTTATCCCCAATCCTTCCACAAGAGGTTTACGCTGGTTTATTGGCCTCTTGCCATCCGCGCGGGTCGTTCAGGAAAGCTTCGACAGCCTCAAGTGTTTCCTGATCAAAGGCTTTCTGTGCCTTGGCCTCGGCCAGAACATCCCACCACGTGCAGAGCGAGTGCAGCTTGACGCCATGATCACCCAGCGTTTTCTCGGTCTCGGGGAAGATGCCGTAGTAGAAGATGACGGCGGTGTGCCCGCAGGTAGCACCGGTTTCGCGGATCGCATCGACAAAGGACAGTTTCGAGCCACCATCAGTGGTCAGGTCTTCAACCAGCAACACACGCTCGCCTTCGCTCATCGCCCCCTCGATTCGGGCGTTGCGGCCATAGCCCTTGGGTTTCTTGCGCACGTAGGTCATGGGCAGAGCCATACGCTCGGCGACCATGGCGGCAAAGGGGATGCCTGCCGTTTCCCCGCCTGCGATGTTGTCGAATGCCTCAAAGCCAGCATCACGCATCACCGTGACGGTCAGGAAATCCATAAGTGTCGAGCGGATACGCGGATACGAGATCAGTTTGCGGCAGTCGATATAGGTCGGGCTAGGCAACCCGCTGGCCAGCGTGAACGGTTCCCGCGAGTTGAAATGCACGGCCTTGATCTCCAGCAGCATCCGTGCAGTCAGGCGGGCGATTTCGGTGCTGTCGGGAAAAGAACTGGGGATCATGGCGCAAACCTCGGGGCTGAAAACACGTTGCGGGCTGATAGCCCGACCCTTGGGCTGGAGTCGAGAGGGATTGGGCAAAAGAAAAGCGGACCCCCAAGAGGTCCGCTTTTGCCCTTACGGGCGATGGGCAGCCAAGGTGGGCTTAACTGCTCATGTCATAGGCCCGCTCGCCATGTACCGAGAGGTCGAGGCCATTTGTCTCGGTCTCGGCGTCTACGCGAAGTGGCGTGATCTGTGCAACCAGTTTGACCAACACAAACGTGACAACTGCCGTAAAGGCACCCACGACAATCAGCCCGCCCAACTGAGCGGTCCAGGTTCCAAGGCCAAAAAGGGCGATCATGAGCGTGCCAAAGATACCGCCGACACCATGCACGGCGAAGACATCCAGCGTGTCGTCGATATTCAGTTTGTTACGCACGACGCTGACGGCTTCCTGACACAGAACACCGGCCACCGCGCCAATGATCAGGGCCTGAACCGGACCGACGAAACCCGATGCAGGCGTGATCGAGGCCAGACCCGCGATTGTGCCGGTGACCAGACCGACCATCGAGGCCTTGCCAAAGCGGATACGCTCCCACAGGGCCCAGCTTAGCGATGCCGTAGCCGCGGACAGGTGCGTGACGGTCAGGGCCATCGCCGCTCCGCCATCGGCGGCCAGTTGCGAACCACCGTTGAAACCGAACCAGCCGACCCACAGCATTGCTGCGCCGACCATGACGTAACCGGGGTTGTGCGGCGGAGTGGTGCGGTTGCGACGCGGCCCGAGGATGACCGCGACAATCAGCGCTGCCAGACCAGCGGTTTCATGCACCACGATGCCACCCGCAAAGTCGCGCACGCCGATCTCGCCCAGAATGCCGCCATCAGCCAGCATCCCGCCGCCCCAGATCCAATGCACCACGGGCGCATAGCACAGCAGCATCCACAGCGCCGAAAAGGTCAGGACAAAGCCAAAGCCCACACGTTCGACATACGCACCAACGATCAACGCAGGGGTTATGATGGCAAAGGTCATCTGGAAAGCAAAGAACAGGATCTCGGGCAGGGTTCCGGCAAGGCTGTCAACATCGACGCCGTTGAGGAAGGCCTTGCCCAAACCACCCCAAAGCCCGCTTTCACCGGGTCCGAACGCGATGGAATACCCTGCGACCAGCCACAGGACGCTCATCAAACAGGCAATGGCAAAGCAATGCATGAAAACGCTGAGGACATTTCGGGCACGCACGAGGCCGCCATAGAACAGGGCGAGGCCCGGCACTGTCATGAAAAGGACCAACGCGGTTGCAACGATGATCCAGGCTGTATCGGCTCCGTTCATGGGCCATTCTCCCTTCCGAATGAATGCGCGGATCCGTGGAAACTGGGCGCGGATCGGCGCTGCGTGAGCGGTGTGGGCTGTTTCAAGCCACCGTCGGTTGGAGAAAAAAGAGGCATGGCAAAAAAAAGCGCCTGTTTTGGCGGCCTTTTTTCAACTGACTTAAAAAGCAGCGGTTCTATTGGTCAGGTGCTGAAAGATTAGGCACCTGCGGAAAGGGCCGTATACAGCAGGGCCAAGGCGTGGTCACGCGCCGCGCGACGCACGGCATCGCGACCGGGTGCGCCGAATTCGACGGTTTCCACATGCGTCGGCCGCCCCTCGGCGGCCAACCCGAAACACACACGCCCTTCAGGTTTGAATTCGGACCCGCCCGGCCCGGCAATACCGGTGATCGCGACGGCAAGTTGCGCCAGTGAATTGCGCAGCGCACCTTCTGCCATTTCGCGGGCCACCTGTTCGGAAACCGCACCGTGCGCGTTCAGCGTTTCGGCCTGAACGCCCAGCATGTCCTGTTTGGCCTCGTTGGTGTAGGTGACGAAACCCCGATCCACGACGGCAGAGCTGCCGGGAATATCGGTCAGGGCCGCAGCGACCATGCCGCCGGTGCAGCTTTCGGCGGTGGCGATCATCACGCCCTGCGCCTTGGCGCAGTCCAGCAGGTCTGTCACGTTCATAGCCCCAGAACTCCGTGTGCGATACCTGCCAGAACCATCACTCCGATGGCTGCAAATATACCTGCAATCACGTCATCCAGCATCACGCCCATCGGATCGCCACGCCGATCGGCCCAGCCGACAGGGCCGGGTTTGGTGATGTCGAACAGACGAAAAAGGATGAACCCGGCAACCCAGCCGGGCCAGAGCGCGGTAATGTCGATTCCATGCGCCCAGGACGGATAGGAAATTGCCCAAAGCGCGATGAACTGGCCTGCGACCTCATCAATGACGATTTCGGATGGGTCGTGGTCATCCTGACCTTCGGTCATCACGCGTGTGGCCCAGAGGCCGCCGACAAAAACCGCAACCGTTGCGAGGGCCAGCAACGGGAAACCACCCAGCATGTGCAATACCCAGGCCATCGGCAGGGCCACCAGCGATCCCCAGGTGCCCGGGGCAGGGCGCAAATAGCCAACGCCGCCGACAGTCCCGATCATCTGTGCCGCGTTCATGCTTTCACCAGACATGCCGTGGCGAGCGAGGCGATGCCTTCGCTGCGGCCGGTGAAGCCCAGACGCTCGGACGTTGTCGCCTTGACTGAAACCTTATCTGCACGCAGACCCATGATTTCAGACATCCTTTCTCGCATGGCCACTGCGTGCGGGCCAATCTTTGGATATTCGCAGACCAGCGTGCAATCGACATTCGAGATGCGGTATCCCATCTGCCCTGCCAGCTCGACCGCGTGGCGCAGGAAAATCTCGCTGGCGGCGCCTTTCCATTGCGGGTCCGAAGGCGGGAAATGCTGCCCGATATCGCCCTGTGCCAGAGCGCCATAGATCGCATCGGTGACCGCGTGCATTCCGACATCGGCATCCGAATGGCCTTGCAGTCCGCGGTCATGCGGCACTTTCACACCGCAAAGGATCACATGATCCCCATCGCCAAAACGGTGCACATCGTACCCGTTGCCCAGCCTTACATCCATTTCCGTTCCCATTATGCGTTCCGCCCGGGCAAAATCCTCGGGTCGGGTGATTTTCAGATTGTCCGCATCGCCCGGTACGATGCAGACATCAAGGCCGGCGGCGCGGGCCACTTCGACATCGTCCGCAGCTTCGCCCGGATGGGCGGCGTGGGCGGCGGTGATGGCGTCATAGTGAAACCCCTGCGGAGTTTGCGCAGCGAACAGGTTGCTGCGATCCTGCGTACCGGTCACGGCCTGTTCATGCCCAACCCACAGCGCATCCGTCACCGCCAGCCCGGGCGCCGCCGCCGGACATGTTTCCAGGGCATTCAGAACGTCGGTGATGATGCGGGGTGTGACGCAAGGCCTTGCAACGTCATGGATCAAAACGCGCTGTACGTTCCGGCCGGCCAGTGCAGCCAATCCATTGCGCACCGATCCCGCGCGATCCGTTCCGCCCGAAGCCAGGATCAGGTCGGTTTCACGGAATTCTTCCCATGCGACGCTGTCTTCGTCGGACAACACCAGGACAATGTGATCCACCTGTCCGCGAAAGCGCTCGATCGTCCAATCGGCCACCCGCCGGCCCGCAAGGCTGCGCCATTGTTTTGGCACGCCACCCCCGGCGCGCGACCCGCGACCGGCGGCAACTATGATGGCGGCAGTTGTCATATGTGCGCGCTCTCCTCGTGATGGGCATTGTTTAGGCGGCGGTGAATGCAGAGGCAATAACCCATGGTCATGTGATTAATAATTAGGCAAATGATGATTTTGCGGGCTTGCTGCATGCCGATTTGTTGTTCATATGCGCAGAAAACGATATCAAAACCACAACTGCCCAAGGATTAAGCACGTTGACACTGCACCTTGCCGACAAGGAAATAACACCGCCTGTTTTGCTGGCCCCCATGGCCGGAATCACCGACCGCCCGTTTCGCGATCTGGTGATGCGTTTCGGTGCGGGTATGGTCGTCAGTGAAATGGTCGCCAGTCAAGAGATGGTGCAGGCCAAGCCCGGTGTGCGGGAACGGGCGGAACTGTCCGCAGATGTGGAAAACACCGCCGTGCAACTGGCCGGGCGTGAGGCCCATTGGATGGCCGAGGCGGCCCGTCAGGTGGCCGACCGTGGCGCGCGGGTGATCGACATCAACATGGGGTGCCCCGCCAAGAAGGTAACAAACGGTTATTCCGGCTCGGCCCTTCTGAAAACACCGGATCACGCGCTGGCATTGATCGAGGCCGTGGTGGGCGCGGTCGATCTGCCGGTGACGCTGAAAACCCGGCTGGGATGGGACGACACTCTGTTGAACGCGCCCGACGTGGCACGCCGCGCTCAGGACGCGGGTATTCAGATGGTCACGATCCATGGCCGCACACGCTGTCAGTTCTACAAGGGTCACGCCGATTGGCGGGCAATCCGGGCGGTGAAAGAGGCCGTATCGATCCCGGTCATCGCGAACGGAGACATCGTGGACACTGACGCCGCCCGATCCGCGTTGCGCCAATCCGGCGCGGATGGGGTGATGGTCGGTCGTGGCGCCCAGGGCAAGCCTTGGGTGTTGGCGCAAATCTGTCACGACCTGTACGGCGCCGAGGCGCCCGAGATTCCGACCGGTCATGATCTGGTTGATATGGTTTGCGCGCATTATCAGTCGATGCTGGATTTCTACGGCGCCGATCTGGGTCTGCGTGTCGCCCGCAAGCATCTGGGATGGTACATGGACGAAGCCGCAACGCCCGCGCCCTTGCGCCGAGCGGTGCTGACGTCGCGCGATCCGGCGGAAGTTCTGCGCCTGTTGGCGGTTGCACTCAGCGACACGGACGAGGTGGCGGCATGAATTCCGATGCCAGCATCTGGAACTCGCTGCCGGTTCCGGCGTTCATTATTGATGAACAGGATCGGATATCCGATGTGAATGCTGCGGGTGAGGGGTTTCTGAACGCGTCGCGCAAATCGGTGATCGGCCATCCGGTGTGGGATCAGATCGCCGTGGACGCGCCGTTGGAAGAGGCGTTCGAGCGCGCCCGCTGGCAGGGCACGCCATTGTTCGTGAATGATGTGGATGTGGGGTCGGGTAGCCGGGCGCCGCTGCAATGCGCGTTGCAGATTGCGCCTTTGGTCGGGCATCCGGGCTCCATGATCATGATCATCTCGCCTCGTGAACTGGCAGGTCGGATGACGCGGGGGAATACGGTCAAATCCGCGGCACAATCCGCCATCGGCATGGCGGAAATGCTGGCGCACGAGATCAAGAACCCGCTGGCCGGGATCACTGGTGCGGCGCAGTTGCTCAGCATGAATATACCGCCGCAAGATCTTGAACTAACGGATCTTATTGTTGCCGAAAGCCGCCGGATCGTGAAGTTGCTGGAACAGGTCGAGCAATTCGGGAACCTTCAGAAACCTGACTTCAAGCCAGTCAACATCCACGATGTGCTGGATCGCGCAAGACGGTCGGCATTGTTGGGATTTGGCGCTGACATGATGATCGTCGAAGACTATGACCCGTCGCTGCCGCTGGCTTACGGAGACCCGGATCAGATTCTGCAGGTGATCCTGAATCTGCTCAGGAATGCGTCCGAAGCGGCAGGACCGCAGGGCGGAACGATCCGCCTGCGGACCTATTTCGAACATTCCTTCCGGTTGCGTCGCAGTGACGGGTCAGGGCATTCGCTGCCCTTGCAGATCGAGATAATCGATGATGGTCCGGGCCTGCCAGAAGACATCCGCGGCGATATTTTTGATCCCTTCGTATCCGGCAAGGAAAACGGCACCGGCCTGGGGCTGGCGCTGGTCAGCAAGATAATCTCGGACCATGACGGCTGGATTTCGGCCGAATCCGTGCCCGGGCGAACGGTATTCAAACTGTCGCTGCGCCGCGCGCCGCGAGACGCAATCGAGGACAAGAAGGAGAGCACCTGATGGATGGCACCGTACTGGTCGCGGACGACGATCGCACGATCCGCACTGTTCTGACACAGGCCCTGACGCGTGCCGGGTGCAAGGTGCATGCGACCTCATCACTGACCACGTTGATGCGCTGGGTCGGCGAGGGAAAAGGCGACGTGGTGATTTCCGACGTGGTCATGCCCGATGGAAACGGTCTTGAGATGCTGCCGAAGATTGCCGAAGACCGCCCCGGTTTGCCGGTGATCGTGATTTCCGCACAAAACACCATCATGACGGCGATTCAGGCGACAGAGGCGGATGCGTACGACTATCTGCCAAAACCCTTCGACCTGCCGGATCTGATGAAACGGACGGCGCGGGCGCTGGATCAGAAGCAACGCGCCCAGCCAGAGCCGGCCGTGGGCACAAGCGAGCGCCCCGAAGAACTGCCACTGGTCGGGCGAACACCAGTGATGCAGGCTCTGTACCGGTTGGTCGCCCGGGTGATGAACACGGACCTCTCGGTCATGATTTCCGGTGAAAGCGGCACGGGCAAGTCACTGATAGCGCGGGCCATTCACGATTTTTCCGACCGTCGAACCTTGCCCTTTGTCACTGTCACCGCTGCCGAACTGCGCGATCTGGAAGGCCCGGCCCGTGTGATGGCGCGGGTTCGCGGCGGCACGCTGTTGATAGACGAAATCGCAGATATCGAAGATGAGGTTCAGGCGCGCATCGTCCGCATGATGGATACTCCGGGCGATCACGTTCCCCGTTTCATGGCCACCAGCCAATCAGACCTGACCGAAGGGATGGAGAACGGGCGCATCCGTCAGGACCTTTATTATCGTTTGTGCGGGGCGACGATCCACGTTCCATCACTGCGTGAAAGGGTGGATGACATTCCGCTGCTGGCCGAGCACTTTCTGGCTCGGGAAGAGCGGGAAAACGGCACCAAACGCTGGCTCAGCCCCGAGGCGGTGGAACTGGTGCGGCGCTATTCCTGGCCCGGGAACGTGCGGCAACTGGAAAATGCCGTGCGCCGGTTGGGTCTGACCAGCCGGGCCGATGAAATCACCAAAGCCGAAGTGGAAATGGTGCTGGGCAGCCAGCCAGAGGCGGAACCGGTCCTGAGCGGCGGCGAACGCGAAAAGCTTTCGACTTCGGTCGAGCGGCATTTACGAAGGTATTTTGACCTGCACGGCAACATTTTGCCGCCCCCGGGCCTGTATCAGCGCATTTTACGGGAAGTTGAGGCCCCGCTGATCGAAATCGCGCTGGATGCAACTGGCGGAAATCAGGCGAAATGTGCCGATTTGCTGGGAATCAACCGAAATACGTTGCGAAAAAAGATTACGGATCTCGATATTCAGGTGACACGTCGACGCAAACTGATGTAATATCGCCACACAAACCGTGGCATCCCGGCATCTGTTGGGAAAAGATCACGATATATGGCGGTAAGCCGCGCAAGCGGCACATCAGGATGAGGGCAGACAGTGGCAACCCGAGCACAGAGCGGGATGATCCCATCGATCAGTCGATGGCGTAAATCACGGAAACTGCGCAATTTTGGCACGTTTGGCCTGGTTCTCATGGGGCCTGTTCTGGCGCTGGCCACTTACCTTGTTATCGGTCCTTTCGATCTTGGCGCCACGGCACCGACTTTGCGGCTGATTCTGTTGGCCGATCTCGTATACGTTCTGGTTGTTGCTGCACTTGTGCTTGGGCAGGTTGGCAGCTTGATTGCCGCACGTCGGGCCAAGTCGGCGGGTTCGCGCCTGCATTTGCGCCTGATCGGGGCGTTTACTCTGCTGGCGCTGGTTCCAACCGTGACCGTGGCGATTTTTGCCGGATTGACCGTCAATATCGGCCTTGAGGGCTGGTTTTCCGACCGCGTACGTCAGGTTGTGGGATCTTCGCTGACAGCAGCAGAAGCGTATGAACAGGAACACCGTCGGGGGTTGACGCAAGACGCGTCTGTTCTTGCGCGATATCTGGATAATGCGCGATCGCTGGACTTCTATATCTCGGACGCTGAACTGCGCGAAGTTCTGGCGCAGGGGCAGGCTCAGATTCAACGGGGGCTGCGCGAAGCCTATGTCATCGACGGTGGTGGCGAAATCAAATCGCGCGGGGACCGGTCCTACCTGTTCAACTACGAAGCCCCAACCCCCGAGCAGATTGCAGAAGCCACCGACAAGGGCCTGCTGATCATCGCCGACTGGCCCAACAATGAGTTCCGGGCGCTGGTCCCTCTGAAGGCTTATCTGGATCGCTATCTCTATGTCAGCCGCGAGGTGGATGGGCAGTTGTTGACGCTGCTGGACGATACCAAGGAAACGGCACAGTTCTATCAGCAACTGGAAAGCGAACGGGGCAGGGTGCTGTTCGAGTTCGGCCTGTTGTATCTGGGCTTTGCGTTGATCCTGATCCTTGCGGCTATGTCCCTGGGGATGTGGTTTGCCGAGCGGTTGTCGCGTCCCGTGGGGCGGTTGACCACCGCGGCGCAGCGGGTTGGGGCCGGTGATCTGAGCGTCCAGGTGATTGAAGAGGCCAGCGACGACGAAATCGCGATGCTGGGCCGGTATTTCAACCAGATGACCCGGCAGTTGAAAGGACAGCGCGATACGCTGTTGGAGAACACGCGGCAAATTGAAAGCCGGCGCCGTCTGTTCGATTCGGTGCTCAGTTCGGTCACTTCGGGTGTCGTTGGAGTGGACCCGGAAGGATGCATTACATTCGTGAACCGTTCGGCCGAGCGGTTGCTGGATTGGACCGGGGGCGAGCAGCATCTGGCCATCGGCATTGCGGTGCCGGAATTTCTGCCCCTGTTCGAAAGTTTGAAAGACAGCGGGCAAGAGGCCGTTCAGGGCGAAATCAAAGTGACCCGCAAGGGACGGCTTGAGAACCTGTTGGTCCGCATGGCCATCCGTCGCGGAGAAGATGGCGGCCTGGAAGGTTATGTGGTTGCCTTCGATGACGTCACCGATCTGGTCAGCGCCCAACGGATGGCGGCCTGGGGTGACGTGGCCCGCCGCATCGCGCATGAGATCAAGAACCCTCTGACCCCGATCCAGCTGAGCGCGGAACGGATCAAGCGCAAGTTCTCGCGCAAACTGGACGAGGAAGACAGCAGCAGCCTGGATTCGATGACGAACGTGATTGTGCGGCAGACCAACGACCTGCGTCGCATCGTGGATGAATTCTCGAAATTTGCACGGATGCCTGAACCTGAACGCAGGGAAGAAAACCTTGTTGATCTGGTGCACGAGGCTGTCCTGCTGCAACAGGCCGGGCAGCCGGATGTGCAGATTGATGCCGATCTGCCGCAACAGCCCATCATGGCCGATGTGGATGCAACCATGCTGAACCAGGCGCTTACCAACCTCATCAAGAATGCCGGGGAAGCCATTGCAACCCTTAAGGAAAAAGGGGCGCCCGACAACCTTCAGCCCCAGATCAAAGTGGCGGTCACCAGTGATGATGCGGGTACGGTCATAACCATTGCAGACAACGGGATCGGCCTGCCCGAAGATCGGGCACGGCTGTTTGAGCCCTATGTAACGACACGTGACGAAGGGACCGGGCTGGGCCTGCCCATCGTCAAGAAGATCATTGAAGAGCATGGCGGCGCGCTGACCCTCGAGGATGCGCCCGTATTTGACGGACAGGACCATTTTGGCGCGATGGCCGTGATCCGATTGCCGGGGATTACTGGGTCCCAAGCGGCAGCGCCACAGAAGCAGGCAATTAGAACCAACAAACTGAAAGCAGGCCAAAGATGAGTGACATTCTGATCGTAGATGATGAGCGCGATATTCGCGAGCTGGTGTCCGACATTCTGGAGGACGAAGGCTATTCAACCCGGCTGGCGGCCAACTCGGACGAGTGCATGGCGTCGATCAACTCTGAACCGCCGGGATTGTTGATCCTGGATATCTGGCTGAAAGACAGCCGAATGGATGGAATCGATATCCTGAAAGCGGTGAAACGCGACAACCCGGATGTGCCGGTGGTGATCATTTCCGGCCACGGCAACATTGAAATTGCCGTCGCCGCAATCAAGCAGGGCGCCTATGATTTTATCGAAAAGCCGTTCAACATAGACCAGTTGATGGTGGTGATCCGCCGCGCGATGGAGACCTCTCGCCTGCGTCGCGAGAATGCGTCTCTGAAGCGGAAAGAAGTCAACAATTCCGACATGATTGGCAAATCCGCGGCGTTCCGCGCCATGCAGGGGCAGTTGGACAAGGTGACCAAGTCGAATGGCCGCGTGATGCTCAGCGGCCCTGCGGGGTCCGGCAAAGAAATTGCAGCACGGTATATCCATGCCCATTCAAATCGCGCCAACGCGCCATTTGTCACGGTAAACTGTGCCGGGATCGAACCCGAACGTGTGGAAGAGGTGCTGTTTGGCCGGGAATCGGCGGAACGCGGCGTGGAATCGGGTTTGCTGGAAGAGGCGCATGGAGGCGTGATCTATTTTGACGAAGTCGCCGACATGCCCCTTGGGACACAGTCAAAAATCCTGCGGGTGCTGGTGGATCAGCAGTTCCAGCGTGTCGGTGGCAGTGACAAGGTGCGCGTGGACCTTCGCGTGATCTCGTCAACAAGCAAGGATCTTGACGAAGAAATCGCGGCTGAACGGTTCCGGGAAGAGCTGTACCACCGTCTGAACGTCGTCCCGATTGCCGTGCCGTCACTGGAAGATCGGCGCGAAGATATCCCGGTTCTGGCGCAGCACTTTATTGAGATGTGCAACGAAACCCAGGGTTTGCCGATCAGGGAATTGTCGGAAGAGGCTGTTGCCCTGTTGCAGACGATGACATGGCCCGGCAACGTGCGCCAGCTCAAAAACCTGATCGAGCGGGTTCTGATCCTTGGCGATGGCTCCGGCCCGATTGAGGCGCGTGAGTTGCCCAACGAAGAAGAAAAGGCAGAAGATTCAGGTCGTGTCGTGTTGTCTGGCGCACTGGCCACCTTGCCGTTGCGCGAAGCCCGCGAGGCGTTCGAGCGAGAGTATCTGCTGACACAGATTAACCGGTTTGGCGGCAATATCAGCCGTACGGCCAGCTTTGTGGGCATGGAACGCAGCGCCCTGCATCGGAAATTGAAATCGCTGGGCGTAGTGACTTCGAACAAATCCGGCGCGCGCGTGGCGCAAATCGATGAACCCGAACCGGCAGAATAATCTGCCGGTCGCACGGCCTCAGCCGGCCTGACCGGGCGTTATGATCTGAAATGAGCCGTCATCGAATTTCACAAAGCACGACGCGCTGTTGAGCGGTGGCAAAGTGGTTGTTCGCGTTGCGGGCACGCGTGATTTCACGTTCTGTTTGCACGGCGGCAGGCTTACGGGTCGAAACCCTTTCTGTGCCATGCATTGCGCTTCGACCGTGTTGCGCAGGCCCTGATTCACATCCACGGTATAAACACGGCCGGGCTGCCACCAGCCGGGTGATTGATAGCAACGACCCCTGCCATCGCAATATGTGCGCCCCGGCCAATAGGTTGGCGGGCTTTGGCGGATCTGATTGGCTACCGGCACTTCCTTGACCGCCTTCAGCTGGCACTGAGTGGTCTCTTTTTGCAGGCGCGATACGGTTTCACCTTCGCGGTAGTACAGCGAAAGTGGTCCGCAAGAAGACAGCACCATCAAAGGTAACAGCATAGGAAACAGCGTTTTCATATGCTTATCATGCCGCAGCCGGGCTGCGATGACAATTCAATTGACCGCTCTGGGGGCATCTGTCATTCAATCCTTTCAGGCAGAAGGGCCAGAAGCATGAAGGTCATTATTTGCGGTGCGGGTCAGGTCGGCTGGCAGATCGCGCGGCATCTTTCGGGCGAGCTGAACGATGTTACCGTCGTGGACAACAATCCCGACCTTGTAAGGCGGGCGACTGAAACGCTTGATGTGCAGGGGATCGCCGGGTTTGCAAGTTATCCGGACGTGCTGGAACGGGCAGGGGCCCGTGACGCTGACATGATCATTGCCGCCACCCATTCGGATGAGGTGAACATGGTCACCTGCCAGATGGCGCACTCGGTCTTTTCGATCCAGCGCAAGATCGCGCGCCTGCGGTCGAAATCCTATCTCGAGGCGATCCACTCGGATCTGTACCGTCGTGATCATCTGCCGATTGATGTGGTGATCAGCCCCGAACGCGAAGTTGCCGCCGCCGCCATGCGCCGCCTGTCTGCCCCATCCGCCTTTGACACCGAGATTTTCATGGACGGCAAGGCGCAGCTGCTTGGAGTGCGGGTGGAAGAGGATTGCCCGATCGTCAATACGCCGTTGCGGCAGCTGACGGATCTGTTCTCGACCCTCAGTTCCATTGTGGTTGGGGTGCGGCGCGAAGGCACGCTGTTTGCGCCCGAGTCCGAGGATCAGCTGTTCGTGGGCGATGAATGCTATGTCTTCACCAACGTCAAGGACGTGGATCGCACCATGGAGGTGTTCGGCAAAGCGCAAAAACGGCAGGATCGCGTGGTGATCGTGGGCGGCGGAAATGTCGGGCTGGAAGTGGCCAGAACGCTGGAAGAACGCGAAAGCCGCGTGCGGGCCAAGATCATCGAGCGCGACCGCCATTGCGCTGAACTCGCCGCCGAAGCTCTGGAACGGACGATCGTGCTGCATGGCGACGGGCTGGATGCCGGGTTGCTGAGCGAGGCGGGGATCGAACGGGCCGATGCGATGCTGGCAGTTACGGATGACGACCGTACGAACATGCTGGCTGCGGTGCGTGCCAAGGCCGAAGGGTGCGCTCTGGCGATTGCATTGATCAACGATCCCAGCATGGTGGCCCTGATGGGGCCTTTGGGGATCGATGCTTATATCAACCCGCGGGCCACGACCGTCAGCTCGATCCTGCGGCACATCCGGCATGGACGGGTGCGTCAGGTCTATTCAATCGGGGACGCCGAGGCCGAAGTGATCGAGGCCGAGGTTCTTTCGACCTCGCCTATGGCCGGGCAACGTCTGCGCGATATCGATTTTCCCGAGGGGGTGCTTGTGGGCGCGGTCCGCAAGGGAGACGAGGTTCTGCGACCGACAGGCAGCCTGCGGATCGATGAAAAAGATGTGGTCGCAATCTTTGCCATGGCCAAGGACGTGCCAGAGGTTGAACGCCTGATGCAGGTTTCAATCGATTTCTTCTGATGGCGCATGCAGGGACACAACAGGTTGGATTGTTGCGGCGGTTGCCGTTGTTCCTGCTGATCTGGGGCATTGCATCCCTGACCATGTGGATTCCGGCGATCTATGCGTTGGCTCTGGACGATCACGACACGTCACGATCCTTTCTGTATTCCGGGATTCTCGGCTTGTTTCTGGTAGCCACCATCGCGATGGCGTCCTCCAACCGCATACCCCGGCGCGGCACGTTGGGGCAGCTGGCGGTGATGCTGGCCTGTTTCACGCTGCTGCCCATATTTCTTGCGATCCCATTTCACGACGCGCTTGGTACGACCACCTTTCTGAACGCCTATTTCGATATGGTCAGCTCTCTGACGACCACGGGGGCGGACCTGTTTCCGGATCCGGCCCGCCTGACGGCCCCGTTGCATTTGTGGCGCGCCATGGTCGGTTGGATGGGCGGCCTGCTGATGTGGATCGCCGCTGCGGCTATCCTTGCGCCGCTGTCGCTTGGCGGGTTCGAGGTCACTGCCAAAGGCCAGCCGGGGCGCCCGGTGTCAGGGGTGGCGCAGAGCGAACGCGTGGACCCGCGTGGCCGTCTGATCCGTGTCGCCAGGACCCTGACGCCAGTCTATGTCGGGCTGACGACCGTGATCTGGGTTCTTCTGTTGATCGCCGGTGAAGTCGGTCTGACGGCGGTGTGCCATGCGATGGCAGTGATGGCCACGTCCGGCATCTCTCCGGTCGGGGGCATGGAAGGGGCGCAGGCCGGGTTTACGGGCGAAGCCATCCTGTTTCTGTTCCTGTTCTTTGCTCTCTCGCGTCTGACTTTTTCGAAGGATACCGCGACAACAGGCTATTCCCGTCTGGATACGGACCCCGAGTTTCGTATTGGTCTGATGATTGTCCTGGGCGTCGCAATCCTGTTGTTCTTCCGGGTTGTTGCGGGCGTGACGGAAATCGGTGGTCGAATGGAACCATTGCAGGCCTTGCAGGTCATCTGGGGGATGCTGTTCACCGTTCTGGCTTTCCTGACGACGGCCGGTTTTGAAAGCGCGAACTGGAACGACGCACAGCAACTGTCGGGTTTGGGAACGCCCGGTTTGCTGTTGATGGGGCTAGCATTGATCGGCGGCGGGGTCGCGACGACAGCCGGAGGGGTCAAGCTGTTGCGGGTCTTCGCGCTGTATCTGAATGGCGCACGAGAGATCGACCGCCTGATCTATCCCTCATCCGTCAGCGGTGCAGGGGGGGGCAATCGCCGCATTCAAAGCGATGGTGCGTTCATCGCGTGGATCTTTCTGATGCTCTTTGCGCTGACCCTTGCGGTGTTCAACCTTCTGCTTGCGGCGATGGGGTCCGGATTCGAACAGGCCATGGTGCTCAGCGTGGCCACGCTCAGCACGACGGGGCCGTTGATCGAGTTGGCCACCGACGTACCAATTCGCCTGATCGATCTTTCTGCCAGCGCCAAGCTGACGCTGTGCGCGGCCATGGTCATCGGGCGTCTGGAAACGCTGGCGATCATCGCCCTGATCACCCCGTCGCTTTGGCGGGATTGAGCCGGGCACATCGTGCGGCGGCTAACGCCTGATTTTTCATCTGGAATATCTGTGCGTAGCACTCCATACTCTGCCGGAGGGAGCGCGTTGGTCCGCAGCGCGTAGCAAGAACAATGGCGAGATTATAAAAATATGGCTTCGGACAGACAGAATCTTCAGGATGCCTTCCTGAACAATGTACGGAAAGCTAAGGTTCCGGTCACGATTTTCCTGATCAACGGTGTGAAATTGCAGGGTGTCATCACCTGGTTCGACAATTTCTGCGTATTGTTGCGCCGCGACGGACAGTCGCAGCTGGTCTACAAACACGCGATTTCGACCATCATGCCGTCACAGCCGATCAACCTGTATGAGGGCGAAGACGCCTCTTGATGGAACATGAGCGGGCGCGCACCCGGGCCTGGGTGCTGCATCCCGAAATCAAATCAGATGAACAGCGCCGTGTCCCCGAACCGGCGCTGGAAGAGGCGGTGGCACTGGCCGCCGCATTGCCAGATCTGGACGTGATCGGATCAGAAATCGTGCGACTTCAACGCGCGCAGGCCGGGTATTTGTTCGGCAGCGGAAAGATTGAAGAACTTGGTGCGCGTTTTCGCGACAACGAGGTTGAGCTGGTTCTGATCGACGGGCCGGTGACCCCGGTGCAGCAGCGCAATCTGGAAAAGGCGTGGAAGGTCAAGATCCTCGATCGGACCGGGTTGATCCTTGAGATTTTCAGCGATCGCGCCCGCACGCGGGAAGGGGTATTGCAGGTCGAGATGGCCGCGCTCAGCTATCAGCGGACGCGACTGGTACGGGCGTGGACTCACCTTGAACGTCAGCGCGGTGGTTTGGGATTTGTCGGCGGACCCGGCGAAACCCAGATCGAAGCCGACCGCCGCGCCATTGACGAGCAACTGGTGCGCTTGCGGCGGCAGTTGCAGAAGGTGGTCAAGACCCGGACACTGCACCGGGCCGCCCGGGCCAAGGTGCCTTATCCAATCGTCGCACTCGTCGGGTATACGAACGCAGGGAAATCGACGCTGTTCAATCACCTGACCGGGGCCGAAGTGATGGCCAAGGACATGCTGTTCGCCACACTGGATCCGACCATGCGCCGCGTACAGTTGCCCGACGGCCCCGAAGTGATCCTGTCGGACACGGTGGGCTTTATCTCGAACCTCCCGACCGAGCTTGTGGCGGCTTTCCGGGCGACGCTGGAAGAAGTCCTGGGGGCCGACCTGATCGTCCATGTGCGTGATATCAGCCACGAGGAAACCGAGGCGCAGGCGCAGGATGTCGAGGCGATCCTGACCTCGCTGGGCGTCGACGAAGAGAGGCCCCGGCTTGAGGTCTGGAACAAGATAGATCTGCTGAGCGCTGATGAACGCGAGGCGACATTAGCGCGGGCGGACCGAGATCCTGAGATATTTGCGATTTCGGCTGTAACCGGGGAAGGCATCGCACCTTTGCTGTCCGAGATCGCGATGCATCTGCAAGGTGCACGGCGTGAGGCGGTGTTGGATCTGTCTTTCTCGGACGGGGACAAGCGGGCCTGGTTGTTCCGGCAGGATGTGGTGCGCACAGAAGAACAGACCGATGACGGTTTCCGCATCACGGTATCGTGGACCGATAAACAGGCGGCTCAGTTCGAGGCGCTGAAGAATTAGCGATGGGGTCGGATATGTCTCACAAGCCGGACCAAAGAGTGTTCCTGACCGGCCATATCGATGTGCCTGTGGACCGGCTGGAAGAGGTGCGCGCGGCGTTGCCGGACCATGTGAAACTGACCCGTGCGGAACAGGGCTGCGTATCCTTTGACGTGATCGAGGATCAGACCTGTCCGGGTCGGTTCAACGTGTCAGAAGTATTTGCAGATCAGCAGGCTTTCGATGCACATCAGGCCCGGACACTGGCGTCTGACTGGTCGCGGGTCACTCAGGGGATACCGCGGGACTACAGGATAGAACGCGCATCCAGTGGACGTTGAGTCAGGCCCCGTCAATCTGCCGTTGATGGTCATCGGCGTCGAACCAGCCCGATGATGATTGTACAAGGTAATCTGACGTCAGTTCCCACTCTTCCCAGCCGCGCGCTATGACGTGATTGCCGGTTACGGAATGGTGCCCTTCGCGGGTCCAGACAAATATGGCATGAGATCCGGCCCATCGCATCATGTCGCAACGCAGCTCGAGATCCGGAAAATCCGCGTAAAAACTCCGGGCCATGTCGGCGATCGCCACGCGCCCCTCGATCGGGTCGCCCCGGTTGATGGTGACCTGCCCGTTTGACGCGAAGAAGCCGGCAACCGCGTCGGGGTCACCCGAGCTCCAGGCTATTGCGTAGTCTCGCGCGAGGTTATTCAGAGTATCCCGAATGCTGGCCATACTCGCCCCCTTTTGGTCCCACATGATCGGTGCCGTTATGTTAGGCGAATAAAGCTGTCGGTGCCACGATGCCCCCGCGCACAGGGCGGGGACTTGCCGAATAGGCGGATTATCGCGGGATCAGATTGGTAACCCCGACAGCCGCAGCGCGGGCCAGATCAAGATCCAGTGACATGGGTATGTATTCGCCACGCCGCCACAGCTGCGCCTGATCGTCATAGTAACGCGACAGGAAATGACCCGATTGCCCGGTCGCCGTAATGAAGACCGAGCTGTTGGGGTCGGCAAAGTCATAAACCCCGCGATACCCGGCGCCGTGCACATTCTGGAACGGATCAGGCCCTTCGCCCGATGTTCGGCCACGCAGCAATGTGTTGTCGCCGCCGCTGGTCGATTGGCGAATGTTCACAAAAAAACGCAATATCGGGACAGAGCCCAGCACGGGGTGATCATGCGTTGCCTGATGCGCGTCGCCCCAACGCAGGGATTCAAGTGCGCTGCCATATCGTTCAGAGATCCAGATCAGCGCGTCGTCCAGCGCAAGCCGTGCCATCTCGGTGCATGTCTCGACCGGTGCGCTTTGGATCACGTCGCACCAGACACCCGCGCCGTCAATGTCGCGGTAGACCCGTTCGATGAACAGCGGTTCGACATGTTTGTATTCACTTGCCAAAGGCCCAAGCTCGTCCGAGATCAGCCGGATTTGCAGCGCACGCAGCCAGGCCGCATAGATCAACGGCTCGGGCAGGTGTTCGTTCATCTCACCGTTCCAGTCCGCCAGCAGCGACAGCGCGATCTGGCGTTGGCGTTCCGGCGTTCCTTCGGGGGCCGAAGCCCCGGTGAACCACAGATCGGCACCGATCAGCGGCAGCAGGGACCGCGCGGTAAAGCTGACCGTGTCCAGCTGTGCCTCGATAAAGCTGTCGCGGGTATGCACCTCGCGCGATTGCATCAGGCGTTCCCAGCGATGCACGCGCTGCGTATCGCCCCATTCATACGAGACGTGATCCGGGAAGGGGCGGTCTATGATCTTGTTGTTCGTGTTGCCCAGAACACCGCCGACGGGGGCCACGAATTCCGGGTTGTCGGCATAGGGCAGGCGGCCTTGCCAGCGATTGGCCTCGATCCAGCCGGGCGAGGGGATGCGCCCCCGGCTTTGGTTTAGCGGATCACGCCGAGGCATGGCGCCGATCAGCTTCATCCCGATGGTCGTCTTGTCGACCAGCGACAGGTTCTGAGAAGGCGCGATGAACTGCTCACCGACCGCGATGGCCTGCTCCACGTTGTCGGCGTTCATCAGCGCCATGGACGCCGACATCGACGTGTCCCGCGGGCTGAGCGCCGTCCAGGACAGCGACGCCACATGGCCCGGCGGCGTGATCGTTTCCAGCTTGTAATCCGTGCCCGGCAGCACTGGCCCATTGTCTGTCCAGCGCAGGGTCAGCGTAACCGGAGCTTCCCCCTTGATCTCGATGATCGAAGGGCGGGTCTGGAATTCCTTGAAGCCGGTCGGGGTCAGGTATTCCTCGGGGTTGTCAGGATTCAGCTGCTCGATATGTACGTCCTGATCGTCAAGATACGAGGATGTAAGCCCCCATCCCAGCCGGTCGCTGCGTCCGGTCATGATGGCGGGCACACCGGGGATCGAGGCCCCGATGACACCGCCTTTTTCCAATCCGAGATGTGCCAGGTACCAAATCCCGGGCGCAGTGAAACCCAAATGAGGGTCGTTGGCCAACAGGGTTCCGCCACTTGCAGAACGTGACGGCGCGGCGGTCCAGGCGTTTGAAGCTCCGGCCAGACCACGTTTGGGAAGGGGCGAAAGAGGTGTGTCGGGAATGTCCGTTCCCGCCGCATACCGCGGAAGATTTGGGAACAGGGTGGCATATTCCGGCAACGCCGCGATCCCGGGCCCGGGAACGTCGGGCAGGATATCGGCCAGACGTTCGGGGTTGTTCAGCATCAGGGACGTGCGCGCACGCAGAACTTCATCGGTCAGGTGGCCTGACAGTTGCAGCGCCATCAGCTTGATCATCGCGATACTGTCACCCGGTTGCCAGGGTGAGACCGGGGCGTTGAACAGGAACATCTCGGGTGCGCCGCGACCCAGCGCCTCTTCGTTGACCTCGGTCAGGCGGGCATTGACCCCGGCGGAATAGGCGCGCAAGGCGGCCTTGGTATAATCGTCCTGCACCTCGACCGAGCGGTGGGCCAGCCCGTAAAGGTCCAGTCTGCGCAGCAGCTTGTCGATGTGAAGCGTGCGCGGGCCAAAGACCTCGGACAGTCGGCCTTGCGCGGTACGGCGCATGACCGTCATCTGCCACAGTCGATCCTGTGCGTGGGCATATCCCAATCCAAAGAACACATCGGGATCGGTCTGGCCCAGAATATGCGGCACGTTGGCGGTGTCGCGTACGATTTCAACCGGGGCGGTCAGACCGTCGACCTCAAGCGTTTGGTCATAGTCCGGCAGGGATTGGCTGGCCAGAAAATAGACAAGGCCCATGGCGGCGAGGATCAGAATGATCAGACCCGACGCGATGCGCACTAGCCAGCGGAAAACAAGACCCATTACTGCCCCAGATTCTTATTCAGATGAAGGTTGGGCAAAGACTAGAGGATGGTCGGTCCGACCGAAAGAGGAACGCGGCAAGAACCTGCGTGGAAAGGGTTGAAATCAAATGCCCCGCCGCAGTGTTACGCTGCGACGGGGCCGTGTGTGGGGGAAGTGGTAATCCGGGTTATGGGATGATGCGGGTGTATTTCGTACCTTCGACGGTCGCGCCGAATTTAAGACCGGCCTGGCCAAAGACCACCGCCAGCACCGGTGAACGCAGTGTTGTCGTGTCCGTGGACAAGGAATTCCCGGTTGCGTCAACCACATATCCAATATCGGCGCCGGCTGTCCATCCGCTGGAACGGCGGAAATCGTTCAGCGCATCTTCGGTCATGAAGAACAGGATATGTGCATATTGCTGCGCACCGATTTGCAGACCAGCGGTTCCGGAAATTGCAGAATAGTAATCGACCGTGGCGCCGTTGATGCGCAGCGCGCCTTGGCCATAGGCACCGCCAAAGAAGATCAATCCGGCGTCGGTGATCAGGGGCATAACCAACATGCCGTTGGCTTTATTCGCGATTTCCACGGTGTTGGGGTACCGGCTGTACATTTCGGTCAGCGTGGCATCGACGCGGGCGTCGATGTTGGCCGAATTTGAATTGCCGACGCCGTTGCCACAGGCAGCGGTCAGGGTCAGGCCTGCCATGCCCAAGGCAAAGCCGCGACGGTTCAGTCGGGGGGAGTTGGAACTGCTCATGGTTGTTTTCTCTGTAACTGTGCCTGATATGTCGGGTGATCCCGATCTTGACGGCAAGGATACGCCGATTAGGGCGTTGTGTCACGGGAAAGCTGCCCGCTCAAGGGGGCTTGTCGGCGAAAAGTTGCGACTCTTCGGGGTTTTAGCCCTGCAGGATCCGGGCAACCTGAGGCGAGAAATAGGTCAGGATACCGTCGCACCCGGCGCGCTTGAAGGCCAGCAGGCTTTCCAGCATCGCCTTTTCTCCGTCGATCCAGCCATTCTGGGCGGCCGCCTGGATCATCGCGTATTCCCCCGATACCTGATAGGCATAGGTGGGCGCACCAAAGCAGTCTTTCACACGACGGCAGATATCCAGATAGGGCATTCCGGGTTTGATCATCACCATGTCCGCGCCTTCGGTCAGATCGCGTTCGATCAGGCGCAGGGCTTCGTTCGAGTTGGCCGGGTCCATCTGATAGGTTTTCTTGTCGCCGGTCAGCGCGCCCGAGGCGCCGACGGCGTCGCGGAAGGGGCCGTAAAAAGCGCTGGCGTATTTCGCGGCATAGCTGAGGATCATCACGTTGTGATGCCCGGCGCCTTCCAATGCGCGGCGCATTTCCCCGATCCGGCCGTCCATCATATCCGACGGTCCGATGATGTCGGCACCGGCATCGGCCTGGGCAAGGGTCATCTTGACCAACGCTTCGATGGTCTGATCATTCACGATCTCGCCGTCGACGACATAACCGTCATGACCATTGATATTGTACGGGTCCAGCGCCACGTCCGTCATCACCGCGATGTCGGGGGCTGCCGCCTTGATCGCCCGGATGGCCCGGTTCGACAGGTTGTCGGGGTTCCAGGCTTCGGCGCAGTCTTCGGTCTTGAGCGCGGAATCCGTGTAGGGAAAGATGCATATCGCCGGGATTCCAAGCGCTTGCGCTTCGACGGCCGCTTTTGCAATCAGATCCACCGACCGGCGAACCACGCCCGGCATCGAGGGAACGGGTTCTTCAACCCCTTCGCCGTCGCGGACGAAAACGGGCCAGATCAGGTCGTCCGTGGTCAAGACATTCTCGCGCACAAGTCCGCGGATTGCCCGGGATTGACGGGCACGCCGAAAGCGGGTCATGGGATAGGGGGCAACGGTCGGTTTCATGGCGCGTTCTCCTTGAACATTCGTGCATTGGGTGGCATGAATTCACAAAGGTCTCAAGGGTATCAATGGACGCGGCAGCGTGGCCGAACCTCCCTGAGTGGTTTGAATAAAGGGTTGGGTTTGGACTGGTACTCTTCGATCTTTGAAGTCATCGACATGCGCAGCTTTTCGAATCTCTGGTTCTGGATCGTGCTGGCGGTTGTCTGGTCTTCGGCGAGTCACTGGGTAATGGGCATTCCCTACGATCTGGTGGTACGTGCCCGACGCATTGGCGGGCAGGTCGAGATCGACCTTCTGGACATCGTTCGCATACACACCAACCGGATCCTGTTGATCGTCGACATGTCAGGCACCATCCTGTTGGCATTCGGGTGTTTTCTGTTCACCGGGCTGGCCACGCTTGGATTCTATTACGGTGTCGAGTTCGCGCAGGCCGTGTTCCTTCTTCTGTTTCCACTGACGCTTGTTCTGGTGGTTAACATCGTGCACGCGCGACGATTGCGGCGGCAGGAACTGACGCTCGAGTCTGTTTCGAAAACCATTGCGCGCTGCCGGCTCTATACCCAGATCATAGGCATGATCTCGATACTGGTCACTTCGTTCTGGGGCATGTATCAGAACATCTCGATTGGCGTTCTGGGATAGCAAAATCTGAAAGGCGAGGCGATGAAGGCTCCGAACCACGTGACAGTTGGCGGCGCCCCCGAAGGGTTTGACGCGCAGCTTGTGCTGAACGAAATCGCCCGCAGCAACGGGCCGGTGGCCCATGTCGCACGTGACGACAAGCGGATGGAGGCGATGCGCGCGGCACTGGCCTTCTTTGCCCCCGACATGCCGGTCTTCGTGTTTCCGGGCTGGGATTGTCTGCCCTATGACCGGGTGTCACCCAACGCCGACATTTCAGCGGCCCGCGTTGCCACGCTGGCGGCTCTGGTTCACCAGATGCCGCAGAAATTCGTGTTGTTGACGACATTGAATGCGGCAACCCAACGCGTCCCGGCGCGAGACGTGCTGCGCGAGGCGGCGTTTACCGCCCGTGTCGATCAGCGCATTGATGAGGCCGCGCTGCGTAACTTCCTGGTGCGCATGGGCTTCACGCAAAGCCCCACCGTGATGGAGCCGGGTGATTATGCAATTCGCGGCGGTATCATCGACATCTTCCCGCCGGGTGAATCGGGCCCCGTCCGTCTGGACCTGTTCGGAGACGTACTGGACGGCGCGCGCCGTTTTGATCCCGTGTCTCAGCGCACGACCGAAAAACTGGACATGGTTGAACTTGCGCCGGTGTCCGAGGTCATTCTGGATGATGCGGCCATCACGCGGTTCCGCCAGAACTATCGCATCGAATTCGGCGCCGCGGGCACGGATGATCCGCTATACGAAGCGGTAAGCGCCGGTCGCAAGCATCAGGGTATCGAACATTGGCTGCCCTTCTTCCACGAGAAGCTTGAAATACTGTTTGATTATCTGCCGGATGCCACGATCACCGTCGATGATCAGGTTACACCGGCCAGATTGGCCCGATGGGAGACGATTGCCGATCAATACGAAACCCGGCGTCTGGCGCTGGAAAACCGATCCCGCATGGATACGGTCTATAAACCCACACCTCCGGGGTTGCTGTATCTGGATGATGCCGCGTGGGAGGCGGCTGTCGCGGATCGGCGTGTCATGCAGTTCAGCCACTTGCCGCAGGCCTCGGGTCCCGGTGTCATCGATGCGGGCGGGCGGATCGGGCGCAATTTTGCTCCGGAACGTCAGCAGGAAAGCATCAGCCTGTTCGGTGCTTTGGCCAGCCACATCAGCGCCAAGCTTGACAAAGGTCCGGTGCTGATCGCGTCCTATTCAGAAGGTGCGCGCGAACGTCTGACCGGCCTGATCGAGGATGAAGGTCTGGCAGAGGCGATTCCCATTGCCAATGGAACGCGCATCGGAAAGCGCGGCTTGCACCTTGCCGTCTGGGCGTTGGAGCACGGGTTCGAAACTCCTGATCTAACGGTGATCGCTGAACAGGACGTACTGGGCGACCGCTTGATCCGGCAACCCAAGAAGCGCCGCAAGGCCGAGAATTTCCTGACCGAGACCCAGTCGCTGAGCCCCGGCGATCTGGTGGTGCATGTGGATCACGGCATTGGTCGTTATATGGGGATGGAGGTCGTCACGGCCGCCGGTGCCGCCCATGAATGCCTGCTGCTGGAATATGCCGAGCAGGCAAAGCTGTACCTACCGGTCGAAAACATCGAACTGCTGTCGAAATACGGCCATGACGAAGGGCTTTTGGATCGACTCGGCGGTGGCGCTTGGCAGGCCAAGAAAGCCAAGCTGAAAGAGCGCATTCGCGAGATGGCGGACAAGCTGATCCGCATCGCGGCGGAACGTGCGCTGCGTAAAGCCCCCGTGATGGATCCACCGCCGCACGCGTGGGAGGAATTCAGCGCGCGTTTCCCCTATCAGGAAACCGATGATCAGTTGCGCGCCATCGCCGAGGTGATGGAGGATATGCACTCGGGCGCGCCGATGGACAGGCTGATCTGCGGTGACGTCGGCTTTGGCAAGACCGAGGTGGCGATGCGCGCCGCCTTTGTCGCCGCCATGTCCGGCGTGCAGGTTGCGGTGGTGGCACCGACAACACTGCTTGCCCGACAGCATGCCGCAAGCTTCAGGGAACGGTTTCGCGGCTTCCCTCTGGAAGTGCGGCAATTGTCGCGTTTCGTCTCGGCCAAAGAGGCGCAGCAGACACGTGACGGGCTGGCCAAGGGCACGGTCGATATCGTGATCGGGACCCATGCGCTGTTGGCCAAGAACATACGGTTTCACAATCTGGGTCTGCTGGTCATCGACGAAGAACAGCATTTCGGTGTTGGACACAAGGAACGGCTGAAGCAACTACGCAGTGACATCCATGTTCTTACCCTGACCGCAACCCCGATTCCGCGAACCTTGCAATTGTCACTGACAGGGGTGCGCGATCTGTCGATCATCGGCACACCGCCCATCGACCGTCTGGCGATCAGAACCTATGTCAGCGAATTCGACGCGGTCACGATCCGAGAGGCGCTGCTGCGCGAACACTATCGCGGCGGGCAGAGTTTCTACGTGGTTCCGCGCATCTCGGACCTGCCCGAGATCGAGGAGTTCCTGAAAAGCCAGCTGCCCGAACTGACCTATGTGGTTGCACACGGCCAGATGGCGGCGGGTGAACTCGATGACCGAATGAACGCGTTTTATGACGGAAAGTATGATGTGCTGTTGGCCACAACTATTGTGGAAAGTGGTTTGGACATTCCAACGGCGAACACGATGGTCGTGCACCGCGCCGATATGTTCGGTCTTGCGCAGCTTTATCAGATCCGGGGCCGGGTGGGCCGGTCCAAAACCCGTGCCTATGCCTATCTGACCACCAAGCCACGACAGAAACTGACCGCCACTGCCGAGAAACGCCTGCGGGTTCTGGGCTCGCTGGACACGCTGGGCGCCGGGTTTACTTTGGCCAGTCAGGACCTCGACATTCGGGGCGCTGGCAATCTGCTGGGCGAAGAACAGTCTGGCCAGATGCGCGATGTGGGCTATGAGCTTTATCAATCCATGCTGGAAGAAGCGATTGCCAAGATCAAGGCCGGCGAGATGGAGGGGCTGTCAGATGCCGACGACCAATGGGCCCCACAGATCAATCTGGGCGTGCCGGTTCTGATACCCGATGATTACGTGCCCGATCTGGATGTTCGTCTCGGCCTCTACCGCCGCCTGTCGTCGCTGTCGACCAAGGTCGAATTGGAAGGCTTTGCCGCAGAGTTGATCGACCGTTTCGGCAAATTGCCGAAAGAGGTGAATACTCTGATGCTGGTCGTGCGCATCAAGGCCATGTGCAAACGGGCGGGCATCGCCAAGCTGGACGGAGGCCCGAAAGGCGCGACGATCCAGTTCCACAATGACAAGTTCGCATCCCCTCAGGGATTGGTCGAATTCATTCAGAACCAGCGCGGCATGGCCAAGGTCAAGGATAACAAGATCGTCGTGCGCCGGGATTGGAAGAAAGACAGCGACAAGATCAAAGGGGCCTTTGCGATTGCCCGCGACCTTGCTGAAAAAGTGGTCGCGGAAAAGAAGAAGACCAAGGCTGGCTGATGGGCAAGATGGGGCTCTGCCCCCGCTGCGCGTTCCGCGCATCTCCCCCGGGATATTTGCGGCCAGATGAAGTCACGGATCCCAGCTTCATCTGGCTGAAAATATCCCCGCCGGAGGCATCGCGCGGCAGCGCGATCCCGCCTATACTCGCATTGCAGCCTGCGCGCAGAAGCAAGACGCTGCAACCGCCCGATCAGCACGGGCCAGAGCCAGATCCAGGCGTTGTTTGACCTGTCGCATTTCAACATCTTCCCCGCGGGCTTTGAGACAATCGTACAGTCCCTTCAGGCTCCAGACGTTGTCGGGATGGATCGAAGCGCGGCTGAGCGAGCCGCCAAGGCCAAGATCTTCGCGATAGACGGCTTCTGCTTCTGCCGCATGACCTTGTTCGAACAGCAATGCGCCAAGCGCGTGGCGGGTGGGCTGCATCCAGCCCCAGGGTTCGTCATAGGGCAGGGTGTCGTCCAGTTCGACCGAGCGGCGCAGATGGGCAAAGGCGATTTCGAAATTGCCTTTTCGGTACTCGATCTCACCGCGCAGCATCTCCCCCGCGATTTCCAGCAGGTCGATCACACGATTGTTGTGCAACCTGCGTGTTTCCGGAACGCATTCCCTAGCTGCCAGAAACAGGTTCTCTTCCGCTTCGGCATGGACAACATCACCCGTTGCGGCATGCGCGATGGCGCGGGCGTAGTGGGTCGTGGCCGTCAGGGTCCGGTAGAGATCCGGATCGGAGGGCAGCTCCAGCGTCTTGGCCTCTTCCCAGCGGCCAAAGCGGATCAGGATGTGCGGCCCCATGGACATGTAGCTTTCGAAGTAATCCGCCATTGGGGGACTTTCGATGCGCAGCATCTCCTCTGGCGTTGTATCCCACAAACCCCGATTGGCGCGTAGGGCAGGTTCGATCTGACCTAGAAACAGCGCGCCATAGATGGCGAAGTGATAATTGTGTTGGCGGTATCCGGTGTAGATATTGAACGCGCCTTCGCGTTCGTAATACTTCAGATCCGCATCCGAGGCTTTTTCGTTCCACTGCACCACATTGTGATAATGGCCGCACAGCACGTCAATATGTGTCGGCATATGCACCAGGTGCCCCGCATCGGGCACCAATGTGCGCAGGACATCACCGGCTTTCAGAGCTTTTTCCGGAGTGGGCGACATCTCCATCAGGTGAACATAAAGATGCAGCAGGCCGGGATGTGACATGGCGGCCGGATCGTTGGCCATGGCCCATTCCAACGCCTCTTGCGCTTCAAGCGTTGCAGCGCCTTGTGCCGGTTGGCCGGTTTTCAGGTCCCACATTTTCCAGGGTGTCAGGTTCAAAAGCGCCTCGACGTAGATCGCGCGCAGGTCCGCATGATCGCGGTGCGCAGCGAAGGCTGCGCGCATCGCTTCGGCAAAATCGTGATCCCACCGATGCATGTCCTCTGCCGGATCTCGTTGCGGATAGCGCGCAGGGAGGGCTCGGATCAGAGCTTGCTCGACAGGCGTACAGCCGTCTGCCAATCGAAGGGCGTTTTGCATGGCATCATAAGCCAGCGCCAGCGCCTTGCGGCGTCCCCGCTCGTCCTGCAAGTCCCATGGCAGGTTGTAATTCGGCCCCGCCGCGTAGGCGGCGCCCCAATATGCCATGGCGCATTGGGGGTCGTGTTCAGCTGCGTGCTGGAAACAAACCACGGCTTCTTCGTGATTGTACCCATAGGTCCAGTTCAGGCCGCGGTCGAACCACAGCTGAGCCTCGGGAACGGAGGTCGTTACCGGACAGGAATAGCTGCCCAGATCATAATATTCACGCATCAGAAGCCCTCCGCTTGGTTCACGTCGAGGGTAGCGTGTTTCTGACGAGTCGCACAGATCAGGCTGGCAGACGTTCTTCAACGCGGCCCATATGCAGCATAAGCCCGAAGGCCAGAATGCACATGCTCAGGATACCAAAGGTCAAAGGCGTGATCGAACCGTCGAACAACAGCCCGATCGGGGCGGCGATGGCAGCGGCCAGCACCGTCGAAATCGATCCGATGACCGAGGCTGCCATTCCGGCAATATGCCCCATCGGCTCCATCGCGATGGCGTTCAGGTTGCCCAGCGTCACGCCGGCCATGAAAAACACCATGGTTTGCCAGAACACGAACAATGCGAACGAGGCGTCTGGCGAAAGATGCGCGGCGTTCAGGGTCATGACAAAGGTGGTAATCAGGATTTGCCCCCCCAGCGCCCATGTCACCATCCGGCGCATGCCCACACGCACCACTAGTGCCGCGTTCAGCAAACTGGCCGACCCGGACATCAGCGCCACGAACCCGAACCAGAACGGAAAGCTTTCGGCGCGGTCATGGATAACGTCATAAACGGGCTGAACCATTGTCAGCATGGTGAACAGCACCCCCATGCACAGGGTCTGAACCATGATCGAAAGGCGCACGGTCGGATGCGAGAACATTTCCTTCGTGGCCGAAAACATCAACGGAATGCGGAAGGGGCGACGGTTTTCACGGGCCAGAGATTCCGGCAACCGAACGCCCATCCAGGAAATGATGATCAACGCAAACAGAATGAAAGACACAAAGATCCCGCGCCATCCGAACAAAGCGATTACTCCGGCGCCCAGCATCGGTGCCGCCGCGGGTATCAACGTGAAAATCATCATCGCGATTGAGATGATCCGCGCCATTTCGCGGCCTGAATACAAGTCGCGGATGATCGCCATGGCCACCACGCGCGGACCTGCGGCGCCCAGGCCTTGAACCACACGTGCAATCAAGACCAGTTCCAGTGAAGAACTGGCCCATGCGACAGCAGACGCCGCAATGTACAAAGCCGCGCCGCCGTAAATGACCGGCTTGCGTCCCAGCGCATCCGAAAGCGGGCCGGTGAAAAACGTGCCGATCCCCATGCCCAACACAAATGACGTCAGGATCAGTTGGGCACGGTTAACGTCATCGGGGCTGAGCTGCGCACCGATCTCGGGCAACGCAGGCAGCATCGAATCGATCGAAAAGGCTATGGTGGCGAACATCATTGCAATCAGTGCAATGAATTCCGCCTTCGACATGCGATTGGCCATGAAGACCTCCTAACCCGTTCGCGCTATCACGGCGGGTCGGCATAGGCCAGACTGGAAATTTGCACAGACCTCAGTGCTATTCTGCAGGAGAAGCCTCAAGTTGAGACATGATTTCAGCGATCACTTTCTCCCACATTTCAGGAGGTTGGGCGCCGGGAACCGCATGTTGATTGGCGACAATGAAGGTCGGGACCGAGCTCACACCCATTTTGCGGGAATGAGCATCGCGATTGCGGATATCCTCGCGGTCGGCGTCTGATTTCAGCAGCTTCATGACCACGGCGGCGTCCATTCCGGCGCTGTCCGCGATATCGGCCAAGACTTCGTGGTCGCCGATGTCGCGACCCTGCACGAAATAGGCGTCAAACAGCGCATCGACGACGGCATTCTGCTTGCCTTCGATGCCAGCCCAATGGATCAGGCGATGCGCATCCAGCGTGTTGGGGGTACGTTTCATGGCCTCGAAGTTGATGTTCAGACCGGCCTTTTCGGCGTGTTCCACCACCGGCGCATAGGCGCGAACCGCGCCGTCCTTGCCGCCGAACTTGCGCTCGAGATACTCGCGCCGATCCATTCCCGCATCCGTCATGTCAGGATTCAACTGGAACGGATGCCATTCAATGACAAAGGGGTGGTCGGGTACGTTGGCCAGTGCCTTGTCCAGTTGAGTCTTGCCGATATAGCACCACGGGCAGATCGGATCGGACAGGATGTCGAGCTTGACGGTCTGGGTCATTTTGTTGGTGCCTCGAAATAGGCCGGCAGCGCCCGGCGCAGGAGTTTGCCGTTTCCGCCGGTCGGCAGGGCGGGCAGATGGATGAAGGCGCGTGGTTGTTTGTAACGCGCCAGGTTGGCTTCGACATAGGTGCGCAAGGCCGCATCGTCCAGCTTTTCCGGGCCCGTATAGAAGGCCGCTATCACAAATGTGTCCGGTTTGACCTCGACCGCGGCGGCGCCGACCTGAGTGATGCCCGGAAAGCGGGACAGGGCGGCTTCGACCTCGACCGGGGACACGCGATAGCCACCCGCGTTCATCATATCGTCGTCGCGGCCCAGATAGCTGATCTGACCATCCACGGCCATGACGCCCTGATCGCCCGTCAGAAACCACTCTCCCTGCATCCGCGTTTCAACCTCATCGGGTGCGTTGAGATAGGTCAGCATCAAACCGGGGTCAGAGCGGTGAATGGCGATGGTGCCTTCTTGGCCCTTTGGCACCGGACCGTCCGGACCAAGGATCGCCACACGACGCCCGGGTTGCGGTTGTCCTAATGCGTCGCTGCGCGCGGGGTGATCCGGGCTGGAGGAAATGAAGGTAGA
Source organism: Ruegeria sp. CL7 (assembly GCF_056536445.1). Taxonomy (NCBI): domain Bacteria; kingdom Pseudomonadati; phylum Pseudomonadota; class Alphaproteobacteria; order Rhodobacterales; family Roseobacteraceae; genus Ruegeria; species Ruegeria sp. CL7. The sequence continues at coordinate 902,432 of NZ_JBQFPQ010000001.1, forward strand.
GCATTCGGACATGCCATAGGCTTCGAACAACTCGGTGCCGGTGGCCTTTCGCCATTGTTCGTGCAGCGCGCGCGACAGTTTCTCACCCGCGCACAAGCCGTGGCGCAGGTCAGGCAGCTCCACCCGATCGCACCCTTGCACCATCTTGCGATAGACCCCGGGGGCCGCTGCAAAGATCGTTGCGCCATGCTGGCGCAGCAGGGCAGGCAGGGCCGTGATTTTGGTGCCGGGCGCGGGGATAAGGGCAGTTGCGCCCATGGTCCATGGATCCATCAGACCGGTGCCCAGCGTATAGGTCCAGTTGAATGCTCCGGCGTGACACAGCCGGTCGGTCTCGCGCAGACCATACCAGCCATCGACCATCATCTGCCGCGCCCAGATTGCTCGGTGGGCATGGGCCACGGCACGAGGCTTGCCCGAGGTTCCAGAGGTATAGACGACATAGGCCATACGTTCCGGATCGCCCATGTCAAATTCTGCCGGGGGCAGGTTTCGCATGGCTTTCAACGCGTCCAGCCCGATCTGCTTGGAATGCGAGGCGCAGGCGACGCCCGGATCACGCAGAATCACCGCCGGAGAAAGCTCGTCGATCATCCTGGCGGTTTCGGGTTCCGTCAGTTGTGACGATGTCGGCACCGGTACGATGCCCACGGCAATTGCCCCCAGATAGGCAATCGGGAAATCCACCGTGTTTCCCAGCCGCATCAGCGCGATATCACCGGGTTTCAACCCGGCCCGCAGCAACCCCATGCCTGTGCCCAGCACAGCCGCTTTCAGATCGCGATAGGTCCAGTCTTGCGCGCCGTTCGGGCGCAATATCGACAAAGCCACTTTATCCGGCGCGTGATCGGCGCGGCCCAGAACATGGGCCGCCAGATTGAATGGCGTGGGGCAGGGTGCGGGCGACCCCTGATCGAAGATTGACAACATGGCCTCTGGCTATCGCGCCGCCTGCCGCGTTGCAAGCATGGCTGGCCGGGCCTATAGAAGGGTCATGAGCACTCAAGATCCCAAATCTCTGATCCGAATTGCCCGCGATTCTGGCGACCATACCGAAGTCGAACCCCTGGACCTTGGCGCCCGTGTGCGAGAGCTGCGCAAAGCGCGGGAATGGACATTGGAACAGGCCGCCAGTCAGGCCGGATTGGCACGCTCGACCCTCAGCAAGATTGAAAACGGGCAGATGTCGCCGACTTACGACGCGCTCAAGAAGCTTGCGACCGGGCTAGAGATTTCTGTTCCGCAACTGTTTACGCCGCCCCAGCGCGATCAGGTGATCGGACGCATGGCGATCACCCGTGTGGGCGACGGCACGGCTCATGCCACCACCACCTATGAGCATGAGCTGCTGGCCGAAACCCTGACCAAGAAACAGATGCTGCCCTATCGTGCGCGGGTCCGCGCAAGATCAATGGATGAATTTGACGGCTGGGTGCGCCATGACGGCGAAGAATTCATGTATGTGCTGACCGGTGTCGTCAAGCTTTACACCGAGTTTTACGAGCCGGTTGAGATGCGCAGAGGGGACAGCGCGTATTACGACGGCAGCATGGGCCACAACGTGATTTCCGTCAGTGACGAAGACGCGACGATCCTTTGGGTTACATCACTTGCCTAAAGCGGTTCTGCTGAATTCCCGGTTCAGCCCTTCGGTGAACAGGAAATCTTCGACCTCTTCATGCGCCTCATTCATCGTAAGTTGGTGACGTTCGGCCAAATAGGCTTCAAACCCTTTTCGATCCTTCAACACGCGCATCATGTCCTTGTCACGCAGGTTCGGAAAACGCCGCTTTGCGCGTTCGCATGCCGCATTCCAGTCGTTTGTAAGATCGGTCCAGTTCATCATCAATGAGCTTCCCTTAGCAACGATTAGGACTGCTCTCCCCCACACCAGAGTACGGACAGGGTGCCGCCACGTAAGACATGACAAAATGTCGCAGCGGTGGACCGCGCTTTTTTCAGGGGGATTTGTGCCCGCTGCGAAGTTTCCGCAACGGGCCTACGGGCCTACATTTGGTGTGAGTGGTGGCGGGCCCGGTTGTTCTGTAATCCGCAGCGCCATATTATCCCGGCAGGCAGAGAGGCGGGGTCATCGCCAGCTCGACATTAAGCCTAAATGCCCAATTTATATGCATATTTTCCAGAAAAGTAAAATTGTTTGTGGGTGTTTCTTTCCGGATCGCTTGCATGTGACGATGCTGGACGCTGATTACGATGCTTCCAATGCGGCCAAACGATATCTTGTGTGGGATGGTAATGTGCTGAAATTTGCCGATTGGTGGAAATTTCCCGAGCGCTGTTTTTATGAAATTGCTGGCACTTTAAGCTTCCGTCTTTCGGAAACTTCAGTTGGAAAGACCAGCCGGATTCACATGTACAACGGCTGGTCTTGGGTTTGCGCCTTTTACTGGGCGTCGTACCACCAGACTTCGGGCATGTATTGCGGACCGTCGCCATAGATGGGCAGAGTTTCCGGGTGCTTCAGCTCTTTGACATGCGCGATGCGCCCGATGTCAAAGCTCCAGATCGGGATGACATAGCGGCCTGCGGTCAGTACCCGGTCCAGCGCGCGGGTGGCCGCGGTAAAGTCATCGCGGGTTTTTGAGGCCAGCATGGCATCGATCATGGCATCAACTGCGGGCGAAGATACGCCCATCAGGTTACGAGTGCCGGGGGCATCGGCAGTTTCGCTGCCCCAATAAAGACGCTGTTCATTGCCAGGAGACAGGGAAAGCGCCCGGCGGAACGTCGTGACGTCAAAGTCCAGCTCAGACGTGCGCCCGACATATTGGGCATTGTCGACCTGTTCCGTCGTGACCCCGATGCCGAGACGTTCCAGCGCGCGGGAATAGATCTCGACCACGGTTGCCATCTCGCTGTCACCCTGTTGCAGCAGGAAAGTCATCTGAAAGGCATCACCATTTGCATTGCGCAGCACGCCTTCCTGAACGGTCCAGCCTGCCTCGGCCAATAGTCCCGCGGCCTTGCGGAGGTTTGCCCGGTTCCGGGCCGATCCGTCGCCTTTCGGCAGTTCATACCCTTCCAGCGTGCCGGGCAACAGGATGTCATCATAAGGAAGCAACAGATCTTTTACCCGCCCCTGGGCCGGGCCAGGCTGCATGGCAAGGTCGGACCCCGAGAAATAAGACGCGATCCTTGGTTGCGCACCACCAGTTACCGTGTCGTTGATGAATTCGAAGTTGAACGCAAACATCAGCGCTTCGCGCACGCGCCAGTCGTCGAACGGAGCCTTTCTTGTGTTCATCACGAACCCGGTCATTCCCGAAGGTTTTCCATGCGGAATTTCGGTCTTGATGACATCGCCGCGCTGCACGGCGGGAAAGTTGTATTGCGTGTCCCATTTGTCGGCGTTGAATTCACGCACGGCTGAAAGCTCTCCGGCTTTGAACGCTTCGAACAAGACGCTGCCGTCGCCGTAGAATTCGATCCGCAGCTCATCAAGGTTCATGGTGCCGCGGCGAAACGGGATGTCGTTTCCCCAATAGTCCGGATTGCGTCGCAGATTCACAAAGCGTCCCGCTTCGTAGCTTTCAATCACGTAGGGGCCGGTTCCAATCGGCACATCATGCAGTTGTGCATCCGCGAAATTCTTGCCCTCCCATTGCGCTTTTTTCAGGATCGGGCGCATCCCGGCCAGCAGCGCAAGCTCTCGGTCGGGTTCATTGAACGTGATACGCACCGAACGCGGGCCGGTTTGTTCGATACTGTCGATCTTGCCCCATAGACCGCGATAGCGCAGATGCCCCTGCGTGCCCAACGTTTCGTAAGACCATATAACATCATCGATCGTGACCGGACTACCGTCGGAAAACCGCGCCTCCTCCCGCAGGCTGAATTCGACCCAGGACCGGGCTGGATCGGTCTCAACTGATTCGGCTAACAGCCCATAAAGTGTGAAAGGTTCGTCCCATGACCGCCCCATCAGGCTTTCATGGGTCCAGAAAGACAACTGCCATGGCGAGGTGCCTTTTTGCAAAAACGGGTTCAGGCTGTTAAAGCCGCCAGTGTTTCCGAACACGGCTTTGCCGCCTTTGGGCGCATCCGGGTTGGCGTATGGGAGGGACACAAAATCCGGTGGTAGGGCCGGGTCCCCATACATAGCTATGCCATGAGACGATTCTGCATGGGCGACAGAGATCACGAAAATGGTGGCGATTCCTGCCACAAGTGATCGAAACGGACGGAGAAAATCCGGGCTCATTTTGGAAACAATCCTGCTCTGGCCTTATTTTGTTGGTATTCACCGTAGTGATGATTTTTCTTATTATCAAACTTTTAGCTTGGACCAAGGCGCAGAATTGCTTATAAAGGTTGCACTGCTCGATAGGTTTCTTGCCTGTATGAAACCTGCCTCAATAACTTAACGCCCGCTTCGTGCGGGCGTTTTTTTTGCCTGTGGAAGTCTCAGGCCGGTATTCCAATCCCACATGTTTCCCCGTTTTCTTTGCAGGTGCAGCATGGCATGGTGCGCCTGATCAACGCTTGAGGGAGAATGGACATGAGCCTGTCCGGCAAAACGGCAATCATCACGGGATCAAATTCGGGCATCGGCCTGGGCGTCGCACGCGAGCTGGCCAAGGCCGGTGCCGATGTGGTTCTGAATTCCTTTACCGATCGCGATGAAGATCACGCGCTTGCCGCGCAGATTGCGAAAGAGACCGGAACCAATGCGCGCTACATCAAGGCCGACATGTCTAAGGGCGAGGAATGCCGATCCTTGATCGAACAGGCGGGGTCTTGTGACATTCTGGTGAACAATGCCGGGATTCAGCATGTCTCACCGATTGACAAATTCCCGGTTGATAAATGGGATGCGATTATCGCAATCAACATGAACTCGACCTTTCACACAACGGCGGCCGCGTTGCCGATGATGCGCAAGGCAGGTTGGGGACGTGTGGTGAACATCGCCTCGGCCCACGGTCTGACGGCATCCCCTTTCAAGGCGGCATATGTTGCGGCCAAGCACGGCGTGGTGGGAATGACCAAGACCGTAGCGCTGGAAACTGCGCAGGAACCGATCACCTGCAATGCCATCTGCCCGGGATATGTGCTGACGCCGCTGGTCGAGTCCCAGATTCCCGACACGATGAAAGAATACAACATGAGCCGTGAGGACGTTGTGAAGAACGTTCTTTTGGAACGGCAACCGTCCAAGGAATTCGCCACGGTCGAACAACTGGGTGGAACGACTATCTTCCTGTGTTCGGACGCGGCCGCTCAGATCACCGGAACCACAATTTCCGTCGATGGTGGCTGGACCGCGCTTTGAGGTTTTGCGGGGGAGCTGCCCCCACACCCCCAGAGTATTTTGGAAAAGATGAAGGGGTCCCGGCATGAAGCGGATCAATCTGGCTTTGCAGGGGGGTGGGGCGCATGGGGCGTTCACCTGGGGTGTGCTCGACCGGCTGCTGGACGAGGACGACATCGAGGTCGCTGCCATTACCGGAACTTCCGCAGGGGCGCTGAACGGTGCGGCCTACAAATCTGGTATGGTTCATTCCGGGCGCGAAGGCGCGCGGGCACGCCTGGACGGGTTGTGGAAGCGCATGGGCGCTATTGGCGACATGCGCTTTGCCAACTGGTTTCGCGGCCTTGAACCGGCGGCCATTGCGCAGGCGATGGAATATTCGGTGCCGTTTTCGATTGGGGATGCCTGGTCGCGGATGGTGTCGCCCTATGCGTACGGGCCGTTCTACAGCAACCCTTTGAAGCCGGTGGTGGACAGGTTCAATTTTGACGAGGTGTGCGCAGATGAAGGCCCGCGACTGTTTGTGTGTGCCACCTGCGTACGCAGCGGCAAGATCCGCGTCTTTACCGGCGACGAAATCAGCACCGACGCCATCCTGGCCTCGGCCTGTTTGCCGACCCTGTTCAAGGCGGTTGAGATTTTCGACCCGAAGACAAACCGGACCGAAGCCTATTGGGACGGAGGGTATACCGGCAATCCGGCGCTCTATCCGCTGTTCAACGATGATTTGCCGGATGACGTGGTGATCGTGAACATCAATCCGCTGGAGCGTGACGAAGTTCCGATCACGCCGCAGCAAATCCAGAACCGGATCAACGAGATCAGCTTCAACTCATCCCTGTTTCGCGAGTTGCGGGCGATCAGCTTTGTCCAACGGTTGTTGAAAGAAGGCAAGCTGACAGCCGGAGAGATGAGCCGCGTTCTGGTTCACATTATTGCAGATAACGACTTGATGAACAGCCTGTCTGTTGCCACCAAAACCGTGCCCAATCCGGTCATTCTGCACAAGCTGAAACAGGCCGGACGGAACGCCGCAGACGGTTTTCTTGCCAACCACAAGAAGGATTTGGGCCAGACCAGCACAATTGATCTGCCTGCGATGTTCAGCTGATCACTCGGGCGGCTGTGTCGGATCTTTTCCATTCGGATAGACAAGCCCTGCCGAAATCACCAGTTTGGCGGCGTCTTCGATGCTCATGTCCAGCAGGATCACGTCTTCTGCGGGGAAGAACAACAGAAACCCCGATGTCGGGTTGGGTGTCGTGGGTACGAATACGCTCAGCAGTTCGCCACCGGTTTCGGCGCGTTGGCTGACCTCACCCTTGGCGCTGGTCGAGACAAAGCCGATGGCCCAGATCCCGCGACGCGGGTACTGGATCAGGCAGGCTTTTTCGAAAGAACGCTCGGTCTGGGCAAACACCGTTTCCGAAATTTGCTTGATCCCGGAATAGACCGAGCGCACGACGGGCATCCGGTCAACAACGCTTTCGGCGAAGTGGATCAGGGAACGGCCCAGAATGCCCTTGGCGATCCAGCCGACCAGAACGGTGAAGATCAGGAAGATCACCACGCCCACGCCGCGCAGGTTGATGCCCACGTATTGTTCGGGCTGGAACTGTTGGGGCACCAGCGGCAGAACAGCACTGTCTATCCAGCCGACCACGGACCAGATCAGCCAGACCGTCAACCAGACAGGCGCAATGACCACGATGCCCGTCAGAAAGGACGCGCGCAGCCGTGAAAGCATGCCCGGGCGGCGGTGAGGCTCTTCGTCGAAGGGTGTATTCATTGCGGTTCCGAATGGTTTCCGGATTTAGGTAGTCAATCCACGGCCTTGGTACAATAGGTTAACGTCACCTCTGTTTGACGAGCGCTTGCGCGATCTTGGCCGCCAAACGCGCATTGTTTCGAACAAGGGCGATGTTGGCGACCAATGACCGGCCTTCGGTCTTTTCAAAGATACGTTGCAGCAGATAGGGGGTCACGGCTTTGCCGGTGATGCGATGGGCATCTGCATCTGACTGGGCTTCGGCGATGATGGGGGCCAATTCCTCGGCCGGGATTTGATCGGCGGCTGGAATCGGGTTCGCCACCAACTGCCCGCCGGGCAGACCCAGCGCGCGGCGGGTCGTGTGGGCTTTGGCGATGGCATCGGCACTGTCCATGCGCAGGGGCGCGTTAAAGGGCGACTTTGCCGACCAGAACGCAGGAAACTCGTCCTGGCCATGTGAGATCACAGGCACGCCCAGCGTTTCCAGAACCTCAAGCGTTTTGGCGAGGTCTAGGATGGCTTTCGCCCCGGCTGCGACGACGGTCACGGGCGTATGGCCAAGCTCGTGCAGATCGGCAGAGATGTCGAAGGAGGTCTCGGCCCCCTGATGCACGCCGCCGATACCGCCGGTGGCAAAAACCTCGATCCCGGCATAGTGCGCGGCGATCATCGTGGCGGCAACGGTGGTGGCCCCGGTGCCACCGGTCGAGATGCACGCCGCCATGTCCGCGCGCGAGATCTTGGCAACGCCTTGGGCCTGACCCAGCCATTGCAGCTGATCCTGATCCAGCCCGACATGCAATTTGCCTTCGATCACGGCCATGGTTGCAGGAACCGCACCCGCATCGCGGATGTCCTGTTCGACCTGAGCCGCGACTTCGATGTTCTGCGGATAGGGCATCCCATGGGTGATGATGGTGCTTTCCAGCGCAACGATGGGCAGGCCCGCGTCCTTGGCGGCGCGAACCTCGGCAGAGTATTTGATGTCGATCACAGTGGGGTTTCTCCGGAAACGTAGGTTGCAGCGGCGTGCAGGGCGCGGGTCAGGGCCTCGTCACTGGATGCACCGCCGGATTCTGAGGCGATATGGGCCGCCATGAAAGTATCCCCGGCACCGGTCACGCGGGTGACCAGAACGGCAGGGGGTGTTTGCGTCAGGATTTCTGTCGAGCTGCCGATGGTTGCCGAATTGCCGCCATCGGTGACCAGCACCCGCAGCGCGCCGCGATCCAGAAGGCCTTTGGCCGCGGATTCGGAATCGGTGAATTCACGCTGGCACAGGATACCGGCCTCTTCGAGGTTTACATAGAGCGTGGCGCGAGCATGTTTCAGGAACGGCAGCAGACGTTCGGCCTTGCCCGGCGATGCCGGGGCCACGCGCAGATCCGCACGAGCAAAAGCAGGGCTTTGGGCAATTTCTTCCAGCAGGTCCAGTGTCAGATTGCCATCCAGTGCGATCGGGCCCTCAAATGGGGCGTTCTCATAGCCCAGAGGTCCGTGCATCAAAGGGTGCAGTATCTTTGCGCCCGCGGCCTCCAGCGAATGCGCGTCGGCAATCGCCGCGATCAACCCGTTCGCACCTTCGACGGCCATATAGCGGTCGGTCGGCAAATCCTGCGACCGATAGATGTGATCCGTCACCATGCCGAGGCGCGAACAGGCATGGACAAGCTCGTCGCCTTCCGGATCGCGGCCAATGGCGGTCAGCAGGGTGGGTGTCATGCCGAAACGAACCAGTGTCATGGCAATGTTCATCGCAACGCCACCGGGCAGGCGGGTGATCCGGCCCGGCACGTCCGAGCCCTGTCGCATGGCGCTGGCCGATCGGCCGATCACGTCCCACAGGACCGAGCCGATGCACAGGATATTGGTGTTCTGAGTCATACGGGACGTCATGCCGCAGCGGTGTTGCCCGTGCAAGCCGGAACGTCATCGCAACAAGAGATTCCCGACCGGCCTGGGCCGATATGGCCTTTGGGCTTGCGATCCGTGGCCTTCGCGGGAACAATCAAAAGCAATGATTGGTGATTTGATTTTCCTGTTGGAGCGTTTCGTATGAATGGCCCCGTCTTCCGTGCCATCTTCCGAGCCCTCAATACCTGCGCCCTGAGTATTATCCTTCTTCTGACTTTGCATCCGGGACCCGTAAAAGCGCAAACTGCCCCGTCGACGGTCATTGATTTCTGGGTCAAGGATGACACTCTGTTTCTCGAGGTGAAACTGAACGCCGAGGCCATGCTGGTCGGTGCCGATCCGACACAACCCGACGCTTATTCCGGCAATTCAAAGTACCGATCTCTGCGGCGCATGGTGTCGTCGGAACTGGAACCCCAGATCAGAAATTTCGTTCAGGTCTGGAAGCAAAGCCTTGTGGTCGAAGCGCCTGATCGCCTGGACCTGTCTTATGAAGGTGTGCGTATACCGGTGGTGGGCGACACGGAAAAAGTGCGTGTTTCCAGGTTGTTGTTGACTGCACGTTTGCCGGATCACGCATCGAATCTGCGCCTGACCTGGCCGCAGTACAGCGGGTCAGTCGTTCTTCGTCAGCAAAACGTGATGGCCCCGTATACAGGGTTTCTGACTGCCGGAGAAATCAGCCCACTGATCCCGTTGCAGGGCGGGGCATCGCTAACGACCGAGCAGACACTGCAGACGTATTTCGCAAAGGGGATCAGCCGATTTGTTCAAGGCCTCCTTAAGCCATCCATCCTTGTTCTGACACTCGTGATGCTGACGCTGAGCCTGCGGCCTGTGATGTCTCAGGTGGCGTTTTTGGCAGCAGGGGTTTTTGTCGGGCTCGGGTTGGGCATGTACGGCGTGCTGGACGTACCAGAAAACATGCAGGATCAGGCCTTGGTGGCTGCGATCATCATTCTGGCGCTATGGAACCTGGTGGCCCGGCACTTGCAGGTCTGGCGCCTGTTGGCCGTGCTTGCCGCAGGCTGTGTTTACGGATTGGCACTGGCTTCGGATTTGACAAAGATCGGGGTGCCGCCCGATCATCTGGCCCCGGCTGTTTTGGGGTTTGGTGTCGGGAATCTAGTTCCTGTCGTCTTTGTGGCTGTTCTGGCCTTTGCCTGCGCGCTTTTGCTTGCAGGCGGGTCACACAGAAAACGAGGCCGGATTTCGGTTTTGACCTCGATGCTGATCGCCGGGATCGGCGTGTATTGGATGGCTGAACCCTGGTTGCTGGCTTAAGATATTGCCGCCAGCAGCTTGTTCAGCGCACCCAGCGGGTCGTCATCGCCCCAGATCTCGTCCCCGATGCCGAAGAAATCGGTGCAGGGGGCCAGATCGCCGATCAATTCGGGCGTCAGGCCGCCTTCGGCCACGACCGGGACTTCGATCATCTCGGACCACCATTGGAACAGATCTTTTTCGGCGCGGGTTCCGTCGCCCAACGTGGCGGTGCCAACGGGGCCGAAGGCCACATAATCTGCGCCGTGTTCGCCCGCCGTCATGCCGTCATGGCTGGACGCGCCGCAAAAGCTTCCGACGATCGCATCCGGACCCAGCTCCTTGCGCGCGGCGCGGACCGAACGTGCGCCGTCATCCAGATGCACCCCATCCAGCCCCAGACGTTGCGCCAGCAGCACGTGGTTTGAAATAACGATGGCCACGTCACGGGCGTGGGCCACTTCGCGGCAGGCATCAGCGGCACGGGCGATGGTGTCTTCGTCGTTGCCAGCCAGCGCCAGGCGGATGCAGGCGATCTCGGCCCCGTCCAGAACCGATGCCAGTTTGGCCGGAAACGTGCTCAGCTCGATGGTCGGAGGCGTTATCAGGTAAATCTGCGGCTGCTCGGGGGTGTCCATGGGCGCGTCCTTCGGCTTTTGGTCTTTGGCGCGGTTTAGCGGATTGCGGCGGGGAAGCAAACTTTTATGGCCGAGACCACGCAAATTCCAGCCCCAGCGCCTTGCCCTGCAAGAGCCTGCCGATTACAGCAGGCCAAGTTTTTACAAGGTGAACCATGCCCAGCGACAAATCCCAGCCTTCCTTCGTGCTTGTTCGCCCGCAGATGGGTGAGAATATCGGTGCCGCCGCCCGGGCGATGTGGAACTTTGGACTGGACCGGATGCGCATCGTGGCGCCTCGCGACGGCTGGCCAAACCCCAAGGCGGTGGCCATGTCCAGCGGTGCCGGCCGGTTGCTGGACGAAGCGCAGCTGTTTGACGATCTGGCCGGATCGCTGGCCGACAGCACTTTTGTCTTCGCCACCACTGCACGGCAACGCGGGCTGACAAAACCCGTCTACAGCCCCGAGCGCGCCATGCAGATCGCCGCTGAAAAGGTCGCGGCGGGCGAAAAGGTTGCGGTTCTGTTCGGCCCCGAACGCGCGGGGTTGGAGAACGAAGACATCGCCAAGGCAAATGCAATCATCTCGGTGCCCGTGAACCCGGAATACGCGTCGCTGAACCTGGGCCAATGCGTCTTGCTGACCGCTTATGAGTGGATGCGCCAGACCGGCGACGTGGTGCATGAATCCACCGATTTGGGCAAGGGGGACTGGGCCACGGGGATTGAAGTTGAGAAACTGGTGGAACACTACGAGGACCGGCTGGAAGAGGCCGGGTTCTTCTATCCCCCTGAAAAGGCCGAGGGCATGAAAACCAACCTGCGCAACCTGTGGTCGCGGATGCGGATGACGCGGGCCGACGTGCAGATGCTGCATGGGATCATGCGGCAGATGGTCCGCTGGAAAGACAAAGGCTGAGGCTGGACCTATCTTCCACCAAGCCCTAGCTTGCGACGAAATCAGGACATGAGGACAGCATGAGCGGTAAGCGCAGCATCTTCGAAGAGGTCTCGGACACCGAAAAACAACAGGCCGTTCAACCCGGTATGATCGACCGGGGGCGTGGCGGTGCGCGTAAGGCAATCCGTGCCTGGCTGATGATCCTGTTCGTTTTGGTCGTGGTGATGATCGCTGTCGGCGGTCTGACGCGGCTGACTGACAGCGGGCTGTCGATCACTGAATGGCGTCCGATTACAGGGGCGATCCCGCCGATGTCCGAGGCCGACTGGCAGGCCGAGTTCGACAAGTACAAGCAGATTGACCAGTGGCGCATTCAGAACCAGTGGATGCAGTTGAGCGACTTCAAAACCATCTATTGGTGGGAATGGGGGCATCGCCAACTGGGCCGCGTGATCGGGCTGGTCTGGGCCACCGGTTTCCTGGGCTTCCTCGTGACCCGCAAGATACCCACGGGTTGGACCGGCAAGCTGCTGATCCCCGGCCTTCTGGGCGGTGTGCAGGGGGCTGTCGGCTGGTGGATGGTCGCCTCGGGTGTGACGCAGGGCGAGGGGATGACCGCCGTCGCCAGCTATCGCCTGGCCACCCATCTGGGACTGGCATTCGTCATTCTCGGGTTCCTCGCTTGGTATATATTCGAGCTTGGCAGGGAAGAACGTGACCTGATGCAGGCGCGTCGCATGAAGGAAGCGAAACTGTTCTCGTTGTCCACCGGCCTGATGCATTTCGCCTTTTTGCAAATACTTATTGGCGCGCTTGTCGCCGGGATCGACGCTGGTCGGTCTTATACCGACTGGCCGCTGATCGGCGGGCAGCTGTTGCCGCCGGATGCCACCGCGTTGGAGCCGATGTGGCGCAATTTCTTCGAAAGCCCGGGGCTTGTGCAGTTCATCCACCGCTGCGCAGGCTACCTGTTGTTCATCTTTGCGATTGTCGTCTGGCGCCGCGGCAGCGCCAGCGCGCATCCTCAGACGCGCTTCGCCTTCAACGCGGCTTTCGCGGCCCTGTCGGTGCAAGTTGTCGTCGGTATCGTGACCGTCGTCTACGGAGCGCCGTGGCAGATCGCCATCTTCCACCAGTTCATGGCTGTTGTCGTCTGGACCCTGATCCTGCGCGCGCGGTTCCTGACTGCATATCCAATCGCAACATCTGTGCGCGGAGTAAATTGACATGACCGCTTTCGACGAACTGATGGCTTTTCAGCGTGAAACCTCGGCATTGGGCCAGATTGCCGGACGATTGGGGTGGGATCAGGAAACCGTCATGCCGCGCGGGGCCGCGCCTCAACGCGCCGAAGAAATGGCAGCGATCGAGGCCGTCCTGCACGCGCGCCGATCAGATCCGCGCGTGGCAGAGTGGCTGGATCAGGTCGCGCCACAGGATGAAGTCGGAAAGGCGCAGCTTCGGGAAATCCGGCGCGCCTATGATCGGGCGGTCAAGGTGCCCGCTGATCTGGCCACGGCGATTGCCCGGACCACGTCCGCCGCACAGGGAACATGGGCACAGGCGCGCGCGGACGAAGATGTCTCGACCTTCGTTCCCGTGCTGGAAGAGGTCGTATCGCTGAAGCGCCAGGAAGGCGAGGCGCTGGCGCAGGGCGGAGACGTCTATGATGCCATGGTCGAGGATTATGAACCCTATACGACCGGCGCTCAGATCGCGGCCATTTTTGATGAAATGCGCCCACGTCTTGTGGCCTTGCGTGCGGCCGTTCTGGAACGCCCGGAACCTGCTGCGCTGACCGGAAGCTTTGACGAGCTGACCCAAATGCGGCTTACGCAAAAACTGGCGGTCGCCTTCGGCTATGACCTCAACAACGGCCGTGTCGACAAGGCGGTTCACCCGTTCAGCTCGGGTTCGGGCCTGGATGTGCGCATCACCACGCGAACCAGCGAAACGGACCCGTTCAACTGCTTTTTTTCCACCATTCACGAGGTCGGCCACGCGGCTTACGAACAGGGGATCGACCGCGACTACCTGCTGACGCCGCTGGGGCGCGGCGTGTCCATGGGTGTGCATGAAAGCCAAAGCCGGATCTATGAAAACCAGCTTGGCCGTTCGCGTGCGTTTACGGGATGGTTGTTCGATCAGATGAAAGACGCATTCGGCGATTTCGGAATTGCCGATGCAGATGCTTTCTACGCTACCGTCAACCGGGTTCATAACGGTTATATCCGGACCGAAGCCGATGAAGTGCAATACAATCTGCACATCATGCTTCGCTTCGATCTTGAGCGCGCTCTGATGGCCGGGGACTTGCAGGTCAGCGAGCTGGAAGCGGCGTGGAATGACCGGTTCAAGGCCGACTTCGGTTATGCGGTCGACAAACCGTCGAACGGCTGTTTGCAGGATGTGCATTGGTCGGTTGGACTGTTCGGTTATTTCCCGACCTATTCGCTGGGCAATGTCTATGCAGGATGTCTGTATCAGGCACTGCGCGGCGCAGTTCCTGAACTGGATGCCCAACTGGCAGAAGGTGACACATCAGGCGCAACCGCTTGGCTGCGTGAACACGTCCAGCAACATGGCGGGCTTTATGCGCCACGCGAGATTATCCAGAGGGCGAGTGGAGTAGAGCCGGGGCCCGAACCTTTGCTGGACTATCTGGAACAGAAGTTCAGCGGATTGTACGGGCTGTGACGGCATGAAACGGTAGCCGATTGATAAGGCTTCTCGCCATTTGCGTTGCAACATTGGCTTTGGCTTGAATACTCAAACCAAGGCGTCGTGCAAAAAGTTTTCACACCTGTAACAAGCACAGGAATTCGGGCGCGCGGGTATTTCATGTATGGTTTCTGGGTGACAACCCAGTGTTTTGCGTCCGAAGGGCGAATGACTATGTCCAACCGTGATCTTTCTTCATGGATCGCAGGGAACGGGGCGGCGGGTGATTCAGAGTGCATTTCTTGTCAAGCCGATACTGGAGCGCGGGTATGCCATCGTCGCTCCGACCGCGCTGGAAATTGAATACCAAAACGGCCCGGGCACAGGGTGGGTTTGGAATGACGCATATTATGGCCGGGATGATTTTGAGTTCATTGCCAATATGCTTGAGGACGTGTTAGCTCGATTCCCCGTTTATCCGGCGCAGATCGTAACCACTGGCCATTCCCGAGGCGGATCGTTCGCTTGGTATCTTGCCTGTGCAGATATTGACCCACGTTTAATAGCCTTCGCCCCTATTGCTGGAACACCGGTGCGTGGCCAGCCTGGGGATTGTGCTTCAGCGGACTTCGATTTCGATATGTTATATAGCCATGGTTATGACGACACGGTTATTCCATTCGCCGGTTCCGGATCTTCGTGGTCTGATCCGGGATATATGGGTGCAGTTGAGGCTACGTTAAGGCTCGCATCTTCTGCAGGCTGCCAAAAGGATGAAGTTGTTGAAATAGATAGCCATGATCAGCGCATTCTAAGCGGTTGTAAAACCGGTTCGACCATTTCGGTGATCGGTTATGAGGCCGGGCATGGCGTTCCAAGTGGCTGGAGCGATCTGATGCTTGACTGGTTTGAGACGGTGAATGCCTTGGAATAGGGGCTTCCAACACAAAACTGGACTGGTGAAGACGGAGAGATGGTCGCGGGACATGCCGCGCAATTTGTCTTCGGCTTCACGCGGAACCCTTTATTGGGCGACGCCAACTCTCGTTTTGCGCAAACTTTTTCCCTCACAAACACGAACAGGTTATCCTAAACGACCTGAACCAGTTCGATTCGGGCCGCGACGGCTGCAAAGAACAAAACGCTGCCGACCAACACAAATACGTGCCAGATCGTATTGTGGAACGGCAGCCAGTCCAGCAGGTAGAAGGCGACCCCGGCCGTGTACACGAGCCCTCCGGCAATCATCAGCGTGACGATTGTGGGGGACAGGTCTGCCAACATGGATTGCCCGGCCCAGACCACCGCCCAACCCATCAATAGGTATAACGCAAGCCCGAACCAGCGGAACCGGTTTGGGTCTAACATCTTGAGAACTGACCCAAGCGTTGCCGAGGACCACAACCCGAGCAACAGCCCGGGGGACTGAGCACCGGACAACAGTAAAAACGGCGTATACGTCCCTGCGATCTTGACGTAGATGCCGGAATGATCGAGCCGTTGCAGAAACCCGCGCCATTCCTTGCTTTCGATCATGTTGTACAACGCAGAAAACGTCAGCATGAGTATCAACGTCACCCCGTAAATCGAGGCACCCAGTACCGCAGATTGATCATACCGGTAATTGATGGTCATGGTGATCAGCAGAGGTACGGCAACCAACGCACTTGAGACACCGAGCACATGGACCACACCGTCGCTGATCCGTTCCGTGCGACTGTAAGCTGGTCGGATATGCGCAAAAGACCACATATGAAAAGGCTAGGCGGCAGAATGGCTTCGGGCAAGCAGATCATCCCGAGAGTTGTCGATATCGTGATCCAGAATGACAAAACGCCCGCAGGGCGAGCGTTTTGTTTCAGATCCGTAATTGAGCGTGAGGGCTATTCTTCGGTTTCCTCATCACCCTGATCGGCGATCCGGGCGACGCTGACGACCTCTTCGCCCTTGCCGGTGTTGAACACCTTGACCCCGCCGGCACTGCGGGACCGGAACGAGATGCCGTCGACCGGAACCCGGATCGACTGACCCTTGGAGGTGGCCAGCATGATCTGGTCGTCGATTTCGACCGGGAACGAGGCCACCAGCGGGCCGCCCCGCATCGCCTTGTCCATCGCCATCACGCCCATGCCGCCACGACCGCGCACCGGGTAGTCATGCGACGAGCTGAGCTTGCCCGATCCTTTGGCCGTGATGGTCAGGATCAGGTTCTCGGCCGCCGACATCTCGGCATAGCGTTCCTGCGGCAGGATGCTGTCGGCATTGCCGCCATCCTCGTCGGTTTCGGTGTCATCGGTCACGCCGGCCATCAGGCGACGCATCTTCAGATAGGCGGCGCGCTCGTCCGGGGTGGCCTCGAAATGACGGATCACCGACATCGAGACCACGCGGTCGCCCGCGTTCAGTCGGATGCCCCGCACGCCGGTCGATTTGCGCCCCTTGAACACCCGCACGTCTGTTGTGGAGAAACGGATCGCCCGGCCGGAATTGGTGACCAGCATCACATCGTCATCGTCCGAGCAGATGCGCGCGTTGACCAGTTCCACGCCCTCGGGCAGGTCCATCGCGATCTTGCCGTTGCGCTTGACGTTAGTGAAGTCGCTCAGCGCGTTGCGACGCACGTCTCCGGCGCTGGTGGCGAAGACGATCTGAAGGTTTTCCCATTCTTCATCCGGCACATCGACCGGCATGATCGCCGCAATGGAAACGCCGGTGGGAATCGGCAGGATGTTGACGATTGCCTTACCCTTGCCGGTGCGCCCCGACTGGGGCAGGCGCCAGGTCTTGAGCTTGTAGACCATCCCGTCGGTGGTGAAGAACAGAAGCTGGGTGTGCGTATTGGCCACGAAGAGGGTGGTGACCACGTCCTCTTCCTTGGTCTGCATGCCCGACAGCCCCTTGCCACCCCGCTTTTGCGCGCGGAAATCGGCAAGCGGCGTGCGCTTGATATAGCCGCCCGAAGTCACGGTCACGACCATGTCTTCGCGCTCGATCAGGTCCTCGTCTTCCATGTCGCCCGACCAGTCGACGATCTCGGTGCGGCGCGGTACCGCGAATTGTTCGCGGACGCTGCGCAGTTCATCAGCGATGATGCCCATTATGCGTTCGCGCGAGGACAGGATATCCAGGTATTCCTTGATCTTTGCGGCCAGGTCTTCCAGCTCGTCCGTGACCTCTTTGACGCCCAGTTGCGTCAGGCGTTGCAGGCGCAGGTCAAGGATGGCGCGGGCCTGAACCTCGGTCAGGTTATAGGTCCCGTCGTCGTTCATCTTGGACAGCGGATCGTCGATCAGGCGCAGATAGTCCGCGATGTCGGCGGCCGGCCAGCGCCGGGTCATCAGCTTTTCGCGCGCCTCGGCCGCGTCGGCCGAAGACCGGATCGTGGCCACGACCTCGTCAACGTTCGATACCGCCACGGCCAGACCGCACAGGATATGGCTGCGTTCCCGCGCCTTGCGCAGGTCAAAGGCGGTGCGGCGGGCAACGACATCTTCGCGGAAATCGATGAAGCTGGTCAGGAAACGGCGCAGGGTCAGCTGCTCGGGGCGGCCGCCGTTCAGCGCCAGCATGTTGCAGCCGAACGAGGTTTGCATAGGCGTGAACCGGTACAGCTGGTTCAGCACCACCTCGGGCGTTGCGTCGCGTTTCAGCTCGACCACCACCCGTACGCCGTTGCGGTCGGATTCGTCCTGAACATGGCTGACGCCTTCGATGCGCTTTTCGCGCACGGCTTCGGCGATCTTCTCGATCATCGAAGCCTTGTTCACCTGATAGGGGATTTCATCCACGATGATGGCATAGCGATCCTTGCGCAGCTCTTCAACGCGGGTCTTGGCGCGGATGATTACGCTGCCGCGGCCTTCCAGATAGGCCTTGCGCGCGCCGGATCGGCCCAGCATCACGCCGCCGGTCGGGAAATCGGGGCCGGGAACGTATTCGATCAGTTGCTCGGACGTCAGGTCCGGGTCGTCGATCAGGGCCAGCGTCGCGTTAACTACTTCGCCCAGGTTGTGCGGCGGGATGTTGGTGGCCATGCCCACGGCGATACCGCCGGCGCCGTTGACCAGCATGTTGGGGAAACGGGCGGGAAGGACAGTCGGTTCCTTGTCCTTGCCGTCGTAGTTGTCCTGGAAATCGACCGTCTCTTTCTCGATATCCGCCAGCAGGGCTGCGGCGGGCTTGTCCATCCGCACTTCGGTGTAACGCATGGCCGCCGGGTTGTCGCCGTCCATCGAGCCGAAGTTGCCTTGACCATCCAGCAGCGGCAGCGACATCGAGAAATCCTGCGCCATCCGCACCAGCGCATCATAGATCGCGCTGTCACCGTGGGGGTGATACTTACCCATCACGTCACCCACCGGACGGGCCGATTTGCGATAGGCCTTGTCATGGGTATTTCCGGTCTCGTGCATCGCATAGAGGATGCGCCGATGCACCGGTTTCAAACCGTCGCGCAGATCGGGGATCGCGCGGCTGACGATGACCGACATCGCATAGTCCAGATAGGACGTGCGCATCTCGGATTCGATCGAGACCGTCGGGCCGTCATAGACAGGGCGCTCGGGCGGGGTTTCATCCATGTTTTCGGGGATTTCTGGCGTATCGCTCACGTAAACTGCCCGTATTTTGTGCTGGGTCTATATCTTGTGGATGCACCTTATCAGACCCGGCACATAAGGTGCAAGCAAGCAGCGCTCCCCAAGGTTCGAATCCTCGGTAACACCCAAGTAACATATTGTTATCTAAGTATTAGGGGGTTTTCGTGCTAGCCTGAGAATACCGTGCAACAAACCGGAGGTCTGCATGAAGACAAGTGAAACCGAATTGATGCTCAAGGGCTATGGCCTGACAACGGCCGAATTTTTCTATCACATGCCCGATTACGTCCACGTCCTGAATACCTTCATCTGGCAGGAATATGACCTTGCGCCGGATCATCCGAAACTCTTCGAATTCATCGAGTTTTGGCAACGAGAAATAGAAGGGCCGCTGCATTCCGTGAAATTCACGCACCGCAAGATGATCGCACCGGGCGAGTGGCGCAACATGGTTGGTGAGTTTCGCGTGAACTGAGTGATCGGCCAGGTCCGCGTGTGCGTCGGAATTCCTGTTCTCATTTGAGGCAAGTCGCGTATGGTGGCTGCCAATCTAATGGCGTCACAGGAAAAAACAATGATCAGAGCCGTTCTCTTTGTTGCAGCGCTTTGCATGAGCAGCCCCGTTTTTGCCGAGGGTGTTCTGGACAAGATCAAGAAAGGTGCCGAGAGCGTCGGGAAGACGATCGACAAAGGTGCCGAAGCGGTTGACGATACGATCACGTCCACTTCGGAGCTGCTGTCCAACGAGGCAACACCTGAAGAAACGCGCGCAAAGCTTGACGCGATGGCAGGCGAGATTTTGGATCAGCTTCTGGCGGAAAACCCCGATGCGCGGCCACTTTATGACGTCAGTGCCGGGTATGCGGTGTTCGACTCCCGTAAGGTTACGGTATTCCCCGTGTCGGCGGGCTATGGCCGGGGCGTGGCGGTGTCGAAAGACACCGGGCAACACACATATATGAACATGGGAACGGGCGGCGTTGGCGGCGCCATCGGCATCGGTGGTTTCGAGACCAAATTCGTAATCCTGTTCGAAACCCCTGCTGATTTGGATAAGTTCATAAACCAGGGCTATGACGCGACCGCAGAAACGGGGGCCATGTATGGCGAGGACAAAACGGGCGAAACCCTGCGTTTCACTGATGGACGCTCGTTCTTTGTTCTCAACAAAAAGGGCTGGCGCGTATCGGCCGGTGCGTCCGGCACCAAGTTCTGGAAATCGCCCGAGCTGAACTGATCAGCCAGAACAGCTGGCCCCGCCCAAAACGCAGAATTTGGCGCAATGAGGGTGGTTCAGATGCACGTCCGCCTCGGCCTCAGCCAGGGTATGACCCATCTCGAACTCGGGCTCATAGGGCAGCAGGGTACAGGCCAGGACAGCAGGTTTTTCGGCCCCCTTGCGTTTGACCACCATACGGGCGCTGGCGCACATGACGTCGTTGGGGGATTTGTCAAGAATTCCCCAGCACGCGGTGGTGATTTCTGGAACCTCGACAGTTTCGTCCATTTCGGGAAACAGAACGGTCTGAGCCGGGTTCTGCGGGTCAATGTCAAATCTGTGCCTGGCAAAGAACCTGGCATAGCCCGCACGGCTTTCCGCGTCTGACTCCCCCCAGACCGTACGCCCGGCGATGGCCATGTTGAAACCGTGGTCGCGCAACCATTCCATACCGGCCACGGTTTTGTCGAAACTGCCGTCACCGCGTTCTTCGTCATGCAGGGCCGGGCGGAAGTGATCGACCGAAACGCGCAGAGTCAACATGTGGTTGAATTCCTTTTGCAATCCCAGCAACCCGTCGCGCATTTTGCGGCGCATCATCGGCGCCATTGCGTTGGTCAGAATCAGAACCTTGTACCCTCGTTCCAGCGCGGCGCGTGTCATGTCGATCATGTCCGGGTTCATGAACGGCTCACCGCCCGTGAACCCGATCTCGTGCACGGGCCAGTTGCGAGCTTCGATCTGATCAAGGTAGTTCCGGACCTCGTCAGCGGTGATGTAAACCAAAGCGTCATTGGTCGGGCTGCTGGCGATATAGCAGTTCACGCATTCGATATTGCACAAAGTGCCCGTATTGAACCAAAGGGTCTCGGGCCGTGTCAGGGAAACCTTTGCGCGGGTCTGGCCGTCAGCTGTCACCGATTTGTTTTGAAACTTGCCGATATTGGCGAGCTGTGGGGCGTTGTCTTTCATTCCCGCATCCGGTTCTTAAAGGTCATCAATCCGATCTAGCCCTTTGTCGCGGATTTGGTAAGGGTGACGCAGCGGTTCTGACAGAGTTTTGAACAGAGTGATTTATTGCCGTATGGTTGCGCTAACATTGGACATGCCGGAAGGGGCGGGGTAAGGACAATTCATGGTTTCACGCGTCATACCTGTTGATCCCTTTGATCTGATCATTTTCGGCGGCACCGGCGATCTGGCGCAGCGCAAGATTCTGCCCGCGCTTTACCGTCGGTTTTGCGCCGGGCAATGGCATGAGGATGCCAGGATTATCGCAGCAGCGCGTGCGGGCCATTCCGCAGAAGATTTCCGGCAGATGGTCGCAGAATCGCTGCACCGGCATGCTGCGGTCCGCGCTTCGGAGTCCCAGAGAGTGTCCCGTTTTCTACAGCGGGTCGATTATGTCCCGCTGGATGCAGTATCAGCCGAAGGATGGGACCTGCTGGGTGAAAAACTGTCGCCTAACCGCGTGCGCGCGTTCTATTTCTCGGTCGGCCCAAGCCTGTTCGGCCCTTTGGCCGAGCGGGTCCGGGCCTATGATCTGGCGACCGAAGATACGCGCATCGTGGTGGAAAAACCGTTCGGGCATGATCTGGGCAGCGCGCGAGAGCTGAATGCCACACTGGCTGCGCATTTTGATGAAAGCCAGATCTACCGAATCGATCATTACCTGGGCAAGGAAACCGTCCAGAACCTGATGGCCGTACGGTTTGGCAATATGCTGTTCGAACCGCTGTGGAACAGCCAGTATGTCGACCATATCCAGATCACCGTTGCCGAAACCGTCGGTATCGATGGGCGCGAAGAATACTATGAACGCGCCGGCGCGATGCGGGACATGGTGCAAAATCACCTGATGCAGCTGCTGTGCCTGATTGCGATGGAACCCCCGGCAAAGTTCGATCCGGACGCGGTGCGAGATGAAAAGCTCAAGGTGATCCGGGCGCTTGATCCGGTGGAGCCGCATCACATCGTGCGCGGCCAGTTTTCGGCAGGGCCGGACGGGGCGGGATACCGCGAATGTGTCGGCAACCCACGCTCGACCACTGAAAGCTATGTGGCGCTGAAGGCGCATGTCAGCAATTGGCGATGGGCAGGCACGCCGTTTTATCTGCGTACGGGCAAACGGCTGGTGGCGCGTTCGTCGATTATCAATGTGATGTTCAAGGACGCGCCGCATTCGATTTTCGGGGAAGAGGCCGGGCGTCACGCCAATGCGCTATCGATCCGGTTGCAACCCAACGAGGGGATCACGCTGAAAGTGACGATCAAGGAACCGGGGCCAGGCGGGATGCGGCTGATCGACGTGCCATTGGACATGAGTTTCGCCGAAGCGCTGGGGCCCGAGAATCAAGACCCGCCAGATGCTTACGAGCGCCTCGTTATGGACGTGATACGGGGCAACCAAACGCTGTTCATGCGTGGGGACGAGGTCGAGGCCGCATGGGCCTGGACCGATCCGATCATCGCCGGATGGCTGGCGCGCGGGGACGTGCCCAAACCTTATGACAGTGGCAGCACAGGGCCGGGCGACGCCGAGCTGCTGATGAAACGGGATGGTCGCCGCTGGCAGGGAATAAAGCCATGAACATTCAAGAATATGCCGACCGAGAAATGCTGGCCATCGATGTGGCAAACGCGTTGGCGGGTGAGCTTGAGACCGCTTTGTTGCACAATGACACGGTTGCATTGGCCGTCCCCGGCGGGACGACACCGGGGCCGGTTTTTGACAGCCTGTGTGCTGCCGATCTCGAGTGGGACCGTGTGCGGGTTCTGCCTACGGACGAACGCTGCGTGCCGGCTGATCACGAACGTTCGAACGAACGCCTGATCCGGGAAAGGCTGCTGACCAACCGGGCATCCGTGGCACAGTATATCCCACTTTATGTTCCGGGCGCAGAGCCTGAATCGGCTTTGCCGGAAGTTGAATCGCTGATCGCGCCGGTGCTGCCTTTGTCGGTTCTTGTTCTTGGGATGGGGGAAGACATGCACACAGCTTCGTTGTTCCCCGGAATGGACGGGCTGGACAAGGCCCTCGACAGCCAGGCGCCGACCTTGATCGTCGCCCGGACCGATGTGCAGCCAGAGCCCCGGATTTCTTTGACGGCCCCTGTGCTGGACGGGGCTTTGTCGAAACATCTGATCATCTACGGGCAGGCAAAACGAGACGTATTGGACAAGGCCATGTCGATGCCACCGGAAGAGGCACCGATCGCCGCGGTCCTCAGCGGCATGACGGTTCATTGGGCGGAGTGAGGCAATGCAGTTGGATGCTTTGAAGGCGCTTGCAGCGGCTGACCGCCGTATCGTCGACCTGTTTGCAAAGGATGCAACCCGGGCCGCGGCGTTTTCAGCCTCGACCGGGGATTTGCTGTTCGATTATTCAAAAACGCAGATTGATGAAGACGTGCGCGCTGCGCTGCTGCAATTGTGTGAAGATGCCGGGCTTGCGACGCGGCGCGACGCCATGTTTACCGGGAAGAAGATCAACGAAACCGAAGGGCGCGCGGTGCTGCACACGGCGTTGCGCAATCTGGACGGTGGCCCGGTCGAAGTGGATGGTCAGGACGTCATGCCCGGGGTTCTGGACACGCTGCATCGGATGCGGGTCTTTGCCGAAGAAGTCCGCGGTGGTGCGATTGCCGGGGCAGGGGGTAGCTTTACCGATGTGGTCAATATCGGCATCGGTGGGTCGGATCTTGGCCCGGTCATGGCCACTCATGCGCTGGCTCCGTATCATGACGGGCCGCGCCTGCATTATGTCTCGAACGTGGATGGGGCCCACATCGCGGACACGTTGCGCCCATTGGATCCTGCACGGACGCTTGTGATTGTCGCGTCCAAGACATTCACCACGATCGAAACGATGACCAATGCGCGCACGGCCCGCGCCTGGATGTCCGAGGGCGGAGGTGATCCGTCCCGCCAGTTTGCCGCCGTATCCAGCGCGCTGGAAAAGACGCAGGCTTTCGGCATCCCCGAGGCGCATGTATTTGGTTTCGCTGATTGGGTGGGTGGGCGTTATTCGGTCTGGGGGCCGGTCGGATTGCCGGTCATGATTGCCGTCGGTTCAAATGCATTTGATGCGTTTCTGCGAGGCGGGCAGGCGATGGATCTGCATTTCCGCTCGGCGGATTGGGTGGAAAACATGCCTGTGATGCTGGCGCTGGTCGGCATCTGGCACCGTCAGGTTCTGGGTTGCACCAGCCGCGCTGTGCTGCCCTATGATCAGCGGCTGCTGCGCCTGCCGGCCTATCTCCAGCAGTTGGAAATGGAATCGAATGGCAAATCTGTCGCGATGGACGGATCTGCGCTGGCTGCCCCTTCCGGGCCGGTGGTCTGGGGAGAGCCGGGCACCAACGGCCAGCATGCGTTCTATCAGCTGATCCATCAGGGGACGGATGTCATTCCCTGCGAATTCATGGTCGCCGCCGAAGGGCACGAACCCGAGTTGACCCACCATCACCGCCTGCTTTTGGCCAACTGTCTGGCCCAGTCAGAGGCTTTGATGCGTGGCCGGTCTTTGGATGAAGCCCGTGAACGCGTGGCGGAAAAAGGCCTTGATGGCGACGAACTTGACCGGCAGGCGCGACACCGCGTGTTCCCGGGCAACCGCCCTTCCACGACGCTGATCTATCCGAAGCTTACACCGTTCGTTCTGGGGCAGATTATCGCGCTGTACGAACATCGTGTGTTCGTTGAAGGTGTTCTGCTGGGCATCAATTCCTTTGATCAGTGGGGTGTGGAATTGGGCAAAGAACTTGCCAACTCGCTCGGACCTGTCGTGGATGGTGTTGCCAGTGCTGACGGTAAAGACGGATCAACCGCCGCATTGGTCGCCTACGCGCTGAAACACCGAAACCAAGAGTGAAAAAATACCGCCCACGGCCGTGTTGGGCTGCATTCTTTTATTGTCAGACAATTAAATGATTGGCAGGGTTCCTCCGTAGGAAACGACTGCATTGACGCATCGGGTCACGCCCCAAGCCGTCAATGCCAGATGGACAAGGCAGAGGCCATCCAAGGTCTCGCCAAGGACGGGAGGATGTCCATGCTAGGACAGATGATGACGCAGCCCTTGCTGGTTTCGTCGCTGATCGATCACGCAGACCGCTATCACGGCCAGACCGAGATTGTTTCGGTTGAAACGGATGGAACGGTCACTGAAACCAACTGGTCCGAGATTGCGGTGAATGCCCGACGGATGGCGTCGGCCTTGACGAATCTGGGGCTGGAACCGCAGGACAGGATCGGGACACTGGCCTGGAACAATCGGCGGCATCTTGAGATCTATTTTGCCACGTCGGGCGCGGGCTATGTCTGTCACACGGTCAATCCCCGCCTGTTCCCCGAGCAGCTGACCTTTATCATCAACCATGCTCAGGACAGGGTTCTGTTCTTTGATGCGACGTTCATTCCGCTTGTCGCCGCGCTGCATGACGCTTTGTCCGAGGTTCAGCATTTTGTTCTGATGGGGCCTCGCAATGAAGAGGCTGCGGCTCAGGTTCCTGATCTGAAGTTCTATGACGAGTTGCTGGAGACCGGGGATGCAGGTTTCCAATGGCCCGACCTGGATGAAAAGACGGCCTGCGGTCTGTGCTATACGTCGGGAACCACGGGCAATCCAAAGGGCGTGTTGTATTCTCATCGGTCAACACTGCTGCACAGCTTTGCATCGAACACACGGGATGTGATCGGGTATTCAGCGATGGATGTTGTTATGCCGGTTGTGCCGATGTTTCACGTCAACGCCTGGGGATCGCCCTACGCCTGCGCCATGTCGGGATCGCGGCTTGTGTTGCCCGGGCCGGATTTGCACGGCGAGGCACTGGTCAATCTGATCGACACCTATGGCGTGACTTTGGCCATGGGTGTGCCGACCATCTGGCAGGGCTTGCTGGCCCATGCCGCAGCATGCGGAACCGAACTCAAAAGCCTTGAACGTACGGTTATTGGCGGCGCCGCGTGCCCTCCGTCGATGATCGAAACCTTCCGCGAAACCTATGGCGTTGACACGGTCCACGCCTGGGGCATGAGCGAGATGAGCCCGCTGGGCACGACGAATTATCCATTGGTCAAACACCTGAAGCTGCCACCGGAAGAACAGCACAAGATCCGCCTGAGCCAGGGAAGACCACCCTTTGGGGTTGAGTTGAAAATCGTGGACGAAGATGGGAATGATCTGCCGCATGACGGCGAAACCCAGGGCGATTTGATGGTGCGGGGTCACTGGGTTCTGGACAGCTACTTCCAGTTGCAGGATCAGGATCTGTTGCAGGATGGCTGGTTCGCCACCGGAGATGTGGCCACTTTGGACCCGGATGGCTACATGACCATTCGCGACAGATCCAAGGACATCATCAAATCCGGTGGGGAATGGATCAGTTCGGTCGAGCTTGAGAACATCGCCGTGGCCCACCCCCAGCTTGCGACGGCCGCCGTGGTCGGTGTTCCGCATCCGAAATGGGATGAACGCCCCTTGCTGGTTGCTGTCAAAGCCGATGGTGAAAATCCCGGCGAAGAGGATTTGCTTGCCTTTTTCGAAGGCAAAATCGCCAAGTGGCAGATCCCGGACAAGGTTGTCTTTGTCGACGCATTGCCGCTGAGCGCGACCGGAAAGGTATTGAAACGCAAGCTTCGGGCCGAGTTCGGCGACGCCCTGACAGGGTAGGTCTGCTGCGTTTTGGGGAATTGGCTCCGGCGGTAGGGATCGAACCTACGACCAATTGATTAACAGTCAACTGCTCTACCGCTGAGCTACGCCGGAACGGTTCGCGCCGTATAGCAATCCGGTTTCCAGACGTCCAGAGGGTGCGTGTGTTTTTCGACGAAAAAAACCGGCATAAATCGATGTGTTTTCTGACGCCAATGCAGGTCTGAACGAAGGGGGATTTTGGCTCCGGCGGTAGGGATCGAACCTACGACCAATTGATTAACAGTCAACTGCTCTACCGCTGAGCTACGCCGGAACTGAGGCGCATATAGCAACCCCGATTCCGGACGTCCAGTGGTTAAGTACGAGAACCATCAAAAAATTTTACTGTTTTAGCGAAGCCGCCGAAAAACAGATGAAACTGACAGTGGGCCAATGGGCGTCACTCTGTTTTTTCCAGTCAGATCAACGAGATGAGCGAAAACGTTGCGCTCGGCTGCGGGCAGCAATGCCGCTGGCGTATCCGTATAGATGCGCCCAGCCAGATGCCGCGCTGTCCCGTCTTCTTCTTCCAATGCGCTCAGAATCTGCGCCTCGCGGGTCTGGCGATGTGCAATCAGCCAGTCCAAACGTTGGGCAGGGCTGGTGATCGGTGCGCCATGGCCGGCATGGAAAACCGACCAGTCGCGCGCGCGCAGCCGATGGCAGGCAGTCATGAAGTCGGTCAGATCACCATCCGGAGGGGACACCAACGAGCTGGCCCACCCCATGACATGATCCGCCGTGAAACAGATGTTCTGCCAGGCCAGAGCAATGTGATTGCCCAGATGGCCCGGTGTGTGAATGACCTCAAGCTGCCACCCGTCGCCATTGATGGTCTCACTATCCGCCACTTCGACATCAGGGCGAAACGTGGTGTCGATGCCTTCGCCGCCGCCGGTCAGCCCCTGCGCGGCAAGATCGGTCATGACGGCGCTGCGCCCCGCCTCGGGCCCGCCATAAGCATAAATCGTCGCCCCTGTGCGCGCCGCCAGCGGAGCCGCCAGGGGTGAATGGTCCACATGCGTATGTGTGACAATGATATGGCTGATCCTTTGACCCGGCGCCAAGGAATCCAGAATTGCGTCCAAATGTGCCTCGCTTGCGGGGCCTGGATCGATGACGGCAATGTCGCGTTCACCCAGCAGATACGTGTTGGTGCCACGATAGGTCATCGGAGAGGGATTCGGGGCCAGAATACGCCGCAAACCCGGATGCAGTTCCTCTGGCTGGCCGACGGGCGGATCGAAATCATCTGGTGCCTGCATTCTGTGCTCTTTCTCTTGTCCGGGCAGCCCGTTAGGTTTAGCGCATGTCTTCGCACTGGCTCAAACCTTATATGCCTCGCAGTCTTTACGCCCGGGCAGCGCTGATCCTGGTTTTACCTGTGATCGTGTTGTTGCTGGTCGTGGGAATCGCGTTCCTTCAAAAGCATCTTGAGGATGTCACCGGCCAGATGACACGCGCGGCATCCCGCGAGGTGATGCTGATTTCGACAATGATCGAGGACGCGGAAACGCAACAACAGGCGCTGGCGTCGATTCGTCCCGATTTGCAGGCCCTTGAGATGAAGGCCAGGTTTCTGGGCGTCAACGAACAGCCTGAGATTGGCGCGCGGCGATGGTACGATTTCATCGCCCCGCAGGTCGAATCCGAACTGTATGCCAGGTTGCCCAATCTTGCCGCCGTGGCGTTACCCAGCAGCAAAGAGGCGCGGGTTTATCTGAAGACGCATCTGGGAGTGCTGCAATTGACGTTCGATCGGCGCAGGTTGTCGCCCGCGGCCCCGCATCAATTGATCGTCACCATGGTGTTCTTTGCGGTCATCATGACGACGATCTCGTTTCTTTACATGCGGAATCAATTGCGTCCCATTACGCGCCTCGCTGATGCAGCGCAGGCCTTCGGGCGGGGACGAATCGTTCCGTATTCACCCGGTGGAGCCATCGAGGTTCGTGCGGCGGGAAATGCGTTTCTGGATATGCGGTCCCGTATCGAACGCCAGATCGAGCAACGGACGTTGGTGCTGTCGGGTGTCAGCCACGATCTGCGCACCCCGTTGACGCGCCTGAAGCTTGGACTGTCGATGTTGCCGGAAGACGAGGCCGCACCGTTGCAAAAGGATGTCACGGAAATGCAGTCCTTGCTGGATGCGTTTCTGGACTTTTCGCGTGGGGCTGCCGAGGGATCGGCGGAAGAGGTCCAACCGGATGAATTTCTCCGCCAGATCGTGGATGATGCAAAACGGGCTGGTCATCAGGCAGAGCTGATCGCGGTCGAGGGGCAGGGGACGGTCATGATACGCCCCTTGGCTGTACGCCGGGCGGTGGAAAACCTGATTGGAAATGCCATGCGCTATGGCAGCCGGGCCGAGCTCAGCCTGTTTCTGAACGCGAAATCGATGCGCATCCGTGTTGAGGATGACGGCCCCGGTATACCTGCGGACCAACGTACAGAGGCGGTAAAGCCTTTCACGCGGCTCGACCCGGCTCGCAATCAGAATCAGGGCAGTGGCGTTGGCCTTGGTCTTGCGATTGTGGCGGATGTCGCGCGCGCGCATGGTGGAGCTTTGCGTCTGTCGAAAAGCGAACGTCTCGGAGGGCTCTGCGCGGACATAATAATCGGACGATAGACCCCCCGTTATGTCTGCGCTTGGGGTTCAATTTTGTTAATTTGTCTTGCCATGGCATCCTGTCCCCATAGTTTTTTACTTTTTTGGGGGCGCATAGGATGGTTATCGCAGGATTCGTGAAATTGGCCGAAAAGGGGTTTGTCGGGTGCGCGACACTTGCGGCCCTGCTGCCTCTTTGGCAGTGGTATGACGAAACCGATGAAAGGCGGGTGGAACGTCTGACCGGTTTTATCGGGGCAGGCGATACATGTCTGAAATGGTTGCGGTCCGACCTGATCGAATCGTTGGCATCCGAGTTGTGGCATGCGTCCCAGCAGGACGTGGTGGATGGCGACGAGGATCTTGCACCTCTTCCGGTTCAGGTGCGTGCCAATATGGCGATATTTTGCGCCGAAATGCTGGACTATTTGCAGAATGACTTCGGCAAGTTCGACGAGCCTCTCGCCTATGATTATTACATGATGATCATGGATGCGTCGTTCTGGGTCGATCCTGATGAATTCGAGACCTATTTGGAGGCGGTGCATCAAGATCCGAGCCTGTCCGGCAGTCACGAGGATTACAGCTTTGGTGGGCGCGACGGCTATTCCTATGAATGGCAAGTAACCCAAGAGGAGCTCGACGCCTATTTTGGGTTCGAAGATTCGGACGGATAAGCCAGCGCATCAACGTCCAGACGGCAACAACCCACCTGGATGTCTCGGCGAAATGGTAGGCCCGGAGGGACTCGAACCCCCAACCAAAGCGTTATGAGCGCTCTGCTCTAACCAATTGAGCTACAGGCCCGCCTAGGCGCTTGGGTATCACGGTGAACAGCCGCGTCAAGCCTGACCGTTGCAACAAACGCCACAATCGACTAACCCGCCCGCAAAGCTTTCTTGAGGGACCGGACATGACAGCGGGTAAAAACGGAATCACCTATGCCGATGCAGGTGTGGATATCGACGCGGGCAACGCCCTGGTCGATCGGATCAAACCCGCCGCCAAGCGGACCAACCGCCCCGGTGTGATGAGCGGCCTGGGTGGATTTGGCGCGCTGTTCGATCTGAAGGCTGCCGGGTACCAGGACCCGATTCTGGTCGGTGCGACGGATGGCGTGGGCACCAAGCTGCGGATTGCGATTGATACCGGCGTCGTGGACGGGGTCGGCGTCGATCTGGTGGCCATGTGCGTGAATGACCTGATCTGCCAGGGAGCCGAGCCGCTGTTCTTCCTCGATTATTTCGCGACCGGCAGGCTGGATACCGATACGGCGGCGCGGATCATCGAAGGGATTGCCGAAGGCTGTGCGCAGTCTGGCTGTGCCCTGATCGGTGGTGAAACCGCCGAGATGCCGGGAATGTATCCTGATGGCGATTTTGATCTGGCCGGGTTTGCGGTCGGTGCGATGGAACGCGGCGCAGATCTGCCTGCGGGCGTTCAAGCCGGTGACGTACTTTTGGGTCTGGCCTCGAACGGGGTGCATTCCAACGGTTATTCGCTTGTGCGCAAGCTGGTCGAACTGTCCGGTCTGGGCTGGGATTCGCCGTCGCCCTTTGGAGAGGGCAATCTGGGTGAGGCACTTCTGACGCCCACACGCCTTTACGTAAAACCGGCTTTGGCTGCGGTTCGCGCAGGTGGTGTGCATGCGCTGGCGCATATCACCGGCGGTGGGTTGACCGAAAATCTTCCCCGCGTGCTGCCCCAAGGGATGGGGGCCCGGATCGATCTGGACAGTTGGCAACTGCCCCCTGTCTTCGGCTGGATGGCGAAGACCGGCAGTATCGTTGAGGCGGAAATGCTCAAGACCTTCAATTGCGGTATCGGCCTTATTGTCGTGTGCGCCGCGGAAAAGGCGGATGAGCTGTCGGCCCTGCTGGCGGATGCCGGTGAAACCGTCGCTCGGATCGGTGCCGTCACGGAAACGCCCGGCGTTGCCTATTCGGGCAAACTGCTGTGAGCCAGAAGCGCGTCGCGATCCTGATCTCCGGGGGCGGGTCGAACATGGTGTCGCTTGTTGACAGCATGACCAAAGATCATCCGGCGCGGCCCTGTTTGGTGTTGTCCAATGATGCGCAGGCAGGCGGGCTGAAAAAAGCTGCGGACCGTGGCATTCCGACCGCAGTGGTTGATCATCGCCCTTTCAAGGGGGACCGCAGCGCCTTTGAAGCCGAGCTTTTGCAGCCCCTGCAAGAGGCGCAAACCGACATTGTCTGTCTGGCCGGCTTTATGCGGGTTCTGACAGCGGATTTCGTGTCTCGGTTTCAAGGCCGGATGCTGAATATCCACCCTTCATTATTGCCAAAATACAAAGGGTTACACACCCATGCCCGCGCGATTCAAGCCGGAGATTCCGAACACGGCTGCTCGGTGCATGAGGTGACGGCGGCACTGGATGATGGCCCGATTCTGGGTCAGGCACGGGTCCCGATCAAAGCCGATGATACACCGGAATCGCTGGCTGCGCGGGTGCTGGTTTGGGAGCATAAACTCTACCCCGAAGTGCTGCGGCGCTTTGCAGAAGGCAACAGGTCGCCCGTCCTGTTGCCGTGAACGCTCTGTGGGTGATTTACACCCGTGTAATAATCGGCCTATGGTCGTCGACGACGCTCGGGACGAGGACAAAAACGGGCAGGCACAAAAACAAGAGCGATACTAGTACGGCGCATGAAAACCCTGACGACGACGCAAGAGCTGGCCGATTTCTGCAAGGCCGCCGAAGGCTATCCCTATATCACGGTCGACACCGAATTTCTGCGTGAGCGGACGTACTACTCCAAGCTGTGTCTGGTGCAATTGGCTGTCCCGTCCGAGGATGAAGACAGCGCGGTTCTGGTCGATCCGCTTGCCGATGGCTTGTCGCTTGACCCGCTTTACGATCTTTTCCGGAATGAAAGCGTGGTCAAGGTGTTCCATGCCGCCCGCCAGGATCTTGAGATCTTCTGGGTCGAAGCCGGTGTGTTCCCCAAACCGCTGTTCGACACACAGGTCGCAGCGATGGTGTGTGGCTTTGGCGAACAGGTTGGCTATGAAACTCTGGTTCGGAAAATCTGCAAGCAGGGCGTCGACAAGACCTCTCGGTTCACCGACTGGTCCCGGCGCCCGCTGACCGATGCTCAGAAAAACTATGCTCTTGCGGATGTGACCTATTTGCGCGGGATCTACGAGCGTCTGGCCGCAGAACTTGAAAAGACGCAGCGCAGCCACTGGGTTGCCGAAGAATTGCGGACGCTGACACAGCCTGCCACATATGACATCCGCCCCGAAGACGCATGGAAGCGGGTGAAAACGCGCACGAACTCGGCCAAGTTTCTGGCTGTGGTTCGTGAATTGGCGCAGTTTCGCGAATCCTATGCGCAGGAAAACAACGTGCCCCGGAACCGCGTATTCAAAGACGACGCGTTGATCGAGCTGGCATCGACCAAACCCAAAACACATTCGGATTTGGGCGGATCCCGCCTGTTGCTGCGCGAAGCCCGCAAAGGGGCGGTCGCCGAAGGTATTCTGGCAGCGGTCAAGCGCGGCGTGAATTGCCCGCCCGACAAATTGCCCAAGGTCGACACTTCGCGCGACAAGCTCAAGGTCAATCCGGCGCTGGCTGACCTGCTAAGGGTTCTGCTGAAGTCCAAAACCGAAAGTTCAGGTGTGGCGGCGAAATTGATCGCCACAAGCTCGGACCTGGATCAGATTGCAGCCGGCGAGCGGGATGTTCCAGCCTTGTCGGGATGGCGGTTCGAAGTCTTTGGCGAGGATGCTCTCAAGCTGTGCGAGGGAAAGATTGCCCTGGCGGCCAAAGAGCAGTCGGTCAAGGTCGTGTCCCTGTAACGGCGCTTACCGGCGCCGTGATTCCAGTGCGTTCTGTTGTCCGACCACGCGGACCAGCCGAATACCTTCCAGTTCCTGTTTCGAGATATTGATGGCGTCCGATACCATCCGAGTACGTTCCGACCCTTGCGGCGTCTCATAGCTGGGGTAGTTCACACGGAACACAAATTCCAAAGTTCCGTTCTTCTGGTTTTCTTCCTTTTCAACAGGAACCAGACGCGCGTTGAATGCCCCCTGCCGGACAGCCGTGCCAGACGCATAGATGATCGCGCCAGAGGGGGTCGGGTCAATGCGCAATTCGTCGATCTGACCAATTGGAATGCTGGTGTCTTCAGCATCGGGGCGGGAAAACAGGCCGGTTCCTCCGCCTTGCTTCGGAACCAATGCGTCGGCGGCATTTGGGTCGGGCGGTGTTTCGGCTTCGACAGATCTGCTGGATCCGAACCAGTTTGACGGGTTCACCCGAGAGTCACGCCAGCTGCTGCATGCAGTCAGGGTCAGCGTGGCGATGATGAGAACGGACAGAGATTTTTGCATGGACCCACAGACTTTCACACGAGTTCAGGCAATGGGTTAGCGCAATTTCTTCGCGTTGAAAAGCCACCGCGGGGGCTGGACAGTGGCGGGTCACCGGCTTAGGTCACAATTGTGAATGCAAACAAAGGACCACCGCATCATGGCCACGCCCGCCTTTGAAGAGATTGTCGAGGATTTCGAGTTTCTCGAGGATTGGGAAGACCGGTATCGCCATGTCATCGAGCAGGGCAAGGCGATGGAGCCGTTGGACGACGCATTCAAGGTTCCGGCGACAAAAGTCCATGGATGCGCCAGCCAGGTCTGGCTGCATCCGATGATTGAATCCGGCGTCTTCAAGTTCGATGGTGACAGCGATGCACTGATCGTGCGCGGCCTGATCGCTGTTCTTCGGTCCTTGTACAACGGTTTGCCCGTGGCCGAAGTTCCCAAAGTCGATGCGGGGGCTGAACTGGCACGCCTTGGGCTGAACGACCACCTGTCCGCTCAGCGCTCGAACGGCCTGCGGTCGATGATCGAACGCATCCGGCAGGTCGCACAGGAAAACGCCTGATCTCATCTTGGGCGGTTTGCCCAGTCCGAGAGCGTGTTTTCCAGATCGCCGTAACCGGTGAACCGGCGTTCGAATTCAAGCCCCATCCGGTCTGCGCATTCGCGCGCGCGTTCCGTCAGCTCTGGGCTGTCGATCTGGGCCTGATAGACAAGTTTGGTGTAATTGCCGAAATACATGTCACGTAGTTCCGGGTGGCGGTCCAGGCCCAGTGGTTTCCAGACAAAGGCGTCGAATTGCCGGGCCAGGAAATCTGTCAGATAGAACGCGGTTGTTTCGTCTTCTCCGCGGTCCTGAAAAGCCTGATTTCCTTCGAAGAAGGAATAGCAATGGGGCCCCTTCACCATTTCGACCCCAAGCTTTTCGCAGGCGGCCTGAAGCAGGCCCCCTGTGCCGCAATCGGCGTAAACGATGTAGATCTTGTCATAATTGCGCTGATGCTTGGCCACGGCGTCTTCCACAGCCTGGGTGATCCGTTCCGGGTGAACGTGCAGGATCGCAGGCAGGCAGGTCAAAGCCATGTGATCCCAGCCATTCCGTGTTTTGATGTCCAGTATTTCGCGCGCAAGAGCGCCGCAGGCAATCAACAGGATGCTTCCCTTGCCCGTATCGTCATAGCCCTTCGTGGTCAGGGCTGCATCATCTGGCAGGGATTCGTTTGACGTCACTTGGCATCCTCCGGGGCTGCTGCCATAGGAGGATGATTGAGGCCGTTGGGCAAGCCCCGATCCGACATCTCATGTCAGGCCGCCGACGCATGCGCTTCGAACGCGGTCATCAGGGGCCGGACCAGCGGGCCGTACGCGGCAACACCGTTCAGCGACAGATCCGGAAACAGCGACAGGATTTCTTGCCGTGCGGCAGACCCGAGACTGTCCCAGATATGCGCGCCGGGATGAAAGCTCTCGCTCAGGCAATCTTCGGCCCAGAGCAGCTCATGCCGGTCGAACAGCAAGTGGATGTAGGTCACCAGCCCTCCGGGCCGCAGTATGATGTCGGACCCGTTCACGAGGTGTTTGGCAGGCGCCAGGGCTTCGCAATGCCCGGTGTACAGCTCGAGACGCCAATCCCCAATCAGCATACGGTGCTGTTGTGACACCAGAAGGTCGCGCGTGTTTCCGATGGCGCCTGCTTTGAAAAGAACAGGCGCATGCGGACCCGTTGCCTTGACGGTTCGCCGCCCCATCCATCGCAGGGGTTGCAGCCCATGATCATGGGTTTCAATCCGGTCGCCGACGGACAGGGTTTCAATCGGTCGCACGCCTTGCTCGGTGCGGATCATCGTTCCGGGGGTAAAGCAGGGCACCAGATCCCAATCTTCACGGCGGGATGTCAGGCCTGAATACCGGTTTCCGGCAAGGCTGTTGAGCGTGATCGAGCGGACAGGGCCAGCCTCCAAGGCGGACTGGTCCGAATTGTCCGAGAATTCCGGCATCAGATAGGTGTTGCCATCCACATCCTGCGCCAAAACTGCGGAAATCCTGGCAGTTGATCCGTCAAAATAGGTGATCGTGGCGTTGTAGACCGAAGTGCCATCGAATGTCTGAGGCGGTCCGCCATTGATCGAAAGCCGATCATTGGCCGACATGTTGTTCATGTTGTAGTACGAACCCGGATTGCCGACCGGGCTCCAGGTGACGCTGTTATGAGCCAGCGGATCGTCGGACCCGCCAAAGGTTTTTCCCACAAGCACCGAAGCGTTTTCAGCTGTGTTGTTGCCTTCGAAACTGTCGATATCGGCAAGTTTGCCGAGCGAGATGGCTGTGAACGTAGTCGGCACGAGACCCCCTGGGAATGTGGATGCCTCGTTCTTTTAGACCTGCTTTGGTTTAGAATTGGATAATCCGGATTTTCCGGTGACAAAGCGCTTCGGAATCGAAAAGGCCGCCCGGATCGGACGGCCTTTCAATCAGTATTATTCGGGTCTTAGCCAGCCAGTTGATTGTGCTTGCGGCCCACGAATTCCTTGGCGGTTTCCACTGCAACAGCTGCGTCACGGCAATAGGCATCCGCGCCGATGGCTTTGCCGAACTCTTCATTCAGGGGCGCGCCGCCGACCAAAACGATGTAATCGTCGCGGACGCCCTGTTCGACCATCGTGTCGATGACCACTTTCATGTAAGGCATCGTAGTGGTCAGCAGGGCCGACATACCCAGAATGTCGGGTTGTTCGTTTTCCAACGCTTCCAGGTAGTTTTCGACCGGGTTGTTGATGCCCAGATCGACAACTTCGAAGCCAGCGCCTTCCATCATCATCGAAACAAGGTTCTTGCCGATGTCGTGGATGTCGCCCTTCACGGTGCCGATGACCATCT
Source organism: Ruegeria sp. CL7 (assembly GCF_056536445.1). Lineage (NCBI taxonomy): Bacteria > Pseudomonadati > Pseudomonadota > Alphaproteobacteria > Rhodobacterales > Roseobacteraceae > Ruegeria > Ruegeria sp. CL7. The sequence goes on from NZ_JBQFPQ010000001.1 coordinate 939,178, forward strand.
TGCCGACGCGCGGTGCACCGGTTTCGGCCAACAGCGGCTTGAGAATGGACATGCCGCCCTTCATGGCGTTTGCGGCCAGCAGAACCTCGGGGACAAACAGGATGCCGTCGCGGAAGTCATGGCCCACGATTGTCATACCGCCAACCAGAGCCTTGGTCAGGATGTCATAAGGTGTCCATCCGCGTTCCAGCAGGATATTGGTGGCTTCTTCGATCTCTTCCTTCAGGCCGTCATAGAGATCGTCGAACATCTGCTCGACCAGTTCGTCGTCATTCAATTCGGACAGGACGATGTCTTCTTCGTCGGACATGGGGTATTCCCTGTGCTGGGCGGGCCATCGGCCCGTGGTGGCATTTTTTCCGTTTTGGCCAAAACGTCGCATCGTGACTGTGACGATTGCGACGTCGGTCGTTTCGGGACCGACCTATAGGGCAAAAAATGGGGGGGCTCGATAGAAAAGTCTGCAAGATCATCCTGCGGAGATTTCATCTCGCTTCAATCCATCGGTGATTTGGCGGGACTTGCGCCAAATTGGCGACAAGCCTATGTTAGCGGTAGAACAAAAAGAGAACAAAATGACATGAGTATCGCGCGGACGATCAGGGCAAGAGGAACAACGACGAACGAAGCTGGTCGGTTTGAATGCTTTGCCACCACTGCCACCGAAGACGGGTGGGACATTGAGGAAGAATTGCCGCCGCTGCGAACCGAGACACGTGAAGAGGTTGCGCGCAGCGCTATTACTTACAACCGATCCCCCGACTTGCCCTTCGATCGGTCGATCAACCCGTACCGGGGATGTGAACATGGTTGCGTTTACTGTTTTGCGCGGCCCAGCCACGCGTATCTTGGGCTATCGGCAGGATTGGATTTCGAAACCCGCCTGATCGCTCGACCCAACATGGGGCGTGTTCTGCGCAAGGAATTGTCCGCCAGATCCTACAAAGTCGCGCCGATTGCAATTGGTACGAATACGGACCCGTATCAGCCGATTGAGAAAAAGCACATGATTACAAGGTCATGCCTTGAGGTTTTGAGTGAGTTCAACCACCCGGTCGCGATCGTCACCAAGGGTACCCTGATAGAGCGGGATCTGGAGTTTCTTGCCGACATGGCAGGCCGGGGACTTGTGCGGGTTGGTATTTCGCTGACCACGTTGGATGCGGAATTGTCCCGCCGAATGGAACCACGGGCGCCGTCGCCCCTTCGTCGGTTGCGCGTGATCCGAACGCTGACGGAAGCGGGCGTTCCGGTGCGTGTCATGACGTCACCCATCGTGCCGGGGCTGACGGATCATGAACTGGAAAGCCTTCTGGAGGCCGGGAAAGAGGCTGGAGCGGATGCCGCAAGCTGGATCATGTTGCGCCTGCCGCGCGAAGTATCGCAGCTTTGGCAGGGCTGGCTAGCCGATCATGAGCCATCGCGGTCGGAAAAGGTCATGTCCAAACTGCGGGAAATGCATGGGGGTCGGGACTACGATCCGCGTTGGGGACACAGAATGCGGGGCGAGGGTGAGTATGCCGGGATTATCGCTCAAAGGTTCTTGAAGACCTGCAAACGTCTGGGGCTGTCCATAAAATCGGCCCCGTTGCGTTGCGATTTGTTTGCGGTGCCGCCGCAGCCCGGGGATCAGCTGAGCCTGTTCTGAGGTCATGCGCCCCGGCTTGTTCGGTGCTGTCTTGCGCGGGAAAACACCGGGTCTTCGCGGTCTCATTGCTTCAGTCCAAACAAAAAAGACCCCGGCAGTGCCGGGGCCTTCGAAACAGATTGCCGTAAGGCGCGTATCAGCGATTTTCGATATCCACGTAATCGCGCAGCGTTTCGCCCAGGTACAGCTGACGCGGGCGGCCGATCTTGTTTTGCGGATCGGCGATCATCTCTTTCCACTGGCTTACCCAGCCAACAGTGCGTGACAGGGCGAAGATCGGCGTGAACATCGAGGTCGGGAAACCCATCGCTTCGAGGATGATGCCCGAATAGAAGTCGACATTCGGGAACAGCTTCTTTTCGGCGAAATACGGGTCTTCCAGCGCTTCGCGTTCCAGTTCCTTGGCGACCTGCAGTTTTGGGTTGTTTTCAATGCCTAGCAGATCCAGAACCTCGTCTGCCGATTGCTTCATCACTTTGGCGCGCGGGTCGAAGTTCTTGTAGACGCGGTGGCCAAAGCCCATCAGGCGGAACGGATCGTCTTTGTCCTTGGCCCGGGCGATGTATTCGGGAATGCGATCGACGGTGCCGATCTCTTCCAGCATTTCCAGGCAGGCTTGGTTTGCGCCACCGTGGGCAGGGCCCCAGAGGCAAGCAACACCGGCTGCGATACAGGCAAACGGGTTCGCACCTGAAGATGAGGCCAGACGCACGGTAGATGTCGAGGCGTTTTGCTCATGATCCGCGTGCAGGGTCAAAATCCGGTCCATCGCTCGGCTAAGGATCGGGTTGACCTCATATTCCTCGGCAGGAACGCTGAAACACATGCGCAGGAAGTTCGACGCATAGTCCAGATCGTTGCGCGGATACACGAAAGGCTGACCGGTGTGGTACTTATAGGCCCATGCAGCAATAGTCGGCATCTTGGCGATCAGACGATGCGATGCGATTTCACGCTGCTGCGGGTCCGAGATATCCGTTGAATCGTGATAGAAGGCCGACATCGCGCCGACAACGCCGACCATAATAGCCATTGGGTGCGCGTCGCGGCGGAAACCGCGATAGAAATACTGCATCTGCTCGTGCAGCATGGTGTGGCGTGTGATCGTGGTCTCGAATTTCTCAAGATCCTTTGCCGCCGGCAGTTCTCCGTACAGCAGAAGATAGCAGACTTCGAGGAAATGCGATTTCTCGGCCAGTTGGTCGATCGGATAGCCGCGGTGCAGCAGTTCGCCTTTTTCGCCGTCGATATAGGTGATGGTGCTGTCGCAGCTTGCGGTCGAAGTGAACCCAGGATCGTAGGTGAAGACGCCGGCCTGACCATAAAGCTTGCGGATATCAATGACATCCGGACCAGCAGTCGGAGAATGAACAGGCAACTCATACTCTTTGCCGTGAACGGTCAGAGTGGCTGTTTTGTTGCTATCAGTCATGGTTGTCCCTTCTTCATTCATGCGCACGCCAGAGATACCTCCGGTGATACGGGCAATGACTGCGCGTGGACGCGCAGTCCGGGTGTTAGCGGAGCAGCGTTACCCGTTTATGAAGCTTGGGTTATTTCGCTGCTTCAGAAAGCCGCGCCAGGGTTTCTTCCCGTCCCAGCACAAGCATCATGTCAAAAACCGAAGGCGTAACGGCCCGACCCGCCAGGGCGGCCCTCAGCGGACCGGCCAGCTTGCCGAACTTGAGCTCCTTTGACTCGGCAAAGGAATTCAGTGCCTCCTCCAGTTCGTTCCGCGACCAGCTAGCATTTTGCAGATGCGGCGTCAATTCCGTCAGTATACCATCGGATACAGTTGCCAATGCCTTTGCTGCCTTTTCATCCGGAACGATAGGGCGGCTTGTCAATGCAAAATGAGCCTTTTCAAGCAGTTCCGGGAAGGTGCGCGCCCGGTCCTTGAGGCAATACATCGCACGTTCCAGATCACTGGATTGTGTTTCAGTAAGGGGCGTAAGGTCTGCTGCGGCCAGATACGCCTCGATCTCTTGCCGCAGCGCAGCATCGTCCGAGATTGCGATATGCTGTCCACACAGGTTTTCAAGCTTCTTCAGATCAAACCGCGCAGGGCTTTTGCCGATCCCGTCCAGATCGAACCATTCCTTTGCCTGCGCGTCCGTGAAAAACTCATCGTCGCCATGACTCCAGCCTAGCCGGGCCAGGTAATTGCGCATCCCGGCTGCGGGATAGCCCATGGCCTGATATTCCTGCGCTCCAAGAGCACCATGGCGCTTGGACAGCTTCTTGCCGTCCGGCCCGTGAATCAGCGGGATATGCGCCCAGACCGGAACGTCCCAGCCCATGGCTTCGTAGATCATCATTTGCCGCGCGGCGTTGTTGAGGTGATCGTCGCCGCGGATGACATGGGTGACACCCATGTCGTGATCGTCGACAACGACTGCCAGCATGTAGACGGGTGTTCCGTCCGAGCGCAGAAGAATCATGTCGTCCAACTGGTCATTGCGGATGCTCACATCGCCCTGAACCTGATCGTGGATCACGGTCACCCCGTCCTGAGGCGCCTTGATGCGTATGGCAAAAGGTGCATCCGGATGCGTCGCAGGATCGGCGTCACGCCATGGGCTGCGGAACAGAGTTGATTTCCCTTCGCTGCGCGCCTGGTCCCGAAAAGCCGCGATTTCTTCCTGGGTCGAGAAACACTTGTAGGCTTTGCCCTCGGCCAGCAACTGATGCGCGACCTCGGTGTGACGGGCGGCCCCTTCGAACTGGCTGATCACATCGCCGTCGTGATCAAGGCCAAGCCAGGCCATGCCCTGAAGGATCGCGGCGGTCGCCTCGGGTGTCGAACGTTCGCGATCGGTGTCTTCGATCCGCAGCAGGAATTTGCCGCCCCGACCACGCGCATACAGCCAATTGAACAATGCAGTGCGCGCGCCGCCAATATGCAGGAAACCGGTGGGCGAGGGGGCAAAACGAGTGACGACCTGTTCAGTCATGGTGGGGATTAACCTTTTGGTAACCGTATCTGGCATAGTTTGAAGCCTGTCTAACGAGCCCGAAGGACGGGGGCAACCATGCGTGTTCTTGCACGGGTCGAGGCCGCGCTGCTGCACCAGACAGGCTACCTTTTCCCTTGGACGCCGGTTTTGCTGGCGACGGGGATTGGTCTTTATTTCGGCGTCCGCGTCGAGCCGGATTGGTCAGTTTATGCCGGTCTTGTCTGTCTTGGAATCGCTCTTGTCGCCTTGCGCCGCCGGCTGCCACCGGGGGTGGGAAGGTTGGCAATCGGGGGGGCGCTGATCGTTGCCGGTTTCATTCTGGCAGGCGTTCGCGCCCATATGGTGGCAGAACCGGTACTGTCGTGGCGATATTATGGCCCTGTCGAGGGGAGGGTCGTCGCCATGGATCGGTCTGCCTCGGATGCGTTGCGGTTGACGCTTGATCAGGTACGCATAGGGGATGTACCTCAGGAGCGCAGGCCGCAGCGCATCCGTCTTTCCGTTCATGTTCCAACGGGCGCAATCGCACCGGGGCAGCGTATTATGACCACAGGTCATCTTTCGCCGCCGCAGGGCCCGGTCGAGCCCGGAGGTTTCGACTTTCGCCGTCATGCCTGGTTTCAACGATTGGGCGCGGTCGGGTATACCCGCGTCCCGATCATGACCATCGCACCAGCGACCGAAGGGATCGACGGCATTCGGATCACTGCGATCCGCATGGCCATTTCGCAGCGGGTCAGGCAGATCCTGCCCGGTGAAATCGGTGGATTTGCCGCCGCCGTCACCACCGGAGATCGCAGCGGGATGGGGCAGGAGACGCTATCATCCTTGCGGGCGTCCAATCTGGCGCACCTGCTGGCCATTTCCGGGCTTCATATGGGGCTTCTGACAGGCTTCGTATTCGTGGCGTGTCGGTTGGGGCTGTCGTTGTGCCCCCCTGTTGCGTTGCGACTTCCGGTTCGGAAAGTGGCTGCTGTTCTCGCGCTTTGTGCCGCAACCCTTTATCTGTTGTTGTCCGGCGGCAACGTAGCAACCGAACGGGCCTTTGTCATGGTCAGCGTCATGCTGGGGGCCGTGTTGATCGACCGACGCGCGATTTCGCTGCGTGCGGTTGCTGTTGCCGCCGTAATCGTGCTGGTTCTTCGGCCCGAGTCGCTGCTGAGCCCCGGATTTCAAATGTCTTTCGCCGCAACCACAGCGTTGGTCGCCGTCTTCGGAGCGTTGCGAGAGATGCGCCCGATGCCCGGCCCAAACTGGTTGAAGCCCGTCGTCGGCGTGGTGATGTCATCGGCAATTGCAGGCCTTGCAACAGCCCCCATAGGTGCCGCGCATTTCAATACGATGTCCCATTACGGTCTGCTTGCCAACCTGCTTTCCGTTCCTGTCATGGGTCTTTCTGTCGTGCCCTCCGCCGTCGTTGCGGCGCTTCTGGCCCCATTTGGACTGGAGGCAATTGCCCTGACCGTCATGGGGTGGGCGTTGCATTGGATCCTTACGGTTTCGGACTGGGTGTCGCACCTTGATGGCGCGCAGGGTTTTGTGGTCAGCCCGCCTTGGTACATCCTGCCCCTGGTCGCACTCGGCGCCTTGTGGATGGCCTTGTGGCAGGGACAAGCACGGTGGGCCGGAGCAGTGCCTGTTGTCCTGGCATTTCTGCTTTGGAACTCGGGGCACAGACCGGATGTCCTGATTGCTGAAAACGGCGGATTGGTGGGGGTCATGACCGACAAAGGGCGGGCCCTCAGCAAAAGCAAAGGCAGCGGGTTTGTCGCCGGTGTTTGGCTTGAAAATGACGGAGACAGTGTTGAGCAGATCGAGGCGGCGCTCAGATGGCCGGACAGCGACATCGTGCAACGATACCCGTTGAATGACTTTGAGATCATCCATATCACCGGAAAACGGGCGGCGCGGGTGTTTGATGAATGTCAGGAAAACCAGATCATCATCTCGGCCGTTGCGCTTGCCCTGCAAGGTTCGTGCGGGGTGTTCGATCCGGAACGGTTGTACGAAACCGGCAGCCTGTCGGTTTCGAACGGAAAGTTGACCTCGAGCGCAGACATGACAGGTCATCGGCTTTGGTCCCCGAAACCTGCCGGGGACCGTCATTCCAATCAGGCTCAATAGGTGCGGATCAGTCCGACCAACCGGCCCTGAACCTTGACCTTTTCTTCGGGCAGGACGCGCGTTTCATAAGCCGGGTTTGCAGCCTCAAGCGCGATTGCGTTGCCACGGCGGAAGTACCGCTTGAGGGTCGCTTCCTGATCCTCGACCAAGGCAACCACGATGTCGCCGTTATCCGCGGTCGAGGTTTCCCGGATGACGACCACATCACCGTCATTGATGCCAGCGTCGATCATCGAGTCGCCGCGAACTTCCAATGCATAGTGCTGACCCTGTCCCGAAACCATGGGGCCGGGGACGGCCACGTGATGCGATACATGGCTGATTGCTTCGATGGGAACACCGGCTGCGATCCGGCCCATGACCGGCAGCTCGAGCGCGTCCACCGATACAGGCTCCATATTCGCAGGGCGGGGGCCCTTGGGCCGGTCGCCTTCGATCACACGTGGCGTAAAGCCGGCCGTCGGCTCGCCGCCAAGGCTTTCGGGCAATTTCACGATCTCAATGGCCCGAGCGCGATGGGCAAGGCGGCGGATAAACCCGCGTTCCTCCAGTGCGGTGATCAACCGGTGAATGCCGGATTTCGACCGCAGGTCGAGAGCAGCCTTCATTTCATCAAAACTGGGCGGAACACCGTCCGCCTGCACGCGTTTGTGGATGAATTCCAGCAAATCCAATTGCTTCTTGGTCAGCATCGCTCACACCTCGTCGCTCATGCGTTTTCTTTTGTTCTACGCATGTTCACGTTTTGTGTCAACGAATTTGAGGTTACATCAGATTGGCAGATATTCGACCATTTCCCCGATGTCGCGCGCCGGATCGTGTGGGGCGCGGACCAAAAGCGCGTTGGACTGAGCCAATACGCTGAGCAGGGAACTGTCCTGATCTGCGCAAGCTTCGATACCGGCATCCGTCACCACGGCGCGCATATAATGCTCGCGCGGGCCATTCTCGGGCAAAGGACCACTCAGCCGGGCCGTGAGGAAGGGCGGCAGCACCTGTTCAAGCCCCAGCATCCGGCGCACCATCGGGGCCAGAAACAGATAGCCGCAGACCATGGCACTGACCGGATTGCCCGGCAACCCGACCATCGCCGCGTTGCCGATACGACCGGCCATCAGAGGTTTTCCGGGGCGCATTCGGATCTTGTAGAAGGATTGCTTCATCCCCAACCCCTGCGAGACGTCCGACACGAGGTCATAATCGCCAACCGACGCTCCGCCGATCGTCACGACCAGATCCGCCCCCTGCGCAAGGCCAAAGGCCGTTTCAAGCGACGAAAAAGTATCCCGCGCGATCGGAAGCACGCGCACCACAGCCCCCAATCCTTCGAGCATTGCCTTCAGGCCAAATGTGTTCGATGCAATGATCTGATCCGGGCCGGGTTCTTCCCCGGGCATGACCAACTCATCACCAGTCGAGATGAGGGCGATCACGGGTTTGCGCGACACAGGGACGCGAGGGATGTTCATCGCGGCCATCAAGGCCACATCTTCAGCGCGGATCAATCGCGGGGCCGATATGGACATGCCAGCCTTGAAATCCACGCCAGCGGGTCGGATGTTCGTTTTGGCGCCGGGTGTGTCTGTGATCGTCAGAAGATCACCGCGGCGGTCCGTATCCTCTTGAATCACAACGAAATCCGCGCCCTCGGGCACAGGGGCGCCGGTATAGATGCGAACGGCCTGTCCGGGGCCTACAGCGCCCTCAAAACGACGCCCGGCCGCTGACTCGCCCACAACTTTGAACATGGCGTGCAGTTCGACCTCGTCAGATTTGACTGCAAAGCCATCCATGGAAGAGGCGGCAAAAGGCGGCTGATCCCGCGTGGCCGTGACATCCCGCGACAGAACGCGCCCTGCGGACTGGGCCAGTGGTACCTCTTCGGCCGGCAAAGACCCCACGAGATCGAACAACAGGGCGCGCGCCTCTTCGACAGTAATCATTTCGCCTCGTAACGCCCTGATTTACCGCCATCTTTAAGCAGAACGCGAATGCCGCCTATCTCCATCGCCTTATCGACGGCCTTGGTCATGTCGTATACGGTCAAGGCGGCTGTCGATACGGCGGTCAGCGCTTCCATCTCTACCCCGGTCTGGCCCGAGGTCTTGACGGTGGCCTGGATCCGAACACCCGGCAGGTCCGGGTCAAGAGTCAGCTCGACGGCCACTTTGGTCACCGGCAAAGGATGACATAGCGGAATAAGGTCCGGCGTTTTCTTTGCGCCCATGATGCCAGCCAAGCGGGCAATGCCCAGAACATCGCCTTTCTTGGCGCGACCTTCGGAAATGATTTCAAAAGTTTCCGGCGCCATCCTGATGTGACCTTCGGCAATGGCGACGCGATCTGTCACCTCCTTGTCCGAGACATCGACCATATGTGCCTGACCTTGGGCATCGAAATGGGTCAGTGGCATCACATCACTCCGGGGATCAGCGGGTTTGACAGGATATGGCGCGTTGCCGCTTCCACATCGTCCTGGCGCATCAGGCTTTCTCCGATCAAGAAGCAGCGGGCCCCATAGCGTGCAATGTCCTTCAGGTCGTCTGGTGTACCCAGACCGCTTTCGCACACGATGGTGCGATCGGCGGGCACCAGCTTGGACAGGCGGCGCGTCGTGTCGAGCGTTGTCTCGAAGGTCTTCAGATTGCGGTTGTTGATACCGATCAGCGGACTTTTCAGCTGTGCCGCGCGTTCAAGCTCTGCCTCGTCGTGTACTTCGATCAGAACATCCATATCCCAATCGAATGCAGTGTCTTCCAGTTCAGCCGCCTGATCATCGCTGACCGAGGCCATGATTATCAGAATGCAATCCGCCCCCAGGGCGCGTGCTTCGACCACCTGATACGGGTCGTACATGAAATCCTTGCGCAAGGCGGGCAGGGATGTCGCCTCGCGCGCCTGCGTCAGATACTCTTTTTGACCCTGAAAACTGGGGGTGTCGGTCAGGACGGACAAACATGTCGCGCCACCATCTTCATAAGCCTTTGCAAGAACCGGCGGGTCGAAATCCGGCCGGATCAGTCCTTTGGACGGGCTGGCTTTCTTGACCTCTGCGATCAGGCCATAGCCTTGCCGCGAGGCGTGTTGCAGCGCATTGGCAAAGCCACGAGGTTCCGAGGCGGACCGGGCCTCACTTTCCAGTGTTTCCAGGGATTTCTGCGCTTTGTCCGCCGCGACTTCTTCCAGTTTGTAGGCTTTGATTCTATCCAGAACGGTGTCGGTCATGCGGCTTCCTGTGTCTTGGCGGCCAAGGCCGTAATTTTAATTTTGGCATTGCCACTGTCAATGCTTTCAGCAGCCATGGCCACGCCTTCGCGCAGATCTTTTGCCGCTTCGGCGACGACCAGAGCGGCGGCCGAATTCAGCAGCACCGCGTCACGATACGCAGACGGGGCACCTTCCAGCAAAGCCCGGAACGCAACGGCGTTTTCCTCGGGCGAGCCACCGATGATGTCCTCGAACGGATGCACCGGAAGACCTGCGTCTTCGGGGTGCAGTTCGACCTCTTTCACAATCCCGTCTTCCAGAGCGGCGACCCAGCTGATGCCGGTGATCGTAAGCTCGTCGGTCCCGTCCGAACCATGCACCAGCCAGGCCCGGTCCGAGCCCAGCAGGCCAAGCGTTTCGGCCATCGGGTGGATCAGGTCGCGGCTGAAGGCGCCGGTCAATTGCCGTTTGACGCCAGCAGGGTTGGTCAGGGGGCCAAGAATATTGAAGATCGTGCGCGTTCCCAATTCTTGCCGGGACGGCATCACATGGGCGATGGCAGGGTGGTGCATTGGCGCCATCATGAAGCCGATTCCAACGTCTTTCAGCGCATTTTCAACAACTTGCGGGCCGACCATTACGTTGATACCCATCTGGCCCAATGCGTCCGCCGCGCCGGATTTGGAGCTCAGGTTGCGATTGCCGTGTTTCGCGACCGTGACTCCGGCACCGGCCACGACAAAAGCGGTCGCGGTCGAGATGTTCAGGGTGCCTTTGCCGTCGCCGCCGGTGCCAACGATATCCATCGCCCCCTCGGGTGCGTTCACGGCATTGCATTTCGAACGCATTACGGCGGCTGCCGCGGCGTATTCATCGACCGTCTCACCGCGTGTCCGCATGGCCATCAGCAATCCGCCGATCTGGCTGGGCGTGGCTTCGCCATCGAACAGTATGGCAAAGGCTTTTTCAGCCTCGGCACGTGTCAAAGGACGATCGGCAGCGGCTCCGATCAGCGGTTTCAGCGCGTCGCTCATGCCGGGACTTTCAGTTCTTGCAGGAAGTTTTTGAGAAGGGCGTGACCGTGCTCGGATGCGATGGATTCCGGGTGGAACTGCACACCGTGGATCGGCAATTCCTTGTGGTGCAATCCCATGATCGTGCCGTCGCCCAGCTCGGCCGTGATCTCCAGGCAATCGGGCAGAGTCTCGCGCTCGACCACCAGCGAATGGTAGCGCGTTGCCTCAAAGGGTGAGGGCAGCCCGGCAAACAACCCCTTGCCGGTGTGCTTCACCGTGCCCATCTTGCCATGAACGATCTCGTGGCACCGAACCACCTTGCCGCCAAACACCTGGCCTATGGTCTGATGGCCCAGGCAAACCCCCATTAGCGGCGTTTTGGTTTCTGCGGCGGCTTCCGTCAGTTCCAGGCAAATCCCCGCCTGATCCGGGTCGCAGGGGCCGGGGCTCAGCAGTATGCCGGCGGGGTTCATGGCCATCGCTTCCTGCACGTCCAGCGCATCATTTCGGCGAATGACCATTTCGGCACCAAGTTCGCCTAAATAATGTACCAAATTGTAGGTAAACGAGTCGTAGTTGTCGATCAGCAGCAGCATTTGGGCACTTATCTTCGCTTGGGCATTTCGGGCTGGCGATGCAGCCCCGGGCCACGGTATAATGTCCGCACATACATGCTCAGGCTTGAGCGGCAGCGTCAAGAGGACATCCCGTTTCTGGCGCGTTCAATTGGCCGAGCGCCACACCAGATGGCGCAGAGCTGAACGAGGCAGAGGAAAGAGGCGAAAGGCAGGAAAATGGGCGGATTTTTCGGAGGAATGGTCGCGGGCGCGATCGTTGTTTTGATCTTGGGTGCGGTTGTGTCACTCAAGACGCCGATGGTGAATACCCCGGTTGTTGCAACCGAAGCACCGGCGCCGACGATTTCTGAGACTCCCGAGGCTCCGGCTGAAGTGGCAGACGCCGGTTCTGACGCCGATCTGGTGGAACTTGCCCCGCGTGCGCCAGAAGCCGCCGATGACGCAGGCGAGGATCTGGCCGATCTGTCGGGGCTGGAAACGTCAATCGATTCCCAGCCGGTTGTCGGCGCGGCAACGGACGCGCTGAACCAACCGGAAGCGGCAGGTGCAAATGAAGTGTCATTCGTGATCGAAGCGCCCGCCGCCCTGCCAGAGCCAAGTCAGGTTCCCGCGATTCAGCCAGACGATGCGCTGCCTGCCGTCATTGATGAAACACCGGCCCCGCCAACAGAGCCCGAGAACACCGAGGTGGCCGCGCTTGCGCCCGAGCCAGACCCTCTGCCACGGGCGGTGCCAGAACCGGAGCCAGAGTCGACAAAAGCCGAAGAACAGAACCCCTTTGAAAACAGCCCGATTGCCGTGGAGGGGGATGAAGACACCATGCCTCGGGAACTGCCGCGCATCGCTGCGCTGCCCCAGATCGGGGGTGAGCTGAAAGCAAGTGCCAGCTCGATCATCGGAAAACGCGTCGTTCCGCTGACAGAACGGGATGATGAGCCCGTCGTGGAACAGGCCTCGGCTGAACCGGCGAAATCGGCCAAGCCGATCGAGCGTTTTGCGGCAAAGTTCGAAAACCCCGAATCCAAGCCGCTGATGTCCATCATTCTGATCGATGACGAGGGTGCATTCGGGTCCGAGGCTTTGCAGGACTTTCCCTATCCGATCAGCTTTGCCGTGAACCCATCGGATCCTGACGCGGCAGAAAAGATGGCCCGTCACCGCAACGCCGGGTTCGAGGTGCTGGCCCTGGCGGATCTGCCCGAGGCGGCAAGCGCGCAGGACGCCGAGGTGTCGCTGTCGGTGTGGCTGGATACCCTGCCGGAAACGGTTGGTATTCTGGAAGGTGTGAACAGCGGGATTCAGGGCAATCGCAAACTGGCTGATCAGGTCGCCGCGATTGCTGCGGGAACCGGCCGGGGGCTGATTACGCAGGACAATGGGCTCAACACCGTGCAGAAACTGGCGGCGCGAAACGGAATTCCGTCCAGTGTCGTTTTCCGTGATATCGACGGCGCACGGCAGGATCCCAAAATCATGCGCAGATTCCTGGATCAGGCCGCGTTCCGTGCGGGGCAGGAAGGGACAGTGGTCATGCTGGGGCGCGTGCGTCCCGAGACGATTTCAGCCCTGTTGCTGTGGGGGCTGGAAGATCGGGGCAACCGCGTGGCAATGGCTCCGATCTCGGCTGTCATGATGAAACAGGTGCAGTGACCCGCACAGACAGCAACGAAAAGAGGCGGTGATCATCTGATCGGCCGCCCCTTTTTTAGCCGTTTCCGTTGCCGGTGAACCGGGCGGCGTCAGCTGCCGCGCGCCGTATGGCGTTGGATTTATGAACAGTTTCCATGAACTCGGCTTCGGGGTCGCTGTCGTAAACAACACCACCCCCAGCTTGGATATAGAGTTTCTGATCTTTCACGATGGCGGTGCGCAGGGCAATACACATGTCCATGTCTCCGCCCGCGCTGAAATAGCCGACGCCGCCGCCGTAAACGCCGCGTTTTTCAGGCTCCAGCTCGTCGATGATCTCCATCGCGCGCACTTTGGGCGCGCCCGAAACCGTACCTGCCGGCATACCGGCAAAGAAGGCGTCCAACGCGTCTTTGTCTTCGGCCAATTCGCCTACAACGTTTGATACGATGTGCATCACGTGGCTGTAGCGTTCGATGATGAACTCTTCTGTCGGACGCACGGTTCCGATCTTTGACACACGACCGGTATCGTTGCGACCCAGATCCAGCAGCATCAGGTGCTCGGCCAGTTCTTTCTTGTCGGCCAGCAGATCCAGCTCGTTCGCCTTGTCTTCTTCAGGCGTCGCGCCACGTGGGCGCGTGCCTGCGATGGGGCGAATGGTGACTTCATTGCCAAACACACGCACCAGGATTTCGGGGCTTGCGCCCACCACCTGAAAACCGCCGAAGTTGAAGTAGAACATGAAGGGTGACGGGTTGGTGCGCCGCAAGGATCGGTAGAGAGCAAAAGGCGGCAGCGGAAAATCCTGCGTCCAGCGCTGTGCCGGGACAACCTGAAAGATGTCACCCGCGCGGATGTATTCCTTGGCCTTTTCAACCGCCTCCATATAGCCGGACTTGGTAAAGTTCGACACCGGCGCGGCGACCTCGCGCGCGTCGCCCAGATCGCGGGTTTCCGCGGGCATGGCACGTTCCAGGTCGCGGACCGCATCCATCACACGCTCAGCCGCCTGCGCATAGGCCGCCTTGGCCGATTGACCGTCGCTGGCCCAGGCGGGTGAAACCACCGTCACCTCACCCTTGACCCCATCCAGCACTGCGATGACAGACGGGCGCAGCATGATCGCATCGGGCAAACCCAGCGGATCAGGGTTCACATCCGGAAGGTGTTCCACCAGCCGAACCATGTCATAACCCAGATACCCGAACAGCCCGGCAGCGGCCTGTGGCAGGTCATCGGGCAATTCCATGCGGCTCTCGGCAAGAAGCGCACGCAGGTTGTCCATCGGGTTGCCATCTTGGGGCGAGAACGCCTCGGCATCGAACCGAGCCGAGCGATTCAGTTCCGAGGTTTCCCCGTGACAGCGCCAGACCAGATCAGGTTTCATGCCAATGATCGAATAGCGGCCACGAACCTCTCCGCCTGTAACCGATTCCAGCATGAACGCATCTTTCTGCGCGCCCGTCAGCTTGAGCATCAGTGACACAGGTGTGTCCAGATCGGCGGCCAGACGCGTATATACAGCCTGGTTTTCGCCCGCATCATAGGCGCGCGCGAAGGTTTCGAAATCGGGTGTCAGGGCCATATCGGTCTCGTTTAAAAGCTCGCCTGCACGGCGTTCAGCGCCTGTTGATCCACCACGGGGCGCGCCCGGGTCTGGGCGTCACGTACGTAGGCGTTAAAGATATTCTGTGCCAAAGCCTGATCCATCTGCGAGCTCAGGGCATCACGCAACTGACGCAGTTCATCCGTATCCGCCGGCGGCAGGGTTTCATCCAGACGCACTATCCAAGCCGCACCATTGCCCTCAACAACGCGCATCTCGCCCGGTTCCATCGCGAAAACTTCGTTCATGAAACTGGCCGGAACATCATCCAGAAACGCTGTGCGGGTCAGGGCGTTTTCGACTCGGAAGGGCAGGCCGGTCGCTGCGAAATCACCGTCAGGTGTCAGTTGGTTCAGAATGGCATCCGCCTTTTCGCGCAGGGCTTTGTTGATCTCGGCCTGTTGCCAGGCCTCGGCGACACGGTCGCGCGCGCTCTCCAGCGGTTCCGGGCGACGCGGCAGAACCTCGTCCAGGCGCAGGGCAAAAATTGACCCATCTTCCAGGAATGCGATTTCAGGGAAATCTCCTTCCTGCACGGCTTCTGCGGCCGCTCGGAACCCGTCATAGGCCGCAACGCCTTCGTCGCTGTCACGAGTCCAGTCGATCTGACCCAGTTCCATTTCGGTTTCTTCCGCCAGTTCTTCCAGCGTGGCACCGCCTGCCAGCATGTCGTTGATATCTTCGGATTGCGCTTCGATCAGACGGCGGGCGCGTTCAGTCGCCAACTCTTCGCGAAGTGCCGGCTCGGCCTCTTCAAATGGAACAGTGTTCGCAGCCAGTGATCCGTTGACGCGGAACAGGGCCGGACCAAACACCGAAGGCAACGGGCCCACGACAGTGTCAAGCTCGGCCGCAAAAACGGCGTCCGCAGCTTCGCCCAGATCCTCACGCGTCACGTCGCCCAGATCGATGTCATTCAGTTCCAGATCGCGATCCCGAACCAACTGTTCGAACGTTGTGCCGCCAACCTCAAGCTGCGCCAAAGCGTCCTTGGCGGCCTGTTCGCTTGGGAAGTTCAGACGTTCGACCAAACGGCGTTCGGGCTGGTTGTATTCGTCGTTTCGTTCTTCATAAAGCTTGCGCAGAGCGTCTTCGTCGATTTCGACCGTGTCCACCAACATTGCTGGCGACAGAATCGCGTAAGTCAGCTGCTTGGTGCGGGGCAGCATGAACTGGTCCCCATTGTCATCATAGAATGCCTGGATCTGTGCGTCCGTTGGATCGGCCACAGGTGTATCCAGCGCTTCCGTTCCAACAGTTGCAACAGCAAAGCTGCGCCGCGCGCCGATATAATCGATCATCGTGTCCGTCAGCGTTGCCGGCATTTTCACGCCGCCCATGATTGCGCCCTGTACGATGGTTCGGGCGGATTCCTTGCGCAGATCGGATTCGAATTCGGAATCGGTCATGCCGACCTGTTCAAGCTGAAAGCGATAGGATTCACGGTCAAAAGTTCCGTTGACACCCTGAAATGCCGGGATCGAGATGATCTCTTGCTGGAGGTTCTCATCGCCGATGGAAATTCCAAGCTGACCGACCTCGTTGTCCAGCGCCGCCAAAGCGGTCAGGCGGGCAAGGGCGTTTCGGTCCAGACCCAGATCGCGGGCTTGCGACATCTGCAAAGGTTGCCCGGATTGTGCCTCCACCGCTCGAATCTCGCGCTGCAATTCGCGCACGTAGTCATCGACCGAGATGCTTTCGTCGCCGACTGTCGCAACTGTGCGGATCGTCCCGCTGAGGTTGACCGCGCCAAATCCCGCAAGGCCCAGCATCAGCAGGCCCATCAGAATCCAGACAAAGGTTTTCGAAAGACTTTTAGCGCCTGCGGCCATGATGCCCTCTTGTTTTTTCGGCAGAGTTCTGCCCTGTCGGTTGCGGCCCTGAATACGACGCACACCGCCGAGGGGCAAGCTTAGAAGGACAGAGCCTGCAACCGGTCGAACAATTGGCCCAGCCCGGCCCGATCCAGATTGGCAAAAGCAATGCGCACCTGCCGTTTTCCAGCCGGGTCATGATCCGGCATGAACATGGTTCCGGGCAACAGCAGCACGCCAGCTTCGCTGACCAGACGGCGCGCGAGCTCGTCTGAGGGCATATCAAACGGATGTTCGAGATAGGCAAAATAGGCGCCAAGTCCCAAAAGCCGCCACCCCCGTGCTTCAAGCGCCAGCATCCCTTCTGCAATGGCTGCGCGGCGGTCAAGAATTTCGTCATGCTCGCCGGCCAGCCATTGCGACAGGTTTTGCATACCCCACAACGCTGCGAACTGGCCGATCTGGCCCGGGCAAATGGCGACCGTATCCAGAAATTTCTCGACCTCGGCCAACAACGCCGGGTTTGTTGCGATGGCACCCACCCTGTGGCCCGTCAGACGATAAGCCTTGGAGAAAGAGTAAAGGTGGACAAGCGTTTCGTCCCATCCGGGTTGCTGAAACAGATCATGCGGGGGGCCGCTGCGGCTGTCGAAATCGCGATAGGTTTCATCGACGATCAGGCGGATCCCGGTTTTACGGGCCAGGTTGAAAAAGGCCCTGACCAGTTCGGCAGGGTATTCGACGCCGCCCGGATTGTTGGGCGTGACCAGCGCAATGGCGCGTGTCTTGTCGGTAATCAATCCGCGCGCACGCTCTGGATCGGGCAAAAGATCCTCCCCGGTCGGCAGGTCCACGGCCTGTACTCCGGCCATGTCCAGCCACATTTTGTGGTTGAAATACCAGGGGGTTGGCAGAATGACCTCATCCGCTTCGCCGGTAATCGCCGATATCACGGCCGAAAACGCCTGATTGCAGCCCGAGGTGATGGCGATCCGAGGTGCATCTACCTGCGCCGCATAGTGAGAACTGATCTGCGCCGCCAGTTCGGCGCGCAGATCGTCATTGCCCAATACCGGGCCGTAAAGATGTGCGCTGTCTTCGCGAACGGCGAAGTCGGCCATAGCCTGCCGCAAGGCCAGCGGCGGCGGATCGACCGGGGCCGCCTGGCTTACGTTGATCAACGGGCGGTCGGATGGGAAGGCAACGCCCTCGACCCATCGGCGCGCCTCCATCACCGGAGGGGCGAATGTTGCGGCGGTGCGGCTGAGCGTCATGAGCGGTCTACTGTTCAGAAATCAATCGGTGCCGCGATACGGCTCGACATATTGAAGGGCCATATCCCATGGGAAGAAGATCCATGTGTCCTGGCTGACTTCGGTGATGAAGGTATCCACCATCGGGCGGCCCTTGGGTTTGGCGTAAACCGTCGCGAAATGCGCATTCGGGTACATGTCCCGAACCAGTTCCAACGTCTTTCCGCTGTCGACCAGGTCGTCGATGATCAGAATACCGGTTCCGTCACCCATCAGGTCGGCGTCCGGAGATTTCAACACCTCTGCTTCACCCTGTTCCTGGTGGTGGTATGAACGCACGCTGATCGTATCGACCGTACGGATGTCCAGTTCTCGGCTGACGATCATCGCAGGCGCCATGCCGCCGCGCGTGATCGCGACAACACCCCGCCAGTTGCCATCATCGGGACCTTGCCCGTCAAGACGCCAGGCCAGTGCACGCGAATCGCGATGAATCTGGTCCCAGCTGATGTGAAAGCCTTTTTCGTGGGGCAGGCGGTCCTTGGCGCTCATGTTCTTAACCTTTTTCAACGTCCGGGGCGTCAACGGCCTTCATGCCGACAATGTGATACCCCGAATCCACATGCAGATTCTCACCGGTTACGCCGCTGGACAGATCCGACAACAGGTACAGCGCCGAGTTGCCGACGTCATCGATCGTCACGTTGCGGCGCAGGGGCGAGTTATATTCGTTCCACTTCATGATATAGCGGAAATCGCCGATGCCGCTGGCGGCCAGCGTCTTGATCGGGCCGGCCGAGATCGAGTTCACGCGGATGCCATCCTTGCCCAGATCCTCGGCCAGGTATTTGACCGACGCCTCCAGCGCGGCCTTGGCGACGCCCATGACATTATAATGCGGCATGACCTGCTCGGCGCCGTAATAGGTCAGGGTCACAGCGCTGCCGCCTTCTGACATCATCTTTTCGGCACGCTGCATCACGGCTGTGAAGGAATATACCGACACATCCATCGTCAGTTTGAAATTCGCGCGGCTGGTGTCGACATAGCGACCGCGCAGCTCGTTCTTGTCGGAAAAG
Source organism: Ruegeria sp. CL7 (assembly GCF_056536445.1). Taxonomy (NCBI): domain Bacteria; kingdom Pseudomonadati; phylum Pseudomonadota; class Alphaproteobacteria; order Rhodobacterales; family Roseobacteraceae; genus Ruegeria; species Ruegeria sp. CL7. The sequence continues at coordinate 958,092 of NZ_JBQFPQ010000001.1, forward strand.
CCGATGGCGTGGACGACGAAGTCCAGCTTGCCCCATTTCTCTTCCAGCGCTGCAAACAGCGCGTCGATGGACGCTTCGTCACTGACGTCGCAGGGCAGAACGATTTCGCTGCCCAATTGCGCCGCCAGCGGGTCGACGCGCTTTTTCAAAGCCTCGCCCTGATAGGAAAAGGCCAGCTCGGCCCCGGCGTTCGACAAGGCGCGGGCGATTCCCCATGCGATTGATTTGTCATTGGCCAGTCCCATGATGAGGCCGCGCTTGCCGGCCATCAACTGATTTGACATGTTCGGTTCTCCGCCTGTCTTCGCGTTATGTTGAGTTGGTTTATGCCATTGGTTGCGTTGCATCAAGGCCGTGCGCTCTTGCCCGCAGCGGGTTCTCGCCTTAGGTTCGTCGTTAGTACTTTCCAGGGGATGGAAATGACCGAGCGTGATGGCATCTTTGCTGGCTCCGATCCGTTTGAAATAGCGGCCCGGTGGCTTGCCGAGGCTGAAGAAACCGAATTGAACGACCCGAATGCGATTGCGCTTGCAACCGTTGATCCAGATGGCATGCCAAATGCTCGCATGGTGTTGCTCAAGGAAATCGAAGCGGACTCGTTTGTTTTTTATACGAACTACGAAAGCGCCAAGGCCAAGGAACTGGATGCAGCCGGAAAAGCTGCATTTGTGATGCATTGGAAATCTTTGCGGCGTCAGCTTCGTGTTCGTGGTATAATACGTCGTGAAAATGGGCCCCAGGCTGATGAATATTATGCATCAAGGTCATTGAAAAGCCGCCTGGGCGCGTGGGCTTCAAAGCAGTCGCAACCGCTTTCAAGCCGGGCAGCTTTGATGGCAGAGGTCGCGAAAGTGACGGCGAAACTTGGGCCAAATCCACCGCGTCCGCCGTATTGGGGCGGGTACAGATTGACGCCCACCGAGATTGAGTTCTGGGCCGATGGTGCATTCCGCTTGCATGACCGGTTCAGATGGCAACGAATTGAGCCGGGATCGGCATGGCATGTTGAAAGGTTGAATCCATGACGTTCACGTGTCGTGAAATGCAACAGGCAGAAAACAAACAATCTTTTCAGCTTGAATTTGTCTGCCATTCCCCTAAACAACAAACCCTTAACGAACTGCTGAAATTCGCGATGGGAAAACCGTGCCAGAAGACCTGAACAACATGTACCGCGTCCGTGGACACGTAAAATGGTTCGACCCCGCCAAGGGGTTTGGCTTTGTTGTGTCCGAAGAGGGCGGCCCGGATATTCTGTTGCATGTGAATGTTCTGCGCAACTACGGCCAGAGCTCGGTTGCGGATGGCGCCAGCATTGAAATCATGACTCACCGCACGGACCGAGGGGTTCAGGCGGTCGAGGTCGTTGCGATTGATCCGCCGGCGCGGACCGACTCGATGATGCTAGCTGATTTTGCCGAGTTGGATCCGGAGGTCATTGCAAAAGCGCCGCTGGAAGCCGCGCGGGTGAAATGGTTCGACAAGGGCAAAGGTTTCGGATTCGCCAATGTGTTTGGGCGCAACGAAGACGTATTCCTTCATATCGAGGTGCTGCGCCGCTCGGGGCTTGCCGATCTGCAACCTGGTGAAGCGCTGGCCATGAGGGTGATCGACGGCAAGCGGGGTCGGATGGCCGCGCAGGTTCTGGCCTGGGAAGCGGCTTTGGATAGCTGAACCGAATGAAACGGCTTCGGATACTCTTGACCATTTTCGTAACTTTGTGGACAGGAGTTGCCGCTGCCGCATGCAGATCGGACCGTGTCACGCTCAGAAATGACAGTGCGACGGTGCAATTTAACGTGGAAGTCGCCGTTACTCCGCAAGAGCGATCCCGCGGTTTGATGTTTCGCGAATCGTTGCCGGCTCGATCCGGTATGCTGTTCGTCTTTGATCCGCCGCAGCCCGTTGCGTTCTGGATGAAGAACACCCTGATCCCGCTCGATATGGTATTTCTGGATCGCACCGGTTTGGTGACGCGTGTGCATGAAGAGGCGATTCCGGGTGATCTTACGCCGATTGAAGGGGGCGATTCCGTATTTGCGGTGCTGGAAATCAATGCAGGATTGTCCGCGCGCTACTCTATCGGGCCCGGGACACAGATGAAGCACGAAATTTTTTCGCAAGGACCTGCAATTTGGCCCTGTTAGGGCTTTTCAAATCAGATCGGCGTCGTTAGGAAGGCGCACGGTCCGGGGCGTGGCGCAGTCTGGTAGCGCACCTGTTTTGGGTACAGGGGGTCGTAGGTTCGAATCCTGCCGCCCCGACCACTTCCATCAAGCTAATTCGGCGAGCCACCCATTGTCTGGTAGAGCTCGCTGATGGCTTGGTTCAGAACCTTGCTTTCAACCGGAACTTCAACTGCCGCACCGGATTTTTGCGGGACGTGGAAGAAAACACGCGCGTCCACGCGATACCCTGCGTTTGTTTTTGTTGACGTAAGGCGCATGACGCTTTGCGGCAGCTCCTGCGGATGGCCGTCATAGTTCAGAATCAGATAAGCTGTCGCCTTGGGGGGCAGGAACTCGCTGCATTCAAAGATTTGATTCCCGGTTTTCCTGAAAGACTCGCCAGGGCCCGAGCAGCTGGTTTCAAACGTGTCGAACAGTCGTTGAGGGAAGGAGTCGAACTGTGCGCTGCGTGACGGGATGGGCACATCCTGTGGTGCGCACGCCACGATGCAGGCTGTGGCCGGGATAAAATGAAACAACTTCATTCGCTTGAGCTCCCTCGCTCGTGGGTAGACCGTTCGGCACATGGCGCGGGACAGTCCGCCCGGACAGCATTGATTCCGTTTCAGCGTAACCAGCATGTCGTTAGTTGATCAAATGCAGATAACTATGCTGGTAAAAACGGGAATTCATTTTGAGAGTTCAAAATATCGGCGGAAATACGCCGTGGATGAAGTTGTGGAGGAATCGCGACCTGCACGCAGAAGGCTTCACGCAACCATCAGGTCAACAAAAAAGATTTGGAAAATGACCGAAAAAGGGCGTTGACCTTCTATGGGAACATACGTCAAATTGTATGGGCCAACGAGATTGCCACAATATCTGGTGTATAATCCGGAAAAGGCAGCGGGCGAGGGTCGGAAAAGCACAATCGTTTTACGTGCGGTCGCATTTGCGGCTTTGCGCTGTCTCAGACAGCGATCAGTACCTTTTTGCGCGCGTCTCAGGGCGTTGTGGGCGACACCCTGCAACACAAGATTTGGTGTCGGGAATCGGAAATTGAGCTGTATAAACCAGGGCTGCGGACATGAAGATTGAAAGAAAATTCACCAAACCGGATCAGGACGCCTATGCGGAACTGAATTTTGTGTCTGCAACATCTGAAATCCGAAATCCGGACGGTACAATCGTTTTTCGTCTGGATGACATCGAAGTCCCCTCGAGCTGGTCGCAGGTCGCAAGTGATGTGATTGCGCAGAAATACTTCCGCAAGGCGGGGGTGCCCACCAAGCTCAAGAAAGTGAAAGAAAAAGACGTTCCTGAATTCCTGTGGCGATCGGTTCCCGCGGACGGCGCAGAGTTCGAAGGAGAAACATCGTCGAAGCAAGTGTTCGACCGTCTGGCCGGTGCCTGGGCCTATTGGGGCTGGAAGGGCGGCTATTTCTCGACCGAGGAAGACGCGCGCGCCTATTTCGACGAGATGCGATATATGCTGGCAACCCAGCGCGCGGCGCCGAATTCGCCGCAGTGGTTCAACACGGGCTTGCACTGGGCGTATGGAATCGATGGCCCGGCGCAGGGGCACCACTATGTCGATTACAAGACCGGCAAGCTGACCAAGTCGAAATCGGCCTATGAGCATCCTCAGCCGCACGCGTGCTTCATCCAGTCAGTCGATGATGATCTGGTGAATGAAGGCGGCATCATGGATCTGTGGGTGCGCGAGGCGCGCCTGTTCAAATACGGGAGCGGAACAGGCACCAACTTCAGCCATCTGCGGGCCGAAGGCGAGGCACTGTCGGGTGGCGGCAAGTCTTCGGGCCTTATGGGCTTTCTCAAGATCGGCGACCGCGCCGCTGGCGCGATCAAATCAGGCGGGACAACCCGTCGGGCAGCAAAGATGGTGATCGTCGATGCAGATCACCCGGACATCGAGCAATTCATCGAATGGAAGGTGATTGAAGAACAGAAGGTGGCCTCGATCGTTGCCGGATCGAAGATGCACGAGAAGATGCTGAACGGCATTTTCGAGGCCATCCGGTCTTGGGATGGATCTGCCGATGACGCCTATGATCCGAACAAGAACGACGCGCTGAAAAAGGCGGTTCGTGAAGCGAAAAAGGTCGCAATCCCGGAAACTTACATCAAGCGTGTCTTGGATTATGCCAAGCAGGGCCACGACAGCATCGAGTTCCCAACCTACGACACAGACTGGGATTCGGAAGCTTACAGCTCGGTTTCGGGTCAGAACTCGAACAACTCCATCCGTGTGACCAACGCGTTCTTAACCGCCGTTGAAAAAGACGCCGATTGGGAGTTGATCAACCGCACCGATGGTAAGGTTGCCCGCACCGTCAAGGCGCGTGATCTTTGGGAAAAGGTCGGCCACGCCGCGTGGGCTTGCGCCGATCCGGGCATCCAGTTCCACGATACCGTCAATGAATGGCACACATGCCCCGAAGATGGTGAGATCCGCGGCTCGAACCCGTGCTCGGAATACATGTTCCTGGATGACACGGCCTGTAACCTGGCCTCGATGAACCTGCTGACCTTCCTGAAGGATGGTGAGTTCCAGGCGGCGGACTACATGCATGCCTCACGCCTGTGGACACTGACGCTGGAAATCTCGGTGACAATGGCGCAGTTCCCGTCGAAGGAAATCGCGCAACTGTCCTATGACTTTCGCACGCTGGGTCTGGGTTATGCCAATATCGGCGGTCTGCTGATGAACATGGGCTATAGCTACGACTCGGACGAAGGCCGGGCGATCTGCGGTGCGCTGACCGCGATCATGACCGGCGTGGCCTATGCGACATCGGCTGAAATTGCCGGAGAGCTTGGCCCGTTCAAAGGCTATGAGCGCAACGCCGAGCATATGCTGCGTGTCATCCGCAACCACCGCCGCGCGGCGCAGGGTGTGACGGAAGGCTACGAGAAATTGGCCGTCAAACCGGTGCCGCTGGATCACGGCAACTGCCCGGACAAGCGCCTGGTCGATCTGGCCATGTCCGCCTGGGACGAGGCGCTGAGCCTTGGTGAGAAGAACGGTTATCGCAACGCGCAAGCCACCGTGATCGCGCCCACCGGCACCATCGGTCTGGTGATGGATTGCGACACCACCGGAATCGAGCCTGACTTTGCGCTGGTGAAGTTCAAGAAGCTGGCCGGTGGCGGGTATTTCAAGATCATCAACCGCTCGGTGCCTTCGGCGCTGGAAAAGCTGGGCTATTCCTCGTCGCAGATCGAAGAGATCGTATCCTACGCAGTTGGTCACGGCACCATCGGCAATGCGCCGGGGATCAACCACACCTCGCTGACCGGCCATGGCTTTGGCCCGAATGAACTGGCCAAGGTGGACGCCGCGCTGGAAAGCGCGTTCGACATCCGGTTTGTCTTCAACCAGTGGACACTGGGCGAGGATTTCTGCACCGGTGTTCTGGGCATCCCGGCGACCAAGCTGAATGATCCGACCTTCGATCTGCTGCGCCATCTGGGCTTTACCAGGGCGGATATCGACGCGGCCAACGACCATGTCTGCGGAACCATGACGCTGGAAGGTGCGCCGCATCTGAAGGAAGAGCATTATTCGATCTTCGACTGCGCCAACCCGTGCGGGAAAAAAGGCAAGCGTTTCCTTGGAGTTGAAAGCCATATCACCATGATGGCGGCGGCACAGAGCTTCATCTCGGGTGCGATCTCGAAGACGATTAACATGCCGAATGACGCGACCATCGAGGATTGCCAGAAAGCCTATGAACTCAGCTGGTCGCTGGGTGTGAAGGCCAACGCGCTCTATCGTGACGGTTCGAAACTGTCTCAACCGCTGGCGGCAGCACTGGTCGAGGATGACGATGAGGCGGCAGAGGTGCTGGAGAGCGGCTCGGCGCAGGAAAAGGCTGTCGTTCTGGCCGAAAAGGTGATCGAGAAGGTTGTGGTCAAAGAGATCATCCGCAGCCATCGTGAGAAACTGCCGCATCGCCGCAAGGGCTATACCCAGAAGGCAATCGTTGGTGGCCACAAGGTCTATCTGCGCACCGGTGAGTTCGAAGACGGCCAGCTGGGCGAGATTTTCATCGACATGCACAAGGAAGGCGCTGGTTTCCGTGCGATGATGAACAACTTTGCCATCGCCGTGTCGGTCGGTCTGCAATACGGCGTGCCGCTGGAAGAATTCGTGGACGCCTTCACCTTCACCAAGTTCGAACCCGCGGGGATGGTGCAGGGCAACGACTCGATCAAGAACGCAACGTCGATCCTGGATTACATCTTCCGCGAACTGGCCGTGTCCTATCTGGACCGCACCGATCTGGCCCACGTGAAACCCGAAGGCGCAACCTTTGACGATTTGGGTCGGGGCGAGGACGAGGGTGTCTCGAATGTATCGGAAATCAGCGATACAGCCGCGTCCAAGTCGTTGGAAGTGCTGAAACAAATCAGCTCCACCGGCTATCTGCGCAAGCGCTTGCCGCAAGATCTGGCTGTGTTCAACGCGGGTCAGGTCGAGGTAAACGGTATGGCTGAACCAGCGGCTTCCTTCGAAGCACCGGCAGCCGAAACGGCGGTGGCCACCGGAATGGACGCCCGCACAAAGGCCAAGATGCAGGGGTACGAGGGCGATCCCTGCGGCGAATGCGGAAACTACACGCTGGTGCGCAACGGCACCTGCATGAAATGCAACACCTGTGGCGCGACAAGCGGGTGTAGCTGAGTTTAGCGCCCCGGCAACCCGGGGTGCAGGGGTCGGATAGCTGCCACAGGTACCGACCCCGACGAATACGGAGCAAGGCACTGAGACTTACCGTTGATGCCTTGGTCCACTCGGCCGACATGCCCGTGTTGGCCGGAAACAGGGTGGGGCGGAATATTTGCTCCCTCCCACTCTTTCACGGAACGGGTGCGCTCGTTCCATGCGACGTCCAGGCCGCAGGCAAAAAAACACCGGGCGGTCAACGAAATGAGCCTGGATGGCGAAACTGACAGGGGGCTTCGGCCCCCTTTCTTTTTTGCGACTGGTTGCCCGGATAAGCGCGGTCCTGCCGGATCGGGCCATGCCTGTCGGGCAAGTTCTGCCGAAACGGGTCTGGCAAGGTTTTGCCCGGCGGTGTGTCGCAACACCGACTCGGGCAAACACGCAAAGATTGGCGCGATTTCCCGGAAATCACGTAAAACGGGTGACGCCTGCGGCTGTTCCGGTGTTTCTGGGGCTTGTCCGGACGAAGACATAATCAACCTATCCAGGAGGCACGAAAATGAAACCGCAGTACTTGATTGGGATTTCCATTGCTGCACTGACCTTGCCGGGAGTGCTCTCGGCGCAGTCCTCAACCGACGCCAATGGCGATGGCGTTCTGACCATCGAAGAAATTCAGGCCGTGTTGCCCGACGTTGACGCTGATACATTTTCGGCGATGGACGCAAATGGCGACGGGGCGCTGGATGCTGATGAAGTGGCCGTTGCACAAGAGGCAGGTTTGCTTCCACCCAGCAACGGGTAGACAAGAAAGGGCGGCCCGACACTCATCGGGCCGCTTTTTCTGATGCTATAACGGCAAGTGAATGTTGAATTTTTCTCGAATCTCAGCATCCAGAACCGGGTCGAACCGGGCCGCCGACGGGGTGGACAGGATCTCATTCTTTCGGGCCACTGCCTTTTCAACCAGATCCGGCTTGCCAAGCTCCACCCATTCCTTGGGGGAAGAGCGGTCACCAAAGGTCGGATAGACATAGTCGGCCTGCATCCGGCTGAGGGTCGCATCGGTGCCCAGATAATGACCGGGGCCGCCCATGCATACGGATGCGATCTGATCCAACGCCAGGGTTTCATCGGTCACTTCGATCCCGCGCACACAGCGCTGCGCCTGACCGATCAGGTCGTCGCTGAGGATGAGGCTTTCAAAGCAGAACCCCAGCAGCGAGGCGTGCATGCCAGCGGCTTCATAAACCATGTTCAGACCGGACAGCCCGGCCATCACGTTCGAGCACATCTGTTCCCACCCGGCCTGCATGTCGGGCAGCTTCGAATCTGATGCGCCGGCTGCCGCGCCCCCCGGCAAGTCGTAGAAACGGTGCATCTGGGCGCAGCCTGCCGTCAGCAGGGCTTGTTCGCCGGAACCGATGGACATTGCGCCGGTCCGTAGATCAAGACCAAAGGGCCAGGTGCCGAAAACTGCGGGCGCGCCGGGACTTACGGCGTTTACATAAACCAATCCCGCAAGGCATTCCGCCGTGGCCTGGGCGATTGCTCCGGCGATGGTTGATGGCGCGGTGGCGCCGGCCATTCCGGCTGACAGCAACAGAACCGGCATTCCGGCCTTGATGCATTCCTCCATCACTTCGCAGCTTTCAGTGGCGAATTTCATCGGTGGGACGACGAAGCAGTTCGAGTTCGACACAAATGGTCGCTCGCGATATTTATCTTCGCCGCCCGCGATCATATAGATCATCTCCATCGCGGGGGCGACGTGGCTGGGTTCCGTGAAGGATGTGCCGACGTGTTTGAATGTTCCTGAACAGCTGGCGTAGATCGTGTTCAGGTCCATTTCCAGGTTGTCCGTGATGTCGCGACAGACCATGGGGCGCTGAACAAAGTGAATATTGTCAAGCTGTTGGCAGATACGTGCGGCATCGTGCAAATCCTGAACGGTTGAATCGCGATACTCGCGACCATGCACGTCGACCATTGAAACGGCTGCACCAGCCGTGCCGTAATGTACTTTTGTACCTGTCAGGTCCAGATCGGTTTTCCCGTCACGGCTGTACAAAGTGACATTGCGGTTCGCCTTTGCGATCGTGTCTTCGACAAGCGCACGGGGAAAGCGGACGCGGCCATCGTCGCCCAATGCGCAGCCTGCACCAACCAGATAGTCGATCCCGCTTTGCGGCGCGTCCGCCAGACCAATTGTTTCCAATGCGGTCAGGGCGGCCTCGTGGATACGTTCGATCTGTGCTTGGGTCAGGACATTCAGGACACCGCCTTCCATACCGGGGCGCACGGGGCGCAGATGTTCAGGCAATGCGGTTGCACGGGCAGCGCGACGCGCAGCGCGACCGCCGCTGCGCGATGTGTTGCGGGATTGGTCGTTCATTTCTATTTCCGATCTGTGAGAGATGTTTGGGGAACTGGCAAATGGCCGCTTACGGCCGTCCTCTCGCTGCACGTCCCCGGTCCGCACCAATGGTGCGGCTGATCAGGCTGATTTTCCAGTCGTGGTCAGTCATTCCGCCTCTCAACGTTTGGCGCAACAATTCCAAAACACGGCGACGCAATCTGTTCTGTTTGCGACCTCAACGGAATTTACTTCAGCAAATATCTGCCCAACAAACCTCTGACGGAATTCTGAGGCAGATTTTCTCCCTCGAGGACAGAAATCTGTTATACTGCATTCACTTACTCTTGAGCTTTGCGTGCAAGGAATTGAACTCTGACAAAAGCGATCCCAGTTGAATTGTAAGTTAACACATGATCTGAAGCCCGAGTGAAATCGCGTTGAAACAGACTTTTGAACTTTTTTCTGTCCTGATTGTCGTGGCTCTGACGGCCAACGCCAGCCCGGTTTTGGCAGAGGATTGGACAGGGGGGTACGTTGGGCTCAGCTTTGGGTATGGCGATGCGGATGGACCGGGTGGATCAAGCGGGGACGACACCGCCTTTGGTGCGCATGTAGGCTATGATCGGGATTTCGGGGCTTTCGTTCTGGGCGGTGAACTTGAATACAACCGCCTTTCCCTGAACCTCAGCCAGTCTCAGGGCAGTCTGGACAGCATGACCCGATTGAAACTGCGTGGCGGGTACGATTTCGGCAGCGCGCTGGGGTATGTCGTCGTTGGCGCGGCACGGGCCGAAACATCTGTCGACAGCGATACCGCCGCTGTTTACGGGATAGGCATCGCTTATCCGATTGGCGACAATTTTGTCATAAGTGGCGAGGCGTTGCGGCAAGATTTCGATGATGTTACCCGATCCACCGGTGGTTTGGATTCCAACGTAATTAACCTGCGCACAACGTTCCGTTTCTGACAACGGGCTTATTCAGCTGCGTGCTTCCTCGCAAGTTGCGACGCGAATTCGCACAGCGTTTTCAGCGCATCCGCAAAACCTTCATCCGCCACGGTCATGGCCACCCGTATGTGCCCGGCAGCGGCCTTGCCGAAGCTTTCGCCGGGCATGACGGCAATCTTGTGTGCGTCCAGCAGCGCGTTGGCAAACGCGTCCCCCGACATCCCGGTCGCGCGGATATCCAGCATCAGATACATGGCGCCCTGCGCGGGGACGAGGCCGACGATGTTTTGCGAGGCTAGAATATCCATGGCCAAGGATCGGCGGCGGCGGAACGGAGCGGCGATTTTTTCTTCAAGTTCAACACCCGCGGTCAGCGCAAAACTCGACGCGTCCTGCACGAACCCGGGAACGCCGTAGGTGGTGTGGGTCGCCAGATTGATCAGATGGGCGATGACCTCCTCGGGGCCGACGACCCATCCACACCGAGACCCCGTCATGGCGTGGGACTTGGACATGGATCCAACCACAAGCGTTCGCTCTGCCATGTCGGGCAGCGCACGCGGAGAAAGATGTTCACCGTCCCAGACCTGCGTGTCGTATACCTCATCCGAGATCAGCCAAAGATCGCGTCGCTTGCACACGTCAGCGACCGCCTCGAGCGATTGACGGGAATAGACCACGCCGGTCGGATTGTTCGGCGTGTTGATCAACAGCGAAACCGCGCCTTCAGCAGCGGCATCGATCCGCTCGGCCTGGGGCTGGAAAGCGTCGTCAGCGGCGGTTTGAACTGCGCGGGCGACGGCGCCAACACCCCGAATCGTGCCGGGGTAGGTGGCGTAGTACGGGTCGAGATACAATCCGACATCACCGGGATCGCAAACGGCCATATGTGCCGCGAACAGGGCGGCTTGCCCGCCGGGGGTGATCAGAACATTGTTCCGAGAGGTCGGAACGCCAGTGCGGGTCTGAACCCGCGCGGCGACCGTGTCGCGCAGCAGGTCCGTGCCGGGTACCATCGCGTAACCTGTATGGCCGTTGCGGGTCGACAGCTCCATCGCCCGAAGAATCGAAGGGTCGGTTCGGGTGTCATGTTCACCGATCGTCAATTCGGTTACGGCTTGTCCTTCGCTCAACATCCGGCGGGCGCGATAGAACACGTCCCAGCCATCGCTGCCGCCGCCGGTGATCTGCGTGATGCGTTCAGACAATCTCATGAAATCGCCTCTGGTTGCTTTGCGCTGAATGGGGCAGAGCAGTGGCCGTTTGTCAATCAGCTTCGCGGCGCCAGCGTTGCCTGAAGCTTTTTTGTCAGCGATGCGCGCACGAGGTCATAGGAGGCCGTCAAACGATGGCGCAGCTCCTCGGTCTCGGCATCAAACGGCAGGCGGACCCAGCTGCGGTGAAAATAGGGGGCTTTCACCGCGACACCGGCATCAATCAGCATCTGAGCCGTTTCCACGTCGGGCGTTTTGACGGAAACACCGTCATTTGCAATTCCGATACAGGCAAACATCTTGCCGCCAACTTTCCACGCGTCATGACCGCCGCCCCATGGGTCTGACAGTTCTGCACCGGGAAATTCCTTGCAGATGGAATTGATGAGGTCTCGATCCATGACGGGCACTCTGCCGGACCGGGTGATCAAACTCAACGCTTGGCTTGGCGGGAATCCCGTGCTAACCGAGGGGCATGAACCCGGTGACCTGCATCATTATCTGCTGCATTACCTGCTGATTTATCAAGCGGGCCGGTTTCTTTCGTTTTCATCCCTGAGACAAGTTGCTAAGCCCGCGCCAACGCGCAAGCCTTTGCTGTTTTCTAGGAGCCCGACCGATGACGACGATCAAGCTGCACAACACGCGGACGCGGACGAAGGAAGATTTCGTACCGATCGACCCTGACAACGTGCGGATGTATGTCTGTGGTCCGACGGTCTATGACCGCGCCCATCTGGGCAATGCCCGCCCGGTGGTCGTGTTCGACGTTCTTTATCGTCTGTTGCGCCACGTCTATGGCGCAGAGCACGTGACCTATGTGCGCAATTTCACCGACGTGGACGACAAGATCAACGCCACCGCGCTGGCCCGCAAACAGGCGGGCGCGGAAGGCACGCTGGAGCAATTGGTGCAGCAACGGTCGGATGAAACCATCGGCTGGTACCTGCATGATATGGGCGCTTTGGGCACGTTGGAGCCGAACGAGATGCCGCGTGCGACCCAGTTCATCGCACAGATGATTGCGATGATCGAAGACCTGATCGCCAAGGGCCATGCCTATGCCGCCGAAGGTCATGTTCTGTTTGCGGTGGATAGCTGGAAAGAAAGCTATGGCAAGCTATCGGGGCGCTCGGTGGATGACATGATCGCCGGCGCGCGGGTCGAGGTGGCGCCCTACAAGAAGAACCCGATGGATTTCGTTCTGTGGAAACCCTCGACCGATGAACTGCCGGGCTGGGACAGCCCATGGGGGCGGGGACGTCCGGGCTGGCACATCGAATGCTCGGCCATGAGCTATGAGTTGCTGGGTGAGAGTTTTGATATCCATGGTGGCGGCAACGACCTGATGTTCCCGCACCACGAGAATGAGATTGCCCAGAGCTGCTGCGCGCACCCGGAAGGTGAGTTCGCTCGATACTGGTTGCACAATGAGATGCTGCAGGTCGAAGGTAAGAAAATGTCCAAATCTCTGGGCAATTTCTTCACAGTTCACGATCTGTTGGAGCAAGGCGTGCCGGGTGAAGTGATCCGGTTTGTCTTTTTGCAGACGCATTACCGCAAGCCGATGGATTGGACTGAAAAAAAGGCCCGTGAAGCGGAGCGAACCTTGCGCAAATTCTACGCGCAGGCCGCGCAAGGGGTTGGTTATGGCGAGCCGCATCCTCAAGTCGTTAACTTTTTGGCCGATGACCTGAACACAGCCGGTGCCATCGCCGAACTCCACCAGTTATCCATCGCTGACGATGTCGTGGGGTTGCGGCATTCGCTGCAATTTTTGGGATTGTTGGGCAACGATGTCCCGTCGTGGGCTCAGACGCCGCAGGTCGATCTGTCGGCCCATGCAGATCGCTTGGCAAAGGCGCGCGTATCTGCAATGGAAAACAAGGATTTCTCGGAGGTCGATCGCCTCAAGGCGGCGTATGTTGCGGCGGGGCTTGAGGTGCGAATGAGCAAGGAAGGTGTTGAACTGGTGCCGGGCGCCGGTTTTGATGCTGCCAAGCTGGAGGAGGTCTGATGACCAAAGAACGCCTCTACCTCTACGACACGACCCTGCGTGACGGGCAGCAGACGCAGGGCGTGCAGTTTTCAACCGCTGAAAAAGTGCAGATCGCACAGGCGCTGGACGCATTGGGGGTGGATTACATCGAAGGCGGTTGGCCCGGTGCCAACCCCACCGACAGCGCGTTTTTCGAGGCGGCGCCAAAGACCGCGGCCCGGTTGACGGCCTTTGGCATGACCAAACGGGCAGGGCGCTCGGCCGAGAATGACGATGTGCTGGCTGCGGTGATGAATGCGGGTACGCAGGCCGTTTGTCTGGTTGGCAAGTCACATGATTATCACGTGACCCATGCGCTTGGCATTTCGCTTGAAGAGAACACGGAAAACGTTCGTGCTTCGGTCGCGCATATCGTGGCGCAAGGGCGCGAGGCGTTGTTCGATGCCGAACATTTCTTTGACGGGTACAAGGACAACCCCGAATACGCGACACAAGTTTGCCGGGCCGCGCTGGAGGCGGGCGCGCGATGGGTTGTGCTGTGTGACACCAACGGCGGCGGGTTGCCGTCCGAGGTCGGGCGGATCGTGTCCGAAGTGATCGCGGCCGGCCTGCCGGGTGAACGGTTGGGTATTCACACCCATAACGATACCGAGAACGCAGTGGCCTGTTCTCTGGCGGCGGTCGAAGCAGGTGCGCGGCAAATTCAGGGAACGCTGAATGGTCTGGGGGAACGCTGCGGCAACGCAAACCTGACGGCGCTGATCCCGACATTGCTGCTGAAAGAACCCTACGCCTCGCAGTTCGAAACCGGCGTCAGCCTTGATGCGCTGGCCAGGCTGACCCGCATCAGCCGCATGTTGGACGATGTCCTGAACCGCGTTCCCAGCAAGCAGGCGGCGTATGTGGGCGCGTCGGCTTTTGCGCATAAGGCGGGGTTGCACGCCAGCGCGATCCTTAAGGACCCGTCGACTTACGAACATGTGGACCCTGCGAGCATAGGCAATGAACGTATCATTCCGATGTCGAACCAGGCGGGTCAGTCGAACCTGCGCAAACGCCTGACCGAGGCGGGGCTGAGCGTCAAAGCCGGTGATCCCGCATTGGGCCGCATCCTTGAGCGGATCAAGGATCGTGAAGCGGTTGGGTATTCCTACGACACCGCGCAGGCCAGTTTCGAACTGTTGGCGCGGGATGAACTGGGGCAACTGCCTGAGTTCTTCGAGGTCAAACGCTACAAGGTCACTGTTGAGCGTCGGAAGAACAAATACAACAAGATGGTCAGCCTGTCCGAGGCTGTCGTCGTGGTCAAAGTGGACGGTGAAAAGAAACTGTCGGTCAGCGAGTCCATGGACGACTCCGGAAACGACAGGGGGCCTGTGAACGCGCTGGCCAAGGCGCTGGCGAAGGATTTGGGACAATACTCGCAGGTTTTGTCAGACATGCGCCTTGTCGATTTCAAGGTCCGTATCACCCAGGGCGGGACCGAAGCGGTGACCCGCGTCATCATCGACAGCGAAGACGGTCAGGGGCGGCGCTGGTCGACGGTGGGTGTTAGTGCGAACATAGTTGATGCGTCCTTTGAGGCGCTGCTGGATGCGATCCAGTGGAAACTGGTCCGTGATTGCGATCCGCAAAAGGCTGCGGCCGAGTGAGTGGGACCTTCGACGATGATGTCAAAGCCTGCGCCGCGCTGGTACAGCGTGCGGATCCTGATCGGTTCCGGGCGACGATGGCTGCTCCGGTCGCGGCCCGCGTGGTTTTGTTTCCGATCTATGCGTTGAATGTCGAAGTCGCCCGCGCGCCATGGGTGACGCAAGAGGCCATGATTGCCGAAATGCGGCTGCAATGGTGGCGCGACGCGTTGCAGGAGATTGCAGAAGGGGCCGCGGTGCGGCGGCACGAGGTGGTGACGCCTTTGTCGCGGGTCCTGTCGCCGCATCTGGCAGGCGTTCTGGATGAATTTGTTGCCGTAAGACGTTGGGATATATACCGGGATCCGTTCGAGGATCAGGAACATTTTGACGCCTATATCAACCACAGTTCCGGATCTCTTTTCGTCGCCTCGGCGCAGGCGCTGGGTGCGGCGGATGAAAGCGTGTTGCGCGATTTCGGGTACGGAGTCGGTGTGGCAAATTGGTTCCGCGCCATTCCCGAACTGGAAAAGCGGGGTCGCGTACCTTTGCTTAATGGGTCGACGGGTGGCGTTCAGCAACTGGCCCAATCCGCTTTGGACCGATTGCGCAAGGCGCGATCAAACCGGGCCGACATCGCACCTGAGGCGCGTCCCGCGCTGTATGCAGGTTGGTTGGCGGAACGGGTGCTTAAGCAGGCCATCGCCCAACCCAAGCGGGTGGCGGCTGGAGCGCTGGAACCAGGCGAAATGCGTCAGCGACTGTCCCTGATGTGGACCGTCGGCAGCGGGCGCTGGTGATCAGACCCTTTCGGGATCGGCCGGGCGCAAAATCAGCCACAGCAATGCGCCACCTGCCAGTGTCAGCAAGGGGATCATGGCCAGGTTAACGGCGTTCCACCCCTCGATCGCGGATCCGCCCGAGCAGTTCATCAACCCGCCCGAGGCCAGCGATGCCAATGTCACACCGCCAAACACCAGCAGGTCGTTGAGGCCCTGCATCCGTCCGCGTTCATGCGATTCATGCGACGCGGCCAGCATCGTGGTCGCGCCGATGAATCCGAAATTCCAACCAATGCCCAGAAGAACAAGGGCGACAAAAAAGTTACCCAATTCAACGCCTTGCAGCGCAACCACCCCTGATGCAGCAAGTATGGCCAAACCCAGAGCGACGATCTTCTCAACGCCAAACCGGGCAATCAGGTGCCCGGTGAAGAAGCTGGGGACATACATTGCCAGCACGTGACTGGTCACGATATCCGCTGCGTCATTGGCGGAAAATCCACATCCGACAACGGCAAGCGGCGTCGAGGTCATCACCAGATTCATCAACGCATAAGACACCATGGCACAGATGATCGCGACGGCGATGCGGGGTGTTTTCAACAACTCGATCCGTGACCGCCCCTTGGGTTCATCGGCCGCAGGTTTCGCAGGCGTCGGAATGTCGAGAAAGAAGAACAGCGCCGAGCCCAGAACGTTGATCCCGATTACGGCCATATATGTTCCCAAAAAAGGGATGACGTAAGCTTCAGACGTAAGTTTCACGATCTGAGGCCCGATGATGGCGGCCGCCAGCCCACCGGCCATCACGTATGAAATCGCTTTTGGGCGGTAGTCGTTTGACGCGGTGTCTGCTGCCGCAAAGCGATAGAACCCGTGTGCGCTCATGTAGATGCCGGTCAGCAGGCTGCCGACAAGAAAAATGGGGAACGAGCCCAGAAACAGGCCATAGGCCCCGATCAGCCCGCCCAGTGCACCGGCGGTTGCCCCGACAAGGAACCCCACGCGACGGCCCCATTTTTGCATGATGGCCGAGATCGGCGTGGCTGCCAGCATCGATCCCAGAACGATCAGGGATATCGGCAGCGTCGCCAGGCAAGGGTTCGAGGCCAGCGATTGACCTGCAAGCCCGCCAACGATGAACATCATCGGCATCTGCGCACCCAGGATGGCTTGGGCAGCCACCAGCACGGCCACATTGCGTTTGGCCTGCCGGTCGTCCGGAAGGGTTGAAATCATGGTCATGGGCGAATGGTTATCGGCTAAGTGTTTGCGGCACAAGCGGGTTGCATCTGCGTCACATGCGCCTAACCTGCCCGAAATAACAGAGCAGGGAGGCCGCATGCCCGCAGGCCGCATCATCGAAACATCGGACTGTGTGGCGGAAGGGGCCGAATGGCTGGCCCAAACCTGTCCGCGCATGGCGTATGCGATGGATCAGACCGGCCCCTTGCCGCTGCGCCGCCGCCCCGATGGGTTTGCGCAATTATTGAGTGCAATCGTCAGTCAGCAAGTCAGCGTGGCTTCGGCCAATGCGATCTGGAAACGGCTTCAGGATGCCCGCTTGACCGGTCCGCGCAAGATCCTGTGGGCAACGGATGACGATCTGCGGGCAGTTGGGTTGAGCCGACAGAAGATCCGTTATGCACGCGCTCTGGCCGAGGCACGTATCGACTATAAGGCACTGCGCGATGCAACTGACGCAGATGTCGTCGCTACTTTGACGCAAGTTCCGGGTATCGGTGTCTGGACAGCCGAAATCTATGCGATGTTCTCACTGGGTCGCGCAGATGTCATCGCACCCGGTGATCTCGCCCTGCAAGAGGCGGCGCGCATCCTCTATGACTTGCCTGAACGTCCAACGGACAAGGAATTGCGCAAAATGGCCGAGGCCTGGTCGCCCTGGCGTTCGGTTGCGGCACGGGTGCTGTGGGCCTATTACCGGGTTGCAAAACAAAGAGAAGGGATCAGATGACACGGGTTTTGAATGCGCTCCGGAAAGAGCCTGTTTCGGGCGACACGCGCTCGGTCGTGGTGTTCGTGCATGGCTATGGCGCAAACGGTGCCGATCTGCTGGGATTGGCCGATCCGCTGGGTGAACACCTGCCTGACACGTTGTTCGTGGCCCCCGACGCGCCCGAGCAGATCCCCGGAATGCCCAACGGGTATCAGTGGTTTCCGATTCCGTGGATCGATGGATCTTCCGAAGAAGAAGCCCGCCGGGGCATGGAAATGGCTGTCGAGGACTTCAACGCCTTTCTGGACGCGCTGATGGTGGACGAAGATGTTCTGCCCGAACAGGTTGTGCTGTTTGGCTTCAGCCAGGGCACCATGATGAGCTTGCACGTTGCGCCGCGGCGGGAAGATCCCGTGGCCGGGATCGTAGCCTTTTCAGGCCGTTTGCTGGAACCCGATTTGCTGGTGGATGAAACCGTCAGCCGGATGCCTGTCTTGCTGGTGCATGGCGACGCTGACGACGTTGTTCCGCCTCAATCCCTGCCGGAAGCGGCCGAAGCCTTGCAAGCTGCGGGTTTCAAAGAGGTCTATGCCCATGTCATGAAAGGCACCGGGCACGGTATCGCCCCGGATGGGCTGAGCGTTGCGCTGGCTTTCATGCGCGACAAGCTAAGCCTTTAGTGTTTGGAATCTGATCTGCGGAGCGCCCATGCGTTCCGCACCGGATCAAGTCCAAAGGTGCGCTTCGGCGAACTCGACCGAGTTTCCGGCCTGGTCGCGCACATACAGGGATCGCACGCCGCCGGGCCAGTCAAACTCGGCATCTACTGGAATATTCCAATCCAGAAGGTGTTTGCGCATCACTGCGATTTCCTCTCGTGACAGCACAAGACACACATGTCCGGGGCCGCGCGCGCCGTGGGGCGGAACCGGCATGCCGGGGTCGAGCGGCGGTTGTTCGGTCTGGTCGGGATTGAAAATCAGCAGGACCGATCCGCCGATGCGATAGAAAACATGGCGGTCAGCGACGCGTTGGATGCGTTCGAGCCCAAGAACTTCGCCGTAAAACTGTTCTGCCGCGTCCAGATCATCAACATAGAGCGCGGCTTCCAGAATGGCCGAAGGGGCCGGGATGTCAGGCGTTTTCTTCATGACCTCAGTTTAGCAGATCGGGGCAGGGTCTGTCACCGGCGCGGGCGACGGTCGCGCTTGCGTTGGGGGGCCGCGCTCAGTGTCGGCATTGGCAGACTGTCCCAGTGCCCGGGCTCAAGATCATCCAGGGTCCAGTCTCCGATGCGGTACCGGATCAGGCGCAGCGTCGGCAGGCCCACGGCAGCAGTCATCCGACGCACCTGTCGATTTTTGCCCTCACGTATGGTCAGTTCAAGCCAGCTGTCCGGTACCGTCTTGCGTTCACGGATCGGCGGGGTGCGCGGCCAAAGCATTTCGGGCTCGTCGATCTGGCGGGCCTTGGCAGGGCGGGTCAGACCATCCTTCAATTCGACCCCGTTGCGGAGCGTTTTCAGGGCCGCCTCGTCGGGGGTGCCTTCAACTTGAACCCAATAGGTTTTGGCCATCTTGTGCTTTGGGTCAGAGATCTGGGATTGCAACTTTCCATGATCTGTCAGCAGCATCAAACCTTCACTGTCACGGTCCAGCCTGCCCGCCGGATAGACGCCGGGAAGATCGATGAAATCGGACAGCGTGCTGCGTGGGCCGTCCGTATTGGCGCGGTCCGTGAACTGCGGCAGAACATCATAAGGTTTGTTGAAGCGAATGAACCAGGACATGACCTGCGCATAGCCCGAAGGTCACCCCCGGTGCAAGCTGTGGATAACTGTCACGTGCCTGTTACGGATTCGCGTTACCCCGTCTGCGACATATTGTGGAAAATCAGGGCTTGTCAGAGTTTTAACACGATATATAGTTATAAAAAGACCGGGGCGGGTGCTCCCCGCTCTGGTGTCACAAACGGGCAGCTGAGAGCGAGGAGCGATTCTGTGATGGACGGAGACTTCAGAACCGAATTTGTAAGGGAGCCGGGTGCGCTCAAACAACACCCGGCCCTGGTTTTGAACGCCGATTATCGCCCCTTGTCCTATTACCCGCTGTCACTGTGGCCCTGGCAAGAAGCGATCAAGGCGGCCTGGCTGGATCGGGTCGATATCGTGGCTGAATATGACGAAGTCGTCCGCAGCCCGAGCACCGAGATCCGAATACCCTCGGTCGTTGTTTTGAAAGACTATGTAAAACCCAGAAAGCGCGTGGCCTTCACGCGCTTTAATTTATTTTTGCGGGATGAATTCCGCTGCCAGTACTGTGGCAGCCGGGACAACCTGACCTTCGATCATGTGGTGCCGCGGGCCGCCGGTGGTGTGACCAGTTGGCAGAACGTGGTGGCCGCGTGCAGCCCGTGCAATCTGCGCAAGGGGTCAAAGTCGCTGCGCCAGGCTCGGATGACCTTGCGCAAGCCGCCACGTCAGCCCGATGCCGAAGCGTTGCGCAATATCGGACGGAAATTCCCACCGAACCACCTGCATGAAAGCTGGATAGATTTCCTGTACTGGGATGCAGAGCTGGACGAGTTCTAAGCCGCGCGGGATTTCCATGCGGCCAGCCAGATCAGCACCAGCATGGCAGAAGCAATGGCGTTCCAGCCAGCCATCGAGATACCGAACATCTCCCAGGGGATATCATCGCATCGCACCAAAGGCGCGGACATGATTTGATCGAACAGATCGTCAGCGGACAGACCGCTGATGCTGCCGGATGTGCAGCTGCTTGGGCCTTCCCACCAGCCTTGTTCAACGCCGGCGTGAAATACGCCCACCGCCGAAGTCGTCGCGGCCGCCGCGGCGCCCAGCAAGGGAAGAAAGGTCAGCCTTGGCAATGCCAGCGCCACGGCGCCAATCGCGATTGCCACTGCATGAGGATAGCGCTGCCAGATGCACATCTTGCACGGCGCAAGCCCGCCGAGATGCTGAAAGCCAAAAGCGGCCAGAAGAAGCGCCAGTGATCCAAGACTTGCCACTGCGACAAGTTGCGAACGTCTCGTCATAAGTATTTCACCACCAGGAATCCGCCAAACAGGAGGATGATGAACAAAGTGAACATTAGCCCCAGGCGCTTTTCAATGAAGTCGCGGATCGGCTCACCGAATCCCCAGAGCAGGCCTGCCACCAGAAAGAACCTCAACGCGCGGGCCAGAATCGAGGTCGCGATAAAGGTTCCAAGCGGCATGCCGGTCCAGCCGGACATAATGGTGATGACCTTGTAGGGGAAGGGGGTCACACCAGCGGCCAGAACGGCCCAGAACCCGAAGTCGTTGAACCGGGTATTGAATTCTTCCATGGCATGGGCTTTCCCCATGGATTCCAGAATGGGCTGCCCGATGCTTTCATAGAAAAACGCACCAATCGCATAGCCCAGCATGCCCCCCAGAACCGATGCCACCAGTGCCACGGTTGCGATCAGCCATGCCCGGGACGGGCGGGCCAGAATCATCGGAATCATCAGCACATCTGGGGGAATCGGGAAGAACGAACTTTCGATGAAAGCCACGATGGCCAGCGCCCACAGCGCGTGAGGGTGTTCGGCCAGACGAATGGTCCAGTCATAAAGCGATCGTAACATAAAGCACTCAAATCCCGTTTTCGGTCTGAAACCCAGCCAAACCATGCGCCCGATGGACCGTCAACAGCCGAAGGCGAAACAAATGGAATATTGGATGGTTTTTGCCTCTGGACCTTCGCTTGGATGGGCGCTAATCCAGTGTTCGTGGCCCAAGTGGCGGAATGGTAGACGCAGGGGATTCAAAATCCCCCGCCTTCACGGGCGTGAGAGTTCGAGTCTCTCCTTGGGCACCACAGTTCCGACAAACTCAGAACAACGTCCGTCCCAAGGGCGGGGCGCCGTTATCAAGCTGCTGACCCGCAAACTTGATCTGCATCTCTTGTTTGTGGTCCTCCGTAACGAGCCACCAGTGCCACAACGTTCTTGGCCTGCATCAGCAGACAGGTGATCAGGTCCCCGCAAGGATGGATCGTGAACCGAGTTGGTATTGAAGTGCCTTTGTCAGATTCGTCGAAACGTACATCCGTGACTTGCCCTGCCTCCTTATCCGAAACGCGGTTCGCTCTGTTTCGCGGTGATTAGCGCCGGGAATGAGGTCACGTTTTGGATTTGGAGTGACCGCATGAACCCGGACGGCTCGCTGTGAACTGATGGGGAAAGTTCGGGATTTATGCTCATATATGCGAATTGGCGCAGGTCAGACCGGTGCCGGCCTTGACATTGCGAGTATCTGAATGAAACCTCGAAAGGGTTGGGAGAAATTGGGAAATTCAAAGATTTGTAGCCGTTGCGATGCGGGCCGGTTTGTATTATCGGCACGCTTCCCTGAGCAGGTGATCAAACTTGATTTCCAACTGCCAGACAAAAAAAGTGGGAGTTAACAGATGAAAAACAGCAGCAAACTGAGCGTCGGCGCCTTCGTCACCGCAGCCCTTCTGGCTCCGGCGGCATATGCCGAAGAGTTCATTACGATCGGTACCGGTGGTGTCACCGGCGTTTACTATCCGACCGGCGGCGCGATCTGTCGTCTGGTCAACAAAGGCCGGAAAGAGCACGGCGTGCGCTGCTCGGTCGAATCGACCGGTGGTTCAGTTTACAACATCAACACCATCCGCGAAGGCGAGCTGGAGTTTGGTGTGGCCCAGTCCGACTGGCAGTACCACGCCTATAACGGCACCTCAAAATTCGAAGAAGCCGGCCCGTTCGAAGGCCTGCGCGCCGTGTTCTCGGTGCACCCCGAACCCTTCACCGTGGTGGCCCGCGCCGATTCCGGCATCACCAACTTTGAAGACCTGAAGGGCAAGCGCGTCAACATCGGCAACCCCGGTTCCGGTCAGCGCGGCACCATGGAAGTCCTGCTGGGCGAAATGGGCTGGACCACAGACGATTTCGAACTGGCGACCGAGCTGAAAGCGGCTGAACAGTCGGCGGCCCTGTGCGACAACCAGATCGACGCAATGGTTTACACTGTTGGCCACCCCTCAGGTTCGATTCAGGAAGCCACCACCGCATGTGACTCGGTTCTGGTGAACGTCAGCGGTGAGGCCGTGGACAAGCTGGTCAACGAAAACTCGTTCTACCGCAAGGCAACCATTCCCGGTGGCATGTACCGTGGGTCTGACGAAGACACCTCGACCTTTGGTGTGGGCGCGACCTTCGTGACCTCGGCCGATGTATCGGAAGATGCGGTTTACGCGGTCGTCAGCTCGGTCTTTGAAAACTTCGATGACTTCAAAAAGCTGCACCCGGCGTTTGCGAACCTGAAGCCCGAAGAGATGATTGCGGATGGCCTGTCGGCTCCGCTGCATCCGGGTGCCGAGAAGTACTACAAAGAAAAAGGCTGGATTCAGTAAACCAGACCTGACGCAGGGTGCCCAAGGGCGCCCTGCACAAAACCCGTGTGAAACGGGATTTCAGAAGGCCGAACAATGGCCGCGACGGGGAGACATTTGATGAATTCCGACACTCAATCCAATCGTCCGCTTTCCGAAGAAGAGCTTCAGGATCTGGTTGCATCTTCTGACGCAGGAGGGCGAAATCCGGTCGGGAACGTGGGCGTTTTCCTGGCGGTCGTGGCCGCGATCTGGTCGATATTTCAAGTTGTTCTGGCTTCGCCCTTGGCGAATTATGTCTTGCCCGGAAGCGTCGTGAACAATGCACGGCAATTCCATCTGGCTTTTGCTTTGTTTCTGGCCTTTGCGGCCTATCCGGCGCTCAAATCCAGCCCCCGGAACTATATTCCGGTTCAGGATTGGATCATGGGATTGGTGGGCGCGTTCGTCGCGCTGTACGGCTATTTCTTCTATGACAAGATCGTCAATGCGGGCGGTTTGGCCGACGACACTGACAAATGGGTTGCGTTGCTTGGCCTGGTGCTGTTGTTCGAGGCCGCGCGCCGTGCGCTTGGCCCTGCCATGGCAATTATCGCGACCATATTTTTGGCCTATGTCTTCTTCGGTGCCTCGGAATGGGTGCCCGAAGTTATCCGCTGGAAGGGCGCGAGCCTGAAAAAGGCGATGAGCCACATGTGGATCACGTCCGAGGGCGTGTTTGGTATTGCATTGGGTGTTTCCACGAAATTCGTCTTCCTGTTCGTGCTGTTTGGCGCATTGCTGGATAAAGCCGGGGCAGGGAACTACTTTATCAAGATGGCCTTTGGGGCCCTGGGCCACCTGCGTGGTGGTCCGGCCAAGGCGGCGGTTGTGGGCTCGGCTGCGACCGGCCTGATCTCGGGCTCGTCGATTGCCAATGTTGTTACCACAGGTACCTTCACCATCCCGCTGATGAAGCGCGTCGGGTTCAGCAGTGAACAAGCGGGCTCGGTCGAGGTTGCCAGCTCGGTCAACGGGCAGATCATGCCGCCGGTGATGGGGGCCGCTGCATTCCTGATGGTGGAATATGTGGGCATCTCTTATGTCGAGGTGATCACCCATGCCTTCCTGCCGGCTGCGATTTCCTACATCGCACTGGTTTACATCGTGCACCTTGAGGCCGTGAAACGGAACATGCCCACGCTGGGCGACCGCGATGTACATCTGGCGCGGACCGTAGTTGGGATGCTGGGCTTTTTCCTGGTGTTTGCAGGTCTTTGCTATGGCTCACAATTCCCGGTGGATGCCGTGACAAGCTGGGTGCCGTCGGCCGCTGGGATCGTGCTCAGCCTGATTATCTGCGCGGTCTATGTCGCACTGCTTTATCTGGCGGCACAGGTTCCGGATCTGGAACCGGACGACCCCAATGCCAAAGAAGTGCAACTGCCGGTCATCGCCGATATCTACAAAGCTGGCCTGCATTACCTGCTGCCGATCATCGTGCTGGTCTATTTCCTGATGATCGAACAGAAATCACCGGGCCTGTCCGCCTTCTGGGCCACATCGTTGCTGTTTGTCATCCTGCTGACGCAGAAGCCGCTGAAAGCGATGTTCCGCGGGCAGAGCAACCTGTACAACACTTTCATCGATGGTGTTGCCGACCTGTGGCAAGGTCTGATCGACGGGGCACGCAACATGATCGGCATCGCGCTTGCCACGGCAACTGCGGGCGTGATCGTGGGAACCGTCACGTTGACGGGGGTTGGTCAGGTTATGGCCGATCTGGTCGAGTTCCTGTCGGGTGGCAATCTGATCCTGATGCTGGTCATGGTCGGGCTGCTCAGCCTGATCCTGGGCATGGGTCTGCCGACAACCGCGAACTATATCGTTGTCAGCTCTTTGATGGCCGGTGTGGTTGTTGAGTTGGGCGCCCAAAGCGGGCTGATCGTTCCATTGATCGCTGTCCACCTGTTCGTGTTCTATTTCGGGATCATGGCCGACGTGACACCTCCGGTCGGGCTGGCCAGTTTTGCCGCCGCGGCCGTGTCGGGCGGTGATGCGATCAAAACCGGTTTCACGGCCTTCTTCTACAGCCTGCGCACCGTGGCGCTGCCCTTCGTGTTCATTTTCAACACCGATCTTCTGCTGATCGATGTGACATGGGTCGAAGGGATCATAGTGGCGATTTTCGCGACGATAGCGATACTTGTCTTCACGGCAGGCACCATGGGGTACTTCCTGACCCACAGCCGCATCTACGAAAGTATCGCGCTGATCGCCGTGGCCTTCGCCCTGTTCAGGCCGGATTTCTTCATGGATCGCATCGCGCCTCCATACACTTCGGTCGAGCCTGCGGCGTTTGTCGAAACCATCGGCCAGACTCCACCGGGAACCGAGGTTCGCATGGTGATCAGCGGGCCGGATTTTGATACCGGCAAGATGGTGGACACCACGGTTGTCGTGCCAGTCGGATCCGAAGAGGGCGGTGAAGCGCGCGTCGATGCCATGGGGCTGCTGTTGCTGGAAGAGGATGGCCTTGTCAAACTTGACGAGCCGATGTTTGGATCACCGGTTGCCGAAGATCTGGCCAACTTTGACTATTACGGTGACGAGGCCGTGCGTCTGAGCTCGGCCAGCCTGCCGTCCAGCCAGCCTCCGAAGCAACTGGTCTATATCCCGGCGCTGATCCTGCTGGGTCTGATCGCTTTCCTGCAACGCGGCCGTGCCGCCAGACAAGAGGTGCTCGTATGACACGTTCCGTTCTGTGTGCCGTTGATATCAGCAATGGCGAGATTGATGCACCGGTTCTGAAAAAAGCAGCCGCGCTGGCGGATATGGAAGGGGCGCAGCTTGACGTGGTGACAGTGCTGCCCGATTTCGGGGAAAGCTGGGTGTCGGGGTTTTTCGAATCCGGTTTTCACGACAAGGCGTTGGAGGAAGCGCAGGCCAAACTGACGGCGCTGTGCGTATCGGCCCTGGGGGCCGAGCGCAACGAAACCATCCGCCATGTGGTTGCGACAGGAACAGCTTATCAGGAGATTTTGAAGACGGCCGAAAGTGCCGGTTCTGATTTGATCGTAATCGGAGCCCACAAGCCGGATTTCAAGGATTACCTGCTGGGCCCGAATGCGGCACGCGTGGTGCGACATTCCAACGTCTCGGTTTACGTGGTCCGCTGACGCGAAAAGCAGATGCCGTGCACAGAGGTGCCGGAGCCCCGACGGTCGCCTGCCCGCCGTTCGGGCTCCCGCAGCCAGGTCAGTAGCCCGTCATCTCGAGATACCCAACGCCCTCGTGGCTGCCGGTGACCGTGACCGGACCTTCCCAATATTCAAAACGTGTCCCCATCCAGGCGTCCGGTGTCAGGGCGGATACCTTGACGTCGATGCCTCGGTCCGCAAGCACGACGCGCCATTGCGTCGGGACGTCGCGCCCTGCCACCTGATCGGTCGCAAGCGGCTCAAGCCTGACGGATCCGTCGGGGATGGCATCGGTGCTGCCGTCTGAATTGATCCATGTAGCCGAAGTGAAATCGCCGCGACCACCGCGCAGTCGAAAGGCCATCAGCTTGTCCCCGTCCTCGAAGCTGAGCGAAAACCAATCCCAGCCGGTTTGATCCTCGGCCAGGGGTTGCGAAGACCATTCCCGGTCCAGCCAGCCCTGACCGGTGACGCGCATATCGCCATCCGGCAGGTGCAGTACGCCTTCGACTGAATAAAAGGGTTGCGAATAGTAATAGCTGGCTTGCCCGTCGGCGGATTTGACAGAATAGCCCGCTTGGCCATGAAACACCAACGGGCCTTGTGCGCTCAGCGCAAGATCGTACCCGAAATCAGCCCCGTTCGCGGTCAAGGTCAGGGTATCCATATCCGGTCCGGCCATGCGCCATTCGTCGATCCAGGCCTCGAACGGTTGCACCGCAACACCTGCCTGCCCAATCCCCCCACGCGACAGGCGTTCGGCAAAATAGTGGGTGTCAGGCGTGGTGACAGCCGCATGGCCCATCCAGATCTGCGGGCTGTGCCATCCATCTGTTTCAAAAGGTTTCAGGGCCGACCGGAAAAGGGTCCATTGGATGCCATAGTCACGCCCGTCCTCGCCTTTGAGGTTGGCCGTCAGATACCACCATTCGATCCGATAGGCGGGATGAGGCCCGTGGTCTTTGGGAAAGTCGAATTCAAAGCCCGCCTGCGGAACCTCGAACCCTTCCGCCGACCCTCCAAGACCTGCAAAGCCCTGCGCCCAAAGAGGCGATGGGCACAAAAACACGAGAACGGCCAAAAGGGTTTTAACGTTCATTGGCGAACACCTTCAGCAAATCGGCAGGGGGCAGACGCAACATGCGCAGCGCGGGCAGGGCCGCTGCAACCAGGGCGGCCAGCAGGGTCAACAGGAACAGCCACAACCAATCCCAGGGAAACACGAACATCGGCAACCGCCAGCCAAAGGCTTGCACATTGATCACCGCCAACAGAACCCAGGCGAGAATCAGACCAAGCGGCAACGCCAGGCTCGCGGTCAGAGCCGCGAGCAGCACGCTGCGCAAAAGCTCCAGCCGCGCCAGTTGCGCCCGATTCAGTCCTAGCGCCCATACCGGAGCAATCTGAGGCAAGCGCTGGGTCCACAGGGTCAGCAGGCTGGTGAGTATGGCAAATCCCGCCACACCGAGGGTCAGAACATTGAGCGCCGATGTCACGACAAAGGTCTTTTCGAAGATTGCCAATGATTGCGCCTTCATGGCGGCCTGCTGGACCACGGCCTGACGCGGCAGGGCAAACCGCTCGCGCAATGTCTGCGCCATTTCAGTCGCCTGTTCGGGGTTCAAACGGATGCCAAACCGTCGGGTTTCGGCCCCTGGTGCGATCCGGTCAAGTTGGCTCATCGATACAATGGCTTGCCCGGTTGGGTTTCCATAATCCGAATAAACCCCAGCGATGGTCAGCGTGTGAGCCGGGGACAGTGTCAGCGTATCTCCGGGCCATAGGTTCGCGCGCCGTGCAAGTTGTTCGTTGATCAGAACCGCGTCTGCGGCCATCACGTCGTCCCATACGGTCGAGTTTGCCGATATCAAGGGCCAGTGTTGCCGATAGACCGGATCGTCAATGACCCCGTACAGAAACAGGGGGCCCGTCTCGTGCGACAGTTCCATGTTGCGAATTGGAAGGATGACGTCGACCTGCGGACGCAGCCAATCCGTGATCTCGCGCCCCTGTTCTTCGTCACGGACGGTCAGATACAGCTCTGAAGTCAGGCGCTGGTCGAGCCAGCCGACAAAGGTCAGCCGGAAACTTGAAACCATTGTACCCACACCGATATTTGCCGCAAGCGCAAGCAACAGGGCCATCAGGGCAAGCGACAGCCCGGGCAATTGTGCCCGCACGTCGGCCCAGACCCACTGCGCGACGGCGCCACGGGACCTGTTGCCAAAGACCGAAAGCGCAAAGGTCAGAAGCGCCGGCAACAAAAGCGCGGCACCCGTCAGCAATCCGGCCAACAGCACGAAACCGGCAACTAGCCCACCGATGCCGAGATAGGCGATGACACCGCCGAGGATCAGGGACAAGCCGAGCAAACCTGTCACACGACGTGTGCCGGCATTGCCCTGCCAGGCTTGCACACCGGGCCCCGCCAGCAGGGGCATACGAGACAATCGCCACAGCGCATGGCCACTGGCAAACAAGGTGCCGAAGACAGCCATCGCCATCCCGGCAAACACCCAATGGGGGTGCAATGTCAGCTGTCCGGTCACGGGCGCACCATACAGGCCACGAAGGGTTGCTGCGACATCGGGCAACAACGCTCCGGCCAGAAAGAACCCAAGAAGCAGCCCCAGGGTTCCACCGATCAGGGCCAGCCCCGTGAGTTCGGTCAGGATCAGGAAGACCAGCCGCCGCATCGAAACGCCTAGCGCACGCAGGGTGCGGATCATGCCTCGGCGTTGGGCAAAAGCCAGCCCGACGGTGCCGTTCACGATGAACAGGCCAACGGCAAAGGACAGCAGGCCAAAAGCCGACAGGTTCAGGTGAAAACTGTCAGTCAACCGAGCAGTATCGACTTGCGAGGATGGGCTGGCGCGCTCCAGTTCGGGCGCGATTTCGGCCAAAGGTGGCCGATCACGCGGCTGATCCGGCAACACAATGAGTCGCGAGATGAAATCGGTTTGGTTCAGCAGGGCTTCGGCTGTGCCGATATCCGTCAGAATAACGTCCGGTGGCAGCGCCGTGGTGAACGAAACCGGCGGAAGGTTGTTCTGGTCGCGCAACAGCGGCGCCAGCTCTGCCGCGACCAGAAGCCGCCCCGGAGCGGTCAGCATGTCTGCCGGCTCAGTCGGCGCGGTGCTTTGGTCGGCTTCGGTGACGGCGGGCAGGGCCGGGTAGGCGACCATGTCCACACCCATCAGGCGCAATGTGCGGCCCCGGATTCGATAGGGGCCCTCCAGAACGGCCGCCACCTGCCAGCCAGCACGACGCAGATCTACGTAACGAGAAACCGGAATTAGACCGGAAGGATCGCGCAGCTCGTCGAACTGTCCAAGGGCAAGCTGCGCGTTGGCCCGGGCATAGCTGGCGCGCGCTTCGGCATTGATGGCCTGAACCGCGGACCAGAGACCGGTGGCCAACGCGATGCCTGTCAAAAGCGTCGCCAGTTGCAACCAGTGCACCCGCCAGTGTGACATCAAAGCCTGAATGACGGCGCGTGTCATTGGATACAACCACCGCAGAGCTGGACGGTTCGATCCAGTCGGGCTGCAATCTGTTGGGAATGCGTGACCAACAGAAGCGCTGCGCCGGTATCAGCCACCAAGGCCAACATCAGATCCAGAACCCTTGCGCTGGCGGTTTCATCCAGATTGCCCGTGGGCTCATCCGCCAGCAGCAGTTTCGGACGCGCTGCCATGGCACGACCAATCGCCACCCGCTGCTGTTGCCCGCCGGACAGGTTTTCGGGATATCGGTCCAAAAGATCGGACAGGCCCAAGCGTTCAGTCAGATGCGCGGTCCACCCGGCATCCTCGGCGTCGGCAAGGCGGGCGTGAAAGGAAAGGTTCTGCGCAACGGTCAGCGAAGGGATCAGATTGAACTGCTGAAACACCAACGAAAGCTGACTGCGCCGCAATTCGGCCCGCCCGGCATCGTCCAGATGGGACAGAGGGGTTCGGTTCAAGATGATTTCACCGCTGTCGAAACAGTCAAGCGCTGCGGCAAGGTTCAGCAGAGTGCTTTTGCCACTGCCGCTTTCGCCGGTCAGGGCCAGGGTTTGCCCTTCATCCAATGTCAGCGACACGTCGCGCAGAACCGGGCGCCCGCCGGGATAGGTTTTCTGAACACGGTCGATGGTCAACAGCATGGTCTGGCCTTTTTTCTTCCAAGGATGTGCGACGGAATTCCAAACTGTCCAGTGCGGACCCGCACTCGGTTCCATTCGCCGCAGGCGTTCTTCACGATCGCCGGGGTTGTGCCCTGCACCTCAACGGGTCATTCTGCCCGGACGGTACACTGTCGTAAATCGGGATGAAAAACATGACGTTGCTGCATCAGATCGTTTGGGGCAGTACATTTCTGGCGCTCTGCTTCTTGGTCGAGATTCTTTTGTTAACCTGGTGTACCGTCACGATCATCAAGTGGGATGAAAAATGGTCGGCCAAGGGGGTGTTCTTTGGTACGGCAGCACCGATCGCGGTATCTTTGGCCTTTATTGTCGCGACGCACACGATTCAGGTCTGGATTTGGGCCATCGTCTGGGTGTTGCTTGAGGTTCTGCCGGATTGGAACTCGGCCATCTATTTCTCACTGGTGACGTTCACGACCCTGGGATACGGCGATATCGTTTTGGGCGAAGGGTTGCGAATTTTTGGGTCTTTTGCCGCGGTTGCTGGTCTTCTGGCCTTTGGTCTGTCGACCGCTTATCTGGTGGCGATGATGACGCGCGTTTTTCAAGAAAAGTTCTTTTCCTAAAGGATAGGCGCAAACAACCGCGCCAACGGTGCGCCAAACCGGATATGGGCAGGTTGCTGGGCCAAACTGCGCGTCAACTCATAGCTTGCCTCGAAATCCGCGCGCAGCATGTGATCAACTGCCAAGGCTGCTCGGGCATCAAAAAACAGGGCCATCGCTTCGAAGTTCAGCCGGAAGGACCGGTTGTCCAGATTGGTCGTGCCGACCGCAGCCAGCGTGTCGTCAACCACGAAAACCTTCTGGTGCATGAAACCGTCCGTATATCGGAACACGCGTGCGCCGCAGTCGCGGATTTCGTCGAAATAGGCAAAAGCAGCCAGCCATGGCAGCCGATGGTCTATGATATCGGGCACAAGGATGCGCACGTCCACACCGCGCATCGCTGCATGTTGCAATGCGGTCATGACGTCGATGTCGGGCACAAAATAGGGCGAGGCAATCCACAATCTTTCTTTCGCCTCGGCGATGGCCGAAAAGAACATCATGGCGCCGGTTTCGGTTTCGTCTCCGGGTCCGGTGGCCACCAATAGGGCATTCATGTCCTGCTCGGCCTCGCTGCCTGCCCAGTCGAGGTCGTCAATCAGGTCTTCATCGCGGGCCCAGTGCCAGTCTTCGGTGAAGATGAGCTGCAATTGCCGGACGATGTGGCCGGTCATCTTGATATGCGTGTCGCGCCAATGGCCGAAATGCGGGTCTTCTCCCAGATATTCAACGCCCACGTTGTGACCGCCGATAAAACCTGTTTCACCGTCAATGACGACGGTTTTGCGATGGTTCCGGTAATTCAGCTGAAACCTGAAATTTGGCCCGCGTTGCTCGCGCGGGTCGGCGACGTCGATACCCGCATCGCGCATCGTGTCCAGATAGGTGTTTTCCAATCCATAGCTGCCGACGGCAT
This sequence comes from Ruegeria sp. CL7, assembly GCF_056536445.1. Lineage (NCBI taxonomy): Bacteria > Pseudomonadati > Pseudomonadota > Alphaproteobacteria > Rhodobacterales > Roseobacteraceae > Ruegeria > Ruegeria sp. CL7. The sequence continues at coordinate 990,078 of NZ_JBQFPQ010000001.1, forward strand.
CGGTCATGAAACGGACATGCACCCCACGTTTCGCAGCCTCGATCAGCTTGGTCTGAAGTTTTTGGCCCAAGGCATCGTCTCTGACGATATAGAACTGGATCAGGATATAGTTCCTGGCCTCGTCTATCGACTGGAAAATGGCGTCAAACGTTGCCTGACCATCGATCAGAAGCTGAGCGCCATTGCCACTGGATACCGGAAGATGAGCCAGAAATTCGAATGGTCGTGGATTGATCGGCATCGTTGTCGGATCAGGCCTGGAATAGTCGGCAAAGGTCTTGATCCCTTCGACGACCCGTTCGCTTTGTTGGCGCGAGATGCGATAGCCGCGAAACCTGTGATGCCCCAGAAACAGGTACATCGGAACCGCAAAGATTGGCGCCGATACCAAAAAGACCACCCAGCCAACGGCTCCTTGCGGTGTGCGCGCGGTTTGTGCCGCGCGCACCGAAAACACAACTGCGGCTGCGTACAACGCAAAAACAAAGATGGATACAAGCAAAGTCCACATGGGCGGTAAGTCTTTCGGGTCGTTCAGTTTCCTCCAGTGTAGACCCGCGACCAGTCTTTCGCCATATCGACGATGATCCAGCCTTTGTCCGGCCCCTGATCCAGACCGTCAACCAACCGCCCAATCGGACTTTCCCGATCATAGGCCCACTCACGTTCGGCATCCGTATGGTGGAGCAGAACACCCAGCCGTGGTCTGCTACCCGAGGTTGTCCAATTCAGCATGGCGAAATCGCCGTCTGAGTTTCCTCCGGCCAGAATGGGGCGTTTGCCGATCGTGCGTTCGATGTTGATGGGTTTGCCTTCCTTGTCGTCGATGAAGGCAATCCCGGGGGCCTTGATGACAGTCGGAACGCCATCGACGTCTTCGAATGTCGAGTTTCCATAGGTGCCCAGAACCTGTTCCGGCGGAATGCCATAGGCCTGTTCCGCGAAGACCCGCATGAAATGAATACCGCCGCCCGAGACGATATAGGTCTTGAACCCTTCGTCCCGAAGATAGCGCAACAGTTCGACCATGGGCTGATAGGTCATCTGGTCATAGGGCAATCCGGTGTCCGGGTGTCGGGCCTTGGCCAGCCATTGCGCAACTTCGGCCTGAAACGTCTCGACGCTGGTTCCGGAATGCGAGGCGTTAACAACTTCGATCAACGCATCGTGGCCGCCTTGAAGAACCGTTGCTAAATCACCTTCGGCAGCGGCTTTCAAAGCGGGTGTGGACAAGATCGAAGGATCTTGTTCAGCCAGTTCAGAAAGTCGATCCATGGCAAAGATAAACTGGAAATAAACCGGCTGTTCGGCCCAGAGTGTGCCGTCATTGTCAAATACCGCGATCCGATCTGAAGGTGTCACATAGTCAGGTCCTTCTGCGTCGGTAACACTGGACACGAATTCAAGGATCGCCTCTTTTGCCGCAGTGGCGTTCCAACTGGGCAGCGGATCAGCGAGCAGGGATATGGGAACACAGGTCAGAAAAGCACCTAAAAGAACGTGTTTCATGAAGCTCTCGATAACTGTTGTGTTGAAAAAAGGCCGCCCTGCGCAGGGCGGCCTACAGCGTGGGGCCGCCGGGCCTAGTTGTTGGTCGGCGTTGTCAGCTTCTCCATGACCTGATCCAGGTTAAAGCTGGCTGCTTTCTGACGTGGCGGGAACTCCTCGAACGTGCTGAGGAAATTGCCAACGTATTGCTGGGCGGGCACAAGGAAATAGGCCCGGTCCAACAGCCAATCGTAATAGGTGTTGGACGTGCGGTACGCGCGTTCATACGGATCGCGGCGCAGGTTGATGATCAGCGGGATGCGCAGTTCGGTCCATGGCTCGATCCAGGCACGCAACGTGGCCCAGGCTTTCTGCTCCAGAAAGATGAGCTTCCAGTCTTCGAAGCGCAGCGCCGTGAGGTCACCATCATCCGAGAAATAGAAGATTTCTTTCCGGGGGCTTGCCGCAGTCTCACCAGTCAGCAGCGGCAGAATGTTGTAACCATCAAGGTGCACCTTGTAGTCGCGACCCATGCCCGATGAGCTGTAGCCGGCCTTCAGCTTTTCCTTGATGTCCGGATCGCCGGCCACGGCGAGGTAAGTGGGCAGCCAGTCCATGTGATGAACGATCTCGTTGGTGACTGATCCGGCCTCGATCTTGCCCGGCCAGCGCACCATCGACGGAACGCGCCAGCCACCCTCCCAGTTGGTATTCTTCTCGCCCCAGAACGGCGTGGCAGCCGCATCCGGCCAGGTGTTCATGTGGGGACCGTTGTCAGTGGAATAGTGGACGATCGTGTTGTCAGCGATGCCAAGCTCGTCCAGCAGATCCAGCAGCTGCCCAACATGCATGTCGTGTTCGATCATACCGGCGGTGTATTCATCAGCGACCCGCCCCGACAACTCATTGGCCTTGGCGCGCATCTCGTCTTTGACGTGGGTGCGGAAGTGCATGCGGGTACCGTTCCACCAGACATAGAAGGGCTGACCTTGCTCATGCGCCCGCTTGATGAAGTCGATGGCCGCGGCCACAGTTTCGTCATCCACGGTTTCCATACGCTTGCGGGTCAACGGTCCGGTGTCTTCGATCGTGCCATCGGATTTGGATTTGATGACGCCGCGCGGGCCATAGGCCTCGCGGAAGGTGCGCCCATCCGCCAGAACGCGATCACCCGGATAGTCTTCGTTTTCCGGTTCTTCCTCGGCATTCAGGTGGTAAAGATTGCCAAAAAACTCATCAAATCCGTGATTTGTCGGAAGATGCTCATCCTTGTCACCAAGGTGGTTTTTGCCGAATTGACCGGTCACATAGCCGTGGTCTTTGAGAAGTCCCGGGATAGTTGGGTCTTCAACCTGCATTCCAAGATCTGCCCCGGGCAGGCCGACTTTGGACAGACCGGTGCGGAACACGGATTGCCCCATGATGTATGACGAACGGCCGGCGGTACAGGATTGTTCACCGTAGTAATCGGTAAAGATCATGCCTTCTTTGGCAACCCTGTCGATATTGGGTGTCTGATATCCCATTAGACCCATGGTATAGGCCGAGATGTTGGATTGACCGATATCGTCGCCCCATATCACAAGAATATTGGGCTTTTGATCCTGCGCCCAGGCGGGCACGGCAAGGGCGACAGTTACGGTCGCCACTGCGAACCGGCGCAGTGTTCTACGCCAATTATCTGCAATCATTCGTGGAGAAGACATGAAGTGCTCCTGATCAGTCGAGCCTTAATGACTCGGAAAATTGAAATTTAGTTGAAGCCGCTAGCTTATAACTTGAAGCTGCAAGCAAGTTTTTGATTGCCCGAATAAAAACAATTTCTTGTTCGGGCAGTGAACACAGCTATTTTACGCGATGAAACGCATCGAAAACTTATCATATGATCACTTTGAAAGATACAAATGTTTGATTCTGATGACGATATGCGGATTCTGGCCAAGACCGACTGGTTTGGCACGCGCGATTCAAAGTTTCAGAGCGATCTTATGACATGCGCAATTCAAAGAACCTTCGATTCCGGAGAAACCCTGTACCACCACGGCGACCGCGCCAACGGTATTCATGCGGTGCTCGCAGGCGCGCTTCAGATCACGGCACCTGCCGATGATGGACAGGAATTCGTATTGCATCAGGATGGATCAGGATTCTGGATCGGGGATCTTGCGCTGTTTGCCGAAGCCAAACGACTGGTCAGCGTCGTGGCAACGCAAAAGACCCGCACCTTGTTTTTTCCCGGCTCGCGGGTAGAACGCATGATTCAGACAAACCCGGAATACATCCGTGATTTCTATGCATTGACGCATGAAAACATGAAGACTGCACTGCGCATCATGGCCAATCTTGCGGTTACGGGGTCTGAAAAGCGCCTTGTGCTGCGTCTGTTGCACCTTGACGAAGGCGCTTTGAGTTCGGACGGATGGATTATTGTGTCTCAGGAAGAACTTGCTGAAATGGTTGCGGTATCTCAGCCGACGTTGCACCGACATCTGCATCATCTGGCAGATCTGGGCCTTGTGGAATTGGGGTATAGCCGGCTACGGTTGATCGACCGGCGCAAGCTGATCAGCAACTGTCAAAGTTGAAGTCTAAGGGTTGAGCGGGGGTAAAGACTCGCTCTTTCTTTCTGTTGCGCTTTTCAGTGCGCCGAGGTGTTGCATGGCCGCTTGCCAGTCTTCCGGGCTGTTGCCAGCCGTCGCTGAATACCGCGCCGCACCGATATTCATTAGACTGCTTTCAAGATCCAAAGAACGCTCGGGGTACGCGCTGCGTGATTTCCAAAGATCCAATGCCTGATAAACCGCGGGCAAATCCCGTGATCTTAAAGCGGATCGCAAGGCATCGACGGCATATTTCTCCGATGCCAGATACCTGCGGCGCCGTTCCGTTTTCCAGGTTGCATAGCGCGGGCGCAGAAACCTTCCCAAAGTCCACAATGCGAATACAACAATGACAAGGTAAAGAACTGATTTGATGATGGTTTGCGCGTCAGGCGGCTGTCGTCTGGGCGGGGCCAGTGTAAGCTTGGTCGAGGGAAGTGATGCCGTTTCGATCTGACCGGTGTCCAGATTGAACCAGTCGATGGAAACGGCCGTCAATCGTGTTTCGCCCCCGTCTTGGGCGATGTACACGGTTTCTTCGACCCGTTGCCCGGACAGGATGCCCCGGTCTTCTGTTTCCGAAAAGCGGGGTTCCTTGGGATAGGCGCGCAGCTGTTGGCTTTGATCCTGCGGCGTCAGCGCCGGGATCGTCAGGGCCGTGGTGCCAGAGATCTGCGCGCTTATCTCGCGCGTGATGGAATCACCGGCCTGCATATCGGTCGGACCGTCCAGCTTCTGATCAAGAGAGAAACCACTTGCTATGATCAGCGGGTCAAGACCTTGAGCGCCCTCGGGGATCTCTGCGTTCAGCTGTATGGAAGGAAGCTGAACCGAAACCTGAACCGGGTCATTGGACCGCAGGTCGGCAAATGTCACGACAACCTCTTGCGCATCATACGCGACCGGCCCTGCTGCCAGCGGATACAGTCGATAACTGCGCTGTACGCCGGACCACGTTTCTCCGTGTACCGTTTCGCTTACCGGACCAGAAGCTCGCTCTGGCAGGCGAACCAGGATATTTTGTTGCTCCAATGATGGAAATACAGGCGGCTGCGGCATGAAGGTCGGAACCAGAACCTTGATGCGGACGATGGCGGGCTGGCCGACGATGACGGCCTCGTTCGGGACGTCCACTGATACCCGAGGTTGATAGGCTGAGTTTTCCTGTGCGGACAAGGATAACGGCATCAACAGGATGAAGACAGCTGGGTATCTCATTCTGTTTGCTCCTGTATTTCCAAAAGGAAACGGTTTCTCAGAAAATCCTGCATGTCGGTGTCGATCATACTGATCCACTGGTCGGCGGACAGTGACTGTGGCCCGTCCTTGGGGGCTTGAACCGTGGTGTCACTGCCACGTGCTGCATCGTTGTCAAACACCGTATCATCTGCACCGATGCCAGCCTCTTCCCCTGTGTCAGACTGTTCACGCGTCGTTTCGACATAATCCAGGATGGCCTTGGACAGGTCGAGATTTTGCTGGGCTTCGGGCCAGTCGGGGCGACGTTCCAAGGCGGTCTCGAACGCTGATATGGCTGGGCGATACTCGCGGTTTTTTATGCGGGCCATACCTTCGGCAAACGCAGCTTCCGGTGTGTCCAGCGTGGAAAACACGGACGACGCCTTTTCGTATTGACCATCCCTGAGATAGGCATATCCCTTGTGATATGGGTCTTCGAACATCTCGGCCGCGTCGCCAAATCGTTTTTGGTTCATCGCGATCTGGCCTTGTTGGTCGGGGGTGAAAAACCAGTCTCGCCATCCTTCTGCCCGCGCGCCGGATGAAGGCAACGCAATCAAAACCAGAACCGCCCAACGAATTACCCAGCCCTTGCGGAACCACAGCAGAGACAACACCGCAGCAGGCCAGGCCAGGATCCAGCCCTTGTCCTGCCAGTCCAGACGATCATCGTCATCCAGGGCGGCTGTATAGGCCGATTGAATGCGGCGCATCAGTTGATTGATGTCCCGATCGTCGTCCGAAAACGCGACCACTGAGGCGTTGGGGATGTTGTCCAGCTGCGCGATACGACCACCATCCGGCAGCATGGTGAGAACGAAAATATCAGAAGAAGAGGAGCTTAGCCCCGTTACCTGAGATGGATCAAGGTCGTCCAATACAAACAGCACCGCCCCAGGGCTGTCGCTGTCTTCCAGAATGGACTGAGCCAACGCAAGCGCATCGGCTGCCGCATCGCCATCCTTCGGCATCACCGCAGGCGTCAACCCCTCAAGCAACGGACGAAGTATGTTCGCATCTTCGGTCAAGGGCGCAACTCGGTGCGGCGTTCCTGCATAGGCGATCAAAGCGGTACGTGCGCCGGCACGTTCGGTGATCAGGTCGGAAATCTTGAACCGTGCCCGATCCAGCCGCGATGGCGCAAGATCCGAGCTTTCCATGCTGTCGGTGACTTTGAGAGCGATCACCAACGGGGCCGTGTCTGCGATCAACGGGTTGGGCGCGCGCGACCATGTCGGGCCCGAGGCCGCCAAAGTGACAAGCGCCGCAATGATCAGCGCAACGTCAATGGGCTGGATGCGCCTGTTTTCTTCCTTGCCAAGCAGCAAGGCCTCTGCAAGGTGTGGGGCTATCCCTGATGGCAGTTTGGTATCTGCCATCGGTCTGGGTCTGATCCGCCACCACAAGGCAAGGATGGGGATGAGAAGCAGCAGGTAATAGCCTCGGATAAAATGAAAATCAGCCAGATCCATCGTCAGAAGGCCCCCTGGTGTCGCTGTGAGAAATGGAACCAGGTCATGCTGACCATGATGACGATCAGCGCGATGAGTAACGGAATATGGGCAAGGCTTTGCTTGGGGCGATAGCTTTGCGTTTCCACCATTCTGGGGTTCTGAGAGTCAATGCGTGCGTAAGTTTGTTCAAGGGCCGTTGCATCGTCGGCAAAGAAATATTCTCCGCCCGTGCGATCGGCTATGTCCTTCAATGCCTGAAGATCGACACGGTCTTCGCCCGTGGCATTCGGGTCTCCGACGCCAATCGTATAAACAACCACGTTCTTTTCCGCAGCAATGGCCGAAGCATTGACGGGTGTCATGCGACTGGACGTATCGGCGCCATCGCTGAGAACAATCATCAGGCGCTGGTCAACCTCGCTGGATTCAAAGGTTCGAATGCCAAGCCCGATCGCATCGCCCAAAGCCGTGTTCGGACCTGCCATGCCAACTTGAGTTTGATCCAGGAACCCATTCAAACTGTTCAGATCTTCCGTGAAGGGGGCTTGAATGAACGCGCGTGTTCCAAAGATGATCAGCGCTATCCTGTCACCATCTCTTTCAGAGATGAACTGCTTGAGAACCTCTTTGACCGCCTCCAACCGTTGTATCGGGGCACCGGATCCGGTCTGGAAGTCGCGCTGATCCATCGAGCCAGAGATATCCAGCGCCAAAACCACATCGCGTGCAGATTTTTCCATCACGACGGGATCGCCCAGACGTTCCGGACGCGCCAGCGCCAGAACCAGAAGTATCCAGATCAAGGCGGCGCTGGCCGTTTGCAGCCGGGCCCGGGTTCGGATCATTGACCCGGATTGCGGCTCGACGCCAGCCGCCTGGGCCACGCGGCGAAAAAACGGAATGCGAATGGACACGGCTGTTTCCCGCCGGGGCGGAGCAATGGCGTACACCAGCAGCGGCAGCGGCAAGAGCAGAAACACCCAGGGCGCAGAGAAGGAAAACATCAGGTTCCCCGATACCGTTTATGGGACTTGACCCAATGCCTAGCAAGCTGGGTCAAGGCGCGGTTTGGCGGCAGGTCCTTGTACGGCGCGTCGATCAGCGTTTGCCCAATGTCTGATAAAAAGGACTTGTCATCAGAGGTTTGCGAAAGGAAATTCAACCAGTCATCCCCGTGAATACCTGCAACCTGCCTGCGCGAATATGCGACCAAAGCGGTGCGGCGAAGGATTTCGGCAACTTTTGCCGACGAGATATCCGGGTCTGCCAGCTCGGCCAGCGCATGGCGGCGATACGCGTTTGCCCGCCTTCGCCGGATGAAAAAAACACTGACCAGTACGGCAAGGCCAAGCAGTATGACGGCCAGCGCCAACCACCCCCATGTCTGCGGAAACATCGAAACAAGCGTGGGTTCCGGTGCCGACTCGAGCATATTCAGCAGATCAACCAGAGATTTCCCTGTCGTGTCGATGCTCATTTCTGCCCCCTGCGATGTCCGAACAGATACAGCAACTGATCCAGGGCAGGTTCCGCGGTCGTCAATGGAACAACCGGAAAGCCGTATCGACGGGACCATGTGTGCAGGTGGTCCAACCTGTCTTCCATGGATTTGCGAATTTTGCCGGACAATTCGGGGTCGGCGCTGTCGATTTCGATCTGGTCGCGCCCGTCCGAGACCGTGAGTTTCAGATCGGGCGCCAGCTCCTTGGCTGTCTTGTCAGCGATATTGAACACGATCAGATCGTTTGAGACCGCAATGCGGCGCAGCAGGGATTCCGATTTCTCGTCAAGCCCGTCGCAGTCGGAAAACAGGCAAACCAGCCCGTTGGTTTGGGTCATACGCGCGGCTTCCGACAACATGTCATTCAAAGTTACGATGGGTTGCGGGTTCAAGGCAGCATGCAAGGCCGAATTGGCAGCCCCGATGGAAGACAGAAACCGCATGAGCGCCGCCGCGCGGCGCTGCGGCCTGTGTTCAGCAACGCTTGTGTCGTTGAATACCAGACCACCGACACGATCGCCCTGACCAAGAACGCGATGCGCGGTGATTGCGGTAGCTTCGGCGGCGATGACCGATTTCATGTAGACTTCGGTTCCGAAAAACATCGAAACGCGCTGATCGACCAGCAACAGGGCAGGGCGGTCTCGTTCCTCGGTATAGACCCTAACATGGGGCTCACCGGTTCGCGCCGTGACTTTCCAGTCAATTGTGCGGATATCGTCGCCCGGTTGGTAGTTGCGCAATTCCTCGAAATTCAGGCCGCGTCCGCGCAGGCGCGATGCGTGTCTGCCATTCAGGATCGACCGGGCAGGCTGACGTGGCAAAAAGCTCAGGGCACGGGAATGCAGTTCCAGACGCAACAGGTGATCCGCACTGACGTGAATGCGGGGATCATCGGGATATGCTGTGGATCGCTGCACCCGGCCAACCCTAAAAGTCAGGGCAGCGCGACGAGACGCAGGATGTCCGCGATCACGTCATCTGCCGTTTTGGCGTTTCCCTGCGCCTCGAAGCTCAGCGTGATGCGGTGACGGAAAACGTCATGTGCAATGGCTCGAATATCCGCAGGGTCCACATAGTCACGCTGGTTCATCCACGCATGCGCCCGACCGCATTTGTCCAGTGCCAATGAGGCACGCGGGCTGGCACCGATTTCGATCCAGCTGGCCAGTTCTGCGCTGAGCGCCGCAGGCGTCCGGGTCGCCTGAACCAGATCGGCCATATAACGATCCATTGCATCCGAAACATGGATCTGCCCGATTTCCGAACGCGCTGCAAAAACGGCATCTTGCGGGATTGTCGGTGGTGGCTCGCTTGACGCGCCTTTCCCGGCGGCGATCTCTTCGCCCCGCACCAGCCGGATCACTTCAACCTCGTCCTCGACCGGTGGATAGGTGATCTGAACATGCATCAGGAACCGGTCCATCTGCGCTTCGGGCAGGGGATAGGTGCCTTCTTGTTCAATAGGGTTCTGGGTTGCCATCACGATGAACAGCGGTTCCATTTTGTGGGTGGTCCCGGAAACCGTGACCTGCCGTTCTTCCATCGCCTCCAACAATGCGGCCTGAACCTTGGCCGGTGCCCTGTTGATTTCGTCAGCGAGGACGATATTGGCAAAGATCGGCCCGGGTTCGAACCGAAAGGTGCCGCCTTCGTCAGTTTGTTGAAATACTTCGGTTCCCGTCACGTCTGAAGGCAGCAGATCGGGCGTGAACTGGATCCTGCTGAAGTCTGCATCCAGATTGCGCGCCATCGCCTTGACTGCACGTGTTTTGGCCAATCCGGGCAGACCTTCGATCAGAAGGTTTCCGTTGGCCAGCATGCCGATCAGCAGTCGGTCGATGACCTCGGTTTGCCCGATGATGGACTGGCCCATGCGGGCCTTGAGATCAAGCATCTGATTAAGTGCATTCATGGGTAGTGGTCCAATCGGTGCCAAGCTGGAAGAAACGAATTGATAGCGGAACAGGGGGTAAGCCGGTCAGGAATATCCCGAAATATCGGAATGCTAACAGGCTTTTGCGGACCGATCTACCGTGAATGCCTGGCGGTGAGGTGGCGCAAATCGTTCCTCAGTTCCTGTCGTATGGGCCCGGTGTTGGGCGCGTCGCGCAAACTGTCCAGCCAGTGGGGGTGAGGCGCCTGTCCCGCGGCCCTGCTCCAGGTCAGATCCCGCAGGATTTTCTGGGCACCGACGTCAAGTGTGTCAGGAATTTCGAAATCATTCAGGGTGGCCCAAACGCCGCTCCACAAGCGCCCTACAGACCAGGGATTGTATCCGCCGCCACCCAGAACCAGAAAACGAGGCGAAAGAGGCTTCAGCGCCGCCACCGTTCGCCAATGCGCGTTGTTGGACAGGGTCAAACGCGAAAGCGGGTCCTCGGCCACGGCATCTGCCCCGCATTGCAAGACAATCGCCTGCGGTTTGAACGCTTCGGTCGCAGGCAGGATCAAGTGATCCAGAATGGCGGCGAATTCGTCGTCGTTCAGATGTCGTGGAACCGGCAGGTTGAAGGCCGCGCCACCGGCGTCTTCCTCAAGTTGACCCGTGAACGGCCATCGACGCGTTTCATGGACCGAGATCATCCGAACTCTGTCCGACCCGTGAAACGCAAGTTCAACCCCGTCGCAATGATGGGCGTCGATGTCGACATAGACCACGCGATCCAGGCCAGCGCTCAAAAGGGTCTGTATCGCCAGAACCGGATCGTTCAGATAACAAAACCCGTTCGCCCGGTCCGCAAGGCCATGATGGGTGCCGCCCGCAGGGTTGAAAACGGTCCCTCCATCCCGGATCAGTTCGGCGGCCAGCATGGACCCACCGGCGGCGGTTGCCGGCCGCCGGTACATCTCGGCGAAGACCGGGTTCGACAGAGTCCCCAAACCGTATTTATCCCGTATTTCATCCGTGACGTGCTGGTCCGCTTCGGCCTTTTGCAGGGCGGCGATATAGTCCGGCGTATGAAACCTTTCCAATACACTTGGCTTTGCGCAGGGGCTGACGCGGTAGTTCTCGGGGGTCAACCATCCCAGTTCGCGACACAGATCGATGACGGTTGACACCCGTGGTATGGCCAGCGGGTGTTTTGAACCGTAGGTCGAGTTGCGGTAGATATCCGATCCGATGAACAGGGGGCGTTTCATGACCTAGCTTGCTGCGGCCTGACTGTTGTCCTCGCCCAACCTGCCATCCAGTGACATCAGTATGGCGACGGGCCGAAGGGCCGGGATGTGGCTGAACACGATCAGGATGCATACGGTCAGAGGTACGCTCAGAAACGCACCGATCAGTCCCCAGACCGTTGTCCAGAAGGTCAGGGCCAGAATGACAAGAAAGGTCGACATGTTCAGGGATCGGCCAAGCATGGCCGGATCAAGGAAATTGCCGATCAGGAATTGGATCGTACCACATCCCAGCACGATCACCAGGAAGGGGATGATCGTTTCGAATTGAACAAGCGCGATCATGGCCGGAAAAAGCACCGCTATGATCGAACCGATCGAGGGGATGAAGTTCAGGGCAAAGGTCAATACGGCCCAGGTTTCCGCGTATTCCAGACCAAGCAAGCGGAAAACCGTATAGCTGATCGTTGCCGTTATCAGGCTGATCAGGGTTTTGACGCCGACATAGCGCTGCAAGCTGACCGAAATCGCATCGAGCATGGCGGAAAATTCTGTTGCGGCGACGGGGTTTCCGGCGGCCAGTTGGATCTTTTTCCGAAAGGCCAGTCGTTCGGCCATCAGAAAGGCGACATAAAGGCTGATCAGGAAGAACTGGTTCAACAATGAGGTGGCACTGCCCAGCAACACGCGTGCGACATAGGACATGTCGATACTGACCAGATTGTCACGAATGAAGGTGGTCACGTCGTTGCCGACCAGCCCCGTTACACGCTCGACCGCACCGTCAAACTGGTTTTCATAGGTGCTGATGGATCGTGCAAACTGTGTCGCCTGACTGCCCAGCACGTACATGATCATGAACAAACCGGCCAGAACGACAGTCACACCGGCAATATTGGCCAGCCAGACCGGAGCGCGGGTCAGGGCGACGACGCGATCGCTCAGCGCGATGATCAATACATTGACCAACAGCGCCATGGCCAGCGGGATCAGGAAGTTCGCACCGGCATAGAGACCCAGCACGATCAGGGTCGCGATGATGCATGTATCCCGGACAACGGACAATCGAAGCTTGGGTCTAACCGTGATGTCTTTTTGATCCGGGGTCATTCGGTATCCTGTATCTGGCCCATTTCCCGTCCTGCGCCGCCCAATCCTGCACGCGAGGTCTTGTTTATGCAATGCGTTCAGGCGTTTGTTGGCCCTCATTAGCCAAATAGATTATCACGACGGGTTCTGTGTTCTATTTCGGCAGGTTAGGGTTGCAGCATGACAACTGCCGCGAATCCCTTGTTTGGCCGACCTGTTCAGGCGCTTTGGCTGTCGATCCGCCGGTTCAGCAGAAAGAACGGTTTTGTCATGAGCAGCCATGTGGCCATGTCGCTGATGATGGCGCTGTTTCCCTTTGTGCTGTTCACCGTGGCGCTGGCAGGGGCGTTGTCTCAAGGCTATGTCACAGATGAGTTGATCGACCTGATTTTCGGAGCGTGGCCCAAGGACGTCGCAGATCCGATCGTGGCCGAACTGCGGGCCGTTCTGGCCGGATCCGGCTCGGGTGTCATCACCTTGGGGGGGCTGCTGGCGATTTACTTTGCCTCCAACGGCGTGGCTGCCGTACGTGCAGCCATGAATCAGGCCTACCACGACGAAGACAGTTGGCCGTTCTGGAAAACCCGGCTGCTCTGTCTTGTGCTGGTTATTCTGGGCGGGTCGGCCATTCTGATCATTGCCGCGGTCGAGGTGGTTTTGCCGGTCTATACGAAACTGGTGGCTGAACACACGGAGGTTGCCGTGGCCAACTGGTTTTCCGTGGATCGCCTGCGCTGGACGTTCACCGTGGCGGTTCCTGCGGGTACCGTTCTTCTGGCGCATCTCGTGCTGCCGACCCGCAGGCACAGCTTGACGCAAATCCTGCCCGGCGTCTTATTGACTTTGGTCTTGTGGGCTGCCGGTGGGTGGGCGTTTTCAATTTATATCAGCCAGTTCGCCACCTACAGCGCCACCTATGCTGGATTGGCGGGGGCCATGGCGGCATTGATTTTCCTGTATCTCTATTCGGCGATCCTGATCTTGGGGGCCGAATACAACGGTGCATTGATTGACCTGCAAAAAGCCGCCGAAGGAGATACGGCATGAGATTTGCCCTGATACTGGCCTGCCTTGCAATTGCTGGTGAAGTTCAGGCGCAGACGCCAGAGTATGTGGGCTCAGACCAGTGTACCGACTGTCATCAGCAAGAAGCCGAAGCCTGGGCCGCGTCGCACCATGCGCTGGCCTGGACAAGACCCACTGGCGGCGCTGTTGTGGCGGATTTCGACGGTACCCGGTTCGATCATGACGGGATGTCCGTCCAGTTCAAAAATGAGGCTGGCAGCTTCACCGCTAGTGTAACGGAGAAAGACGGTGCAACGACGGAATATGACGTGCATTCCGTCGTTGGAATCGAACCCTTGCAGCAATACCTTTTCGAAACCGAACCGGGCCGGTTGCAAAGTTTCGACGTGGTTTGGGACATAGAGCAAAAGCGCTGGTATCACCTGTACCCTGATCAGGACCTGCCGCCTGATGACGGGTTACATTGGACCGGCCCTTACAAGAACTGGAACGCGCGCTGCGCCGAATGTCATGCCACGGATTTTGAGAAGAACTACGACCCTCAAACCAGAAGCTACACGTCACAACAGGTCGAAATCGGGGTCGGGTGCGAGGCCTGCCATGGGCCGGGGTCCGCACATCTCGATTGGGTCCGGGAACGGGGTTCTTCAGATGGCCTGGCCAATGCCGGCTTTTTGTTGAGTTGGGGCAAGGGGCGGACCGAAGAAGAAATACAGCAATGCGCCGGATGTCATTCCCGGCGCGAGGCGCATGGCAACGGAAACCCGGTTCCGGGAACCCCGTATCATGATGCCTATAATCTGGCCGTGCTGCGCCCCGGTTCCTATCATCCCGACGGGCAAATTCTGGATGAGGTTTACGTCTACGGCTCGTTCCTGCAATCCCGAATGTATGAACAGGGCGTCGGATGCATGAACTGCCACGAACCGCACAGCGCAGAATTGAAAGCCGAAGGAAACGGGGTTTGCACACAGTGCCATTCGCCTGCCGGAAATCCGGAATTCGCAACCCTTTCCGCAAAGGACTATGACACGTCTGCGCATCACAATCACCCGGAAGACAGCGAAGGCGCCCAGTGCAAAAGCTGCCACATGATCGAGCGGACCTACATGGGTGTCGACGGTCGACGCGATCACAGTTTTCGCATACCGCGACCGGATCTTGGGCTGGGCGTTGATGCCTGCACGGACTGCCATCAAGACCAGGATCAGGCCTGGGCCGCAAGCCAGATAGAGGGCTGGTTTCCGGGATCGCCAAATCGACGCCCGCATTATGGGACAGTTTTCAAAGCCGCGGCCGAAGGGCAGCTCGACACGCCCGAAGGTTTGCTTGCCGTCGCAATGGATGCGTCGCAGCCCGGGATCGTCAGAGCGACCGCCGCGTATCTGTTGCAACCGTTTGGGTCGCCACAGATCGCCGCTGACACAGCGCCGCTTTTGCAGGACGTTGACCCGCTGATACGAGCAAATGCAGCGGCGCTGCAACGTCAGGCCAGCCCGGCAGATCAGGTGCGCAGGCTCGAGCCGTTGCTGTCTGATCCTCTGCGAAACGTGCGCATCGCTGCCGCCAAAGAGTTCCTGAGCATACCGCCGCAGGGCTTGACGGCCGAGCAGCGGACCAGGCTTGGGCAGGGCATGTCGGAATGGCAGCAGGTCATTTCGAACAGGCTGGACGCCCCGGAAACCCATCTCGTTCTAGGGGGCATGGCATTGACGCTTCGCAACGCGCAAGCGGCGGAACAGGCGTTCAGAGAGGTCGTGACGCTGGACCCGCAGAGGGCAGAGGCGTGGCCGATGTTAGTGCAACTGGCGCAGATCAATCGTGGCCCGGAAGCTGCGCGCACAGTGCTGCAAGAGGCGCTGGACAGGTTGCCGGATGATCCGAACCTGCTGCAATTGTCGCAACAGTTTGGGCGCTGACCCGGCACATCCGTGCCCGAATTCTTTCATTTTGACGGCAGAATTCCTTGTTACAGCCAAGAACAAAGTGCTGATCCGAGGTGAGCCATGTCCAACGATGCAACAATGCGGAAGATGCCGGGTTCAAGTTCGGTGTCACTAGCCCAGCGCATCGAAGACCTGCGCAACCGGGAACCATCATACGTTACGCACGGAGATACGCTGATGTTGCAGGGAATGGCTGTCACGTCCTTGCGTGAACAGCGTCTGAGCGGAAATCTTATCCGGCTAGATGATTAAGAGCCGCCTCGAAACCCGGTTGCCACAACGAATTTTTCCGAACTGTCCGAGCGAGACGCCGGCGGTTTGACATGGGCGACTTTCTGGAATTTCTGCTTGAGCAACTTTTGCAGATCGCCCTCAGCCCCCCCAGCCAGAACCTTGGCAACAAAAGTGCCGCCTTCTTCCAGAACGTCGAAGGCGAAATAGGCGGCAGTTTCGCACAGCGCCATGATGCGCAGGTGATCGGTCTGCTTGTGCCCCGAAGATGCCGCCGCCATATCCGACATCACGACGTCTGCCTTGCCGCCCAGCCAGTCTTTGACTTTCTGGTCGGCGTCATCCTCCATGAAATCCAGAACGTGGATTTCGGCCCCGGCGATTGGTTCGACTTCTTGCAGGTCGATGCCCAGCACGGTTCCGATCCGTTTGCCTGACTTTTCGCCCAGCGCGTTCACGCGTTTGACCGCAACCTGACACCAACCGCCGGGCGCACAGCCCAGATCCACAACCCGCGCCCCGGGCAAGAGAAAGCGGAATTTGTCGTCCAGTTCCAAAATCTTGTAAGCTGCGCGCCCCCGATAGCCTTCGGACTGCGCACGCTTGACATAGGGATCGTTCAGTTGCCGCTCGAGCCAGCGGGTCGAGCTGAGCTTGCGCCCGCGTGCTGTCTTGACCTTGACCTTCAGGTCGCGTTGCCCGCGGCCCGAGTTGTTTTTTCCACTTGGTGTCTTCGCCATTAGAACGGTCCGTCTTCCAATACACCGTCCGCGCTCATCTGTGCATAAAGCAGACCTTCGCGCAGCCCCCGGTCCGCCACCGAAAGGCGGTCAGTGGGCCAGCAACGGAGCAATGCCTGCAATATGGCCGAGCCGGACATGATCAGGGCTTGCCGGTCTTCACCAATGCGAGGGTCCCGGCGCCGCCCATGAGGGCCGAGTTCTAAATACCCGCGTATGACTTTGTCAATCTGATCGCTGGTCATGCGCAGCCCGTCCACTTTGGTCCGGTCATAGCGCTTGAGGCCCAGATGCGATGCCGCGACAGTAGTGACCGTGCCACTGGTGCCGACGATCTGAAACCCTTCGCGCGCCTGTTCGTCCTTGTAGGGGGCAAAGTCGGCAAGGTTTTCCTCGAAAAACCAACTCATCAACGCAAATCGGGCCGCGTCATCCTCGACATCATTGAACTGGTCCCGCAGTGTGGCGACGCCCAGCGGTACGCTGATCCAGTCAACGACCTTGGCGGCTGGAAAAGGGCTGTCGACAGTGTGAAACCCGTGATGCAGCCGCATGATGGCCGCAGGCCGGTCGCGGCGTGGAACGGACGAGATGTCGATCCAGACCAATTCGGTCGAGCCGCCTCCGATATCGACGACCAGCAACTGCTCGGTCTTGGTCGAAACCAGTGGGGCACAGGAAATCACCGCCAGACGGGCTTCTTCCTCGGGCTGTATGATCTCGAGCGTCAGGCCGGTTTCGCGCTTCACCTGTCGGATGAATTCGCGCGAGTTCTTGGCGCGGCGGCACGCCTCGGTCGCGATCAGACGCATCCGTTTGACCTTGTTGCGTTTCAGCTTTTGCTGACAGATTCGCAATGCCTGAACGGTACGCGACATCGACGCCCGCGACAGTCGTCCGGTGCGTTCCAGACCCGCGCCCAACTGCACGGATTTGGAGAAACTGTCGACCACATGGAACCCACTTCCCTTGGGCTGGGCTATCAACATGCGGCAACTATTTGTCCCCAGATCCAGTGCCGCATAAAGAGCATCCGGATCGGGTCTTGCCGGCGCGGGGCTTTCGACCGCTTTCGGGAACGCGCCCGCACCTTTGGGACGCTTGGGCGCCATCTTTACGCCCTCCGATTTTCGAGTTACCCCGACCCTAGGCGGGGGATTGCTGACGTGCAAGTGATTTCAATTTTGAAATTAACGCGCGTGTCACATGCCGTTCACAAAATGATGCGATCTCCATGGGCGAACCCACGTTCGGGTTTATCTATTAGCTCTCAGCCAGATACGGAGACCGCAATGAAAGATGAGCGCATCCTTTCCTTCGACGAATTCGATGAAGTTGTAAATCCGCGCCCAGAAGAATGTGAATTTAATCGCGTTGTCGAACGCGCATTGTCCCGTCGCGGTTTTCTGGGCGGCGTTTTGGCGATGGGTAGTTTCACAGCTGTTGGTGGTTCGCTGATTCCTTCAGGGGCTCACGCGGTTTCGAACCGTTTCGCGTTTGAGGCGATTCCAGTGTCGACCGCGGACGAGGTCATTGTTCCCGCTGGTTACAAGGCCGAGGTCATGGTGCGCTGGGGCGATCCGCTTTGGTCGGACGCGCCTGAGTTTGATCACGCGACCCGGGGCACAGCTGCCAGCCAGGAACGCGCCTTTGGTGACAATACCGATGGTCAGGACGTTTTCTTGCATGACGGTCACGTTCTGCTGGTTGTAAACAACGAATATACCAATCGTGACATCCTGTGGGGCAACAATCCGGACGCCAAGCCAGCATCCGATGACGACATCGCAAAGGGCATGATGGCGCATGGTGTCACGATCGTGGAAATCGCGAACACCGATGGCAAGTGGGGCATCGTTAAGGACAGCCCCTATAACCGCCGCGTTACACCGCAGACCGAAATGTCCATTACGGGTCCGGCCGCCGGTCATGACTTGATGAAAGCGGCCGCCGATCCGTCCGGCACGACGTGCAAGGGAACATGGAACAATTGCGGAAATGGCGTGACACCGTGGGGCACGTATCTGGCTTGTGAAGAAAACTTCAACGGCTACTTCTCGGCCGAAGACGAAAATCACGAGGTCAATGCTGATCTGAAACGTTATGGCGTATCGTCAAAAGACTGGGGTTACGGTTGGGCCAAGATTGATGACCGGTTCGACGTCTCGAAAAACCCAAACGAACCGAACCGTGCTGGTTTTGTGGTTGAGATCGATCCGACTGATCCAACCTCGACTCCGCGAAAACTGACCGCTCTGGGACGCTTCAAGCACGAAAACGCCGAAGTCATAGTGAACAATGACGGTCGCGTGGTCGTTTACATGGGCGATGATGAACGCGGCGAGTTTCTTTACCGCTTTGTCTCGGAAGGTGTTTATGCCGCTGGTGTGGACACAAACGCGCTGTTGGAACAAGGCACACTTTCGGTTGCCAAGTTCAACGACGATGGAACCGGTGAGTGGCTTGATCTGACGCCGGAAAGCACTGGCATGGCCTCGCAGGCCGAGATCAGCATCCACACCCGTCAGGCTGGTTCGGCGGTTGGAGCAACCACCATGGATCGTCCCGAGTGGGTTGCGGCTAATCCAAACGCGCCCGAGGTTTACTGTTGCTTGACTAACAACAAAAACCGTGGCGTTAAGCCGAATGCAGGGGGCGACGATACCTCGGCCAACGGCCCGAACCCGCGTGACAAGAACAACTACGGTCAGATCGTTCGCTGGCGCCCGGATGGCGGCGATCATGCTGCGGCTGGCTTTGGCTGGGATCTGTACGTGCTTGCAGGCAATCCCACCGTCCACCAAGACGCCTATGCCGGATCCGAGAACGTGAACGCCGACAATATGTTCAACTCACCCGACGGATTGAAGTTCGACAGCAACGGCTTGCTGTGGATTCAGACCGATGGCAATTATGGCAACGAAGGTGACTTCGCCGGGCAGGGCAACAACCAGATGCTGGCAGGCGACCCTGTCACCGGCGAAATCCGTCGTTTTCTGGTTGGCCCCAACGAATGCGAGGTCACCGGTCTCAGCTGGTCACCGGACCGTCGTACGATGTTTGTCGGTATTCAGCACCCGGGCGAAGACGGCAACAGCCACTGGCCTGAAGGCGGGGACTCGGTGCCGCGCTCGGCCATTATCGCCATTACGCGCGAAGATGGCGGTTTGGTCGGCTAAGGCCATTTGCTCCATCAATTCTTGCCTCGGACGGTTTTTACCGTCCGGGGTTTTTCTTTTTCATGCAGCGCTTTCATAGAGACGATGAGAATTTTGATATGCGCGTTTTGCCAGAAACTGGGTAAAAGCCACGTACACCGCAGTGGGCACAAAACGTCGCTTGGAAAGCGTCGTGTGTCGAAAATCGACCGACCCAGGCCTACATTGAAGTTTAGAACCGGCCCATCGGGTTAGGAGGAATCACAGCAATGCCTGACGTCACCATCGTGTATTGGCGCGACATTCCCGCTCAGGTCATCGTCGGCAAAGGCCGTCGGGGCGCAAAGCGGCAGTTGGAAGAACGGTTTGAACAAGCCATCGACCGTGCGGCCATGAAGGTGAACGCCAAGGACAGTGATGCCTATCTGGCCGAATGGCGCAAAGCCGAACCTTTCGCGATTGAAGGCGATCCTGCCGAGATTGCCGAAGCCGAGGCTGTGCGTCTGGAAACGGAATACGATCAGGACCGCGTCAAAGCGCTGATCGCAAATGACGGTTGGGCATGAGCCCCAGACTTTATGGGAGGCCGAAATGGCTTTGCTGAACTTCAAGAAACGTGATGCGGTCGAAAGCGGCCCAGTAAATCCGACCGTCGAAGCCTTTTTGCAAGGCTATTCGATCGAGGTCATGCCGCGTACCGCGGAAAAGGTCGACGATTTCCGCGCGCTGCTGCCCGAGGGTACACGCGTTTATATCGCCCATATCGAGGGCACGCCCATCGAAGACATGGTCAAGACGGCCAAGCGAATTGCGGCGGAAGGTTACCCTGTCATGCCGCATTTTCCGGCACGCATCATCAAGGATGCGGCGACGTTGGAGAACTGGATCGCCACGTATCAGGGCGAAGCAGGCGTTGAACAGGCGCTGTTGCTGGCGGGCGGTGTCGCCAACCCGCACGGCGAGTTCGACAGCTCGATGCAGCTGCTGGAAACCGGTCTGTTTGACAAGGCGGGCTTCAAGCGCCTGCACGTGGCGGGTCACCCCGAAGGCAACAAGGACATCGACCCGGACGGTTCGAACAAGAACGTCGATGACGCGTTGCGCTGGAAGCAGAAATTCAACGAGACAACGGATGCCGAAATGGCGCTGGCAACACAGTTCGCCTTTGACGCCAAGCCGATCATCGCCTGGGCCGACAGCCTGAAAGAAGCGGGCATCGATCTGCCGATCCATATCGGAATCGCGGGTCCGGCCAAGCTGCAAACCCTGATCAAATTCGCCATCGCGTGTGGCGTTGGGCCGTCTCTGAAGGTTCTGCAAAAGCGCGCCATGGATGTCTCCAAGCTGTTGCTGCCCTATGAGCCGACCGATGTCGTGACCGAACTGGCCAACCACAAGGCGGCCAACCCGGATTTCAACATCACGAACGTGCACTTCTTCCCGCTGGGCGGGATCAAGACCAACGCCAACTGGGCGATCAATAACGGCGGCGCTTCGGCAAAGCCTGTAAACTCCTAAGGAACGGACATGACCCGAACAGTCGTAGAATCAAAAACAAAAACAGCCGTCCTGGGCTTTGATGAACCGTTCTGCGTGATCGGTGAGCGGATCAACCCGACCGGCCGCAAGAAACTGGCCGCCGAGCTGGAAGCGGGCGACTTTTCGACCGTTGAGAAAGACGCCATTGCTCAGGTAGCGGCTGGCGCGACCGTTCTGGATATCAATGCGGGCGTTGTCTACAACTCGAACCCCAACCCGAACGAGACCGAACCACCGCTGATGCGCAAGATCGTCGAGCTGGTGCAGGGTCTGGTTGACGTGCCGCTGTGTATCGACTCGTCGGTTCCGGGCGCGCTGGAAGCCGGTCTTGAGGCGGCTGAAGGTCGTCCGCTGCTGAATTCGGTCACCGGTGAAGAAGAACGTCTGGAACTGGTTCTGCCGCTGGTCAAAAAGTACAACGTACCGGTCGTGGCGATCTCGAACGATGACACTGGTATTTCGGAAGACCCCGATGTGCGCTTTGACGTCGCCAAGAAGATCGTCGAACGCGCTGCCGATTTCGGCATCCCTGCACATGACATCGTGGTTGACCCGCTGGTCATGCCCATCGGTGCGATGGCGACCGCCGGTCAGCAAGTATTCGCGCTGGTCCGTCGTCTGCGCGAAGAACTGGGCGTGAACACCACCTGCGGAGCGTCCAACATCTCGTTCGGTCTGCCGAACCGTCACGGCATCAACAACGCGTTCCTGCCGATGGCGATGGGCGCGGGCATGACCTCGGCCATCATGAACCCGGTGGCTCTGCCGGTGACGCAGGCAAAAATCGCCGAGAAAAAAGAGGCTGTTGCCGCGGCGGGCATCATCCTGCCCGAAGGCATGGATGACGAGGCGTTCGTGCAGATGTTCGGCCTGGGCTCCACCAAGCCGCGCGCCGGTAAAGAGATGGAGGCCATCCGCGCCGCCAACCTGCTGACCAACAACGACCCGCATGGCGGCGAGTGGATCCGGTTCAACAAAGCACCGGACGAAGCGGGTGCCGCAGGACCCGTAGGTGGACGTCGCGGTGGTGGCCGTCGGCGCCGCGCCTGATCTGAACGACACAGACTGCAAAGGCCGGGCTCAGCGCCCGGCCTTTTGCATTTGACCCTGATCAATGTCGAATTTGCAGAAGGTTTCAGAATACCCTGATCCAGGATGCATTGATCAGGTGGCAGCATGAGCAAACATCACCCCCCAAAACTCTCGGATGCGGATCTGACCAGGAAACTGAACAAAAAGGTCTACTTCGATCAGCTGATCAAGTTGCAGACACGATTGGCGAGAATTCAGCAAGCTTATCTGTTTCACGGGCTCAAGGGCGTGTTGGTTTTCGAAGGGTGGGACGCTGCCGGAAAAGGGGGGACCATTCGCCGGATTAGTCAGGCCCTGGACCCGCGCAGCTTCAAGGTTTGGCCGATCGGTGCGCCCCGGAACTACTATCTCAACCGGCATTATCTGTTGCGTTTCTGGGAACGCCTGCCGCCTTCGGGTGCGATTTCCGCTTTCGACCGCAGCTGGTATGGCCGAGTTTTGGTTGAGCGGATCGAAAAGCTGACCCCGGAAACACGCTGGCGGGCCGCGTATCAGGAAATCAATGATTTCGAACGAATGCTGGTCGATGACGGGACTCGAATCGTGAAACTGTTCTTCCACATTTCACAGGAAGAGCAGATGCGCCGATTTACCGAACGGCTGACCAACCCGATGAAACGCTGGAAGCTGACTTATGAAGATTTCAGAAACCGCGAAAAATGGGATGTCGCAGAGGTGGCCGTGGATGAAATGCTGGCACGGACGTCTACGGAAGTTGCCCCTTGGCACGTGATCCCGTCCAACAACAAGAAATATGCCAGGATTACGGCCATGAAGGCTATTGTCGAGGCGTTTTCGGAAGGGGTTGATCTGAACCCCCAGCATCTGGATCACCGTACTTTGGAAGCAGCGGGCAAGACCTTGGCCGTCGACCCGTCCCTGATTGACAGCCTGCGGGCCCGAACCGAGTAAGAACCCGAAAAAGGTTGGTTACGATCCGGGTTGAACGTCTGGATGTTCTGGTGTTATTTCATCTGACAAGGCGGGTATGATGTAATGGTAGCCTGTCAGCTTCCCAAGCTGAACGCGCGGGTTCGATTCCCGCTACCCGCTCCAGTTCGGACTGTAAGGCTTTGTTAATTAATCAAAAAGGTGACGTTGCGTGGCTTAGCCACCGCCTTTACGGATCTAGCTGGCACGTGTTTCCACGGATCTGCTCAACGGGCTTGCAAAGCCGGTTCTAGCTGTTGAGGCCAAGCAAGGACTCTCTGCCAACGATGTGCGTCGGCAGTTCAACAGATTTTCCCGGTGCGTTGGATTCGATCATCTGAATCAGCGCCTGAGCAGCCTTGCGTCCCATGTCACGATGAGGAACATGGACAGTTGTCAGCGCAGGGGCGACAATGCGCGCTAGCTCGATATCATCAAATCCGGTGATCGATACATCTTCGGGCACCCGAAGTCCCATCTGCTGAGCTTGCCGTACCGCACCGACGGCCAGAACGTCGTTGCCGCACAACACCGCGGTCGGCGGGTTGTCATTCGACATGAGACGCTTGAACGCATCGGCGCCGTTTTCAATCTCGTACGAGGTTTCGATCACGGCCAGTTCATCCTGCGACAGTCCATGTCGGGACATCGCGTCTTTTATCCCCTGGATCCTAAGACGCGCACGGTCGTTGCCCTTGCTGATGCCTGAAATCGTTGCCAGGCGTGTGTGGCCCAATTCGATGATCTTGCTTGTCAAAGCCTCCATCGCCCGCCTGTTGTCAAACCCGACGGACGGTATTGGTTCGTCTGGCAGGAAAGACCACGCTACAAGGGCCGGCACTTTTCGCTTTTCGAGATAGTCGTAGATTTGCACGTCCCGGTCATGCCCGATCAGCAACAGCCCGTCCACGCCCCGTGCAACCAGCGTTCGGATCTGATCTTCTTCTGCGGCCGGCTGGTAGGCCGAGCTGGAGACCAGCAAGGTGTAGCCCTGTTTGTGGATCTCCTCTTGGAACGCCTGCAACCCCCTTGCGAAGATTGCATTTTCCATCGTCGGAATTATCGCACCTATCGTGAAAGAACGCCGTGCAGCCATCACTCGGGCCGCAAAGTTCGGCGTGTAGCCAAGGGTGTCTACGGCAGACAGAACACGTTTCCGCGTTGCCTCGACCACCTGTTGCGGGGTGTTCAGGCACCGTGACACGGTGGCAGTTGAAACGCCTGCTGCCTTGGCAACGTCATCCAGCGTCGGTGCGGACCGATGTTTTGACATTCTCGAACTCTCAATTCCGGTTCGCCTAAGTTAGTCGCATTTTTCCAGGGATGAAAGCGTTTATGTAAGCGCTTGCATTTGTGATGTAAGCGCTTACAAAGGTATCTGAGCCGATTCTGAAGGGAGTCCCGGAAATGTATCTCGCTGCATCAGTCATCGTTTTTGCGATCTATTTCGCAAATGTCGCTTTGGGTGCTTTTGCGAGCAGCGCGTTTCTTGGCGACGTTGGAGAGATGTTGGTTCTGTTCGCGGCTTCGATCCTGTTCGTTGTCGCAATTCTGAAAAAGGAAGCTGACCGGGACGCACAAGACGGCAGCTGAACTTTTGCTTGGGAGGGCAATTGATGAAAACCGACAAGACCGAACTGGCATCGGCCGAGCGCCGCAATTTTCTGAAACTGAGCGCCAGTGGCGCATTCACAGCCGCATTGGTCGCTGGGGCAGGGGGCGTTTTGTGGTCTTCCGAGGCCGCCGCGCAGACCGCGAAGGAAGAGAGCGAGCGTGAAAAGGCCGCAGATCACGTGATGACGGTGGCCACGGCTTATGTGCTTGGCGCGTCGCGCAGCTATCCGATCATGCAGCTGGACCTAAAGGAAAACATTCAGAACGCCACCAACGGCAAGGTCTATGTCAAACTGGCCCCCGGCGGTCAGCTTGGTGCAGGCGGCGCGCTGGTGCAGAAAGTGCAGGGCGGTACCATCCAGGCCGCGCAGCATTCGCTGTCGAATTTCGCGCCGTTCGCGTCGACAGTCGACCTGATCAACATGCCGTACCTGTGTGGCTCGAACCAGCGTTTCACCAACCTCGTCCATTCGGACACATGGAAAAGTGAGGTTCACCCCAAGGTCGAAGCGGCAGGGTTCAAGGCTCTGTTCTATGTTAACATCGACCCGCGGGTGGTTGCGGTTCGTCAGGGCGGCAATGCCGTGCTCACACCCGGTGATATGAGCGGGATCAAGTTCCGCGTGCCGGGATCGAAGATGCTGCAACAATACTACCGGATGGTCGGCGCCAACCCGACACCCGTTGCCTGGGGCGAGACCCCCTCGGCCATCAAGCAGGGCGTTGCGGATGCGCTCGATCCTTCGGTTGGCGCGCTCTATGTCTTTGGGTTCAAGGACATACTCAGCCATGTGACCTTCACACAGGCGGTGCCGGACAGCCAAGTTTATTCCTGCAACCTGGAATGGTTCAACTCGATGCCGGCAGATGTGCAGGAAGGCATCATGTGGGGGTCGGAAATGACCAGCCATCAGAACCTGTCCAAGGTTCCGTCGGCCCGCGCCTATGCCATGGCCGAGTTGAACAAGGCCGGGGTGCAGTTCCACTCGCTCAGTGACGACCAACTGGCGGAATGGCAGGATGCCGGCGGGTATCAGAACGCCGATTGGGATCCGTTCAAGACAGAACTGGCCGGATCGATGGAAAACTTCGAAAAGCTGGTCGAAGCCGCGGGTACTCAGGGCAAATACTACGTCCACGACGCCTAAGGCCCAAGCCGTGGGCGCCAGACAGGCGTCCACGAACTTTACTTTCAGTCAGCCCGGCAACAACCCGCCACGTCAGGCGCGGGTCAGGCTGTCCCTGCGCCGGAGGATCAGATGACCATTCTTCAAAACATAGACCGAAACGCAGAGCGCTGGTTGCTGCTGGTGTTCTACGTGATGCTGGTGATTACCATGGCCATCGAAGTGCTGCGGCGCGAGATTTTTGCTTATTCGTCGATCTGGGGTGAGGAAATCGTTCGGTATTCCTTCATCTATCTGGCCTGGATCGGTGCCGCGGCTGCGGTGAAAGAGCGGGCGCATATCCGGATCGATGTGATCATGCATTACATCGGACCACGCCCCAAGGCGGTGCTGTATATTTTCGGCGATCTCGTGATGTTCGGCGTGGCGATCATCGCGCTCTACTGGTCGTATGAGGCGGTTCATGTCTCGGCCAAGTTCGGCTCGGTCACGGATGGTCTTCGGGTCTCGAAAGTCTGGTTCCTTATGGCGGTGCCCGCCGGATTCGCCCTGATGATATGGCGGCTGATCCAATCTTTCCTGCGTGACGTGAAATCGCTTCGGGACGGCACCCCCGTCTTCGAAGGCGACAAGCTGTTTGACTGAGGAGAACACGAATGCTTTGGAATTCCCTCAATCAAACCGTTGAACTGGGCTGGGATTTTTACCTGCCGGTGATCCTGTTCGTAGGCCTGATCGCCTTGGCCGTGCCCGTTTGGGCCGCCATTGGCACAGCGGCGATCGTGATGCTGATCATGTCCGGTGATCTGCCCCTCAGCCTGGTCGGAGAAAGCCTGTTCACAGGTATCGACGCATTTGCCCTGACCGCTGTTCCGTTGTTCATTCTGACCGGAGACGTTCTGGTGCGGACCGGTCTGTCGCGCAAATTCCTGGACGTGGCCGAGGCGCTGACATGCTTTGCCAAGGGCGGGTTCGGGTCGGCCACGGTTCTGGTCTGCGGCATGTTTGCTGCGATTTCAGGGTCGGATGCTGCCGGGGCGGCTGCGGTGGGTCGCATGACCATCAACCGGCTGGTGGAAAGCGGATATCCGCGCCCCTATGCCTGTGCTCTGGTTGCGGCTGGTGCCTGTACCGGCATCCTGATCCCGCCTTCGATCGCCTATATCATCATCGGCCTCGTGCTGGGTATTTCCGCCTCGACCCTGTTCCTTGCAGCCTTGATCCCGGGTCTGGCCATCCTGGTGTCGATCCTGATCACCAACATCATCATGAACCGTCTTTATGCCTATGAGGGTGGCGGCATGATGACCATGGGGGAATGGCTGGCCAATCTGGGCAAGGCGCTGAAATCGGGCTGGTACGCGTTCATTGTGCCGGGGATCATCTTCTACGGCATCTTCTCAGGTCGCCTGACCCCGACTGAAGCCGGCGCAACGGCCGTTGTCGTCACCATAATCATGGGTTTTATCCTGCGCACCCTGACGCTGGCAGATTTTCCATCGATGCTGGTCAGTTCGGCCAAGGTGAACGGAGTCATCCTGCCGATCATCGCCTTCTCGGCACCTTTGGCCGAAGCACTTGCGATCATGGGTGTCCCGCAGGGGTTCGTGGCCTCGGTCACGTCGCTGACCGATGATCCCTATCTGTTGATCTTGCTGATGATCGGCATCCTGATCGCAGCAGGCTGCGTGATGGAGACAACGCCGAATATCGTGATCCTGGCACCAATCCTGAAACCGCTGGCCGACAATATCGGCATGAACGAGATTCAGTTCTGCATCATGATGATCACCGCGTTGGGTGTGGGCTTTATCACGCCGCCGCTGGGACTGAACCTGTTCGTCGTATCTGGCATTACCGGTGAGTCCATTCTGAAGATTGCCGCCCGGGCCGTTCCTTTCGTACTGACCATGCTGATCGTGGTGATCCTGATTGCCTACGTGCCTGCTGTGTCGACCACCCTGCTTCCTGAAATCTACCAATAGGACCTGCTGAAAATGCCTCGTGAATATTTGAAAAAGGCGACTCTCACCGCTCAATCGCATGCCTCTGAGGTGCATGATACGGTCAAGACCATCCTTGCCGACATCGAGGCGGGTGGCGACGACAAAGCACTGGAATATGCCCTCAAGTTCGACAAGTACGAAGGAAATGTCCTGATGACGCAGGACGAGATTGATGCGGCCATCGTACAGGTGCCGGAAAAACTGAAGGCCGATATACGCTTTGCCCACGACAACGTCCGTCGCTTTGCCGAGACGCAGAAGGCCACCGTGTCGGACGTACAGATGGAGATCGTTCCCGGTTTTGTTGCGGGGCAAAAGGCGATCCCGGTGGATGCAGCAGGATGCTATGTTCCCGGTGGGCGCTACAGCCATATCGCCAGCGCGATTATGACGGTGACAACGGCCAAGGTCGCCGGATGCCGTCATATCACGGCCTGTTCTCCGCCCCGTCCGGGCGAGGGCGTGGCGCCAGCGATTGTCTATGCCGCGCATATTTGCGGAGCCGACAGCATTCTGGCCATGGGCGGTGTGCAGGGCGTGGCCGCCATGACCTATGGTTTGTTCGGTTTGCCGCGCGCCAATATCCTTGTGGGGCCGGGAAACCAGTTCGTGGCCGAGGCCAAACGCATCCTGTACGGCAAGGTTGGTATCGACATGATTGCGGGTCCGACCGACAGCCTGATCCTTGCCGACAGTTCCGCGGACGCCCACGTGGTGGCAACCGATCTGGTTAGTCAGGCCGAGCACGGGTACAATTCGCCCGTCTGGCTGGTGACGGATGATCGCGACCTTGCGCAGAAAGTCATGGAGCTGGTTCCGGTTTTGATCGATGATCTGCCAGAGCTGAACCGGGAAAACGCCTCGGCCGCGTGGCGCGACTATGCCGAAGTCATTGTCTGTTCCGACCGCGAAGAGATGGCCGCCTGTTCCGATGAATATGCGCCCGAGCACCTGACGGTTCAGGCCGAGGATCTGGATTGGTGGCTGGATCGCCTGACCTGCTATGGTTCGCTGTTCCTGGGTGAGGAAACCACCGTGTCCTACGGGGACAAGGCAACCGGAACGAACCATGTTCTGCCGACTTCGGGTGCGGCCAGTTACACCGGCGGTTTGAGTGTTCACAAATACATGAAGATCGTCACCTGGCAGCGGGCTACACGTGAAGGATCGAAATCGATCGCAGAAGCTACCGCACGGATTTCCCGACTGGAAGGTATGGAAGGTCACGCTCGCGCAGCGGATGTGCGTCTGGCCAAGTATTTCCCGGATGAACAGTTCGATCTGACCGCTGATGGATGACCCGCGCACATTGTTTGACCTGACGGGCCGGGTGGCCTGTATCACCGGCGCCAGTTCGGGGCTGGGGCGGCAGGTGGCGCGGACACTTGCCGCGGCCGGCGCGCGTGTTGTCGGCGTGGCGCGGCGCGGCGACGCTTTGGCGCAGATGCAGGCTGAAATCGGCGAACACGCAGAAGCCGTTGTTGCTGATGTCGCGGATCGAGCCGGAATCGGCGGGCTGGTGCAGGTGATCAATTCCAAGTTCGGCGCACCGGATATTTTGGTGCACGCGGCCGGGGTCAACACGCGTGAGCCCGCCGACGAGGTGACACCTGATGGCTGGGATGCCACGCTTGCCCTGAACCTCAGCGCGCCGTTTTTCCTCAGCCAGGCGATGGTGCCCGAAATGAAAAGGAAGGGGTGGGGGCGCATCGTCAATTTCGCCTCGCTGCAAACGACGCGGGCCTTTCCGGGCGGCATTGCCTATGGGGCCACCAAGGCCGGGATCGCGCAATTGACCCGTGCCATGGCCGAAGCCTGGTCGCCATTTGGCATTACCGCCAACGCAATCGGTCCGGGGTTCTTTCCGACCGAGCTGACCCAGGCCGTGTTTGACGACCCCCAGCGCGCGGAACGCAACGCCGCTCAAACCTGCATAGGGCGCAATGGGCGGATGCAGGATATCGACGGGCCGATCCTGTTTTTGTGCTCGAACGCGTCCGGCTATGTCACGGGGCAGGTTCTTATGGTCGATGGAGGGTTCACAGCCAAATGAAGGCACTGGTTTACCAAGGAGTGGAACAGATGGTGTTCGGTGATGTGCCGGATGCCGAGGCCGGTCCGTCCGAGCATTTGATCCGGATCGAAGCGGTCGGCATCTGCGGCTCGGACATGCACGCCTATCTGGGCCATGATGCCCGCCGTCCGGCTCCGCTGATCCTGGGGCACGAGGCGGCCGGTGTGATTGTTGACGGGATACGTGCCGGTGATCGTGTCACGATCAATCCGCTGGTAAGCTGCGGGCAATGCGCAGCCTGCCTTGCCGGCCGGGAAAACCTGTGCCCGGATCGCCAGATCATCTCGATGCCTCCGCGCGAAGGGGCGTTTGCTCAATACGTTACAATGCCTGCCAGCAATCTTGTTGAAGTACCTGAGGATGTTTCGTTTGCCAAAGCCGCGCTGGCGGAACCGCTTGCCGTCAGCTGGCATACGGTCCGGTTGGGGATCGAGGCTCTGCATCCTGCAATGGACCGTCGCGCACTGGTGATCGGCGGCGGGGCCATCGGCCTTGCGGCGGCATTGGTCTTGCGGGCAATGGGCGTTGACGATGTGACCATCGCGGAACCAAACCAGCTGCGTCGCAACTACCTGGCGAAAATCGAAAGCTTTGCGCTGGTGGAGTCAGCCAAAGGGACTTACCCGTTGGTCATAGATGCCGTGGGGTACGCTGCGACGCGGTCGGTTGCCTCGGCCAAGGCCGAACCGGGCGGCGTGATCGCGCATGTGGGTTTGGGTGAGGATACCGGTGGTCTGGATATTCGCCGGATGACCTTGCAGGAAATCACATTCATAGGGACTTACACATACACCACCAAAGACTTTCGCCAGACGGCTCAGGCGATCTTTGACGGGCGGCTGGGGGCTCTGGACTGGATAGAAGAACGCGCTCTGGCCGACGGAGCGCAAGCGTTTTGCGATATCCGGTCTGGCGCCGTGGCCGCACCGAAGATTATCCTGAGACCCTGGGGATAGAACTGACAGAACTGGAGACCTTCATGTACACGAAAATACTGGTCCCGTTAGCTTTGGATCACGGCATATCGCAACACACGCTGGAAATCGCACGGGCCTTGTCAGGAGAGGGCGCAGAAATAATTGCGCTGCATGTCTACGAGATGCCTCAGGGATCGGTCAGCGCCTATCTGGACAAATCGGTTGTCGCCGAAGGGTTCGAACGGGCCCGTTTGCAACTGTTGCAAAAAGTCGAAGGGCTTGAAGGGGTGAGGGCCGAAATCGTCAAAGGCCATACCGCGCGGTCAATCATCGACTATGCCAGCAGCAAGAATGTCGACTGTATCGTAATCGGCTCGCACAAGCCGGACCTGAGCGACTACTTCCTTGGATCGACCGCTTCGCGCGTCGTCCGCCATGCCCCCTGTGCCGTACACGTGCACCGAAGGGCCTGAATTCCTCAATCGCGCGTCTAGCGCCCCAAACAGGACCAAAAGCTGGATCATGAACATAGACAAAAAGATCACCGACGATCTGCTGGCCAACGATATCTCGTTTGTCACCACTGTCCCGTGCAAGCAATTGGCAGGTGTCATCGCGGAAATCGACGAGCGCGAAGGCATCTATCACATCCCGTCCAACAAGGAAGACGAAGGGATGGGCCTGTGTGCAGGGGCGTGGATGGGCGGCAAGCGGCCCGCGATCATCATGCAGAACACAGCCATTGGCGTGACGATCAATACGCTGGCGACGCTGATCCAGTATTACCGGATGCCGCTGCCGATGCTGATATCGTACCGGGGGGAACTGCGCGAACCGATTGCCTGCCAGGTTGAAATGGCGGTTCACACCAAGGCGCTGCTGGCTCAGCTGAACATCCCCACCTACCACTTCCACCATCAGGCCGATGTCGAAGAGCTCGACGCGATCCTGAAATATACCTTCATGTGCAACAAGCCGGTCGCCATCCTGACCGACGCCAATTTCTGGGGAGGCTATGGCGACCAATGATCCGTTCTGAAATCCTGAAGGAAATCGCCCCGATCCTGCGTGATCAACTGGTTGTCTGCAACATCGGCATCCCCAGCCAGGAACTGCATGCCATCGACGACCAGCCAACCAACTTCTACATGCTTGGCACCATGGGGCTTGCGTCCTCGATCGGTCTGGGGTTGGCGCTGTCACAGCCGAAGCCGGTGATCGTCATCGACGGCGACGGCTCGATCCTGACCAATCTTGGCACCCTGCCAACGATCGCCAACAACGTGGCGGACAATTACATCCTGCTGATCGTGGACAATGGCTCGTACGGCTCGACCGGCGATCAGCCGACCTATGCGGGGCAGAAAACCTCGCTTGCGAAAATGGCCGAGGCCGCCGGGTGTGAGCGCGTGATCGAATGTGCCGCCGAAGACACCGGGCGCGTACTGCAAGAGGCGCTGGATGCCAAACAGATGACCATCATCGTCAGCAAATGCGAAAGCGGCAATGCCAAGATGCCGCCGATCACGATGGATCCGGTGGTCATCCGCGACCGCTTCATGAAGGCCGTTCAGGCCTGATGGGCGCAAGCGCCATCCACAGCGCCGAGGACGCCCGCCGCCTGGCGCGGCGGCGTCTTCCGTGGATGGTGTTCGACTATATTGATGGTGCAGCCGGGGCCGAGATGGGTGCCGGTCGCAATCGGTCCGCTTTGGATGCAATGACTTTGCGCCCGCGTATCCTGCGCGACGTCAGTGAAAGATCTCTGGCAAGTTCGCTGTTCGACCGGCCCGCGAAACGCCCGTTTGGTATCGCGCCGATGGGCATGTGCAATTTGTCCGCGCCGGGTGCCGACTTGATGCTGGCCCGCATCGCGGCACGCCACGAGGTGCCGCTTGGGGTTTCGACTGTGGCCTCGACCGCGATGGAGGATCTGATCGTCGAAGCGGAAGGCCATGCCTGGTTCCAGCTGTATTTCAGCGGCGATGGCAGCGGCACGTTCAAGCTGGTCGATCGCGCCAAGGCAGCGGGGTACGAGACACTGGTGCTGACCGTGGATGTGCCCGAGGTTGGCCGACGCCCGCGCGAGTTGCGTCATGGGTTCAAGATGCCTTTCAAAATGGGGCCAAAGCAGGTGATGGATTTTGCCCTGCACCCCCGGTGGTCCTTGCCGGTCCTGCTGAAAGGCAAGCCGGAAATGGCGAATTTCCGGATGGATGGCTACGATTTCGACCGCACCGAAAGCCGCGCCAAGGCCACGTGGGAGACATTGGCCCGTCTGCGCGACCAGTGGACCGGAAAACTGGTGGTCAAAGGCGTATTGGATGCAGACGACGCGCAAAGGCTCAAGTCAGCGGGCGTGGACGCCATTCAGGTCTCAAGCCATGGTGCGCGCCAGTTGGAAAGTGCGCCCGCGCCAATCACGGTTCTGCCCGAGATACGCAAGGCCGTCGGTCCGGATTTTCCGCTTTTCTACGACAGCGGGCTGCGTTCTGGTGAAGACGTCCTCAAGGCACTTGCGAACGGGGCGGACTTTGCCTTTTTCGGCCGTATCCTTCAGTTTGCAATTGCGGCCGAAGGCGAAAAGGGTCTGGCGCAGCTATGGTCGGTACTCAGCGAAGAAATCAGCATCGCCATGGCCCAGCTGGGCGTCACGTCGCTGGACGAGGTCAGACGCAACGCCTGATGTGGGTGACGGCAATGACCCGAGGTTTCCCACGGGGCATTGAACTGTCGGTTTAACCGCGGCGCCTGCGACGCCGTCCGCCACCTGCTTCGGTTTCGCCGCCGGTGTTGAAGCTTGGGTTGGGCAGTGTGACAACCTGGGCCAGTTCCGGAAACGGATCCGTCTTGTGCGGGATCGCATTGGCGGCCACGAAATGATCCTGAAACTTCGGCTCAATGGCGGTTTCGATCTTGGTGATCTCGCGCACGACGCGCTCGATCTCGGCGCGCGATCCGATGTTACACAGCGCGATACGTGCGCCGGTGCCTGCGGCGTTGCCCGCGCTCGAGACTTTTTCCAGCGGCGCATCGGGAATCATTCCCAGTACCATGGCGTGTTTGGTCGAGATATGCGCGCCGAACGCACCGGCCAGAACCACGCGATCCACCTTTTCGACCTTCATTTCGTCCATCAGCAGGCGTGCACCTGCGTACAATGCGGATTTCGCAAGCTGGATGGCACGGATGTCACCCTGCGTGACCGTGATGCGGGGGCCGCCTTCGGCGCTGGCATCGTGGATCAGATAGGCGTGTGTGCGACCTTCGGGCACGCAGCGGGCAGTGCCGGTCTGTTCCGCCGATCCGATCAGGCCGCCTTCGTCCAGCAGGCCTGCGATACGCATCTCGGCCACTGCTTCGATGATACCGGATCCGCAGATGCCTGTGATCCCAGTAGTGGCGATCTCCTGATCAAAGCCGTCTTCGTCGGACCATTTATCGGACCCGATGACGCGGAACCGGGGTTCCTTGGTGACAGGGTCGATCTCAATTCTCTCGATCGCCCCGGGTGCGGCGCGCTGGCCGGAACTGATCTGAGCACCTTCAAAGGCAGGCCCGGTGGGCGAGGAGCAGGCGAGCACGCGGCTGGTATTGCCAAGCAGGATTTCGGCGTTGGTGCCCACGTCGACGATCAGAACCAGATCCTGCGACTTTCCGGGTTCTTCAGACAGGGCCACCGCCGCGCAGTCCGCGCCCACATGGCCTGCGATACAGGGCAGGATATAGACCTGCGCGCGTGGGTTCATGGTTGTCAGATCCATGTCGCGGGCGGGCAGGGACACGCTTTCCGACGTTGCCAACGCAAACGGGGCCTGACCCAGTTCCACCGGGTCCAGCCCCAGCAGCAAGTGATGCATGACCGGGTTGCAGACGAACACAGTTTCCACGATCAGAGAGGCATCGATGCCTGCCTCTTTGGCAATCGACGTGGCCAGGTCATTGATTGCCTCGCGCACTGCCTTGGTCATCTCCTGATCGCCGCCGGGGTTCATCATGGAATACGAAACACGGCTCATCAGGTCTTCGCCGAACCGGATCTGGGGATTCATGAGGCCGGAGGATGCCTTGACCTCGCCGGTTTCCAGATCGGTCAGATGCGCGGCGATGGTGGTCGATCCGAGGTCGATGGCCAGACCATACAGCCCGCCTTCATGCAGGCCGGGCCAGATTTCGACGATACGCGCCACGCTGTCCTTGTGACCTTTGTGGACCGCCACGGTGACTTCCCATTTACCCTTGCGCAGAACCGGTTGAAGTTTGGACATCAGCGTCAGGTCCGCCGTGACGGCTTCGATGTCCCACTGTTCGCGCAACGCGCGCTCGAGCCGTTCCAGATCGCCGGTGGGCGAATGCATGTCGGGTTCTTCCACCACAACGAAGTAAAGGCGCGTGGCCGGGTCCATCGTGATGGCACGCGCGGCGGCTGCCTTGCGCACGACCTGCCGGTGCACCTGGCTTTCCGGCGGTACGTCGATCACCACGTCGCCCTGAACCGCGGCCTGACAGCCCAGACGGCGGCCCGGTTTCAGACCACGTTTGTCCTCATAACGCTGTTCGACGGCGTTCCATTCGCTTAACGCATGCTCTGACACCGTGACGCCGTGCTTGGGAAATTCACCATAGCTGGGTGTGATCTGGCACTTTGAACAGATGCCGCGGCCCCCGCAGACCGAATCCAGATCCACCCCCAATTGACGGGCTGCCGTCAGAATTGGGGTGCCGACGGGGAAGCGCCCGCGTTTGCCGGAAGGGGTAAAGACGACAAGAGGGTCGGTGGTCATCAGTGACATACCTTTTAATATTCGCGCGTATGCCGGGCAAGATATGGGTTTGCGCGAAAAGGGAAAGACCATCTGCGGCACGATCTGCACAACGAGCGTCGTTTTCTTCCACTGCAACGACAACCAGAGCCAAAGAGTTGCCCCCAAGGGCTTTTCCTTTGGTTCAATCCATGTAATAGGGTCACCGCCAAACGGGCTTTTGCATGGGGTATTCAGATGCAGATTCGTGAGGCACTTACCTTTGACGACGTTCTCCTGGTTCCGGGCGCATCTTCCGTGCTGCCGGCAACCGCGGATACGACCACGCGTGTGACGCGCGAAATCACCATGAACATCCCATTGCTGAGTTCGGCCATGGACACCGTGACCGAGGCGCGCATGGCCATTGCCATGGCTCAGGCGGGCGGCATCGGTGTGGTACACAAGAACCTTTCGGTGGAAGAACAGGCCCGCGAAGTCCGCCGGGTCAAGCGGTTTGAATCCGGTATTGTCTATAACCCGGTGACATTGCGGGTGGATCAGACATTGGCGGACGCCAACGCGCTGGTACAGCGCTACAACTTCACCGGTTTTCCGGTCGTCGACGAGCAGGGCCGCGTGGTGGGTATTCTGACCAACCGCGACATGCGCTTTGCGAACTCGGACGATACGCCGGTACACGCGATGATGACTTCGGAAAACCTGGCGATGCTACAGGAACCGGCCGATCTGGAAGAAGCCAAAAGCCTGATGCGGGCGCGCCGTATCGAAAAGCTGCTGGTCGTGGATGGTGGCGGCAAGCTGACCGGTCTACTGACGCTTAAGGATACAGAGCAGGCCGTTTTGAACCCAACCGCCTGCAAGGACCGCCTGGGTCGCCTGCGGGTCGCTGCGGCGACGTCAGTCGGGGATGCCGGGTTCGAACGATCCGAGCAATTGGTGGATTCGGGTGTCGACATCATCGTCGTCGATACGGCGCATGGTCATTCTCAGGGCGTGCTGGACGCTGTAAAGCGGGTCAAGACCCTGTCGAACGAGGTTCAGATCATTGCCGGGAACGTTGCAACAGGAGAAGCGACCAAAGCCCTGATCGATGCTGGTGCCGACGCGATCAAGGTGGGCATCGGCCCGGGATCGATCTGTACCACACGGATGGTGGCGGGGGTTGGCGTCCCGCAGTTGACCGCGATCAGCGATTGTGCGGCGGCAGCGGGCGACGTTCCGGTCATCGCGGATGGTGGCATCAAGTTCTCGGGTGACTTTGCAAAGGCGATCGCGGCCGGGGCGTCCTGCGCCATGGTCGGGTCGATGATTGCGGGCACCGACGAAAGCCCGGGCGAGGTGATCCTGTATCAGGGCCGTTCGTTCAAATCCTATCGCGGGATGGGCAGCCTGGGTGCAATGGCGCGCGGTTCAGCCGACCGCTATTTCCAGAAAGATGCAGCCAATGACAAACTGGTGCCCGAAGGCATCGAAGGGCAGGTGCCCTACAAAGGCTCGGCCAGTGCCGTGATCCACCAGCTGGTTGGCGGCTTGCGTGCGGCGATGGGGTATACCGGCTGCGCCACTATCGAAGAGATGCGCAAGAACTGTAATTTCGTGAAAATTACAGGCGCTGGTCTGAAGGAAAGCCACGTCCACGATGTTCAGATCACCCGCGAAAGCCCGAACTACCGGGTCATGTAAGCCATCCAGCAAGACACATGGCACCCGTATACGGGTGCCTATTTGCCACTTGGATCGGCCAGCCGGGCCCATTTCCACCGAGGTATTCCACAATGACACCCGCCGCCCGTGTTCAGGCCTCGATCGAAATTCTGGATGATATTCTGGCTGGCGCGCCGGTCGAAAAAGCACTCACCGGCTGGGCTCGGCGCAGTCGCTTCGCCGGATCCAAGGATCGGGCAGCCATTCGCGATCACGTATTCGACGCGCTGCGACGCAAGCGCTCGTACGCTGCGTTGGGAGGGTCCGACACCGGGCGCGGTTTGATGATCGGTGCGACCCGTGCGTCAGGCGGGGATCTGGCCGACCTGTTCACCGGCGACCGTCACGCTCCGACACTGGTTCAGGAAACGGAAGCGGCGCGGGTTTTCGTGTCCGAGGCCGAAAGATATGACATTCCGGAGTGGCTGTGGCCTCGGTTCGTTGACTCTCTGAAGGATGCCTTGGTTCCTTGCGCGATGTCATTGCAGAACCGGGCGCCCGTTCACCTGCGGGTCAACTTGCGAAAAACCGATCTGGGCGGGGCTATAGACGCCTTGAAGTCCGAGGGCGTGATCGCCCATCCGGTTCAGGTCTGCCAAACCGCGCTCGAGGTGACAGAGGGGGCCCGGCGCATTGTCCAAAGCCAGGCCTATGCCCAGGGTCTGGTCGAACTTCAGGACGCTGCAAGCCAGGCGGTCGTGGCCGCGCTGGATCTGCGGCCGGGGATGCGTGTTCTGGATTATTGCGCGGGTGGTGGCGGCAAGGCGCTGGCGCTTGCAGCGCACGAGGGCGTCGAAGTTTTTGCACATGATGTGAATGCCGGGCGCATGAAGGATATTCCGACCCGGGCGGAACGAGCAGGCGCAAAGATTACCATCCTCAACACCGATAACCTTTCAGGTGTTGATCCGTTTGATGTTGTTTTGGTTGATGCGCCGTGCTCTGGCAGCGGATCGTGGCGAAGGGCGCCGGCCGGGAAATGGGCCTTGACCGAGGATCGCTTGCGGGACCTCACCACCATTCAGTCCCGTATTTTATCCGACATTGCGCCTTTGGTGCATCCGGGCGGCCTGCTGGCCTACGCAACCTGTTCGGTTCTGAAGGATGAAAACGGCGCGATCATAGACGATTTTCTGGATCACTTTTCCCAGTGGCGGGAAACCTTCCGGAAAACGTGGCACGTTACACACGAATCTGACGGGTTCTTTACGTCGCACTTGACGCGCTGAGCTTTTGGCAAATAACAACCTAGGGTAGATTGCTGCTTTCCGAACGCCGTTAAGCGGGAATTAACCAATTTTGGCCGTTATAGCCGATAACTTTGCGCCCGAGCCGTTTTATGTCTGACACAGTAGAATTTTTCAGCGACCCATCTCTTGTCCACACGCCCTCGGCATCTCGTCTATGGTCGTTGGTGGCGGTGGCATTACTGATCAGCATTGCCCCCATGGTCGGGTTGTTGCCACCGGATTGGACCATGGGCATGATGGTCGCGGGAACTTCGCTTTTGATTGTGGCACTATGCGTCGTGATCAAAGGCCAGGTCGACGTCAGACATGCGCAACAAACCACTGCCGTCATGGCCGCGTTTGCAGAACAGGACGAGTCACCTTTCCTGATCGCAAATGCCTATGGCGACATTCTGGCATCCAACGCACCAGCGCGGGAACAATTCGGCGCGGCGAAAGGAGCCAGCCTTGAAAACTGCCTCGGTTCGACGTTCTCGACGCCTCAGGTGATTTTGTTGAGGTTGCAATCTCAGGCCCGATCATTCGGTCGGGCCCGGGAAGACTGCGTGATCAGGGGAAACACAAGCAGTGTAACCGTGTTTCAATTGGCTCCCGACATTTTTTGCTGGCGGTTTCAACAGTCAGAACAGGAAAGCTGGCAGTCTCTTGACCTGCCGGTCCTGACCATCGGATGCGCGGATGACGTGGTGCGCCCAAATCCGGCGGCGAAAAAGTGGCTTGGGCCGCGCCCCGGTCGGGTTCGCGACATCTTCGGTGATGCTGACCCCCGAGTCGGAGCCTCAAACATCATCAAGTCACAGGACGGAATGATACCGGTCGCTGTGACGGAGCTTTCCCGATCCAGCAAGGAACGAAACCTTGGTTTGGTGCCGCTCATTGAAACTCCGGCGCCCGGGGCCAGCACGTCTTTTGCAGATCTTCCGGTTCCGGTTCTCACCCTGTCTCCGGCGGGGGCCATTCTGAATGCCAACAGGCTGGCGAATAAGTTGCTTGGAAATGAAAGCCTGGAAGGCACGAACATAGCCGACATCATGCGGGGTATGGGGCACCCCATTCTGGATTGGCTGGCGCGGACGGCCGCGCAAGAAGATGCGCAACGATCCGAGTTTCTTCAGTTGACCCGAAAAGACAAGGAAGTCTTCGTACAGGTCACGCTGAGCCGTGTCGTTGTCGATGGCAAGATCTGTCTGATCGCGGTTCTGAATGATGCGACCGAGTTGAAGACTCTGGAGGCTCAATTCGTCCAAGGGCAGAAAATGCAAGCTGTGGGTCAATTGGCCGGCGGGGTCGCACATGATTTCAACAACCTGCTGACGGCCATTTCCGGGCATTGCGACCTGCTGTTGTTGCGTCACGATCAGAATGACCCGGATTATGGGGATCTGGTTCAGATCAATCAGAACGCCAACCGGGCCGCTGCGCTGGTCAGCCAGCTTCTGGCATTCTCGCGCAAACAGACTCTCAGGCCCGAAGTTCTGGATTTGCGCGACACGATCTCGGATCTCATTCACTTGTTGAACCGGTTGGTGGGCGAAAAAGTTCTGCTGACCCTCAGTCATGATCCGGTGTTAAAGCCGGTTCGGGCGGACAAACGGCAGTTGGAACAGGTGTTGATGAACCTTGTCGTAAACGCGCGCGATGCCATGCCAGACGGGGGCGAGATCCGTATCGAGACCGAGGTATTGAACCTGTCGCAACCGCTCAGCAGGGACAGGGCGACCGTCCAGCCCGGCGAATACGTTACGGTCAGGGTCATGGACAGCGGTGTGGGAATACCCGCCGACAAACTGCAAAAGGTTTTCGAGCCGTTCTATACGACAAAGCGTACGGGTGAGGGCACAGGGCTTGGGCTTTCAACAGCGTATGGCATCGTCAAGCAGACGGGCGGTTTCATCTTTGTCGACAGCACGGTGGGTCGAGGCACCGAATTCACCGTTTGTCTACCGGTTTGCGCCACGGTGGCAGAGGCTGAACAGGACATTCCGGCCCAGCCCGAAACCCAAAGCGCCCGGCAAGGAGAGGGCGTCGTGCTTTTGGTTGAAGACGAAGCGCCGGTCCGCGCCTTCGCAACCCGGGCCCTGCGTCTCAAGGGCTATACCGTGCTGGAGGCGGATTCGGCCGAGGAAGCTCTGCGGCTTCTGGAGGATCCATCTTTGAACGTCGACGTATTCGTAACGGATGTGGTCATGCCCGGCATGGATGGTCCGACCTGGGTGCGTAAAGCTCGGGAATCACGCCCGGATGCCCGCGTGGTCTTCGTATCCGGTTACACGGAAGGTGCCTTTGGCGATTCAGAACCCGAGATCGCCAATTCGACCTTCCTGCCCAAGCCGTTTTCCCTCACCCAGTTGACCGAGGCGGTTTTCCAACAGCTGAACTGAGCACCCTACAAGGCTGCATCGTGGAGCGCGAATTCCTCTACGTGTCTTTTGCGAAATTTCTGCCGTGTTTCGGGCGTCAGCGTCAGATCACCCGGTGGTGATACATTCTCTCGTGGCAGGTCGATCTGCATATTCAGTCGCGCTTGCAGGAAGTCGAGAATTTTGTCCTGGTTTTCGTATTTGAAAATATGCGTGGCGCCGCGACCATTGCTGCGGGTACGGAAAAACTGGCTTTGGCTACCAACATCGGCAAAATCCGGACGCGGGTTTGTCATATAGGCCTGCACAAACGTGTCGAAACTCATGTCTCGGGTCGAATGGACGTGACCGATCAGGTCGGCGCGGCTGCGAAATCGATACCAGCTGCCCAGCCAGTCAACGGGTTCGCGAACAACTGCCAGGATCTCCATCTCGGTATCGTACATTTTCCGAAAAGTGTTCTGGAAAAACCGATCATACCTGCGCACCGGAGCATGTTTGAGCTCGGGAGGATGAGTGACGACGATATCAGCGCGATCCCGCAACGCCGTGTGATAAGCCGTGCTGCCGGTTTTCGGAACGGCAAGGAAGGCAAGGCGTTCCTCATAGAAAACAAGCATTTAATTGCTCCAATTGTCATCCGGCTATGCGCGCAGATTGTCGTAAAGGACTTCTTAATACAATTGCTGAAGACTAAATCCCGTAAGTTTTTATTGAAATGTTCTTCTTTTGGTCCCATAAGGAACAAGAGGCGAACAAAGCAGCGATTGCCGCCCGATCAAGGGTGTGACAAAAGGGAAGGCGACAGGACAATGGCGGATCTTCTGACAATGAGCGACAAGAAAAACGCAGATAAGCAAAAGGCGCTCGACAGCGCGCTGGCCCAGATCGAACGGCAGTTCGGCAAAGGCTCTATCATGAAGCTTGGCGAAGGCGCCAAACAGGACATCGATGCAAGTTCGACAGGCTCGCTCGGGTTGGATATTGCGTTGGGAATTGGTGGTCTGCCAATGGGGCGGATTGTTGAGATTTACGGCCCGGAAAGCTCGGGGAAGACGACGCTGACGCTGCATTGCATTGCGGAACAGCAGAAACGCGGCGGCGTCTGCGCCTTTGTTGACGCCGAGCACGCGCTGGACCCGCAATATGCGCGAAAGCTTGGTGTTGATCTGGACGAGCTTCTGATCTCGCAGCCCGATACCGGAGAGCAGGCGCTGGAGATCACCGATACGCTGGTGCGCTCGGGCGCGGTCAACATGGTCGTGGTCGATTCGGTTGCGGCGCTGACGCCGAAATCCGAACTGGAAGGCGACATGGGTGACAGCAATGTTGGCGTTCAGGCCCGTCTGATGAGCCAGGCGATGCGGAAACTGACGGGTTCGATCAGCCGCTCGAACTGCATGGTGATCTTCATCAACCAGATCAGGATGAAAATCGGCGTGATGTTCGGCAGCCCCGAAACCACCACCGGCGGTAATGCACTGAAATTCTACAGCTCGGTTCGTCTGGATATCCGCCGCATCGGCGCGATCAAGGACCGGGACGAAGTTGTCGGCAACCAGACGCGCGTCAAGGTCGTCAAGAACAAGGTTGCACCCCCCTTCAAGCAGGTGGAATTCGACATCATGTATGGTGAAGGCATCAGCAAGATGGGCGAATTGCTGGATCTGGGTGTCAAAGCCGGTGTGGTCGAAAAGTCAGGGTCATGGTTCAGCTATGGCGACGAACGGATCGGCCAGGGGCGTGAGAACGCCAAACAATATCTGCGCGACAACAGTCGCATTGCCTTTGAGATCGAAGACAAGATTCGGGCGGCTCACGGGCTGGAGTTCGACATGCCTCCGGGCGCAGCCGAGGATGATGACATCCTTGAAGCCTGACGGTCGCTGACGGGGTGCGATACGTTCCCGGTCCGAGGTGTTGTGTTGAAAATACTATGAACAAGGCGGTCCCCCGGGTCGCCTTGTTTCGTTCGGACACGCCTCTGCTGTGGACACTCGTTTGACAGGGGGATAAACCTGCGGGGACCAAGTTTTTTGTGCGCCGAGAGAGCCCTATGCCAACCCTGAACGACATCCGATCGACCTTTCTGAATTACTTTGAAAAACAGGGGCATGAGGTCGTGGCGTCCAGCCCGCTGGTGCCGCGCAACGACCCGACGCTGATGTTCGTCAATTCGGGCATGGTGCAGTTCAAGAACCTGTTCACAGGATTGGAAACACGTGACTACAAGCGCGCCACCACGGCGCAGAAATGTGTGCGTGCCGGCGGCAAGCACAACGATCTCGACAATGTGGGTTACACAGCGCGCCACCATACATTCTTCGAGATGTTGGGGAACTTCTCGTTTGGTGATTACTTCAAACACGAAGCTATCCCATTCGCGTGGGAGCTGATCACCAGGGAATTTGGGATCGACAAGAACCGCCTGCTGACAACGGTCTATCATACTGATGACGAGGCGTTTGAAATCTGGAAAAAGGTCGGTGTTCCCGAAGACCGGATCATCCGCATCGCCACCAGCGACAATTTCTGGCAGATGGGCCCGACCGGCCCCTGCGGCCCGTGTACCGAGATCTTTTATGACCACGGAGACCACATCTGGGGCGGTCCTCCGGGCTCTGCCGAGGAAGACGGCGATCGGTTCATTGAGATCTGGAACGTGGTCTTCATGCAAAACGAGCAGTTCGAAGACGGCTCGATGGTCGAGCTCGACATGCAGTCGATCGATACGGGCATGGGTCTCGAGCGGATCGGTGCATTGTTGCAGGGCAGCCATGACAACTATGATACCGATCTGTTCAAGGCACTGATCGAGGCATCAGCCGATGCAACTGGCGTGGATCCTTACGGGGATCAGAACGTGCACCACCGCGTGATCGCGGACCACCTGCGTTCGACTTCGTTCCTGATTGCTGATGGCGTGATGCCCAGCAATGATGGCCGCGGCTATGTTCTTCGCCGCATCATGCGTCGTGCCATGCGTCATGCGCATCTGTTGGGCGCCAAGGATCCGGTCATGCACCGTCTTGTCCCGTCCCTCGTTCAACAGATGGGCGGTCACTATGCCGAGTTGACCCAGGCACAGCCATTGATCGAAGAGACCTTGTTGCTTGAAGAAACGCGTTTCAAGCAGACGCTGGACCGGGGGTTGAGGCTGCTGGACGATGAGGTGTCCGGCCTTTCCGAGGGGGCGCCTTTGTCTGGTGAGGCGGCATTCAAACTGTATGACACCTACGGTTTCCCACTGGACCTGACACAGGATGCGCTGCGCGAAAAAGGCCGGACAGTTGACACCGAAGGCTTTGAAACGGCGATGGCCGAACAAAAGGCCAAGGCGCGGGCTGCCTGGGCCGGGTCAGGTGAAGCCGCGGATCAGGCGGTGTGGTTCGATGTTCTGGACAGCGCCGGGGCGACCGACTTCCTTGGCTATGACACCGAGAAAGCCGAAGCTCAGGTTGTGGCACTGGTTGTTGACGGTGCTTTGGTTGACAAGATCGAAGCGGGCGACAGCGGCTGGGTCGTGGTGAACCAGACGCCGTTCTATGGCGAGGCTGGTGGCCAGGTGGGCGATACTGGCGAGATGCGTCGCCTTGAAGATCGCGATCACCTCAGCCGAGTGGAAGACACCAGAAAATTCGCTGATGGGAAGGTCTATGCGCATAAGGTGACGGTCGTCAGCGGTGCCGTTTCAAAAGGCGA
Source organism: Ruegeria sp. CL7 (assembly GCF_056536445.1). Lineage (NCBI taxonomy): Bacteria > Pseudomonadati > Pseudomonadota > Alphaproteobacteria > Rhodobacterales > Roseobacteraceae > Ruegeria > Ruegeria sp. CL7. Next base: position 1,034,754 of record NZ_JBQFPQ010000001.1, read on the forward strand.
TGCTGTCGAGCTCGAAGTCGATCATGCGCGCCGGACCGCAATCCGGGCCAACCACTCGGCCACGCACTTGCTGCATGAAGCGCTGCGGGACACGCTGGGGGACCATGTGGCGCAGCGCGGCTCGCTGAATGCGGCGGATCGTCTGCGGTTCGACTTCAGCCATTCCAAAGCGCTGAGCCTGGAGGAAATCCGGAAGATCGAGCGTGAGGTGAACGATTTCATCCGCCAGAACTCGGCTGTCGAGACACGGGTCATGACACCGGATGACGCGCGCAAACTGGGCGCGCAGGCACTGTTCGGCGAGAAATACGGTGACGAGGTGCGTGTTGTTTCGATGGGCAAGGCACCTACGGGCAAGGGCCATGATGGCGAAACCTGGTCGATCGAACTGTGTGGCGGTACTCATGTGCGTCAGACGGGTGATATCGGCACCTTTGTCATCCTGGGTGACGGCGCAAGCAGTGCCGGAGTGCGCCGCATCGAAGCACTGACCGGGGATGAAGCGTTCCGTTACCTTTCGGCACAGGATCATCGTCTTGCGCAGGTGGCGACGGAACTGAAGGCGCAGCCGGATGATGTGGTGGCCCGCGTGAAAAGCCTGCTGGAGGAACGCAAATCATTGCAGAACGAAGTGGCTCAACTGCGTCGAGATCTGGCGATGGCCGGCGGGAACGGGCAGGGCGGCGGTGCCGAAGCGCGTGATGTGAACGGTGTGAAGTTCATAGCGCAGGCCCTCAGCGGGGTGTCCGGCAAGGATCTTCCGGCATTGATCGACGAACACAAGGCGCGTCTTGGGTCGGGGGCGGTTTTGCTCATCGCGGATACCGGCGGCAAGGCCGCGGTTGCGGCTGGCGTCACCGAAGACCTGACAGGAACCGTTTCGGCGGTCGATCTGGTCAAGGCCGCAGTAGTGGAATTGGGCGGCAAGGGCGGCGGCGGCCGCCCGGACATGGCCCAGGGCGGTGGACGGGATGCGTCGAATGCGGATTCGGCGATCAAGGCTGCAGAACAGGTTTTGGGAGGGTAAGATGGCTGCACTTTGGATTGCACACGTGACGGTGACCGATGCCGAGGCGTATGGAAAATATGCCGAATTGGCCGGGCCAGCCATTGCCAAGCACGGGGGCACTTTCATCGCCCGTGCGGCGCGTTACGTTCAGTTGGAAGGCAAGGAACGGCCACGCAACGTTGTTGCCCGTTTCCCGTCGCTAGAAGCAGCCGTCGAATGCTACAACTCGGATGACTATCAAGAAGCATTGAGTCATGCGCGCGACGCCAGCGAACGTGAATTGGTTGTGGTTGAAATCACGGAGTGAACGACTGCGTTCACGACGTGTAGCGCGGTTTGCCCGGTAAAGGGGCAGCCAATAGGCAATCATTGGCTTATACCACCACTCGGCCAAGGGAACTCAGCCCGTCAACAGGGGGCTGAGTTTAATTTTTAATTATTTCAATCACTTAACAGGCCACGCTGTCGCGTATTTGCGCGATCGGCACCCGAATTGTGGCCGCGCCACCCAAATTCTTGCGCAAAAAGGTCAGATTGACGGACGAATTTCCGCCCTTTTTCCCCTTCAACTTTTTAGGTGATTGCCTGGGCGGGGTTATTCGCGGATAGTTTCACGAATCGGAATGCGACCCTGTTTGACGTGCAATCGTGCGAAGAACATCGGATTGGGGTACAGGCATGAAACACTTCACAAATCTGGCCAAGCGGTTTGGTGCAAGACTTCTGCCGGTTTCAGTACGGGCCTTCAGCATCTGTTTTTTGGGCGTCTGCACCCTAGCCGTGGCCCCCGTCGCACATGCGTCCGGTAACGGATTTATCCCAAGTGTCGCGGCCTCTCCGCCACCGTCAGGGGCGGCCAATCTGTGCGCTGAGTACAAATGGGCCTGTGCCAAAAAACGCTCCGTATCCCTGTCCAGCCAGCAAGAACTGAAGGTTGTCGAACAGGTAAATCGGCGCGTGAACAGATCGACGCGAGAAGTCACCGATCAATCCCAGTACAAGATGACCGAGCGTTGGGCGCTTCCGACAGCCAGGGGTGGCGATTGCGAAGACTTCGCGCTGTTGAAGAAAAGGGATTTGATCCATGCCGGCGTCGATCCAAGTAAACTGTTGATCGCTACGGTTCTGGACACGCGTCGCGTGCCTCATGCGGTGCTGGTGTATCGCTCTTCCAAGGGTGATTTGGTTTTGGACAACCTCACAAACCGTATCAAACCCTGGACGGCAACGCGGTACCTGTTTCTTCGCATGCAAGACCCGAATCGGCCCGGACGTTGGGTTGGTGTGTACGGCCATAGCTGACGAAACCTGGAAATCTTTTTGAGAAACTGAATACCGGTGCAATCGTATCTTGCACCGGTAATATTGCTTCCCAATTAGAACGTTTCGCCGCCGCCTTCGTTTTCGCCGCCGCCTTCGTTTTCGCCGCCGCCTTCGTTTTCGCCGCCGCCTTCGTTTTCGCCGCCGCCTTCGTTTTCGCCGCCACCTTCGTTTTCGCCGCCGCCTTCGTTTTCGCCGCCGCCTTCGTTTTCGCCGCCACCTTCGTTTTCGCCGCCGCCTTCGTTTTCGCCGCCACCTTCGTTTTCACCGCCAGTGCCGCCACCTTCACCGCCAGTGCCACCACCGCCGTCTCCAGCGCCAGTGGTGCCAGCTCCACCGCCTGAACCGCCGCCGCCACCGAAAGCCGGGCTGCTGTCGACAGTCTCATCAGACGGCCCATCTCCGGACCGCTGATCACTTGCACCGATCGAAGCCGTGGGAAAATCAGAAAGCAAGTCTGCAAGTGGTGTGCATTCAGCTCCGACACGCGCCAGAATTTGATCGAAATCGTGCCGGCGTTGAATGTATCGGATCATGCCCGATGTTACAGCGTCGCACTCACATAATACCTGTGCGGATGCTGCGGATTGTCTGGCTGTTTGAACGGTACATGTACCTGCCGCGAAAGCTTCGCCCGCGGGTGAAAACAAAAACGTCGTAGCAACAAAAAACAGCGGGATATTGCGGGACCGGATACCCATTTGGAACTCCTCGAAACTCGATACTTTACTACGTGTTCATATGAACCATCGGAGCGAAGGTGTTTATGAACGACGTCACACAACTGGCACATTTTCACCTTAAACGGGTCTCAATCACAATATGTGGATCGAGGGAGCAGGGGAAAAATAATGCAACCTAAAGAAGAAACATCCCTGTTTTCAGAAGAAAACCGGGCGTATTGCCCGGTTGTCCGTTTTTCATCTTTTGTCCGTTTGGACGCAAAATTGCCACACTTGGGCAATTGTTTCCGATTGCGGTAGCGGTCTGCCAGGTAAATCAGGCCGACTTGGCCATCCGCTTGCGCTCGTGCGGGTCAAGAAAACGCTTGCGCAAGCGCACCGCGTTCGGGGTGACTTCGACCAGTTCATCGTCGTCAATATAGGCAATTGCCTCTTCTAGCGAGAACTGAACATGTGGCGTCAGACGAACCGCGTCGTCCGAGCCACTGGCGCGTACGTTTGTCAGTTTCTTGCCCTTCAGCGGGTTCACTTCCAGATCATTGTCACGAGAATGCTCGCCAATCACCATACCTTGATAGACATCCGTTTGAGGACCAACAAACATCCGGCCACGCTCCTCGAGGTTCCACAGAGCATAAGCGACGGCCTGACCGTTCTCCATCGAAATCAGAACCCCAGCCCGGCGGCCCGGGATCGGGCCTTTGTGCGGCGCCCAGTCTTGGAACACGCGGTTCAGAACGCCTGTGCCGCGGGTATCGGTCAGGAATTCGCCGTGATAACCGATCAGGCCACGGGACGGTACATGCGCGATGATGCGGGTCTTGCCTGCACCTGCCGGGCGCATCTCGACCAACTCACCTTTGCGGGCCCCAGTGATCTTTTCGATCACGGCGCCCGAGTATTCATCGTCTACGTCAATGGTGACTTCCTCGATCGGTTCCAGCCGCTGGCCGTTTTCCTCGCGGAACAGAACCTGCGGGCGCGAGATGCTGAGCTCGAACCCTTCGCGACGCATGTTCTCGATCAAAACGCCCATCTGCAATTCGCCACGGCCGGCGACCTCGAAAGCCTCGCCGCCGGGTGTGTCGGTGACGCGAATCGCGACATTCGATTCGGCTTCTTTCATCAGACGATCACGGATGACGCGTGACTGAACTTTCTTGCCGTCACGACCGGCCAACGGTGAATCGTTGATACCGAAAGTTACGGTGATCGTCGGCGGGTCGATGGGCTGTGCAGGCAGGGCTTCTTCGACCTGCGGAGCAACCAGAGAATCCGCCACGGTGGCTTTGCTCATGCCGGCGATGGTGACGATGTCACCGGCTTCGGCCACATCGATAGGTTGCTGAGCCAGCCCGCGGAATGCCAGTATTTTTGAGGCGCGAAAGTTTTCGATCAACGATCCGTCACGGCTCAGGGCTTTCAGGCTGTCGCCAGCTTTCAATGTGCCGCTTTCCACACGACCCGTCAGAATGCGGCCGATGAATGGATCGCTGCCCAAAGTGGTAGCCAGCATCCGGAACGGCTCACCCTTATGCGCGATTTGTTTCGGGGCAGGAACGTGATCGACGATCAGATCAAACAGTGCGCTCAGGTCCTTGCGCGGGCCGTCCAGCTCCATATCCGCCCAGCCTGAACGGCCCGAGGCATACATGGCCGGGAAATCCAACTGATCATCATCGGCGCCGAGGTTGGCAAACAGGTCAAAGCACTCGTCCAATGCGCGATCAGGCTCCGCATCCGGCTTGTCGACCTTGTTCAGAACCACGATCGGGCGCAGGCCCAGCGCCAAGGCTTTCGACGTCACGAACTTGGTCTGCGGCATCGGGCCTTCGGCCGCGTCAACCAGCAGGACGACACCATCGACCATGCTGAGGATACGCTCGACTTCACCACCGAAATCGGCGTGGCCCGGCGTGTCGACGATGTTGATGCGCGTGTCTTTCCATTCGACCGAAGTTGCCTTGGCCAGAATGGTGATGCCGCGCTCGCGCTCCAGATCGTTGCTGTCCATGGCGCGTTCCGCCACGGCCTGGTTTTCCCGGAACGCGCCGGATTGTTTGAGCAGCTCATCCACCAGGGTCGTCTTGCCGTGGTCCACGTGAGCGATGATTGCGATATTGCGCAGGTCCATGAGAGGTCAGCCTTTGAACGGGAAGTTGCCGCGCGCATAGCGCGGCGCGACAAAATATACCAGCCCTAACCGTGGATCAGTGACCGGCAGTCTTGGAAAAGAGGTGAATGATCAGGATTCCGGACAAGATCAACGTCAATCCCAGGATTGCAGGCCAATCCAGCCTTTGGCCGAACACGATGAACCCAATCACGGCGATCAGAAAGATGCCCAGACCCGACCAGATTGCATAAACGATACCGACAGGCATGTATTTCAGTGTCAGCGCCATGAGATAAAATGCGACTCCGTACCCCACGACCACAAGGACGGACGGCCAGAACCGCGTGAATTGCTGACTGGCCTGCAAGGCCGTGGTGCCGATGGTTTCCGCAACAACAGCCAGCATCAGATACAGATACGCTTGGGGCATTTTGATCCTCGAAACAGGAAAGATACCCCGCGTTGAGCATGAAACCGAAGGAGTGGGCAAGGCAATTTTGGATCTGAAGATGGAAGAAAACCACCTGAGGTCAGGTATACCTGACTATTCAGAGAATCGAATTAGTGTAATCTTCTCAGCGTATTTTAGGATTTGTATTTGAGTATTGAGTTATGACGACATTTTCGAAATCCGTAATATTTGCTGCGGGTCTGATAGTGGTGATTGGGTGGCTTGCTGACGGGGGGTCCGTCGAAGTTGAAGCAGCCAACATGGTTCAACAGTTTGATGGTAGTAGTGTTTTTTAAATACCACGTAGAGCTTAGCAGGGAAAAAGGAGCCGTCGGGCTCCTTTTTTCTTTTCTGTCTAGGGGTGTACAACCTCGACGCTTTGGAAGTGTGCTGCCAGTTGCGGTTGCAGCCAATCCCACAGCCGAGGAGAACCTGCTGCAATCGCAGGCTGCACGCGCGCCTCAAGCTGGGCATATGTAACCTTGTAATCGACCCACGACCCGCCGCCGGTTTCCAGATTGGCGACAGGTGTCTGAAACCGATCAACGGCTTTGGCGAACCTGGCGTCCGGGCTGTCTGCCGCTTCAAATTCCTGCCACAGGGCAGTGAAGGTGTTGCATTGGGTGTCGGGCAGCAGTCCGAACAAGCGCTTGGCCGCCGCTTGTTCCTTGGCTGCTTGCGCTGCGTGATCGACCTGCCCGTGGATCGGATTGTCGCCGGCGTCGATTTCGACGATATCGTGCAGCAACAGCATCTGAAGGACCCGATCAACACTGATACCTGAGGGCGCATTTTCAGCCAGGACCCAGGCGTAGAGCATGATGTGCCACGAGTGTTCTGCCGAGTTTTCGAAACGATCACCCGCCATCAGCCGCGAGGCACGCAGAACGGACTTCAGCTGATCAGCTTCGGTCAGAAACGCCAGCCGTTGCGTAAACGCGTTGGCCTGCGTATTTGCACCAGCCAGCAGGTTTGCGGCGTGCTCGTAGGCCAATGGAAAAACCTGTTCCAGATAGGCGGCGCGACCGCCTTCGAGATTTGAACGCGCTATGTCCACGTGATCCGGATCGGGGTTCGGGGCACACAGAACCTGAAACAGTGGCTGACAACGATCCAGAACCTTGGCAAATCGGGCGTCGGCGGTCTGATCCTCTTCAAATTCACGCCAGACAGCGTGAAACGTATCGGCCTGATCCTTTGGCAACAGCCCAAACAGATCTTTGGCTGCAGCTTGCTCGGCCTTGGCAACCGAGGTCCAATCGGTCTCAAGGTGAATTGGGTGGTCGCCGACAACAATTTCAACCAGGTCATGCAGCAATAGCATACGTATGACCCGATCAATCGAGACATCCGGCCTTGCCAACGGGGCCATGACCAGGGCCCACAAGGCCAGATGCCAGCTGTGCTCTGCCGAATTTTCGGGTCTGGACTGGTCAAGCAGGACATTTGCCCGCTCGACCATTTTCAGTTCGTCGGCCCGTTTCAGAAACGCGATTTGCGCCGACATTCGGTCGGTCATTGCTTTTCTATCGCCTTCTGCTTTGCACGATGCGCAGACAAGCGTTTGATCACGAACTGCCTGGCTTTCCGCTCAGCCAACCGAACACGAATTTCCGTCAGAAACGCCTCTTCCAGAGACTGAGAAGCGGCCCCGAGCACTTCACCAACTTCGACAAAGAACCTGTCTTCGCCTGTCTCATCCATAACCTTCATCGTATCTTCGGCCAGTTTGGCGGCAAGAGATGTGATGGTGTCGGACATCAGCGGGTGTTCTCGGTCAGGCGGCGTTTCACATAGTCGCTGACATTGGTGATCAGCGTGTCCATATGACGATCCTGAAAGAAGTGATCTGCACCTTCCACTTCGGTGTGCGTGATGGTGATTCCCTTCTGCTCGTGCAGCTTGTTCACCAGCGAGGTCGTGTCAGCCGGTGGCGCCACCCTGTCAGCCGTGCCGTTGATGATCAGGCCGGAAGACGGGCAGGGGGCAAGGAACGAAAAGTCATACATGTTTGCAGGGGGCGATACACTGATGAACCCCGTGATTTCAGGGCGGCGCATCAGCAGTTGCATACCGATCCACGCACCGAACGAGAAACCTGCGACCCAGCAGTGTTTCGAATTGTTGTTCATCGATTGCAGGTAATCCAGCGCCGACGCCGCATCGCTCAGCTCGCCCACGCCCTGATCATACTCGCCTTGGCTGCGACCGACACCGCGGAAGTTAAAGCGCAACACGGTGAAGCCCATGTTGTAGAAGGCATAGTGCAGGTTGTAGACCACCTTGTTGTTCATGGTCCCGCCGAACTGAGGGTGCGGGTGAAGCACGATGGCGATCGGTGCGTCTTTTTCCTTTTGCGGGTGGTAGCGGCCTTCCAGGCGGCCTTCGGGTCCGGGAAAAATCACCTCGGGCATGTGTGCTTTGGTCCTGTCTTTTTCGTGCCGATGCCCGGATATACTTGACGATAATCGTCGGGCACCTTAGAACGGTTCTAATTACATTGCTTGGCGCATACCAGCGCTGTCAGTCGGAGATACGCACTGGCAACGTCGGCGTCAATGATTTCGCGCAAATCCTGCTGAAAGGGGACATGGAATGAAGCTGTCGACCAAAGGGCGTTACGCAATGGTCGCCCTGGCGGATATTGCGCTCCAGCCGACGGAACGACTGGTGACGCTTGGAGAAATCTCCGAGAGGCAGGACATTTCGTTACCATATCTCGAGCAGCTCTTCGTCAAACTGCGCCGGGCGGACTTGGTGTCTTCCGTGCGGGGGCCCGGTGGCGGGTATCGACTGGCACGCCCGGCATCCGAAATTCGTGTCGTCGAAATTCTGGCCGCCGTGGACGAAACCGTTGATGCGCTGCAAAAAGGGGCAGGCGCGTCCGGGGCCTCGTCCGGCAGCCGCGCTCAATCATTGACCAATCGGCTTTGGGAAAGTCTCAGCGCGCATGTCTATGTGTTCCTGCATCAAACCCGTTTGTCAGATGTGATCAAGAACGACCTCGCCCCGTGCCCGGCCGTGCCGAGCCTGTTCTCTGTTGTAGATGAATGATCTGAACGGGCGGGATATGAAATGAAGTCTGCCGGCAAAAAGATGTATCCATGAAACGTGTTTATCTGGATCACAATGCAACAACGCCGCTGCGCCCCGAAGCGAGGGACGCGATGATTGCGGCGATGGATGTCTGCGGCAATCCCTCGTCGGTTCATGCGGAAGGTCGGGCCGCCAAAGCTCTGATCGAGCGCGCCCGGGCCCAAATTGCATCGGCCTTTGGGGCGGATGGGGCGGATATCGTCTTTACATCAGGGTCAACCGAAGGTGCGGCGCTGGCATTGTCGGGGCGCCAATTGCACGGCGCGGAGATTGAACATGACGCGGTAAGATCTTGGATTAATGAGGATCTTACGGTTTCCGAGGCCGGAGACGTGCAGGTAATCGCGCCTGAAATGTCGACATTGCAACTGGCAAACTCAGAGACGGGGATTGTTCAAACACTGCCGTCCGGCCTGGCCGTGACAGACGCCACACAGGCTTTTGGAAAGCTGCCCGTCGCGTTCAACTGGATGAATGCCCAGATGGCCCTGGTCTCGGCGCATAAACTGGGCGGTCCAAAGGGTGTCGGTGCCGTTGTGATGCAACGCGGAACCGATCTGGCGGCACAGATCAAGGGGGGCGGCCAGGAAATGGGCCGCAGGTCAGGAACCGAAAATGTCATTGGTATCGTGGGGTTCGGCGCCGCAGCTGAAGCTGCGATGCGGGATCTGGCCAATGGCGTTTGGGAGCAGGTCGAGGAATTTAGAAATATTCTAGAAAACGCTCTTGAGGCTGCTGTAAAATCACCTATTTTTGTCGGGAAAGGGCGGCAACGCCTGCCGAACACCCTGTGTTTTGCCGCCCCCGGCTGGAAAGGTGAGACCCAGGTCATGCAGATGGATCTGTCGGGTTTTGCGGTCAGTGCGGGCTCTGCCTGTTCAAGCGGCAAGGTTCGTGCCAGCGCGGTGCTCACCGCAATGGGATACGACGAGGTGACAGCCAGCAGCGCAATCCGCGTATCGCTGGGACCTCGGACAACGGAAGAAGATGTGCTGCGTTTCGCCGAAACGTGGCTTGAGAAAGAGAAAAAGCATCGCGCGCGCCGCGTGATCTGACGGAGGGCAAGTTATGGCCGCTTTGGACCAGACCCAGGTGAAAGAGGGTGTCGATCAGGAAACCGTGGATGCGGTGCGCGAGGTCGGAACCTATAAATACGGCTGGGACACGGACATCGAAATGGAGTACGCGCCGAAAGGTGTGAACCCGGACATCGTTCGTCTGATCTCGGAAAAGAATGAAGAACCGGAATGGATGACCGAGTGGCGTCTGGCCGCGTTTGAACGCTGGACCAAGATGGAAGAACCGAAATGGGCCATGGTCACTTATCCAAAGATCGATTTTCAGGACCAGTATTACTATGCGCGTCCGAAATCGATGGAAGAGAAACCCAAGTCGTTGGACGATGTCGACCCCAAGCTGCTGGCCACATACGAAAAGCTTGGTATCCCTTTGAAAGAACAGATGATTCTGGCTGGTGTCGAAGGTGCTGAGGATGCTCCGGCCGAGGGGCGCAAGGTTGCTGTGGACGCGGTGTTTGACTCGGTGTCCGTCGGCACGACCTTTCAGGCCGAACTGAAAAAGGCCGGTGTGATTTTCTGTTCGATTTCCGAAGCGATCAAGGAACATCCTGAGCTGGTCAAGAAGTATCTGGGCACTGTGGTTCCGGTGTCGGACAACTTTTATGCGACTTTGAACTCGGCCGTGTTTTCGGATGGGTCCTTCGTCTACATTCCGCCCGGTGTCCGCTGCCCGATGGAGCTGAGTACCTATTTCCGCATCAACGCCGAAAACACCGGCCAGTTCGAGCGCACGCTGATCATCGCCGACAAAGGTTCGTACGTGTCCTATCTGGAAGGCTGCACCGCGCCCCAGCGCGATACCGCGCAGCTGCACGCGGCCGTGGTCGAGATCATTGTCGAAGAAGACGCCGAAGTGAAATACTCGACCGTTCAGAACTGGTTCCCGGGCGATGAGAACGGCAAGGGCGGCATCTACAACTTCGTGACCAAGCGCGCCGATTGCCGGGGCGACCGGTCCAAGGTGATGTGGACGCAGGTCGAAACCGGCTCGGCCGTGACGTGGAAATACCCGTCCTGCATCCTGCGCGGCAACGAAAGCCAGGGTGAGTTCTATTCGATCGCGATTGCCAACAACTATCAGCAGGCCGATACCGGCACCAAGATGGTTCATCTGGGCAAGAACACCAAGTCTCGCATCGTGTCCAAGGGCATCAGTGCGGGCAAGGCGCAGAACACCTATCGCGGTCTGGTCTCGATGCATCCGAAGGCCAAGGACAGCCGCAACTACACCCAGTGTGACAGCTTGCTGATCGGCGACAAATGCGGCGCGCATACGGTTCCGTATATCGAGGTCAAAAACAACTCATCTCGTGTCGAGCACGAGGCGACGACATCCAAGGTGGATGACGATCAGCTGTTCTATTGCCGTCAGCGTGGCATGGATGAAGAAGAGGCCGTGGCTTTGGTGGTCAACGGGTTCTGCAAGGACGTTCTGCAAGCACTGCCGATGGAGTTCGCCATGGAAGCGCAGCAACTGGTGGCAATCTCGCTGGAAGGGTCGGTTGGCTGATGACGCGGGCGTCACGAAGCGGCATCCGGAAAGAAGACGTGTTGACCTGGCTGGGTTACGCGTTCCCGGTTCTTGGCGGTCTGCTGGGTATTGCTTACGTCAACATCAACCACATGGAATTCATCAACCCGGTTTGGGCGGTTGGCGGAGGGGCGATCCTGGGTTGGATCGTCGCGCGTCTGATCCGCAAGTTGCTGGGATAAGAAGGTTTCGGGGCCACGGTGCCCCTTGCGATACGCAAAAGGATAAAAAATGCTGGAAATCAAGAATCTGCACGTGAAGCTTGAAGAAGAAGACAAGCAGATCCTAAAGGGTGTGGACCTGACGGTTGAAGCCGGCAAGGTACACGCGATCATGGGGCCGAACGGGTCAGGCAAGTCAACACTCAGCTACGTGCTGTCGGGCCGCGACGGGTACGAAGTGACCGAGGGTTCTGCCACGCTGGATGGCGAGGACCTGCTGGAGATGGAACCGGAAGAGCGCGCCGCTGCCGGCGTGTTTCTGGCTTTCCAGTACCCGGTCGAAATTCCGGGCGTGGGCAACATGACCTTCCTGCGCACCGCCGTGAATGCACAGCGCAAGGCGCGGGGTGAGGACGAGCTGTCCGCCGCTGATTTCCTCAAGGAAGTGCGTGCCAAGGCCAAGACGCTGAAGATCGACGCGGATATGCTCAAGCGTCCGGTCAATGTGGGCTTCTCGGGCGGTGAGAAAAAGCGCAATGAAATCCTGCAAATGGCCATGCTGGAACCCAAGATGTGCATCATGGACGAAACCGACTCGGGTCTGGATGTGGATGCGATGAAGCTGGTCGCCGAAGGTGTGAATGCGCTGCGCGATGAAGGTCGCGGGTTCTTGGTCATCACCCATTACCAGCGCCTGCTGGATCACATCAAGCCCGACGTCGTGCACATCATGGCCGATGGCCGCATTGTCAAAACCGGAGGCCCAGATCTGGCGCTCGAGGTTGAAAACAACGGTTATGCCGACATTCTTGCCGAGGTGAACTGATGGCCTTGCCCGAAGTCAAACAAACCGCGACCGAGGCCCGGCTGTCTGCCTTGACCATGCCCGACGCGGGATGCACCCGCGCCGCGCGCGAAGACGCGCTGGCCCGTGTTCTGGAAACTGGTCTGCCCGGACGGCGTGACGAATATTGGAAATACACTCAACCGGACACTCTGGTCTCGCCAGACGCGCCTCCGGCTGCGGTGTTTGCCGATGATGAGCCGTTGATGTTCAGCGGACTCGACCGGCTGAACATCGTCTTCGTGGACGGTGAATTCAGCGCCGGAGAGTCGGACGACCTGACGCTGGAAGGCGTGACCATCGACCGGCTCGAGGATATCTGCTGCAAGGACATTCATTGGGCGAAAGACCTGTATGGCGTGCTTGAGACGCGCGGTCAATCGCCGGTCCAGCGTCCGCTGGCGGCGCTGAACACGGCTTTTGCGTCGGATGGTGTGGCCATTCATGTCACCGGCAAACCGTCCAAACCGATCAACCTGGTCTATCGTCATGCATCGCCGACCTCGGATGCGATCCTGCACCACGTCATTCGCGTGGAAAGCGGGGCCGAGGCCACCATTCTGGAAACCGGCCCGGCTGCGTCACGCTTCAACAAATGCATGGAGATCGACATCGCCGACAAGGGCACGCTGCACCATGTGCGCGCCCAGGGCAGGGACCATGAACGCCGGGCCGCGACCCATATGTTTACCCGTCTGGGCACGGAGTCTGTCTATAAATCCTTCACTTTGACAGTGAATGGCGTGCTGACCCGCAATGAGCAGGTCGTCGAGCTGACAGGCGATGACGCGGTGGCCCATGTGGCCGGGGCCTGTGTTGGCGATGGAGACTTCCATCATGACGACACGGTTTTCATCACCCATGATGCGGTAAACTGCGAAAGCCGTCAGGTGTTCAAGAAAGTGCTGCGCAACGGGGCGACCGGCGTGTTTCAGGGCAAGATCCTTGTGAAGGAAGGCGCACAGAAAACCGACGGTTACCAGATCAGCCAATCGTTGCTGCTGGATGATGACAGCCAGTTCCTCGCCAAGCCCGAGCTTGAGATCTATGCCGATGACGTGGCGTGTTCGCATGGCTCGACCTCGGGTGCGATCGACGAAACCGCGCTGTTCTATCTGCGGTCCCGTGGCGTGCCGGTCAAGGACGCAACCAACATGCTGACTTTGGCCTTTCTTGCCGAAGCGGTGGATGAGATCGAAGACAGCGCCTTGGCGGAAGAGATCGTAAGCCGTCTGGAAGGGTGGCTGGCGCGTCGTAGCTGATGGCCGTCTCGTCTGACATACTGGCCACATACCGGGGGCCGGGGCGCGTGGTGCGCCGGCTTCTTGAAATGGGTCAGCGGGAAGACAGGGCACTGGTGTTTGTCATGGCGTTTTGCGTTGTGGCCTTTGTCGCGCAAATGCCCAGCCTTGCCCGCAAAGCGCATCTTGAAGGCGTCGAGCTGAACATGCTTCTGGGCGGCGCTTTGCTGGGGTCGGTGTTCATACTGCCGTTGTTTTTCTACACGCTGGCGCTGATTTCCTATTGGGCGGCGCGGATGGCGGGCGGGCAGGGCACTGCTTATGGCGCACGACTTGCCCTGTTCTGGGCTTTGTTGGCATCCGCCCCCCTGGTCTTGTTGAATGGTCTGGTTGCCGGGTTCATCGGGCCCGGGCCCGCTTTGACAACTGTGGGCATCGCCTGGGTTGCTGTTTTTGTCTGGTTCTGGTTATCCGGTCTGAGACAAGTACAAAGGTCCGCTGCATGACTATCAATTCCCTCGGCGCTCTGGCGGTTCTGACGATCAGAAGCCCCGACCAAGCCGCCCGCCAGTTGTTGTCCTTGAAACCGGGGCGGGAAGGGTTGTGGCTGGCCTTTGCGCTGGCAGTGGTTTTGAACTGTCTCGTCCAGTTGGGAATCGATTTGTCGGTGCCCGTGCCGCAAGGTCAGATCGCACCGCCTCCCGAAAGTATCCCCGTTGTTTTGCTGCGATCCGCCGGAGCAATGCTGCTGAGCATCCTTGCGTTCTTCGTCGTCGGAAAAGCAATAGGCGGCAAAGCAAGCTTTGACGATCTGATGGTCCTGACGGTGTGGTTGCAGTTCCTGCAAATCGTCGCCCTTGTCATGACCCTTGTTCTAAGCCTGACGATGCCGTTTCTGATGATGATAATGCTGTTCGCGACGGCGATCCTGAGCCTTTACATCACGCTTCATTTCCTGAACGAAGCGCATCAATTCGGATCCCTTTGGAAGTCCTTCGCCGTAATTCTGTTGTCAGCCCTGATTGCGGTTCCCTTCGTCCTGTATTTAACACCGGCCGCGCCTGTCTAGGAAAACCGTATCATGTATGATGTGCAGAAAATTCGCTCTGACTTTCCGATCCTGTCACGTCAGGTGAATGGCAATCCGTTGACCTATCTGGACAACGGTGCGTCGGCTCAAAAGCCTCAGGTCGTCATCGATGCGGTGACCCGTGCCTATTCCGAAGAGTATTCGAATGTTCACCGTGGATTGCACTATCTGTCCAATCTGTCGACCGAGAAATACGAAGCTGTTCGGGGGATCATCGCCCGTTTCCTGGGGGCATCGAACGAGGATGAGATCGTTCTGAATTCAGGAACGACCGAAGGAATCAATCTTGTTGCCTATGGCTGGGCCATGCCGCGCCTGGAAGCCGGGGATGAGATCGTCCTGAGTGTCATGGAGCATCACGCCAACATCGTGCCCTGGCATTTCCTGAGGGAACGGCAGGGCGTTGTTCTGAAGTGGGTGGATGTGGACGCTGACGGGGGGCTGGATCCGCAGGCGGTAATTGATGCGATCGGCCCGAAAACCAAACTTGTGGCCGTGACGCAATGTTCCAATGTTCTGGGTACCGTCGTGGATGTCAAAGCCATCACCGAAGGTGCACATGCCAGGGGCGTCCCGGTGCTGGTTGATGGCAGTCAGGGCGCGGTGCATATGCCGGTGAACGTGCAGTACATCGGTTGCGACTTTTACGCCATCACCGGCCACAAGCTGTATGGCCCGTCGGGGTCGGGTGCGATCTACATCAAGTCCGAACGCATGGCCGAGATGCGCCCCTTTGTCGGTGGCGGTGACATGATCAAAGAGGTCAGCAAGGATCAGGTGATCTACAACGACCCGCCGATGAAGTTCGAGGCCGGAACACCCGGCATTGTCCAAACCATCGGCCTGGGCGTTGCGCTGGAATACATGATGGATTTGGGAATGGACAACATTGCCGCCCATGAATCCGGCCTGCGGGACTATGCCATGCAGCGCCTGAACGGTCTCAACTGGCTTCAGGTTCAGGGCACGCGGCCAGACAAGGCAGCCATCTTCAGCTTTACGCTGGACGGGGCCGGCCATGCCCATGATGTATCCACGATTCTGGACAAAAAAGGGGTTGCCGTCCGCGCCGGGCATCACTGTGCGGGCCCGCTTATGGATCACCTGGGCGTCACGGCGACCTGCCGTGCCAGCTTTGGTCTCTACAACACGACGGATGAGGTCGACACACTGATCGAAGCGCTTGAATTGGCGCATGATCTTTTCGCCTGATTTTGGTTTCAAAGAGGGTGCAACAATCACGATTTTCAGTTGCACCCGGATTGGAACAAGGTTAGCTAACGGCCAAGGCACCTGTAGCTCAGCTGGATAGAGCGCTGCCCTCCGAAGGCAGAGGCCAGAGGTTCGAATCCTCTCAGGTGCGCCACCATCGCTATATTTCTAAGGTTTATTGGGCAAAGCAGGAACTTCTGCACCAAATTGGGAGAAGTTCCCGGGCCGCATAGCTATCGCTAATGAAGGACAAGGGTCTTGCGCTGCTCCGGGGATATGCCGCAGCATAGCGTTATTCAACATCTGCCCCGGTCAAGCGCTTCTTTAGTTTTCGCGTTTTCGGTTTCCAGCGCCCGAAACATCTTGGCTTACAACAGTTCCAAACAGCATCTAGTGTTGAAACTACGAAAGGTGCCCTGGCTGATCCCCTCTCGGGATATTTTCCATGCGAAGACCCTTTCGGGCCATGGATAGTGTCTGCACGCCTCCGTTTTTCGCCTGCTTGCCACCACGCGAACAATCCTGACAATCATTTTGAGGCTTAACCCCTCAAGCAGTGGTTTTTTTGATGTACACTTTCCGAACGAGGCTGGCGCGCGTCAGCTCAAATGGAGGAAGGAATGTGAAAGTCATCTCTTCAAATAAGAAGCTGATAATCGTTGTCGTGATTGTAGCACTATTGGGTAGCGCGATTACCGGGGTTTCAGCTTCAAGCGTTTTAGGATGGATCTTGGTCGCCGTAATTCTGGCGTTTATCCTTGGAAAGCTGACCGATGATGAAGAACCCGAAAGCGATGATGATTCAGAAAGCGACAATGCTTCCGGTTCCAGTGTTCCCGCTGACGTCGGCGATGAAAAGTCTCGTGAGACCAGCAATTCCACTGCGGCGACAGCATCCAGCAATGACACCGGAGGCGGTGATGCCGGCGGCGGAGGGGGAGACGCGGGGATGTAACTGGCCGCCCCCGTCAAACCCCTGTCATATAAGCCGAGATCGCGAAGTCGCTGTCTTAGCCGCGCCAGGTGCGGACGACACCGCAGTCCATATGCACGAAATTGGACCCGTTATATTGACCGACACCGCCGGCCCGGCATGACATAGCAGCCTTAGCCATCTGCGAGACGGAGCGGGAAGACAGGCGCAGGTCTGCCGCTTGTCCCTTCATATGAAGCGACTTCCGGGCAACGCCGCGAGAGCGGGCGCGGAGCATGGCGTTGGTCTGAGGGGAGCGATAGCCCGACAGCAACATGTAAGGTTCGTTGACATCCAGAAGGTTGTGTGATGCCGCCATGATATCAATCGTGCGTAAATCGATGGATTTTACGTGATCCGTGCGCCAATCGCGCATGAAATGGTTCACTTCTTTGACTGCGTCCTTGATATATTTACCATCGACCCAATAAATCATGTCCAACCGTTCGCCCGTGCGACCGGAATACATGCGAATGCGACGGATATCGCCGCCGCCGCGCAAAAAACCTGCTGCTTTGGAGTAGGTGGGTGCTGCTGCGACTGCTGTTGCTGCAAACGCACCCAATAGGGCACGTCGGGTCAAGCCCGAGGAACTGCTCTTGGTCATTTTGGTTCGTCCCGTACTGTTCCTGCCTGCGCACGATGTTACGCGCGCTGTCTTAATTTTTTCCCATCCCAGATGCGGAATTTATGACACAATCGGATTCGACGGCCAAGAAGTGTTTCATAGGCACCTTTTCAAGGGGGAATTTTCGGCAGATTTTTGCGCAAATGTCACAGCCGAGCGCAGAATATTTGCAGGTGTGGGCTGCGCATCACCGGGCCGATGCAAACGCGCATCAGACGCCAACAGAAGCAATTCGGTAAGGAATTTGTGAATAGACAAGTCTGCGCAGCCAAACTCATAGTTGTTCGACGCACATATCACCAACCAAGCCATTGATTCCAAGGCCATCCAATGCTTTCTGTATTCCGAACCTGTACCAGTATCCTGCTTGCCGCCTGTTTTGCGGCCACTGCGAGTATGGCAAACACCACTTCTGAACCTGCGCACAACACGGCGTTTCAGATGGCCGTTGCAGAACATACCCCACGGGAATCGCAGATCGCAGAGTTTTACCGGACAACCGGGTTTTCGCCGATTTGGGTGGGTGAATCCGATGAGCATATGCAACGCCGGGCCGCATTGATCCAGGCACTGTCACATGCGCATCTGCACGGTCTGCCAAGGGCCGATGCGACAGTTTCATCCTTGATGCAGAAAATGCAGGATGCACGCTCGACACGCGATCTTGGCGCCGTTGAAGCGGAACTGAGCCGGGTTTTTGTGGATTTTGCCGACGCATTGTACTCGGGTTTTATTCGGCCCCGAAACATCGACGACGGGCTTGTTCGGTCGGTGGATCGTCGCAGCGCGGCCGAGCATCTGAACGCCCTGAACACACATGGCGCCGCGTATCTTGCGCAATTGGCTCCTCAAACCCGTCAGTACCGGGCTCTGATGAAACAGAAGCTGGCGCTTCAGAATTTGGTAGATCAAGGCGGTTGGGGGGCGACAGTTCCGGAAACTAAGTTGGAATTCGGGGATACCGGGCCCAATGTCGTGAAGCTTCGCAATCGGCTGGTGTTAATGGGCTACATGAAACCCTCGGCCAGCCCGTCGTTCGACGCCGCGTTGCTGGAAGGGGTCAGGGCCTTTCAAATCGCGCATGGGTTGGAACCCGATGGCGTTGCAGGCAAGGGCACGATTGCCGAGTTGAATCGTCCCGCCGTGGACCGGCTCAAGGCTGTTTATGTCGCTCTGGAACGGGAGCGCTGGTTGCCTCGGGAACGCGGCGCACGTCATGTCCTTGTCAACCAGACAGATTTTTCGGCAAAGATCGTGGATGACGGGCAAGTCACCTTTGAAACCCGTGCGGTGATCGGCAAGAACACGCATGATCGCCGCAGCCCAGAGTTCTCGGATGTGATGGAACATATGGTGATAAACCCCAGCTGGTATGTTCCGCGCTCGATCATCACCAAGGAATACCTGCCGAAGCTGAAAGCGAACCCCAACGCGGTCGGTCATATCCAGATCACGGACAGCAGGGGGCGGCAGGTCAATCGCGGGGCGGTTGATTTCAATCAGTTCACCGCGCGAAGCTTTCCTTTTGCGATGCGCCAGCCGCCCAGCAAAAGCAATGCTTTGGGGCTGGTCAAGTTCATGTTCCCCAACAAGTACAATATCTATCTGCATGATACGCCTCAGAAAAGCCTGTTCGCGCGCGAGGTGCGGGCGTTCTCGCACGGCTGCATCCGGCTGGCGCAGCCTTTCGAATTTGCATATGCGTTGCTGGCCAAACAGGAAGAGAATCCCAAGGCATTCTTTCATCGTGTTCTGAGCACGGGAAAGGAAACCAAGGTCAATTTGGAACAAAATGTTCCGGTCCACCTGATCTATCGAACGGCATATGTCGGGCCAAAAGGCGAGGTGCAGTATCGCCGTGATGTCTATGGCCGGGACGGCAAGATTTGGGAGGCCCTGCAAAAGGCAGGGGTGGCCCTGCCGGACGTTCAGAGTTAAGCACAGGGCAAATCCTGCCAAAAGGAAGCCCGAGATGCAGTTTACCATTCAACAAATCGCCGACGCTTTGGGTGCTGAATGCCAAGGCGACGGTGGCCTGACGATCGTGCGGGCGGCCGAACCGGGCGATGCTGACCCAACCGATCTGGCCATGGCCATGTCTCCGAAATACGCCGAAGCGCTTTCGAAAGGGCGCGCGCGCGCCGCCGTTCTGTGGGAGGGCGCGGATTGGCAGGACATGGGGTTGCGCGCGGCCATATTCGTGAAGCGTCCGCGCATGGCGATGGCGGGGATCACCTCAATGCTGGATCGCGGGCAAGGGATTGAACCGGGCATTCATCCTTCCGCAGTGATCGATCCAACGGCCGAAATTGGACCAGATGTGGCGATAGGACCTCTGACTGTTGTTGGTGCTCGGGCGCGAATAGGTTCGGGCTCGGTCATCGGAGCACACTGCGTGGTGGGAATGGACGCCATTCTTGGCGAACAGGCCCTGTTGCGTGAAATGGTCAGCATTGGCGCGCGCGCACAAATCGGGGATCGGTTCATCGCGCAACCCGGTGCAAGGATTGGTAGTGACGGGTTCAGTTTCGTGACCCCCGAGGTTTCTGGCGCTGAGAACGCCCGCAAAACGTTGGGCGATCAGGGCGACGCCAAGGCCCAAAGTTGGCTCCGTATCCATTCTTTGGGCGCGGTTGAGATCGGTGATGATGTCGAGGTTGGCGCCAATTGCACTGTCGATAATGGAACAATCCGCAACACGCGGATCGGTGATGGCACCAAGCTGGATAATCTTGTCCATGTCGGGCACAACACCCGCGTCGGGCGGGATTGTCTGCTGTGCGGTCAGACAGGTGTCTCCGGCTCGGTCGAGATCGGCAACAACGTCGTTCTGGGTGGTCAGACCGGAGTGGTCGACAACATTTTCATAGGGGACGGCGTTATTTCGGGTGGGGGCACGAAGATTCTGTCAAATGTGCCCGCCGGGCGCGTGATCATGGGGTATCCGGGCATCAAAATGGAGACCCACACCGATGTCTACAAGGCGCAGCGCCGACTGCCCCGAATGGCACGCGACGTTGAGGCATTGAAAAAGGCTGTTTTCAAACAGACCCCAAGCGATTAAATCATCGTCAAACTGAAAATCAGGGGATCGACATGAGCATCAGCGACCGCGTCATCGCAATCATTGCAGAGCAGGCCGTGCTGGAGCCATCGGATGTGACGCCCGAAAGCACGCTGGAAGATCTGGGAATCGACAGCCTTGGTCTGGTGGAAAGCATATTCGCCATCGAGGAAGAGTTCGACATTTCAATTCCGTTCAACGCCAATGAACCCGAGGCCAACGATTTTGACATATCCAATGTCGCTGCGATCATTTCCGGGATCGAAAAGCTCGTGTCGGAAAAGGTCTGACTGACGCTCATGAAACGTGTTGTCATTACCGGCGCAGGTACGATCAATTCACTGGGCCATTCGGTTCCTGACACGCTGGAAGCCATGCGCGAAGGCCGTTGCGGCATCTCGGAACTGGAATTTCGGGACGTTGATCGGTTGGCCATCAAGATCGGCGGGCAGGTTCGCGGCTTTGAGGCTGAAGGTCGGTTCAACCGTCAGCAGATGTCGCTGTATGACCGGTTCACTCAGTTCACTCTGACCGCCGCCAAAGAGGCCATCGATCAGTCCGGCATCGAGTTTCACGGAGAGTTGGCCGCAAAATCAGGTGTTGTTCTGGGGACCGCCGGCGGTGGCGTATCGACCTGGGATGACAATTATCGCTCGGTTTATGAGGACGGAAAGAATCGGGTACACCCGTTTGTTGTTCCCAAACTCATGAACAATGCGGCGGCCAGCCATGTTTCCATGGAACACAACCTCAAAGGCCCCAGCTTCACCGTGTCGACTGCCTGTGCGTCCTCGAACCATGCCATGTCTCAGGCCTTTCAGATGGTCCGAAGCGGCATGGCCCCGGTCATGATCACAGGCGGGTCCGAATCCATGTTGTGCTTTGGAGGCGTCAAGGCCTGGGAAGGGTTGCGCGTCATGTCCAAGGATGCGTGCCGACCGTTTAGCGCCAATCGCAACGGAATGGTACAGGGCGAAGGGGCCGGGGTCTTTGTTTTCGAGGAATACGAACACGCCCGCGCCCGTGGCGCCGAGATCATGTGCGAAGTCGTTGGTTTTGCCATGTCATCGGATGCGGCCGATATCGTGATGCCCAGCAAGCAAGGGGCTTCACGGGCCATGTCAGGTGCCTTGGCTGATGCCAGATTGAATGCAAGCGATGTGGGTTATATCAACGCGCATGGCACCGGGACGGCTGCGAATGACAAAACCGAATGTGCCGCCGTGGCGGATGTTTTCGGGCCCCATGCTGACGACCTGATGATATCGTCGACCAAATCCATGCATGGTCACCTGATTGGTGGAACCGGTGCGGTGGAACTGTTGGCATGTATCATGGCGCTGCGGGACGGTGTGATCGCACCCACCATCGGATACGAGGAACCCGATCCGGAATGCGCGCTTGATGTTGTGCCGAACGAAGCTCGGGAAGCCAAAGTTGACGTCGCGCTCAGCAATGCGTTTGCCTTTGGCGGGCTGAATGCGGTTTTGGCGCTGAAGCGGATATAACGAACAACGTACAAAACAAGGCCGCCGCATTCAGAGCGGCCTTTGTCTGCGATCTGTCAGTTTTGCAGGACTTCCAGCTGATCGTAGCCACTGGTAAATCCAGCCAGCGACATTTCGATTTGCAAAAGTTGGCTCGGGGCCAGAATTGACACCAGCGAGATTGTTGCCTCACTGCCCGCTTTCATGGCGTCTATATCGCCTTGCGTAAAGCCCAATTGCGCGACGCAGCCTACCGGGTTGCAGTGATGATAGTTGTATCTTTTACCCGGTGCGCCGTCTATGGACACAGCAATTTGTGCTTGCAGCATGGTCTCCAGCGGCACAGTCAACCTAGCTCCGGCAACGGCCTCCGCTCCTTCGGGAAGCTTGTTGATCGAGATTTCCGCAATCGGCTGGCCCTCGGCGCCGGAAAGAACTTGACGCAGCAGGCAAGGATCGTCGCCTTCTTCGGTCCGTAGACAGGTTATATTCCAAGCACCGCTTGTTTCTTTGACGTATTGCTCGCCGATACGTGGGCCAGTCTCTCCCAGATCCAGTTCTTGCGCGGCTTCGGTTTGGGCGGGCTCGGCCTGCTGCGGGCTTTCGTCGTTGGCCTCTTGGGCATAGACTGCGCTGCTAAGAAAGGCGACGGCCACTGTATTTGCGGTTAGAAGTTGCTTGATCATGAATGCCTCGACTTGATGCTTGAGCTTTTTGCTTCGTTTAACACTCTTCTGAACTGGTGTCAGGCACTAACAGAACGGCTGGTCTGAACGTGAACGGATTCTTGCCAGAACACCAGAAACCAACTGCCCTGAGACAGAAAAAGAGAGCTGCATAAGCCAGCTCTCTTTTCCAAAAGGTTCTCCCCGTCGGACTGGCCGACTTATTTATGCGCAAACCCTACGAGAGGGTCGCAGACGGGTCAACAGCTATCCTCAAATTTTAATACTGCGGTCAGAGCTTTGAAACCATTTTTGAACCTGCAAAAAAGCCGTGCCCGAAGGCACGGCCAGTCGACAGGGAGGAAGTCTGCCCCACGTGAAGGAAACAAACGCGGGGCAAATTGACTATCGCAGTCAAAGGTTAACTTTGTATGCTGGTCACGGATCGGTGAAACATAAGGCAATGTTAATGGGCAAGAATATATTTTTGGGTGGCGGAGGCGAAGGCTATGGCCAGCCGCAGGAACTGGCACTGAAATATGCCAACCGCCATGGGCTGATTGCCGGCGCCACTGGGACCGGTAAGACCGTAACGTTGCAAATCCTCGCGGAAGGGTTTTCCCAAGCCGGAGTTCCGGTGTTTCTGTCCGATGTCAAAGGTGATCTGTCGGGCCTGGCTTTGCCCGGAAGCGACGCGCAAAAACTGCATCAGGCATTTATGGATCGTGCCAAACGCATAGGGTTCGACGATTTTGCTTATTCCGCCTGCCCGGTTACGTTCTGGGATC
Organism: Ruegeria sp. CL7; assembly: GCF_056536445.1. Classification (NCBI taxonomy): domain Bacteria; kingdom Pseudomonadati; phylum Pseudomonadota; class Alphaproteobacteria; order Rhodobacterales; family Roseobacteraceae; genus Ruegeria; species Ruegeria sp. CL7. The sequence goes on from NZ_JBQFPQ010000001.1 coordinate 1,058,192, forward strand.
TTTTTGGTGAACAGGGCCATCCAGTGCGGACGACGGTCACTGAAATGGGCCCGTTGCTGCTGTCCCGGTTGATGGAATTGAGCGAAGCGCAGGAAGGTATCCTGAACATCGCGTTCCGCGTGGCCGATGAAGAGGGAATGCCTCTTCTGGATCTCAAAGACCTTCAGGCGCTGCTGGTCTGGATCGGCGAGAACCGGGCCCAGCTTTCATTGCGATATGGCAATGTATCGACATCTTCGATCGGTGCGATCCAGCGGCGATTGCTGGTATTGGAAAACCAGGGTGGAACAAAACTGTTTGGCGAACCCGCGCTGGATCTGTCCGATCTGATGCGCACCGATGAAAACGGGCAGGGGATGGTGAACATCCTTGCTTCGGACAAACTGATGGCAGCGCCACGGCTTTATGCGACATTCCTGCTGTGGCTGCTGAGCGAATTGTTTGAGGAGCTTCCCGAAGTCGGTGATCCTGACAAACCCAAGCTGGTGTTCTTCTTCGACGAGGCGCATCTGTTGTTTGACGGCGCTCCGAAAGTGTTGGTGGACAAGGTTGAACAGGTTGCGCGCCTGATCCGGTCCAAAGGGGTGGGTGTCTATTTCATCACCCAGAATCCCGCCGATATTCCCGAGGATATTCTGGGGCAGTTGGGCAATCGCGTTCAACACGCTTTGCGGGCCTTCACGGCGCGTGACCGAAAGAACCTGCGTCTGGCGGCGGAAACCTATCGCGAAAACCCCGCCTTTGACACCGAAGCCGCAATTCGCGAGGTGGGCGTTGGTGAGGCTGTCACGTCGATGCTGCAGAAAAAAGGTGTTCCCGGAATTGTCGAGCGCACATTGATTCGTCCGCCGGGATCCCAGTTGGGGCCCATTTCTGATGCCCAGCGGCGGGCCATTCTCGATGCCTCGCCGATGGCGTCTAAATATGACGATGGTATTGATCGAAAATCGGCCTTTGAAATCCTCCAGGCTCGGGCCGAGGCGGCTGCCAAGGCCGCTGAACAGGCAGAGGCCGATGAAGTTCTAGAGGCACAATCACCGATGGAACGAGAGTATTCTTCGGCTCGCAGATATTCGGGAAGCCGGGTCGGCAGATCCTCGTCCCGGGTGCAACGGCGGAAAGACACGTTTGCATCGGCGATGACCGACGCAGTTATCAAAGAACTGAAAGGAACGACCGGACGCCGAATCGTTCGTGGTATTCTGGGTGGATTGTTCCGCAACAGATGACGGAACGGCGCCCATCACGGGTGCCGCAATGTTTACTTCAGACGGCGCTGGCCTTCCCGACGGCAGTAGGCGTCAGCCTCCGGCACGGACATTTTCGAAGCCGGGAAGTCAATCGCCCGGTCCCAGGTCACCCGGTCGTGACGATATAGCTGACAGGTTACGACACCTTTGGGCGTTTGAACTTTGACGGGAGTTGTTTCAAGTTCTTCCGGAGTGGGAATGCAGGCGGTTGTTACGATGGCGACAACCGGAAATAGAAGCAGTGTCTTGAACCGTGGTGCTTTCATTTTTGACTCTTTTCAAAACGTGTAAATGATCGTTACAGATCGGCGTAGACGGATGTGAGTGCCGGCGACATACCGCAAAAAGAAAACGCTGCGGTGTGTCCGTTTATTCAAAAAATCGTTAAGAATCAAGAAACCGCGCCGGATAAGAGGCGCGGTTTCGCTTATTGAAGGTGGAAGCGATCTATTTCTCTGGGATCAGCCCTCTTGGGCTGAATCTGAGAACAATCAACAGGATCAGACCCATCGTGAACAGACGCATATGTGCGGCGCTGTCCAGCAGGTGGACTTTCAATGCACTTCCGTCCGGCAAGCCGGCGGTAATGACATTCATCAGCCACAAGCCGATCGGTTCAACCTGAACCCACAGGAACCAGATGAGGAATGCGCCCAGAACGGCCCCGAAGTTGTTGCCCGAACCACCCACGATCACCATCACCCAGACCAGAAAGGTAAAGCGCAGCGGTTGATACGCGCTTGGCGTCAACTGGCCGTCCAGCGTTGTCATCATCGCACCCGCGATACCGCAAACAGCCGAACCCAGTACGAATATTTGCAGATGACGACGGGTGACATCCTTGCCCATGGCCTCAGCCGCCACTTCATTGTCACGGATTGCGCGCATCATCCGGCCCCACGGGCTTTTCAGCGCCATCTGAGCCATCCAGAGTAGAACCAGAAGCACAATCAGGAACAGCAGCGAATAACCGAGTTTGACCGAAAGGGTGGATGCGGTGACGGGGTCCAACCCCAACCATTCGGCCCGCGCCAGAAAGGCCGGGTCGTTCTGCAAATCCACTTCGTAGCCCACAACAGGGGACGGGCGTGGGATGCCGTAGACATTCTTGACGCCCCGGGCCAGCCAGTCTTCGTTTTTCATGACGGCGATAATGATTTCGGCGATACCCAATGTGGCAATCGCCAGATAATCCGAGCGAAGGCCCAGCGCCGTTTTACCGATCAGCCACGCAGCACCCGCCGCCAGCAAACCACCGGCCGGCCAGGCCAGCAGAACCGGCAGATTCAAACCGCCAATATTGCCGGCAATCGCCGGGTCGATGGCCTCGACCGCCGCAATGCTGGGATCGAACACCGCGCGATAGACAAAAAAGCCCACGACAAGAACGGCGATGATCGTCAGGGTTTGCACACGGCCTTTCGGCAGTTTCGTTGCCACCAGAACGGCGGCAACCACTGTCGCGGCACCCAGCAGCAAAGACAGAACGATGCCATAACCTCCGGCAGCCCAGGCACCGGGCGTGGGCGGCGTTGAAACCAGTACGACGGCCAGACCGCCCAGAGCGACAAAGCCCATCACGCCCACATTGAACAGACCGGCAAAACCCCATTGCAGGTTTACACCGATCGCCATGATGGCGGAAATCAGCCCCATATTCAGGATCAGGATCGCGGTGTTCCAGCTTTGCGTGAAACCGGTCAACAGGATTAGGCCGCCGACAATTGCGAAGAGCAGCGTATTTTTGACAGCGTCGGTCATACTGCTTTCCCCTTGAAAAGGCCCGTGGGCTTGAACAGAAGCACGATCAGCAGGATGACAAAGCTGACGGCGAATTTGTAATCGGTCGAGAGGAGTTGCACCAATCCTGACGGCTCAAGGTTTTCCGGCGCAAGATAGGTCAGCACCTTCTTCCAGGCGTATGTTATCGTCACTTCGGAAAACGCGATGATAAACCCGCCTGCGATGGCGCCCAGAGGATTGCCCAAACCACCCACGATGGCCGAGGCAAAGATCGGCAGCAGAAGCTGGAAATAGACGAAGGGTTTGAAGCTTTTGTCCAGCCCGTAAAGTACGCCAGCAGTTGTGGCCAGCGCCGCAACGATGATCCATGTGATCATCACCACACGTTCCGGGTTGATGCCTGACAGCAGCGCCAGATCCTCGTTGTCCGAGTAGGCCCGCATCGACTTGCCTGTGCGCGTCTTGTTCAGAAACCAGAACAGCAGCGCCACGGCAACAACGGCCACGATCACCGTGATACCTTGCGACGTCTTGATGGCCAGACCCTCGCGCAGACCGGTCATCGCCTTGAAATCGCGTGCCGAAACAATGAACCGGGCACCGTCCGAAAACCTTTGGTCGTCTGGCCCGATGATAAACCGGACCAGGCCGTTCATGATGAACATCACGCCCATGGAAACGATCACCAGAATAACGGGCTTCGCCTTTTGGTCACGGTAGAATTTGTAGACCAGCCTGTCGGTGATCAGCACCAGAACGATACAGCCCAGTATGGCAAAGGGCAGGGCGAGCAGGGCGGTTGGCAGCGGTCCAAAGCTGATCCCGGCGGCCTGCAACCCCCATGTGACCAGCACGGCGATCATCGCGCCAAAGGCCATTGTGTCGCCATGGGCAAAGTTCGAAAATCGCAGAATGCCGTAGATCAGGGTCACGCCAAGCGCGCCCAACGCCAGTTGACTGCCATAAGCGACCGCAGGCACCAACACAAAATTCGCAAGCGCAACAAGCGCGTTGAGTAGATCCATTATTTATTCTCACTGTCCGGGTGCGGTCTTATGGCATGACGGTCCGCGCAGGCACAATGTTTCCTGCGCTGTTTTGCGTCATATTTTTCTGCTGGTTGTGAAAAAAATCCACGAGAAAACCGGAAGCAGGCAAGACTATTCAATTTTGGCCTGGCTCAGTCACGCACCGGCCAATTCCGGTGAGTGACTGAGATGGTAAGAAGCGGGATCAGGCGTCCGTCTCGGTGCAGGTGCCGTGATCGGTTCCCGCGTGGGGACCCTTGACCGAGAGGTCAAAGGACATGTCGTCATAATGCACGACAAAGGTCATGACATCTTCGCCTTCAATATGGACAAACGTCATGTTACCAACGCCTTTGAACACCATCGCGTCGCCAGAAACACTTGCAGTTTCGATGTAGCCTTTGTCTCCATCCGGTGCCCGATTTAGGCGCACTTCACTGCCGTCGCGGTCCGACACACAGACAAAGTGACGTTCTTCCGCAGTTGCGGCGGTCGCACACAAGGTGGCAATGGCCACACACATCCATTTTTTCATTTTTGGGTCCTGAACAGAGTTTTTATTCAGAAGGTTCGCTTAATTTCACGGAACTTGATTTGTTTGACCGGGAAACCGTTTCCTTCACAGCGCCCGGCGTTAAACGCACAATGTGACCGGATTGCAGCCGACGCGTGGAAATCTTGGGAAGGTTGTCGAAGTTAAAGACAGCCAGATACTGAGATCAACGTGCGTTCTCTTCTAAACTCGCGACTTCAGTCGATTGCGGAAACAAGAAGGAAGTTGGAGGGCGTAATAATTGCTTTGAGAAAGCCCACTGGTTCTGTTGCTCGCCTTGGCAAAAACCCTCAACGGCCACTACTATCAACCTTTCGCGCCCAACAAGCGTCTCGCTGAGGATTGCAGTTCCAAGGTCGTAGTCGGGCTTATCAGCGTGGACGATACCTTGGTAAATATCGAGCCTCGGGCTTCCGATGCCCACACCATAAGCAAATACTGACAATATTGGGTCATGCGATATCCGAATATGTGTCCAATCACTGGTAGGGTAATCAGAACCATTTTCCTGCCAAACAATCCTGTCATCGAGCGCCGATAGGATGACCGTTCGTTGAATCTCGAACTCGCAACGGACGATCACGCCATTTCTAGACTGCTTAGCTTGCGGTGCTAGGCTCTGAGCAAACGCGATGCTACCTAACAGACATGAACAGAAAACGGCGAGTAGGCTGGTTTTCACAGGCCTCACCCCCCCAAGAAGCTCTTCCGAACCTCCGGATCGGCCAGCAGTTCCTTGCCCGTGCCGGTATAGGCATTGCGCCCCTGAACCAGAACGTACCCCTTGTCGGCAATCTCCAGAGCCTGGCGGGCGTTCTGTTCGACCATCAGGATCGGCAGGCCGGTGCGGGACACTTCGATAATCCGGTCGAACAGTTCATCCATCACGATCGGCGAAACGCCTGCCGTGGGTTCGTCGAGCATCAGCACCTTGGGCTGGGTCATCAGCGCGCGGCCAACTGCGACCTGTTGGCGTTGTCCGCCCGACAACTCTCCGGCGGCCTGATTGCGCTTGTCGCGGAGGATCGGGAAGAGGTCATAGACCTGCTCCATCGTCTGGCTGATGTCGTCGCGGCGGATGAAGGCACCCATTTCCAGGTTCTCTTCCACCGTCATCGAGGTAAAGATGTTCTGTGTCTGCGGCACGAAACCCATGCCACGCATGACCCGGTCCTGCGGGGAGAGGTTGGTGATATCCTCGCCATCCAGACGCACGGACCCTGAACGGACATCCAGCATCCCGAACACAGCTTTCATCGCCGTCGACTTGCCCGCACCGTTTGGGCCGACGATGACTGCGATTTCACCCTTGTCCACGGCGATGGTGCAATCATGCAGAATGTCCGGCCCTTTGCCGTAACCACCCGTCATGGTGTCGCCGATCAGAAACGGGCCGCCTTCGACCTTATGCGTCGCACCACTTTTGCGATGGGCCGGGGTCATGGTGCCGACACCATGCGGATTGGTGATCGAGGCGTCCTTGTTGCCCTTGTCATCCTGATAGGGGTTGTCGCTCACGCGCCTGCCTCCAGTTTGTCTTTGTTCTTCAGGCCGGTGCCCAGATAGGCTTCGATCACGTGCTCGTTCGCCTTGATCTCGTCCAAGGTACCCTCGGCCAGTACCTTGCCTTCGGCCATGCAGATGACCGGATCACAGATCTTGCCGATGAAATCCATGTCATGTTCAATGACGACGAAGGTGTATCCACGCTCCTTGTTCAGACGCAGGATCGTGTCGGCAATAGTCATCAACAGGGTGCGGTTCACACCCGCGCCGACCTCGTCCAGAAACACGATCTTGGCGTCTACCATCATCGTGCGGCCCAGCTCCAGCAGCTTTTTCTGACCACCCGAGACCTGACCCGCCTTGTGATCGGCCAGATGTTCAATCGTCAGAAACTCCAGCACCTCATCGGCCTTGGCCTTCAGCGCGCGTTCTTCATCAGCAATGCGTTTGCGGCCAAACCACGTGTTCCACAGCGACTCACCTGATTGCGCGCCAGGCACCATCATCAGGTTTTCACGGCAGGTCATCGACGGGAATTCATGTGCAATCTGAAACGTGCGCAACAGCCCCTTGTGGAACAGCTCATGAGGGGGCAGACCGGTGATATCCTCGCCGTCCATCACCACCTTGCCGCTGGTCGGCGGCAAAACACCTGCGATCACATTGAACAGAGTGGTTTTTCCTGCCCCGTTGGGCCCGATCAGGCCGGTGATCGACCCTTTCTGGATTTCCAGCGATGCCCCGTCCACCGCATGAAATCCGCCGAAATGCTTGTGCACGTCCTCGACGACGATCATCTTTTCCCCTTGCCGCCTGTTCGGCGCTGTTGTCTCGACCCCGTTTGCCGGGTGCGGTCTTTTTTCATTGAAACAGCCCGGACACAAGGCCCGGGCTGCTTGCATTCATAGCTTTTGGCGATCAATCAACGGAAGTTGACGGTCTTGTTTTCACCGTCGGTCACTTCGATCTCACGATAGGACCCCGCGCTTTCGCCGGGGCCGATCAGCTCGACACCGGACGCACCGACATAGTCGATGTCCTGACCGTTTGCCAGCAATTCCAGACCCTTGGCCAGTTCGCCGGGATAGATCTTTTCGCCCGGAGCGTTGGCGACGTCCATGATCTTACCGCCATAGTCGGCCGGATTGGTCGATCCGGCAGCCTGCATGGCCAGCATGAACAGAGCAGCAGCGTCATAGGATTCGGGCGAATAGGGCGACGAACCGTCGAACCCTGCGGCTTCGGCCATGGCGAAATACTTCTCGGCGCCTTCACCGCCCGAACCGGCGATCTGACCGAACGAACCGTTCAGGTCGGGGCCGACATTGGCCGGCAGCGAGTCACCGATCATGCCGCCGGGCAGGCCAAAGGTGTCAAACGCACCGCTGTCCAGCGCCGACTGGATGATGCCCAGACCGCCCTGATCCAGATAGCCCGCAACAACCAGAATGTCGCCACCGGCCGAGGCCAGAGCACCAACTTCGGCCGAATAGTCGGCCTTGCCATCCTCATGCGCTGCAACGATGGTCACTTCACCACCTGCTGCCTCGAAAGAGGTTTGGATCGCGTCCGCCAGACCCTTGCCGTAGTCGTTGTTGGTATAGGTCAGAGCGATCGAGTTGATGCCGCGATCCTTCAGGATATCCGCCATCACCTGGCCTTCGCGCGCATCTGAAGGCGCGGTCCGGAAGAACAGGCCGTTGTCTTCCATGGTCGACAGGCCCGGCGAGGTCGCCGAGGGCGAGATCATGACCATGCCATTCGGAATCGCGACATTCTGAAGGATCGCGCCGGTCACGCCCGAGCAATCGCCGCCGATGATGCCGGCAACACCGTCGGCAATCATGCGTTCGCCGTTCGAAGTGGCCAGACCGTTATCAATGCAGCCGGTGTCGGCGCGCGATGCGGTCACTTTGGATCCATCCAGCAGTTTTCCGGATTCGGTGACTTCCGCCATCGCCAATTCAGCGCCCGAACCCATTGCGGGTGCCAGCGATTCAATTGGGCCGGTGAATCCGAACAAAACACCAAGCGTAATGTCTTCGGCCAGCGCAGGTCCGGCCAGCAAAGCGGATGCTGCAGTTGCTGTAAGCAGCTTTTTCATATGGTTACTCCCTATTGTGAACGCATTCGTTCTGGCCACGAACCTAGGCAAGCTGCCCGGAAAAGAAAAGTCCTAACGCAATCGTGTTTTTATCGATCGGAAATCTATCTGTTTTGTTAGGGTTTGCCTAAGATTGTCCGGAGAAGTGTCAACATGCTCAGAGCTGCCGCGATTCTGTTCTTCACTATTTACAGTGAAAGCGCCTTGGCACAGGCGTTGTCGACCTCGGTCGGGAAAATTGAACTCACCGAAATGGCAGGTGGGCTGGATACGCCCTGGGCCGTCGGCATCTTGCCTGACGGCAGTTTTCTTGTCACCGAACGCGACGGAAACCTGTTGTATGTTCAGGGCGGAGAGGCGAATGCCATATCCGGCGTTCCCAAAGTCGCAGCTTCGGGGCAGGGCGGATTGCTGGACGTTACGATCCCGCGCGATTTCAATCAAAGCCGCGAGGTCTTTCTGACCTTTTCAAAACCGCAAAAGGGTGGCGCGGGCACGGCTGTCGCGGTGGCGCGCCTGTCCGAGAACGGCACGCGCCTGACGAATCTGCGGGTCATTTTCGAGGCTTCCCCCGGCGGATCAGGCGGGCGGCATTTCGGCTCACGCGTTGTAGAAGCCAATGACAGCACTCTTTTTGTAACCATCGGAGATCGAGGGGATGCGCCACAGGCGCAGGATCGCTCGAACGCCATGGGTTCCGTGATCCGTATCAACCGCGACGGCTCGGTGCCTTCAGACAATCCTTTCATCGGGCAGGCAGATATCCGACCTGAAATTTGGACCTATGGGCACCGCAACCCACAGGGGGCCGATTTGGATACGCGCGGCCGATTTTGGGTGTCGGAACACGGTGCGCGCGGCGGTGACGAGGTGAACCTTGTCAAACCCGGCGCCAATTACGGCTGGCCGGTTATCTCTTACGGCACACATTATTCCGGAGAGAAGATCGGCGAGGGCACCAGCAAGCCCGGTATGGAACAGCCGCGCCTGTACTGGGACCCGTCGATCGCGCCGTCGGGGTTGATGGTCTATTCCGGCGACATGTTTCCAGAATGGCGGGGCGACATTTTCGTGGGCTCGCTGAAATTCGACTATATCGCGCGGCTGTCCGAAGATCCGCTGCGCGAGGTCGAGCAGATCAAGGGCCCCGATACCGAACGGGTCCGTGACATCGTGCAGGCCCCGGATGGGGCGATCTGGTTCATTTCAGTCGGGCAGGGCGCGGTTTACAGGATGTCTGTCAAACAGTGACATACGAAGCATGCCAGCAGACTTTTCAATTCCATTTGCGCGTTTCCATCGTCGCAGTCACTCTGTCCAACAGGTTACACGGTTAAGGGGATATTAATGAGTGATTTCGACATTGAATTGTGCACAAGTATCCCGCCAAGAACCGAGCTGAATATGATTTTGGAGCAATATTATGCTCTTATCGCTCAAAGAATGCAGGGTATGGGGTTCGAATTGGATCCTTCCGCACCGCAAAGCGCACTGGAGGAATTCTGGGCGAACACGGATGACTACATGCCTCCGAACGGATGCCTGATCGTCGCAAGAAACCACGGTGGCAAAATCGTGGGGTGTGGAATGATGAAACGGTTTGATCAGTCTACCGGCGAGTTGAAACGTGTATTTGTAACCGAAGACGCTCGGGGCACCGGAGTGGGGCGCGCATTGATTCAAGCACGAGAACAAGCCGCCAGAGCTATGGGGCTGAAGCGGTTGATCGCAGATACACTCACCCCAAATGTGGAAATGAGATCTTTGTATCCCAAGCTCGGGTTTGTGGAACTGGACTCTCCGATCGAGACAACAACCTACAAAGATCAGCCCATGCTCCGACCGTACTTGCACTATTTCGTCAAAGAACTTTGACGCTGGACCTTAGACTGACAGTCTTCCACTTTGCGCACCACGTTCGCGATAGGGCGTGGTGTTGTAATGCGCCCGGTAGCATTTTGAAAAATGGCTGGGCGAGGCGAAACCACAGGCCAGCGCCACGTTGATGACGCTCATATCGGTCTGCATCAGCAGGTTGCGGGCTTTGTGCAGGCGCAGTTCCATGTAATAGCGCTTGGGGGAACGGCTGAGATACCGGCGGAACAGACGCTCCAGCTGGCGGGTTGACATACCCACTTCCTTGGCAAGGATCGAGGGCGAAATCGGTTCTTCGATGTTCTTTTCCATCATCAGTATAACCTGGCTCAACTTCGGATGCCGCACACCGATTCGGGTCGGAGTTGACAAACGCTGCGTGTCCTGGTCGGTTCGAATCGAGGAATAGATCATCTGATCCGCCACCGCGTTGGCCAGATCCTCGCCATAGTCATCTGCAATCAGTTTGAGCATCAGGTCAATCGACGAGGTGCCGCCCGCAGTCGTCATGCGACTTCCATCGATCTGAAAGACGGCTTTGGTCAGTTTGACCTCGTCGAACTCTTCGATGAAACTGTCAGAGTTCTCCCAATGGATCGTTGCCTTCTTATTGTCCATCAACCCGGCCTTTGCCAGAGTATAGGCCGCAGTGCAGAGGCCACCGATCCGCAATCCCCTTCGCGCTTCACGCCGCAGCCAGTTCAGCACGCGCTTGGTGGTGGCCGCCTGAACGTCCACGCCACCGCAAATCAGAACAACGTCATCTCGCTGCAACTCCACCAGATCACTGTCAAGACTGAACTCGGTCCCGGCCGAGCAAGTTACCGTTTCTCCGCCTTCTCCTATCAGCTTCCAGGTGTAAAGCTGTCTGTTCGCCATGCGGTTGGCGATGCGCAGACTGTCAAGCGCCGAAGCAAAAGACAGAAGCGAGAATTTGTCCAAAAGGACAAACACGAAATTCCGGGGTGGGGCCGCAGTGTCTTCCACCGTGACAACTTGGCGTTGCTCTTGCATGGCGAGATGTCCTTGCTTCGCTGCTGGACGTGTGATTATCCAGCCGCAGATTTGACAGCCACCATGATCAAAGCTTGTTTGCGTCGTCAAGAGGCGCAAATGGGATATGGTCACTCTTCATTGCATTTTGTATAGAGACCACCTGAAAACTTCAGCGGAGATCAAAGCTATGACCGAATGGCAAAAATCGAACTGGCGCAACAAGCCCCGGGTTCAGATGCCAGATTATACCGACGCGGCCGCGCTGGCCAAGGTCGAGGCTCAGCTTTCAAAGTATCCCCCGCTGGTCTTTGCAGGCGAGGCGCGGCGTCTCAAACAGCATCTGGGTGCCGCCGGGCGCGGCGAGGCCTTCCTTCTGCAAGGCGGGGATTGCGCTGAAAGCTTTGAACAATTCAGCGCTGATGCGATCCGTGACACCTTCAAGGTGATGCTGCAAATGGCGATGGTTTTGACTTATGGCGCCAAGGTGCCAGTGGTCAAAGTCGGTCGTATGGCCGGGCAATTTGCCAAACCACGCAGTGCCCCGACCGAAGTCGTGAATGGTGTGGAACTGCCAAGCTACCGCGGCGACATCATCAACGAATTGGCCTTCACGCCCGAAGCCCGGATTCCGAATCCCAACAAGATGTTGCAGGCCTACACGCAGGCGGCGGCGACGCTGAACCTGCTGCGGGCGTTCTCAACCGGCGGCTTCGCGGATATGAGCCGCGTGCATGCCTGGACTTTGGGTTTCGCGGATGAACAGGACGTTCAGAAATATTCCGAGGTTGCCGATCGTATTCAGGACACCATCGACTTCATGGAAGCCGCTGGAATCACTGCGGAAACAACCCATGAATTCTCGACCGTCGAATTCTACACCAGCCACGAAGGGCTGTTGCTGGAATACGAAGAGGCACTGACGCGACTGGATTCCACCTCGGGCAACTGGCTGGCTGGCTCCGGTCACATGATCTGGATCGGCGACCGCACCCGTCAACCCGACGGCGCGCATGTCGAGTTCTGCCGCGGGGTACTGAACCCGATAGGTCTGAAATGCGGCCCAACCACTACGGCCGAGGACCTCAAGGTTCTGATGTCAAAGCTGAACCCGGACAACGAAGAGGGGCGGCTGACCCTGATCGCGCGCTTCGGCGCGGGCAAAGCGGGCGAGCATCTGCCGCGTCTGATCAAGGCGGTCAAGGAAGAGGGCGCCAAGGTCACCTGGGTCTGCGACCCCATGCACGGAAACACGATCAAATCGGCCACGGGCTATAAAACCCGCCCGTTTGATTCTGTTCTGCGCGAGGTGCGTGACTTTTTCGGAGTGCATCAGGCCGAGGGAACCATCCCCGGCGGTGTGCATTTCGAAATGACCGGGCTGGATGTGACCGAATGCACCGGCGGTGTACGTGCCGTGACCGAAGAAGACCTGTCGGACCGCTACCACACCGCCTGCGATCCGCGCTTGAACGCATCGCAGTCGCTGGAACTTGCGTTCCTGGTGGCGGAAGAGCTGACCAACCTGCGTCGCAACGGCTCGAAACGCGCGGTAAGCTGAGCGCATCCGAAACACTGACAACAGCGGGCCATCGGCCCGCTGTTTCTGATCACGGCAATTGGCGGGTCTCAATCGTCGCGAGACACCACCAGATGCAGATGGCCGGCAGAGCGTTTGAATTCGCGTTGTTCCTCAGCAAAACCTTCCACAGGGCGGCGCAGTGTGGGCGCGGGTACCTGAATTTCAGAAACCGGTTTGATCCGCGTATCGGTCAGTGAAAACCGGCGCGGTGTCTTGCCGATTGCGCCATCGGCGATCATGACCCCCAAAATACGGCTGACATCCCCAAGGTCACTTTTCAGCGGCAGAAGGATCATCCGGGCCTGCATCCGGGTACGTCCCAACACCCCGTCCGAGTTCAGACTCAATTCGGCAACAGCAGGGGACGCAAATACCTGTTCCAGTACATCCTTGGTCTGTGCGCGGGCATCGGGTTGAAAGAACGCGGTCAACGGCATTCCCCGCACTTCCATACCTGCAAGCGCGTTCAGATGGCTGCCTGCCAGACGAAAACGGGCCAGGCCGGGTGCGATGCGTTCCAGGATGAAAGTATATTCAAGAACATTCTCAAGACCGCGCGGGTCGATTTGAGACCGCATCGGCACGCTGTCGCCGCTCAACAATGCGGTCCAATACGCCTCGGCCTGGCGGATCGGCGATAGGCTGCGCCCACTGTCAAAGCGATCCATTGCGACGATCTTTCCAAATTCTGACCCGGAACCTATCCCGAAAAAGGTTTTCATTTTCATCACCCTACCGTCAATTGGCCGCCTTTTTCATAAAATGCAACACAATGGAAGCATCTACGGCCCGCAAACCATTGCTAAGGGTATTTTGACTCGGGTTAATTCAATTTTGGAGCAATTCTTTAACGAATGGTTAACTTGCGCCAAACAAATGCGTCTTCAGCAAACTCTTGCTCTGCACCAGTCAATGGCATTAGGTGCGCACATGCTCGAAACAGCTGGGGAACAGGAAAGGGCCATCATGATCAGATCCATGACCGGGTTTGCCTCGGGGAAGGGAACTTTTGGCCCGCACAGCTGGTCGTGGGAACTTCGCAGCGTAAACGGTAAGGGGCTGGACATGCGTCTGCGCGTGCCCGATTGGTTGACCGGTCTCGAAGTCGCGTTGCGGGCGTCCCTGTCCAAATCCCTGAGCCGGGGAAACGTGACCCTGTCGATGCGCTTGAACCGCGAGGATTCTGCCCCGGAACTGGCCTTGAACGAAACCGCGATGGCTGCGGCCCTGACCGCTCTTGAGCGAACGGAAGCGCTGGCAGCTGCGCGCGGCATCACGCTTGCGCCGTCGCGTGCGTCAGATCTTTTGGCGCTCAAGGGGATGATGGACGCAGGAACCGAGGCCGACGATCCGGCTCCGCTTGTTGCTCATCTGACGTCCGAATTCAAAGACCTTCTGGCGGCGTTCATAGATATGCGCAAAACCGAAGGGGCAGCTTTGGCCGCGGTCTTGAACACGCAACTGGATCAGGTCGCGGAACTGACGGCGCAGGCCGCAGAGATTGCCGAGCAACGCAAAGACAAGATGACCGAGGGGCTGCGCGAGAATCTCGCGCGGGTGCTGGAGAATGCGCAGGGCGCGGATCCCGATCGTGTCGCGCAAGAGCTGGCGATGATCGCGGTCAAGGCGGATATCACCGAAGAAATCGATCGCCTGACCGCGCATGTAGGGGCCGCTCGTGAGTTGTTGGCACAGGAAGGGGCCGTGGGCCGCAAGCTGGATTTCCTGATGCAAGAGTTCAATCGCGAAGCCAACACGCTGTGTTCCAAGGCGCAAAGCTCGGACCTGACATCGGTCGGGCTGGAACTGAAAGCGGTGATCGATCAGATGCGCGAGCAAGTGCAGAATGTGGAATAAGAATGGGAACGACTGACATGGCGGACCGCCGAGGCCTACTAATCATCCTGTCTTCTCCGTCCGGAGCGGGCAAATCGACCCTGGCCAGACGGCTGATGGCCTGGGATACGGATCTGGAATTCTCGATCTCGGCGACGACCCGTGCCCCGCGCCCCGGGGAAGAGCATGGGCGCGAGTATTTCTTCCTGTCCGAGGACGAGTTCAAACAGCAGGTCGCTGATGGGCAGATGCTGGAACACGCCCATGTATTCGGAAACTTCTATGGTTCGCCTGCCGAGCCGGTCAAAAATTCGATCAATGCCGGTAAGGACGTATTGTTCGACGTCGATTGGCAGGGCGAAGTGCAGATCCGGAATTCGGATCTGGGCAAACACGCGTTATCGATTTTCATTCTGCCGCCGTCCATCCCCGAGCTGCGCCGCCGGCTGGAAACGCGCGGGCAGGACAGTGATGACGTCATCGCCCGTCGGATGCTCAAAAGCTGGGATGAAATCAGTCACTGGGGCTATTACGACTACGTCCTGATCAACGATGACCTCAAGGCAACCGAAGAAAAGCTGAAAACCATCGTCAGCGCGGAACGGATGCGCCGCATTCAGCAACCCAGGTTGCAACAGCACGTCCGCAAGTTGCAGAGAGAATTCGAGGGACTGTCATGACAGTTTACGCTTTGGGCGAGCACGCTCCGCACATTCACGACGACACCTGGGTCGCGCCGGATGCCAATCTGATTGGCAAGGTTGTGCTGGAGCAAGGAGCCTCGGTCTGGTTCGGATGTACTATTCGCGCGGATCACGAAGAAATCCGGATCGGCGAGGGCAGCAACGTTCAGGAAAACTGCGTGATGCATATCGATGCCGGTTTTCCCCTGACAATTGGTCGAAATTGCACCATCGGCCACAAGGTGATGCTGCATGGCTGCACCATAGGCGAAAACACGTTGGTCGGAATGGGCGCGATCGTCCTGAACGGGGCAAAGATCGGCCGGAACTGTCTGATCGGAGCAGGGGCCCTGATCACCGAGGGCAAGGAAATCCCCGACAATTCGCTTGTCATGGGATCGCCGGGCAAGGTCGTACGCCAGCTGGATGAGGCTGCGGCGCAAAGGATCACGTTCAGTGCGCTGCACTATCAGGAAAACATGCGCAAATTCCGCGAAACCCTGAAACCTGCGCTTTAACGCGGCGGAATGAGTGGGTTTTGACGCATGACCGAAGACGTTCTTGAGGACATTGTTCTTGCGATCCCTCTGCCGGCGCTGATGGTGGATCAGACCGAACGGATCATTGCCGCGAACACGGATGCAACGTCCCTTCTGGGCCAGAACATTGTTGGACGTCATTTTGCGACCATATTGCGACAGCCACAGGTTCTGGACGCGATCGAGCAATGCCTGACAAGCAGAAGCGCAAAGAAAGCACGTCATCTGTCCAATGACGGCGCGCAGGACACAACATACACAGTTGAATGCAGATACATGAACGGGGTCGCTTCGGAAGGGGCCGTTATGGTCACGTTTCAGGACACCACCCATCTGGAGCACGCCAGCCAGATGCGGAGGGATTTCGTGGCCAATGTCAGCCATGAATTGCGCACGCCGTTGACTGCCTTGATGGGGTTTATCGAAACCCTGCGCGGTCCGGCCCGGGATGACCCCGCCGCGCGTGACCGGTTCCTCAAGATCATGGCCGATGAGGCCAACCGGATGAACCGTCTGGTCGGGGATCTGTTGTCGTTGAACCGGGTCGAAAGCGAAGAACGTGTTCGACCCAGACAACAGCTGGAACTTACCGGTCTTCTTCAATCCACGATAAACTCGCTGCGGCCCCTTGCCGAAGACGCCGGTGTGGTTTTGTCGCTGGACGTGAAAAACGGCCCGCTTTCAGCCACCGGTGACGGCGACCAGTTGCGACAGGTTTTCACCAATCTTATCGAGAACGGGATCAAGTATGGTGCCAGTGGCGGTAGTATTACGGTACGTGTCCTGCCGGTGGACAGGGATCCGGCGATGCGCGGCCCGGCGGTCCGAATCCAGTTCATAGACAAAGGCCCCGGCATAGATGCCGTTCACCTGCCGCGCCTGACAGAGCGATTCTATCGCGCCGACAGCCACAGGTCGCGGCAGCTGGGCGGAACCGGGCTTGGCCTTGCGATCGTGAAGCATATCGTCAATCGCCATCGTGGAAGACTTCGTGTCGAAAGCGAATTGGGAAAAGGCTCTGTCTTTACAGTTATTTTGCCCCGTTGAAACAGCTTGGAATGCAAGTCTGCTTTTGATCTGACCCCGTGGGGCATTGGCGTTTCATTGGAAAAAACGCAAAAAAACCCCTGCTGTCATAAAACCGTTACGCATGTGTCACAAAAGGCTTACGCACGCGCCATAGGGGTCCCCGCAGGATCATCATGGTGGTGATCAAGCACATCTTTTCAGGGAGACTGAAATGTCCTTTGTAAAACTGTCGGCATCTGCGCTGGCTATCGCTGCCGTCTCGGCGACCACTGCTGCGGCGCGTGACAATGTTCAGATCGCCGGTTCGTCGACCGTTCTGCCTTATGCCTCGATCGTAGCCGAACTGTTCGGTGAAAACACAGACTTTCCAACTCCGGTTGTTGAATCCGGCGGTTCGTCGGCTGGTCTGAAGCGGTTCTGCGAAGGCGTTGGCGAAAACACCATCGACGTTGCAAACGCATCCCGCGCGATCCGTGAAAAAGAGATCAAAGCCTGTGCCGAAAACGGTGTGACCGACATCATGGAAGTCCGCATCGGTTATGACGGCATCGTATTCGCAAGCCAGCAGACCGGGCCTGCCTTTACCGCGTTCGAACCGTCCGACATTTTCAACGCTCTGGGTGCAAAAGTTCTGAAAGACGGCCAGATCGTTGACAACCCGTACAACACCTGGGCCGAGTTCAACCCGGAACTGCCCGATGTTGAAATCGCAGGCTTCATCCCGGGCACCAAGCACGGCACCCGCGAAGTATTCGAAGAAAAAGTTCTGCTGATCGGCTGTGAAGAAACCGGCGCCATGGAAGCCATGATCGCGGGCGGTATGAGCGAGGACGACGCTGAAGACGCCTGTCTTGCGGTTCGCACCGACGGCAAATCGGTCGATATCGACGGTGACTACACCGAAACCCTGGCGCGTATCGACACCAACCCCAACGGTATCGGCGTGTTTGGTCTGGCGTTCTACGAGAACAACACCGACAAGTTGAAGGTTGCCACCATGTCGGGTGTCGCACCGTCGACCGAAACCATCTCGACCGGCGAATATCCGGTTTCTCGCCCGCTGTTCTTCTACGTGAAGAAAGCTCATATCGGCGTGATCCCGGGCCTGAAGGAATACGCGCAGTTCTTCACCCATGACGAAATCGCCGGTCCGTCGGGCCCGCTTGCCAACTATGGCCTGGTCGCCGATCCCGAACTGGCAAAAACTCAGGACGCGATCTCCAACGAAGTCACCATGGGTTCGGGCAGCTGAGCCTGACGTCAGTTTAACGCAAATAGGGGCGACGGATCAGTCGCCCCTTCACTGTCTTTTTACTACACGCAATCGAAGGCAATGGGGGTGTTATGCCGATACTTTGGCTCTTTCTGATCGTTTCGGCGATCGCGGCTGTCGGCTATCTGTTGGGACGCAAACGCGCGCTGCAAAACGCTGGTGGTGACAGTCGGAATCTGCATTCCCTGCCATCATTTTATGGTGCAAACGTTGCGCTGAAGACGCTTGTGCCGGCCTTCGGCCTCTTGATCGTGTGGCTGTTGGCGCAGCCTTTCTTTCTCAATGCGCAGGTGTCGGGCATGATATCCGACTCCGTGATAAAGGAAGGTTCCTCTCGCAGCCTGGTGATGGCCGAAGTACGCCGCACAGCCGCCGGGCTGGACAATGCGGTTGCGCAAGGAAACCTGACCGAGAACGCCGCCAGTGATGCCGATGCGAATGTCGCCGAGATCACCCAGCTTTTGAAGGACGCGGGGCAGGTGGTGACCTCGGACATCACTCAACCGGTATTGCGCGCTGCGCAGAGCTATCGCGCCATGAGCTCGACCGGGTATGCGATCATGTCCATTGCCGTTGTCGCGGTTGCCTTGATCGGTGCCGTAGCGGGCTGGTTGCAAACCAACGCCGAATACCGTGCGCGCAACGTTGTGGAACAGGGGGTTCGTGTCCTGCTTATGGCGGCCGCGTCGGTTGCCATTCTAACAACGGTGGGCATTGTCCTGTCTCTTGTGTTCAACACCTGGGAGTTCTTCAAACTATACCCGGCGTCAGATTTCTTTTTCGGCATGACCTGGGCGCCCAGCTTTTCGGGCCGCGGCGGGTTGTCCGAACTTGGTATCTTGCCGCTGCTGTGGGGGACGCTCTACATCTCTGTCGTGGCGTTGCTGGTTGCAGTGCCGATCGGGTTGTTTGCCGCGATCTATCTCAGCGAATACGCTTCGCCCCGCTTGCGCTCTGTCGCCAAGCCGCTGCTTGAGGTGCTGGCCGGGATTCCGACCATCGTTTACGGTCTCTTCGCTTTGTTGACCGTTGGTCCGCTGCTGTTGGATGTTTTTGGTGAAAATGGCCTGGGCTGGATGAAAGCCGGCACCGCCGTCATGACTGCGGGTCTGGTGATGGGGATCATGTTGATCCCGTTTGTCTCATCGCTGTCTGACGACATTATAAACGCCGTGCCGCAGGCAATGCGCGATGGTTCCTACGGTCTTGGCGCCACGCAATCGGAAACCATCCGTCAGGTCGTTCTGCCCGCCGCGTTGCCCGGTATCGTCGGCGCGATCCTTCTGGCGGCATCGCGCGCCATCGGCGAGACCATGATCGTGGTTCTCGGGGCAGGGGCCGCGGCCCGCCTCAGCCTGAACCCGTTCGAAGCCATGACAACCGTGACAGCTAAGATCGTCAGCCAGTTGACGGGGGACGCCGACTTTGCCTCGCCCGAGGCACTGGTCGCCTTCGCACTTGGCATGACCCTTTTCATTCTAACCTTGGGGCTCAACGTGTGTGCCCTGTATATCGTGCGCAAGTATCGGGAGCAGTACGAATGACCGACACCAGTATGCAAAGCCCCCAATCCGGTCGCCATATGATCTCGCTTACGGCTCCGGATGAACGTACGACGAAACGTGCCAAAGCCGAGAAACGGTTCCGCGCTTATGGCATCGCCGCAATCGCAACCGGTCTGTTCTTTCTGGTTGTTCTGTTCGCTTCGATCCTGTCGCAGGGGATTCCGGCCTTCCAACGCACGGTCGTCAGCATTGAATTCACACTGACCGAACCGCAGCGGGACGAGGCCGAAGGGGCCCTGTTCAAGACAAAAGTCTATTCCGACTTGTTCGTCGCCCAGTTGAACAGTGAACTTGCTGAACGCGGAATCAGCGTTGATTTTGATGAGGCCGCGATCGAGCGTCTTTTGGGTAAAGTCGGCGGAACGATCCGGACCTTCTATACAGAAAACCCTGACAAGCTGGGCCAGCCGGTTCAATTCGATCTGGCAGCATCCAGCCGGGTGGACGGATACTTCAAAGGCCGCGTATCCCGCGACACGATACAAGACAGCCGGTTTCTGCAAAAAAGCGATCTGGATCTGGTCGATGCGCTGGAACAGGCCGGCATCATCAAGCAGGCATTCAACTGGCCCTTCATCACCGGAGCGGACGCAGGCGTGGACAACCCCGGCGGCGCAGGCATCGGTGTCTCGGTTGTGGGATCATTCTTCATGATGCTGGTCGTTCTGTGTCTGTCTCTGCCGATTGGCGTTGCAGCTTCGATCTACCTCGAAGAATTTGCGCCGCAGAACAAGCTGACCGACCTGATCGAAGTGAACATTTCGAACCTGGCCGCGGTTCCGTCCATCGTCTTCGGTATTCTGGGCCTGGCCGTTTTCATTCAGTTCATGCACCTGCCGCAATCGGCACCGCTGGTCGGCGGTCTGGTTCTGACCCTGATGACGCTTCCGACGATCATCATCTCGACCCGCGCGTCTTTGAAGGCCGTGCCTCCGTCGATCCGCGACGCGGCGCTTGGGGTAGGGGCGTCAAAAATGCAGGCGGTGTTTCACCACGTGCTGCCGCTGGCTGCGCCGGGCATTCTGACGGGTACCATCATCGGTCTGGCGCAAGCCTTGGGAGAAACCGCACCTCTTTTGCTGATCGGCATGGTTGGATTTGTCGCGCGCGGTTATCCTGACGGCTTTCTGGCAGGCTTTACCGAGCCGAATTCAGCCATGCCCGCCCAGATCTATACATGGGCCGCACGTGCTGACGTTGGCTTTTACGAGAAGGCGTGGGGTGGGATCATCATACTTTTGATGTTCCTGCTGACCATGAATATCATCGCAATCATCTTGCGCCGCCGCTTTGAACGCCGCTGGTAAATGGGGGCTGGAATGAACGACATGACACGAGTGGAGAGAACCGTGGACTCCAAAGACATCAAGATCAACGCCAAGAACGTACAGGTTTTCTACGGTGAAACCCACGCCATCAAGGACGTGAGCGTTGAGATCGAAGACAAGACCGTCACGGCCTTCATAGGGCCATCTGGTTGTGGCAAGTCCACCTTCCTGCGCTGCCTGAACCGGATGAACGATACCATCGATATCTGCCGCGTCGAAGGCGACATCCTGCTGGATGGTGAAGACATCTATGACAAGCGTGTCGATCCGGTCCAGTTGCGCGCCAAGGTCGGGATGGTGTTCCAAAAACCCAACCCGTTCCCGAAATCGATCTATGACAACGTGGCCTATGGCCCGCGCATTCACGGCATGGCCCGCAACAAGGCGGAACTGGATGAAATCGTGGAAAAATCCTTGCGCCGCGGCGCGATCTGGGATGAGGTCAAGGATCGTCTGGATGCACCTGGAACCGGCCTGTCCGGCGGCCAGCAGCAGCGTTTGTGCATCGCCCGGGCCGTCGCCACCGAACCCGAAGTTCTGTTGATGGACGAGCCGTGTTCGGCCCTTGATCCGATTGCGACCGCACAGGTCGAAGAGTTGATCGACGAACTGAGGTCGCGGTTTTCCGTTGTGATCGTCACCCACTCGATGCAGCAGGCGGCACGGGTCAGTCAGAAAACGGCCTTTTTCCACTTGGGCAATCTGGTTGAATTCGGTGAAACCGGGCAGATTTTTACCAATCCGATAGATCCGCGCACGGAAAGCTACATTACCGGCCGCATCGGCTAAGCACAGGTATCTGACAATGAGCGAACAACATATTGCAACTGCTTTTGATCGCGACCTCGAGGCGATCCAAGCGCATATCATGAAGATGGGCGGGCTGGTCGAGGCCGCCATCATAGGCGCGGCCCGCTCGCTGGAAACCCGCGATGAAGAGTTGGCGCAAGAGGTGCGAAAAGGCGACAAAGCCATCGACGCGCTTGAAGAACTGATCAACGAAGAAACGGCCAGGTTGATTGCGCTGCGTGCACCCACCGCCGGTGACTTGCGGCTGATCCTGTCGGTTCTGAAGGTATCCGGCAACCTTGAGCGTATTGGCGACTATGCCAAGAATATCGCCAAACGAACCACGGTTCTGGTCAATGCCAGCGAGATCAACGGAAGCGCTGCGGCCCTGCGCCGTATGGCACGCGAGGTCGAACGGATGCTGCGTGATGCACTGGATGCCTATATCCAGCGCGATGCGGAACTGGCCACAGACGTCATCAACCGTGATGAAGAGGTTGACCAGATGTATAACGGGCTGTTCCGGGAGTTTCTGACGTTCATGGCCGAAGACCCACGCAATATCTCGGCCTGCATGCACCTGCATTTCATTGCCAAGAACATCGAACGCATGGGCGATCACGTAACCTCGATCGCCGAACAGGTCGTGTATCTGGTCACCGGCGACCGCCCGGCCGAAGCCCGGCCCAAGGCTGACAACACGTCGCAAACCGTGTAGGAGACGAGTGAGATGTCCGCAGATCAACCTACCGTTCTGGTTGTAGAGGATGAAATGGCCCAGCGTGAAGTCTTGGCCTACAACCTTGAAGCTGAAGGGTTTCGGGTTTCAAAGGCTGGCAACGGCGAAGAAGCCATGCTGTTGGTAGACGAAGACTGTCCGGACATCATTGTTCTGGACTGGATGATGCCCAATCTGAGCGGTATCGAGGTCTGCCGACGCCTGAAAAGCCGCCCGGACACGCGTTCAATCCCGATTATCATGTTGTCGGCCCGGACCGAGGAAGTCGACAAAGTTCGCGGTCTTGAAACCGGCGCGGATGATTACGTGGTCAAACCATATTCCGTGGTCGAGCTGATGGCGCGCGTTCGCACGCAATTGCGCCGCGTCCGTCCTTCGACCGTTGGTTTGCGCCTGGAATTCGATGACATCATTCTTGACTCCGAGACGCACAAGGTTAGCCGGGACAACAAACCCCTAAAACTTGGGCCGACCGAGTTCCGGCTTCTCAGCACATTCATGGAAAAGCCGGGCAGGGTCTGGAGCCGCGAGCAATTGCTGGACCGGGTTTGGGGTCGCGACATCTATGTCGATACGCGAACCGTTGATGTGCATATCGGGCGATTGCGCAAAGCTCTGACGCAATATGGCGGGACCGACCCAGTACGAACCGTCCGCGGCGCTGGATACGCCTTGGGGTAACCACATCCTGCGCACATGACGCCAAAATCGTTTGAATTTTGGCAGGAGCCGTATTCGTGGGTCGCGCGCACCGTGGCGGCATTAGACATCGCATAATCGGTATTATGGTAATTAATTAGTAGTTCCTTGTAACTTGGCCGCAAAGTGAACACTCTGCCCAGAACACGCAAAACTAGTTTTGGAACGCGCCATGGAGCTCAGAGATAAAACTGTCATCGTGACCGGTGCCGCAGATGGCATTGGCCGGGGTTTGGCGGAACGTTTTGCTCAGGAAGGTGCGCGCGTCATCTGTTCGGATATTGACGAGGCCGGAGCCCGTGAAGTCGCAACCCAAACTGGCGGCGTTGCCTTCACATGTGACGTTTCGGATGAGGAACAGATCAAAGCGTTGATTGATTCCACCGAAGATACTGTTGGCCCAATTGATCTGTTCTGTGCAAATGCCGGAATCCTGACGCTTGGCGGTCTGGATGTTCCCAATGATCAATGGGAAAAAATTTGGAAAATCAACGTGATGTCCCACGTGTGGACCGCGCGCCATTTGGTGCCTCGTATGATCGGTCGCGGCGGCGGATATATTCTGACGACGGCCTCTGCGGCGGGTTTGCTGAACCAACCCGGTGCGGCGCCATACGGTGTCACGAAACACGCGGCGGTCGGATTTGCCGAGTGGCTGTCGCTGACATATGGCGCCAAAGGTCTGCGGGTTTCGGTTCTTTGTCCTCAGGCGGTTCGGTCGAAAATGACTGAAGGACATGAGGTTTCAGTAGCATCGATCGACGGAATGCTGGAACCCGAAGACGTCGCTGAAACCTGCTTACAAGCCATCCGGGAAGAACGATTTCTGGTTCTTCCGCATCCGCAGGTGTTGGATTACCTGCAACTCAAAGCGGCCGACTACGATCGCTGGCTGGGCGGAATGCGAAAGTTGAATCAACACTTTACGCCGGATACTTGACGTTTTCTCTGAACCTTCCTCATAAGACCTTCCTGAGCTACCGACGCGACCAGGGTTCCGTCTTCTGAATAGATCGATCCGCGATTAAAGCTGCGTCCCTGCCCCGTCCACGGAGAATCCATCACATACAGATGCCAGTTTTGAAATTTCACAGGTGCATGAAACCACAAAGCATGGTCCAGACTGGCGCCGTTGAACTCTCCGGAAAACCAGCTTAGCCCGTGCGGTCGCAAACCTGACGACATCAGGTTCATATCAGACGCATAGGCCAAAAGCAGGTGTTGAGTTTTTGCGTCCGCAGACGCGGCAGCCGCCATGCGAAACCAGGTTTTGTTGCGGTCATCCGACACTTCGGGGTTGAACGGATCCAGATGGTCCACCTCGCGGACTTCGATCGGGCGTTCACGCAGAAGCTCACCGCGAAAACCTTCGGGCACGCGATCCACATATGCGTGTCGAAGCTCGGATCGCGATGGGTACGTCTGCGGAGGATTCACGGTTGGCATCGGATGCTGATGATCCCAACCTTCATCCTGAACGTGAAAGGAAGCTGACATGTTCAGGATCTGCTTTCCATTTTGAATGGCGACAACGCGACGGGTTGTGAACGACCCGCCGTCACGCGCTCTATCTACCTGATAAATAACAGGTTTATCTGGATCCCCGGGGCGGATAAAATAGGCGTGCAGGGAATGGCACAACCGGTCTTCCACGGTTTTGTATGCTGCGGCAAGGGCCTGCGCGATGACCTGACCGCCGAAAATTCGGGTCGGTGTTTCTCCACCCGATCCTGTGCCGCGGAAAAGATCGACTTCAAGCCGTTCGATATCCAGAAGGTCCAATAAGATGCGTTCCGCTTCGGTCATTGTCTGCTCATGGGCTAATTGATCGAAACCCGGGTATCAGCCTAAGCAATATCATTCAATCATGGCGGCGTGCACCAAGGCCTTGAGTTCAGCCCGGGATGGATAGGAACTGGACGGCGACAATTGCGTGAAGAACACAGCCGTCAGATCGTTCTGCCAGTCGATCCAGAAATAGGTCGAGGCCATACCACCCCAGCTGAAATCACCGACGGACCCTGGCACGCGCACCCGACCCGGGTTGAGGACAATCGACCCTGCAAGGCCAAATCCCATGCCTTCCATGGGCTGTTCCGCAAAGCTCTTTGGTCCCATCGAAGCGATATCACCCGGCAAGTGGTTGCGCATAATGAAGTCCACCGTTTTCGGGCCAAACAGTTGATGCCCGTTGCCGGACCCGCGATTGCGAAGCATGTCAACGAACTTGACATAGTCATCGATTGTGGAAACCAGCCCACCGCCGCCCGAGAACGTTGTCGCATTCGCGAATGGAGAGGTTTCGTGGGCATCCACCAGCCGCAAGGTATCGCCTCCTTGGTCCGCGGAATTCAACGCCATCGCGTCGCCAGCCAGCGGCGTATAAAGCGAGGCGAACCGGTCCCCTGCCCCGTCGGGCACGGAAAACCCGGTTTCGCGCATCTCGAGGGGCGCCAGGATTTCCTGCCGGAAGAATTGTTCCAAGGTCTGTCCCGAGACGACCTCGACAACGCGCCCAACCACATCGGTTCCAACCGAATATTCCCACCGTGTTCCGGGCTGGAAAGCCAAGGGTAGCTCTGCCAGTTCACGTACGCGATCTTTCAGAAGGCCCTGATTTGGTTTGAAAATAAGGTCCTTTTCATCCATCGCCTCCGGTAGTATCCCGGGATTGAACGGATAGCTGAAACCGCCAGTATGGGTCAGCAACTGATGAAGGGTCGGGCTTGCCGCGTCCTCGGTTTGATCCAGCTTGTCCGCGCCGGGTACCAGAGCCTGCATCTGTTTGAACTCGGGAAGGAAATCCGACAGCGGCGCGTCGAGGTGAAACAGCCCACGTTCCGCCAGCATCATCAAGGCAACAGACGTGACGGGTTTGGTCATCGAGTAGATGCGTACCAGCGTGTCGCGTTGGAACGGCAAGTCCTGTTCAAGATTTCGCAGGCCGCTGGAGTGGAAAAAGACCTCATCCCCCTTGTGCTTCAGCAAAAAGGACGAGCCCGCGTATTTGCGCTGCTCAACATAGCGGTCCATCCAGATGCGAATCCGGTTCAGGCGCGTTTCATCGAACATGACTTGTTTTCGAAGCATTTTTTGAGTTCCACCAGAAGTTGACTAATATCGAGCATACGCAGGGCCTGAAACAACCGCATAACCCGGGCTGAAATGAATGGTTATACAAGCACAGCCAAGAGGCACGCCTTAAATTCAAGTGATACAGTGAAACCGATACAGATTCGCTTGTAAATTGTTGGACGGCGACGTGCCGTATTGGCCGGGAGGAATAGCATGACGCAAAGCATAGATTTCGTTTACGATTTTTGCAGCCCAAATGCCTTTCTGGCCCACAAGATGCTGCCAGAGCTGGCCGCGCGGCATAATGCCAAGATCACGTATTCCCCCGTCCTTCTGCCTGTTGTTTTCAAGGCAACGCATAACCAAAGCCCGTTTCAGGCGTTTTCCGAAAACCGCCAGAAAACCGCCTATCTTACCCACGACTTGCATCGGTTCGCGCGGCGTCGCGGGCTGAGCTTTCACATGAGCCCGCATTTTCCGATCAATACGAAATTTGCGATGCGCGGCGCCCGGCTCGCCAGCGGTAAATCATGGGAAATCAAGTACATAAACGCCATATTTGATGCCATATGGGTGCATGGGCAAAAGGCGGATGAGCTGGCCGTTCTGATTGACATTCTACACGAAAACGAACTGCCGGTTCGCAAGTTGCGCGAGGCCATGACAAGCCCTGAAATCAAACAGGACCTGAAGGATCAGACCAAATCGTTCGTGCGCCGCGGCGTTTTTGGCGTTCCCAGCCTGTTTTACGGCTCTGAAATGTTCTTTGGCAAGAACAGCTTGCCGAACCTGGAAATTGAACTGTCGAAAAACAAGAAACGAAACAAATCCAACACGTTGTGAGCAGGAGCGGCTTTGACCGCAGCGCGACTCAGAAGGCTTCGGCGAAGATATTGCCCGATGTTACAACGTTGATCCCACCAGAAACCGGGATAATCGAACCGGTTACATAACTGCCCCCTCGTCCGCACAGAAACAGCACGCACCCCGCTATATCTTCGTCACAGCCGACGCGCCCAAGCGGCACTGACTTGCCGACCTTTTCACGCTTGTCCTCATCCGCCGTAGCAAAGGCTGTCATCCGCGATACGAACGGCCCCGGAGCCAGCGCGTTGACCGTTACGTGGTAGGGCGACAGTTCCTTGGCCATGATTTTTGTCAGATGCAGTACCGCAGCCTTGGAGGCTGAATAGCTATAGGCGCCATCCCCCATGGGAACCTCTCCCATCACGGACCCGACGTTCACGACCCTGGCCGGATCGTCTGCGGTTCCGGATTGCATCAACATCGGCAGCAGCCTTTGGGTAAGCTCGAATACCCCGGCCACGTTGACCGACATCACCTTGTCCCACGCGTCATACGGAAACTGGCCCATGGGTGCTCCCCAGGTCACGCCAGAATTATTCATAAGAATATCAAGCCTTTCCGTCCGGTCCTGAATGTCCGAAACCAGTTTGGCTATACTTGCCTCGCTGCCGATGTCTCCGGCAAACCCTTCGGCACTTCCCGGTGCCTCCAGTGCATTCAGATCGGCGGCGGCCGCGACACACGCGTCCCCGTTCCGAGAAGCGATCAACACGCGCGCGCCGGCCCTGACCAACGCCTCTGAGGCCATCCGACCGATACCCGTGGCGCCTCCGGTGACCAATGCGGTTTTGCCGGGCAGCGAGAAAAGGGTATCGGGGGTCATTGTCGTGTTCCTCTGCTAAATCTGATTTCGGTTGCATTCCGACCAGATTCAAAACCTTGTTGTCTTTACAGCAATTAGCCGTCCGCTGCGTTGGCGCGAAACCGGGTTGCACCAAAATTCCACATGACAATCTTCAATCGCATCAGACACGGTTTGCAAGGATTACTCAGCGTCGCAAAGGGCCGGCCGATAAGCCCGGATAGTTTCAATGTTCGGATACTGAAACCGACGACAATGCGCCCGAAAACCTGTTTTCCCGCTAACGAAAAGCGGATGTAGATGTGCGGCCCAAGTCCAAACGGACGCGCGGCGTCGTCATGTCGAAGGACTGAACTTGGTTTACTCTTCCATCTCAAGGTCTGTTTTTAGGGCAACTGTCTGTATTCAATCCACCAAAGTCAGGTAGACAACCCGGCCTTTTCGCGTCTATGAACCAAGTATGGGGATCGTGAAAACATGCATAACGTTTTGGTATTGAATGGCCCAAACCTCAATCTGCTTGGCACACGGCAGCCCGAGGTTTACGGCAGCACGACACTACATATGATCGAGGACCGTTGCGTTCAGCATGGCGCCTCCATTGGGCTGGACGTCACCCACCTGCAATCCAATCACGAAGGTGTGCTGCTTGACGCCATTCACGCGGCCCGCGGTGTACAAAGCGGGCTGATACTGAACGCAGGCGCGTTCACGCATACGTCGATTGCCCTCATGGATGCGATTGCATCGGTGGAACTGCCGGTTGTCGAAGTGCATCTTTCCAACATTCATGCCCGGGAAGCCTTTCGGCACAGGTCCTACATAGCCCCCGTCGCACTGGGTCAGATCTGTGGCTTCGGTGCCCACAGCTATATCCTCGCGCTGGACGCGCTCGCGGCCCATCTGAAGGCGGGCAGCGCGACATGAAGCTCAAGGAATATCTTCGCTTTGTCAGCTACGCCAAAACCCTGGAAGACCTGTGGGACGCACATTGCCGCCAAATGGCCGAGTTCGGATTTACCCGCCTGATCTATGGGTACACGCAATTCCGGACGGCCACGTCCTTGGGTGACCCGGAAGATTTCGTAATCCTGACGAACCACAAACGGGCTTATGTGGACGGGTTCATCAAGGATGGTCTGTATTTTCACGCTCCGATGTTGAAGTGGGCCTTGGACAACGAAGGCGCCGCCAGCTGGAAAATGTTGCAGGACATGAGCTCGGGCGGAACGATGACCGCGAAGGAGCGCGAAGTTTTCGAGTTCAACAAATCCATGGGCGTGGTTTCCGGCTATACCGTAAGCTTCAACTCGGTTTCCATGCGCTCGAAGGGGGCGATTTCCCTGTCGGCCAATGATGGGCTGAGCCAAGAAGATGTGGATGCGGTCTGGGAAGAGCACGGCGACGACATTCTGCTTATGAACAATGTCGCCCACCTGAAAATCCTGACATTGCCGTTTCTTCCGCCGAACCGGGCACTTACCAAACGCCAACGCGAAGCTTTGCAGTGGGTTGGTGACGGGAAAACCACTCAGGATATCGCGCTGTTGATGGGACTGACATCTGCAACGGTAGAGAAGCACCTGCGACTCGCGCGTGAGGCGCTTTCGGTCGAAACGACGGCACAAGCGGTTCTCAAGGCGTCACTGCACAACCAGATGTTCATTATGGAAGCATAACCGCAATATTTTGACGCTATCCCGCGTCAGTTTACCCTAGGTAAGGAAATCACTACTTTTCAAACTAATCGTAAAAGTTGCAAAGTGAGAGTGTTCCGTGAGTGGTGGCTTTAGCCAGGGAACATTGGATTGGATCTTTGCAATAACAAAGCTCTCCGATCACTCTGACAAGGGGGCGCTTATTTGTCCGCGTACCGGTGTCGGAATTTTGGGGGGCCTCGACCATCCCCATCATGCGGGGCCCTCCAATCCTTCTCTACTTATGGAAGTATGCTTTTTGCCGGTGGCAGAAAAAAAGGGTTACGCAGTGCGTAACCCTTTAGATTTGTTGGGAAAGGCCGTTGCCGGTACTTTCCCTGTAACGTTTTAGCCTTGCGCGGCTTTGGCGACTTCAGCAGCGAAATCTTCTTTTTCAACCACGATACCTTCGCCAACTTCCAGACGGATGAAGCCGGTGATGGTTGCGCCGGCTTCCTTGGCCGCTGCTTCGACGGTCAGGTCAGGGTTCACGACAAACTGCTGGTTCAGCAGAGTCGATTCCGCGACGAACTTCTTCATACGGCCTTCGATCATCTTTTCGATCACTTGCTCCGGCTTGCCGGATTCGCGGGCGATGTCCATCTGGACCTGCTTTTCTTTTTCGACAATTGCCGGGTCCATGTCTGCTTCGGACAGGGCCGCCGGGTTCACAGCCGCGATGTGCATTGCAACCTGCTTGCCGATCGCTTCGTCGCCACCGGTCAGAGCAACCAGAACGCCGATTTTGCCCATGCCGTTGGTGGCTGCGTTGTGGACGTAGGACACAACAGTGTCGCCCGACAGTTTGGCCATGCGGCGTACCGACATGTTCTCGCCGATGGTGGCGATCTTGTCGGTCAGGGTGTCGGCAACGGATTTGCCACCCAGATCAGCAGCCAGCAGCGCGTCAACATCTGCAACGCCTTCTGCGGCAAATGCGATCTTGCCAACCATTTCCTGGAACTCGGCGTTTTTCGCAACGAAGTCGGTTTCCGAGTTCACTTCGACAGCAACACCGTTGCCACCGTTGACGTGGACTGCAACCAGACCTTCTGCTGCGGTACGGCCCGATTTCTTGGCCGCTTTGGCCAGACCTTTGGTGCGCAGCCAGTCAACGGCTTCGTCCATGTTGCCGCCGGTTTCGGTCAGCGCTTTTTTTGCGTCCATCATGCCTGCGCCGGTCGAGTCGCGCAGTTCTTTAACCATTGCTGCTGTGATTGCCATCTTTAGGCTCTCCTCAATTCAAACGGAATTGGGGCAGGTCATACCCTGCCCCATATGTCATTTACGTGACGGGCAGCTTACGCTTCGGCTTTGGCTTCCGGTGCGGCTTCTGCTTCGGCGGGCGCTTCTTCTGCAACGACTTCTTCAACCGGTGCTTCTTCGAATGCGCCAAGGTCAACGCCTGCCGCACCCATCTGAGCGGTCATGCCGTCCAGAGCGGCACGTGCGGCCAGATCACAGTACAGCGCGATGGCGCGGGCTGCGTCATCGTTGCCGGGGATGATGTAGTCAACGCCGTCGGGCGAGCAGTTGGTGTCAACCACAGCCACAACCGGGATACCCAGCTTGTTGGCTTCGGCGATGGCCAGTGCTTCTTTCTTGACGTCGATAACGAACAGCAGGTCAGGAACGCCGCCCATCTCGCGGATACCGCCCAGCGAAGCCTGCAGCTTGGCCTGGTCACGCTCCATGCCCAGACGCTCTTTCTTGGTCAGGCCTTCGGCGCCCGATTCCATCGCTTCGTCGATCTGGTTCAGACGGTTGATCGACTGGGAAACGGTTTTCCAGTTGGTCAGCGTGCCGCCCAGCCAGCGGTGGTTCATGTAGTACTGAGCCGACTTTTCAGCCGCTTCCGCGATCGGGCCAGCAGCCTGACGCTTGGTGCCAACGAACAGAACGCGGCCGCCTTTGGCAACGGTGTCACGAACGGCCTGCAGCGCCTGGTCCAGCATCGGAACGGTCTGGGTCAGGTCCATGATGTGGATGCCATTGCGCGAGCCGTAGATGAACGGGCCCATGCGGGGATTCCAACGCTGTGTCTGGTGACCGAAGTGTACGCCAGCTTCCAGCAGCTGACGCATGGTGAACTCGGGAAGAGCCATGCTATGTTTTCCTTTTCCGGTTTACGCCTCGGCGGGGGTGAAAGAAGCGAATGCTCCAACCGGCGGGCCAGATAGGGATGTCTCCCCTACAAGGCCCAAACCCCGCCTGCGGGTTTGAATGGCGCGCGTATACGGCAGGTTTGAAGGCAGCGCAAGGGTCAAACCCTTATTTTTCAAGCCGCGCCAATGCATGCGCGTGGCGCACTGCTGCCTCGCAATGGGCCGCCAGTTCCTTACGGTTGGCGAAATCCCTGACCCGGGCGGGTGCGTGATAGATCAGTTCAACGGACCCCTGCCTGCGCGCGCCCAATGTCTTGAGCAGATGGGGTGCGAAATCCATATCACCCCACCAGCCATAGAACCGGTCAGGCTGACCTTTCGGCGCGTGAAACACCACCGAGACCGGTTGAACATACATAAAATCCCGCAGCTCGTCTGCGAAGAAAGCGGCAAAAAGCGTTGTTTTAAATGGCAAAACACGCAATCCGTCGGTCGAGGTGCCCTCGGGGAAAAACAACAGCTTATGTCCGGCCTTCAGGCGTTCTTCGAAGATCGCCGTCTGCTCGCGCGCCTTTTTGCGATCCCTCTCGATGAATACGGTCCCGGTGGCCCGTGCCAACCACCCGATACCCGGCCAGTTCGCAACTTCTGCCTTGGA
The DNA here is from genome assembly GCF_056536445.1 of Ruegeria sp. CL7. Lineage (NCBI taxonomy): Bacteria > Pseudomonadati > Pseudomonadota > Alphaproteobacteria > Rhodobacterales > Roseobacteraceae > Ruegeria > Ruegeria sp. CL7. The sequence continues at coordinate 1,090,510 of NZ_JBQFPQ010000001.1, forward strand.
CACGAAGTAGACCCTTTTGCGGGCGTTCAGGGCAAAGATATCCAGCCAGGATGTGTGATTGGCGACAACGGCACCGTGTTCCTTCATCAACGCGCCCGAGCAGCGAAATCCGATTCCCAGGATTCGGAACGCGTTTCGGCACACGAACTGGCTGATGAACGGTGTGACGGGACGACGAACACCACAAAGTGGCAACTCGATCAGTCGAATGGCCAATAGAACTATCAGCCCACCGAACACAAGGATGGCCAAGGGCAAGCCCCTCAGGATCACCAGAATCCAGCCGACAAAACCCAGTTCGATCGGATCCGGCGCATCCTCACTGTTCCAAAGCGGATCATTCACCGGATCAAGCTCCGCCATAGATGCGCTTCTGCCGCTCGTTCATACGGCTCGTATCCAGGATCAGGCACACATCGGTGGTGTTGAAGGAATGATCGATGAACGCCCCCTCACCCACAAACCCGCCAAGCCTCAGATAGGCTTTGATCAGGGCTGGAACCTGCACCATGGCACGGCGACGATCCAGCGCGTCCGGTGCGACAATATCCATGGTCTGAAACACGCTCGGCTGGGCGCGCACCCGCAGGTCTGGCGGCGCCAGATGATTGTGATGCAGCATCGACAGCGGCTGGGCCAGTTCCTGAACATCCGTGCCGTGAAAGCTGGCGACGCCGAACAGAACTTCGATCTGGCGTTCGGCCACATAGCGAGAGAGACCATTCCAGAGATGATACATGGCCGTACCGCCCCGGTAGTCCCTGTGCAGGCACGACCGGCCCAGTTCCAGCAACTTGCGGCCACTTTGCTTGAGAATGCTCAGATCGTATTCGTCTTCGGAATAAAACTGCCCCAACTCAGCGGCGCGATCCCCCGGTAACAGCCTGTAAACGCCGACAACTTCTCCGGTCGCATCATCACGGGCCAGCATGTGATCGAAATAGGGATCAAACCGGTCCCGTTCCAGCCCGGCCACATGATCGACCAGCGCCCCTCCTCCGCCGAGTTCGCGCACAAATACGTCATAACGCAACCGCTGCGCTGCGCGCAGTTCGTCCTGGGTTTCCGCCAGTTTGATCGTGAACGAGGGGCCAGCGTCCGGCATGTCAGACTTATCAATCCTGTTTTATCAACGCGGCTGATACCTCAGTTCTTCGGGGGAAGGCAACAAGTGGGAATCTGGTCTTTTCCGTTAACTCTTCTTAAACCAGTTTCACGGATCAAAGACCGGCATCAGGGCGATGCGTGTTCCGTCGATTACCACTTTCCCCTGCTCGCGAAAGTTTACGGTGATCTTGCCTGCGATGTTGGACTGAACCTGTCCGACACCCCATTCGGGGAAATCCGGGTGGCGAACAAACATGCCCGGTGCAAGAATAGCATTCATGTCTGTCATTTGGGGCTTCCGGTTCCTGCGGCAGATACCGCAGGAGGTATGCATGGGCAACACGAACGTCAACCTGGCTGAATTGATCGGCTCACGGATCTGCCACGATCTGATCAGCCCGATCGGGGCGATCACCAACGGGCTGGAGCTGTTGGACATGGTTGGTGCTGTCCAGGGCCCCGAGATGGAGTTGATCTCGGGCAGCGTCGGCAGTGCGGGCGCGCGTATCCGGTTTTTTCGGGTTGCCTTCGGATCAGCAGGAGAACAGCCGCTGGGCCGCGCCGAAGTGGCCGAACTGCTCAAGGACATCGAACGCACCGGACGCATGCGGGTAAACTGGTTTATGACCGAGCCCATGCCGCGCAACCAAATCAAGCTGGCGTTCCTTGCGCTCATGTGCTGCGAAAGCGCCATGCCGATGGGCGGAGAGGTTGAGATCGAGAACCAAGGCGCCAATTGGACAGTGACCGGAACTGCCGACAAGTTGAACGTAGACAATACCTTATGGAAACACGTTGCAACCGGCCGGTTCCCCAACAAGATTACCCCCGCACAGGTCCAGTTCGCTCTGTTGCCGGAAACGGCAAACGCGATGGGTCGGCGCGTTTCCGTGGAAACCGCTGCGACCCGCCTTGTGCTGCGTTTTTAATCCCGAATCGTTCCGTTCCCGCGCACCAGATATTTGAAACTGGTCAACTGGGCGGCCCCCACCGGGCCGCGGGCATGCATTTTGCCCGTGGCGATACCGATCTCGGCGCCCATCCCGAATTCACCACCATCGGCGAACTGAGTCGAAGCGTTGTGCATCAGAATCGCGCTATCTAAGCGCTCAAAGAAACGGGCCGCGGCCCTGTCATCCTCGGTCATGATACAGTCGGTATGGTTCGACCCGTAATGTTGGATATGCGCGATGGCGGCGTCGATATCGACGACGGGCTTGGCCGCGATCACGCTGTCCAGAAACTCTTTTCCCCAATCCTCCGCCGTCGCGGGAATTGTACCCTCGACTGCAAGTGCGCCTTCGGCGTGTACCTCGACCCCTGCTTTCAGCAGCGCGGCGATCACGTCACGCCCCAGCGTTTCGGCGATGTCCTGATGGATCAGCAGGCATTCGGCAGCGCCGCAAATCCCGGTACGGCGCGTCTTGGCGTTCAACACCACGTCCAGCGTTTTCTGCGGATCAGCGGCCTTGTCGACATAGATGTGCACGATGCCTTCAAGATGGGCAAAAACAGGCACACGGGCCTCACGCTGGACCAGCCCGACCAACCCCTTGCCGCCGCGCGGAACGATGACGTCGACATAGTCGGTCATGGTCAGCAATTCCTGAACCGCCGCACGGTCACGCGTCGGCACCAGTTGAATCGCATCTTCCGGCAGATCGGCGGCCTTCAGCCCCTCGACCAGGCAGGCATGAATAGCAGTCGAAGAATGAAAGCTCTCGGAGCCGCCGCGCAGAATGACGGCATTTCCGGATTTCAGACACAGCGCACCTGCGTCGGCCGTGACATTGGGGCGGCTTTCGTAGATCACGCCGATCACACCCAACGGGGTGCGTACGCGTTGGATTTTCAATCCGGTCGGGCGGTCCCATTCGGCCAGCACTTCGCCCACCGGATCGGTCTGTTCAGCCACCGCGCGCAGACCATCGACCATGCCCTGAACACGCGCCTCATCCAGCATCAGCCGATCCATCATCGCCGGGCTCAGACCTTTTTCTCGGCCGAACTCCAGATCCTTCCGGTTGGCTTCGATGATCTGCGCCCGATTGGCCCAAACCGCGTCGGCCGCTGCAATCAGGGCGGCATGTTTGCGTTCTGGGCTCGCAAAAGCCAGATCGCGCGATGCCGCTTTGGCACGTTTCCCAAGATCAGCCATCAGAGCGGGAATGCTGTCGAAATCTTTCATGTCGCGTGCCTTTCAGGTCGTCTTTTCGGTATTTACAGGGCCAGATCATCCCGGTGAATCAAGGCTGCACGGCCGGGATATCCAAGGGTCGCCTCGATCTCGGACGACTTGCGCCCCTTGATCGCGTCAGCCTCCTGCGCGGTGTAACGGCTGATCCCCTGCGCCAGCCGGCGGGCTTTGGGGTCAAGAATCGCGACAGGGTCGCCGCGCCCGAAATCGCCGGTCACTTCAACAATGCCCGCGGGCAACAGGCTTTTGCCATTTGCCAGCGCGTTGGCAGCCCCTTCATCGATGGTGATTTCGCCACGCGGTTTCATGGCTGAAATCCAACGCTTGCGCGCAGCGTGCGGATCCAGCGTTGCTGTAAACCACGTACAGTTTGCGCCATTTTCCAGCGTTTTTAGTGGGTTCAGAACCGACCCTTCCGTGATCGCCATCGCACATCCGCCCGCGGTGGCCATCTTGGCAGCCAGCAGCTTTGTCTTCATTCCGCCCTTTGACAAGCCAGAGCCCGCATCGCCCGCCATGGCTTCGATCTCGGGCGTGATCTTGTCGATTGTTTCGAAACGCGTGGCCGAGGCGTCCTCGTTGGGGTTGCCCGAATAGAAACCATCGACATCCGACAGCAGGATCAACTGGTCCGCCCCCACGGTCACCGCGATTTGCGCGGCCAGACGATCATTGTCGCCATACCGGATCTCATCCGTTGCCACGGTATCGTTTTCGTTGACGATCGGCACGACACCCAAACCCAGCAGAGTTTCCAAAGTCGCGCGTGAATTCAGATAGCGGCGGCGATCCTCGCTGTCCTCCAATGTCACCAAAACCTGCGCCGTGGTGATCCCATGAGGCGTCAACGCCTCTTCATATGCGCGCGCCAGACGAATTTGCCCGACGGCAGCGGCAGCTTGCGACTTTTCCAAAGGCAATGTCGCCATGGACAGCCCCAAAACGCCGCGGCCCAGTGCAATCGACCCGGACGAGACGAGGATTACATCTATCCCCTGCCCCTTGAGCCATGCGACATCCTGCGCCAACGAAAACAACCATTCCTTGCGCAACAGGCCGGTTTCGCGATCAACAAGCAAAGCCGACCCGATTTTGACAACCAAACGGCGCGCTGAAGTCAGGGTTGCCAAGGTTGCGTCTCCTCAGCGGATTTCTGACGAACACGATTGTCATCGATCTGGCCGCGCAACGCACGCAAAACCTCGGTTACACCTTGATGTGCAACACCGGACATCATCATCACAGGGCCGCCAACGGCCTCTTCAAGCTCGGCTTTGGCCAAATCACGTTCTTCGTCATCCAGTGCATCGACCTTGTTCAGGACGGTGATCCGGGGTTTCTGGGCCAGTTCGCCACCATAGGCCTCCAGCTCGTGGATAATTGTGCGGTAATCATCGGCAACCGTTTCCGAGGTACCATCGACAAGATGCAGCAGCACGGCGCAGCGCTCAACATGACCAAGAAAGCGGTCGCCTATCCCGCGTCCTTCATGCGCGCCTTCGATTAGGCCGGGGATGTCAGCCACTACGAATTCCACGTTGTCGACCCCCACGACACCCAGATTTGGGTGCAGCGTGGTAAACGGATAATCCGCGATCTTGGGCCGCGCGTTTGACGTGGCTGCAAGAAAGGTCGATTTGCCTGCATTCGGCATGCCCAGCAGGCCCACATCGGCGATCAGCTTCAGACGCAGCCAGATCGTGCGGTCAATGCCCGCCTGCCCCGGATTTGCACGCCGGGGGGCCTGGTTGGTGGCCGATTTGAAGTGCAGATTGCCGAAACCGCCGTTGCCCCCTTTCGCCAGTAGAACGCGCTGTCCCACCTCGGTCAGATCGCAGATGACGGTTTCTTCATCCTCATCCAGGATCTCGGTGCCGACAGGTACACGCAGGACAATGTCATCGCCATCCTTGCCGGTACGTTGCTGCCCCCTGCCCGGCTGGCCGTTCTTGGCAAAGAAATGCTGCTGATACCGGAAGTCGATCAGGGTGTTCAGCCCGTCCACGACCTCGGCCCAGACAGAACCGCCCTTACCGCCGTCCCCGCCATCAGGGCCGCCGTATTCGATGTATTTTTCGCGTCGGAAGCTGACGCAGCCGCTACCGCCGGCCCCGGACCGGATGTAGACCTTTGCAAGATCGAGAAATTTCATGGTCTGTCCCCTACTGCAAAGGCCCCATCGGCCACAAGTCAGAGTTTTTTACTGTATGTCCAGGTGGGCACATTCGCATCACGCGCCACCGAATAGCTTTCTGCATCGCCAAGATACTGGAACCCGCAATGAGTCAGGACCCGGGCCGACGCCGGATTGTCTTGAAACACGCTGGCAAACATCGTCGCGTTTTTCAGCGGGTTGGCATTTACCAGTGCTTCGACAGCCATCGACGCAATGCCAGTGTTCCAGTAGATCGGCGCCACCCAATAGCCGACTTCGGACTGGTTCCGATCCAGCCGCTTCAGCGTGATCAGACCAATCAGTTCCGGACCGCCGTCTTTGGTGGCATCCATGACCCATACGTCCTCGTCCCGGTCCTCGGCCATCGAGCGCGTCACAAAGGCCTCGGTCGAGCCGGGGGCCAAAGGATGTGCAATACTCGTCGTCATGCGTGCCACACGCTCATCGCCGGCATAGTGCTCGATCAGCCCCATATCCGACCGGCGCAGAGGGCGCAGATCGAACCGCTCGGTTTCTATGACCGGCTGATTTATTATTGTTTCAAGTTTCATGAGTGTGTTCCTCCTCCGAACAACACGAAAAGTACGGACGCAACAGTGAGACTGGCTAACGTCCACATCAGATATTTTTCCGCGGGCCGACCTTCAACCACGTGGGCAATTCTATCTCCGGCAAAAGTCCAGATCGGGTGTAAAATCACCTGGCAAAACAATAAACAGAGAGCGATCGTGAACGTCGCGTTAAGGCTGGACGTGCCAGCCGCGACAAAGCCGGTAAACCCGGCAATGATCATCGCCCAAGCTTTTGGATTAAGGGGATGAACGATCAAACCCGCCCAAAAACCGGGCACCTCTGCGGCGGTTTCACCGCGCGTAAGGCGCATGTTGGCAATTTTCCACGCAAGCCAGCAGATATACGCCGCCGAGGCGTATTTCAGCACCAAAAAGACAAACGGTGCCTGATCCGCAAGCTGCAACAGTCCAAATCCAACGGGCCAGATGATCAGCTGCTTACCCAGGATCACCCCACCCACGAATGGCAGCGCGGCCCGAAAGCCATAGCGCGCACCGGTGCCCAGCAGGACCATATTGGCGGGTCCCGGTGTGCCGATCTGACTGGCGGCGAAGATCAGGAAACTGGTGGTGGCGACCGTCATGTCCGCGCTTCCCATGTGTTCCTCTGCAGTTCCATCCACTGCAGAGCCACAGCTTCGCCGGTCGAACGCACAACGGTTTCAGACCGCGAAGTTGGAACAAAGCCAAGCTTGGACAGCACCAAACGCGAGCGTTCATTGCCAAGATGGTAAGAAGCCTTCAGGCTATTGCTGTCGCCTTTGAAGTGACGGTGAACAACGGCGCCTGCGCTTTCGGTGGCAAAACCTTGCCCCCAATAGGACTGTCCTAACCAATACCCGAGTTCGTCACCTGCAGATACAGTTCCGATCAGTTTGCCGTCTTTTTCAATCGCAAACGCATCGTAAACTTGTGACGCCAAATTGGTGACAAAGTTCTCCGCGTCTTCAATGCTAAAAGGAAACGGAATGCTGGTTACCCAGCGCGCCACATCGAGGTCATTCAGAAGCGTGACCAGACGCGACGAATCCTCACGCCGGAACCGACGCAGGACAAGACGCTCTGTTTTAATCACTTCGGTCATGAGACCACTCCTGAAAACGAGAAAGGGGACCGGCACTTTGTGCCGGTCCCCCATGAATTTTTCTTAAACCTTCTGGGTTTCGGCTTACTCTGCGGCCTCCGCCACTGGCAGGACCGAAATAAAGGTGCGGTTTTTCAGTCCCTTGTGGAACTTCACGGCGCCATCCACAGTTGCAAAGATGGTGTGATCTTTGCCCATGCCTACGCCTTCGCCCGGCCAAAACTTGGTGCCGCGCTGACGCACGATGATGTTGCCTGAAATGGCGGCCTGGCCACCATACAGTTTGACGCCAAGGCGGCGACCCGCTGAGTCGCGACCGTTACGGGAGGAACCGCCAGCTTTTTTATGTGCCATTCTCTCTCTCCTTAGCCTTTGGCCAGCTCTTTGGCCTGCTCAACCCATTCGGGTTTCACTTTGACCGTTTCGATAGCAGCAATCTGCTCGTCCGACAAGGCGGCCAGAGCGGCAAAGCTCTCGATACCGGCTTCAACCAGCTTTTTGGCAGCGGCAGGGCCGACACCGTTCAGCTTGGTCAGGTCGTCAGCGGCAGCAGCGGCGGGTGCCTCTGCTTTGGCTGCAGCTTTCTTGGCAGGCTTAGCAGCAGGTGCCGCTTCGCCAGCCGGAGCCGAACCGGTTGCAGCCTTGATGCCCGACTTGTCCGCGCCCGACGACAGGATGTCGGTGATCTTGACCAGAGTCAGCTTCTGACGGTGGCCAACGGTACGCTTCGAGCTGTGCTTACGACGGCGCTTGACGAACTTGATGACCTTGTCACCTTTGATCTGTTCGATCACTTCGGCCTGTACGCCTGCGCCTTCAACGAAAGGTGCGCCAACAACCGGAGCGTCACCGCCCAGCATCAGAACATCGTTGAATTGAACTTTTTCACCTGCGTCGGCAGCCAGCTTTTCAACGCGGAGGATATCACCCGCCTGAACCTTGTACTGCTTGCCGCCAGTCTTGAGGACCGCAAACATGCGTCTTTCCTTTGTCTAACCGCGTTCTGTGGTCCCCTTCCGGGAGTTTTCGGCCCCAAGACACTTGAAAGCCACCTCGAACAGCGCGCCCTTTTCGGGCTGTGTGAATGACCATCAGGACATCCCAAGGGTCAAATAATAACGATACCCGGCACGGAAAACCGGCCGGGATGCGCGCTTATCCATAGATCGCCGGGAAAAGTCAACACCAAAGCGTCGTCAGAGATCAGACGCCCTGAGTGTCTGTGCGACCGCCCGCCCCAATCGGAAAGAGATATCGTTGAACATCCGGTCAAAGCCGTCAAACAGCGCCTCATTCAGGGCGCGCCCGGTTTCGGTTCTGGAAAACGCAATATTCTCGCGCATCTGGGCCTCGTCCAAGGGCCGATAGGCCATCAGAAGAAAAGAATAAAGCCACGCCTCGGTTTCTGCTGCGCGGCTTTCTTTCTGTGAAAGAAGTTCGGCCAGCAATTCCTGATCGTCGCCTTGCGCATCGACATCAAGACCCTGAAAGAAGCTGAAGTCGGAACTCAGCGCCCCATGAACGTTCTTTTCGACAAGGTCATTCGCCTGGATGTACTCATCGACCAACTCGAAACGAGTCGAGTCGCGCTCAACGGACTCGTAAGCTTCGCGGGCCATGTCCTCGATGGCCTGGTCCGACATCGCCTGCCGGGCCGAGTTTTCCAGCGACACGATCGTCTGACCAAGATCGCTTTCGAAAAACAGGATCGCCTGATCAAGCTGGGCAACGGACAGACCCGCCTCAAAGGCATCCGTCAGGAATTTCTGCATCCAGACCGGGTCGTAAATATCTTTGACCTGCGCTTCAAAATAGGCGCCGCCGGTATTGTCCAACAGCGTTTCGTCAAGTTCCTCGCGGTGCCCTTGACCTTCCTGTACGAGAATTTCCATCACATGCGACAAGTGCATGGCCTGCGCCAGCCGGTCGACCTTTTGATCGGCCAGCAATTGAGCGCCCCACAGAACAAACGCAATCGCCAGAAAAACGCGGTGCATCAAATATCCTGCGCGGGATGCAGTTCGGCCATTCGGGCCGCAAGTACTTCGAACCGCATGGCCATGATTTCGTATTGGATCGCGTTCAGCAATTCATACACTTCCTGCATCAGGGGTTGTTCCAGCGCCTCGACATACGAGTCGACATCCGCATCGGAAAAGTCCTGATAGGTATAGGCTGCCCCCGCAAGGCTGGACAGTTGCAGTGACTGGCGCATACCGGCTTCGTTCCGCTTCATCAGCGCACGCAATTCATCCGCATCAAGTTGCAGGTCAATGACACCTGAAGCGCTGGCTGCCAGAAGAAAACGCACCTGAATTTCTTGCAGGGCCCGCACTGCGGTACCGGTCGAATCGATCGCCTTGTTCATACGCTTGAAACTTTCGACCCGCTGCGATCCGTCCTTGATCAGGTCTGCGATGATTTTTTGGCCTTCCAGCTGCTTAGCTTCATCGTCCTCAAGCATATGCGAGACGTTCTCGGCCTCTACCAGGCGCTGCCCCAGATCCGACGCATAAAAGTCAACCGCGTGTGTGAGGGCCTCATCACTCAGGGTTTGTTCGAGGATGGAAACCGCGGTCTCATGCATGGCGCCGACGTCAAAGACTTCGTCTGCCAGACGCGTCCAATCCGATCCGAATCCATCCGGATCAATCCCCAGCATCTGGGGGGCAGACCTCGAGCTTAGCGCGATGCTTTCCAGGGCAACGTCAAACCCGGTCGTGGTCAGAAAGGCCTCTATCCGATCGCGGCTGGCGGCGGAAAGTTCCATGGGGATCAGAACAAGCGCAAAGAGCGGGGCCAGAAACCAAAAGGCGGAGCGGCGTACAAACTGTATCATAGATATCAGACTAGGAGTTTTGCGCTGGCAGGCAACGGAAAATCCCGGGTTTCTTCAATTCCCGAATTTTCTGCTTGCACCCCTGCCCGTTCCTCACTAAATCCCCCCCTCACAGACCCCCGCGGAGAGGTGCCGGAGTGGTCGAACGGGGCGGTCTCGAAAACCGTTGTGGGTGCAAGCCCACCCAGGGTTCGAATCCCTGTCTCTCCGCCACTATCCCAATGCTGGCTCAATGCTGCCTTTGGCCCTCAGGAAGCGCCCGAAAATTGGTTACGTCTGCGGGCCATTCCCGGCGGATCGCTGCCAAAACCGGTCGCCTCATCTTTGTGCAGGCGTGTTCTTGCCGCGTTTCAAAGGACAATGAGCATAGCCCGGCTTATACTCTATTCTGCTGAGAATTATCGGGAATTCCCCTTTGTACCTGAGTTATTTTTAGCGCATCCCGGCGACACAATTTCCAAAGGAGACACACATGTCGCGTACTCTTATTCTTGCCATCGTCATCGCCGCAATTGGCGCTGGCGGATACTATTACCTCAATCAACCCGAACCCACACCCGCTGAGCGTTTGGAAACTGCGGCAGAAAAAGCCGCCGAAGCGGTGACTGACGCAGCTTCATCTGTACAGGACGCTGCCTCTGACGCTGTCGATGCAGCGACCGAACAAGTCGCCGAAGCAGCTTCGTCGCTGACGGACCAAGCGACAGAAGCCGCGTCATCGGTTGCAGATCAGGCAAGCGAAGCAGCGTCATCGGTGGCGGATCAGGCCTCTGATGCTGCTCAGGAGGCCAGCGATCAGGTGGCCGCGCTGGCCGGTCAAGGGCAGGAGTTGCTGAACTCATGGATTCAGGAAGGCAAGCTGGACCCGACCAACTTCGACTATGATGGCATTATGACATCCATTCAGGACAGCACTCTGGCCACCGATCTGAAAGATCAGGCGATCAAGATTGTGAACGATATCAAGGATTCGCCTGAAACGATTGTTCAGAAAATTCAGGAACTAACCAACCTGCTGACCCAACAGTAAAGTGTTGAAGGCCGATCCACGGGTCGGCCTTTGCCCCTGGGCGCATCTGCGCTGCCCCTACGTTACGGTGTCGTTGAATTGACCTCCTGCGCGGCTTTTGATTGGCTGTGCCTGACAAAATGCCCGCGCCCTGCCCGACTGGTCTGAAGGCTTTTCGGACAAGGCGCGCGCTTTGATTCAGCCAAATTCGAGGATCAACCGATGACCGACCTGCCCCAGACTATGTTCGCCGCAATCCTTAAGCATGACGGGTATTCCGGTACGGCCACCGGACCGGCCATTGAAACCGCCGCCGACTGGTTGGAAGAAGCCGAAGTTCCCACGCCTGAACCCGGCCCGGGCCAGGTGCTGATCCGTTTGCGCGCGGCTTCGGTCAATCCGTCAGATCTGCATTTCATCAAGGGTGAATACGGGCAGCCGAGGGTAAAGGGATCCCCCGCCGGATTTGAAGGATGCGGAGACGTCGTGTCCGCCGGCAAGGGCGCCGAGGCCTTGCAAGGGCAACGCGTCGCGTTCGTCGCCGCCGGATCGGGGGCCTGGGCGGAATATGTCGTCACACAGATGCAGATGTGCATCCCTCTGCGACCTGATATCTCGGACGATGACGGGGCCGCCCAGATCGTCAATCCAATGACGGCGATGGCTATGGTGGATATGGCCAAGGCCGACGGCGATGCCTTTGTGGTATCAGCCGCGACCAGCCAGTTGGGCAAGCTGATGTGCAGCCTTGGTCGGGATCTGGGTTTGAAGCCGATCGCTTTGGTACGCCGGGCCGAGACGGCAGGGATGTTGAAAGACCTTGGCGCGGCCGAAGTGCTTGTGACAACCGACGAAGACATTGTCGCAAAGTTTGCGGATCTGAGCGCGCAGCTGAAACCGCGCGTTTTTCTGGATGCCGTGACGGACCAATTGTCCGAACAATTGTTCTGCGCCATGCCCAACCGGGCGCGCTGGATCAGTTATGGCAAGCTTTCTACCGAGGCGCCGACACTGACTCAGACAGGGCAGTTGATTTTCATGGGAAAGCGGATCGAAGGGTTCTGGCTGACAAGCTGGATGATGTCGACCCCGCCCGCCGATCAGATGCGAGTTGTGGCCGAAGTTCAGGCCCGGTTTGCCGACGGGCGCTGGAAAACGGATGTTTCTGAACACCTTACACTCAGAAATCTTGTGCCAAACCTGGCTGATGCGCTGAAAAAGAGTGACGGCAAGGTGATAATAACGCCATAGTAGAACAAACCCGCGTCACCGGAGGATGCGCGCGGGCGGAACGCGACACCGGCAAACCGGTCGAGGGAGGACAGTTTGGATAACGCGCAGCTGCTGATCAGCGGACTGGCAAACGGGTGTGTCTATGGCCTGATCGCGCTTGGCTTTGTTCTGATCTACAAGGCGACCGAAGCGGTGAACTTCGCACAGGGCGATTTCATGATGCTGGGGGCCTTTGTCACCATCGGCCTGACCAACACCGAATATATGGGCCTGCCGTTCTGGCTGGCCCTGCCGATCTCGCTGGGGATCATGGGGGCATTGGGATATCTTCTGGATCGCCTGATCATCCGTCGCCTGTTTGGCGAAAGTCAGACCGCCGTCGTTATCCTGACCATCGCCCTGGGCTTTGTGATCCGTTTCGTGGCCGGATTGATCTGGGGGCACGAACCGCAAACGCTGCAAAACCCGCTTGCGGGGAAAGAGCTGCGCTTTGGCGGCCTTGTACTGGGGCTGGAGGATGTCGCCGTGATCGTCGTCACCATCCTGCTGACATGGGGCCTTTACGTCTTTTTCAACCGTTCCAAACTCGGGCTGGCGATGCAGGGGGCGTCGCAAAACCAGCTGGCGGCGTATTACATGGGCGTGCCTGTCAAGCGGGTTCAGGGGTTCATCTGGGCGCTGGCCGGGATCGTTGCGGGGATTGCAGGAATTCTGTTCGCCGCCAAGGGCGCCGTGGATCCGACAACGGGATTGCTGGGAATCAAGGCATTTGCCGCCGCCGTCATCGGCGGGTTCGGAAGCCTGCCCGGGGCGCTGGCCGGTGGTCTTGTCGTCGGGGTGATCGAGCCCTTCGCCAGCCGCTATATAGCGGCGGGTTACAGCCAGATCGCGCCATACGCCCTGCTGCTGGCCGTGCTGATCTTTCGCCCCAACGGGTTGTTCAGTCAGGTTCGGGTCAAAAAGGTCTGAGCCATGCGGATCATCTTCAAAACCGACTACATGCAGGATATCCGCCCGTGGAAAGACCGTTACCAGCTCGTCCTGCATCTGATCCTTCTGACGGTCGTTGCCGCAGCCCCGTGGTGGCTGGATGAGTTCTATCTGGGCGAGCTGACCAACGTCCTGATCTGGGCCATCGCCGGGTTGGGTCTGATGGTCCTGACCGGGCATACAGGGCAAGTCAGTCTGGGCCACGCAGCCTTTCTGGCTTTTGGCTGCTATGCCAACGTTGCCCTGATTGAAGCCGGGGTGCCCTTTCTTATCGCTTTTCCGCTGGCCGGCATCCTGACGGGGATCGCGGGCGTGACCGTTGCGATCCCTGCCCTGCGCCTGCATGGCATCTATCTGGCCATCTTCACCATGGCTCTTTCGATCCTGATGGACGACATCATCGTTCTGTCCGAACCCATCACCGGCGGTGTTGCGGGCAAGTACGTCGGCGGGGTCGAAATCTTCGGCCATCTGGTAGACCGCTGGGGAACGCCCGATCAGTTTTTCTGGCTGGTCCTGACCGTCGCCGTTCTGGTCACACTGGGATATATCAACCTGCTGCGCGCGCCTTTGGGGCGCAGCTTCATCGCGGTGCGCGACTCGGAGGTTTCGGCCCAGGCGATGGGCATCGACATCGCGCGGACAAAGATGATCTCTTTCGCGTTGTCCTGCGCGGTGACGGGCTGGGCCGGGGCGCTGATGGGATTGTTCGCCGGAGCGTTCAACAACGAAACCTTCAGTGTTCTGATCTCGATCCAACTGCTTATGATGATCGTCATCGGCGGGCTGGGGTCGATCCACGGCGCGTTTCTGGGCGCGATCGTGATCGGGTTCCTGCCGCAGTTTCTGTCGATCTCAAAAGAATATGCCGGCGCCCTGTTCGGCGGCAATACAGTCGCCATTCCGGGGTTGGAGTTCGGCATCTTCGGCATGATCCTGATCGCTTTCATCCTGTTCGAACCCATGGGCATCTATGGCCGCTGGCTGAAAATCCGCACCTGGTTCGAGCTGTTCCCCTTCTATCGAAAAGACATGTTCAAACGGCAGAAATCCTATCTCAAGACGGAGCGTCTGAGATGAGCTTGCTGGAGTTCGAAAATGTCACCCTCAAGTTCGGCGGCCTGACGGCGGTGGATAACCTGTCATTCGACGTTCGGGATGGTGAAGTCTTTGCCATCGTCGGCCCAAACGGTGCGGGCAAGTCCACTGTTTTCAACCTGATTTCCCGGTTCTACGATCCCGTTGACGGGGCGATCCGGTATGACGGTCATGATCTGCTTCGGGTCAAACCGTCCGGTGTCGCCGCCTATGGCGTCGCGCGGACATTTCAGAACATCGAGCTGTTCGAACACGCAACCGTCCTGCAAAACCTGCTGGTCGGACGCCACCGCCACCGCAGGACAAACCTGATTTCCGAGATTCTTTTCACCCCGTCGGCAAAGCGACAGGAACTGGAAAACCGCGAGAAAGTGGAACGGATCATCGACTTTCTCGACCTGCAAGCCTATCGCGACAAGATGATATCGGGGCTGCCCTACGGCGTGCGCAAAGTGGTCGAAGTTGCACGGGCTTTGGCAACTGACCCAAAACTCTTGCTGCTGGATGAGCCGGCCTCGGGGTTGTCCGTGGAAGAAACAACGGACATGCGTTGGTGGATCGATGATATCCGACGGCAGATGGGCATCACCGTTTTGATGGTAGAACATGACATGGGCCTGGTCTCGGGCGTGTCAGACCGGGTTCTGGCCATGGCAGACGGCGCAAAACTGGCGCTTGGGACCCCGGCCGAAGTTCAATCGCACCCGGCAGTGATCGAAGCCTACCTTGGGAAAGTTTCATGAGCGCGCCAATCCTGAAAATCCAAAATGTCGAAAGCTTTTATGGCCCGATCATGGCCATTCGCGGTGTTTCGCTGGACGTTCACGAAGGTACGATTGTTTCGATCCTTGGCGCAAACGGTGCCGGCAAGACGACGTTGATGAAAACCGTCTCGGGGGTGATGGACCCGGAAAAAGGCACGATCACCTTTGATGGAGACGACATTCAGGGGGCCGAGCCGCATACCGTCGTCCAGCGCGGGATCGTGCATGTACCCGAAGGGCGCGAGGTGTTTCCTCTGCTCACCGTCGATGAAAACCTGAGCCTCGGCGCGTATACCCGAACGGACAAAGTGCAGATCGACCAGGATCGCGAGCTTGTTTTCAGTTACTTTCCCGTTCTCAAAGATCGTCGCACGCAAGAGGCCGGTACCCTTTCGGGCGGGCAGCAACAGATGCTGGCAATCGGACGGGGGCTGATGGCCCGTCCCCGCATCATGCTGCTGGATGAGCCGTCACTGGGTCTGTCACCGCTTTTGGTGCAGGAAATATTCGCCATTCTGAAACGTCTGAACGAAGAACAGCATATGACGATGCTTCTGGTCGAACAGAACGCCAATGCGGCGTTGCGGCTGGCGCATCATGGATACGTGATGGAGGTAGGCCGCATCGTCATGGACGGTGCTGCGGATACGTTGCTGAAATCCGAAGACATCCAGAACTTCTATCTTGGCGTGCAGGAAGAAGGCGCACGCGAAAGCCGCCGTTGGAAACGCAAGAAGACGTGGAGGTAAGCAAGATGGATGCCACGCCCCTCGCCTCGCAAGTCAAGATCAACGGCGTTGAACTGAATGCAACCCCCGGACAACGCCCGTTGCGCGTGGATGGGTGCACCACCATCAGCATGCTGTTTCAACACCGTTGCGCGGAACTGGGGGATCGTACAGCCCATCGCGAAAAGGATTTGGGCATCTGGAAGTCATATTCCTGGGCCGACTACTGGCAGCGCGCCAAGTGGATCGGGCTTGCCCTGCGCAAGCTGGGCCTGGAACGCGGTGACGTTGTTTCGATCCTGTCCGAGGACCGCAAGGAATGGATGTGGTTCGATATGGGCATTCAGTGCGTCGGGGGCATTTCTTCTGGCGTCTACACCACGGATTCGGCCAATCAACTGCAATATCTGGTCAACAACAGTAGCAGCAAGTTCCTCATCGTCGAGGACGAAGAGCATCTGGACAAATTTCTGGAAGTCGAAAATCAAGTTCCGGATCTGATCAAGGTGATCATTCTGGAAGACGAAGGCTTGCACGACCTGACCCATCCGCGCTGCATGATGATCGACGATCTTTACGCTTTGGGCCAGCAGGCCGAACAGGAAGATCCGGGACGGTTCGAAGCCGAAATCGCATTGGCCAAACCTCAGGACACAGCATTGCTGGTTTACACATCCGGCACCACGGGCCAGCCCAAGGGTGCGATGTTGAGCCATGAAAACATCCTGGCCGGCATTGAGGCCGGTGCCTGGTCATTGCCGACGCAGGCCAGTGACGAACAACTGTGCTTCCTTCCCCTCTGCCATATCCTGGAACGCGACGTATCGGTCTATTTCCCACTGGCCGCCCGCTGCACGGTGAATTTCGCGGAAAGCCCCGAGACGGTCTTTGCAAATCTGCAAGAGGTCTCGCCTTCGACCTTCACGGCGGTGCCGAGAGTCTGGGAAAAGATCTATGCGCATGTGCAAATCCTGGCGCAGGATGCAACGCCGTTGGGTCGAATGGCATACGGTCTTGCCCTGAAGGCCGGCGCACGGCGGGCCGATTATGTGAGTTCGGGAAAACCCGTTCCCGCCGCCATCGCGGCCCGGTTCTGGTTTTGGGATCAGTTGGTTCTGAAAAATCTGCGCCGGATGCTCGGTTTGGACAAACTGCGCCGGGGTGGCACGGGTGCTGCGCCTATCTCGGCGGATTTGTTGAAATGGTACTGGGCCATCGGCGTGCCGATCGTCGAGGGCTTCGGCATGACCGAAACGTCCGGCCTTGCAACACTCAACACCGTGGAAAGCAACAAGATCGGAACCATCGGCAAGGTCGTCCCGGGGTGCGATATCCGCATCTCGGACGAGGGTGAAATTCAGCTCAAAGGCATGAACATCTTTCAGGGCTATTGGCAAAACAACGCAAAGACAGCGGAAAGCTTTACCGCCGATGGCTGGCTGCGCACCGGCGATATGGGGCGTATCGACAAGGACGGGTACGTTACCATCACCGGCAGGTTGAAAGACATCATCATCACCGCCGGTGGCAAGAACATCACCCCGGCCGAAATCGAAAGCCGGCTGAAGTTCAGCCATTACATCTCGGACGCGGTGATCATCGGCGACCGGCGCAAATACCTCACGGCGCTGATCATGATCGATCAGGAAAATGTCGAGAAATATGCGCAGGACCAGAAAATCCCTTTTTCGAACTTTACCTCGCTTTGCGCCGCGGCCGAAGTCAAGGAGTTGATCGGCGCCGAAGTGGCCGCAGTGAACAAGGAATTCGCACGGGTCGAGCAGATCAAGGATTTTCGCCTGATCGACGTTCTGCTGACCGCCGAGGATGACGAGCTTACCGCCACGATGAAGCTGAAACGCGGCCTGGTCGAAAAGAAACACGGACATCTGATTGAAGACATGTACACTTAACCAAAGAGTTTTCGGGAGGAGAAAGATGAAGAAGTCATTCAAATGGCTGGCCGCCGCCACAGCGTTGACCGCCTCGGCAAGCATCGGTTGGGCTCAGACGCAGGGCGTGACGGATGATGAGATTGTCATCGGATCGGTCAACGACCTGAGCGGCATCTTTGCCGCGGTGGGTGTCCCGGCGACCAAAGGTGCGAATGTGGTATTCGACCGGGTGAACGAAGCCGGTGGCATACACGGGCGCAAAATCCGCTATGTGGTCGAGGACAACGGATACCAGATGCCGCGTGCGATGCAGGGCTACAACAAACTGCTGAACCGCGACAAGGTGTTCGCCATGCTGCAATCGCTTGGCACGCCGATGAACATGGCTGGGTTCAAGCTGTTGGATCCCAAGGGAATTCCCAACGTGGCACCTCTGACCGCTGCGCGTCAGATGTTGCAAGAGCCGATGCGAAACAAGTTCACGTCTTTCTCGACCTACTATGATCAGGCGCGTGTCGGTGTGAAATACCTGGCCGGAGAATTTGGATCAAAGACGGTCTGCACCATGTATCTGCCAACAGATTTTGGCGAGGAAATTCTTGAAGGCAGCAAGGCCGGTGCCGAAGAAGCCGGGATCGCTTTTGGATCTGAAACAACCCACAAACCGGATGAGACGGATTTTGTCGGGTCGCTCAGCAAGCTCAAGGAAGAAGGCTGCGATATCGTCACCATGGCGCTTGGCGTGCGTCAGGCGATCACCGTAGTAGGCACGGCCAAGAAGATGGGCCTGACGGACATGAAGTTCCTTGGGACTTCGGCCAGTTTCCTGACAGTCGTAGCACAGGTTCCCGGTGGAGTGACTGACGGGTTCTATGCAGCAGCCTCGTGGCAGGATCTTTGGGCGCGTGCGGACCAACCTGCCCCGGCGGCATTTATCGAAGAATACAAGGCCGCGACCGGCGAAGATCCGGTTGGATTTGCCATGTTGGGCTATTCCGCTGCCGAAATGATGGTCAAAGCGCTTGAAGCCGCGGGCCCTGACCTGACCCATGACAGCTTTATCGAAGCGATGGAGTCACTGGACTATCAGGATGACCTGGTCGGCAATCACATAACCTATGGTCCTGACGACCATCAGGGCGCGGATACGGTTTTCGTCAATGTCGTTGAAAACGGCGCGTGGAAGCTCGTCTACGAAGAATAAGATTTCCCGCAACACAATGCAAAAGGGCTCGCAATTGCGAGCCCTTTCTTTGTTGGGTTTTCCCGGCGAATTAACGCTTGGAGAACTGGAACGAACGGCGGGCTTTGCGCTTACCGAATTTCTTACGTTCCACAACGCGGCTGTCGCGGGTCAGGAAGCCAGCAGCTTTCAGAGCGCCGCGCAGGTTGGGATCGTACAGTTGCAGCGCTTTCGAGATGCCATGCTTGACCGCACCGGCCTGACCGGTCAGGCCACCACCTTTGACAGTGGCGACAACGTCGAACTCGCCTTCGACACCAGCAACCTGAAACGGCTGGCGCAGGATCAGTTGCAGAACGGGGCGTGCAAAATAGACGTCTTGGTCTTTGCCGTTCACGGTGACCTTGCCGGAACCCGGCTTGATCCAAACGCGGGCAACAGCGTCTTTACGCTTGCCGGTGGCGTACGAACGGCCCAGCTCGTCACGTACGGGTTCACGCACGATGACTTCATCGGCCACGGTTTCAACGCCTGCGACGGCGCTCAGCTCTTCGAGAGTATTGATCTGATCAGCCATCGGTCATTAGCTCCGGGTGTTTTTCTTGTTCATGGACTTGACGTCCAGAACTTCGGGCGCTTGCGCCTCGTGGGGATGCTCGGCACCGGCATAAACGCGCAGGTTGGTCATCTGCTTGCGCGACAGGCGGTTGCCCGGCAGCATGCGCTTGACCGCCTGGGTCACGACGCGCTCGGGGTGTGCGCCCTCAAGGATCTGCTGTTTGGTGCGCGACTTGATGCCGCCCGGGTGGCCAGTGTGCCAGTAGAAGTTTTCTTCGCGCTTCTTGCCGGTCATCTGGATCTTGTCAGCGTTGATTACGATGACGTTGTCGCCCATGTCCATGTTCGGGGTGAACGACGCTTTGTGCTTGCCACGCAGACGCATGGCGACGATCGACGCAAGACGGCCCAGAACAACGCCCTCGGCGTCGATCAGGATCCATTTCTTGTCGATGTCTGCAGGTGTTGCAGAAAAGGTTTTCATGGCAGGATAGTCCTGTTTGATGTGAAAGACCGCCCCAAGCGAGGCGGCCCGAATTCGATGGATGCGTATCTAGACACCCATGACCGCCACGTCAAGCGACCAAACGCCATTTAAAACGTTTCAAAACAATGGCTTGTTAAATAGGTATTATTTTACCCCACGCTTTCAGCACCGAGATCGCCCCAATTTCGACACTCTGATACACTCGGTTGGAATTGATCATGCCCAACCACGGAGGGTCGAATGCAGGAATTGATGCGCACGATTGAAAACTATGGCGCGGCCTGGCAGGAAAAGTCGGCCGAAAAACGGCTTGCGCTTCTGACCCAGTGCTTTGTGGAAAACGGTCGGTACGTGGATCCGACAGCCGATGTTTCAGGCCGTGAGCGGTTGAGTACACATATCGGCGAAGTCCTTTTGAATTCGAATGGGCGTGTCGAAATCACCAGCAGCCCTGTGTCGCACCATGATGTCGTCCACTTCACTTGGCATATGGTGGCCCCGAACGGCGCAATCATGGTGGCCGGGCATGATTTCATTCGATTGGACGAGGACGGAAAAATTGCCCATCTGGCCGGATTCTTTGGCGACCCGCCGCCGCTGAGTTGAATGCTAGACGCTGATCTGTTCAGGCGGATTGTCCAGCAAAGCGCGCAACCTCAGCATTGCGTCCTCGAACCGTTCCAACGAAACGTGACCATTCATTGCGATGCGCACTGCGTTTGGAGCGCGCCCGTCGCGCAGGGCAAACTCATCCGCTGATCTGAGCTGAATGCCTTCCCGCTCTGCCGCGCGGCTGAACGCGGCAGACCGCCACCCCGATGGCAGGTTCAGCCAGACAAAAGGCACATCCGGTGCCCAGTTCAGATCGAACCCACCCAGCGCGTTGACGGTGATCCGAACATAATCGCCCATCCGTTTGCGCACATCCTGTGCAATTTGGCGGGTACGCGGATCCGACAGCAGCAGCCGGGTCAGTTCGGCCAAGGGTTGAGCCAGGCCAAAATACCCATATTCGGCCGATCGGCGCAGATCGACGCTGCGATCCTTTGGGGCAATGGCAAAGCCAACGCGCAAAGCGGGTGTGAGTATCTTTGAAATGGACGACACGTGCCAGCCCCGCTCGGGGGCAAGCGCGCGATAACTGGGTTCACGCGCCTCTCCCATGCGATAGCAATCGTCTTCCACAATCTGAAGGTCGAAGCGCCGGGCGACGTCCACGATCTCTTTCCTGCGTTCCAGCGGCGTGTGGATGCCGGTGGGGTTCTGAACTTCTGGCGAGACGCAAACGGCCTGAGCATTGGTTTGCCGCAAGACATGCTCCATCGACACCGGATCGATGCCCCATTTGTCCATCTTGACGCCAATGACTTCGGCGCGCATCAACTCTCCGGCCCGACGAAACCCGGCATAAGAGAGGTCTTCAACCAACACGATTGGTTTGGGTCCGCGCAGGATGGTCTGGAACACCAGACACAATCCGTTCTGCCCGCCATGGGTCAAGACTATGTCGTCATGGGTCAGCGGGCCCAGCGGCAAATCCGACAGCCAATCCACGACCGATTGCCTCATGGGTATATACGCGTCCCGCGTGGGGTAATTCAGAAACAGGCCGGGATCAGCTTGCGAAACTTTTTGCAGGCATTCCCGGATAAGCGCGACCTGCCCCGCATCCGGCAAACGCGGGCTGAACAGGCTGACATTGGCGTTGTACTTGTCTTCCCTCAGATGCAGTTGCCTGGCCCAGACATCATCCAGAATCGGTGATTTCGGCGGGGCCACAAATGTACCACGCCCAACCTCGGCGTGGAGCAAGCCCTCGTCGGTCAGGATCGTATAGGCACGTGCGACTGTACCAGGTGTGATTTGCAGGCGATACGCCAGCTCACGAACCGGCGGAAGCTTGGCGCCAACATCTAATTTCCTGTCACCAATAGCTTTTCTTATTGCGTCAGCAACCAATGTGTATTTCGGACCCTTGGATTTTGGCAGAGCGTCCGGCCAAATTGTATCCATTACAATTCTTCCTTTGCCTTTGACACAATTTCGAATGTATCAAACTTATGTACCAAGCAATACTGTTTTGTGTCAATACAATTTGAAAGGAATTCCGAGATGACACGCACAATGCACACCCCAGCCCTTCTGCTGCTGAACGACAGCCCACGGCTGCCTCTGCTCGCGGCTCTGGCCGTGCGGTTTGCGGCGGCGGTCACTCAATGGGAACGCCGTCGCCGCAGTCGCGTCAATCTGAGCTATCTGGATGACCGTCTGCTTCAGGACGTCGGGCTGACCCGCCATCAGGCTGGCTGGGAAACAAAGCGCTTTTTCTGGCAGCCCTGACTGATCCCCAGTCCCAATTATTGGGACCTCTTCCTGGGCCGGGGCCTGTCCCCGGCCTTTTTTATCCGAAATTCGCGGCAGCGGACCCTGCTGGCGGCAGGGAATAGGTCATCGTTGCCCGTGCAACCGGAAGATCACTGCCTTCCGAGTATAAAAGCACATCCCCAACGGCCAGTGTTTTTCCCAGCTTCAACAAACGACAGGCCGCAATCATATCGGCGCCGCCTTCCGGCTTGCGCAGGAAATCAAAAGAACTGTTGGTGGTAACAGCCAGTGACTGGCGCCCTTTCCGTGCCAAAACCATCGCATAGACACTGACATCGGCAAGCCCGAACATCGACGGGCCGGAAACCGTGCCCCCGGGGCGCAGATGTTGATTCTGAACCACTAGGCGCATGGTGATCGTATCTTCGGTCAAATCTTCAACGAAGAAATCCTTGTGCACCTGCGGGAACACCTGTTTCAGGTATTGTGACAGTTCGTCCCGGTTCATTGCCAAAGCCATACTTCCCCTCCTGCTCTTGCCGACCTAGAGTTGGCCCAACTTGGGAATGGAGGGCAAGATGGCAATTCTGGAACGTTACGACACGGGCGCGGTGGCACGGCTGACACTGAACGCCCCGGACCGGCTGAACGCATTAAGTGATGAGATGCTGGCTGCACTGCAAGCCGAACTTGATTCACTGCGCGACGACAGCTCGATCCGGGCCGTGGTCCTGTCGGGGGCAGGAAAGGCGTTTTGCGCCGGGCACGACCTGAAGCAGATGACGGCCGGACGCCAATCCGAAGATGGTGGCAAGGCCTACTTTCAAGATCTCTTTTCCCGTTGCGCCCAGATGATGATGTCGATCCAGTCCCTGCCGCAACCAGTTATCGCGCAAGTCCATGGCATTGCGACCGCCGCCGGATGTCAACTGGTTGCAACCTGCGATATGGCGGTGGCCGCAGAAGGAACGCGGTTTGGCGTCAACGGGGTCAATATCGGCCTGTTCTGTTCCACGCCGATGGTTGCTCTCAGCCGCAACATCCCCAGAAAGCAGGCATTTGAAATGCTGACCACCGGCGAATTCATTTCAGCAGAGCGCGCCGCCGAATTGGGGCTGGTAAATCGCGTCGTTCCTGAAGCGCTGCTGGAACAAGAAGCCAACGGGCTTGCGGAACTGGTCGCATCCAAACTTGGCATGGCCGTGAAGATCGGCAAGGAAGCGTTCTATCAACAGCTGCAAATGCCTTTGGATCAGGCTTATGCCTATACCGGAGACGCAATGGCGCAGAATATGTTGTACCGCGATACAGAAGAAGGCATTTCCGCCTTTATTGAAAAGCGCCCCCCGAATTGGACCCAATGACGCAATTGTTTTGAACATTTTTTGCCACTGTCTTCATTTTTGCACTTTTCAAAAGGGCAACTCTGTGGCAAAGCTGGGTCGAGGCCAAGGCCTCAAGACACTTTTGGGTCGCCGTGGGCGGAAGGTCCCTCCAGCTGGTCTCTCTCACCAGCGCTGACATTCCCGCAGCGGCGACCCCAAGACCCCTCCAGCAAATCAGTCAGATACAATACGGCAGTTGCGCCTGTGTGTGCGGTGCCCTATGTGGCTGCACATGACACAAGTTTTGCATATCGTCGGCGGTGGAATGGCCGGGTCCGAAGCGGCCTGGCAAGCCGCTGAAATGGGCGTTGACGTGATCATTCATGAAATGCGTCCCACCGTTGGCACCTTCGCACATCAGACAGGAAACCTGGCGGAAATGGTGTGTTCGAACTCGTTCCGATCGGATGATGATGAACAGAATGCTGTCGGTCTGCTGCACTGGGAAATGCGAGCAGCCAATGGGCTGATCATGACAACCGCCGACGCACACAGGCTTCCTGCCGGGGGGGCTCTGGCCGTGGATCGCGACCCGTTTGCCGAAACGGTCACCGCAAAACTCCGCGCCCACCCACGCGTGAGCATCACCGATCAGGAAGTCACCTCGCTGCCTGATGACGGCCATTGGATATTTGCGACCGGCCCGTTGACCTCACCCGCATTGGGGGAAGCCATCCGGGCGGAAACGGGATCGGACGCGCTGGCCTTCTTCGATGCAATCGCGCCCATTGTCTATGCCGACAGCATCGACATGAGCAAAGCGTGGATGCAATCCCGATATGACAAAGGCGAAACCGAGGAAGAACGCACGGCTTACCTGAACTGCCCGATGGGCCGTGATCAGTACGAGGCTTTCATCGACGCCCTTCTGGCAGCGGAAAAAACCGAGTTTCACGAAGGTGAGACCGCAGGCTATTTTGATGGCTGCCTTCCCATTGAAGTCATGGCCGAACGCGGGCGTGAGACACTGCGCCATGGTCCGATGAAGCCTGTTGGGCTGACAAACCCTCATGCGCCTGACGTCAAACCCCATGCCGTGGTTCAGTTACGGCGCGATAACGCGTTGGGCACATTGTTCAACATCGTGGGGTTTCAGACCAAGATGAAATACGGCGCCCAGACCGACGTGTTCCGCATGATCCCCGGCCTGGAAAACGCCAGCTTTGCCCGGCTGGGCGGCATCCACCGCAACACGTTCATCAACTCTCCTACCCTGCTCGATGCACAGATGCGCTTGAAATCCAAGCCCAACATCCGCTTTGCCGGGCAGATTACGGGTGTCGAAGGCTATGTTGAAAGCGCCGCGATGGGATTGCTTGCCGGTCGCATGGCCGCCTCGGAAATACAGGGGCGTGACTTGCCCGAAGTGCCCAAAGACAGTGCAATGGGTGCGTTGATCCATCACATTACCGGCGGGGCCGAAGCCAAGACGTTTCAGCCGATGAACGTAAACTTTGGCCTGTTCCGCCCCGTGGACGGCCTGAAAGGCGGGCGGCGCGGCCGGAAAGACCGGTACAAGGCCTATACCGATCGTGCCAAGACAGAATGGCAAACCTGGTTGGATCAATGCTGACTGGACGCGCGGCGTGATCTCGGCCTAGCATGACGGGATGAGCGACAAGTTCCTGGACAACACCTACAAACTCGACACGCCTGAAGACACTGAAACGCATTATCAGAACTGGGCGGCGACCTACGAAAAAGAGGTCGCGGAACAGGGATATGCAACCCCGGGACGGGTGGCCGCGGCTTTGCGGCAATTCCACCCTCACCCCCAAACGCCGATTCTGGACTTCGGCTGCGGAACGGGGCTTTCCGGTCTCGCCTTGCGGGCGGCGGGATTTGAGGTCATCGATGGTATCGACCCCACCCCCAAAATGCTGGAAGAGGCAGCGGCCAAGAGTGTTTACAGAACCCTGACCGGGTTTGACATCACCAAACCGGCTCCGCTCAGGCGCGGTGCGTATTCGGTGATCACCGCCATCGGTGTCATCGGTCAGGGCGCGGCCCCGCCCGAGACCTTCGACCAGTTGATGCACGC
This sequence comes from Ruegeria sp. CL7, assembly GCF_056536445.1. NCBI lineage: Bacteria > Pseudomonadati > Pseudomonadota > Alphaproteobacteria > Rhodobacterales > Roseobacteraceae > Ruegeria > Ruegeria sp. CL7. The sequence continues at coordinate 1,116,181 of NZ_JBQFPQ010000001.1, forward strand.
CTTGCCCAAAGGTGGGTTTCTGGCGTTTTCCCTGAACGACCATGCGCTGTCAGATCACAAATTCACCTGCCGACTGACGGATTGGGTCGACATGGGTGCCGCACGTTTGCTATTTCGTGAACACGGGCCGCACTTGCCCGGCATCAACCTTAACTCTGACGTGTATATATTAGAAAAAGCGTGACTTTCGTAACGCGTTTCGCGCCATCCCCGACTGGCCCGCTTCACCTTGGGCACGCGTATTCTGCGATGATCGCCAGCGACATGGCCAGATCCGAACACGGTCGGTTCTTGCTTCGCATCGAAGATATCGATCGGTCCCGCTCGCGTCCGCATTGGGAGGATCAGATCTATGATGACCTCAATTGGTTGGGGCTGACATGGCCGGAACCGGTGCTGCGTCAATCAGATCGGCTGAGTATCTATGATCGCGCGTTGGAGCGGTTGTGGATGAAGGGTCTTCTGTATCCCTGCCTGTGCAATCGCAAAGATATTTCCGCCGCCGCAAGCGCCCCCCAGGAAGGCGCGCCATTGCTTGGCCCAGACGGAGTTATCTATCCCGGAACGTGTCGAAAAATTAACCAGGGCATAGACTTAAGTCAAAACCCTCACCCAAGGGACAAAGTTTTGCGACTGGATATTGCCAAGGCCTGTCAAACAATCCACGATCCGGCCAGACTCCAATTCTTGGAACTGGGCTCCGGCCCCGGTGGTGAAACAGGAACAATTTCTTTTACCCCGGATGAGATGGAAACCAGTGTCGGCGATATCGTTCTGGCTCGCCGCGACATGGGCACGTCCTACCATTTGTCCGTCGTTCTTGACGACGCGGCCCAGGGGATCACCCATGTGGTCCGAGGTCAGGATCTGTTCGAAGCCACCCGCATCCATGTGCTGCTTCAGGTGCTGTTGGATTTGCCGACGCCTGCGTATTACCACCACGATCTGATCCGCGACAATGCCGGCAAACGACTGGCGAAACGTGACGATGCGCGTGCCATCGCGAAATTCCGGGCCGATGGTGCCAGCCCGGCAGACATCCGGCAAATGGTGGGGCTTTGATCTGTCTCGGTTACGCCATCGGGGCCATCAGTTCGGTCTCGGCCCCGTCCCGCACCGCAGTATAAAAGCACGTCCGGCGGTTGGTGTGACAGGCAGCACCGGTTTGACGCACCAGAACCAACAGGCAATCGCGGTCACAGTCGATGCGGAAATCCACCAGTTCCTGCACATGGCCCGAGGTTTCACCCTTGATCCAGAAAGACTGACGCGAGCGCGACCAATAGGTCACCTTGCCCGTTTCCAGTGTCTTTTCAACGGCCTGTGCGTTCATCCATGCCATCATCAGAACTTCGCCCGACACCTCATCCTGCGCAATTGCCGGAATCAGTCCCGCATCGTTATATTTCAGAGTCGATGGATCAAACGCGACGGGGTGAGACATGACAAAAACCTTTTGCATCCGTTGGGCTGGCCACTATGTATGAGGAACACACGACGAGGGAAAGCCATGAGCGGCGAGAACGACCTGATCAAGCTGTATTCCGGACGCATTCTGGCGTTGGCGGCGGACATCCCGCATCTGGATCGGCTGGAAAACCCGGATGCAACGGTCAAGAAACGCTCGCCTCTTTGCGGCTCTACCGTGACGGTTGATCTGAAGGTTCAGGATGGACGTGTCAGCGCCTTCGGGCAGGACGTCAAAGCCTGCGCGCTGGGACAGGCCTCTGCTTCGGTGGTTGGCGACGCGATCATTGGTGCCACGCGCGCGCAGGTCGAAGCAGCGCGCGATCAGCTTGCGGCGATGTTAAAAAAGGATGGCCCCGCCCCGGATGCTCCATTTGACGGTCTTGAGGTCTTGATGCCGGCGCGGGACTACAAGAACCGCCACGCTTCAATCCTGCTGGTGCTGGATGCCGCCGTCGAAGCCATGGCGCAGGCCGAGCAGGCAGATTGCGCCTGATCATAGCTATTTGATGTAAACCCGTTTACCTTCCGCTTAAATTTAAGGAGGTATGGGTTTTGGAAAATCTACTCGAGCATTTTGTCACTCTTTGGGTCGTGATTGACCCGATTGGAACTATTCCCGTTTTTATTGCCGTCACTGCGGGGCTAGAGGCCGCCGCCCGTCGCAAAACAGCGCTGTTGGCGTCATTGATAAGCGCCGGTGTCCTTTTGTTCTTTCTCGTGTTTGGGCAATTGCTGATCGAGGCGCTGGATATAGGACTGAATTCATTTCAGGTCGCAGGCGGCATCATCCTGTTTCTGTTCGCTCTGACTATGATCTTTGGTGAAAGCAAACAAGACATAGAACAGCGTCAGGCCGAAGAGGATCAGGAAGATAAGTATCACAAGCAGAATCCCGCGATATTTCCTCTTGCTGTTCCATCTCTGGCCTCGCCCGGCGCGATGCTTGCAGTGGTGATCCTGACGGACAACCATCGATACAGTGCAGCCGATCAGGGGATTACCGCATTGGTCATGCTGTCGGTTTTGGTAGTCGCCTTTGTTCTCATGCTTCTGGCCGAACCGATCATCCGCCTGATTGGCCATTCAGGAGCAGCGATCATCAGCCGTATCATGGGGATGATCCTGGCCTCGGTCGCGGTCAATTCGGTTCTGTCCGCATTGCTTGAGATTTTCAAAACCGGCCAGTTGTAAAAAAACCGCCGCACCTTCCGGGCGAAAGGGCGGCGGCAGGCATTGCGTGTCTCGCGTGGGGTCCGGATTACCGCACGGGGCCGAGGCAAGGCCCCTCAAGGGGTTTGGGACAGGCAGGTCACCCTTGACTGAAATGGGGATGACAGCGCGGTTTTTTCGGCACGAGATCGCAGGCAGAAAGGTTCAGAAGCCAACCGGCAGGTGCAAGGCGACCATCAGGATCACGACCAGAGACATCACGCCCACGGCATCCTGCAGGATCGTCGATTGCGAGCGGCTGAATACGGTCTTGATCTGGGTCAGCATAGGGTCACCTCCGTTCAGAGCTTTAATCCTTTGTTGACCTTTTGTTCTCATATTTGCCCGAGTCGGTAAAGAACTTTTTGAGAACATTTGTGAACTTTCTGGAACTTTTTGCCTAACCCACTGAAATCAAACGGATCGCCTGATCCTGCTTCATCAGCCACAAAAGTACGCGCGCCGCGCGCCCCCGGTCCGAGGTCAGCTTAGGATCCGCATTCAGCAATGCCCGGGCATCGGATTGGGCCACGGCCATCAATCCGGCCTGACGCTCCAGATCCGCAATGCGGAACTTTGGCAGACCGGACTGCGCAGTTCCGATCAGATCCCCGGCACCGCGCATCTCAAGATCGGTTTCCGAGATACGGAACCCGTCTTCGGTTTCACGCAGAACCTCCAGCCTTTTGCGCCCCCCTTCGCTGAGCGGCGGCTGATACAGAAGCAAACACGTCGATTCCGCATCACCCCGGCCCACGCGGCCGCGCAATTGATGCAGTTGGGCCAGACCAAAGATTTCGGCCCGTTCGATGACCATGATCGTGGCATTGGGCACATTGACCCCCACTTCAATGACGGTCGTGGCCACAAGAACCTTGGAGTCCCCGTTCTGGAATGCGGACATTGCCGCGTCTTTTTCCGATGGCGGCATTTGCCCGTGAACCAGCCCGACCACACCTTCGCCCAATATGGCACGCAAGCGTTTGAACCGTTCTTCAGCTGCCGTCAGGTCTGAAACTTCTGATTCATCGACCAAGGGGCAGACCCAATAACATTGCCGCCCCTCATCAATCGCCCGACGCAGATGCGACACGACCTCGTCCATGCGCTGCGTACTGACAATCGCTGTCTTGATCGGTTTGCGCCCCGGCGGTTTTTCGTCCAGCACCGACACATCCATATCGCCATATTGCGCCAGTGCCAGACTGCGTGGAATCGGGGTGGCGGTCATCACCAATACATCCGAGCCCTGCCCTTTTTCTGACAACTCCATCCTCTGGCGCACGCCAAACCGGTGCTGTTCATCAACTATGGCCAAGCGTAGCGCTTTGAATTCCACATCACTCTGAAACACGGCATGGGTGCCGACCAGAATTTGGATATTGCCATTTTTCAAAGCCTCAAGCTTGGCGCGCCGCTCTGCGCCCTTGTCACGCCCGGTGAGCAGCTCCAGCACCACTCCGGCCTCTTCCGCCAACGGGCGCAACCCTTCCAGGTGCTGGCGGGCGAGTATCTCGGTCGGGGCCATCATCACGCCCTGCCCTTTGGCCTCGACTGCAATCAGAAGGGCCATGAAGGCCACCAATGTCTTGCCGGCCCCCACGTCACCCTGCAACAATCGGTTCATGCGGGAATCAGATGCCATATCGACCGCGATTTCCTCGATTGCGCGGCTTTGTGCGCTGGTCGGACGATAAGGAAGACTGGCCAACACCCTGGATTGCAACGCGCCTGTCCCTACGCTGACGACACCACGGGATTTCCGCTCTCGCTGACGCGCCAGAGCAAGCGTCATCTGATGCGCGAACAGCTCGTCATAGGCCAGACGCTGACGCGCGGGCGCAAATGGTGAGACATCATCAGCCCCCTGAGGATTGTGGCCGGCACGAATTGCCGAAATCCAATCCGGCCAGTTTTGCTGTGCCATCTGCGCCGGGTCGATCCATTCCGCCAGCTCTGGCGCCCGCGCCAATGCGCTGCGGGTAGCCTTGAAAGCCGTCTTTTGAGTCAGCCCCTGTGTCAGATGGTATACCGGTTCGAATTCCGGAATTTCACTGGCTTGCTCGACCGGCAACATATGATCCGGATGCACCATCTGAGCCATACCATCGAACAGCTCCAGCTTGCCCGAGATCACGCGGCGTGCGCCCTGAGGCAGCACTTTCTTCAGATAGTCCCCGCGCGCGTGAAAGAAAACCAGCTGAAAATCGGCCTGGCTGTCTTCGACATGCACCCGATACGCGCCCCCCTTGTTTCGAGGCGGCCTGTGCGGGCCGACCGTTACTTCGACCGTCAACGTCGCAGGCAGATCGACACCCTGAATCGTCTCTCGTCGACGTCGGTCGACGACCGCGTAAGGCAGGCCGAACAGAACGTCGCGTGGGCTCTCAACGCCGGCCTGTTGCAGGACCTGAGCGGTCTTGGGGCCGACGCCATCGAGTGTTTCAAGCCCCGCAAACAGCGGGAACAGCTGTTCCGGCCTCCCGCTCATGCGCCTTCGATCAGCTGCAACCAGCCATCCTCATCCAGAGTTTCGATACCCAGCTCTGCGGCTTTCCTGGCTTTCGAACCCGCACCGGGCCCGGCGACCAGAATGTCGGTTTTCTTGCTGACGGAACCAGAAACCTTCGCACCCAACGCCTCGGCCCGTGCCTTTGCCTCGGCTCGAGTCATCTTTTCCAGAGTACCCGTGAACACAACCGTCTTGCCAGCCACCGGGCTGTCTGAGGCAGGCGCATCAGGTGCGACGATTGTCAGTTCCTTGCGCAACGTATCGAACGCGCGCCTCTCTTCCACGTTCGAAAACGCATCGGACAGGGACAGACCCAGCGTTGCGCCGATCCCGTCTATTCCGATCAATTCAGCCCAGGCGGCATTGGCATCGGGCGGAACACGCGCCGCGGTTATGGCCGCATCCCGCACTTCCTTGACACGTGCCCGACGACCTTCTGCCAGCGCGGCCGCCCGTTCGGCATCCTCGGCCTCATCTGCTTGCCGCTGCGCCAAAGCCGCAGGGCGGGCCGTGTCCAGGGCTTGCGTCATGGTCTCCCAATCGCGGTAAAACAGCGCCAGATCGCGCGCTCCGACCTCGCCGACATGTCGAATACCCAAAGCGAACAACAGGCGCGCAAACGGAATGGTCCGTTTTTCGTCGATCGCGGCAAACAGATTTCTGGCCGAGGTTTCTCCCCACCCATCCCGGTTTTTCAGCCGTGCCAGATTGGTCCTGTCACGCTGCTCCAGTGTAAAGATATCCGCCGGAGTCTTTATCGGAAGGATCGGATCATCATAGAACATCTCGATCTGTTTTGCACCAAGGCCTTCTATGTCAAACGCCTTGCGTGAGACGAAATGTTTCAGTTTTTCAACGGCCTGCGCGGGGCAAATCAAGCCACCGGTGCAGCGGCGGACCGCATCACCTTCTTCACGGATCGCCTCGCTTTGACATTCCGGACAGCGCGTCGGAAAGATAAACGGCTGCGAACCGGCCGGGCGCTTGGACAGATCAACATCTGACAGTTTCGGAATCACATCCCCGGCGCGGTATACCTGAACCCAGTCACCGACACGAATATCCTTGCCATCGCGGATTGTGCCGCCCTTCGCATCGCGTCCCGCGATATAGTCTTCATTGTGCAATGTGGCGTTGGACACAACAACACCGCCCACCGTCACCGGATGCAACCGTGCGACCGGGCTAAGCGCGCCTGTACGACCGACCTGAATGTCGATCGCCTCCAGCCTCGTCCAGGCCAGTTCGGCCGGGAACTTGTGAGCGATTGCCCATCGCGGCGTAGTTGAGCGGAACCCCAAACGCGCCTGAAGCGACAGATCATTCACCTTGTAGACAACCCCGTCGATGTCATAGCCCAAGGTGGAACGTTGCGCCTCGATATCCCGGTAATGCTCCAGCATCTCTTGCGTCGTTTTGCACAGTTGGGTCAGGGGATTCGTCGAAAATCCAAGTGATTTCAACCGCTCGACCGCCCCTATCTGCGAGTCGGACAATGGCTCTGAAATCTCTCCCCAGGCGTAAGCAAAGAAACGCAACGGGCGCGAGCGCGTGATTTCCGGATCCAGTTGCCGCAAAGACCCCGCCGCCGCGTTTCTTGGATTGGCAAAGGGTTTGCCGCCGCGCTCTGCCTGCCGCGCGTTCAACGCCTCGAAATCCGCGTGAGACATGTAAACCTCACCCCTGACTTCCAGAACCTCTGGCGCGTTTTTCAGGTGCTGCGGGATATCGGAAACCGTGCGGGCATTGGCCGTTACGTTTTCACCGATTTCGCCATCTCCGCGCGTGGCAGCCTGAAAAAGCTGTCCGTTTTCATACCGCAATGACAGCGACAGGCCATCTATCTTGGGTTCGGCGGTGTAGGCCAGACTTTCACCAGCCCCAAGGCCCAGGTATTTCCGGATCGACCTATCGAAATCGGCCACGTCGTCATCATCGAAAGCGTTGCCCAGCGACATCATGCGCACGGCGTGCGTGACTTTCGAAAAACCATCGGCAGGCTTTGCACCCACTTGATCCGTCGGACTGTCGGTACGCTTGAGATGAGGGAAACGCGCTTCTATCTCGGCATTGCGCCGTTTGAGAGCGTCATAGTCGGCATCCGACATGTCAGGCGCATCAGCCGTGTGATACAGCGTGTTTGCCTTCGACAATAGTTCGGCCAGACGTGCAAGCTCGGCACGCGCCTCATCTTCCGTCAGCTCGGATATGGAAATTAAGTTGCTCATGGCCTCGCCCTGTCACGCGTACTTGGACCTCAGTGATAGGGCGAGGCCATGGCCAGGTCCAGACGTGCTGAGCCGTGAGTGCAAAGTGCCACCCTGGACCACCGGCGGCACTGGTGGTTCAATTCAAAGCCCGACTGCCATCCGTGTTTCGTCCAGCGTGTTGCTTTGCGGGTCTCGCAGCACATAGCCACGGCCCCAGACGGTTTCGATATAGTTCTCTCCACCGGTCGCATTGCTGAGCTTTTTGCGCAGTTTGCAGATGAACACATCGATGATTTTCAGCTCAGGTTCATCCATGCCGCCATACAGGTGGTTCAGAAACATTTCCTTGGTCAGAGTCGTCCCCTTGCGCAGGCTGAGCAACTCGAGCATCTGGTATTCCTTGCCGGTCAAATGAACCGTCTTGCCATCCACTTCCACGGTTTTTGCATCAAGGTTCACCGCAATTCGCCCTGTATGAATGATCGATTGCGAATGCCCTTTGGAACGGCGGATGATGGCATGGATGCGTGCCACCAGTTCTTCGCGATGGAAAGGCTTGGTCAGATAATCATCGGCGCCAAAGCCGAATCCCTTGATCTTGCTTTCGGTATCATCGGCACCGGACAAAATCAGAATCGGTGTTTCCACCCTGGCGATCCGCAACTGGCGCAGAACCTCATGCCCGTTCATGTCCGGCAGGTTCAAATCCAGCAAGATCAGGTCGTAATCATAGAGTTTTGCCAGATCGATTCCTTCTTCGCCAAGATCCGTCGCATAGACGTTCAGGTTCGCATGCGTCAGCATCAGTTCGATGCTTTTGGACGTGGTCGGATCATCCTCGACAAGAAGTATGCGCATTTTTCACTGCTCCAATTCGGGTCAATAATTCCAATTAAAATTAAACCTGACCAAGAATGGTTAATCTGACGTTACCGTTGAATCATTTATTCACGCTCTCCTTTAGGTTGTCGATACTTTTTTAGCGCCGTCGCCTTCAACGCCTCAACGCCGTGTTCCGCGATCAAAGAAACCCAACCGTTGAATTCTTCGTCGCTCAGGCCGTATTTCTTTTTTGCGTCAGACAGGCTGATCAACCCGTAAAGCACGCCACGCACGACAAGAATCTTGCGTGACGCCACCCATCGCCTTGTGTTCGCGGGCGGCAAATCCGCATGCGTCAAAATGGATCCATCCGGCAGAGCAACAAACCTTGGCCCTTCAACTTTGTGCAAATACATCGCTTTACCCTTCTTGCTGCACCAAAGCTGCCCTCAGCCTACTTAAAGTCGCGTGAAACCGCCCCTTGAGAGTGTGTAGAATTTTCCTATATTCTGCCGGTCTTTCTTAACCCGGACTGGAATCTGCAATGGCCCTCGACACCGAGACCCCGCTGAACTCGCTTGGCTTTGCCAAACCACCCTCGGAAACGCGGGTCGTTGTGGCGATGTCGGGGGGCGTCGACAGTTCCGTTGTCGCGGCCTATCTGGCCGATCAGGGCTATGATGTGGTTGGTGTGACTTTGCAGCTTTATGACCACGGCGCGGCATTGGCCAAGAAAGGCGCCTGTTGCGCTGGAATTGATATTCATGATGCGCGACGCGTGGCGGAAGAGCGGGGATTTCCACATTACGTTCTGGATTACGAGAACATCTTCAAGGATGCCGTGATCGACGAGTTTGCCGACAGCTATCTGGCAGGCGCGACGCCGGTTCCCTGCATCCGCTGCAACGAGCGGGTGAAATTCAAGGACCTTCTGGAAACCGCCAAGGATCTCGAGGCAGACTGCATGGCCACCGGCCATTACATTCAGCGCAAGATGGGCGCCAACGGACCGGAACTGCACAGCGCCGAAGACGCCAATCGCGATCAGTCCTATTTCCTGTTCTCGACCACGCCAGAGCAATTGAACTTTCTGCGCTTCCCGCTGGGCCACTTACCGTCGAAAGACGCAACCCGTGAGATGGCGGCGCAGTATGGGCTGTCGGTGGCGGACAAGCCCGACAGCCAGGATATCTGCTTCGTGCCCGACGGCAACTATGCCAGCGTCATCGAAAAACTGCGCCCCGGAGCCGCGGAACCCGGCGAGATCGTTCACGCCGATGGCCGCGTACTGGCGCAACACAACGGTGTGATTCACTATACGATCGGCCAACGTCGCGGTCTTGGCATCGGCGGCCTCAGCGAGCCGCTTTATGTCGTCAAACTGGACGTCGACAAAAAGCAGGTCGTTGTCGGCCCGAAAGAGATGCTGGCAACGCGAGTCGTTCCGGTGCGCGAGATCAATTGGCTGGGCGATGACCCCTTCTCGTCACGCGATGAATGGCATCTTTCCGTCAAAGTCCGCTCGACCCGCCCGCCGCGCGAGGCAATCATTCGGCCGCTGTCGGACACTACGGCCGAGGTCGAACTGCTGACCCCCGAGGAAGGCATCTCGCCAGGGCAGGCCTGCGTGTTTTACGCAAACGAAGGCAGCCGCGTGTTCGGCGGTGGCTGGATCTGGCGTGGGTATTAGGCCGAAACCGGCTCGACCTCGGGTTCGATCTGAATCTGCAATGCATCGTTGAACCGATTGAACGCACCGCACAAGGCGATGCGCCAGGTCAGCTCGACGATCTGAGCATCGGTGAACCATTCCCTCAGATCCGCCACTTCGGCATCCTTCATACGGCCCGACCGGATCGTCACGGCTTCGGCATAGCGCACGACCGCCTTGTCACAGGCATCCAGTTCCGGATGATCCTCGACGTCCGGCAGACGCGCCGCCCCTTCGGGGCTCAGCCCCGCGACGGTCAGCAGCGGTGTGTGATGCGAGACGCAATAATCGCAGGCATTCAGTTTTGAAACCGTCACCATCGCCAGCTCCAACGCGCGGCGCGACAAGTTCTCTTGCTCTCGCAGGGTTGTCAGCATTCCCGTGACATGGTTCAGAACCGGAGGGCAATACGCTGCGACGCGGGCCCAGTTGTCAAACGGGCCATAGGCACCCAATGCAGCGTGGGACGCGCGCGCGTCGGCGGTCATTTCCTGATCCGACAAAGGGGGGATGCGGGTCATGTTGAAAACTCCTTTTCTGGGTCACGATACCCTGGACCTGCGCCCCAGCAACAGACCTTTGCAGGTCACATATGCGAGACAACGCGCTCTCTTTGCCGGGTCACACCATATCGGTGGGAGAGTTGAAGAGAATATAGAGCCCGACGCAGACCATGATATAAGGCGCAATCCGATCCAGTCGGGCAACGCGCGGACCAAGGCTTTTGGCGTGGGGCGCGCCCCATGCCGCAACAACAACCAGCAAGGCGGCCGCGCTGGCGGCACCGATCAACGCAACAACCCGATAGGACGGCGCCGAGTCCGCAAGCAGAGGGGTCATTACCGCAAAACTGTCTATCGAGAGGCTCAGGAAAAGCGTCACCACCGAAGTCACCGCCCCTTTTGACTCCGCACCTTCGGTGTCCGCGTCGCGAAACTGATGCCAGATTCCGCGCAAGCCAAACACCAGCGGGACAAGGCCAAGATAGCCGATCCAAAACGGAAGGCCGCTCTGGTTCAGGCCCATGGCCACGGTCATGGCCAGGGAAAGTACGATCGTCTGAGCGACGGCAAAGCCCACGATCGCACGGCGCTGTTCCATTACCAGGATCAAGCCCAACAAGACAGCCAGATTGTCCAGATTGGTAGAGATCATCGCGATCCCGGCAGAGACTGCAAACAGCGCGTGGTCAAGCATTGCGTGGCTGCATTCTGTTCAAAACCGCCCGCGCCGCGCGCAAGCCGGGTGCTTCGCCCCCTCGCCCCAACCTGTCCATGGTCAGGTTCATGGCATGCTGTTGCGCATAGGGCGCGTCGGCGACCTTTCGCAAGGCTTCGGCGATTTTCTGAGGCTGACAATCATCCAGCAGGCATTCCGGCACGGCGCGTGTTTCCGAAACCAGATTGACCAGTGTAACGGTGTCCAGCTTGACCATCCGTTCCGCCATTTTCTGCGTCAGCCAGTTCAGCTTGTACGCAATGACCATCGGCGTATTCTGCGCTGCAAGTTCCAGCGAAACCGTTCCCGAAGCAGCAAGGGCAAGATCTGCGGCGCCAAAGGCCGCTCGTTTGTCGGCCATGGCTTGTTCCGCACCCACCCGGCGGGGATCCAGCACCACGGGCGCGCCAGGCCATTCTGGTACCAGTTCATTTATCAGATCTGTTGTCGCACCTACGGTCGGGATCACCACGCGGTAATTCGGGTGGTCATCGAAAAACAACCCCAACGCGCCGCCGAAAGACTCTGCCAGACGTTCAATCTCACCCCGCCGCGACCCGGGCAAGGCCAGCAGGATCGGCGCATTGCCCAGATCAAAGCGGTGGCGGAAGGCGGCGATCTCATCTGGTGTGGCAGTCGGTTCGCCAACCACAGGATGGCCGACAAAGTCGCATTCCATCCCTGCCCGCTCCATGTACGGAGGTTCAAAAGGAAGAAGAGCCAGCACATGGTCGATGACCTTTGCCATCTTGTCTGCACGCCCGGGGCGCCAGGCCCAGACACTGGGCGCAACATAATGCACGGTTCGGATTTTGCTGTTGGCTTTTACGATTTTGGCGACGCGCAAGCTGAAATCCGGGCTGTCTATGGTGATCAATACATCCGGTTTCGTGTCCAGCACCGCCTGTGCCGTCTCGGATATCCGCCGTTTCAGGTGAAAAAACTTCGGCAGCACTTCGACAAGCCCCATGACAGACAGCTCGGACATCGGGAACCGGCTGCGCAGGCCCTGCGCTTGCATCAGCTGGCCTCCCACACCGTCGAATTCAATCTCGGGCACCAGGGTTTTCAACCCCTCCATCAGCGCGCCGCCCAACCGGTCGCCCGAAGGTTCACCGGCGACCAGAAAGACACGCATCAGACTGCCCGCTCGCGGATATAGAGAAACAGACCCAGACGGTTGCATTCAGCGATGACGCGTTCTTTTTCCAGAACGAGCACACCGCCTTTTTCCAAAACGATCCCGGACAAACCTGCCGCAACCGTGTCGGTAACAGTTTCCGGCCCGATGGCGGGCAAATCGGCGCGCCGATCCTGATCGGGTTTGGGGCCTTTGAACAGAATGCCCCCGCCAGCGTCGGGGCGTTGGGTCAGGGATTGCAGCATCCACGCGGTGCCGAACACCCCCTCGATGGCCAGCGCCTGCCCTTTGGACACGGCACAAGCCTGCCCGGTATCCGCCGCCCCCATTGCCCGAAGAATCCCGGCGGCGCGGTCAGCGTCGGCCATGTCGGCGTCTGAGGGCTGGGCCTCGGTCAGACATCCCACAGGCGGCAACAAACCGGGCGCGATCTCATGTGCGGCCCTGAGGGTGAGGCCGGCACCCTCAAGAATTCCGATCACGGCGCGCAAAGCTCCGTCATCGCCGGACAGGATGGCCTTTTGGATGATCGGAACCAGCGGCAGCGTCGCGGCGTCGATGCGGGAAGGGTCGATTGGCGGGCGTCGAACAGCGCCGGCCAGACAGATATCGGTCACGCCCCGCGCCTTCAGGTCAGCGATGAAACTGCCCAATTGTTCCAGAGGAAACACGACATCTGCACTCAGGCTGTCAGGCAGAAACCCCTCCATCGCGCAGATCAGAGGGCGTTCTGTCAACTGCGCAACAACTTCGGTCGGCAGCGCCCCGGTTCCCGCAATCAACGCAAGCATGACCCTATTTCCTCGGGGTCAGGAAGGATCGGTCACTGTGGCCGGTGACGAAATCCACGATCTGCTGCACATAGTCGCTTTCGTTGCCTTCACCGATCCGGCTGGCGCGATCCATAAAGGTGCCTTCGCCGTCGGACAATTCCTTGAATGCCGCGCGCAGCGCCGAGATATCTTCACGCGATACACCCTTGCGCTTGAGACCGACGAGGTTCAGGCCATCCAGCTCACCCCGCGACGCCTGTACCAGGCCGTAAGGAATAACATCTTTCGGCACCATGGTCAGCGCGCCAATAATGGCCCCGCGTCCAACGCGCACCCATTGATGCAGCCCTGAAATGCCACCGACGATCACGTCGTCTTCGACGATGCAATGCCCCGCCGCGCCGGCATGGTTCACCATGATCACACGGTTGCCGATCTGAACGTCATGGGCCACGTGAACACCCGCCATCAACAGGCAGTCGTCACCGATCCGCGTGACCCCTCCGCCACCTTCGGTCCCGGTATTGATTGTCACATGCTCGCGAATTCGGTTGCGTTTGCCAATCTCAAGCCGGGTGTTTTCGCCGCTGAATTTCAGGTCCTGAGGGATCTCACCAATCACCGAGAAATTGAACACGACGGTATCGTCGCCGATCGAGGTGTCGCCCGTCACGACCACATGCGATTTCAACTCGACCCGATCGCCCAGTTTCACCTGTGGGCCCACGTGGCAGAAGGGACCGATGATACAATCCTGTCCAATCTGCGCACCGTCTTCAATAATTGCGCTGGGATGGACTCCGTTCATGTTGTCTTTTCCATATCCCAGTCGACATAAGCCGAGAATTCCGCCTCGGCGGCAACTTCGCCTTCGACAGTTGCACGGCCGCTGAATTTGAACAGCTTTCCGCCTTTTTTCCCACGCACTGTTTCCACATGCATTTCCAGCACATCACCGGGCACCACCTTGCGGCGGAATTTGCACTTGTCGATGCTCATGAAGTAAATCAACAGCTCGGTGTCGATGACGTCCATTCCCACACCCAGCATCACACCGGCGGTCTGCGCCATTGCCTCGACAATGGTGACACCCGGCATGATTGGCGTACCGGGGAAATGCCCCTGAAAATGCGGTTCGTTCATGGTGACATTCTTGATTCCGCGCGCCGACTGATAGCCCGAGATATCTACCACCTTATCGACCAGCAAAAACGGATAGCGGTGCGGCAGGATCCTCTGGATCAGCTGAATGTCTGCGCTTTTGGTTTCTGTGCTCATGATGCAGATATCCCGTTTTGGATGTTTCTTTTTTTGCGTGGTTAGCAATACAGCACTGCAAGGGCAAGCGAACCTATTCGCCCTGACCCTGTTGCAAATCGCTTCCATCACCAATCGCGGCGTTTATTCGGATGATTGCGGCTTCGGTGATGTCGGACGTGCTGACGACGACATTAGATCGCTCGATCATCACGCTGGCCCCAATTTCGCGCAACAGATCGACAAGGACCGGGCGCACAATCTCGGAAAAGGTCTGCTGGGCTTCTTCGCTGCGACGGGCCAGTACGTCCAGCTTTGCCCTTTGCCCCTCGCGATGGGACTGAACCTTGAGATCAAACGCCTCGGCCAGGGGGCGGAACTCGTCGGCCGACATGGTGGCGCGCTGCTCGGTAAGTTCCTTTTCTTCGCGGCTCAGTTCCGCGACAATCCGTTGGTTTTCTTCGGACAGTAAGGCGCTTTCCTTTTCAATTTCGCGCAAAACGCGCTGTCCGAAAGCGGACTTGGCAAACAGCTCTTCACTGGACAGGGTGACCACACTGGCTTGAGGCACACCAAGCTGCTGAGCATTTGCCAAAGGCGCCAGGACCATCGTCATAAATGCACACAGGGCCCAAAGCGGGCCCCGTGTTCTGCCAAGCAATCTGTTCAGCATCGCGGATCAGAACCGGGCCTGGATCGTAAAGTCAAAGTTCTGCTCCTTGTCGAAAGATTCTTTCTTGAGAGGCTGCGAGAAGTTGAACTGCAACGGCCCGAACGGAGTTTCCCACAGCACCGAAATGCCGATCACGTGGCGGATCGATCCGTTAGCACCGACAATGGTTGCACCTGCCGTATTGACGTTGTCGATGTTGTAGAGGTTGCCGACATCATAGAACAGGCCGCCACGCAGACCCAGCTCCTCGGGCAGACCCAGCGGGAAATCGGTTTCGAAACGGGCAACCCAGTAGTAGTTGCCCCCGATCGCGTCATCCTGACCGTTGGACAGGTCACGCGGTCCGATACCCGCAGGTTCGAAACCCCGAAAGGTATTGGGCCCCAGCACAAACCGGTCAACAGTACGGCTGAAATCGTTTCCGCGCCAGTGCAGCGCGCCCAGCTCCATCGTGGCCCGAAGCACCACTTCTTCGTTCCATACCCGGGTTTGCGCGATACCACGCGCCGTGGTCTTGAAGTACTTGTTGTCCCCGCCAAGTCCAGCGGCATCAACGCCAACCTCGAACAGAACGCCGGTATTGGGGTCCAGACCGCCGATACGGCTGTCATAAATGTAGGACAGTCCCAAAGAACTGGACGTCCGTTTGCCCTGCGCAATTTCAGAAGCAATCACCGCGCCGTTAACTTCGTTGTCCTGCTGCGTCATCTCGCTGCGGTCCCAGCCATAGCGGAGCCGCAGAGCCGACAATTCACCGATCGCATAGGTCAGCTGCGGTGCAAAGAAAAGACTGCTTGTGTCGTAACTTGCAAACCCGGAATTGGTGGCAGACAGCCCCAGACCAAGGTCAAAGCGCAGCTTGCGACCCAGAAGGTAAGGCTCTGTGAAGCTGAGCGTATATTGTTCCGAGTCCTGCGCGGTCGAGATCGACACACCAAGGTTCTGGCCACGACCCAGGAAGTTGGATTCGTTCAGGGCAACGGCAATCCCGAAGCCGTCCGTAACCGAGTAGCTGCCTCCGAGGCTCAGCGAGCCGGTAGGTTGTTCTTCAACGTCTACATCCAGAATGACCTGGCTGGGCGACGATCCCTCGCGCGGCTCGACTTCCGCGACGGCGAAAAAGCCCAGGGCATTGATGCGCTCGGCGGCCTGACGGATTTCGCGGGGATTGAACGGGTCACCTTCGACGGTATCGAACTGACGGCGGATCACCCGGTCCAAGGTGGTTGTGTTACCTTCAATATCAATCCGCTCGACAAAGATCCGAGGACCTTTTGTCAGAACAAATTCGATATCCAAAGTCAGATCGCGGTCATTGCGTGTAACACGTGGTTCCACGCGAAGGAAATCCACACCTTGCTTCAGGCCCAGCCGTTCCTGTCGCGTAATCGAATTTTCAACCAGCGTCGGCGTATATGTCACGCCGGGCTTGATCTTCAGCGCGTCCTGATAAGGGGCCGGATCCACGCCCGGAATCTCACTGACGGTCGTGATCTTACCAAATGAGAATTTCTGGCCCTCGGTTACATTCATCACCAGGAAAAACGCATCCCGTTCGCTGGTAAACTCGACATTGGCGCTGTTCACGCGGAAGTCGACATAGCCTCGTGACAGGTAGAAATCCCGGATGACCTGCTTGTCGAACTCGATACGATCGCCGATGAAGGTGTCGTTCCTGAAGAACGTCCGCAGGAAAGTTGCCTGCTTGGTTTCCAGAACGCGGCGCAAGCGTCGGTCCGAAAAGGCACGGTTGCCGACAAAGCTGACACGTTCCACTTCGATGGTCGTGCCTTCGGCCACTTCGAAAACCAGATCAACCCGGTTGTCGCTGCGGCGGATAATCCGAGGGATCACGGTCGCGGCAACACGGCCTTGGGCTGAATACACTTCGGCAATCATATCAGCGTCAGACTCGGCCACCTGCGGGGTAAAGACGCGGCGCGGCTGCGATTCGATGACGTCCAGCAACACGTCGTCTTTGACACGGGCGTTACCCTCGATGCTGATCTGATTGATCGTCGGATATTCCTGAACCGTGATGACCAGCGTAGACCCCCGCGGCGTCAGCTCGACTGTTTCAAATACACCACTGTCAAGCAAACGCTGATAGGCATCATTGAGCTGGCCCGCAGTTACAGTCTGGCCAGGTTCGATTCCCGTTCGGGCGATGATCGTACCGGTTTCAATCCGGCGATTGCCCTCAACATCAAACGAATTGATCGTATAGTTTTGCGCCTGTGCTGCATGCGGAAAAGTCATTAAGCTTGCAGCAACAAAAAGGAAAAGAACCGCTAGCGCCTGCCACAAAATCTTGTTTGTTGGCATTTGCTGCCCGCAGGATGTGCCCGCCCCTCGCCTGTCAGTCATTTTATGCTCTACCCAGAATTTAAGACTTTAATGCTGAGTAACGGGATTGAATGAGCTTGTCAAAAGGCGAAATAGAAGCAGCCGCGAAGACTGCCATTCAAATTGACGACGTTAATTTCAGTAAGAATCACATGGCCGCCAGATAGGCGGCACCTGCCATAGCCGACGCCGTAACTGCAAAGCTCAGCAGAACATCCCAATTCAGCACGAACAGGAAGCTAAAGCTCTGATACGATTTTTTCAGCGTTTTGGTCATGGTTTTTCCCTCAGACGCAAAAATCATAACGTCAGAATGAGGCAATTTTGCGGCCCAATCTTGCGCCACGCGCCACAATTAGCAGAACAAATCGTTGCTCACTGAAAACAGCATGAGGGTGAGAATTAAGGTGATCCCTACACCCATGAGCACCCGCAAGGCCCCATCACTGGGTGGTTTCCCTGCAATGGCTTCATAGGCGTAGAACACAAGGTGCCCGCCATCCAATGCCGGGATCGGAAACAGGTTCAGCAATCCGACCGCCGTCGACAGAACCGCGATGAAGAAAATGAAGTTCTGCGCCCCCTGGCTGGCCATTGCCCCCGAGGTTTCGGCAATCCCGATCGGCCCCGAGATGTTACAGGTGCTGATTGCCCCCGTCACCATGTGCCACATACCAGACAGCGACCCTTCGATAATGCGGCCCGTCTGTCTGACACCGCCGGTCAGTGAATCCAGAATACCGGCCGGTTCAGTTGCTGGCTCCAGCATCATGCCCCCGATGATCCCAATCCGCCAATGGGTGACGAAACCGCCATCCGGCTGAGGTTCATCCGTGCGTCGGGGGGCCAATGCGAATTCCAGCTCGGACCCATCCCGCCAGACGTCCAACAGCAGAACCCGGCCGTCGGACCCTTCGACAAAATCCTTCAGCTGCTCGAAGGCAAAGATCGGCTCTCCGTTCACCGCCGTGATGACATCGCCTTGTTTCAGTTGAATATCCATCGCCGCGCTGCGTGGGGCCACTTGGCGGATCAGGGGTGGAAACATCCATGGTGCTTGTACATCCAGCGTTTCACCGTCCCGGATCACCGTGTAATCCAGAACCGGTTCCACAGGCAGCGCATCGATAAAGTCCTGCCAGGCCCCCTCTTCATCATAGTCAGGTGTCGGTGTGCCGGCGATTGCGGTGATCACATCACCTTCTCTCAGTTCCTGCACAGTGCCTGGCAAGGGTTGCAACGTTCCGACCGTCAGCGGCTCCTTCGATACGCCCTGTGACCAGAAAATCAGGCCAAACACCAGAATGGACATGACGAAGTTGAAGACAGGTCCGGCCGCGACCGTTGCGGCTCGTGCCCACAAAGGGGCACCATGCATGGTGCGGCGCAGCTCTTCCGGGCTTTGGGTAGCGATGCCTTCCATCGCCTTTTCATCCTTGCCCGATGCTGCATTGGCATCGCCCAGGAACTTTACGTACCCCCCAAACGGCAGCAACGCGATCTGCCATCTTGTCCCCCGTTTGTCGACACGGCTCCAGAGAACCGGGCCAAACCCGATCGAGAACACTTCGGCATGGATACCGGACCAACGCCCCACAATGTAGTGGCCGTATTCGTGCACCGCGACGATGACCGACAATGCGATGACAAACGCGACAATCGTCCAGAGAAGATTGCCAAATTGCGGGATTAGGGAAAGTACGTCCAAAATTCTATCCTGCTCGTTCCACCACAGCGTCATCGACCCACTGACGTGCCAGATGGTCTGTTTGCTGTACGTTATCAAGGGTCATCGGGGCATCAATAAGGCTGTCTGACGCGTCGAACCTGTCGAGAACCGCGGCGACGGCATCAGCCATATCCAGAAATCCGGTCCGGCGCGCGATGAAATGATCCAGCGCACGTTCCTTCGCGGCGTTTAAAACAGCACCCGCCAGGCCGCCACGCGCCATCACGTCCCGGGCCAGTTTCAATGCGGGATAACGTGCCAGATCCGGAGCGTTGAAACGCAACTGCCCCAGCTTGGCCAAGTCAAGGCGCTGTATCGGCAATTCCCGTCTTTCGGGCCAATGCAGCGCGTAACCGATGGCGTGGCGCATATCGGGTGCCCCCATATGGGCCATCACCGCACCATCACGATACCCGACCAGGGCGTGTACTATGGATTCCGGATGCACCAGCACTTCAATCTGATCCGGTTTGACATCGAAATATTCTTTTGTTTCAATGACTTCCAACGCTTTGTTGAACATGGATGCGCTGTCGATGGTGATACGCTGCCCCATATCCCAATTCGGATGGCAGGAGGCTTGTTCCACCGTCGCGTTCACCAGTTCACTCAGGGGCCAATCACGAAACGCCCCGCCACTGGCGGTGATGATCACACGCTCGACTGTTTCGATGTCTTCACCGACCAAAGCCTGAAACACCGCCGAATGTTCGCTGTCGACCGGCAGCAATCGCGCACCATGCCGTTTGGCCGTTTCCAGAACCAACGATCCTGCGCAGACCAATGTCTCTTTGTTGGCCAGCGCGAGGGTCGTGCCCTGTTTCAACGCCTCGATGCCCGGCGCCAACCCGGCCGAGCCGACAATGGCCGACATGATCCAATCCGCCGGACGTGCCGCAGCCTCGACGATGGCACGCGGGCCCGCAGCCGCCTCGACGCCACTGCCGGCCAAAGCGGAACGCAGGTCATCAAGCCGGTCTTCATGAGCGGTGACGGCAATATCGGCACCGAGCCGACGCGCGTCATCCGCAAGTCTTTGAATATTGGCGCCACCGGTCAAGGCCACGACGTCATACTCGGACGGTGCACGCGAAATCAGATCAATCGTATTCTGCCCGATCGACCCGGTAGCTCCAAAAACAGATACCTTTCGCATTACATTTCACCCGGCGAATAGATCAGCCCCGCGATCAGAACGAACAGCGCGGCCCCCATCATGCCATCAAACCGATCCAGAAAGCCGCCATGGCCCGGTATCAGGTTCGAACTGTCTTTGACACCGAACTTGCGTTTGACCGCACTTTCAGCAATATCACCGGCTTGGCTTGCCATTGAAGCCAAAACGGAAACAACGACAAAAGCGAATCCAAAGCCGGCCAGGCTTGCAAAAACCGCGCCGACACATGCCGCGGCGGCCCACCCTCCGGCGGTTCCCGACCACGTCTTCTTCGGGCTGACCTTGGGCCAGAATTTCGGGCCACCAACCGCCTTGCCCACGAAATAGCCCGCGACATCAGTGGCGACCACGACAGCAATCAGCCAAACCATCCAGCCAAAACCGGAATTTTCGCGGATCGAAATGAAACCCAGCCCGGCCCCGACGATCCAGACCACGAACATCCCGAACAGAACCTTCGAACGACTGATCTGCCCCACTCCCACAAGCGCAGGCGCAAGCACGACCGGCAAAGTGTAAATCGTCGGCAGATGATAGCTGAGAACCACGGTGATGCTTGTCAGAATCCCCAATTGAACAGCCACGCCGCGGGCTTGCGGGTCGATCATCCGAACCAATTCCCACGTCATCAGACCACAGGCTGCGGCGATGAAGGTTTCGAACCACCACCCGCCAAGCCAGACTTCGATTGATCCGATCACGACAAGAACAGCAGCAGAAAGAACCCGTGTTGTCAGGTCAGACCATCGGCCGTCTCTCATGCCAGAACCGCTCCGAACCGCCGATCTCTGGTGCCGTAATTCTGGCACAGACGGGCCAGTTCAGCAGCAGTGAAGTCCGGCCAGAGGGTGTCGATGAATTCATATTCCGAGTAAGCCGATTGCCAAAGAAGAAAGTTTGAAATCCGCGCTTCACCGCTGGTTCGGATAACAAGGTCGGGATCAGGAAGAACACGCGTATCCAGATACTTAGGAAGAGTTTCTTCATCCACCTCTTCGGGTTTCAGCCGGCCTTCAGCCACATCCCGTGCCAGACGCTTGGTGGCGCGTGCGACCTCGTCGCGACCACCGTAATTCAGCGCGACGGTCAAATGAACCAGATCGTTGTTCTTGGTTTCTTCTTCCAGCGAGTCCATCAACTCGATCAACTTGGAATCCAGCCGGACCCGATCTCCGATGAACCGAACGCGGATGCCATTATCCGCAAGTGTCCGGGTTTCCTTGATGATATAGCGGCGGAACAGGTTCATCAGGCCGGCCACCTCGACCTGGGTCCGCTTCCAGTTTTCGGTCGAAAAAGCGAACACCGTCAGATACTTGATCCCCAAACCAGGGCAGGCCTCGACAACCTCGCGCACGCGCCGCGCGCCGGCATGGTGGCCGAACAGCCGGGGACGGCCGCGTGCCTGCGCCCAACGACCATTGCCATCCATGATGATGGCCACATGGCGCGGGCCGGACTCCAGCTCGGTTTGCGGGTCTTTTGGCATCAGTTCGGCTCAGACCTGCATGATTTCGGCTTGCTTGGTTTCGAGCGCAGCATCCACGGCCTTGATCATCTCATCCGTCATGTCCTGAACTTCGCTTTCCCAAAGCTTCTGGTCATCTTCCGACATGCCGTCCGCCTTGGCCTTCTTGATCTGATCCATGCCATCGCGACGCACGTTGCGGATCGCAATGCGCGCGTTTTCCGCGTACTGACCGGCGACCTTGCTCAGCTCGCGGCGGCGTTCTTCGTTCAACTCGGGAATCGGCAGCATTATGATGGTTCCGTTCAATTGCGGATTGATACCAAGGCCGCTTTCGCGGATGGCCTTTTCCACCTTACCCACCAGTGACTTGTCCCAGACGTTAACAGTGACCATACGCGGTTCGGGCACGTTCACGGTGCCCACCTGGTTGATCGGTGTCATCGAGCCGTAAGCGTCAACCATGACAGGTTCCAGCATCGAGGCCGAAGCACGCCCTGTTCGCAATGATGCAAATTCGGTTTTCAGATTGGCCATTGCGCCATCCATGCGGCGCTGCAGATCATTGGTGTCCAGTTCGAAGTCGTCAGACATTCTGCTCACTCCCCGTCTTCAGGTACTCTTTGGATGGGTCTTACGCCATCGCAATTGGGATGTATAGCAATCATGATCGGGAATTGTATCAATGGCCAGAGGTGTTGCGACCAATTTGGACAAACATCGTTTTCCGGAACCTGGCCGAGTTTCTTCGGCCAGGTTGCTTTCATGGGTCAGCCTCAGGCGTTCACATCCACCACGACGCGGCCCTTGACCTGACCTTTCAGAATGTCGGCGCCCAGTTGCGGCAGATCGGACAGACCGGCCGGTTGAACCATCGCCTCAAGCTTGTCCATCGGCAGATCCGTGGCGATCCGTTTCCATGCGCGCACCCTGTTGTCATAGGGCTGCATCACGCTGTCGATGCCCAAAAGGTTCACGCCGCGCAGCAGGAACGGAATCACCGTCGCAGGCAAAGCAGCCCCCCCTGCCAAACCTACCGCAGCAACAGAGCATCCGTATTTCATCTGGCCCAGAACGCGTGCCAACATGGCGCCGCCCACAGCGTCAACGCAGCCCGCCCATGTTTCGCTTTCCAGAGGGCGTTTTGTGGCCTCGTTCAGGTCGTCGCGCGGCACGATGGTCGTCGCTCCAAGTGATTTCAGATAGTCACCGGTTTCGGGCCGTCCGGTGACCGCAGCGACCTCATAGCCCAAATTGCCAAGAATGGCCGTGGCCACCGACCCGACGCCGCCCGCGGCCCCGGTTACCAATACCGGTCCACGATCCGGGGTCAGCCCATGATCCTCCAGCGCCATGACCGCCAGCATCGCAGTAAACCCGGCAGTGCCCACTGCCATTGCCTGACGCGTTGTCAGCCCATCGGGCAGCGGCACCAGCCAATCGGCCCGCGCGTTGGCTTTTTGCGAATAGCCGCCCCAATGTGCCTCACCAACGCGCCATCCGGTCAGAACAACCTTGTCTCCGGGTTTGTAGCGGTCATCCGATGAGGCCTCGACCGTGCCGGCGTAGTCAATGCCGGGGACATGCGGATAGGCCCGCACCAGCCCGCCCCCTTTCGGAGACAGGCACAGGCCGTCCTTGTAGTTCACCGTAGAATATTCGACCGCAACCGTGACATCACCATGCGGCAGGTCATCCACCGACAATTGTTTGATCGAGCCGGTGGCAAGTCCGCTCTCTTCATCCTTGTCCATCACAAGTGCATTGAACATTTGTCATTCCTTTCGTGTTCAGCGACCAGCCCATGTCGTCAGCTGGTTCAAAATATCCCGAGGTCGACGCGGCAGCGTCCTTGATTCTGCTAGATCCAGAAATGCGATTGCACGGTCGCGCGGCGCATCCCGGCCGGTGTTTCCACTTCCAGTTCCGTCCCGGCATCCCAATGGCTCAGGCGCACCATACCGATCGCCACATTGGTTTCAAAATCCGGAGACCAGGCCGCTGATGTCACCTGCCCCACGCGCTTGCCGCTTGCAAACAGGTCCCAGGGACGATCGCAGCCCGGTACAGGCTCACCGGCGATGGCGATTGGCCGGATTTGCTGCACCGGCCCTTCCTTGGCGACACGCAACAGAGCATCCCGACCGATACAGCCAATCGCGGTATGCGTGTTGCAGAACTTTCCCAGACCGCATTCATGCGGGGTATTGTCGTCGGTCATGTCGTTCCCATAGGACAACAGCCCGCCCTCAATGCGTTCGATCAGGTTCGGGCAGCCCGCGCGCACGTGCAGGTCTTCGCCGGCGGCAAACAGGGCGTTCCACAAAGGCATGCCGATATCGCCACCTTCAACGTATATCTCGAAACCACCCTGTTTCGAATAACCGGATCGCGCGACGGCCAGATCGCGCCCCTCGAACTCGAACATGTCAAATTTAAAGAAACGGATGTCGCGCACTCGGTCCCCGAAGACACGCGCCATCAGCTCGTCCGCCTTTGGGCCCTGAACGGCAAGCGGCGACACGTCCGGTTCATCCACCAGCACATCCAGACGGTACCCAACGGCGATACCCTTGACCCACAGCAACAGATCACTGTCGGCAATCGAGATCCACCATCGGTCTTCGGACAACTTCACCGCCACCGGGTCGTTCAGCATGCCGCCGGTTTCGTCAACGATCGGCACATAGAAACATTGCCCCGGCAGCATACCGCGCAGATCGCGCGGGGTCAGCATCTGCATCAGACGCGCAGCATCAGGGCCACGCAATTCAACCTGCCGCTCGCACGACACATCCCAGACCTGCACATGGGTCTTAAGATGCCGGTAATCGGCTTCAACACTTTCAAAAACCGTCGGCAACAACATACGGTTGTAGACCGTATAGCCCTTGACCCCGGCAGCTTCGACTCCTTCAGAGAACGGAGTGCGCCGCAAGCGGCGTGAGGCGGAAATCTGCGGCATTCATACCTCCTGCGGCATAAAGACGATATCACTGACAGGCGCTTCCGAGCCCGTCTCGGTCAGCATTTTGTGCACTTGCCCCCTGTGATGGGTCTGATGATTGAAGAAATGGATCACGCACAGCGCGTAAGGCATTGTGACATCAGCCTCTTTTGCGGTGGAATACCACGTGAACGAGCCGGTCAGCGGATCATCCCCCAGCCCTTCTGCCCAGTTCAGGATACGCGCATCGATCTTTTCGCGTAACGCCAACCAGCTTTGCAGGTCCGGGCACAGGTATACGCTTTCATGGATACCACCGCCCGCCTTGTGAATATTGCCATCTGGCCCGTCGCGCTTTTCGAAACGCGACATCCACATCCAGTCACCCCACAGCAGATGGTTCACCGTGCCCATAATCGAGCCAAAGAATGCTCCGCGTTCAAGGGTCAGTTCCTTCGGTGTCAGAGATTGCAAAAACTCTGCCAACTGATTGTTCTGCCAGCGATTGTAACGAGCCATTTCCTGCGCATACCCGCCCGTGATCATCATTTGGGCCCGTGCCAGTCGATCGGGCAGATTTCAGCGGACTTGCCGCCAAAGTCCCAGACCCGGCCATAGTCTCGCACCTTCGATTTGGTGCCACGCGCCACGATGATGTCAGGTCCCATCCAGTATTTGGAATTTGAGACCATCACCGGATGCTCCGGGTCCTTGCCCGCAAGCATCTCGATCTCTCCTTGTATCTTGCGACCAATCGCGATCCGACGTTTGTTTCCGTCGCGCTCGATCTGGACCGGCGCCCGTTCCGCACCGATGATCTCGCTGACCAGCATGGTAAACAGACCCGTCGTGCCGCCCGCCTGACCGCTGAAGATTTGCAACAATCCGTTGTAAGCCTTGCCGCTTGCGCGCTCGTCGACATAAGCGGCGACTTTCCACTGGCCTTCCCCCATCCGGCCCGGAATATCGACCAGCAAGCCGACATTCAGACCCGACAGATCCTCGCCTTCATAGTGGCCTTCATCAACGATGATGCCCATCCAAGCATGGCAGTGACCTTCCGTAGGGGGATGTGCGCCCAGCGACACCACGCAGGGGCAAAACACGTCACATGAACAGTTCAGGATCAGTTCACCCTTGATGGCCCATTCCGTCGGACTCATCTCTCGCCGCTTTGGATTGGGCATGCGGCTGTCGATACGCTGACTGACGGGCAGCCGATCGGCATCTGGTTTTCTGTTTTTAGCCATTGGCTTATCCTCCGTAGCTAATTGGATACACGAGCAGGACGATACCGCCCGCAATCAACACAAACCCCATTGGACGGGTCACGGCGTGCCCGATCTGAGGAAGTTTCTCCAAAACCATGAACAGGGTCGCGAGCCCCATCCACAACAGGCTCATGACACCGCCTACAAAGCCGAGTGCCATAAAGCCCCAGCAACAGCCGACGCAAAAGGCGCCAAGACCCAAGCCCATGCGCACGCCACCTGCAAAACCGGTTCTCCAATGTCCCAGGAAATAGGTCATCGGGGCATGGCAGACACCGTGGCACACCTCTTTGGCGCGGGAAAACTGAAAGGCGCCCACGGCAATCATCAAGCCGCCCGCGACCCAGCCGGATTTGGCAATTCCCAGCATATCGACAACACCGCCAAACAGCAGAACCAACTGAATTCCTGCGATCACGGCCGCAAACCCGACCCAGACGATGGAATACCCGGCCAGAACCCCCAGCCAGCCGGCGCGGCTGCCATTTGCGCTGCGGATCAGGTCATCGTAACTGCGCAGGGTCGGGATCAGGGTCGGCAGCATCATGGCCGCCATCATGATCGCCCACATTGAAAACAGCGGCCCGAACTCGGCCATGGGCATGTACATGTCCATGCGCGGATCCATCGCGGCCATCGCCTGCCCCATCGGCCCCGGACGGCCGATCAGATCAAGGCCCATGTCCCGGCTCATCGAGAACATGACCCACCACGCCCACAAGATCAGAACATAAAAGCCCAGCCACATTCCGCTGCGCAGCCACGTACGACTCACTTCGGCCTCCCGACTCAACTCCCTTGCTTTTCAAATGTCAGACTTTTAAATGTCAGACAAATAAAAATTTGCCCAAGGTCGTCTGAAGATGAAAACCGCGCCCCGGAAAACCGCAGACCTGTCTGCCCAGATCGCCCAGGCCATTCGGGATGCGATCGTATCGGGTGAACTGATCGTGGACGCGCGCCTGCCGTCCGAAGCCGAGCTGTCGGATCAGTTCCAGGTCTCTCGCCCGACCGTGCGTGAGGCATTGAAACGGCTGGCCGCGCAATCCTTGATCCGCACACAACGCGGCGCTTCCGGCGGGGCGTTCGTGAATCGCCTGAGCTTTGAGGATGCCTATTCTCAGCAAGTCACGACTTCGACATTGCTGCTGTCGATGAATGCGGTCAGCTTCGATACCGCATGCGAGGCGCGATATGCCCTGGAAAGGGCCTGTGCGCCTTTGTCAGCGCAGCGGCGCACGGCAGATCACCTGGCGACCATGCGGGCAGAAATATTCCGCCAGTCCCAACCGGGCCTGACGGACGAGGCATTTTGCGCCTCGGACGTGACTTTCCATCGCGCGCTGGTGGATGGGGCTGGCAACCCGGTCCTGTCCTATCAGCTGGCGGGCGCCGTGGAAGCGATGCAACCGCTGATGAACATGATCACATTCACGGCGCGATCCCGCGAAGAGATCATCGGACTGCACAGCAGAATAGTGGACGCGCTTGAGGCAAAAGACGCGGACACCGTAGACTCCGCACTTGTTGATCTGGAACACTACACACGACGGCTGGCCCATGACGTGGCCGAAAGCAAACGTAAACCGACCTGAGGGCCGCATTCGAAACAAGATCAGAACAAGGGGCAAAAAAGCGGGCAGATTTTCATCCGGCGCCAAGATCGGAACTTTCAATATGAATTGAAGTTCAATGACTTACGGGAGGACGTTATGAACCAAAGACCGGACCCAAGTTTTTATCCATCCGCGAAACTTGCGATGGAGGGCCCCGCTGAGACGCTTGCATTCACGCTGATGCTCAGCCCTGACTTTTCTCAACCCGACGGGCTGGCGGTTGTGAATGTCGATCCAAGCTCGGACGATTTCGGAAAGATCGTGCATCAGGTGATCATGCCCGAAAAGGGCGACGAATTTCACCATTTTGGCTGGAACGCCTGTTCTTCTTCCCTGTCGCCGCTGAGCGGTCATGCGTTTCTGGAGCGGCGCTATCTGATCATCCCGGGCATCCGGTCCAGCCGGATTTATGTCATTGACGTGAAGAACCCGCTTGAGGCCAAGATTCACAAGATCATCGAACCCGAAGAAGTCTTTGCAAAGACAGGGTATTCCCGTCCGCACACGATCCATTGCGGGCCCGAGGGCATCTATGTCAGCACCCTTGGTGGCGGCGGCCCCGACGGCACAGATGGCCCTCCAGGCATATTCATCATGGATTGCGAGACCTTCGATATCATCGGGCGCTATGAGATCGAGCGCGGCGTGCAGGACAAGCATTATGATTTCTGGTGGAACCTGCCGCGTGACTACATGGTCAGTTCCGAATGGGGCCTGCCGCCGCAATTCGAAAACGGGCTGGTGGCCGAGGATCTGTTGTCCAACAAGTACGGCCACCGGATCCATTTCTGGAACCTTCGGAACCGGACGAATATTCAAACCATCGATCTGGGCGAAAACCATCAGATGGCCCTGGAAATCCGCCCCGCGCATGATCCCGTAAAACAATACGGGTTCTGCGGCGTTGTCGTCGATACGACCAACCTGCAAGGGGCGATCTTCACCTGGTGGCGCAATGATGACGGCACGTTCGAAGCCAAGAAGACCATAACAATCGATCCGCAACCCGCTGATCCTGATGATCTTCCTGACCTTCTGAAGGGCTTCTCTGCCGTTCCGCCGCTGGTCACTGATATCGACCTGAGCCTGGACGACAAGTACCTCTATGTCGCGTGCTGGGGAACCGGCGAGATGCATCAATACGATGTATCCGACCCGATGAACCCAACCCTGGCAGGCAAGGTCGAGATCGGCGGAATCGTCAAAAAGACAAAGCATCCAAATGGTCAAACCTTTGGCTATGGTCCACAGATGGTCGAAATCAGCCGCGACGGCAAACGCGTCTATTGGACCAATTCGCTTTATTCCACGTGGGACGATCAGTTCTACCCCGAAGAAGGTGGTGCGGCCATGGTCAAGGCTGATGTCGGCGAGAATGGTGGTCTGACATTGGATCCGAAGTTCTGGGTAGAGTTTCCCAAGGGCTATCGCAGCCACCAGATACGGTTGGAGGGCGGAGACTGTTCAACCGACAGCTTCTGCTATCCGTCGGTCTGAGTTGGAATTATTGATGTCATCAACGGCTGGCCTGTGGCTGGCCGTTGTTCTGAGCGGAGCCTATCACGGCCTGAACCCCGGCATGGGTTGGCCGCTGGCGGTGTCTTCGGCTCTGATGGAACAACGCCAATCCGCGCTTTGGGGTGCACTCGCGGCTTTGGCTGGCGGGCATTTCGTGGCCATGCTTGGCGTACTTCTTCCTTTTGCCCTGATGGCCGTACTGGTCGATTATCAGAATGAAATCCGCATCGGCGCGGCTCTGGTCGTGATTGGCATGGGCCTGTACATCGCGATAACCCGCCGTCATCCCCGCTTTCTTTCGCGGATCCCGCCAAGCAGGCTCGCGCTGTGGTCTTTTCTTGTGGCGCTTGCCCACGGGGCTGCCCTGATGCTGGTTCCAATCTATCTGGGCCTGTGTGCCGTGGATGAACTGGACGCGGGCCATCAAGCGATTTCTCAGATCATGACCACGAACACCCTTTTGGTTCTGGGCGTCGCCGCGCTGCATACGGCCGCCATGGTTCTGGGTGGCGGTTTTTTGGCCTTTGCGGTCTATAGTTGGCTTGGTCTGCAATTCCTGTCGCGCAGTTGGTTCAACCTGGAGCTCATCTGGGCCCTGAGCCTCATTCTGGTCGGTGGTCTGGGTCTTTGGTCCGCCCTTGGCTGACCTTGTACTTTGTTTTGAAACGCGCTTTGTCTGCATCGAAACAAAACTGGAGCTTCCGAATGCAGGACCAAACCCGCCCAACCGAAGTGCTGCGTCAGGGCAAAATCGACGACTGGACGGCCGCCACAACCCATGCTTTCACCCGCGAGTTGTCTGACGGCACCCTGCCCGAGAACAAGATGCGCTGGTATCTGCAACAGGATTATCAGTTCGTCGACGGTTTCGTGCGTCTTTTGGCCAGCGCCATCGCGCATGCGCCGACCCTTGCTGACAGCGTACCGGCCGCGCAGTTTCTGGCGGTGATCACAGGCCCCGAGAACACCTATTTCCTGCGCGCGATGGACGCTTTGGGCACTGAGCCCAGCACCGAGCCCGCGCCTGCCACGCGGGCGTTTCAAGATCTGATGGCCGAAGCCGCAGCCTCTGGCCGTTATCAGAACATGCTGGCGGTACTCGTCGTGGCGGAATGGGTTTATCTGAGCTGGGCCAGCCCAGAAAACCCGCCCAAAAACGGCTTGCCGTTCTGGTTTGCAGAATGGATCACGCTACATGCGGGCGAAGGGTTCGAAAGCGTCGTGGAGTATCTGCGCAGTCAGTTGGATAACGTCTGGCCGACGCTGGATGCGGCCGAACAGGCCGAGGTCACGCGACTGTTCCATCGCGCTGTCGAACTGGAACGTGATTTCTTTGACGCCGCCTACGCGGCCTGAACCATAAGGGGGCCGGAATGGTCGCAACTCTGAACGTCATCGCGGCATTGCTGACCATCGGGTTCGGCGCATTCGGGTTTCTGGCGCCGGCCCACACCGCGTCGGCCCTGGATCTGGCCCCGACCAACAGCACGATGGGGTTGTCCGAGATGCGCGCCTCGGTCGGTGGTTTGTTTGTTGTGACGGGGATCGCCGTTATCTGGCTGAACAACCCAATGGCCTATGTCATGCTGGGCATTGTCTATTCCGGTGCGGCGCTGGGCCGGTTTGTGTCAGTCGCGCTGGACAATCCCCCCTTGGCCAAGGCGTTGATCTTTGGGGGAATCGAACTGTTTCTGGCCGTCTGGCTCATCGCTGCAAACTTCAACAAAGCCACCTAACAGATTGGAAATGTTAAACACGGCTGAGTTCATTCTGAGTTTGCATCCACCCATCACCTCACCTATATAAGAATCGTCCTTCGGGACTATGGACATAAACGCGCTCGTAATAAGCGGATCGGACCCGGGGGCGGTACCCGGCGGCTCCACCAACCATCCTTCGTTTGGGGATTTTGGGGCCGAAACAGGATCGACGAACGTCTAAAGGGGTTAGCTTTGTCTCGGCTGTCTGCCACCGTTACCGGCGAAAACAGTACAATTGCAAACGACAATCGTGCTCCGGTTGCAGTTGCTGCGTAAGCAGTAGCAAGACCGAAACTTAAGCCCTTGCGCCTAGCCGCGTAAGGCGGGGTTCGCAGGTACCTGGCAACAGAAACCTGCATTAATCCCCCACATGTCTGATTTTATTCACCCGTCCCTTGGCAGATTCAGAGTTTATTCATTCCTTTTTGCCATCTTGCCAGCACTTGGACAGGAGAACTGGGATGACGAATTCAGAGATACTCAGAAAGTGGTACTCCGAAGTTTGGGAAAATGGAAACACCGAAGCAATTGATCAGTTCTTTGCACCCGAAACGACGGCCGAGGGGCTGATTCCGGAAATGCAGGTCGGTGCGGACGATTTTCGGGATCTGGTCATGGCGTTCCGCCATATTCTGGGGGACATCAAGGTCGAATTGCCCAAGATCATCGAAAACGGCGACTGGGTGTCTGCCATTCTGCATGTTCGTACTTTTCGGGCTGACAATGGCGCGCCACTGGAAGTCACGGGCCAGGTCATGGCGCGGTTCAAGGCCGAAAAGATGGTTGAAGCCTACAACCATTTTGACTTCATCTCGTTTTTTGAAGAGCTGGGCCAGTTTCCATCGGACACCCTGCCCGTATGCATGACCGGGCAACGCCTGGACTGGGCGTGAACCCAAAGCAATCTTGACCCCCATGACCCTTGCGCGCTAGCAAGTGCCATGGGGTAAGATTGCGAACGCCCCGTGAGGCGACAGCCCAAGTTTCGCATGTATCCGCGGTCACAAGGAAACATGCCATGGCATCGCCCAACTCTATTTCTCCCAAACAACTCCTGCGTCTGATTGGTACTCCGAATGCGCCCGTTCTATTCGACGTCTGCCTGAATGACGATTTTGAAGAAGATCCCTATCTGATCCCCGCATCAATCCGGCACCCGGCCACGGATCTTCAGGGGCTTTTGTGCAAGATCTCGGGCCGTTCGGTCGTTATTATCTGTCAAAAAGGCAAAAAGCTGAGCCAGGGCGTTGTCTCCTGGTTGCGCGGCGAAGGGCATCAAGCCGAATATCTGGAAGGTGGAATGCATGCCTGGCGCGACATGGCCGATGCACCACGTGTGCCCGCAACACGCATTCCTGATCGAATTGGTGGCCATACGCTGTGGGTCACACGTCACCGACCCAAGATCGACAGAATCGCATGTCCCTGGCTGATACGCAGGTTTGTTGATCCCGACGCCAAGTTCCTGTTTGTGGCACCCGGCGAAGTCGAAAGCGTTGCGACTGTTTTCGGGGCGTCACCTTTTGATATCGAGAACACGTTCTGGAGCCACCGAGGCGACAACTGCACGTTTGACACAATGTTGGATGAATTCGAGCTTCACTCCCCTGCGCTGGACCGGTTGGCGACGGTCATCCGGGCAGCGGACACGAACCGGCACGCGCTTGCACCCGAAGCGGCGGGATTGTTGGCGGTGTCTGTCGGGCTTTCAAGGCAGTACCGCGATGACCATGAAAACCTGAAAGCCGGGATGAACCTTTACGACGCGATGTATCGCTGGGCGCGCGATGGGTTTGACGAAAGCCATGACTGGCCCACCGGGCGAACGTCATGACACCGACACTGGCCGAGATTTTCAAGGTCTTTGGCAGGATCGGTCTGCTGTCTTTCGGCGGTCCTGCGGCTCAGATTTCCTTGATGCATCAGGAATTGGTCGAACGCCGACCCTGGCTGGATGAACAGACTTACCTGCGCGCCCTGTCTCTGTGCATGTTGCTGCCGGGCCCCGAGGCGATGCAGCTGGCAACCTATGCCGGGTGGCGCCTGCGCGGCGTTGCCGGCGGGCTGATTGCCGGCAGCTTGTTCGTGTTGCCCGGCGCGTTGGTGATTGCGGTTCTGGTCGCGCTCTATTCAGTATTTGGCGATGTTCCCTTGGTGCAGTCGGCCTTCACGGGCATCAAGGCAACCGTCATCGTCATCGTTTTGCAGGCGCTCCGCAATCTTTCGCGCAAGGCATTGAATGATCGCGAGCATCGAACAATCGCAATCCTGTCCTTCCTGGCCATTTTTCTGCTGAACCTTCCTTTTCCGGCGATCATATTCGTTGCCGCAGCTTGGGGGTACGTGACCTTCAAAGGACCCGTAGAAACTCCCACGCGAGAAGGAACACCACATCTGGCGCGGTCTCTGCGAACGATTGCTGTCTGGTTGCCCCTTTGGTTGAGCCCGCTCGTTACTCTGAGCGTCACAGGCCATCAACTGCTGAGCGATCTGGGGTGGTTTTTTGCCCGACTCGCCGTTGTGACCTTTGGCGGCGCATATGCCGTATTGGCCTATATGACCCAAACGATTGTCGACCAGTACCACTGGATCAGCACGGATCAGATGATTGATGGGCTGGGTCTGGCGGAAACGACTCCGGGGCCGCTCATACTTGTCACACAGTTTGTCGCCATGCTGACCGGGCAACTGACCGGCGGGTTCACGCTGGCGCTTGCAGCCGGTGCGGTTGCATTGTGGGCGACGTTCGTTCCGTGCTTTCTTTGGATTTTTCTTGCGGCCCCATATCTTGACCGTCTGGCTGCGCGTCCTCGCCTGTCCGCGGCCCTTCATGGAATCACCGCGGCCGTCGTCGGAGTGATTCTCAACCTTTCCGTGTGGTTCGCCCTGAATGTTCTTTTCGAATCGGTGTCTGAAAAATCATGGGGTCCTCTGGCAATCCCCATGCCGCAGATTTCCGCGTTGAATTTTACCGCATTCGGTCTAACTATCCTTGCTGGGGCCTTGATTTTTCGACTGAAATTAGGGATGGGAACCGTGCTTGCCCTGATGTCGATTGCCGGCCTGGCTGCACACAATATCTGATCAATCCGGTCGTACCCGCCCTTTCGTTTCCGAACAAAACCCCTATGCTGAGCATAACCACTTTTGAGGATCACACATGTCGCAAGGCATCGACTATGGAAACCTGATGCACACCGCCATGCGCGGCTTGATCAAAACAGTGCTGAAGGACGTTTCTGAAACCGGTCTACCCGGGGCGCATCACTTTTTCATCACGTTCGACACACGTGAAGATGGTGTGGAAATCGCCGACTGGCTGCGTGAACGATATCCCGAAGAAATGACCATCGTCATGCAGCACTGGTTCGAGAACCTCGAAGTCGGTGACCTCGGCTTTGGCATCACTTTGAACTTTGGCGATGCCCCAGAACCGCTGTACGTCCCTTATTCCGCAATAAAGACTTTCGTGGACCCATCCGTGGAATTCGGCCTTCGCTTCGAAAGCCCGGAAGACGAAATCGAAGAAGATCAAATCATCGAAGACGACATCGAAGTCGAAGAAG
This sequence comes from Ruegeria sp. CL7, assembly GCF_056536445.1. Lineage (NCBI taxonomy): Bacteria > Pseudomonadati > Pseudomonadota > Alphaproteobacteria > Rhodobacterales > Roseobacteraceae > Ruegeria > Ruegeria sp. CL7. The sequence goes on from NZ_JBQFPQ010000001.1 coordinate 1,150,575, forward strand.
AAGAAATACATCACGATGCGGATATCGTGTCGCTGGACAGCTTTCGGAAGTGAACCTTCAAACCCCGCCCGGCGCGGGGTTTATCGTTTCATTAGGAAAGTCTCGACCGATCGTGATTTTTGACCATCTATGAATCGTGAAAACGCGAGGTTCAGCCCGCCCTGAGCAAGCGTGCGGTCGAATTGCTGCAACTCATATCCTCCGTCCTCGTCAATGAACAAAGAAAACACGGTCAGTGTTTCGCCGACGATGCGGCCCCATACAAATGGCTCGCCCTTCATCGGGTCCAACGGGACTTCGTGACCAAAAACATTGCGTTTCATCGCCGCCGAAAACACATCCGGTCGATCCGACGGAACAAAATCAATCGAGAACTTCTGTTCCTTTACGCGTCCATCCAACTTGTATGTCGTCGTCCGCCAACTGACGTTGAAACCGTTCTTGGTCTCGAAGATGGAAACGCTCATGTCGCGGGGCGTTGTCGTGCCATCCGCGTCCACAACTTCGGCTGAACCGATATAATCTCCTGTGAACGGTGTAATGTCTGCCGCGCGGGCCGCTGCGCTCAGAACCGACAGCCACAAAGCGCAAACTGCAAGTATCGCGACTGCTTTTCCAAGCGTAAGGCGATGGAAATCTGGCATTTTGTCCTCCATGGCGTCTATTGCTCCATTGTAGCCCAGCGGTATCGGCAAACAATGCACATTCCCCGCCTATAACGATTAAAGTGACGCACCCCGCGCCTATACCTTTGACGCCCTTAAGTTTAAGGTGCGCGCAACTGGCCGATTGCGTCACGGCGTGGCTGCGGCTAAACGGCATACAACTGCATACCAGACGGAGTGACCGATGTCTCAAACCCGCACAGAATCCGACAGCTTTGGCCCGCTCGAGGTTCCTGCCGACAAGTATTGGGGCGCACAGACGCAGCGCTCGATCATGAATTTTCCCATCGGCTGGGAAAAACAGCCGGTCGCCATCGTGCGCGCGCTGGGCGTGATCAAGAAAGCCTGCGCCATGGAAAACAAGGCAACGGGCAAGCTGGACGCAAAGATAGCAGATGCGATCATTCAGGCCGCAGGCGAGGTGATCGAGGGCAAGTTCGACGACAACTTTCCGTTGGTCGTGTGGCAGACGGGTTCGGGCACCCAGTCGAACATGAATGCGAACGAGGTCATCGCCAACCGAGCCATCGAGATTCTGGGCGGCAAGATCGGTTCCAAAGACCCGGTACACCCGAATGACCACTGCAACATGGGACAATCGTCGAACGATACTTTCCCAACCGCCATGCATATCGCAACAGCGATGAGCGTACGCGACGTCCTGCTTCCCGGCCTTGAAAAACTGGCGTCCGGGCTCGAGCAGAAGGCCGAGGAGTTCAAGGACATCATCAAGATCGGCCGAACCCATACGCAGGATGCGACACCGCTGACCTTGGGTCAGGAGTTCAGTGGCTATGCCCACCAGATTCGTCAGGGAATCGCACGCGTACATGCGGCGATGCCGGGGATTTATGAACTGGCCCAGGGCGGAACGGCCGTTGGCACCGGCCTGAACACCCAGCACGGCTGGGACAAAGCGGTCGCAGGACATATGGCCCAGATCACTGACCTGCCCTTCGTGACGGCGCCGAACAAGTTCGAAGCGCTGGCCGCGCATGATGCCATGGTCTTCCTTTCGGGCGCTTTGGCGACGATTGCCGGCAGCTGCTACAAGATCGCAAACGACATTCGTTTCCTGGGCTCCGGGCCTCGTTCCGGCCTGGGTGAGCTGATTCTGCCGGAAAATGAGCCCGGCTCGTCGATCATGCCCGGCAAGGTAAACCCGACGCAGGCCGAAGCGCTGACACAGGTCGCCGCGCATGTGATGGGCAACAACGCGGCGATGAATTTTGCCGGGTCGCAAGGGCATTTCGAATTGAACGTCTACAATCCGATGATGTCCTACAACCTGCTGCAATCGATCCAGCTGTTGGGGGATGCCACCGACAGCTTTACCGAGCGGATGCTAATGGGCATCAAAGCGAACGAGCCGCGCATCGACAAGCTGATGAAGGAATCGCTGATGCTGGTCACGGCGCTTGCCCCTACCATCGGTTATGACAATGCGACCACCGTTGCGAAAACCGCCCACAAGAACGGTACCACGCTCAAGGAAGAAGCCATCGCGCTGGGCTTTGTGGACGAAGCGACCTTTGACGCTGTCGTCCGCCCCGAACAGATGATCGGCCCAAAAGACTGATGGGCAAGCCGGTCAATCTGAACCGGTATCGAAAGGAAAAAGCGCGGGCCGAAAGAAAGGCCCGCGCTGACCGGAACGCCGTCGCATTTGGGCGTACAAAAGCTGAAAAAGAAGTCGTGAAGCTTCAACAGAAAAAACAAAAGCGCGACCTCGACAATCATGAGCTGGACGAATGAGCGGCCGTCCTGTCAAACGCTCTCTGACCCTGAAAGGACACCGAACTTCGGTATCACTCGAGGATGAATTCTGGCGTTCTTTTCGCGAGATCGCTCAGGAACAAGGTAAGCCAATCAATGCCTTGGCGGCTGAAATTGATGTGGCCCGCGACCCGGAAACGGGTCTTGCATCGGCCATACGCGTCTTTGTGCTGAACTGGTTCCGCAACCCTGATTGAGACTTGTCACGCCCTCTACTCGACGTGTAACGTGAGCTGGAACAAAAAGGGTACAACCATGAGCGACACCATTACCGGGCCGGATGGGCAGCAAAGATGCGCATGGTGTCAGGCCGCGCCCGAATTCTTTGAATATCACGACAATGAATGGGGTTACCCTGTCGACGATGACCAACGGTTGTTTGAAAAACTGTGCCTCGAAAGCTTTCAGTCAGGTCTCAGCTGGCGGACAATCCTGAACAAGCGCGAAAACTTCAGGAAAGCCTTCTGCGGATTTGATTTCAACAAGATGGCCGCGTTTTCTGATGCCGATGTGGAACGCCTGCTACAGGACGCCGGGATCATCCGTCATCGCGGCAAAATTGAAGCGGTGATCAACAATGCGCGTTGCGCGCAGGACCTTGTGGCCGCCGAAGGATCTCTGGCGGCTTATGTCTGGCGTTATGAGGCTGAAACACCCCCGCCCCCGCAAACAGCATCCACATCACCCGAATCCGTGGCCATGTCGAAGGATCTCAAGAAACGGGGGTGGAAGTTTGTCGGCCCAACAACCGTGTTTGCGTTCATGCAGGCCATGGGGCTGGTCAATGACCACGCCGAGGGCTGCATCGGCAGAAAAAAAGCGGCACAGATGCGCCGCTCTTTCATCAAACCTGCCTGACGGATCAGACCGAGGCTTTGTAAATCTTGTCGATGTTGCCACCTAGAGCCGCGTTGAATTCGGCATCTGACTGCTGCTTCGACAGACCTTCGGTCAAAGCCCGCGAGAAGGATGCGATCATCTTGCAGTTTCGGCTCAACAGGTCGCAGGCTTCTTCCGTCGAATAACCGCCGGACAGGGCCACAACCCGCAAGACCCGCGGGTGGTCTGCCAGCGCGTCATACAGGTTTGCCTGTGTCGGGATCGTCAGCTTCAGCATCACTTCCTGGCCTTCGGCCAGTTGATCGAGGTTTTTGAGAATTTCAGCCTTCAGAATGTCTTCCGCCTCGGCCTTGGTTTCCGAATGGATGTTCACTTCGGGTTCCACGATCGGAACCATACCGGCATCGGTGACTTCGCGGGCGACGTCGAACTGTTGGGCAACCACCGCGGCGATGCCGTCGGCATTCGCTTCGTGAATGACCGAGCGTTCCTTGGTGCCGAACACACCATCGGCCTTGGCCAGGGTCTCGGCCAGACCGGGGATCGGTTTCATCATCTGAACGCCATTTGCCTGTTCTTCCAAGCCTTTGTCGATCTTCAGGAAAGGCACGATACCTTTGACCGACCACAGGTAATCGGCAACCTTGCGGCCTTCGATCTCTTCGCCCAGGGTACGTTCGAACAGGATTGCACCAATCACTTTGTCCTTTGTGAAATCGTCGGCCAGAATGATGCGGGCACGCATCTTCTGGATTTCACCGAACATCTCTTCGTCTGAGTTGTAGTCGGATGCCTCGACACCATACAACGCAAGCGCTTTCGGGGTTGATCCGCCGCTTTGATCCAGTGCCGCGATAAAGCCCGTGCCGTTGATCATCTGCGCGCGCTGTTCTGCTTTGGACATATTGTTTTCCCGTTCAATGATGATTCCGATGTTCTTCCCCGCATACAACAGGGCGTGAACCGATGGTAGGTTGTTAGCGCTCAAACAGGCGTAACCATATGCCATCTTTGGATCGAACCGTCAGGTGAGCGACCGGAACAGGTGTTTTTCCCGGGATTGTTTCGAACCGGTAGCGGCGCAAGAGCATTGACAGGATCAGCGGCCCTTCGACCATTGCAAACCCTGCCCCGGTGCACACTCGGGGGCCTGCTGAGAACGGGATGTAAGCGTCGCGCTGGCACCGCTTGCCGTTTTCCGTGCCCCAACGGCTGGGATCAAAACCGTCCGGATCGTCCCACAAACGCGCCTGACGGTGCAAATGCCACGGGCTGATCACGATCTGCGCGCCAACCGGAACATCCCGGTTACGGAACCGTTCGGGGCACGTGGTCTCGCGGACCATCATGGGCACCGGAGGATAAAGGCGCAGCGCTTCACGGAACACATCCCGGCTGATCCGAAGTTTTGAAACAGAGGCAAATGAAGGATCATCCAGAACGGCGGCCTCCTCTGCAACCTTCTGCTGCCATTCCGGGTAAAGGGCCATCAGGTACAGCGTCCAGGCCAAGGCTGACGCGCTGGTTTCATGCCCGGCAAGAAAAAAGATCGCCACCTGATCAACCATTTCCTCGGGGTCGAAGAATTGCCCGGTTTCGGGATCAGCCGTCGTCATGATCTTGGTCGCAAGATCATCAGGTGCCGTTCCGTCCTTGATGGCCTTTGCGCGTGTTCTGGTCAGTTCGGCAATCAGCGCCCTGATATCCCGCGCGTTTTGTTTGGTCGCCCCGGAATGAAACCGGGGCAGCCACTTTGGCAAGGGAACAAAAGCCGCCAGATTCAGCAAAGGTTGCGCGCGTTGATAGGCCCGGAACTTTTCGAACACCTGGCTGGCGATAGCGTTGTCGATAGGAACGGAAAACAGGGTGCGAAATATCACATCCGCCGCCGCATGGCTTGTCTGCTCTTCGAATTCGAGCTCCCCTCCGACATGAGGCCGCAGCCGTTCTACACACGCCTCGGCGGCGGCCAGCATGGCCGGGAATGTATCCTTCAGACGCCCCCCTTCGAACGCGGGATCGATAATCCGCCGCTGTCGTTTCCAGGTCTCGCCATTGGTCAGAAACACCGAGTTGCCAAGCAACGGGCGCAGGCCTTCGCTGATCCTGCCCGATTTGGGGAAATCGTCAGCCCGTTTCTTGAGGACCGTTTGAACCAGTTCCGGTTGATTGATCAGAAACGACCGGAAGAACGGGGTTTTGAATTCTGCCATCCATGCTCGATACAGCCGGGCTGGCTGGGCCGACAGCAGGTCATGTCTAAACAGTTTCACATAGCGCAGCAACGAAACTTTCTCGGGGCGCGGGTCTGGCTTGGGCGGGGTCATGGTCATGGGTGTACCGAGGTGAACTTGGAGACAGGCGTCTCGATGCGGCTGCGCGAAGCCTCACGATCCGCAAACCTTTGCCCCAACGTCAACGGGCCAGCCGTTATCCGGAAATAATCATAACTTTCCGGCTTGTCGAAGGCGCAAAGATACTGAAAATGAAGCCGAAAAAACCGCCATCGCAAAGCCTTCCAGCGTCCCGGAGACAAGGTTTGCGAAAAAGCCGCTGAAAGGACCAGCGGCCAGCGTTTATCAGCATCGGCCACCCCCGTGACCGCAACCGGATCGCAAAGCGCAAAGGCGCAGCCATCACCGGGGGCCGAGACATCGAGCCAGCTGAGCTCGGACCGTGTGGACAGGAAATGCAGATCGGACCGCAAATCGTGTGCCCGGGGCAGAAACGAGACCATGGGAACCACCTGTCCCAGGCTGAGAAACGACAGCACCGCGCGTTGCTCGTGCACTTTCGTTTTTCGGATCAGCTCGGCCAGAACAGACACCCCCAGATGCGCGCCCGAGCTGTGGCCAACGACCAGCACTTCATCCACATCGGAATTCAGCGCCTCTTGGATCGTTTCACGAAACGAAGACAACCTGTCTCGCAGCTCGACCGGCATTTGCCCGCTCAACTGCGCTGAATAGGCGTAATCATGCATAAGGTAATACGCAAACAACCGGTTATCGACCTTGCGAAACCACAGCAGTAACGCGACGGCGATAGCCGCTCCGGGGAATATCCCCCACCAACCTGCCATGGCTATGCACGCCCATGCCAACGCAAGCGCGATCAGCAGCTGAGACACCAACATCGCCACTGGATACAACGCGGCGATCACCGGGCCCTTGCGCAATCGCATCAGACGCCACAACGTACCGGTTGACATGTAAATCCACGCCGTGCGGGCCAATTGCCAATAGGTCGCCGGGATCGAGGCCGACATGCTGTCGCGCACGATGTCGGACCAGACCAGAACCTCGAATTCCGTTTCAACAGTCAGGCCATCTTGTTCCGAGGTCACACGCCACCCAAAACGCCCGTCCGTTGTCTTTGGGGATATGGCGATCTCGTACCCCGAGATCCGGGCCTGATTCTGCGATTCACTGCGATACAGCTCGCGATATCGCCGGGGCGGCATCGGATCATAGCCGGGTATATAGAACACCCGACGTCTGCGCACCTGCGGCTGATTTGTGTGACTGCTCATGCCCTTACCTTCTGATGCGCAGGTTAACGCAGGCTTGCAGCCAAGGTAAGAGGGTCAGTTGATCACCCGAAATTTGCCAGCGCCGGAAAAGTCTCCAGCAACCACCAGCTGAAGCGGGTGAAAAGCCCGGTTATCAGCATGATGCCCACAAATAACAACAGCCCGCCCATGATCTTTTCGATCGTGCCCATATACGGTTTGATCCGGTTCATCACGGTCATGGAGCGATTCAGGAACATGGCTGCCAACAAGAACGGAATACCCAAACCCGCAGCGTAGACCCCCAGCAGAAACGTGCCACGCGCGACCGACGCTTCGTTCGCCGCCAGTGACAGGATCGCACCCAGTTGAGGACCAATGCAGGGGGTCCAGCCAAATGCGAAAGCCAGGCCAAGGATGTAAGCGCCAAAGACCGACCCACCGGAATCACCGGTTTCAATCCGTGCTTCGCGATCCAGAAAAGGAATCCGGAAAACATTCAGAAAGTGAAGGCCAAAGACGATGACAACGGCACCGGATAGCTTGGCGAACAGAACCTGATTTTGCAGCACAAACGCGCCAAAGGCCGATGCGGTAAAGCCAAGCAGCAGAAACACGGTCGACAGGCCCATGACAAAGAACAGCGCCGACAGGGTCGCCTTGCGCCGCGCACGGGCCTCGTCCTGCATCTCATGTATGGTAACGCCGCTCATATACGCCAGATAAGGCGGTACGATTGGCAATACGCAAGGCGACAGAAAGCTGATCAGGCCACCCAGAAGCGCGACCAACATGGCGGGCAGCAGTCCCGCGTCTATGATTTCGATTCCGAACATGTTTCTGCACATATGTGATGAAGAGCAATCCGTCACGGGGCCAAACAGTCACATCCTCGTGCTCGGAATCTGGACAATATTACAACTTCGCCCTATCCCGAAAATCATGTCAGAGATTACAGATACCCTGGACGCTTTGGGCCTGTTGTGCCCCTTGCCCGTCCTGAAAGCCCGCAAACGATTGAAATCCATGCCCGAGGGTGCCGTTCTGCGGGTGCTGGCCGATGACCCTGCGGCCATCGTGGATGTTCCGCATTTTTGTGCTGAGGCCGGGCATACACTGCTTTCCCAGAACACTGACGGCGCACATCAGATCTATCTGATCAAAAAATCCGGCTGACCTACGTTGCAGGCCAAAAAAGGCGGGCCGATCAGCCCGCCTTTTTTGTTAACTTCCCAGCGACCACCAACCGCGACGTTTGGGTTTGGCGGGTACAGGTTCAGGCTCTTCCGCCACGCTTTCAAGCACCGGCACGGGCGTTGTTTCCGCTGGCCCGTCTTCGGCAGGATCGTCGGTTTCTGAAACGTCAGCGGCTTCTACAGCTTCCGCAGAAGGCTTTTCACCCTCATCCGCTTCTTCAACCGCTTGTGCCGCATCCACACCGTTTGCAGGTTGCTCTTCCGACGGCGGAGCGTCAGCCTGTGCTTCGGCTGGTTCAGCGGCCACCTCAACTTGTTCCGCCACGACCTCTGCGCTTTCGCCCTCGATGCTCTCGCCGGTTTCCTCGGCTGCCGGCTCTTCCGTCACGGCGTCCGCCGTCGTGGCGGATGGCTCTTCAGGCTGATCCGCAACTTCTTCGGCCACCGCATCTTTCTTGCGACGGCGCGGGGCGCGTTTGCGCTTGGGCTTTGCCGGTTTTTCTTCCTCCGAAGCCTCAGCTTCAGCCGGCTCAGCACTTTCGACGTCAGGCGTATCGCTCTCTGCGTCTTCTTGTGCTGGCGCTTCACCCTCTTCTGCGGTCTGCTCCGGCGTATCCCCATTGCCCGCGCCTTTCTTGCGACGACGACGACGGCGCTTGCGCTTGGGCTTTGCCTCTTCTTCGGTCTGAACGATTTCCTCTTCGGTCTCTTCCGCGTCCGATGAATCGACAAGATCCATCAGCGACGCATCGACAGAAACAACAGGCGCCGTGGCCTCGGGAACAATCCGGCTGGCCGTCTTGAATTTCTCCATCGAGAAGTCCGGGCTGACCAAATGGATATCCCCTTCGATCCTCACCGAAAGCCCATACCGCGCCTCGATCTGGGCAATATGCTCGCGCTTCTGGTTCATCAGGAAGTTCGCGATACTGACCGGGCAGCGCACCAGAACCTCGCGCGAGCGGCGGCGGGTGCCTTCCTCTTCGATCTGACGCAGGATCGACAGCGCCATGTTGTCGTCCGAACGGATCAGGCCGGTGCCGTGGCATGCCGGGCATGGCTGTGTGGTCGCCTCGATCATACCGGGGCGCAGACGCTGACGGCTCATCTCCAGCAGACCAAAACCCGAAATACGACCAACCTGAATGCGGGCGCGGTCGGTTTTCAACTTGTCTTTCAGACGCTTTTCGACAGCAGCGTTGTTCTTGCGCTCGTCCATATCGATGAAATCGATGACAATCAGACCTGCGAGGTCGCGCAGGCGCAACTGACGTGCAACCTCTTCCGCAGCTTCAAGGTTGGTCTTGAGTGCGGTTTCCTCGATCGAGCCTTCCTTGGTTGCCCGGCCCGAGTTCACGTCGATCGCCACCAGCGCTTCCGTCACGCCGATCACGATATAGCCACCGGATTTCAGCTGTACGGTGGGATTGAACATCCCGGCCAGATAGCTTTCCACCTGATAGCGCGCGAACAGAGGTAGCGCATCTTCGTACCGTTTCACGTTCTTGGCGTGCGACGGCATGATCATCTTCATGAAGTCCTTGGCGATGCGGTACCCGCCCTCACCTTCGACCAAGACTTCGTCGATATCACGGTTGTAAAGATCTCGGATCGACCGTTTGATCAGATCACCTTCTTCATAGATCTTTGCCGGCGCGATGGATTCCAGTGTCAGCGCCCGGATCTGCTCCCACAAACGCTGGAGGTATTCATAGTCGCGCTTGATCTCGGATTTGGTTCGCTTGGCTCCGGCGGTTCGAATGATCAAACCCGCCCCGGTTGGCACATCGATATCCGTTGCGATCTCTTTCAGCTTTTTCCGGTCCGCCGCGTTGGTAATCTTGCGGCTGATGCCACCACCACGTGCGGTATTGGGCATCAGAACGCAATACCGTCCTGCCAGCGAAAGATAGGTCGTAAGCGCAGCACCCTTGTTTCCGCGCTCTTCCTTGACAACCTGCACCAGCAGAACCTGACGTACTTTGATGACTTCCTGTATTTTGTAACGACGCGGGCGCGGTTTGCGCGGCGGACGAATGTCTTCGCTGTCATCATCGTCAGCAACCGATTCAATCGATGCGTCTTTTGATGCAGCGTCTGTACCTTTGGTTTCGTCAACGTCCTCATCAGGGTCTTGTTCATCATCCGCAGCTTCGACAGGTTCTTCTGCTTGCTCGGGCTCGGATTGGGCTTCATCGCCTTCCGATAAAACGTCTTCAACGGCCTCCACCGCCTCTTCGGCCTGATCCTCCGCCTCGTCGTCCGAGGCCTCGACAGCCTGTTCAGTTGCTTCCTCGGCAACGTCGTCCAGCGCAGCCTCACCCGAAGCGGTTTCGGTTGCTCCTTCAGTGGCCGCCGCGTCATCGTCAACCGGCTCCTCTACCGGAGTTTCAGCGACGACTTCCATCGGCGACGTTCCTTCCGGAACATCAACATCTGCTTCTTCACCCTCGTCCAGATCGATGGTTTCCATGCCGGTTGGTTCGGTCGAAACCTCCATCGTTTCAACCGGATCATCCGATTTCACGTCAGCAGCCTTCGCACGAGACCGGGTCCGCCGCTTCTTGGATTTGGCCTCCTCAGCCTCATCGCGCGCCTTCATAGCCTCGGCATAGGCGCGCTCTTCCTCCATCAGCGCCTCACGGTCAGCGACAGGGATCTGGTAATAATCCGGGTGAATTTCAGAGAATGCCAGGAAACCATGCCGGTTCCCGCCATAATCCACAAAGGCCGCCTGAAGCGACGGCTCAACCCGCGTTACTTTTGCAAGATAGATGTTGCCGGCAAGCTGGCGTTTGTTTTCGGATTCAAAATCGAACTCCTCGACCTTGTTTCCGTCAACCACCACGACGCGGGTTTCCTCCGCGTGGGTGGCATCGATAAGCATTTTCTTAGCCATTTGTCCTTGGTGCACCGCGCCAAACGCGTTGTCCTGACCTGTCCAGGCGGACAGGCGCTTTTGGGGAGGTGTCTTGTCAGGGCGATATCAGACGGCGCGCGGCAGGGTCTGGCGCTGTGGCCCCCTGCCCGTTCTCTCAATCGTTGCGCGCGCGTCATCGCGGTTCTTCTCCGACAGGCGCGTCTGAACGCAGCCTGCCCATTTATTCCTTTCGCCCAGTGATCCCGGGCTCAGGTACTCCACTGCCCGTTGATGGGCATAATCGGTCTGCTGAACCGCGAGGTCTTGACCCTCACCAACGGATCAGCAGCGAAACTCAAAGATTCGGGACTTGCAGGCGTCAAATTCGCCCGGCCCGTTCCGACACAATAAAAGCAACCCTGTGGAAAAGACAATGGGCAAACTGCATTCTGCGCCCAAACCAGCGGTGACGCCCCCTTCATCTGGCCAAAAATATCCCGGGGGAGGCGCCACAGGCGACGGGGGCAGAGCCCCCAAATCGCATCGCTTACAGATAGTCCGAACGCTGAAGGCCGTATTTGGCCATCTTCTCGTTCAGCGTCCGGCGAGGAAGGCAAAGCTCGTCCATGACTGACGCGATAGAGCCTTTGTGCCTGCGCATCGTATTATCAATCAGCATTCGTTCGAACGCTTCGACATATTCCTTCAGCGGCTTGCCCTCGGTGGTCATCACCGGCTGCATCTCTTCGTGATCGGACATCAACAGAGACGCGATGGTGCCCGAGCCACGGCGCGATTGCAGCACCGCCCGTTCGGCAATGTTGATCAACTGGCGCACATTGCCGGGCCAAGGGGCCTGCAACAATTGCGCAGCCTCCTGCGCGCTCACCTGGGGTGCATCGCAACCGTATTCTTCGGCAAACTGCTCGCTGAGACGGGTAAACAGGGTCAGGATATCTTCGCCCCGCTGCCGCAACGGTGGCATGGTGATGCGCAGCGCCGCCAAGCGATAAAACAGGTCCGGGCGCAGCACGTCTTCCGACGTCTTGCCCGCCTCCTGCAAGTTCGAGATGGCAACGATCCGGGTCTCCGCAGGTGTGCCCTGCTCGTTCATCACGCTCAGCAGTTTGGCCTGCAACGTATCGCTCAACGCTTCCACGTCTTCCAGAACCAGCGTCCCGCCACGCGCCTCTTCGATGGCGGGCAGTTGCGCATCTTCGGGCATCATCGGGCCAAACAGGCGCTTGGCCAGTGCATCCTCTTCAAGCGCGGCGCAGGACACCAAAACAAACTTCTTACCGGCACGGCTGCCAACGGCATGAAGCGCGTGAGCCACAAGCGTTTTTCCGGTGCCGGTTTCACCGTCGATCAACACATGGCCGTCGGCCTGGCCGAGATCCAGAATATCCTCACGCAGCCGCTCCATGACCGGGCTGGCACCGATCAGCTTGTTCATGATCTGGGTGCCGCCGGACAGCTCGCGCCGCAAGGCGCGGTTGTCCAAGGTCAGACGGCGCGCATTGCTGGCGCGTTTGGCCAGTTCGGACATCCGATCGGGGTTGAACGGCTTTTCAAGGAAGTCGAACGCGCCAACGCGCATCGCTTCAACCGCCATCGGCACATCACCGTGGCCGGTGATCATGATCACCGGTAAGGTGCTGTCGGCCCCCATCAGCTTTTTCAGAAGCTGAATGCCATCCATTCCCGGCATCTTGATGTCCGAGATCACGATCCCCGGATAATCCGGCCCCAGAACCTTGAGCGCGTCCTCGGCGCTGGCAAAGGTTTCCGTGTCATACCCGGACAAAGCAAGCCATTGGCTGATCGATTGGCGCATGTCCTGTTCGTCATCCACAATGGCGATTTTCATGGCCTGTGCCATAGTCATTCCTCGTTATTCCGCGGCCTCAAGGCCGTCGCTTCCCAGTGCTGGCAACTGCATTTCAAACACCGCGCCGCCGTGTTGGCCGTTGCGCGCAGTCAGCCGTCCCCCATGGTCGTTCACGATCCCCGACGAGATGGCAAGCCCCAGGCCCACCCCGTCTCCGGGCTGTTTGGTGGTATAAAACGGCTCGAACAGGTTCTCGATATCCTCGATCCCATGCCCGTTGTCGCGTACCGTCAGGACAGCCGTGTCACCCGCCGCCAGGATGATTTCCACATCCGGCTCTGCCACTGATTTGGTGGCGTCCAGCGCATTGCGCAAGAGGTTGACCATAACCTGCTCGATCCGCATCCGGTCCCCCATCACCACCACCGGTTCTTCCGGCAGGATCTGGGTGATCTTTACATGGCGCTGACGCAACTGCGGTTCCATCATCGACAAGGCCGAGGCCAGCGCTTCGCCAAGATTTACAGGTGAAAACGCATCTGCCCCCTTGCGCGCGTAAGATTTTAGCTGCCGCGTAATCGCCCCCATCCGCTCGATCAGACCATCGATGCGACCGAAACTTGCCAACGCTTCTTCCGGCCGGTTTCGACGCAACAGCAGACGGGCGCCGGCCAAATAGGTTTTCATTGCAGCCAGAGGTTGATTCAGCTCGTGACTGACCGCCGCTGACATCTCACCCAGAGCTGCAAGTTTCGAGCTTTGGGCAAGGGTCTGTTCGGCCAAATCCAACGTCTTTTCAACCCGTTCGCGTTCAGCGATTTCCCGCTGTAGCCTGGCGTTCAATGCGCGAAGCTCTGCCGACTCGCGCTGAAACAGGGTCATGCGCAGCGTCGCCCTTCGGCTCAGCGCGTAGAACGCCAGCGCCAGAAGAATCGCAAAGCCCATGATCTCGAGCGCCAGAACGCTGTTCACTTTCTCGCGGATCGAGGCATAGGTCGTGAAAGATGTCATTTGCCAGCCGCGGAACGGGATGCGCGTCTCCAGACGCATCACGGCCTCGCCTTGCAGGTAGGCGTCAGGTGGCAAAGCGGTCCAATCGGTGGTCGCGCGAATGGCCCGCTGGATCGCCCCTTGCGGCGGTTGACGCAGCAGGGCCGCCCCCTCATCCAGACCCCGCCAGCGCGGTTCGGTGGACAGAATGATGGTCCCGGTGCTGTCAGTGACCATCACCGCATCCGAAATACCGGCCCATGCCTGTTCAAACTTTTGCAGATCAACTTCGACAACGATCACGCCCAGTATTTCCGCACTGTTTTCAAGCCGGCGCGAATAGACAAAGCTGTATCCGCCGGATTCCTTGGGAATAACGGAAAAGATCGTCGCATTTGACCGGATCGCATCCACAAAATACGGAATATTCCTGTGCGCCTCGCCCAGCCTGTTCCGATCCGTCGCCGCAACCGTTCGCCCGTCACCATCCAACAGCATCAACGACGCCGCACCGATTTCCTCAACGAACGAAATCAAACGCTGCGTCGATAACGAATAGTCTCTGGATTGCAGCGCCGAAATCAGTGTCGGGTCCCGCGCCAGCAACTGGGGCACGATCGAGTTGCGGCGCAGTTCGCTCAGCAAATTGCCCGAATACAGCGCAAGGCGCAGCTCGGCCCGGTTGCGGGTGGATTCGGTGAACCTGTCGGTCAACAAGCGGTTGGTGATCCAAACCGTTGCGATTGTTGCCACCATCAATACAATAACAGCCAGCCGCAGCCGCCACCCCAACGGGGCGCCGCGAAACGGTTTCAGCAGCTTTGACCAGCCTGATCGCACGTCCGAGTTCATGATCAGACGTTACGCGCGGGCGCGCGTGACCTCAAGTCACGCCGCTTCAAACACACCTGACAATGCGCGGAACAGCGCCGCCCCGTCGGTGCCGCCATGCCCTTGATCGGCCGCACGCTCGGGATGCGGCATCATACCCAGAACACGACGGTTTTCGGAAAGGATCCCCGCGATATCACCGACTGAGCCGTTGGGGTTCTCGGTATAGGTGAATGCGATCCTGTCCTGATCTCTCAACGCCGCCAGCGTTGCGTCATCCGCGAAATAGTTGCCGTCGTGATGCGCGATCGGAATACCGATCACGTCGCCTGCGTTATAGCCACCGGTAAACACGCTGTCGCTGGTTTCGACTTTCAGGCCCACAGTCTTGCAGATGTATTTCAGCCCGGCATTGCGCAGCAGCGCCCCCGGCAGGATACCTGTTTCCGTCAGAACCTGAAATCCGTTGCAGATCCCGACCGCATAACCGCCGCGTTCAGTGTGGTTGACCACGGCCTTGCAGATCGGCGACTGCGCAGCGATTGCACCGCACCGCAGATAGTCACCGTAAGAAAACCCGCCCGGAACGCCCACGATATCAATACCGTCCGGCAGCGCCGCATCTTTGTGCCAGACCATGTCGACCTGAAAACCAGCCTGCTCAAAGGCGACCGCGAGGTCTCGGTCACAGTTTGATCCGGGGAAAACGATTACGGCTGCGCGCATGGCGGGCCCTCCTACGAGACAAAATCGGTGACGACCGCAACGCCCGGAGGGGTTGGGTGGTCAAAGGCGGCAAGCTCGGCGCTCACCTGGTTGAGAGATATTTTTCGCGTAACCAACGGGCTCAGGTCAATTCCACCGCCCGCGATCAGCGACAACAAAGACGGATAGCGCCAGCTTGGCATTCCGCGTGTGCCAAAGACGGAAAGCTGGTCAGAGTAAAGCACATCCATCGGCAACGCCATCTGGGTGTGATCTCCGGCAGGCATCCCGATCTGCACCATGCGCCCCATTTTGCGCAGGGAACGCATCGCGGAAACGGTCGTAGCTTCGACGCCAAGCGCCTCGATCGCAACATGGGCGCCGCCACCGGTGATTTCCTTCACCACCTTAGGCGCATCGCAGGTTGCCGCATTGACCACCGCGTCAGCGCCCAGAGCCTTGGCATAGTTTAGTTTGTCATCCGTGATGTCGACAATTACCACACGTGCGCCAAGCGCCTTGCCCAGCAGCAAAGTGGAAATCCCGACACCGCCGCCGCCGCCGAAGACGGCAATCCATTCACCGCCCTGAACCTGTGCCCGACCGACCAATGCCTGCCACGCTGTCGTCACGCGGCAACCCAACGCGGCCGCGATGTCCGGCGCGATGCTGTCCGGCAAGGATGTCAGGTTCGCGTCGGCATGGGCCACCGCGACATATTCTGCAAAAGCGCCGTCACAGGTGAACCCCGGCACAACCTGATCCGCGCAGATCGTCTGATGACCCTGCGCACAATCCGGACACCGGCCACAGGCCAGAATGAAAGGCGCAATCACCCGATCCCCGACACGCCACCGGGTGACGCGCGCGCCGACGGAAACAACCTCGCCGCAATATTCATGACCGGGGGTCATGGGCAGGATGACATCCGGGTCCGAACCAGACCACGCGTGCCAGTCAGACCGGCACACGCCGCAGGCCAGCACCCGCACGACCACGCCGTCTTCCGCAGGTGCGGGATCCGGGATCGTCGTTACCTCAAGCGGCTGACGGTAAGTGATCAGACGCGCGGCCCGCATTCCGTCAGACCAGTTCGATCTCGTAGCGTTCGATAACCGTGTTGGCCAAAAGCTTTTCGCACATCTCGGTCACATCTGCTTCGGTCGCGCCGTCGGCCAGTTCAAGGTCGATCACCTTGCCCTGCCGCACACCTTCGACCTGATCAAAGCCCATTGCGCCCAATGCGTGCCGAACCGCTTCGCCCTGCGGGTCCAGCACCCCGTTCTTGAGCATCACATGAACCCGTGCTTTCATTTTGGCAACTCCACCTGCGGGCCGCAATCCGGGACCCATTTCGTTGCGCGGGGGATAGCGCGCCAAATGGCTTTCGACAACCCTGTTTGCAAAGCAGTTTGCCGCAGCAATCCAACTATTCGCCTTCTTTGACCAATCCCGGATAATGCGCGTCAATCGCATGGAACGTGCCAGTCAGAACCATCTCGACCGCGACGGCGACCAGCAGGATGGCCATGATCCGGGTCAGGACGTTGATCATTGTCTCACCCAACAGGCGCGAGATCTGATCTGCGAACAACAATCCCAGCCCCACGATCGCACAGGCAATCAGGATCGCCGAACCCAGCGTCACGATTTCGGCACCGTTCGACAGTTGGTGCGAAAAAACGATCGTGATGGCAATCGTGCCCGGCCCG
Source organism: Ruegeria sp. CL7 (assembly GCF_056536445.1). Taxonomy (NCBI): domain Bacteria; kingdom Pseudomonadati; phylum Pseudomonadota; class Alphaproteobacteria; order Rhodobacterales; family Roseobacteraceae; genus Ruegeria; species Ruegeria sp. CL7. Next base: position 1,167,492 of record NZ_JBQFPQ010000001.1, read on the forward strand.
ATGGTCAAAGGTATCGCCAGCGGTACGACGGCAAAATTCAGTTTCCGCTCGTGCCCGTCGTCCATCGCGGCCTGATCGCCCGGCGGCCGGTCCTCGGCCTTCAACATCGACATCCCGATTCCGAAGATGATGATCCCTCCGGCTATCCGGAAAGCCGGCACATCAATGCCAAAAACCCCAAGCACCTCTTCCCCGATCACAACAGCGGTCAGTGCAATGACGGTAACCGAGATCATGACAACAACCGCAACATGCCGCCGTTCTGCCGCGGTGCAGTTTTTCGTCATGCTCAGAAAAATCGGGATGTTGTAAAGCGGATTGAAGATTGCAAGCACGGCGGCCAAAAACTTCAGAAATACTGTCTGATCAAACAGTTCCGCCATTTGACACCCATCCTGAACCTTTTGTGCCTGCCCGAGGCAAACATGCTGGGGAAACAGGAAACTGTCAATTTCAACCGCGAACGAAAAAACGCCGCAAACACGGTTGCGGCGCTTTGGCAAACTTGTGGTCCGGCTGTTCCTAGTTGATCAGCGTCGGCTTGGTGACATTGTTGCTGGGCAGGACACCCAGACGGCGTGCAACTTCGGAATAGGCGTCGGTCAAACTGCCCAAATCACGGCGGAACACGTCCTTGTCCAGTTTCTGGCCGGTTTCAATATCCCACAGGCGGCAGCTGTCGGGGCTGATCTCGTCAGCTACGATCAGTCGCTGATAATCGCCTTCAAACACGCGGCCGATCTCGATCTTGAAGTCGACCAGACGAATGCCCACCGCCAGCATCACACCGCTCATGAAATCGTTCACGCGCAAGGCAAGGCTGAGGATATCGTCCATGTCCTGCTGGCTGGCCCAGCCAAACGCGGCGATGTGTTCTTCGGTGACCAGCGGATCACCCAGCGAATCGTCCTTGTAGCAATACTCGACAATCGGGCGCGGCAGTTGCGTGCCCTCTGCAATGCCCAAGCGCTTGGACATCGATCCGGCGGCATAGTTGCGCACGATCACTTCCAGCGGAACGATTTCGCAGTTGCGAACCAGCTGTTCACGCATGTTCAGGCGGCGAATGAAGTGGTTCGGAATGCCGATCTGGGTCAGGCCGGTCATGAAGAATTCCGACAGGCGGTTGTTGAGCACACCCTTGCCGTCGATCACGTCCTTCTTTTCCGCGTTGAAGGCGGTGGCGTCATCCTTGAAATACTGGACGATCGTGCCCGGTTCGGGGCCTTCGTACAGAATCTTGGCCTTGCCTTCGTAGATTTTCTTGCGACGCGCCATAAGCGACCTTTCCACTCTGCACAGAGGGATTGAGTCCCCTCACGTTGGCGTCCTCATAGTCCAAGCACCCATTTCCCGCAAGTTCATGTACCCGAGAGGCTTTGACGCAGCGCAAATCCCTTGCGCATGGGACGTCGTATAGTCATATCATCAGGAAAGAAGACATAACCCAAGAGGTCCTTGCCCTATGACGACGTTCGACGAACGCGAAAACGCCTTTGAAGCCAAGTTTGCCCATGATGAAGAGATGCAGTTCAAAGCACAAGCCCGCTGCAACAAGCTTTTGGGTCTTTGGGCTGCTGAAAAACTGGGTAAATCCGGTGCCGACGCCGAAGAATATGCAAAGACGGTCGTGATTTCCGACTTCGAGGAAGCCGGGCACGAAGATGTCGTTCGCAAGGTTTCGGGTGACCTGGGCAACCTGTCCTCGGACGAGGAAGTCCGCGCAAAAATGGCCGAGCTTCTGCCGGAAGCCAAGGCACAGGTTCTGAGCGAGACCAACTGAGCCCAGGGCGTCCGACTCATGATCTTCATGAGTTTTATGAATTTGATTTGACGCCTTGGTCATGAGACACGGGGCGTCTCTTTTTTTAACGGCGTTTTGCGCCTTTTCCTGGAACAACCCTATGACAAACGCGCTGAGCAAGCTTCTGGAATCCAATGACGCCATTCTGGCCGATGGTGCCACGGGAACGAATCTGTTCAACATGGGCCTGCAATCTGGTGACGCTCCCGAACTCTGGAACGTGGATGCCCCGGACAAGATCCGGGCTCTGTATCAGGGGTCGGTTGATGCAGGCAGCGATCTGTTCCTGACCAACACGTTCGGCGGCACAGCGGCACGGCTGAAACTGCATGACGCGCACAACCGCGTGGGCGAGCTTAACCGCATCGGCGCCGAGCTGGGGCGCGAAATCGCCGACAAGGCGGGACGACCTGTCGTCGTTGCAGGATCGGTCGGCCCGACTGGTGAAATCATGGAACCGGTCGGCAGCCTGTCGCACGCGGAAGCCGTGGAAATGTTCCACGAACAGGCGGAAGCGCTGAAAGAAGGTGGGGTGGATGTTCTGTGGGTGGAAACCATCAGCGCCCCGGAAGAGTTTCGCGCCGCCGCCGAAGCCTTTGCCCTGGCCGACATGCCCTGGTGCGGCACAATGAGCTTTGACACGGCCGGACGCACGATGATGGGTGTCACCTCGGCCGATCTGGCACAACTGGTCGAAACCCTGCCGAATCCTCCCATCGCTTTCGGTGCGAATTGCGGCACCGGCGCATCCGACATTCTGCGCACCGTACTGGGATTTGCCGCGCAAGGGACTGAACGCCCGCTGATTTCGAAGGGCAATGCAGGCATTCCGAAATATGTGGATGGTCACATCCATTATGACGGCACGCCCGAACTGATGGGGCAGTATGCCGCCATGGCGCGGGATGCCGGCGCGACCATCATTGGCGGGTGCTGCGGAACCATGCCCGACCACCTGCGCAAGATGCGCGAGGCGCTGGATACCACACCTCGTGGCGAACGCCCGACACTCGATCAGATCACTGATACGCTGGGTCCGTTCACATCCGCCTCGGACGGGACGGACGACGATGCGGCACCGGATCGCCGCACACGCCGCCGCCGCCGCGCATGATGCCAGCCTGATCAGCGCCCTTCGAATTTCGGAGGGCGTTTTTCCATGAAGGCCACAACACCTTCGGCAAAGTCCCGCGAACGGCCACATTCGCCTTGCAGGTGCGCCTCGGTCGCAAGCTGCTGTCGCAGGGTGTTTTCATACGTTCCGCGAATGGCTTGCTTGATTGCGCCATAGGCGGCCGTGGGGCCTTTTGCCAGATACTCTGCCCTCTTGCGCCAATGATCGGCGAAGGCGTCATCCGGCACGGCTTCCCAGATCATGCCCCATTCATCCGCCTGCTTTGCGGTGATCTTGTCGGCAAACAAGGCCGCGCCCATTGCTTTGGCCAACCCCATCTGACGGGGCATGAACCATGTTCCCCCGGCATCGGGAAGCAGACCGATACGGGCAAATGCCTGTAGGAAATAGGCGCTTTCGGTGGCAATCACCACATCTGCACAAAGGGCAAGGTTCGCGCCTGCCCCGGCCGCCGGTCCGTTCACCGCGGCAATCGTGGGCACCGGGCAATTGTGGATCGTCTCCAGCATCGGTTCATATTCATCGCGCAGCGACCGTTCCAGATCGATCTTGCCGGTTGAAGACGCATCGCCCAGATCCTGCCCGGAACAAAACGCAGGGCCCGAACCGGTGATGACGACACAGCGCGCCTTGACCGCTGCATCTTTCATCGCGTGCGTAATCTCTGCCCGCATCTGGGTGGTCAGCGCGTTCATCTTATCCGGCCTGTTCAGCGTCAGAACTGCCAGACCATCTGCAATCTCCAGAGCAACCGTTTCGTAATTCATGAAAACCCTCCCGTCGCGCCATGTGTTTTTGCACACTTACTGGCCCGGACGGGACGGGAAAAGCAGAACCACGCGTCAGTCTTCAAGAATTTGACGCAGACGTTCTTTTTCGTCCTCACTCAACGCGGCAGAGTCCACTGACGCACGGGCCTTGGACCGGGTACGGAGAAAGTTCAACCCAACCGCTGCAGCGATCAACAGCATGATTGGCCCGGCCAGCCACAAAAACAGGTTCGAGCCGCTGGCAGTCGGTTTCAGAAGTACGTATTCGCCATACCGATCAACGATAAACGCGATCGCCTGTTCGTCCGTATCCCCAGCCACCAACCGTTCCCGCAACAACACGCGCAGATCACGCGCCAAATCCGCGTTGCTTTCGTCGATGCTCTCATTGCGGCACACAAGGCAACGCAGTCCGGCGCTGAGATCCCGCGCACGCTGTTCCAGAACCGGATCATCCAGAACCTCGTCAGGCTGCACCGCAAAGACAGGGGTTGCGAACATCATCACAATCAGAACAAGGCGTTTCATTCCGCAGGTACTCCGCCGACCGGGGTTTTTCTTGCGCCTGCGGCCACGCGGAAGCGCCTGTCACACAGGCTCAGGACACCGCCAAGCGCCATCAGGATACAGCCGCCCCAGATCCAGTTTGCCAGCGGCTTGATATAGGTTCGCATCACCCAGCCACCATCTGCCTGTTGATCGCCGATCACGACGTAAAGGTCCCCGAGGAAACGATAATCGATCGCCGCTTCGGTCGTGGGCATCCGCGCAACGGGGTAGTCCCGTTTTTCCGGGTGCAATGTCCCGATCGGACGGCCATTCTTTTCAACCAGAACATCCGCCGTAGTCGAAAAATAGTTCGGCCCCTCGACCCGACGGACATCTTGCAGCGTCAGCGTGAACTGTCCCACTTCGAAAGGTTGGTTGGGTTGGGCGACACGAATATCCTCGTCCTCCCACGCAGTCAGGCCTGCAATGGCAAAGATGGTAACACCCAGCCCGGTATGAGCAACGGCTTTACCCCAATCCGCCCCAGGCAGACGGAACAAGCGTTTCAGGCTGCCATTGCGCCCCGTACGGCTCCACAGATCAACGATGGCGCCAAATGTAATCCACGCCCCAAGGAACAGACCCACCGGCCCCAAAGCGCTGCGGCCGGTCTGCATCGCCCAAACCAACAGGGCAATCGCCAAGGCGAGACCAAAGGCATAGCGCAGCGACCAGGCCGTTTTTCCAATCCGCCCGCGTTTCCACGGCAACATGGCCCCGATGGGAAGGATCAATCCCAGCAAAACCATGAATGGGGAGAATGCAGCGTTGAAAAACGGCGCTCCGACCGAGAGTTTGCGATCAAACATCATCTCGGCCACCATCGGCCACATGGTACCGACAAAGACCACGAAACAACTGACCGCCAGCAGGACGTTGTTTACGATTAGCGCGCTTTCGCGGCTGACCATGCCGAAAACACCCTTGGCCTCCATCGCCTGCGCCCGCGCGGCAAACAAAGTCAGCGCCCCGCCGATGAAAACCACCAGAATGAACAGGATGAACACCCCGCGTTCCGGGTCATTGGCAAAGGCGTGAACCGAGGTCAGCAGCCCCGAACGAACGATGAATGTTCCGATCAGCGAAAACCCAAAGGCAATGATTGCCAGCAGGATGGTCCAGCTTTTCAGCGCCTCGCGCTTTTCAACAACAATTGCCGAATGCAGCAGCGCTGCCGCCAGGAGCCACGGCATGAAAGAAGCGTTCTCAACCGGATCCCAGAACCAGAAGCCGCCCCAGCCCAGCTCGTAATAGGCCCACCAGGACCCCAGCGCGATGCCGATTGTCAAAAACACCCAGGCGGCCAGCGTCCATGGGCGAACCCAGCGGCCCCATGCCGCATCGATACGCCCTTCGATCAGCGCCGCGATGGCAAAACTGAACGCCATGCTCAGCCCCACATAGCCGAGATACAGAAACGGCGGATGGAAGGCCAAACCGGGATCCTGCAACAACGGGTTCAAATCCCGCCCGTCAAACGGCGCGATTGCCAGCCGGTCAAACGGGTTCGAGGTAAACAGTATGAAAGCAAAAAATGCCACAGCAATGGCAGATTGAACCGCAAGCACACGCGCCTTCAGGCTTGGGGGCAACCCGCCCCCAAAGAACGCCGCCATCGCTCCGAACAGCGTGACAATCAGCACCCAAAGCAACATCGATCCTTCGTGGTTTCCCCACGTCCCGCTGATCTTGTAGATCATCGGCTTGGCCGAATGACTGTTTTCGACCACGATCCGCAGCGAAAAGTCCGACACGATGAATGCCCAGATCAGCGCACCGAAGGAAAATGCAGTCAGCAGAAACTGGACGATGGCAGCAGGCTCGGCAAAAGCCATCCAGCCGGTCCAGTTTTTTGACGCACCGATCAGAGGCACCACGCTTTGTACGATGGCGACGAAAAAGGCGAGGATGAGGGCGAAATGGCCAAGCTCTGTAATCATGCCCCGGAATATACTGCGAGGCCGAACCGGGGGCCATTAACTTTCGCACGATCCGGGGGCACATAGTGTCGCGGGTCAAAGCCCTCGAAGCTTGCGCCAATCGGTCAATGCTGGATTCGCATCAGGACGCGAGGCGTTCTGCATCAGGTTGCCATCAGGGCCGGGGTCGGCGACGCCCGGGCTGTCGCTGCGCATGGCCCGTACTGTTTCTATGTTCCCCATGACCGTCGGCAACCGCTGCATGGCTGCGCCTATATCCCGCTGAAAATCCTGCATTTTGCTCTGATGGCGCGCGCCAAAATAGAAAGACACAATCACGCCCAGCAACCACCAAAGAGGTTCCGGCACCAGCGCAATGCCCTGCATGCGTTCAGCGAACCACAGCGGATCCACCATTGCGGCAACAAACAATCCCAGCGTTCCAAGTGCCAACGCCGGGCGCGGCAACCGATTCACGCCATCCATAACGCGGTCGTACAGTCCTTTTTGAGGAACCACGAACTCTCGGCCGAACTGCGTCATTGCCTGACTTTGCAACTCTGTCGCGCGCTCGGCACGGGACTCGGCGTTTTCCCGGTATATTTCAACCGTCTCACGCACAGCGTTGCGACCGCCCCCAAACAGCAGCGCCAATACCCCCGAGATCAACCCCATGCCGCAACCCTTTCCTTGAATTCACTTTCCGTAAGACGATAGCGTGGCGACAGAAACTCTTCGGCCCGTTTGATCCAGCCTCCTTTGCCACCGGATCGGGTGCGCGCGTATTTTCTGGATGCCGGGCGTTTGTCGGCCAGCCGAAAGTAATAGTTCCGCCGCGCCACACCATACGCATCGCGCAACGCGTTGGGGTCTGGTTGGGCCGCGTCTTCGCACGCCTGTGCCGTTTGCGCGCCGATCACGCCATCTGCCACGACGTCAAACCCCATATCACGCAAAAGCCGTTGCAGGATTATTACTGCTTGCGCACCGGCATTGACGTACATGTCAAAAACAGGGGCATGCAGAACATCTGGCAACAGCACGATGCGTGGCTTTTCAAAGTAGTGCTGAACAAAGATGTCGACCGCCTCGCGCTGAGTAAGCGCCCGGACATCCGCCACGTCAACCAGCCCATCCCCGGTCCGATCCAGTCCAAGCCGGCGCATCGTATGGATGGTGACACCGAATTTGGTTGCCCCGCCCGGATCGTCCGGGTCATTCACGTACCCGCCTTCCCGACGCACAATTTCATTGGCAATCTGCCGAACCGTTTGCATAGCGCCCTCATTTCGTTGAATGGCGCTGACGATCCCGAAAAAGAATTAACAAGCCTGAACGACCGAGGGCGCTGCCCGCATCCCGCGCGCAACGCCCTCAACACAAATGTGGGTCAGGTCAGCTTTCTTCAGCCTCTTTGTACACGCCCTGCTCTTTCAACGCGTCCACGACTTCCTTCGGCATATAGGTTTCGTCATGTTTGGCAAGAATTTCCGTGGCTTCGAACACGCCGTTCACGTAACGTCCGGTGCCGACCATGCCCTGATTTTCCGAAAACAAATCAGGCAGAACCCCGGTGAAAGAAACCTTGACGCTTTCGCCGCCGTCGGTGACGACAAAATGTACGGTTTCGCCCTGCCCGCGGATGATCGAACCTTCTTCGACCAGGCCGCCAATCCGAAAGACCTCGGTCGGCTTGGGTGGTTCGGCAATCACCTGGCTTGGCGAGCGGAAAAAGTTGATCCCGTCGCGCATGGCATAGCCAATCAACGCCGTCGATGCCACCAAGGCAACGACAGCTACCAGAATGACTTGTACTCGGCGACGTTTCTTGAGCGTTTTCATACCGTCCTCACGGGAATAACGGTGCCATCATCAGGCCCCGGGTTTCAATCTCACCTAACATCAGGTTGGCGTTCTGCAAGGCTTGGCCACTGCTACCTTTTGTCAGGTTATCCAGCGCCGCGATCACGATCGCACGCCGTTCGATCCGATCTGCCACAACTCCGATATGACAGAAGTTGGACCCGCGCACATGGTGGGTCGATGGTGTCTCGCCCATCGGCAGCATCTGAATGAAAGGCTCATCCGCATAAGCCTTTGCAAGCGTTTCATAGATGCTCAGCGGGTCACCTTTTACGTAGGTCGTGGCCAGAATGCCCCGGTTTGCAGGGATCAGGTGCGGAGTGAACTGCACATGAACCGCACGACCGGCCAGCTTGGAAAACTCCTGATCGAACTCGCCGAGATGCCTGTGGGTCCCGCCGACGGCATAGGCGTTGGTGCCCTCGCTCAGTTCGGCGTGCAGCAGGTTTTCCTTCAGCGACCGCCCTGCCCCGGATACAGCACATTTCAGATCCAGCACGATATCGTCCAGATCAATCACCCCGGCAGAAACAAGCGGCCGCAGAACGTATTGACCGGTTGCCGCGTTGCACCCCGTACCCGCCACCAGCCGTGCGCCCCGGATTTCGTCGCGATAGAACTCGGTCAGGCCATAAACGGCCTCTTCCTGCTGCTCGAGCGCGGTATGCGGGTTTCCGTACCACTTTTCATATTCATCCGGGTCAGTCAGCCGGAAGTCAGCAGACAGATCGATGATCTTCAGATCCTTGGGCAGTGCACTGATCACTTCCTGGCTGGTCTTGTGCGGAAGGGCACAAAAACACAGATCGATCCGGGAAAAATCGATCTCGGAAATCTTGCACAAGTCCGGCAGATCCATGTGGCGCAGATGCGGGAAAACCTGCGCCATGGTCATCCCCGCCTTGCGTTCGGCGGCCAGCGCGGCGATTTCCATGTTAGGGTGTTCGGCGATCAGCCGCACCAGTTCCGCACCGGTATAACCCGAAGCGCCCAGAATTGCGATTTTATGGGTCATGTCAGACCTCTTCTCAACGTGTGTCACATGTTACGACCGCCGATGCGACGGTCTTGAAATAATGAAAGCAGAGCGGCCGCGTCCTTGACCGAAGTCAGGCAGCCTCGAATGTGATTTGTCGTCGGAGGAACTGTGTCGCCCGATCGCTCACCACATTGGGTTTCCCCGTCGTCAGGAACCCTCCCGGGCCACTACCCAGCATGTTGGGGTGGCGATGCAGATAATCCGCAAGGCTTTCCGCGACCAACTCCCCCTGGCTATAGACCTGCACGTCAGGTCCCAATGCCGCCTGAAACACGTCAGCCATTAGCGGGTAATGCGTACAGCCCAGAATGGCCGCCTGCGGTTCAGGCATCTTGCGCTTGAGGGCTTCCACATGGCTGCGCACCAGCGCCTCGGCCAGGATCATGTCACCGTCTTCAATGGCATCCACGACTCCACCACATGCCTGCGCCTCGACATCCACGCCAATTGCCCGGAACGCCAGCTCGCGCTGAAAGGCCCGGCTGGATACAGTGGCGGGCGTGGCGAACAAGGCGACATGCTTGACCGCCACTTCGCGTGGTGGGGAATTGTCGCCCCATTGCCGTTCGGTCAGGGCTTCGATCAAGGGAACAAAGACACCAAGCACACGTTTGCCTTCGGGCACGCCCTCTTCCTGCATCCGGCGCAGCGCCGCCGCGCTGGCTGTGTTGCAGGCCAGAATCACCAAGTTGCAGCCGCGATCCCAAAGGTCCTGCACGGCCTTTCGGGTCAGCTGATAGATGTCCTCGGCATCGCGCACACCGTATGGGGCATGCGCGCTGTCCGCGTAATACAGGAAATCAACGTCAGACAGTCGTGTCTGCGCGGCGCTCAGGACGGTAAGACCGCCCAATCCGGAATCAAAGATACCTACTGCCATTAGCCCCTTCAGGCGCGATGCCGTTCCTCAAATTCATAGCCATAGTCATAAGACTTCAGCGGTGTCGGAGACAGCTCATACGTCGCTTTGCGCAGGAAATCCATCATCTTGCGCGTATCCTTGCCCAGCGGATCCAGAATGTCGCGCCCGATAGGCGTGCCAATCACCACTTTGACCGGTGTATCGACACGTTTTTTGAATTCCTTGATCAGCAACCCCATGCGCAGGGTGTTGTGCATATGGCTAGCAATCTGAAACAGACGTGACGTGTGCCCGTCGAAGAACACCGGAACGACAGTGGCGTTGGATTTCGCCACCATTCGGGCCGTGAAACCGCGCCAACCCGGATCCATAGGATGGGCAAACGGATTAACGCCGGTGCTGACCGTACCCCCAGGGAAAATCCCGATCGCGCCGCCATCGCCAAGGTAATTCAATGCAGTCTTCCGCGTATCCAGGTTCAGTTTCACCGCTTCTTTCGTTTCATCAAACGAAACAGGCAAAACGATACGGTTCAGGTCTTCAGCCTTGCGGAAAACGCGATTTGCGAGAATTCGGAAATCACCACGGGTCTGAGACAATATATGCCCCATCATCAGCCCATCCAGAATTCCATATGGATGGTTTGCAATCAGGATAAGCGGACCTTCCTTGGGGATATTCGCCAGCGCGCCACCAACGACATCCAAGGTCAATCCATAGCGATCGACCATGACCGACCAAAAATCCCGACCCTTTGCGACTTCTTTTTCGTATCCGTCCGCCCGTTTGATCAGACGCAACCGTCCCGTGGTGTTCTCCATCAGCCTGATGACCAACCGCCCCCCCTTGGTTTCGGCGGAATGCGCATACGAGATCTCACGAACGACATGACGACGAGAAGACATGAAGGGCTCCGTTTTGCTGCCCGCAAAATAAGTACAAGCAACAGGTTTGACCAGCTATCGTGACACCCTTGTGACGAATTACTCTGCCGCAGCTTGCAATTCAGGCCCACCGCTGCGGATGACGGCCAGCAGCTCTTCTCGCCGTTTCGCAGCCTTGGCCTCATTTTCCCGCAGTACCGGCCCAAATCCGCGGATATCCAGCGGCAAACGAGCCAGGGCAGCAATCGCATCACGGGTGTCCTGCGACACCAAGGGCAGTACCTCGCGCATGTCCTTTTCATACTGTCGGATCAGGGCGCGCTCCATCTTGCGTTCGGATGAATATCCAAAAATGTCCAGTGGTGTGCCGCGCAATGCCTTGAGTTTGGTCAACAGCTTCAATGCAGTCAGGATGGATTCGCTGAACGCGCGCTTTTTCGGCCTGCCATTGCTACCCGATCCGCCGAATATCGGCGGGGCAAGGTGAAAGGTCATCTTGAAGTCACCATCAAACTCGGCCGCCGCTTTTTCCCGACTGGTCAGCAGAAGACGTGCAACCTCGTATTCGTCCTTGTATGACAACAGCTTGTGATACCCTTTCGCTACCGCTTCGCGCACATACGCGTCCTCGACACTGTCCACCAGCTTGCGGTACCGCCTGGCCAGCCGGGCGCTTTGATATTCCGTCAGGTGCTGCGCGCGAAACGCGATGATTTGGTCCAGTGCCTTGGGCATCTCGGCCACGGTCGGCGCAAGGATGGATTGCACGTCTTCCGGGTGCAGAACCGCCCAACGTCCGATATCAAACGCACGTTTGTTGCGTTCGACCGCCGTGCCGTTCAATTCGATGGCCTCAAAGATCGCCTGATGGCTGACCGGCAACAGCCCGCGCTGCCAGGTCGCGCCAAAGATCATCATGTTGGAATAGATTGAATCCCCCATCACCGCGCGCGCCAGTTCGGTCGCATCAAACAGCGAGACATCTTCTTTCAGCCGCGCTTGCAGGGCCAGTTCCAGCTGATCCGCCGGAATGCGGAACTCGGTATCACGCGTGAAGTCGCCCGTCACCGTTTCATGGCTGTTCACGACGGCCCCCGTACGTCCGGTGCGCGTCAGGCCCAACGTCTTTGCGCCGGCCGAGACCACCAGATCGCCACCGATCAGCGCGTGGGCCTCGCCAGTGGCGACGCGAATCGCGCTGATGTCCTCGGGGCGGTTGGCCAATCTACAGTGGATGTGGACTGCGCCGCCTTTTTGCGCCAGCCCCGCCATTTCCATCATGCCCGCGCCTTTTCCGTCGATCTGCGCCGCCTGCGCAAGGATGGCGCCAATGGTGACGACACCCGTACCGCCGACGCCGGTAATCACGACGTTGTGCGTGCCGGTGATCTTCGGCAGATCTGGTGTTGGCAAATCTGGCAGATCAATTTCGGTCGTCGCCTCTTTGCGAATTTTCGCGCCCGCAAGCGTCACGAATGACGGGCAGAAACCGTTCAAGCACGAGTAATCCTTGTTGCAGCTCGATTGATCAATGGCCCGCTTGCGGCCCAGCTCGGTCTGTTTGGGAACGATCGACACGCAGTTTGACTGTACACCGCAATCGCCGCAGCCTTCGCAGACATCGGTGTTGATGAACACGCGCTTGTCGGGATCGGGGAACGTACCGCGCTTGCGGCGGCGGCGCTTTTCGGCAGCGCAGGTTTGTACGTAAACGATGACCGATACGCCCTCGATCTCGCGAAACTTCTCCTGCACCTGCATGAGATCGGCACGCTCGTATGTCTGAACGCTGGCGGGTAGAGCCTTGAAGTTGACGTCCTCTTTTTCATCGTAAACCACGGCTACCTCTCGGACACCCATTGCCTTGACCTCGGCAACGATCCGTTCGGCGGTCAGGTCGCCTTCATTGTCCTGCCCGCCGGTCATGGCAACCGCGTCGTTGAACAATATCTTGAAGGTGATGTTCGTTCCTGCGGACAATGCAGCCCGGATCGCCTGAACGCCCGAATGGTTGTACGTGCCATCGCCAAGGTTCTGGAACACGTGCTTGGTCGTCGAAAACGGAGCCTCGCCGATCCAGTTGGCGCCTTCCCCTCCCATCTGAGTGAAACCGGTCGTCTCTCGATCCATCCATTGAACCATGTAGTGACAGCCAATACCGGCATAGGCGCGGCTGCCTTCCGGTACCCTTGTCGAGCTGTTATGCGGGCAGCCGGAACAGAAATACGGAAGCCGCGTGGCTATTTCCTGTGCGTTGTCGGCCCGGCGCGCTTCTGACAAAGACGCCAGCCCGGCCCGGATACCATCGGTCTCGCGCCCCTCTTCAATCAGGATCTCGCCCAGCTTTTCAGCGATCATGATCGGGTCAAGCGCACCGCGCGTCGGGAACAGTTCTTCGCGGTGCAGTGTCCCGGCACCGCCTTTGTACCAGCCATAGACCCGGCGTCCGCGCCGGTCGTCAAAGATGGCCTCTTTGACCTGAACCTCGATCAGCTTGCGCTTTTCTTCGACGATCACGATCAGGTCCAGCCCCTCGGCCCAATCGTGGAATCCGACCATATCCAGCGGGAAAGTCTGCCCCACCTTGTATGTGGTAATCCCCAGACGCTCGGCCTCGGCTTCGTTGATATTCAGAAGCGAAAGCGCATGTGTCAGGTCCAGCCAGTTCTTGCCCGCCGCGACAAAACCGATCTTGGCGCCGGGTTTGCCCCACATCCGCCTGTCCAGCTTGTTGGCGTGTGAAAACGTTTCGGCCGCGAACCTTTTGTAATCGATGACACGCGTTTCCTGCAGATGCGGCGTGTCGCCCAACCGGATGTTCAACCCACCTTCCGGCATGTCGAATTCTGGGATGACCATTTGCATCCGGTCCGGACTTCCATCCACGACCGAGGTGACTTCGATCGTGTCCTTCATCGTCTTCAGGCCCACCCAGACCCCCGCAAAACGGCTGAGTGCAAATCCGTAAATTCCATAATCAAGGATTTCCTGAACGCCAGCGGGGCTGACGATCGGCATGTACATGTCGACCAGCGACCATTCCGACTGATGCAGCACCGTCGAGCTTTCGCCGGTATGGTCATCGCCCATCGCCATGAGCACACCGCCATGTTTGGCTGTCCCTGCCATGTTTGCGTGGCGCATGACGTCACCGGACCGGTCAACGCCCGGCCCCTTGCCATACCAAAGCCCGAAGACCCCATCGAATTTGCCGTCGCCGCGCAGGCCCGCCTGCTGGCTGCCCCAAAGCGCGGTGGCCGCCAGGTCTTCGTTCAAACCGAATTGAAACGTGATATCGCTTTCGGCCAGTGGCTTTTGGGCCCGCATCATTTGCTGATCCACTGCCCCTAAAGGCGACCCGCGGTATCCGGTGACCAATCCCGCGGTGTTAAGGCCCGCTTGCCGGTCTCTGGCCTTTTGCATCAGCATCAAGCGCACAAGCGCCTGCGTTCCATTCAGAAGAACCGGGTTTTTCTCAAGATCGAACCGGTCGTTCAGCGTTATCTGTGGCTGGCTCATCAGACGTCTCCCCTCGTCAGATCAGTGTGCTATACTTGGATTTATTTTAGGTCATAATTTCTGACCTGTATAGAATTTATCCACTGATATGTAACGATTTCGTCCATTGAATGTAGAACTTGTCACCTATTTCATATAGGGCTTCTGAAAGATAACGAAAGTTGCGGTAATGGATTGGGACAAGCTTAGAATATTTCATGCGGTGGCCGATGCGGGCAGCCTTACGCACGCCGGAGACAAGCTGAACCTGTCTCAATCCGCCGTAAGCCGACAGATCCGCGCACTGGAAGAGTCTCTGGATGCCACTCTGTTCCACCGTCACGCGCGGGGGCTGATTCTCACCGAACAGGGCGAGTTGTTGTTTGACGCCACATCTGCCATGTCGAAACGGCTGGATGCCGCAGCCGCGCGTATTCGGGACAGCGAGGAAGAAGTCTTCGGTGTTTTGCGTGTCACAACGACCTTCGGCTTTGGTACACTCTGGCTGGCACCGCGCTTGCCGAAACTGTATGAGCAATACCCTGACCTGAACATCGACCTGATGCTTGAAGAACGCGTTCTGGATCTTCCGATGCGCGAAGCGGACGTCGCCATCCGCATGAAAGAGCCAAGCCAGGCCGACCTGGTGCGCAAGCGCCTTATGACCGTTCAGATGATGTTGTATGCAACCCAGGATTATATCGAGAACCACGGCGGCATGTTGCAGTCCCTGGAAGAGATCAAGGACCACCGTCTGATTTGTCAGACCCCTGCGGCGCCGCAGGTTGGCGCCAGTGCCGCCATGGTGCGCCACCTGATGACCTATAATCCCGGCTCTTTGCTGACTGTGAACAACTATTTTGGCGTGCTTCAGGGCGTTTTGCACAATCTGGGCATCGGTGTTCTGCCCGATTACGTCACACAGGATTTTCCGCACCTCGTGCCCATCCTGTCAGACATAGAAACCGCAGATGTTCCGGTTTATCTGGCTTACCCGGAAGAATTACGGCATTCAAAACGCGTTGGAGCGTTTCGCGATTTCGTGCAGGACGAAATCATCGCACAGCGTAAACAACTGAAACAGATGGGAAAACTGTAGCTATGCGTAAATAGCATAACGGACATGAAGTGTTCACAGGGTTAATTGTCTTGAACGTTCACTAACTGACCCCTAAATGAGCACTCGAAGGCGGTGATGCTGAAACGCTCATCATCTTCATACCTCCCTGTTGGACTACGGCCGAGCTTATAGCTCGGCCTTTTTTTTGGCTGGACCCTGCATTAAGTCAGCGAAAGCTCTGGGAAAAATACACGCATAGGCATATGATCCTCAAAAAACGATACAATTTCGTGTTTGAGGGAAAATACATGTTCCACCCACTCCGTCTGGTTTTGGCGCTCGTCTCCGCGTTATTCATGGCAGTGCCACTATATGCACAGGACTCCGGTTCAACTTCTACAGTGACCATCCCGGAAGACCTGACACCCGAGCAGGTCGACGATCTTGTTGCTCGCATGTCCGATGATCAGGTTCGCGCAATTCTGTTGGAACGCCTTGATGCCGTGGCGGAAAAACAAGCCGCCGAAAAAGCAAACGTAGAAGACCCGTTGACCGAGATAAGCGAGATCTGGGCTGAAATGGTCGCGTCCTGGACACATGTCCTGACCACGCTTCCCAACATAGTGACGGCGCAGATTACCGCGTTCAGCAATTTTAGCGATACGTTCGGATCGACCGGTGTCTTTACACTTATAGGGCTTGTCCTCTCTGTGCTTGTTGTCGGGTTCATTGCGGAAAAGCTGTTCATTTTCCTGACCCGACGCTGGCATGAAGCAACCGAAGCCGCGGACGAGGCCGACCTTTGGGGCGCCGTCAGATACCTGTTTCGCCGGTTCTGCCGCGAAATCGCCGGGCTGATCATTTTCTATGTAGTGATCCGCGCGGTGGGCCGCGGTCTTCTGACGACGGAACAGATCACCTATGCTGCACCGTTTGTATTCTATCTCATCTGGGTGCCGCGATTGGGTGCAGCAGCGTCCCGGTTTGTTCTGGCGCCGGAGAAGCCGCAATTTCGGTTGGTCAATATCGACGACCACTGGGCAAAGTACCTGCACCGTAACCTGATCGGTCTGTTGATCCTGATCGGGTTCACGCTGTTCGTCGTTCGGTTCAACGCACTCAATGGCGTCACGGGTGACGATACCCGCATTGGCTTCTGGCTGAACGCGGCAATTCACGTCTATATCGCCGCAATCGCCTGGACCGCGCGTGAAGGTCTGTCGCAGATGATGCTGGGGACAGACCCGGATCACACGAAATTCGATGAAGAAGTTGCACATTATTACCCCTATTTTGCCATCGGCGTTTCGGTGGCAATCTGGCTGCTGGTCGAGTTCCTGGTCGCGCAGCGTGATCCGGCAACATTGAGATTGCTGACCAGCGGCGCGCATTTCACGACGATGTTCTGGTTGTTGATTGCACCTGCGCTGGATACGCTGATCCGCGGTCTTGTGCGGCATTTGCAACCGCCAATGTCGGGCGAAGGCCCTCTTGCTGAACGCGCCTACCGTTCCGCGAAACGCAGCTACATCCGGATTGGTCGCGTTATCGCCGGCTTGGTCGTAGTTTTCATGATTGCACGCGTATGGCATCTTGACCTGCGCAATGTCGCTTCGGCCGGTGTCGGTGCCGAAGTCGGCGGTGCCGTGATCGAATTCCTGCTGATCATCGCCGTTGGCTATATCCTAAACGAGGTCGTCTCGCTCTGGATCAACCGCCGATTGGCCAAGGAACAGACTGCGGCCGAGGCGCTGGACGAAGAAGCAGGCGGTGAAGGCGGCGGTGTCGGCGGCTCTCGTCTGGCGACGGTTCTGCCCCTGATGCGGATCACGGCCCAGATTACGATTGCCGTGATTTTTGGCCTGCTGGCGCTGGGCGCATTGGGCATCAATATAACACCGCTTTTGGCCGGTGCCGGTGTTCTGGGACTGGCGATCGGTTTTGGTGCGCAGAAGCTGGTTGCTGATATCGTGGGCGGGGTTTTCTTCCTGATCGACGATGCCTTCCGCGTCGGAGAATATGTCGATGTCGGCGGCACGATGGGCACTGTCGAGAAAATCTCGGTTCGCTCGATGCAGTTGCGTCACCATCGCGGCCCTGTACACACGATACCCTACGGTGAGATTCAGAAGCTGACAAATTTCAGCCGCGACTGGGTGATCATGAAGCTGAAATTCACCGTGCCGTTCGACACCGATCCCAACAAGGTCAAGAAGATCTTCAAGAAGATCGGTGCTGAGATGATGGAGGACGAGACCCACAAGGATGGCTTCCTGCAACCGTTCAAGTCGCAAGGTGTGTTCGATTTTGACGATGTCGGCATGATCATCCGCGGCAAGTTCATGGCCAAGCCCGGCAAGCAGTTCACACTGCGCAAGGAGATCTTCAACCGGGTCAAGGCGGCCTTCAAGGAAAACGGCATCGACTTTGCCCGTCGCGAAGTGCGCGTTGCGATTCCGGGGCTGGACGACAATGAAAACCTAACCCCGGAACAAAAGACGGCTGTTGGTGCAGCAGCCGCAGCGCAGCTCAACAAGGATCAGGGATCGGCGTAAGCTTCGCGGTCCGCGCCAGCTGCATGCACCCATTTTGGGACGCATTCATCCGGAACCGGCAGTGATGCCGGTTCCGTTTTTCTTTGAAAGACGCAACCTGCGCCGTCTTGACCCTTTCCACACGCGCGCGCTTGCCCTACAAGGCGCGCAATCTCGGCCCACTTGGACACAGGACAGAAGATGCAAGAGCCCGCCATCACACCCGATCTGATTGCCGCACACGGGCTCAAGCCCGAGGAATATGACATGATCCTCGAGATCATCGGGCGTGAACCTACTTTCACCGAGCTCGGCATTTTCTCGGCCATGTGGAACGAGCACTGTTCCTACAAATCTTCGAAGAAATGGCTGCGCACCCTGCCCACCTCTGGGCCCCAGGTGATCTGCGGACCCGGTGAAAACGCAGGCGTGGTGGACATTGGCGACGGTCAGGCCGTGGTCTTCAAGATGGAAAGCCACAACCACCCGTCTTACATCGAACCCTATCAGGGTGCGGCGACCGGCGTGGGGGGCATCCTGCGCGACGTCTTTACTATGGGCGCGCGTCCCATTGCGTCCATGAACGCATTGTCTTTTGGCGAACCCGGCCATCACAAGACCCGTCAACTGGTCAACGGCGTGGTCGAGGGCATCGGTGGCTATGGCAACTGCTTCGGTGTGCCTTGCGTCGGTGGCGAAGTGCGCTTTCACCCCGCATACAATGGCAACTGCCTTGTGAACGCCTTTGCCGCTGGCCTGGCCGACAGCGACAAGATTTTCTACTCGGCCGCGTCGGGCGTGGGTATGCCCGTCGTCTATCTGGGCGCAAAAACCGGTCGTGATGGTGTGGGGGGCGCGACCATGGCATCCGCCGAATTCGACGACACGATCGAAGAAAAACGCCCCACCGTTCAGGTCGGCGACCCCTTCACCGAAAAGCGCCTGATGGAGGCGACGCTGGAACTGATGCAGACCGGTGCCGTGATCTCGATCCAGGACATGGGCGCAGCGGGCCTGACCTGCTCGGCCGTTGAAATGGGTGACAAGGGTGGCCTTGGCGTACGTCTTGATCTGGAAAACGTTCCTCAGCGCGAAGAAAACATGACAGCCTATGAAATGATGCTGTCCGAATCTCAGGAGCGTATGCTGATGGTCCTCAAGCCCGAGCTTGAGGCCGAGGCCCGCGCCGTGTTCGAAAAATGGGATCTTGATTTCGCGATCGTTGGCGAAACCATTGCCGAAGACCGCTTTCTGATCATGCATAACGGTGAAGTCAAAGCCGATCTGGTTCTGTCCAAACTGTCTTCTACCGCGCCGGAATACGACCGCCCATGGGAGCCTACGCCACAGGCAGAGGAACTGGCCGAAGTGCCCCAGATCGACCCGATTGACGGGCTGCGCGCCCTGCTCGCGTCGCCCAACTACGCAGGCAAACAGTGGGTCTATGAACAGTACGACACCATGGTGATGGCGGATTCCGTCCGCACGCCGGGTCTGGGTGCGGGCATGGTCCGCGTCCACGGGACCGACAAGGTGCTTGCCTTCACATCCGACGTGACCCCGCGCTATGTGCGCGCAAACCCTATTGAGGGCGGCAAACAAGCCGTGGCCGAAGCCTATCGCAACCTGACCGCCGTCGGAGCCAAGCCGCTGGCCACAACCGACAACCTGAACTTCGGCAATCCTGAAAAGCCCGAGATCATGGGCCAGTTTGTCGGTGCCATACAGGGCATCGGCGCCGCAGTCGGCGCCTTGGATATGCCGATCGTGTCGGGCAACGTCTCGCTGTACAATGAGACTGACGGACAGGCCATTCTGCCGACCCCCACCATTGGCGCAGTCGGCCTGTTGCAGCACTCGGACGAGATCATCGGCAATGAGGTGCGCGAAGGCCACGTTGCGCTTGTGATCGGTGAAACCAAGGGGCATCTGGGTCAATCCGCCCTTCTGGCCGAGGTGTTCAACCGCGAAGACGGCGACGCCCCGCATGTCGATCTGGATGCCGAAAAGCGCAACGGTGATTTCATCCGCGCCAACCGCGAGATGATCAAGGCCTGCACCGACGTCAGCGATGGCGGCATCGCTCTGGCTGCCTTCGAACTGGCAGAAGCCGCAGGCGTTGGCGTATGTCTTGACGACGCCCCGACTGAATTCCTGTTCGGTGAAGATCAAGCCCGCTATCTTGTTGCGTGCAATTTCGATCAGGCCGAGGCATTGATGATTGCGGCCGGTCAGGCCGGCGTTCCACTGAATGCGGTTGGTCGTTTCACCGGCGATACGGTGAAGATCGGCAGCTCGGAAGCCTCGCTTGATGAACTTGCCGCGATTTACCGCAACAGCTTTGCCGACGCTGTCGCCTGACAACGCAACGCGAATGCCAATCGAAACCCGCGCTGTGATCCGGTGCGGGTTTGGTTGTTTTTGCATGTGCCAGTGCTCTTGCACGCCCGGTTCATGCGCTCTACATCTTGGGAAAGACCTTCTGGAGTTATCTACATGCCGATGAGCGCCCACGAAATCGAACACCTGCTGCGCGAAGCCTTTCCCGACGCCGAGATTCAGGTCGGCGGAAATGACGGTGTTCATATGTCTGCCATGGTGGTGGATGAGAGCTTTCGCGGAAAGAACCGGGTACAACAGCAGCGTGCCGTTTATGCCGCGCTGAAAGGCAAGATGGATGGCCCAGATGGTGAGTTGCACGCGCTGGCGCTGACCACCAAAGTGCCGGAGTAAAATGGAACATGCGATTGTAATCTCAATTGCGGTCACTGTCTTTGTCGTGCTTGTCGCGCTATTGGCTTGGAGCCGATCCAAAAACGAACCGCAACCAAAGCGCGGATCGCTTCCTGGGATAGGTTATCGCACAATCCACGCAAACTATGATTCAGGCGGGTCTGGCGGAGGGCATTCCACGCAATATCGTGTCCCCAAAGACCCTCAAGACTACGCCAAAGCTATGATGCCGAAGAGCAAAGGAAACGCAAAATGACCGATGTAAAAACCCAGATCGACGAAACCGTCAAAGCCAATGACGTGGTGCTGTACATGAAAGGCACCAAGGAAATGCCTCAATGTGGCTTCTCGTCCCGTGTTGCCGGCGTTCTAAACTACATGGGTGTTGAATACACCGACGTGAACGTACTGGCCGACGAAGATGTGCGTCAGGGCATCAAGGATTATTCCGACTGGCCGACCGTGCCGCAGTTGTATGTCAAAGGCGAATTCGTAGGCGGTTGCGACATTATCACCGAAATGACCCTGTCCGGCGAACTGGACACGCTGTTTGATGAAAACGGTGTCGGCTACAACAAGGAAGCAGCCGACAAAATCCGCGAAGCAAACGCGTAATCCTGCCTATCGGCTGGAACAATTCTGATAAATAGCCTGCTCATTGGCGGCGCCTGCCGCCAAATAGCTGATTGACGCGTTCCAACCTTTTGAGCGCAGGATATAGGTTCCTTCGGCTCCGAGAGATTCATAGCGGATGCCCGATCCGCTTTCGACCTGGCGCATCGCGACCAGAGTGTTGTCCACCATCGTCGCCGCCGCGCCTGAACCGTCGGGTGCATTGAAATAGGTCACCGGCAACGGCACGCCGTTCTCGCAGGTAAAGGTGACAGACAGAATGTCGATTTCGGCGAGTGCAGATGTTGCCGGGAAAACAAGCAAAGCACCGCAGAAGAAATTGCGCAGATAGGTCATTGTGCCTTCTTCTCCTCGACGACGGAAGCCAGCGCTTCCGCACGTGCTGCCAGCTCGGCCAGCGTATCCGTGACGGATGGCGGCACCACCGCGACTTCAATACGTTCAGGTTCCGGCACGGGCGCATTTCTCAGCGATTGAAGCTCGGCCTCGGCCTCGGCCAGCCTGGCCTCCAGCGACTTGACCTTGTCTTCCGTTGCCGCCGTCTTGTCGGCCAGCAGCAGACCGGCCATCAGCAACATACGCGCTTCGGGCATCCGCCCAATCTGATCGGACAGAACCTGCGCTTCGTCATCCAGCATTTTGGCGGCCGCCTGCAGAAAGGGTTCTTCCCCGTCCCGGCAGGACACGTCAAAACCCCGCCCGCCAATATGAATGGTTACCTCGGGCATTACTCTACCTCACCTTCTACAAGTTTTGCCTGCGACAGCAGAGGTTCCAACCGTGCCAACACGGCCTGCGCTTCGGCGGCGTCCGAAGCCTGCGCCGCACGCGTCGCCTCAAGCTCGGCAACGGTGGCGCGGTTCAGCAATTCAGCATCCGTCAGCCCTTCTGCGGCCGCGGAACGCAACTCTTCTACGGAATTCCGCAACTGCTCGTTCGCCTTGCGCATACGTTGCAGATCGTCATCCAGCCGGGACATCGCAGCGCCATGGCTGGCCCGTTCGGCCCGCAGCATCTCAAGCTCGGCGCTCAGATCATCGACCCGTACCGTATCTTCAAGTTGTGCCTTGAGGCGGCTGTTTTCCGCCTCGACTTCTTTTGCCTGAGCAAGCAATTCACGCAATTGCTCAAGCTCGGCTTTCACCGCCGAAGGATCTTCGATGCCGTCAAGTTCGGCGCGCAGTCTTTCGTTCTCGGCCTTCAACGCGTCCAGTTCGGCATTGTTGTCCAAGGCCGCCTTGGCCTCGGCCAGCTCGGCGCGGGCCGCTTCGACAGACGCGATTTTCGCCCGGGCTTCTTCCAGCTCTGTTCGCAGCGCATCCGCGTCGGCGGCACCCGCTGGTTCCGTGCGCAGCTCCTCCAGATCGGCACGCAGCGCGTCCACTTGTTTTTCGTGCTGCTCTTTCAGGGTCTTCAGTCGTTCCTGAAGCTGCGCATTGGCAACTCTTTCGTCTTCAAGTTCGGCCTGAAGCCTCTCACTTACTTCAGCATTCCGGGACGCACCGCCCAACCCTTCGACGCCCGCACTGATACGATCCATCGCAGCAATAATGCGGTGCTGTAGTTCCTCTAACTGGCTCATGCCCCTGTCACCTCTTTATCAAGGTTCATTCTGTCGCGAAGTGATCCGAATCAAAACCGAATCCCGCTTGCCGACAGTCTAACGGAATGCGACAGAAAATACCCACTGTTTGGTTTCAATCACTTGGGCCTCGCTCTTCACCTATCGGGCGTTGCCAAAGCCCGGTTCCGCTTGCACTTTGGGTGCTGAATGGTATTGAGCGCGCAATCTGCTTTTTATCCAAAGGAACAACGCCCGTGGACCTGACTGCGCTGCGCAAAGCCAACCCCGAACACTGGGACAAAGCTGCGGCCATCCGCACCCTGACCCTTGACGCCGTCGCCGCCGCAAATTCCGGCCATTCCGGCATGCCGATGGGCATGGCCGATGTTGCGACCGTTCTGTTCGAAAAGCACCTGAAATTCGACGCCTCGGCCCCGAACTGGCCGGACCGCGATCGGTTCATCCTGTCGGCTGGCCACGGTTCGATGCTGGTCTATTCACTTCTCTATCTCACCGGTCATGCCGACGTGACGCTGGAAGAGATCAAGAATTTCCGCCAGTTGGGCGCCAAGACCGCGGGCCACCCTGAAAACTTTCTGATCGATGGTGTTGAAACCACGACCGGCCCGCTTGGTCAGGGTATCTCGAATGCCGTGGGTTTCGCCATGGCCGAGGAAATCCAGCGCGCGCATTACGGCAAGAAGGTCGTGGATCACTATACTTACGTGATCGCGGGCGACGGCTGTCTGATGGAAGGCGTCAGTCAGGAAGCGATCACTTTGGCCGGCCGCCATGAGCTGAGCAAACTGATCGTCTTCTGGGACAACAACAACATCACCATCGACGGCACTGTCGATATCGCTGATCGCACCGATCAGGTCCGCCGGTTTGCGGCTTCTGGCTGGCACGTGATTGAAATCGACGGCCATGACTCCAAGGCCATCGATGCGGCCATTGTTCAGGCGAAAAAGTCCAAAAAACCAACCATGATCGCCTGTGAAACCCATATCGCTCTGGGTCATGCTGCGCAGGACACCTCGAAAGGTCATGGGGCACTGACGGATCAGGATCAGCTGAAAGCCGCGAAAGAGGCCTATGGTTGGCCGCACGACACATTCGAAGTTCCAGCCAACGTCAAATCCGCTTGGGAAGCCATTGGTGCACGCGGCGCAGACGAACGTGGGGCTTGGGAAGAACGTTTTGCCCAGCTTTCCGAGAGGAAACAGGCCGAATTCAAACGCGCCTATGCATTTGAGGCCCCCAAGCGGCTGGCTGGCGCCATTCGTGCGTTCAAAAAGCAGATGTCTGAAGAGCAGCCGAAACTGGCCACCCGCGCCTCGTCCGAAAAAGTTCTGAACGTCGTGAACCCGATCATGACCGAGACTGTTGGCGGCTCGGCTGACCTGACCGGATCGAACAACACAAAATCGGCTGATATGGGCGTGTTCCTGCCGGAAAACCGCAAGGGCCGCTATATCCATTACGGCATTCGCGAGCACGGCATGGCCGCTGCGATGAACGGCATGGCGCTGCACGGCGGTATCCGCCCCTATGGCGGTACCTTCATGGCCTTCACCGATTATGCCCGCCCGTCCATGCGGCTGGCGGCACTGATGAAGATCCCGTCGGTTTTCGTAATGACCCATGACTCGATCGGTCTGGGCGAGGATGGCCCGACCCACCAGCCGGTGGAACATCTGGCCATCTCGCGCGCGACGCCGAACACTTATGTGTTCCGTCCCGCCGATACGATCGAAACCGCCGAAGCCTGGGAACTGGCGCTGACCTTCAAGGACAGCCCCTCGGTCCTGTCGCTGACCCGCCAGGGCGTGCCGACCGTGCGCAAGGATCACAAGACCAAGAACCTGACCGCACAAGGCGCCTATGTTCTGGCCGAGGCCGAGGGCAAGCGTCAGGCGATCCTGATTGCAACAGGTTCCGAGGTTTCGCTGGCCATGGAAGCCAAAGCGATGCTCGAAGCCGAAGGCATCGGCACCCGCGTCGTCTCGATGCCCTGCATGGAGCTGTTCGCCGAGCAGGACGAAGCCTATCGCAAGCGGGTACTGCCTGCCGGTCCGGTCCGCGTCGGCATCGAGGCCGCCGTGCGCGCCGGTGGCTGGGATCGCTGGCTGCTGGGCGAGCGTGGCCGCGAAGCCAAGGCAGGCTTCATCGGCATGTCCAGCTTTGGCGCCTCGG
Source organism: Ruegeria sp. CL7 (assembly GCF_056536445.1). Lineage (NCBI taxonomy): Bacteria > Pseudomonadati > Pseudomonadota > Alphaproteobacteria > Rhodobacterales > Roseobacteraceae > Ruegeria > Ruegeria sp. CL7. Next base: position 1,192,535 of record NZ_JBQFPQ010000001.1, read on the forward strand.
CCCCTGCCGGTGAGCTGTACAAGCATTTCGGCATTACGGCCGAAGCAACTGTGGCCAAGGTCAAGGAATTGTTGGGACTGTAAGACAGTCCCTTCTGATCGAGCAAAGGGCGGCTTTGGCCGCTCTTTTCATTTTGGTTTCAATGCGTTTCGGATTTGCTGAACAGGGGCATGATTATCTTGGTTGCCACCGGGATCAAAACCAATCCCCAAGCCAAACCAAATACGCCATCCATCGTGGCCTTGGATACCCACTCAACCGCACCAACCCATTGATCAGACGCGGAATGTCCAATGGCATAGGCCCAATCATGGATATGATGTCCCAGCCAGCCAAAACCCAGAACCTCCATCCCGTGGATGACGATCGAGCCCCCCACCCACAGCATCGCGGCAGTTCCGACAATGGACAGTGTTTTCATCACCCCGGGCATTGCCTTGACCAACCCTCGGCCCAGACCGCGACCGATAGGTGTTGGCGCGTTCTGCGCCAGAAAAAGTCCCACATCATCCATTTTCACGATCAACGCGACGGATCCATAGACGGCCACCGTCACGCCGATCCCGACAACAGCCAGCGTAGCGGCCTGCATCCACAGGTTCGGGGCTTCGATCGCCGCCAGTGCAATGGTCATGATCTCGGCAGACAGGATGAAATCAGTCTTGATGGCGCCCTTGACCTTTTGCTCCTCCAGGTGGCCCGGATCGCGGATTTTCATGTCGTCCTCAATCACATGGCTGCCATGAGGAAACAGAACATGAAAAATCTTCTCGGCCCCTTCAAAACATAAATATGACCCGCCAAGCATCAACAAGGGCGTGATCAGCCACGGCGCAAAATTGGCCAGCAACAAGGCGACGGGCAGCAAGAGTATGATCTTGTTGAAGATCGACCCGCGCGCAATGCGCCAGATGATCGGCAACTCGCGCGCCGGGGCGAAACCCTGCACATATTTCGGCGTCACCGCTGCGTCATCGATGATCACACCGGCGGTTTTGGCCCCCGCTTTGCCTGCCGCCGCAACCACATCGTCCACTGATGCCGCCGCAACCTTGGCAATGCCCGCCACATCATCCAACAGGGCCAAAAGACCACTCATCGCGTTTCCCTTCAATCTGCTGTCGCCAACCGGACCCTACCTGATCCAACGGCTAGCGCAAGCGTTAGCGCAACCGGCGCAGGTTTGCGCTAACACCTTAAAAATATGCCGCTTTTGCCCTTTTGAGATTCCTTTTTCGCCGTTATATGGCCCTCAAGGCAAGCGCATCTGGAGACATCTTATGACCATCAAGGTCGGTATCAATGGTTTTGGCCGTATTGGCCGCTGCACCCTGTCGCACATCGCCGCGTCCGGGCGCAACGACATCGAAGTGATCAAAGTCAACGCAACTGGCCCGTTGGAAACCTCGGCGCATCTGCTGAAATATGACAGTGTTCACGGGCGTTTTCCGCGCGACGTCACCATTGACGGCAATACCATGGATCTGGGTCGCGGCCCGATGCAGATGTTCTCGACCTACGACATGACCGAGTTGGACTGGGAAGGCTGTGACGTCGTCCTCGAATGCACCGGTAAGTTCAACGATGGCCTGAAGGCCAAAACGCATCTGGAACGTGGCGCCGGCAAGGTACTGCTGTCGGCTCCGGGCAAGAACGTGGACAAGACCATCGTTTTCGGCGTCAATCACAACACGCTGGCCGCCAATGACAACATGGTATCGAACGGTTCGTGCACGACCAACTGCCTCGCCCCGCTGGCCAAGGTGCTGGACGAGGGCGTCGGTATCGAACACGGTATCATGACGACCATCCACGCCTACACAGGCGACCAGCCGACACTGGACCGTCGCCACAGCGACCTCTACCGCGCCCGCGCTGCTGCAATGTCGATGATCCCGACCTCGACCGGCGCCGCCAAGGCGCTGGGTGAAGTTCTGCCGAACCTGAAAGGCCGCCTGGACGGTTCCGCCATTCGCGTCCCAACCCCGAATGTTTCGGCGGTGGACCTGACGTTCCGTGCCTCACGCGACACAAGCACGGCGGAAATCAACGCGATCGTCGAAGAGGCCGCCAAAGGCCCGATGCAGCGCGTTCTGGGATATGAGCCCGCTCCGCTGGTGTCGACCGACTTCAACCACACCGAGGAAAGCTCGATCTTTGCACCGGATCAGACCCGCGTCGTCGATGACCGCATGGTCCGCGTTCTGGCCTGGTATGACAATGAATGGGGCTTCTCGGTTCGTATGGCCGACGTAGCTGTTGCGATGGGCCGCCTTAACTGACCCTTCGGACTTCGCTTGTACCTTGATGCCCGCTCAGGTTATCTGAGCGGGCATTTTACGTTCGGGACAGCCATGACCAACCAAATCGCTATCTGGCTCGGCCTTCTTCTTCTCGGCGTTATCATGTTGGATGTAGCGCTGTACGGCACCGAACATCTGCTTTTCCTCGGAAAGAAGCTTTACGACTTTCTGGACTGGCTCGCTTTCTGGCGCTGACAGAGGTTTTCCTTGACATTTCGCTTGATCTGTCATTGTTAGCGCTAACTCATCTTACTGAGACATTTGGACGGAGCAGACCATGACCTTGAAACTGGCGATCAACGGATTTGGACGGATCGGGCGCGGGGTTCTGCGCGCGGTGATGGAAAGCGGACGTACAGACGTTGAGATCGTCGCGATCAACGATCTTGGAAAACCCGAAATGAACGCGCACCTGTTTGAATTTGACAGCGTTCACGGCCGCTATCCCAACCCGGTTACGCTCAGCGATGCAGGTCTGGACGTTGGTCGTGGTCCAATTCGGCTGAGTAGCGAGCGCAACCCCGAGGATCTGCCCTGGTCGGATATTGACGTCGTTCTGGAATGTACGGGTGTGTTTCGTACGCGCGAGGCGGCGGAACGTCACTTCAAGAACGGATCCCGGAAAGTTCTGATCTCTGCCCCGGCCCGAGGTGACGGCGGTGTGAAAACCATCGTCTTTGGCGTCAACGATGGCGAACTGACCGCCGATGATCTGGTGGTGTCAAACGCATCCTGCACCACCAACTGCCTGTCTCCTGTTGCTGCCGCTCTGGATGCCGGCCTTGGTATCAAGCACGGCAACATGACCACTGTTCACGCTTACACTGCCAGCCAGCCTGTGCATGATACAGTGGGAAAAGATCCCTACCTGTCCCGAGCGGCGGCGCTGTCGATGATCCCCACGACAACCGGTGCGGCCGCTGCCGTGGGCCTGGTGCTGCCGCAACTCAAAGGAAAACTGACCGGTCAGGCCATCCGCGTTCCAACCCCGAATGTCTCGGTCGTTGATCTTGTGGCCGAGGTTTCACGCCCCACGACCGAAGAAGAGGTCAACCAACTGTTCGTCGATGCGGCTGCCAAAATCCCCGGCGTTCTTGCCGCGGAAAGCCGTCCTCTGGTTTCCATCGACTTCAATCACGACCCGCACAGCTCGACCGTGTCACTGGCTGAAACCAAGGTTACTGATGGCACGCTGGTTCGTGTGCTGGCGTGGTATGACAATGAATGGGGCTTTTCGAACCGGATGCTTGATACGGCGGCCGCAATGGGTGCCCTAGCCTAACCTTTTTTTCAGCGCATCATTGACACGGGGCGTGACGAATTTCGACACGTCCCCGTTCAACCGGGCGATTTCCTTCACCAGCTTGGACGCGATCGCCTGATGACGCGCTTCGGCCATCAGGAACACGGTCTCGATCGAATCGTCCAGAGCCCGGTTCATGCCGACCATCTGAAACTCGTATTCAAAATCGGCAACCGCACGCAGGCCGCGCACGATGATTTGTGCGCCTACATCCCGCGCACAATCAATCAGCAGGTTTTCGAAGGGGTGCGCGATGATTTCGGTTCCGGTCTGCTCGGACAGCCGGGCGCATTCCGCTTCGATCATGGCCACGCGCTCTTCCAGCGAGAACAGAGGGCCCTTGTCCCGGTTGATGGCCACACCGATAACCAGTTTGTCCACCAAAGCTGCCGCCCGACGGATGATATCGATGTGCCCCATGGTGATGGGATCAAAGGTTCCAGGATACAATCCAACCCGCATCGCGCCCTCCTGCGCAACAAAATTTCTGCGCAAGCAAACATAACTTTGCTGCAGGTGCAAGTGATTGCTTGGGCAACCCTTGTCGTCAGTGCCCCATTATCATGCCTTCAAGGGCATCTTTTTCCATCGCAAGTTCGGAAAGCTGAGCCTTCACCACATCACCCAAAGTGACAATGCCTACGAGTTTTCCGTCTTCAACCACCGGCATGTGGCGAAAGCGCCCCTCTGTCATACGGGACATGATGTCTTCCACGGTGGTCTGGCGCGTCGCCGTGACGAGGTTCTGGGTCATATAAGACTTAACCGGTTGGTTCAGACAACCACTGCCGCTGGCCGCCAATTCCCGGACGATGTCACGTTCTGACAGGATGCCGACCGCGGTATTGCCACCATCGTCGGAAACAACGACCGTACCGATGCGCTTGTCCGCAAGAATCTTCGAGGCCTCTGAGACTGTCGCCGTTGACGCCACGGTCACGACACCATCTGTCGCTTTGGACTTCAGGATGGCCTGAACTAGCATGAAGAATACCTCCGGAATAATAACACTTATTCCAAAGCGTTGCGCGATTGCCGCGACCTGTCAAGCGTCGGGGCCTGCTTCCAAACGAAGCACTTCATCGCGAATACCGCGTGTCAGGGCATCCGCAAAGCGGTTCAACCGCTCGTTGCGCTGGTCACCCTGATGCCTGACCAGATAGAAGCTGCGCGTCAAACTCACTTGATCCGTCAGGATTTTCCGAAGCCCCGGGTGGAATGGCAACGTGAAATCATGCGCCACGCAAACCCCTGTTCCCAGGCAGACCTGCCGCAGTTGAACCGATACCGAATTCGATGCAAGAGCGACACGGTCAACGCCAATGTCATTCAGGTAGTCAAGTTCCCGGTCAAAGATCATATCAGGGATATAGCCGATCAACCTGTGGCCCTTCAGGTCAGCTATGCTCCGGATCGGATCATGTCGCTTCAGATACTCTTCGGTCGCGACCATGTGCAGCTTGTAGTCGCTGATTTTCTTCACCAGCAGCTGACCGGCGGTCGGCGCACTGACCGTAACCGCCATATCCGCCTCGCGACGGGACAGGTTGATCACACGCGGAAGCGCCAGGATCTGAATGTCCAGATCAGGGTTTGCGTCGCTGATTTTGGCACACACCTGCGGCAGCAGATAGTTGGCACTGCCGTCCGGCGCGCCAATCCGGATTTGCCCGCTCAGGGTTTTCGTTGGTCCTGTTACCGCCCCGGCCGCCGCGCGCATCGCTTCTTCTGCGTGCAGCCCGTGTTCCAACAGCCGCTGTCCCGCCGGGGTCAGAACATAGCCTTGCTGCGACTTGGTGAACAATGTGGAATCCAGCGTCGCCTCCAGGCGCGCAATGCGCCGACCAACGGTGGCCGGGTCGATCTTCAGGATACGACCAGCGGATGACAGGCTTTCCTCGCGCGCGACAGCCAAGAATATCCGCATATCATCCCAGTTTGGGGTCATTTTGATCCCTTTTGCATTTTTGCAAAACTCTTTTGAGACATTGCCTCTGTTCGCGGGATTTCTGCAAGCCTATTCTGCGCGCAAATCTATCGGAGGAGCTATTGATGCAAAACCTGACCCATTTCCTGAACGGCGAAATGGTCGCCGGAACGTCCGGTCGTTTCGACGACGTCTACAACCCGGCAACGGGTGAAGTTCAATACAAGTGCCCGATGGCCAGTGCAGCGGAAACCACCGCCGCGATCGAGGCCGCCGCTGCGGCCCAGCCCGCATGGGGCGCAACCAACCCGCAAAAGCGCGCGCGCGTCATGATGGCCATGGTCGGCCTGATGAACCGCGACATGGACAAACTGGCCGAAGCGCTGAGTCGTGAGCACGGCAAAACCATCCCCGACGCCAAGGGTGATTTGCAGCGTGGTCTGGAAGTGATCGAATACTGCATTGGCGCGCCGCAGATGCTGAAGGGTGAGTTTACCGACAGCGCGGGCCCCGGCATTGACATGTATTCAATGCGCCAGCCTCTGGGCGTTGTCGGCTCGATCATGCCATTCAACTTTCCGGCCATGATGCCGCTCTGGCATGTTGGCCCTGCGCTGGCCTGCGGTAACGCCGTTGTTCTGAAACCGTCCGAACGCGACCCGTCCGTGCCCCTGATGCTGGCTGAACTGTTCGTCGAAGCCGGCCTGCCCAAAGGCGTTTTCCAGGTCGTAAACGGCGACAAGGAAGCTGTCGACACCATCCTCGACAGCGAGATTATTCAGGGCGTCAGCTTTGTGGGTTCAACCCCGATCGCACAGTATATCTACAGCCGCGCAACCGCGAATGGGAAACGAGCACAGTGCTTCGGCGGTGCCAAGAACCATATGATCGTCATGCCCGACGCCGATCTGGATCAGGCCGCGGACGCGCTGGTTGGCGCTGGTTTCGGTGCGGCCGGCGAACGCTGCATGGCAATCTCTGTCGCGGTTCCCGTTGGGGAAGAAACCGCAGACAAGCTGATCGAAAAGCTGATCCCGCGCGTCGAAAAGCTAAAAGTGGGCCCCTACACCGCTGGTGACGATGTCGACATGGGCCCTGTAGTAACAGCGGCCGCGAAACAGCGCATTCTGGGCCTGATCAATTCAGGCGTCGAACAGGGTGCGAAACTGGTTGTCGACAACCGCGACTTCAGCCTGCAAGGCTATGAGGACGGTTTCTTTGTCGGCCCGCACCTGTTCGACAACGTGACGCCCGAGATGGACATCTACAAACAGGAAATCTTTGGCCCGGTTCTGTCCACCGTGCGCGCGGGTTCTTACGAAGAGGCCCTTAAACTGGCGATGGATCACGAGTACGGAAACGGCACCGCGATCTTTACCCGCGATGGTGATACCGCACGTGACTTTGCCAGCCGTGTAAACATCGGAATGGTCGGCATCAATGTTCCGATCCCGGTTCCGCTGGCCTATCACACCTTCGGCGGTTGGAAGAAATCCATGTTCGGCGATCTGAACCAGCACGGCCCGGACAGCTTCAAGTTCTACACCCGCACCAAAACCGTGACCGCACGCTGGCCGTCTGGCATCAAGGAAGGTGGCGAGTTTAACTTCAAAGCAATGGACTGATCCTACAGTTTCATGACGCTTGAAGCCCGGCCCGTTCAACGGCCGGGCTTTTTGCATCTTTCCGCCGAAAAACCTGCTTTCGTCCAATCGGTCACAGGAAATTCAAGTGGTTCACTCTGGAAAAATCCAACCAACACCCATATTTTGGCGTGAACATTGTACTGAGCAGTGAACTTATCGGAGGCAACCTTGTCCCAATCTCGTATAACCCGTCGCTCTGCCTTGCTGGGCGTGGCCTCTTTGGTGGCAACACCTGCCCTTGTTCGGGCACAAAGCACGGATGCTTTCCCTGAAACGGAAGACGCGATCAGTACGCAATTGCCGGTCCGACGCAATATATCGTCCTTCTCGCAACAGAGTTGGCAGGACCATTTCGATGAATTGGGCGTTGGATGCCTGCTGGCCGACATCACCAGCCGCGCCGTCCATTACTGGGGGCCTGACGGCACCTACAAACTGTACCCAAGTTCCGTGCCCATGAGCGAAGAGCTTACCAAACGCGGGTACACGAAAGTTGTGCGTAAAACCGAATTCCCAAGCTGGACACCTACGGCATCAATGCGCGAACGTGACCCTTCGCTGCCACTTCGGATGGAAGGTGGCGATCCCGGCAACCCACTGGGAACCCGCGCCATGTATCTGGGTTGGCCTGCCTATCTTGTCCATGGCACGCACGACACGCGCAAGATCGGTCGTCAGAGCTCGTCCGGTTGCATTGGCCTGTACAACCAGCATGTCGAAGAGCTGTATCCGCTGGTAAAAGTTGGCACACAGGTTCGACTGGTCTGATCCACCCTCTCTGAAACGCAAAAGCCCCGGTCGGTCGCCGGGGCTTTCTTGTCTTCGGAAGACGGCATTTATTCCGGCAGGATTACCGCGTCGACGACGTGGATGACGCCATTGCTGGCTTCAATGTCGGCCTGTACGACCTTGGCGTCGTTCACTTTCACGCCGTTTTTGGCGTTGACGCTCAGCCGGTCGCCCTGAACAGTCAGAACCTTGGCACGTTTGCCGGCGATATCTCCAGACATAACCTTGGCCGGTACCACGTGATAGGTCAGAATCGCGACCAGTTGATCCTTGTTTTCTGGTTTCAAAAGCGTCTCGACAGTGCCTTCAGGAAGCGCAGAAAAGGCTTCGTCTGTGGGTGCAAATACCGTGAACGGACCATCCCCTTTCAGGGTGTCAACCAAGCCTGCAGCCTGAACGGCGGCCACCAGAGTATTGAACGACCCGGCGGCAACGGCGGTGTCGACGATATCAGCGGCCTGAGCTTTGAGCGGCATAGCAAAAGCAAGTGCGGCGGCTGCGCCCATGAATGTACGACGGAACATAGCTGTCTTCTCCTCTCCAGCGTGTTATGGAAAGGGTTACGGACCTTTTGCCGCAATGGATCACTTTGGTTTCAGTTTTCTTTGAGCTGCACCCAGATGCTTTGCGCCCGCCCCTCGGCCAGGAACGGCAAGGCAACAACGGCATCAGGCCGATCCTGTTGCAGGTAATACCCCGGCCAAAGCATTGAATACGCGCCAGATTGCAGCAAGCTGTGCAATACGTACTGCTCTCCCCAGCCTGGGCAATCATAGAAGAAGCGCTTGGGATATTCGTAGGGCAAAAAAACATCGTGAACGTGGATCACCACCCCGGGATTCAGAAACGGTATAATGCGGCAGAACAGATGTGCGACATCGTTGCTCATCCGCACAACATGGCTGGAGTCGATGAACAGAATGTCTCCGGCCTCCAGCTCTGCGAATAGCGCCGGGTCAGTTTCTTCAAGACGTTTTTGTTCGAACCGGTCGACCACATGGGCAATATCGGCGCGAGGGTACGGATCAATCGCGGTAATGGTGGTATCCAGATTGCCATCGATGATTGCCTGACGGGTCACACGGGTGGAATTGCCGCATCCGACCTCTATCACGCGTTTGGGCTGAAAGCGGCGGATCATCAGATACAATGCATCCGCATCCGGGCTGTCATAGTAACCATTGCCGGTACGATAACCGGTCTGGTTGCGTGCGGGATCTTTCAGCGCCTCCAGGGCAGCTTTGTGACGCTCGTATTCCGCCACAAGTTGAGAGATGTCGAACCCCTCCATCCCTGGCGACAAAGCATAAACGGGGCGCGTCAACCCACCCGCCGCTTCGAAGGCTTCCAGCCGCGCCCGTTCATCCTGTTCCGTAACTCTGTCGACCAGTTTCACCCCCAATTCTTCAAGGGCGGCATTGATCTTCGGGAATTTTCTGGGTTTCAAGGCGCTGGCTCCGCGATCTGTGATGCAATGTTCCTTACCGTTGCGAACCGTTTCTCTGCAAGGGCAAGCCTGTCAAACCCTTGGCAAAACGGAAATTTCCGTATTCACTGATGGAACGGACAACTGTGAGGGGCCCCATGCAGCAGGAATTTACACTCGGGATCGAAGAAGAATACCTGTTGGTGGATCGTGACAGCCTGCAATTGTCCGAAGCCCCCGAAGCGCTGATGGCGGCCTGCCAAAGCGATTTCGAAGGTCAGGTCAGCCCCGAGTTCCTGCAATGTCAAATCGAGGTTGGAACCAGACCACACGCCACGGTCGCTTCGGCGCGCGAAGACCTGAAGCGGCTGCGGTCATGCGTTTCGAAACGGGCCGCCGAATACAACCTGTCCCCTATCGCCGTCTCGTGCCACCCGTTCGCCAACTGGAAGGATCAACACCACACCCGGAAAGAACGGTATGACGCGCTGCAACATGCATTGGGCGGCGTTGCCCGGCGGATGCTGATATGCGGGATGCATGTACATGTCGGGGTCGAGGACCCTGCCCTGCGTGCCGATCTAATGCCGCAACTGTCATACTTTCTTCCTCATCTTCTGGCGTTGTCCACGTCTTCGCCCTATTGGAACGGCGAGGATACCGGCCTGTCTTCATACCGGCTGACGGTGTTCGACAACCTGCCCCGCACCGGGCTGCCGCCCGTGTTCGCCAGCTGGAGCGAGTATGAACGGAACACAGGCATTCTGGTCGAGCTTGGGGTCATCGAAGACACCACAAAGATCTGGTGGGATCTGCGCCCCTCACATCGTTTCCCAACTTTGGAAACGAGGATCATGGATGTTCAACCCCGTCTGGAGCACACTTTGTCGTTGGCGGCACTGGTTCAGGCATTGACCCGGATGCTGTGCCGTCTGAAAGACCGCAACCTGCGCTGGCGGCAATATGATCGTTTCCTGATCGGTGAAAACCGCTGGCGCGCACAGCGCTACGGAGTGGGTGAAGGGCTGATCGATTTCGGCGACCGGTCAGTCAAACCCATGTCTGAACTGATCGGCGATCTCATGGGGTTGTTGGCTGAAGACACCGAAGCGCTTGGCACGATGACTGAACTCGCACGGCTCAGGCAGATTGCTGAAAACGGCACCTCTGCCACGCGCCAACGCCGTATTCATGCCGAGGCAACAGCGCGGGGGGACGATCCGGGGCAAGCCGTCGTGCGCCACCTGATCGAGGAATTTCACGCCGATCTCTAAACGTTTCCGGCTTGTGATCCGTTTCAACCGACTCATTGTTGCGCCTGCAAAATTTCTGTAAGAATTCAGAAATAAACAACCGTTCAATTCATTGCCGACGGGAGGGAGCGTCATGGATTTCGCACTCAGCGAGGAGCAAACAGCCATATTCGACATGGCGCACGCGTTCGGGCAGGAAAACATCGCCCCCTTTGCGCGCCAGTGGGAGGCAGACGGAACCATTCCCAAAACCTTGTGGCCCCAGATAGGCGAACTTGGTTTCGGCGCGCTTTACGTATCCGAGGAAAGCGGAGGCTCAAACCTGACCCGCCTGGATGCCACGCTGGTTTTCGAGGCGCTGTCGATGGCCTGCCCCTCAGTCGCCGCCTTCCTGTCGATCCACAACATGTGCGCCAAGATGTTGGACAATTTCGCGGATGATGACCTAAAGGCGCGCATCATGCCGGATGTTCTGAGCCTGAATACGGTTCTGAGCTATTGCCTGACCGAGCCCGGTTCCGGCTCTGACGCGGCGGCCTTGAAAACCCGCGCCGAACGCACCAACGAAGGATATACGTTGAACGGTACCAAGGCGTTCATCTCGGGCGGTGGCTATTCGGATGCCTATGTTTGCATGGTACGCACCGGTCAGGACGGGCCCAAGGGGATCTCGACCGTCTATGTCGAGGACGGCACGCCGGGGCTCAGCTTTGGGGCGCTGGAACAGAAAATGGGCTGGAAAAGCCAACCCACTGCGCAGGTTCAATTCGACGACTGCAAAATTCCCGCTGGCAACCTCGTGGGCACCGAAGGCGACGGCTTCAAATACGCGATGATGGGCCTCGATGGCGGACGTCTCAATATCGCGGCCTGTTCTCTTGGGGCTGCTCAGGCCGGGCTGGATATGACCCTGCAATACATGTCCGAGCGCAAGGCGTTCGGCCAATCCATCGATCAGTTCCAGGCCCTTCAGTTCCGTCTGGCGGATATGGAGATCGAATTACAGGCGGCACGCACCTTCCTGCGTCAGGCGGCGTGGAAACTGGACAACGGCGCGCCCGATGCCACGAAATTCTGTGCGATGGCGAAGAAATTCGTAACCGAAACCGGGTCGAAGGTGGTGGATCAGTGCCTGCAACTGCATGGCGGGTACGGATATCTTGCGGATTACGGCATCGAAAAGCTTGTGCGCGATCTTCGCGTGCATCAGATTTTGGAAGGCACGAACGAGATTATGCGCGTGATCGTCGCGCGTCAAATGCTCGCCAATCGCTGAGGCCCCGATGTCAGACATTGAAATCCGCACCACAGGCCGTGCCGGTCGCATCACCCTCACCCGTCCCCAAGCGCTGAACGCGTTGAGCTATGACATGTGCATGGCCATCGACACGGCGATGCGCAACTGGCGGGAAGACGATGCCGTTGACCTGATCGTTCTGGACGCCGAGGGGGAAAAAGCCTTTTGTGCAGGGGGCGACATCGCCGAACTTTATGAAACGGGCACCAAAGAAGATTATGCGTATGGTCAGAAGTTCTGGCGGGACGAATATCGTCTGAATGCCCTGATCTTCGAATATCCCAAACCAGTCATCAGTTTTCTTCAGGGGTTTACCATGGGCGGGGGTGTCGGCATCGGCTGCCATGGCAGCCACCGTGTCGTCGGAGAAAGCTCCAGGATTGCCATGCCCGAATGCTCGATTGGCTTGATTCCGGATGTCGGCGGGTCACTGATGCTGGCCCTCGCACCGGGGCGGCTGGGTGAATTCCTTGGGACTACGGGCTTCAGGATGGGGCCTGCGGACGCGATCTTTGCGGGGTTTGCCGACCATTTCATCCCGCAATCGCAATGGTCTGATCTGATCGAAATTCTGGAAGCGTCTGGAAATGCGAAACTGGTGGCCGAACATGCCGAAACACCACCCAATGGTGAATTGGCAGGGGTGCTGACGGAAATCGACAAACATTTTTCCGGTGAAACTCTGGGCGACATCCTGATCAGCCTGCGCAATGACGATCAGGAATTTGCAGACAAAACTCTGGAAAAAATAATGAAAAACGCGCCGCTTTCCGTGGCCTGCACGATCGAGATGCTGCACCGTCTGCGTGGCCCCTCTCTGACCATGCGGCGCGCGTTGGAGATGGAATACCGCTTTACCCACCGGGCGATGGAGCATGGTGATTTTCTGGAAGGTATCCGCGCGCAGATCATAGACAAAGACCGCAACCCGAACTGGCAGTTTTCCGATACGGACGTCCCCCTGGTGGCCGTCTCGAAAATGTTGCAGCCATTGGGTACGGACACCCTGACATTCGAGGAGGACTGAGAGATGCAGATCGGGTTCATAGGGCTAGGAAACATGGGGGCGCCCATGGCGGCCAACCTGGCAAAGGCTGGCCATCAGGTTCTCGGATTCGACACGGCCGGTGTTGTCGTTGACGGGGTGACTCAAGCCGATACCGCGACAGAAGCCGTCGCCTCTGCCGATGCAGTCATAACCATGCTGCCGAATGGCGCCATCCTGCGGGCCGTTGCAAGTCAGATCATTCCCGCCATGGCGAAGGGTGCCGTGCTGATCGATTGCTCGACAGTTGACGTGGACAGTGCACGCGCAGTCGCGGAACAGGCCAGCGGCGTCGGTCTGATGTTCGTGGACGCACCGGTTTCGGGGGGTGTCGGCGGCGCGGCAGGTGGCACCCTGACATTCATGGCCGGCGGGTCAGACGACGCATTTGCAAAGGCGGCTCCTCTGTTCGACATCATGGGGCAGAAAGCGGTTCACTGTGGCGAAGCCGGAGCCGGCCAAGCCGCCAAGATCTGCAACAACATGATCCTCGGAGTGACCATGATCGCCACGTGCGAGGCCTTTGCCCTGGCCGACAAACTGGGTCTGGACCGCCAAAAGATGTTCGATGTGGTAAGCACCTCATCCGGATACAGCTGGACAATGAACGCCTATTGCCCTGCCCCGGGCGTTGGCCCGCAAAGCCCAGCCGACAATGACTATACTCCTGGATTTGCAGCCGAGTTGATGCTGAAGGACCTGCGCCTCAGCCAACAGGCCGCAACCAGTGCGGATGCGGATACACCGATGGGACAGGCCGCGACTGCTCTTTACGAGCAATTCGTCGAGACCGAAGACGGCAAGGGACGCGATTTCAGTGCCATGTTGCCACGGTTCGAAAAACGCGGACGTGAATAAGACAACTGGCGGCATCTTGCCCAACGATTTGACAGATATTGGGCAAGTGACCATCTAGGCAGTCATGAACAAATGGCCCCGGCTGGCCAAATCGCAAAGGAAGGCGACATGACGAGATTCTTGGTGACGACGGCAACTCTGGCGGCTTTGGCCCTTTCCCCGGTTGGCGCGGCGGCAAAGAACAAGGCCGGGCATTGCCCTCCGGGTCTGGCCAAGAAATCCGTTCCCTGTGTGCCGCCTGGTCAGGCTAAGAAAATCTACCGAGATGGAGACTTCATTACCAACGACTACCGTTGGATCAATGACCCCTATCGCTATGGGTTGAACCGAAACTATTCATATGTCCGTGCAGGTGATTACGTGTACCGGGTCGACCCCGAGACGCGCAAAGTCCTGAACCTGATCGGCGCGATCGCAGATATTCTGAACTGAGGCCGCGTCTGGGCAGTTATTCTGCCGCGACGCGCGCGCCTTTCAGCATCGGCTTCAGGTATCGCCCGGTGTGGCTGCGTTCAACATCGACTATGTCTTCCGGTGTTCCGGTGGCGACGATTTCGCCACCGCCATCACCACCTTCAGGTCCAATGTCGATGATATGATCCGCGGTTTTGACCACATCCAGATTATGTTCGATCACCACGACGGTATTGCCCTGGTCGACCAATTCATGCAGCACTTCCAACAGCTTGCGTACATCTTCGAAATGCAGACCCGTGGTCGGCTCGTCCAGAATATAGAGCGTCCGCCCGGTTGATCGTTTCGACAGTTCCTTGGACAGTTTCACGCGCTGCGCCTCACCACCCGACAGCGTGGTCGCCTGTTGACCCACCTTGATATAGCCAAGACCAACCCGGGCCAGCGCATCCATCTTGTCTCGGATCGAGGGCACGGCCTTGAAGAACTCCTGCGCATCTTCCACCGTCATATCAAGCACATCCGCAATGGACTTGCCCTTGAACTTGATCTCGAGCGTCTCGCGATTGTACCGCGCGCCCTTGCAGGTTTCGCAGGTGACATAGACGTCGGGAAGGAAGTGCATCTCGATCTTGATGACGCCGTCCCCCTGACAGGCCTCACAGCGGCCGCCCTTCACGTTGAAGCTGAAACGGCCCGGCTTGTATCCCCGCGCTTTCGCCTCGGGCAGCCCGGCGAACCAGTCGCGGATCGGGGTGAAGGCCCCGGTATAGGTTGCCGGATTCGATCGCGGAGTCCGCCCGATCGGGCGCTGGTCGATATCGATGACCTTGTCCAGATGCTCCAAACCCTTGATGGTCTCACACGGCGCAGGCGTTTGACGCGCGCCATTCAGGCGCATCGAGGCGGTCTTGAACAACGTCTCAATCGTCAGGGTCGACTTACCGCCACCAGATACCCCCGTGACACAAACGAACTTGCCCAAGGGAAACTCGGCCGTCACGTCTTTGAGGTTGTTACCCGAAGCCTTTACGACCGTTACCTTTTTCTTGTTCCCCTTGCGCCGCTCGGCGGGCACTGGAATCTCGCGTACGCCCGACAGATACTGCCCCGTGATCGAGGCCGCGTCCGCAGCGATCTGCTCGGGCGTGCCGTGGCTGACCACCTGCCCGCCATGCACACCCGCACCGGGGCCAATGTCGAACACATAATCGGCTTCGCGGATGGCTTCCTCGTCATGTTCGACAACAATCACGGTGTTGCCCTGATCCCGCAGATTCTTGAGCGTACCAAGCAACCGGTCATTGTCACGCTGGTGCAAGCCGATCGAGGGCTCGTCCAATACGTAAAGCACCCCGGTCAGGCCCGATCCGATCTGGCTTGCCAGACGAATGCGCTGACTTTCGCCGCCTGACAGGGTTCCACTTGAACGAGACAGCGTAAGGTATTCCAAACCAACATTATTCAGGAATCCCAGCCGCTCGCGGATTTCCTTCAGAATGGCCCGGGCGATCTCATTCTTCTGAGCGCTCAGATGGTTCGGAGCATCCTCGATCCAGGCAAGCGCTTCGCGGATGGACATTTGCACCACCTGACCGACATGCAGTCCCGCGATCTTCACGGCCAAGGCTTCGGCGCGCAGACGATACCCTTCGCAGGTGCCGCACGGGCGGTTGTTTTGGTACCGTTCGAATTCCTCGCGTATCCACGCGCTATCCGTTTCGCGATAACGCCGTTCCATATTCGGAATCACGCCTTCGAAGCTGCGTGTCACCTGGTACACGCGTCCGCCCTCGTCATAGCGGAACTGGATCTCCTCATCGCCCGAGCCCCGCAGGAACACCTGCTGCACTTTGCTGGGCAGGTCTTTCCAGGGCGTGTTCTTGTCAAACTCATAATGACGCGCGATGGCCTCGATGGTCTGAAGGAAATACGGCGACTTGCCTTTCCTCCACGGCGCCAGGGCCCCGTCATACAATTTCAGCGTCTGATCCGGCACCACGAGACGCTCGTCAAAGAACAGCTCGACCCCCAAGCCGTCACAATCCGGGCAGGCTCCGAATGGCGCATTGAACGAAAACAGGCGCGGTTCAATCTCGGGGATAGTGAAACCACTGACCGGGCAGGCAAAATTCTCGCTGAAGGTAATTCGTTCCGGCTCTCCTTCTCGTGGGGCGGTTTCCAGAATCGCGATTCCGTCCGCCAGATCCAGAGCGGTGCGCAGGCTATCGGCCAAACGCGTTTCCATGCCTTCACGAACAACCAGGCGGTCAACCACAACGTCGATATCGTGACGGAACTTCTTGTCCAATGTCGGGGGCTGATCCAGCTCGTGGAACTCACCATCCACCTTCACGCGCTGGAACCCCTGCTTGCGCAGTTCCAGAAATTCCTTCCGGTACTCACCTTTGCGGTCGCGCACGATCGGAGCCAGCAGATACCCCCGCGTGCCCTCCTCCATCGCCATGATGCGGTCGACCATGTCCTGCACCTGTTGCGCCTCGATCGGCTGGCCGGTGGCCGGGCTGTACGGCGTGCCTGCGCGGGCAAAGAGCAGACGCAGATAGTCATAGATCTCGGTGACGGTCCCCACAGTCGAACGCGGGTTCTTCGAGGTCGTTTTCTGTTCAATGGAGATCGCCGGAGACAGTCCACTGATATGGTCAACATCAGGCTTTTCCATCATGTCGAGAAACTGCCGCGCATAGGCGGACAGGCTTTCGACATAACGGCGCTGACCTTCGGCATAAATCGTGTCGAACGCCAGCGACGACTTCCCCGAACCGGACAGCCCGGTGATCACCACCAACTGATCCCGAGGGATATCGACATCGATGCCTTTGAGGTTATGCTCGCGCGCGCCGCGCACCTCTACATTCTTCAGCTCAGCCATTTCCGGCCCCCAACAAACAAGTGGTTTAGAGATAGGCGAGCTTGCCCGAGTCTCCAACAGAAAAGTTAGAACATTTAGTGAACGTACAGGTTTTCGCCGACCAAATCAAACGATGGGCATGGAATCGAACAGCTCAATGCCTGGCTATCTGGCGAACTTATGATTTCAAGGGGAAAATGGCGCGGTTGACGGGGCTCGAACCCGCGACCCCCGGCGTGACAGGCCGGTACTCTAACCAACTGAGCTACAACCGCGCATCTATTTCATGGCCTTTGTCCTGGACCAAGGTAGGCAGCGATGGCGCGGTTGACGGGGCTCGAACCCGCGACCCCCGGCGTGACAGGCCGGTACTCTAACCAACTGAGCTACAACCGCCCGCTGCATGTTCATTGCTGAACGTTTGGGTGTATTATGGCCACGGTCGGGCAGCGTCAAGCGGCGTTTTGAAGTTTTTTGTCAGAATCCAGTTTTTTGTTTGCCCGCTGTTTTTTGCCCGCGCGAATTGCTCAATTTCCCTTGCAGTGCACCCCCGCGGAAGATATGACCGCATGTCATGGGTGATTAGCTCAGTGGTAGAGCGCTTCGTTCACATCGAAGATGTCAGGAGTTCAAATCTCTTATCACCCACCACCCCCTTTTCGGATTTTCGCTTGGAGCCAGCGGGCTTGCCACGTCGCGCGTTCCACGGCTATCGTGTCCTATTTGGCCTGACAACAGGCCACACGCAAACGCTGAGGTCACCATGACGGGGTTGAAGCGCGACATTGGCCTTCTGGGACTGACCTTCATTTCAGTCGGAGGAATCATCGGTTCGGGCTGGTTATTCGGCCCCCTTCTGGCCGTTCAGCATGCAGGGCCCGCGGCTACGATCTCGTGGATTATCGGCGCGGTTGCCATGTTCATTTTGGCCATCACCTTCGCAGAGATTTCCGCCATGCTGCCCATTCCCGGAGGGATCGCGCGCGTGCCTCAGTTTTCGCATGGCAACATCGTTTCGATGGCCATGGGATGGACTGCCTGGATCGGCTACAACACCACAGCGCCCATCGAAGTCGAGGCCATGTTGAAGTACCTGGCGCCGTATGCGCCTTGGCTGCATACGGCCAAGACAGGTGATTTAACCGGGGCGGGTATTTTCGTCGCGCTGGTTTTCATGCTGCTGTTCGTCGCGGTGAATGCGCTTGGGGTCAAGTTCTTCACGCGCGTCAATGCTGCGCTGACCTGGGCCAAGATCGCCATACCAGTTGTCCTGTCCGTTCTGCTTGTCGCAAGCCGGTTCAACACCGAGAACTTCACACAGCCCGATGGTTTTGCGCCCTACGGCGCGCAGGGAATCATGGCCGCCGTTTCCACCGGGGGCGTTATTTTTTCATTCATCGGCTTTCGCCATGTAGTTGATATGGCTGGCGAAGTTCGAAATCCAAAATTTGCAATTCCGGCCGCATTGGTGTTGTCGATAGTTCTGTGCGCCGTCATCTACCTTGGCTTGCAAGTGGCCTTCATCGGTGCGCTGGACCCATCCATGCTGTCCAAAGGATGGGCACAGTTGAGCTTTGGGGGTGAAGGACCACTGGACGCCATCATCATGTCCGTTGGGCTGGTCTGACTTCTGAGCCTGCTGAATGTCGGATCCGTGATAGGCCCTTTTGGAAACGGGCTGGTCGCAACCGGGTCGAACGCCCGTATCGCCCTCGCCCTTTCAAAAAACGGGTTCCTGCCCAGACGGTTGCAGGTTTTATCGTCTTTCGGGGTTCCACTGTGGGCGCTGGGGCTGAACTTTGTGATCGGAACGGTTTTCCTGCTGACAGTACCCTTTACCACCGTCATTGCCTTGAACGGTGCGGCCATCGTCTTGTCATTTGCCGTCGGGCCCATCGCCGTGGTTTGCCTGAGAAACCTTATGCCAGATCATCCCAGATCGATCCGAATACCGGCCGTGCGTCTTGTCGCGCTGTCCGCTTTCGCCATCGCCACGCTGATCGTCTATTGGAGCGGATGGGCCACTGTCTGGCGGCTTGGCATTGCGCTGATTGTCGGGAAAATTCTGTTGCTGATCCGGTTCCGGGGACGTTTGGATGAAATGGACGTTACCGAGGCCCTGTGGCTTGTGCCTTATTTCTCAGGCCTTGGGCTGATCTCATTCCTTGGGCAATTCGGAGCCGGATCGTTGAAACAGATCCCGTTTGGGTGGGACCTTCTGCTTTGTATCCTGTTTTCGTCGATCATTTTTGTTCTTGCCGTCCGCTCGGCGCTGCCATCGAAAAAATTCAATGAATACATAGCCGAAGAAGAAATACTTGATGCAAAGCAACCCGTCATTGGATTGTAAAAAAGGCAGGGCATTCGCCCCGCCTTTTTCATTCTCTCAATCTGCTTAGTGCGCAGTGGCCGATGGCCCGGTCGTTTCAGACGAGGCTGCGGCGGCCGCGGCGGCCTCCTCGGCGGCTTCGTCCCACTCAATCGGTTCCGGTGTACGAACCAGAGCGTGCTCAAGAACCGCCGAGACGTGCTTGACCGGGATGATTTCCAGCCCTTCCTTCACATTGTCCGGGATATCCGCCAGGTCCTTTTCGTTTTCCTCTGGGATCAGGACCGTCTTGATACCACCGCGCAACGCAGCCAGCAGTTTCTCTTTCAAGCCACCGATCGGCATTGCGTTCCCGCGCAACGAAACCTCGCCCGTCATGGCGATATCCTTGCGTACGGGAATGCCCGTCAGAACCGATACGATCGATGTCACCATCGCCAGACCCGCTGACGGACCATCCTTGGGCGTTGCACCATCGGGCACGTGCACATGGATGTCGATCTTGTCGAACTGAGGCGGCTTCACTCCGATCTTGGGAGAAATCGACCGCACATATGACGATGCCGCATCGATGGATTCTTTCATCACATCGCCCAACTTGCCTGTCGTCTTCATCCGACCTTTGCCGGGCAGTTTCAACGCCTCGATATGCAACAGATCGCCCCCGACCGAGGTCCAGGCCAGACCGGTCACGACACCAATCTGGTCGTCCTGCTCGGCCAGACCATAGCGGAACTTGGGCACACCCAGGAACTCATCCAGATTATCCGGCGTCACCGTCACAGTGTCCGCCTCTTTCTTGATAATCTTGGTCAGCGACTTTCGCGCAACCTTGGCGATTTCACGTTCAAGGTTCCGCACACCGGCCTCGCGGGTATAGGTGCGGATTATCTTTTGCAGCGCCTCATCGGTCAGTTCGAATTCCTTGGCTTTCAGACCATGGTTTTTGACCTGCTTGGCGATCAGGTGCTGTTTGGCGATCTCGCGCTTTTCGTCCTCGGTATAGCCGGCTAGTGGGATGATCTCCATCCGGTCCAGCAAGGGCCCGGGCATGTTGTAGCTGTTGGACGTGGTCAGGAACATCACGTTCGACAGGTCATATTCGACCTCCAAGTAGTGGTCCATGAACGTGTTGTTCTGTTCCGGGTCCAACACTTCCAACATCGCCGAGGCCGGGTCACCACGGAAGTCCTGCCCCATCTTGTCAATTTCATCGAGCAGGATGAGCGGGTTGGTGGTTTTCGCCTTTTTCAGCGCCTGAATGATCTTGCCGGGCATCGAACCGATATAGGTCCGGCGGTGGCCGCGGATCTCGGATTCGTCGCGCACCCCACCCAAGCTAATGCGAATGAACTCGCGCCCCGTGGCTTTGGCGACCGATTTACCTAAGCTGGTCTTGCCCACGCCCGGAGGGCCGACAAGGCACAGGATCGGGCCTTTCAGCTTTTTCGAACGTTGCTGAACGGCGAGATATTCGACGATCCGCTCCTTGACCTTTTCAAGGCCATAGTGATCGGCGTCCAGAATATCCTGCGCACGACCCAGATCCTTTTTGACGCGGGATTTGGTGCCCCACGGCAAAGACAGAATCCAGTCCAGATAATTGCGCACCACGGTTGCTTCGGCTGACATGGGCGACATGTTCTTGAGCTTCTTCAGCTCGCCTTCCGCCTTCTCGCGCGCTTCCTTCGACAGCTTGGTCTCGGCGATCTTGGCTTCCAGTTCGGCGATCTCGTTCGCGCCGTCCTCGCCATCGCCAAGCTCTTTCTGAATGGCCTTCATCTGCTCATTCAGATAATACTCGCGCTGGGTCTTCTCCATCTGGGATTTGACGCGGGTCTTGATCTTTTTCTCGACCTGCAGAACCGACATTTCGCCCTGCATCAGGCCATAAACTTTTTCAAGCCGCTCGCTGACGCTGAGTGTTTCCAGCAGGTCCTGCTTTTGTTCGACCTCGATGCCCAGATGGCCCGACACAAGGTCGGCCAGCTTTGCCGGCTCGGTGGTTTCACCCACGGCCGTCAGCGCTTCTTCGGGGATGTTCTTGCGCACCTTGGCATAGCGCTCGAACTCGTCCGCAACGGTGCGCAACAGGGCTTCGGTCGTGGTGACGTCACCCGGGATTTCGGTCAGATATTCCGCCCGTGCTTCGAAAAACAATTCGTTTTCAAGAAACTCGGTGATCTGCACGCGCGCCTGCCCTTCGACAAGCACTTTGACGGTGCCGTCGGGCAGTTTCAGCAGCTGCAACACATTGGCCAGAACACCGGATCGGTAGATACCGTCCTCATCCGGGTCGTCTACGCCGGGATCGATCTGGCTGGACAGCAGAATTTGTTTGTCATCCTGCATCACCTCTTCCAGCGCGCGTACCGATTTGTCTCGGCCCACGAAAAGCGGCACGATCATATGCGGGAACACCACGATATCGCGCAGCGGCAGGACGGGGTATGAGGAATTCAGAGGCTCTTGCATGCTCTATCCTTATCGTTGGCAAGACGGCGCTTGTCCCTCATCGAGGCAACATCCGGCCATCTCCTGTCTTGGACGATAAAGGTGGGGCCTCATCGCCCTTTTTCAACCTTACCGCCATGTATCGTGTCGCAGCATGAACCGAGGTTTTCGGGACTGCAAGATGTCCCGGGAACATATCCACCGAAATTAGTGCGACATGCATATGCAATGCGCATATTCACTATCAGAACACCTGCTGCACAGCCCGGGACAGAAAAAAACCGCGGCCACCGAGGTTGCGGCATTCCAGACCTTTCGTGGAAGAGGCGCAGGTAAATCCTCCGAACCGACCGGTTACACCGTATTCCGCACGGTCAAATCCGTCCCGGTTCCGATTCAGCGGCTGGCACAGCATTTCCACGGGACCGGTGTCGAACATCTGAAAATCATGCCCCCCAGTCAGATTGACAGTTCGCGGGGCGCGGCAACGCCGGAGGGCCGTATCTTTTTATGATCGTGCACCGAGTGTCCGAGGACTCGGCGCCTTCGCCCACCGAGCACTGAGTGTTTTCGGATGGGGTTTCAAAGGTCCAGACATCTGCAATTGCAGGGCTTGTACAAAAAAATGACTGCGCCGAGGAAAAGGCGGGACATCAACAGTTCTCCGGGTCACATACAAAAACAACTTTGAATAAAGTTGTTTCAGAATACCGGAAGACCCCGCAATTGTCACCTGAACGGACAGGTTACAGGGGCTCGATATCGCCCTGCGCGCGTTGCGCGTGGAACGCGGCCTGCCACGCCTCAAATGAGCCTTCAGCGATCGCGTCCCGCATGCCCTGCATGATTTCCTGAAAGTAATGAAGGTTGTGCCAGGTCAGCAACATGCCCGAGATCATCTCGTTGGCGCGAAACACATGGTGCAGGTAAGCACGTGAATAGTTCGAACAGGCCGGGCAAGAACAGTTTTCATCCAGCGGGCGTGGATCGTCCGCATGACGCGCGTTCTTGATGTTCACGACGCCATGGCGCGTGAACACCTGACCGGTACGGCCCGAACGCGAGGGCAGAACGCAATCCATCATGTCGATCCCACGCGCCACTGCTCCGACTATGTCATCCGGTTTGCCAACGCCCATCAGGTAACGTGGCTTGTCCTTGGGCAGGAAATCAGGCGCATAATCCAGACAGTCGAACATGGCCTCTTGCCCCTCGCCCACTGCCAGACCGCCAACGGCGTAGCCTTCGAAACCAATCTTCTTCAACGCTTCGGCGCTTTCTTCCCGCAGGTCCCGCTCGAGACCACCCTGCATGATTCCGAACAGAGCATGCCCCGGACGATCCCCAAAGGCGTCACGGGACCTGTCGGCCCAACGCATCGACAAACGCATGGATTCGGCGATCCGGTCGCGATTTGCAGGCAATGCAGGGCACTCGTCGAAGCACATCACGATGTCGGACCCCAGAAGGCGCTGAATTTCCATTGATCTTTCTGGCGTCAGCTCGTGCTTCGATCCATCAATATGGGATTTGAAGGTCACACCCTTTTCGGTCAGCTTGCGCAAACCGGCCAGCGACATGACCTGAAACCCCCCCGAGTCCGTCAGGATCGGCCGGTCCCAGTTCATGAACTTGTGCAACCCGCCCAAACGATCAATCCGCTCGGCCGTGGGGCGCAGCATCAGGTGATAGGTGTTGCCCAGCAGGATGTCGGCCCCGGTGGCCCGGACGCTTTCCGGCATCATCGCCTTGACCGTCGCGGCGGTACCAACTGGCATGAAGGCAGGTGTCCGCACCTCGCCACGCGGAGTGTTGATCACACCAGTGCGCGCCTTGCCGTCTGTGGCCTTGAGCTTGAAAGAGAATTGCTGGGTCATGTTATTGCCTCGGATCGCCGAACCGGGCAGGATTTGCCCGATCCGATCGGTCTTTGCAACCCGTCAGGGCAAGGATGCAACGCGGTCAGTAAACAGACGCACGACCCCCGCTCCATCCACATCACGACAAACACCAACTGCGGGACGATCCCGGTCAGGTTGCGTCGCACCTATCCGGTCGCCTTCCGTCACAACACGCAGCCCGGTTTCGACCACGTCGAACATGGCCCCGTGCGAACAGGCGATCACAGCGGTTGAATCATGCAGACCGCACCCTTCCAATCCGCCGATTTCTTTATAGAATTTCAGATAAAACCGAGAGATATCACGCAGAAAAGATCCCATGCCGGGCGATTTTTGAGCCAGCGCCTCGAAATCCGCGGTCTCGTAAAGTGTTTTCAGGGTAACGTCCAAACCAACCAGCACGGTCTCGGGCGGTGCGGAAAAGACCGCATCCGCGGCAACCGCATCGTGATAAATGTTGGCTTCTGCATGGTCGGTAACGTTGCCCTTGCAGTAGACGGCACCGCCCATGATCACCAACCGGCCGAGATTACCGGCAAATTCCGGGTCCAATCGCATGGCGTTGGCAATGTTGGTCAGCGGTCCGACCGCACACACGACCAATTCGTTTTTGTGCTTCCGGGCCATCTCGGCCAGAAACTCTGCGGCAGGAAGATCATGATTCCGTCCGATCTCGGGTATCTCGGTCAGATCGCCAAACCCTTCGGGACCATGGACATGGTCCGATGGGACGTGCATGTCAGCCCCCAACGGGAAAGGCGCGCCTTCCGCCACCGGAAGGTCCAGGCCCAGCTTGTCCAGCAGGAAACGGGCATTGCGGCTGGACTGATGAACATGCGTATTGCCGAACACCGTGGTCAGGCCGATCAGGTCAAATTCAGGCGCAGCGGCGGCATAGGCAATCGCCATGGCATCGTCGATGCCGGGGTCTGTATCGATTATCAGTTTCATTCCCGCCCGATACCGCAAACAAGCCGGGATGCAAAGCAGTCACAGCAGTTCGGTTCAATGCTGAATTCCCGTAGTGAGGCGTTTGCATCCGCCAGCTTTCCCTCCATACCAGAGTTGAAATCGAGCGACTCAACCATATATGTATACCATAGTACACAATAAAAAGAGGACAGAATGACCGAAGATCAGATCATCGGACTGCTTTCGTCAAACATTATTTACCTGCTGGCCGCCGTGCTGGTGGTCATCGTTATTTTCAAGGGCATCAAGATCGTTCCGCAATCCGAAAAATACGTGGTTGAACGGTTTGGACGCCTGCATTCGGTGCTTGGCCCCGGCATCAATTTCATTGTTCCGTTACTGGACGTTGCACGCCACAAGATCTCGATCCTTGAACGCCAGTTGCCGAACGCGACCCAAGACGCGATCACCAAGGACAACGTGCTGGTGCAAATCGACACCTCTGTCTTCTACCGAATTCTCGAACCGGAAAAGACGGTCTATCGTATCCGCGACGTTGATGGAGCGATTGCAACCACGGTTGCCGGTATCGTTCGCGCCGAGATCGGCAAGATGGACCTGGACGAAGTGCAGTCGAACCGTGCACAGTTGATCACACGCATTCAGGAAAGCGTCGAAACAGCAGTGGATGATTGGGGAATCGAAGTGACCCGGGCCGAGATTCTGGATGTGAATCTGGATCAGGCCACGCGCGATGCCATGCTGCAACAGCTGAACGCAGAACGCGCCCGCCGTGCGCAGGTGACCGAAGCCGAAGGCAAAAAACGCGCCGTCGAATTGCACGCCGATGCTGAGCTGTACGCAGCGGAACAAACCGCCAAAGCGCGGCGCATTCAGGCCGAGGCCGAGGCATACGCGACAGGCGTCGTCGCCAAGGCCATTCAGGACAATGGCATCGAGGCTGCGCAGTATCAGGTTGCGTTGAAACAGGTTGAAGCCCTTAATGCACTGGGCAACGGTTCCGGCAAGCAGACCATAGTTGTGCCCGCCAATGCTCTCGAAGCCTTTGGTGACGCGTTCAAAATGCTCAAAGGAGGTAGATGATGGCTGATCCCTTTTGGCTGACTTGGTGGATCTGGCTGGCCGCCGCGCTGGCTCTGGGGATCCTGGAAATCGTTTTGCCCGGATTCATCTTTCTGGGCTTTGCGATCGGGGCCGCGATCACCGGTCTCATTCTTGTCATCTCCGGTCTGACACTGTCATTGCATGTGATCGCGCTGATCTTCGCAGTTCTTTCGTTGATCGCATGGCTAGTCCTGCGCCGGCTTTTTGCCTTGCCGCATGGTCAGGTCAAAACCTTCACGCATGACATCAATGACTAAGACACAGTGACGCTCACCCGAGCGTCACGCCCCTACTGGACGCTGTTGCAGGTATTCCCTATATAATCACTCAGGCAACTGACCCGAGGCAAAGATGACCCACCCGAGCGAACAGTTTGAAGGCACCCCGCTGATTGCGCCGTCAACGATTGAACACCCGCTGTACGAGGCAGTCGTCGAAGCGTGCCGCACGGTTTACGATCCGGAAATTCCGGTCAACATCTATGACCTGGGCCTGATCTATACGATCGACATTTCTCCGGACAACGCCGTGAAGGTCATCATGACCCTGACCGCACCCGGATGTCCGGTCGCGGGCGACATGCCTGGCTGGATTGTCGAGGCGATTGAACCTGTTGCGGGCGTCAAGGAAGTCGATGTCGAACTGACCTGGGAACCGCCCTGGGGCATGGAAATGATGTCGGATGAGGCGCGCCTGGAATTGGGCTTTATGTAGCCATCAGGCACTTGCCCTTCCAACCGTCACGAAAACTTGGCATTTTCGTCACCTTATCTTGCAGTCCCCGTCACAATCCAGACGGATATCATCTTAAGGTGGCCGTCGCGTATACGGTGCCGTGGGCTGGGCACGCCATGACCGCCCCCCGCTTCCCAGCTCAAGAATATGGGCCGTTCTTGCCCGAGAACGGTCCTTTTTTGTTCCGACAACGACGATCAATTCAGATTGCAGGTTTCCTTGATCTCTGCCGTTCTGGCATCCAGTTGCTTGACGTAGTCACCTGACAGCATTTGCAGCCTTTTTTGCTCGGTTCCCGTGACCAGCCCCAACAGAGCCCCGGCAGGTGTTATGGCGGCAATGCTTTCCAGTTGTTTGTCTTCCGCATGTTTCTTTTCCGATGCAATCGCGCGCAGATCCCCTTCCGCCGTTGCACAATTCACCGGGTGCCGTTCGGATCCCGTGGCCGCCCAAGCTTCGTCGGACATCGCGCACACGCTTACGGAAAAAAGTGCGGCCGCAAGTAAAGCTACTTTAACTTTCGACCCTAAATAATTCATATTTCTACCACTTCATGTCATGCCATCTATTCGGACGGGGTTCCAAAACGTCATAAGACCGATGCTAACCCCGCCTCCCGTATCAAAGCAAGTTTGCAGAGCGGCGACGCAGAAACACTAAGCTTTCCAGCGAATTCAATTTCTTTACACGACATTGCCTTGAGCAAAAGAGCCTTGGCCCCTAGATTGGGTGTAACGCGCGACAACGGAGATTTACATGTTCGGCATCCCCGGCAAACAGGCTGTGACAATGACGCCCAAAGCCGCAGAACAGATTACCCGCCTGATGAAATCAGGCGGTCACGCTGGTTTGCGCATCGGCGTCAAAAAAGGCGGCTGTGCAGGCATGGAATATACCATGGAGTATGTTGATCACGCAGATCCTCATGACGAAGTCGTCGAACAGGATGGCGCGCGCATCATGATTGCGCCCATGGCCCAGATGTTCCTGTTTGGAACCGAAATCGATTACGAAGTGTCGTTGTTGGAATCCGGCTTTAAGTTCAAGAACCCGAACGTCGTCGACGCCTGCGGCTGTGGAGAATCGATCAAATTCGACGAAAGCATCGGCCAACAAGGCTAAGCCCGCCTCATCCCTTTTCATTTGAACGTCGCATGCGGGGCCGATCTTCGATGTTTGCGCCCGGGATCAGCATGCGAGCAGAATTGTAAGATGGTCCTTACAATGCTATCCGCATGCTAAAATCATCGGATGATCAGGGAGATACCGAAATGCGGCAGAAGCTGGCGGCTGGAAACTGGAAAATGAATGGGACCGGCGCTGAGTTGACCGAGTTGAAGGCGCTGTCTCAGATCCACCCGGCAGCCTCGGTGGATATCCTGATTTGCCCGCCGGCAACATTGCTCAGCCGCGCATCAATTGCCGTTCAGGGCACCGCCATCTCTGTCGGTGGTCAGGACTGTCATGCGGCAAAATCAGGCGCGCATACCGGAGATATCAGTGCGGATATGCTGGTGGATGCCGGTGCAACTTCGGTCATCCTGGGCCATTCCGAGCGCCGCGTGGACCACGGTGAACATGACGAAGATGTGCGGGCCAAGGCGCGCGCAGCGATGGATGCAGGTTTGAAGGCGATCATTTGCGTCGGTGAAAGCCTTGAGCAGCGCGAAGCGGCCAATACGCTCGACATCATCGGCGGCCAGATGTCCGGGTCGATCCCGGATCAGTCGACCGGCGAGAACCTGATCGTCGCATATGAACCGATCTGGGCAATTGGCACCGGCAAAGTTCCCACCCTGGAAGAAATCGGGGACGTTCACGACTTCATGCGCGCCCGGCTGGAGCGCCGCTTTGGCGAAGGCGTGGGCCGTTCCGTCCGCCTGCTTTATGGCGGCTCGGTGAAACCCGGCAACGCGACGGATATATTTTCAGTTTCCAACGTCGATGGCGCACTTGTGGGCGGGGCCAGCCTGAAAGCGTCTGAATTCTCGGGAATCATTCAAGCGCTGGAAGGCGCCTAATTCCAGACTTCGTCCCGCAGTTTCTTCGGCTCAAGGATCGGTTTTTTCAATAGATCGTCGCTTCAACGCGATGCGGTCGGGGTTGTTCACTACAACAGGCCCCTCCCCTTTGATCGCAAAAATCCTGCCTTGCGCGCGAAATTCCGTGAGTTGACGAAGAGACGCGGGGTTCCGAACTGAGCGATGGGAAGCGAACAAATTGCACTGGGCAATGGCGAGGTATGCGGGAACAGGTTTTCTGACGCCCCGCCTTGCGCAGGGCTTCCATCTGTTCCAGCACGGTCGGGTTGCCGCCCTGTACAGGCTGATTGCGACCTTGTGAGACAACTCCGCCATCCCGCGCCAGAACCGATCCGATGCGACATCCGCCGTCGTCAAGTCCGGCCTTCGCCTTTTCAGGAGCCACGCAAAATGCGTCTGTCAGAGCCGGTCAAAATTCCGAGCTCCGCTTCGAGTGTGTGCTGTAAACTGCCGAAGTACTTTGGCTTGGCAAGTCAAGCACATCAGGCCAGCTTCATCACCACAAGGCCTGTCACGATCAGAACCGCAGCTGCGATCCGCGCAGGTGCCAGGGCTTCGCCAAGAAACAGAATACCGACACTGAACGCCCCCACCGCACCGATCCCAGTCCAGATCGTGTATGCGGTGCCCAACGGTAAGTCGCGCATTGCAAGCGCCAGCAGACCAAATGAGCCCAACATCGAAACGCCCATCACGGCCGTCGGCCACAATCGGGTAAAACCGGCCGACTGCTTCATGGCAACCGCCCAGACAATTTCCAAAAGGCCAGCAAACAGAAGAAAGATCCAGGGCATAAGACAACCTCATATCCGTACGGGTCGTCCCGAATGATGTCCCAGAAAGCAGAGGTCGTCCTCTGTGCCTCAGATAAGAACCCATCGCGTGGTTTCAAGACACGAAAAAGCCGGGCAGTTGACACCACCCGGCTTTGTTCAGTTTTCAGACAGTCTAGTTGGTTATTATTTCCGGCCCCATGAACGTGTTGGGCAGGAAGGTCGATATCCACGGAATATACGTCACCATGATCAGGAAGACGAACAGCACCGCAAGGAAGGGCAGCGCCGCCTTCACAACGCTCATCATCGGCATACCCGCAACACCCGAAGTCACGAACAGGTTCAGACCGACCGGAGGCGTGATCATCCCGATCTCCATGTTGACCACCATGATGATACCCAGATGGATCGGGTCAATGCCCAGCTCGATAGCGATCGGGAACACAAGGGGCGCCACGATAACCAACAGGCCTGACGGTTCCATGAACTGACCGCCGATCAGCAGGATCACGTTCACCACGATCAGGAAAGCGACAGGGCCAAGGCCGGCCGACAACATCGCTTCGGCGATATGCTGCGGCACCTGCTCGTCGGTCAGAACATGCTTGAGTATCAGCGCGTTGGCGATCACGAACAGCAGCGTGACCGTCAGCTTGCCTGCCTCGAACAGCGTATGCTTGGTGTCCGGGTGAAAGAACGCCGTGATCAGCGCATAGGGTTTTTTCAGCAGCGGCAGGTTCTGTGTGCCTTCTTCCGTGCTCAGCGGGCCCATGTCCTTGTACACAAAGCTGGCAATGAAGAACGCGTAGACTGCGGCAACTGCGGCGGCTTCGGTCGGGGTGAAGATGCCACCATAGATACCACCCAGAATGATGACGATCAGGAAAAGACCCCAACCGGCCTCGCGGGCCGAGGTAAAGACCTCTCCCCAGCCTTTCCATTCCCCCTTGGGCAGGTTCTTGACCTTGGCCATGACATAGATGGTGATCATCAGCATCAAACCGGCCATCAGACCGGGAATAACCCCCGCAAGGAACATGCGCCCAACCGAGACTTCAACAGCGGCGGCATATACGACCATGACGATGGATGGAGGGATCAGAATACCCAGTGTCCCCGCGTTGCAGATCACACCGGCGGCAAATTCCTTGGAATAACCCACCTGACGCATCCCCGCGATGACGATCGAGCCGATGGCGACCACGGTCGCCGGGGACGACCCGGACAGGGCTGCGAACAGCATACAGGCAAAGACGCCCGCAATCGCCAGACCGCCGGGCAAATGCCCGACACAGGCGATCGAGAACCGGATGATCCGTCGTGCGACACCACCTGTAGTCATGAAGGACGACGCCAGGATGAAGAACGGGATCGCCAGCAGGGTAAAATGCCCTTCAAAAGCCTCGAACAGCGTACCCGCGACAGACGCGAGTGAACTGTCTGAGTAGATCAGCAGAAACAGGGTCGAGCTGAGGCCAAGCGCAACTGCAATCGGCACACCGATCAGCAGCAGGCCGACGACCATCGAGAAAAGAAGTACGACGTCCATCAGTTATGCTCTCCTTGCTGAGCGCGGACTTCTTCGATCTCGTCCTCGACTTCGTGGCTGGCGACAAGGCGATCCGTTTCGCCACGCCATATCTGAACGGCAACCTGGGCGAACCGGATCACCAGCAGCAGCATCGATACCGGCAGCACCAGATAAGGCACCACTTTGGGAAGCTTCTCGTACCCTTCGCCATAGTTGATCAGGTCTTCCAGAAACCGCAGCGGAGCGACCATCGGGATATCGTCCACCTCATAGAAACTCTGGCTGCGGGCGTCGAAGTTGAACCCGGTCGGGAACCAGCGTCCGGATGTCGGCGGCAGATCCGCGAAAACCGCCCAATAGTCATAGGCGCCCTTCAGCAACAGCAGTGAAAACACCAGACAGCACCCCACGGCGATGAGCGCCAGAATGCGACGCGGCGCCGGGGCCAGCATGTTCAGGATCGCATCAACACCCAGATGAGAGTGTTTCTTGACCGCATAAGAGGCGCCAAGCAGCACCAGCCAGCCAAAAGTGAACACCGTCAGTTCAAGCGCCCACAGGATATTGGAATTGAAAACAAACCGCGCGATCACGTTGGCAAATGTCACGACCGTCATCAGGCCCAACAGACACGCGATCAGGGTTTCTTCGATATGGTCGACCAGCCCGCCTTGGCCGGAATTCGCACCAGACATCTTTCTGTCCCCGCATTTTTTGTGATGAGAGAGTGTTGGGCGGGCTTGTTCAGCCCGCCCGGCCAGCGCGTCGAATACTCCCCAGTCCCCGGACGCGCGGCCTTTGGCCAGATTCAGAAGCCGGCGTTGATGGCCTGAGCCGCGTCGATCTTGTCCTGACCCACGTCACCTGCGAACTGGTCCCAAACGGGTTTCATCGCATCAACCCAGGCCTGACGCTGTTCCGGGGTCAACTCGCGGATGACTCCGCCTGCTTCAACGATCGAAGCTTTGGCTGCTTCGTTCACGGCAAAGGCTTCTTTGTTCCTTGTTTCCGTGACTTCAGCCAGAATGGTCAGGAACTGATCACGCACGTCCGGATCCAGGCTGTCCAGCCAGTCCACAGAGGTCACGACCAGATAGTCGATGATGCCATGGTTCGTCTCGGTGATGCCGTCCTGCACTTCGAAGAACTTCTTGCCATAGATGTTCGACCAGGTGTTTTCCTGACCATCCACAACCCCCTGTTGCAGCGCGCCGTAAACTTCCGAGAACGCCATTTTCTGCGGGCTGCCACCAATAGCCTCCATCTGTGCCACCAGAACGTCCGAAGACTGCACGCGGAACTTCAGGCCGTTTGCGTCGGACGGATCGACCAGCGGCTTGTTGGCCGACATCTGCTTCATGCCGTTGTGCCAGAAGGCCAGCCCCTGAAGGCCACGGCGCTGCATGCTGTCCTTCATCGCCTGACCATCAGCCGAAGCCTGGAATGCATCCACAGCGTCGATGTTCTTGAACATGAACGGCAGGTCAAACAGCCGGAACTGCTTGGTGAACTTCTCGAACTTCGACAGTGACGGCGCGGCAAGCTGAACGTCGCCCTGCAACATCGCCTCCAGCACCTTGTCGTCGTTGTACAGTGTCGAGTTCGGATAGACCTCCACGCACATCACGCCGTTCATCTCATCATTGACGCGCTGTTCCAGCAGCGATGCGGCGATGCCCTTGGGGTGTTTGTCAGTGTTGGTCACATGCGCGAACTTGACGACGATTTCACCATCGTCACAGGCTGCCATCCCTGCGGTGGCTGTGACTGTCAGCGCCAGAGCGGTCGCTGCCGTTGTCAGGAATTTCATCTGTCTTTTCCTCCCAGACTTCCTTGAAATTGTCCTTCGACACCAATTCGGTATCAGATGCAGCGAAGTGAAACGAATCGGCACGATCCACTCAACGATTTGTTTTCTGTCCCTCGATTTTCTATTTAGTGATTTTCTTTCAGAAGGTTATAAAGCGCTTTGCAATGGATATTGGACCCATTCGAAACCCCGAGTGCGAGATTCCGCACAGCAATCTTCCAGTTTGTGCGAAAATCCGCACACGCCGCGAATCAAAACCCCCGAATCAACTGACGCGAAACCGCAGCCCGCGACAGCGGGCTGCCCGGCCCAACAGCTTTAGACGCATGTTAATGCGGAAAAAGGTGGCGGGAGCCCGGCCGTTACCGTCGGTAATCCTCGGCCCGAATCTGGTACCGTGCCAGCTTGTCGTAAAATGTCTTGCGCGGCAGTTTCAATGCCTTCGCCGCATCTGATGCCTTGCCGTTGTGACGACCCAGCGCCGCGATGAGCAGCGACCGCTCCACCCGCGCCATCTGTTCGCTAAGGCCCAGGTCTGTTGCCTGCGCGACTTCTTCCGGCATTCCCAGCACGAAGCGCATCGCGGCTGACATCAGGGATCGCGCATTCCCCGGCCAGTCGCTGGCCATAAGCGACGCCAGATGCTCGGACGAGATTTCCGGCGCCACGATCCCCGCCTGTTCCGCGGCCTGTGCAACGTAATGGCGGAAGATCACCGGAATGTCGTCGGGGCGTTCTGCCAGCGATGGAATACGAACCCGCATGACATCCAGCCTGTAAAACAGGTCTGCATTGAACCGGCCTTCAGAACTCAGCGCCGACAGATCAGCGGTCGTTCCCGCAATGATACGCCCGCCCGGTCCATGCTCGATGATCTCCAACGCCGCAAATTGCGTGGCATGGGGCATGGCCGACACTTCGTCCAGAAACAATGACCCACCTGCCGCATCTTCACAGCTCTTGGCCAAGTCGTCGGGGCTGAGGCTGGAGGCCGTGCGTTTGACAAATGGTCCCTGCCCTGCTGGCGACATCAGATGCACGACCTCGGCGACCTTCGAGATGCCGCTGCCCGGCGGTCCCGTCACAAGAACCTCGGCGCCTGTTGGAGCAACGGTCCGAACCCGTTCGCGCAGGGCCTCGGCCTGCGGCGACAGTCCGAACAGCAAACGCGCGGCGGGGTCTCCTCGTTCCAGCTCGGATTTTGCCGCTCTTTGCTCCAATATCTGCGAACGGGCTGCAAACGCGCGTTCAAGCACCTCGAGAAGGTCGGACGCGGCGCACGGCTTTTCCAGAAAATCGAACGCGCCCTTTCCCATGGCATCGACGGCCATGGGAATATCGCCCTCACCCGTCAGAAGAACCACGGGAAGATCCGGATCGACCTCTCGGGCATAAGACAAAAGATGGAACCCGTCCCGCCCCGGCATGCGGATATCCGAGATGATGACACCGGGAAACTCGCGGCTGATGTGATCCTTGGCCGCCACAAAGGATCCGGCGGTCGTTGGCTGATAGTCCGCCAATTCCAGAGTTTGAGACAAGGCCTCGCGTACGGCGGCATCATCATCGACCAACAAAACCCTGCGCATCACGCGGCCTCTTCCTTGTCGCAGGGTTCCAGTTCGACGGTAAACATGGCCCCATCCGCCGTGTTCGCGCCCCTTATGTCCCCACCAAAGCTTTGAACCAGCCCGTAGGAAATGGAAAGCCCCAGCCCCAAACCTTCTGACGATCCAACGCTTTTCGTGGAATAGAAGGGCTCGAACATCCGGTCGGGGTCTTCAATGCCCGGGCCAGTATCCTGCAAGGAAACGCTCAATCGTGCACCTTTTCGCAGCGTTATCGTTATAATCCGTTTTGGTCGTCCCAGCATTGCATCCGCCGCATTGTTGATCAGATTCACGAACACCTGCACCAAACGTACTTCACCCCCCCAAACATACACAGCCCCATTCGGGGGGTTCCAGTTCAGGGTTACATTGTCGTCTCGCAGGCGGGCCTCGGTCAGTTCAACAGCGGTGTTGAGAACCTGAATCAGGTCAACCCGTCCCATCGGTTCGCTTTCGTTGCGGGCAAAGGCGCGAAGGTTCTTGATGATCCGCGCCATCCGCGCCGCCATTTCCGAGATCCGGCCCAGATTCTCGGCAGCCATTTCAGGTTTTCCCCGCGTCATGAACGCTGAACCGTTATCCGCAAATTGCCGTATGGCCATAAGCGGCTGGTTCAGTTCATGGCTGATGCCCGCCGACATTTGCCCCAAAGCGCTGAGCTTTCCGGCCTGCACCAGGTCTGCCTGGGCCCGCCGCAGCGCCGCCTCGGCTTCTTCCCGTTCCGCCACTTCCTTGCGCAAACTGGCATTTGCCACAGTCAGGTCATGGGTGCGTTTGGCCACACGGCTTTCCAGAACGGCATTCGCTTCGGCCAACGCCCGCCGCCGCTCCATGGCTAGAAAGAGCATGGCCCCAAAGGCCAGACAGATCGCTGCGACGGCCGCCGCCTGAAGCCTGGCAAGCTGAAGGGCCGGCGCCACGTCCACCAGCACCTCGGCAGTCATGTCGATCACCGGCAAATCAAGGGTCAGATGCAGCGCATCGCGCGGCAGGTAACGTCCCCAGTTCAAGTGCCACAACTCGTGCCTGCCGACCTGTTTCGAAGAAAAATCGACGGTCGCACCATCTGGCGGCGTCAATCCCGCCTCACCGTCCGCCCGGCGCCAGAACAGCAGGTCGGATCTGTTGGAAATGAAAACGACACCATCGGAATCGACAAAGAAAACCGCCTCGGTACTGCCGCGCCACGTTTGTTCAACGTCCTGAACATCAGCAACGACCATCAACGCGCCTTCAATCTGGCCAGACGGGCCAAAAGTGGGGGCGGCATAGGAATAGATCCGGTCTTCGCCCGAAGGTACAACCTCATGCGCACTGCCCAAGGCGCCCTGCATCGCACGGCGGAAAGCCGGATGATGGGCCATGTTGCGCTGGGACACAGGCTGCGCCGATACCAGCACCTGCCCCTTCGTATCCAGATACATCATGTTTACAGCGGCCGTTTTGTCAGCGACGTCCAGCAGCGTTGCCCGGGCTTGGCGAATACCGGCCTGCGTATCCAGTTCATGCAAAACGGGATGAGTTGCCATCAGCACGGCAAGTTCTTGATACACTTGCATCTGCGTGCTCAGCCGGTCAGCCGCCAACTCAAGATCTGCCTCTGCCTTCTCGCTCAGCTGAGACAGGGCCTGTCGATAGCCATAAGACCAGACAAACCCCGACAATAACCCAACGGCGAGCAAAAAAACGGAAATGAACCAAACCCTGTGCATAGACAGGGTCTTGCATTCAATGCGCCGCATGGCAAGTGTGCGGCTCATGAAGTCTTTTTCGCAATCACCGACAGACCCGGGTTTCGTCCAAAACCCCTACCCGTTCTACGACAAGGCGCGAGGCTCGGGCGATCTGTTCTATTGGCAGGACTATGGTATGGTCGCCGCGGTTTCATACCGCGCGGTTCGCGCCCTGTTTCGGGACCGCCGATTTGGCCGCGAGGTACCGCCCGAACTGGCAGAGCAAGGTCCCGCCCATCTGGCGCCCTGGCTGGCCATCGAGGCCCATTCACTGCTTGAGGCAGAACCACCAAGGCACACACGCCTTCGGTCATTGGTGATGCGCACCTTCACGTCACGGGCGATTTCTGCGCTGCAACCTTCCATCGAAGATCTGTGCCACAGCCTGATCAAAGACTTCCCCGGGAACACGTTCGACCTGTTGGAAGCCTATTGCACTCAGGTTCCGGTGGTCACGATCTGCCGGCTTCTGGGCGTCCCCGAAGCCATGGCGCCCGATCTGTTACAATGGTCTCACGATATGGTTGCCATGTATCAGGCCAATTGCACGCAGGACACCGAAGACACGGCCGCCAAATCATCTCGGGAATTCACCGAATTCCTGAAGGAATACATAGAGCTGCGGCGCAATGATCCACGCGACGATCTGATAACCCGGTTGATAAGCGCCGAGGAAGAAGGCCAGAAACTGTCACTGGACGAGCTGGTTGCTACCTGCATCTTGCTGCTCAACGCAGGCCATGAGGCTACCGTGCACTCACTGGGGAACGGGGTGAAAACCCTGTTGCAGACCCGCACCGCCCCTGACGCCCTGGCACCGGATGGACTCGACGGAACCATCGAAGAAATCCTGCGCTATGACCCGCCTCTGCACATGTTCACACGTTACGCGTATGAGGACGTGGATCTGTTCGGCCATTCATTCAAACGTGGCGATCAAGTGGCACTGTTGCTTGGCGCGGCCAACCGCGACCCCGCTGTCTGGGCTGAACCGAACACGTTTCAGCCGAACCGTCCGATTGAAGTCAACACAAGCTTTGGGGGCGGAATTCATTTTTGTGTCGGGGCACCTCTGGCGCGTCTGGAAATGCGCATTGCTTTGCCGATCCTGTTCGAAAGCTGTCCAAACCTGCAACTGGCTGCGCCGCCGCTTTATTCGGACAGTTATCACTTTCACGGGCTGAATCAGCTGCTGGTCAGACCTTAGCCATCACCTTCCGCATACCTACACGATGGCTATGGCGATTTTGCTTCCGGCCGGATGAAAACACCCATCAGCTCATCTGGCTCAAAGCCCATTGAAAGACACAGGCGGAGGAGCCGCGGTCGAGTGTTCTAAGCCCCCTCTGCCAACGCATTCAGCGGCAGCATCGTTGTGGACTTGATCTCTTCCATGGACAACAACGCCGTGACGTTGTGCACGCGCACTTCCGAGATGAGCGACTGATAGAACTGATCATAGGCACGCGCGTTTTTAACCCGGACTTTCAGGATATAGTCGATATCACCCGCCAACCGGTGCGCCTCTTGCACTTCGGGGTGATCCTTCAATGCTTTCAGGAATTTACGTTGCCAGTCCGCCTCATGTTCCGAGGTGCGGATCAAAACAAAAAAGGTGGCTTCGAACCCAAGTGCCTCGGCATCCAGCAGCACCGTTTGCTGGCCGATGATTCCCGCCCCCTTGAGCTTGCGAATGCGATTCCAGACAGGCGTCTTTGAACTGCCGACCCGAGCCGCAATTTCGTCCAATGATTGGCCTGCGTCCCGTTGCAGCTCGGCCAGAATTTTTCGATCCGTGTCATCTATCCGCACCGACATTCCAATTTTCCTTCTGTTTCGACACCTATGTTCCGGCTTTTCCGAAAATCGGAACATTTGTCCTTATTTTAGCGGTGATATGGCGCTTCGGTGGGAATATTTCCTATATTAAGGGTCAAGTCAAACAATGTCCGAGACGATCCGATGCAGGATTTTCACACAACCAGTCCCAAAGGTCATGTCGACTTTGTCGGCGCCGGACCCGGTGACCCCGAATTGCTGACGCTCAAGGCGTTGGCCGCATTCGGGCGCGCGGATGTGGTGCTGCATGATCGCCTGATCAGCAAGCCTGTGCTGGACATTGCCGCCCAGAACGCCGCTTTGGTCGATGTCGGCAAGGCCGGTTTCGGCCCCTCGTGGAAGCAAAGCGATATCGACGCGCTTCTGGTTGAACACGCCCTGAATGGCAACCGTGTGGTGCGCCTGAAATCGGGGGATCCCACGGTTTTTGGTCGTCTAGACGAAGAAATCGAGGCCGTCGATGCGGCCGGCATTTCCTGGCAGATCATTCCCGGCATCACGGCGGCCTCTGCCGCAGTGGCTGGCATCGGTCAAAGCCTGACTCGCCGCGGACGCAACTCATCGGTGCGTTTTTTGACCGGGCACGACATGCAGGGTTTTGCGGATCACGATTGGAACGCTTTGGCCAAGCCGGGTTCCGTGGCGGCAATCTACATGGGCAAGAAGTCCGCTCGGTTCATTCAGGGTCGCCTGATCATGCACGGCGCCGATCGCGCCACGCCCATTACCCTGGTCGAAAATGCCTCGCGTCCCGACCAACGGATTTTGGCCACCACTTTGGACCAGTTGCCCACCGATCTGGCCGCCGCCGAAATGGATGGACCGGCCCTGACCTTCTATGGCCTTGCCCCGCGCGAAGCGGCGCAGGCTGTAACCGAATTCAACAAGGAGCTTGCCTGATGGCCCGCGCTTTTACCCCCAAAGTCGTCACTGCAAATGACTTGCTCGAAGGTGACGTGATTTATCTGACCGAAGATGACCGCTGGTCCCGTGACCTGAGCGAGGCAGAACTGATCACCGACGAGGCGCATGCGCAGGTTCGCCTGCTGGATGCCGCGCGTCAGGCAAACAAAATTGTGGGCGCCTATCTGGCCGATGCCGTTGCTGGCGAAAACGGCCCCGAGCCCACCCATTTCCGGGAAGACTTCCGCCGCACTGGTCCGTCCAACTATGCCCACGGCAAACAGGAAGCTTCCCCGCAGCCCCGGGCCTGACCTCTGGCCCTTCTCTCTCCCCTTCAAGGCCCCAGGTTCGGGGCTGCAACCAAGGACAGCTAGACATGTATCGCTACTCCGAGTTTGACAAAGATTTTCTGGCAGAGCGTAACGCGCAGTTCCGCGCTCAGGTCGAGCGCCGCATCGACGGTTCGCTGACCGAAGATGAATTCAAGCCGCTGCGCCTGATGAACGGCCTGTATCTGCAACTGCACGCATACATGCTGCGGGTCGCCATTCCCTACGGCACGCTGAACAGCGCACAAATGCGCCAACTGGCTCTGCTGGCTGAAAAGTGGGACAAGGGGTATGGCCATTTCACCACCCGTCAGAACATCCAGTACAACTGGCCGAAACTGAAAGATGTGCCAGACATGCTGGACGCGCTGGCCGAGGTGGGCATGCACGCCATCCAGACCTCGGGCAACACCATCCGCAACGTGACGGCCGACCATTTCGCCGGTGCCGCCGCGGATGAGGTCGCCGACCCGCGCCCCTATGCCGAACTGCTGCGCCAGTGGTCGACCGACCACCCGGAATTCCAGTTCATGCCGCGCAAGTTCAAGATCGCCATCACCGGTTCGGAAAACGACCGCGCCGTGATCAAAGCGCATGACATCGGCCTGCAACTGGTCGAACGTGACGGCGTTCTGGGTGCGCGCGTCATCGTCGGTGGCGGCCTGGGCCGTACGCCCATGATCGGCAAGGAACTGTCCGAATTCGTCGCATTCGATGATCTGCTGGCCTATCTGGAAGCCACCGTGTCGGTCTGGAACCAGATCGGTCGCCGCGACAACAAGTACAAGGCGCGCATCAAGATCACCGTGCATGAACACGGCATCGACGCCATCCGCGCCAAGGTGAATGAACGTTTCTTGCAGGTTCGCCCACAGTTCAAGGGCGCCGACATGGCGCTGCTGGATGAGATCAAAGGCCATTTTGCGCCTCCGGGCTTCCGCGAAGGTTCGGTTGCGTCGTTTGAAAGCGCCTATTCCAACGATCCGGTTTTCCGGTCGTGGGTCGATACCAACATCGCGCCCCACAAGAACGCGGACCACGCGATCGTTACGATCTCGATCAAGAAACACGGCCAGACGCCGGGTGATGCGACCGCCGAGCAGATGCGCGTGATGGCCGATCTGGCCGAAGAATTCGCCTATGATGAGCTGCGTATCAGCCACGAGCAGAACGTGATCCTGCCGCATGTCCACAAATCGGACTTGCCCGCGATCCACGCAAAGCTGAAGGAACACGAACTGGCCACCGCCAATATCGGGCTGATCAGCGATATCATCGCCTGCCCCGGCATGGATTACTGCGCGCTGGCGACGGCGCGCTCGATCCCGGTTGCTCAGGAAATTGCGACCCGCTTTGAAGATTTGAAGCTGGAGCATGACATCGGGCACCTAAAGATCAAGATCTCGGGCTGCATCAACGCCTGCGGCCACCACCATGTGGGCCATATCGGCATCCTGGGCCTGGATCGTGCAGGCGTCGAAAACTACCAGATCACTCTGGGTGGCGACGCCACCGAGACGGCCGCGATCGGCGACCGCACCGGTCCTGGTTTTGCCTATGATGAGATAGTGCCGGCCGTGGAACGCATCGTCGACACCTACCTGGATCTGCGCGAGAATGCTGAAGAAACCTTTCTGATGACTTATCGCCGCGTCGGCATGGAGCCGTTCAAGGCCGCCCTCTACCCCGAGGCTCGGGCGAATGCCGCTTGATCTGATTCAAACGGAACTGGGCAAAGACCGCAGCGACCTGACCGAGAAGGTCAACGCATTGAATGCCCGGTTCCGTCACCACAGCGCCCATGACGTGATGCATGGCGCCCTTGAAGAGATCGATGCGCTTGCTCTGGTCTCAAGCTTTGGCGCGGAATCGGTGGTGCTGCTGCACATGGCTGCGGTGATCGATAAGATGACGCCGGTGTTGTTCGTGGATACCCAATTGCTGTTCACCGAAACGCTGGAGTACCAGCAGGAAGTCAGCGAGCGCCTGGGGCTCAGGAACATCCGGATCATCCGGGCGGATGACGAAGAACTGCAACGCGAAGACCCCTATGGCGCGCTGCGCCTGCGGGATACGGATGCGTGCTGCAACCTGCGCAAGACCTTTCCCTTGCAGCAAGCCCTGACCGGGTATTGCGGTTGGATTACCGGCAGGAAACGGTTTCAGTCCGGCACGCGCGCCGCGCTCGAGTTTTTCGAGGTCGAAGACGGCACGGGCCGGATCAAGGTCAATCCGCTGGCCCATTGGGCGCCGGACGATGTGCGCGCCTATATGGAAGAAAACAACCTGCCCCGGCATCCGCTGGTGGCCAAGGGATACCCTTCGATCGGCTGTGCGCCCTGCACTTCGCCGGTGAAGGAAGGCGAAGACCCCCGCGCCGGCCGCTGGCGCGATCAGAATAAGGAAGAATGCGGCATTCATTTTGTCGATGGCAAGATGGTGCGCATCGGAGAAAAAACATGAACGTAATCGTAACAGATGAGGGCTTTTCGCCCGATGACTGGACCGACGGCTTTGTCACTCTGGATGATGCCGCGAATGACGTGGTTGCGCTGGACGTCAGCTCGGACACGGACCCGGATGAGCTTTTTGACCGTTTGGGCAGTGCCAAGCTGGTCCGGGTGGATTTTCCATCCTTTGCCGACGGTCGCGGCTTTACCATCGCCCGCACCCTGCGCCTTAAGGGCTATACAGGACGTTTGCGCGCCAAGGGTCATGTTCTGGCAGACCAGTACGCCATGGCGCGTCGCTGCGGCTTTGACGAAGTTGAGATTGACGGAGACCTGGCAGATCGCCAGCCCGAAGATCAGTGGCTTTCCCGGGCCAACTGGAAAGAGAACAACTATCAGGCGCGTTTGCGCGGTTAAAAGCCGCCCATCGCCGGCTTGAAACACAAAGGGGGCAATCTGTCCCCTTTTCCTGACTTGGATCAAAGATTAAACGGAGATGTCGGTTTAGCAGACCGGCAGGTAAACGATGACAGAGATGAAGCCCGTGAGCGAAGCAACTGCCGTGAAGGCCCCGGTCCTGCCGGATGCGCAAACTGTAACCGAGGTCAAGCATTGGACCGACAGCCTGTTCTCTTTCAAGGTGACGCGCCCCGCCACGCTGCGTTTCCGCTCGGGCGAGTTCGTGATGATCGGTCTGCTGGGCGACAATGGCAAGCCATTGCTGCGCGCCTATTCAATCGCTTCGCCGTCGTGGGACGATGAGCTGGAGTTCTATTCGATCAAGGTTCAGAACGGCCCGTTGACGTCGAAACTTCAGCACATCAAGCCCGGCGACCAGATCATCCTGCGCCCCAAGCCGGTTGGCACGTTGGTGCATGACGCCCTTCTGCCCGGCAAGCGTTTGTGGTTTTTTGCCACCGGCACCGGTTTTGCCCCGTTTGCTTCGTTGTTGCGTGAACCGCAAACATATGAAGATTATGACGAGGTGATCATCACCCATACCTGCCGCGAAGTGGCCGAACTGGAATATGGCCGTCAATTGATCGACAGCATCCGTCAGGATGAAATGCTGGCCGAACTTATTGGCGAAGGCTTTGCTGACAAGATCCGCTATTACCCGACAACCACGCGCGAAGAGAGCCCCAAGATGGGTCGGATCACCGACCTGCTGAAGGATGGCACCGTGTTCAGCGATCTGGGCATTGAAGGCGGAATCAAACCCGAAACCGATCGCGCCATGGTCTGCGGGTCGCTGGCTTTCAACCTGGACATCAAGGAAATCCTTGAAGGTTTTGGTCTGCGCGAAGGCGCGAATTCCGAACCCAAAGAGTTTGTGATCGAAAAAGCCTTTGTCGGCTAAAGGCACCTTGCGTTCGGAACTTTGCAGCCCCGAACGCAAAATTCAGCGGACAAAACACTGTTTTTTCGCAACTGCCGGTGTTTATGCCGCTTGAAGTGTGGCCCGGCCCGGTTTAAATTCCGGGCTCGAAATTCTGCAATTATCAAAGGAATGAACCCATAGCTCGCAGACCTCACAACGCGCCGCCACAACGAGACACCGGCCCGCGCGTCAATGATAAGATCCGTGCCCCCGAAATTCGCCTGATTGGCGCCGAAGGTGAAAATGTCGGGGTGGTTCATCCCGCCAAAGCCATGCAGATGGCCGCTGAGGCCGGTCTTGATCTGGTCGAAATTTCGCCCAATGCGAACCCACCGGTCTGCAAGATCATGGATTTCGGCAAATTCAAATATGAAACGCAAAAACGCGAAGCCGAAGCCCGCAAGAAGCAAAAGATCATCGAGGTAAAAGAGGTCAAATTCCGACCCAACACCGACACGCATGACTATGACGTCAAAATGAAGAACGTCTTCAAGTTTCTGGAAAAAGGCGACAAGGTCAAAGTTACCCTGCGTTTTCGCGGTCGCGAAATGGCACACCAGAACCTTGGCCGCGAATTGCTGCAGCGTGTCGCCGAGGACGTCAAGGACTTGGGCAAGATCGAAAACATGCCCAAGATGGAAGGCCGTCAGATGATCATGATGATCGGCCCGCTGCCGCAGAAATAATCCGGTCCAAAGATCGAAACGGTCCAAGCCCCTTCTCTTTTGAAGGGGCTTTTTCGTTCAGGGCGATCGCCTGCTGCGCAGCCAACGGGCCGCGTCCCGGAAATCGAACACCAGCGAGGTGATATCGACGATCAGAAGCACCCGGAGAAAGCAAACAAAGGCTGGGCTCAGGGGGTCTTCGGAAAACAGCAGAAGCGTCACGATGATGACCAACGGCACCCAGCACAGAATGTGTGGCAACGCCATCGCGCCGCTCATCCCGCGTGCACCCAACATGATCGGCACGTTCAGCGCCATGCCCGAAAATGCAAGCAATGCAATCAGGTGCCCCTTTGGCTGATCCAGAAATGCCAGCGGAAGCAGGTTTACCGGTACCAAAATGAACGCTACCCAGACCTGAACCCACACAGGGAGCGTTCGGAAACTGCGCCAGATATCCAGCACCATGGACGTCGCCTTTTCCAGATCCATTGCCCACGACACATAGCAAACGTGTCGCAGGCAAACAGGGTGCTCACGGTATTGTCAGAGAACGGCTGAAAAAGAGCGTTCCAGTTTGCTGACAAGTTCGCCTATCTGGGCCTCTTCTATGATGAAAGGCGGCGCGAGAAGTATATGGTCTCCGTTCCGGCCATCCCGGGTGCCCGCCATGGGATAACAGATCAGGCCTTCGGCCAGCGCCGCCTTCTTTATCTTTCCGGCAATGCCCAACGATGGATCAAAGGGGGTCTTCGTCTCGCGATCCGCTACCAATTCCACACCCCGGAACAGGCCCCGGCCACGCAAATCGCCCACGTTCGGGTGCTGTCCAAACGCGGCTTCCAGTGCGGAATGCACTTTGCTGCCCATACGTCCGGCGCGCGCCGGTAAATCACCCTCTGTCAGTTCACGGACCACCGCAAGAGCCGCAGCCGTGGCGACGGGATGGCCGATATAGGTATGCCCATGTTGGAAAAACCCTGACCCATCGCGAATTGCGCCATAGATTTTACCGGTGCACAGCATCGCCCCGATTGGTTGATATCCTGCGCCCAACCCTTTGGCGATGCACAGAATATCCGGTGCAGCACCGTCGTGATCGCAGGCGAACAGATGACCGGTGCGCCCCATGCCGCACATCACCTCATCCAGAATCAGCAACACGCCATATTGG
Source organism: Ruegeria sp. CL7 (assembly GCF_056536445.1). Taxonomy (NCBI): domain Bacteria; kingdom Pseudomonadati; phylum Pseudomonadota; class Alphaproteobacteria; order Rhodobacterales; family Roseobacteraceae; genus Ruegeria; species Ruegeria sp. CL7. Next base: position 1,237,367 of record NZ_JBQFPQ010000001.1, read on the forward strand.
TCGCAGATTTCCCGGATGCGTTTGAAATACCCCTCAACCGCCGGAACCGCGCCAAGTGTAGCACCAACAACCGGCTCGGCCATGAAGGCCATAACCGTTTCGGGACCAAGGCGCAGAATTTCCGCCTCCAGCTCATTGGCGACGCGCTGACCATAGTCAAAGCTGCTCTCACCCTCGGGCTTTTCGGCATATTCATAGCAGGCCGAGATATGGGTCATTTCGATCAGCATCGGCGCGAATTGGGCCCGTCTCCAGGCATTTCCCCCGGCAGACAAGGCCCCCAGAGTGTTGCCATGATAGCTTTGCTTGCGCGCGATCACGTGGCGGCGCTCGGGCTGCCCTATTTCCAGAAAATACTGGCGCGCCAATTTGATGGCCGCTTCGGTCGCCTCGGACCCACCCGATACGAAATACACCCGGTCCAGATCCCCCGGCGCGTGCTGGATCAGAAGATCGGCCAATGCCTCGGCCGGTTCCGAAGTCATGAACCCGGTATGGGCGAATGCGATCTGTTCCACCTGCTGTTGCACGGCCCGGATCACTGCCGCGTTGGAATGCCCCAGACAGGACACGGCCGCATCGCCGCAATCCAGATATCGCTTGCCGTCGGCATCAATTAGGTATGCGCCGTCGCCACCCGCCGCGACGGGAAGTTCAGATTTGGTGTGGCGTGGGAAAACATGACTCATGTTCCGGTCCTTCCAAGTGTTTCTACCAAAGCCGCGACCGAGGCCGCGTTGTCCGTCCAGAGCGTGCCATCCGGTGCCGTCAGGCTGTTTTCGAATCCAACACGCAAGTCACCGCCGCGCCGCGCGGTTTCGACAAGACAATCATGTTCCTGCGTCCCAAAGGCGCACACCATCCATTTGGCCGGGCTGGATGGAAACGCATCCAGATCCGCTGGCACGGATTGCTGATTCTGACTGTAGCGTCCCAACACAAGCAATCGGTCTGTTTGGTCCGGCTGGACGATACCTTTTGACTGCCAGTCTTCCAGCAGCTTCACATCTTCCAAGTCGTAGAGAATATGCTGAACCCGCGTGCCCTGAGCCGCACATAGCGCATAGACCCGAGGCGCAAGATCAAGGGCCCGCGCGATTTCCCGGACTGAGATCGAGGCCCATTCAGGCTGAACCAGTTGCAGGCATTCAAACTGCGACTGGACATCGAACACGCCTGCTGCCTCGGTGGTGATCTGAACATCCATGCCCGGCACTTCCCTTTTCAGTTCCGCGATTGTTTCGCGATACAATCCGGCATCCAGCGTGTGATGTCCGTCGGCATCCCGTACATGCAGGTGGATGCCATTTGCACCAGCCTCGTGGCAGCCCCGCGCCGTTGCGACGATCTGATCCGTCGTGACTGGCAAAGCCGGGTGATCCGCGCGGCCCCGCCGGGCCCCGTTCGGAGCAACCAGTATATATGGTTTCCCGGTGGTTTTCACTGTGCTCTTGGTCATTGCGCCCTCGTGATCGTCTGTCCTCAGCTAATGAGCCCAAGCTTCGTTTTCAATTTACCAACTAGAAAACATATGTTTTGTTTACCGCATGACCCGCACTCTAACTGCCATCGTTACGCAATTGCGCCGCGAGATCGATGAAATGCCTGCGCAAATGCAGGTCGCTGTAAAGTATATCATCGATCATCCCGGCGAATTCGCGTTGAATTCGATCCGCACCACCACCGATCGCATCGGCATCAGCTCGAACGTTCTGATCCGGCTGGCGCAACGCATGGGGTATGACAGCTTTGACGCTTTTCGGCTCCCATTTCGAAACGCTCTGACAACCGATGGTGAGGACAGGTTTGGGCAGGATTGGCTGGAACACCTAAAGGAACAAGGGCAGTTTGGTGCGGCGCAGGCACGATTTGCGCAGAACGAAATAAATGTCGTGGCCAGATCGCTGCGCCTCATGGCCCCCCATTTGACGGAACAGGCCGTCGCATACATCAGGTCGGCGCGCCGCTGCTATGTGACGGCCACACGATCCAGCCATGCGCTGGCCTATTATTTTCACTACGCCGCACGCATGGCCCATCCCGGGCTTCAGCTGGTGCCCCGCCACATGGGTTCGGCCATCGACGATCTGGTCGAAGCCACCGCCGAGGATTGTCTGTTTGCAATCACGGTTCACCCCTATTCAGCCGACACGATTCAGGCGATGCGGTGTGCTCGGGACCGGTCGATGCGCATCGTCCTGTTGTCGGATAGCGAGGTCATCGCCCCGGGGGTTGAACCGGATGTCGTCCTGCCTGTCAGCACGCGAACCTTGCACCCGTTTTCGAGTTTTTCGGGGGCAATGGCTGTACTTGAATGCCTGCTGGGCCATTTGTTTGCCGCCGGCGGAGAGACCGCCAGAGAAAGAGTGGATGCCTATCAGAAAGCGCGGGAAGATACCGGTGCGTATTGGCGACCCGGCGTATTGCCAAAGCTCAGAAAACCATAAGCCGGTTCGGTCAAAGCCTCTGGGGTCAACCTCAGAATTCAGCCCCGCTCAGGATCAGTGGCGGATCATTCTTTTCGTTTGGCGCGCGGCTGCGGTCTGGTCGGGATTTCCTTCAGCAAACCTCCGACACCCATTCCGGCAATATCCGATCCGGTCGTTTCGATCCCGCAGGCAACCCGTGACAGAACCCAATCCGCCCCGTTCAACGCTGGAGATCGTGCACATCCGGGCAACCCGATCACCGGTCGATCCTGCATCGCACCCAGAAACAGCAGGTTTCCCGGATCAACCGGCATTCCGAACCGATCCACCCGCCCGCCGGCAAGCCGAACAGCAGACGGGGCAACATCGTCCGGATCCGAAGTCGCGGATCCGGTCAGGATCAAGAGCAGATCACCGGTCGTTCTGGAAACCGCCTTGGCCAGCGCATCCACGCGATGCGGCACGATCTGAACATCACACAAATCCAGACCCAGGGCTTCGGTCCGTCCGCGAATGGCGGCGATCCCCTTGTCGTTGGGCGGGCCGCCGGGGATATCCGTGACGATCAAACCTGCCGTCTTGTGAACGGGTCTTGCCAGACGCACGGCCCCTTGCGCCAAATTGGCAGCCCGCAGAACATCAGCCTCTGGCACGGCATATGAGATGACCTTGATGGTGGCGACCATGCTCTTCGGGCCCATCTGCTGGCATTGCGGAACCGTCGCAACCGTGATCATTGGGTTGACCTGATTGAACATTTCCAGCGCATCCACATCCAGAACCGCCACGCCCGGCCCGTCCGCCAACAGGTTGACCCGGCCGGTGAACGCGTCTGTCACGCGCAGATTGGCCGACGCCGCATCTGGCGCAAGAGCTGCGGCCAAACGACGTGCGGCCTCGTCTTCGTGACAATCGCCGGGTTCGAGGCGCGCAACGATCACTTCGCGGATGTCCGCCTGCGTCAACTGCGCCACATGCTCTGCGCGCAGTGACAGCCCCTTGCGCAGCTTTTGACCGTCAGCCGTCACCGAATGGGCCAGAATGGCGCCTTTTGCTTCAGAGACGGGTACCGGACCAAACCTCATGCCTTGCCTCGCAGAACGGCCGTCATCTGCGCCAGAATTGCAATGGCAATCTCGGATGGGCCGGCAGCCCCGATATCCAACCCGATTGGCCCATGAATCCTCGAGATTTGCTCATCACTGAAACCGGCCGCTTTCATACGCTCGACGCGTTTGGCGTGGGTACGTGTCGATCCCAAGGCACCAATGTAAAACACGCCCGCATCCAGTGCAGCTTGCAATGCCGGATCATCCAGCTTTGGATCATGCGTCAGCAGGACAATTGCGGTGCGCGCATCCAACCCGAGTATTGCAACGGCCTCATCCGGCCAATCCGTAAGGATCGTTTCGCCCGGAAAACGGGCGCTGGATGCAAACGCGTCGCGCGGGTCTATTATGGCCGGATCATACCCGGCAATTCGCGCCATCGGCACCAGTGCCTGCGCGATATGCACCGCACCAACAACGATCAATCGCAGCGGCGGGTTGTGAACGGCCACAAAGGTCTGACCATCTTCTTCAAAACCAGACCGATCCATGCGCAGCCGTTCCGCATAGGCGTTACGACGCAAGGCTCTGTGCCCGGTATCGATATTGACTTCGTAAGCGATGGGTTCACGCGCTGCGCGGGCTGCAACCAGTTCCGCAAGCATCGGTTCGGGCAGAACCTTTCCAACGGGTTCGACAAGAACGCGAATGGTCCCGCCACAGGCCAGCCCGACCGCAAAGGCATCTTCGTCGCTCACTCCGAATTCCAGCAAGCGGGCTTCGCCTTCGTCAATGGCCTCAAGCGCCTCGACGATCACCGCGCCTTCGACACAGCCGCCCGACACAGAACCCTCGATCCGGCCATCGCCGCCGATCACCAGCTGGGAACCCACCCGGCGTGGCGCGCTGCCCCAGGTTTCGACAACCGTGGCAAGCGCGGCGCCGCTGCCATTGCGGTGCCACTTCAATGCCGTTTCCGGGCTGTTGTCGAATCGTTCCATCAGGACCTCCAGACGTCGTCTGTCTCCAACATAGGCAGGATTGGCGGGATGAAAAGCGCAACGCCCCTGTCAAAACGTCTATGTTGAGCCCTGCAAGCCGATGCTAAAGCCTGAACAATATTCAATAAATCATAGTATTGATTGTTATGGGCCCGGGTTTTAGCTTGTGCGGGCAGCGGGCCAGTTGCCCAAGCTGCATACCAAACACATTTTTTCGGAGACAAGCAGTTGAAACATTATCTTGCACTGGGCGCAGTGGTTGGCCTTTTGGCTTCGACCGCAGCGTGGGCTGACACATTCGAACGTTATGGAGAGGTCGAGGGCTGGAAAGTCTTCATCGACAACGAAAAGAAATCCTGCCTGATCGAGGCCGTGGACGATGCGGAAAACGTCGTTCAGATGGGCCTGACCGAAGATCGCGGCGTGGGGTATGTGGGGGTATTCACCAAAGCCGATACCGACATCAAACGTGGCGAAACCCAAGAAGTGGCTATCCTGATTGGGGACAACATCTATCTGGGTGAAGCCACAGGTATGAAAGGCAACATCACCAAGGGTTATTCCGGTGGTTACATTCTGTCTGACAACCCGCAATTCGCGGATGATCTGGCCAAGAAGAAGGTCATGATCGTGTTCCCCGAGACATCCTATGCATTTACCGTCGATCTGACCGGCACCTACAAGGCCATGGAAATGGCCCGGAAGTGCAACGAAGAACAGTTGTCGTAACGGTCTAATCGGAAAGAGCGGCCATCAGCCGTGCTTTCTGCCCCTGGTCGTCGGGTTGTGAAATCACGGCGGCCAGGTCCTCGAGCGAGGCAATCGAGTGCCCTGCCCTGAAACTGTCGACATGGGGCAGCATGGCCGCCACACCCTGTGCCTTGGGGGCAAACCCGTCCCAGCGCAGCAGAGGGTTCAGCCAGATCAGGCGTTTGGAGGACAGGTGCAGCCGCTCGATCTCTTTCTCGAGGCTCTCCGGGTCACCCCGTTCCAAACCGTCGGTGATCAAAAGAACAACCGCACCTTGCCCCATGACACGTCTTGACCAGTCTCTGTTGAACTGATGCAGACAGTCGCCGATGCGTGTGCCCCCTTCCCAGTCCTGCGCCTCGGCCCCGGCAGCGGCGAGCGCTGCGTCAACATCCCGATGATGCAAGTGGCGGGTTATGTTGGTCAGGCGCGTGCCGAACGTAAAGGCATGAACCTTGGCCCAACCTGCCCCCTTGGCGTTCGAGACCGTGTGCAGGAAATGCAGAATGACTCGGCTGTATTGGCTCATCGAACCCGAGATATCGCAAAGCGCAACAAGATTTGGCCATCGCGGTTTGGGTTGCAGCCGGGCGATATCACGCAATTCGCCCCCTTGCCGCATGGCTGCGCGCAAGGTGCGGGCACGGTCGATACGGTGCCCCAGATGACTGGCCTGTCCGCGGCGCGACTCAATGGGTTTGACCGGCAGGGTCATCCGCGCCAATACGCGTTTGGCTTGCGCGATTTCAGCGGTGCTCATCTGTTCGAAGTCCAGATTGCGAAGACGCTCTTCTGACGATGCCGTTTGCGTGGCGTCAACCTCGATTTCGGTTTCGCCCTCGTCTTGCGCAGCCTGCTGGGGCGCGTCACGTTCGACACCCTCCAGCAGGGCCTCGGCTGCACGCTTTTCACCGGCATCCGCCTTGCGTTCCTCTTGCACGCCCCGAATGGCAGGAAGCATCATGGCCATCATGTGTTCCATGTATCGCGGGTCGCGCCAGTACATTCGGAAGACCTGCGCAAACACCGTGCGATGTTCGGGGCGGTTCACGAAACAGGCGTGCAGCGTCCAGTAGAAATCCCGTTTCTGAGTGAAACCCGCGGCTTGTACCGCGCGAATTGCATCGATCACCCGCCCCGGACCAATCGGCAGCCCCGCCTTCCGCAATGCGCGGGCAAAATGGGTGATGTTCTGCGCCAGCTTCGGGTTGTCGGGAATCTCCAGCGGGATCTGCTCGGCCATAGCGCGTCAGGCCGGCTCAAGGGTCGCTTTGGCCTCATCCAGAATGCGCTTGGCCTCGGACCCTTGCAGCTTCTGGATGTCGTCCTGATATTTCAGGATCGCCCCCAGCGTGTCACCGATCACCTCGGGGCTAAGGTTCATCACGTCCAGCGCCAGCAGACATTTGGCCCAGTCAATGGTTTCGGCCACGCCGGGTTTCTTGAACAGATCCTCGGTGCGCAGACGCTGAACGAAAGCCACGACTTCGCGGCTGAGCGCATCGGCGGCCTCGGGCGCGCGCGCGTGCAGAATTTCGATCTCGCGTTCAAAATCGGGATAATCGACCCAGTGATACAGGCAGCGACGCTTGAGGGCATCGTGCACTTCGCGAGTCCGGTTCGACGTGACAATCACAATGGGTGGTTGGGGTGCTGCAACGGTGCCCAGTTCAGGGATCGTGACCTGAAAATCACTCAGAGCTTCCAGCAGAAAGGCTTCGAACGGTTCATCGGTCCGGTCCAGTTCGTCGATCAGAAGAACCGGTGCTCCGTTTTCGTCCGGGCGCATTGCTTGCAGCAAGGGGCGTTCGATCAGGTATTCATCCGAAAACAGTTCCGCCTGCAACGCGCCCCGGTCGGCCCCGCCCGAAGCCTCGGCCGTTCGGATCGCAACCATCTGTGCCGGAAAGTTCCATTCGTAAACGGCCGAGGATGCGTCCAGACCTTCGTAGCACTGCAACCGGATCAAACGGCGGTTCAGACCGGATGCCAGCGCCTTGGCGATTTCCGTTTTGCCAACTCCGGCCTCGCCTTCCAGAAACAACGGGCGTCCAAGCTTCAGCGACAGGAACACAACCGTGGCAAGGGCCCGTCCGCAGACATAGCCCTGACGTCCCAGCATCTGCTGCACGGTATCGATGGAATTTGGCTGCGTCATGGAATTCCTCTCTACTTCGCGGACAAACAGGTCACGCAAGCGCCATTGCGTCAAGGCCCTAGCCCCTGTCAGAGCTACGACGTTCCGGTTGGTTGACAAGTTTTTTCGGCAACTCGTTCCGGGCTGGTTGGTCTTTCGGGGCAGCTATGCTAGCGGAAGGCCATGACTGATACCCTCACGATCCGCCGCCCCGACGATTGGCATCTGCATCTGCGCGATGGCGCCATGTTGCAGGCCGTTCTGCCCGAAACTGCACGTCATTTCGCCCGTGCAATCATAATGCCGAACCTCGTGCCGCCGGTCGTGCGCGGGGATCAGGCCGCCGCTTACCGCGACAGAATCCTGGCCGCCCTGCCCGACGGCATGGTGTTCGAACCACTGATGACCCTGTACCTGACCGAGGATACAGATGCGCAGGACGTCGCCGCCGCCCATGCCAGCGGGCTGATAAAAGCGGTCAAGCTGTACCCGGCAGGGGCCACGACCAATTCGGCCTCGGGCGTGCGTGACTTTGACAAAGTGCGCCCGGTTCTGGAAAAAATGGCCGAGATCGGCCTGCCCATGTGTGTCCATGGCGAAGTGACCGACCCCGAGATCGACATCTTTGACCGCGAGGCCGTGTTCATCGACCGCGTTCTGGACCCGATCCGAAAATCGACGCCGGGTCTGCGCGTGGTGATGGAACATATCACCACGTCCAATGGCGTGGACTATGTCAAAGCCAACGAAACGGATCTGGGCGCGACGATCACCGCGCACCACCTGATCATCAACCGCAACCATATTCTGGTGGGCGGGATCAAACCGCATTACTATTGCCTTCCGGTCGCCAAGCGCGAGGAACATCGCCTGGCCCTGCTGGCTGCCGCCACCTCGGGCGACACGAGATTCTTCCTGGGCACAGACAGCGCTCCGCACACGGATGCAAACAAGGAAATGGCCTGCGGCTGCGCGGGGTGTTTCACCGCGACGAATACCATGTCTCTGGTGGCTGAGATGTTCGACCGCAAAGGTGCGCTGGACAAGCTCGAGGCGTTCGTCTCGCTCAACGGGCCGGGCTTTTACCGCCTGCCTGTGAACGAAGAGACGATTACCCTGACCAAAGGCGAGCCGGTTGCATACCCGTCAAAGATCGACACCGGCGAAGGGCCTGTCACGGTGTTCGACGCCGGTTTTCCGCTGCACTGGAGCGTGGCTTAACCCGCCATACGTTCGGCCAGATCACGGGCGCGACCACCGGTGCGCAGCATCGACCAGATCGCGTCCGCCTCATCCGATCCGATCAGCTTCGACGCTTTGGCGCGCACGCGATCCTCGCGGTCAGACAGCGACATTGGGGTCATCAGGTCATGCGTCGCCTCGCGGCGGACACCGTCGCGACGCAACAAGGCCAGATGCGCCTGCGTTTCCGACAGGTTTTCATCCGCTTCGACCGTGATGCGATCTTGCAGAGACGTAATGCGCGGGTCCGCGCAGATCTTGTCGGTGTAGCTGCCCGGCAAAGCCGTATCATACCCCAGCGCCTGCATCGCAATGACCGTCCGGTAAGAGAACTTGGCCCCCAGCCCGGTTGTGGGCGAAAGCTGATTGCACACACTCATCCAACGGGGATGGGTTTTGATTTTAATCTCGGCCACTTCGGGTTCCGCGATGTCCAGCGCGCGCGCCGCTTCCAACGCCGCGTGCAGGCCGTGACAACAGGCGTGGAACTTGTGGCTTACCGTTTCGAACAACCATTCATCGCCCAAACCATCCAGCGCGCTTTGATCCGCTGCACCCTGATGGGTCGCGCCAAATCCATACGTGCCTTCCAGCGCGTCGGCGTTGGGTTGAAATCCACGCTGAACAAGCTTAGCCGCCTCGACCCCTGCCGAAGCGGCAAGCCCGGCATTGTAAGGCTTGCCCATTGTTCCGAACTGGGCCTTCAGCCCGGCCGCGCACGTTGCTGTCAAACCCAATACGGATCGCATCTGAACCTTGTCGAATCCAAGCAACCGCCCCACGGCGACAGCGGCCCCGAATGCACCGGATGTCGCTGTCTGGTGAAACCCGGCCTGATAATGCCCCCTGCCCAGCCACAGGCCGACACGGATTGACGTTTCCATACCGACCAGCGCGGCTTCGAGCAGATCGACCAGAATGCGGTCATCCCACTCGGCCACGGCAAGGGCCGCAGGCAGGATGGCGACTGACGGATGCCCGATATGCGCGAAATGCGTGTCATCGTAATCCAGCGCGTGGGATATGGTTCCATTCACCAAAGCTGCGCCGCGCAATGGGGCCGCGCCCCCTCCGAACAGATGGGCCTGAGCGTTCCCGCCCTCGGCCAGAACCATATCGCGAACTATGCAGGACACCGGCTCGGACGCCCCTGCACGACCAACTGCCATCCAATCCAGAACGGATAGCGACGTGACAATCCGTGCCTGAGCCGTCGTTGAAACCTGGCCCGCCGCGAAGGTGGCCAATGCTGCTGTGAAATCCGTCATGAGCGCAGTCTAGCGTGCGCCCTTGCCGCGTAAAGGCCTAGCCGTAGAGTTCTTTCGCACGCGCCTCGAAGGCGCGGACGATCCGCTGCATGGCTTCGTTGAACACAACGCCGATGATCCCCTGAAGGATGGCGTTCTTGAATTCGAAATCCACATGGAACGAGATGTTGCAGCCCCCATCGGGCGCGTCCTCGAACTGCCAGTCGGATTTCATGTATTTGAAAGGCCCGTCCAGATACTCGGTATCGATCTTCTTCTGATCTGCAAACAGGGTCACCCGGCTGCCGAACCGTTCGCGGAATACCTTGAACGAGATGACCAGATCGGCCTCCATCACCTCGGCCTCACCAACCGCATAGGTCTTGCGGATCCGGGACGCGGCGCACCAGGGCAGAAACTTTGGGTAGTTGCCCACATCCGCAACAAGATCATACATCTGCTGGGCTGTGTATGGCAGGTGGCGGGTTTCCGAATGGATTGGCATGATGTCCGGTATTTGCAGGTGACAATGGCGCGTCATGTCGTATGTTGCGCGCCAAAGATCAAGGGGGCTGCGATGACTAACCGCGCATATGTGATAGATGAGATGATCTCGGCCAAGGCCATCGCGGCGCGGATCGAGGAGTTATGCCGCGAAATCACGGATGAGTTCGGCGATACCGACAAGCTTGTCGTCGTGGGATTGCTGCGCGGCAGTTTCGTCTTCATCGCCGATCTGGTACGGGAACTGGACCTGCCGATCGAAGTGGATTTCCTTGAGGCGTCCTCGTATGGCGATTCGATGGAGAGCAGCCGGGAAGTGCGCATTCTCAAAGACTTGCGCGGCGCGATCGAAGGCCGCGACGTGCTGGTGGTCGAAGATATCGTCGACACCGGGCACACGCTGAACCACGTCACCAACCTGCTGCGCAGCCGCAAGCCGAAACGGCTCAAGTCGATTGCCCTGCTCGACAAACCCAGCCGTCGCGAAGTTGAATTCCGGTCAGACTGGATAGGCTTTGAAATTCCGGATGAATTCGTCGTGGGTTACGGGATCGATTACGCTCAGCGCAACCGCAACCTGCCGTTTATCGGCAAAGTCCGGTTCACCAAGGACTAGCTGCACTTTACCCAGGCAATTTGAGTGGCTACCCAGCGCCCCAAATTCAAAAACCCGAATAATAGTAGACAAACTTATTTGCGCGCCCTTACTCTTCCTATCAGCACGGGAGGATTATGTATGAAGCGTGTAGTTGCGACAGCTGCTGTCGTTATGGCGATCGTGGCACTTGCAAGTTCGGGTGCTGCAAAAGACAACAAGGGCAAAGGGCAAGGTGCCAATAAAAGCAAGGTAGAGAAATCCATCAAGTCAAACGGCAAAGCCGTACCGCCCGGTCAAATCAAAAGATACACGCGAGGGCAGAAGCTGCCGGGTGATCTGAGTTTTGACTATATCGACGATCTCGACAAATGGAAGCTCAAGCCTTTGGGGCCCGGCCAGCGCTATATCCGGGTGGATGATGAAATACTTTCGATATCTGATGATACGAAGACAGTTATAGAAGCCGTTGGAATCGTTGGCGATCTGGTCAAATAAGTGGATCGTGACTAGCAGGTTTTGCCAAGCACGACATCAATCGCGCTCAGGAAAATCCCGGTTCCAATCGGAATAAGCGCATCCGGGAAATCGTAATCCGGGTTGTGCAGTTGTGGATGGTCCTGCCCCGCCCCCAACCAGAACATGGCCGCCTGCGCGCCTTTGCCAAATTGGCCAAAGTCTTCGGAAAAACGCTGTGGCCGATCGACCAGCCGGCACGCGACGCCCCGATCGGCACAGGCTTTGGCCAAAACCGAAACGGCTTCACGGTCATTGACGCAGGCTTCGAATACCTCGTCATAGCTGATTTCGAACGCCAGCCCCTCGGCCTTCGCCGTGTTTTTTACCAGAGTTTCCGCCTCGGTCATCAGGCTTGCCATACGCGCGTCCGAAACCGTGCGTAGGGTTACCCACAATTCGGCCCAGCCCGGTGCGACACCAACTGTGCGCTCGCCCAGAGTGGCATGGGTAACCGTGGTCAAAGCGTAGGTGTCATCCAAGTCGCCACCCGCCCCCAATCTGGCCAATGCCGGCATCAACGTCGACAAAGCACCTGCCGGTGACACGCCGTCCTGAGGGGCCGCTGCGTGTGAGGTTTTGCCTGTCAGAACGATTTGCATCCCGCGCGAGGCACAGTTCGCGGGACCTTCACACAGTTCCACCGCGCCCAGCTCCAGCCCCGGCAAAGTATGCAGAGACAGCACGATGTCAGGGGAAACCTCAGCGAACTGAGGATCGGCCCGATAAGCAATAGCGCCATGTCCGGTTTCCTCGGCGGGTTGGAAAATCAGAACCACGCGGCCAGATTTCGGGCGCTGTTCTTTCAACGCCTCCGCCACCCCAAGGACCATCACCATGTGGCCATCATGGCCGCACAGATGCCCTTTGCCTGCAATCTGAGACGCGTATTCCAGATCCGAGCGTTCCTGAATTGGCAGCCCATCCAGTTCGCATCGAATTCCAACCGTGGGTCCGGCAGTACCGCTTTCGTAAAGGGCCGCGACACCGTGCCCGCCTATGCCGCACAGAACTCTGTCCGCACCCGCTTGGCGCAAAAGATCCGCAACCCGCGCCGCGGTATGCTCCTCTTGCCCCGAAAGCTCTGGCTGTTGGTGAAACTCGTGGCGCAGGCGGATAAGCTGCGCGATCCGCTCGGGTGTCACGCTTGCTGTAGCTTTGCTTGCCGGGCCGCGCGAAGCCGGGCGAAATCGTCGCCCGCGTGGTACGAAGACCGGGTCAGAGGTGTCGCGGATACCATCAGGAACCCCTTGCCATAGGCCGCCTTTTCGTAAGATGCGAACTCTTCCGGGGTTACGAACCGATCTACTCCGTGATGTTTCGGAGTCGGTTGCAGGTACTGGCCGATGGTCAGGAAATCGATATCCGCCGCGCGCATGTCGTCCATGACCTGGCGCACTTGCTGTTCGTTTTCGCCCAACCCGACCATGATGCCTGATTTGGTGAAGATCGACGGATCAAGTTCTTTCACGCGCTGTAGCAGGCGCAGGGAATGAAAGTACCGCGCCCCCGGGCGCACTTCGGGGTAGAGACCCGGCACCGTTTCCAGATTGTGGTTGAATACATCCGGTTTCGCTTCGACCACGGTCTCAAGGACAGTGTTGTCGCATTTCAGGAAATCCGGTGTCAGGATCTCGATCGTGGTTTTCGGAGAACGATGACGTACCGCGCGGATTGTCTGCGCAAAGTGCTCGGCCCCGCCGTCTTGCAAATCGTCACGGTCCACCGAGGTGATAACCACGTGGTTCAGGCCAAGTTTTTCGACCGCATGGGCCACGCGACCGGGTTCAAATGCGTCAAGATCGTCGGGGCGACCGGTTGCAATGTTGCAGAAGGTGCAGCCGCGCGTACAAATCTCGCCCATGATCATCATGGTGGCATGACCCTGGCTCCAGCATTCTCCTACGTTGGGGCACCCTGCTTCTTCGCAGACCGTCACCAGATTGTTGTCGCGCATGATCCGCCGTGTATCCGCATAGCCCTTGCCACCGGGTGCCTTGACCCTGATCCAATTTGGCTTTTTGGGCTGTGCATTGTCCGGACGATGGGCTTTTTCCGGATGGCGCTCTTCGGGGATCTTCAGATCTCGCACGGTCGTTTTCCTGACTTTGGGTCAACTCTTGTTACTCATAACATAGACAGAAGCGCGGTGTTAGACCAGCGGCGCATAGCCGCTATGCGTTGTACCCTCGCAAGCGCAGAAAGGTATCATGCGCGTATTCGTATTTGCGATTTAATTTCAATATCTAGCAAGACGTTGGCCTTATTCGCAATCGCAGCGTTTACGCGATTGAATGCGGTTTAGAACTGTTTTAATTCACACCAAAATCATATGTGAATCACAGGAGTTTGACTATGAAAACCGGCGCAAAACTGCCCAACGTGACCTTTCACACCCGTGTCCGTGACGATTCCATCGAAGGACCAAACCCGTTCCGTTGGGAAGACAAGACGACAGCTGACTATTTCGCCGGAAAGCGCGTAATCCTGTTCTCATTGCCGGGTGCGTTCACCCCAACCTGTTCGACTTATCAGCTGCCTGGGTTTGAGAACGGCTATGCCGATTTCAAGGCCATGGGGATCGACGAAATTTACTGCATGTCCGTCAACGACAGTTTCGTGATGAACAAATGGGCCCAGGATCAGGACCTGAAGAACGTGAAAGTCATCCCCGACGGATCGGGGGAGTTCACCCGGAAAATGGGCATGTTGGTCGACAAGGACAATCTGGGTTTCGGAATGCGCTCGTGGCGCTATGCGGCCATCGTCAATGATGGCGTTGTCGAGGCGTGGTTCGAAGAGCCCGGCCTGATGGATAATTGCCCGGAGGACCCCTATGGCGTGTCCTCGCCGGAAAACCTGATGAAACACCTGAAGGCGTCAGCAGAACCTGAAATGGCCTAAGCCTCAAATCCAAAGAAAAGGCCCGTATACACCGGGCCTTTTTTCTGTTCAGCCGATCATCCGATCTCGTTCCGCCTGCTCCTGATAATGCCGTTTCAGCCGTTGCAGGGCGATCCGCAGGACAATCTTGCCGGACCGCGCAGACCAACCCATTCGCTTTTCCGCCAGCTCCAACCCTTCCAGATAGCAGCAGCATCGCAACGCAACATCACTCAGACCCGGCCCCAAGTCGGATAAGGCACGTGCAACGCGGTCCTTCGCATCGGAAGCCCCCTTTCCACCATGGCTTTCACTGGCAAAACTGCTTCGACCACCTGTCGTCAGAAAACGATCCCAGTTCTGCGAAACCTGAGGGCCGATCTGTGCCAGCTCAAAATCTTCGCGCAAGCGCTCGCCGGCGCTGACGAGGGAGTCATCCAGAAACGGTTTTCCGTCACGATCCCGTCTGCGCGCCAATGCAATCAGCGGGCTTTCCGCAGCACTGTACCGAATGCGTTTGACCCGCTCGGCGGACCCACCCGAAGGCTTGCCCTGAAAGCTACTCTGAGCTTCGGCAAAACCAAAGTCAGTCCCGGCACGCGCCTTGTTTTCTGCCTTGGCGATCAAATGGCTTAGCGCCGTTCGTCCCGCTGCGGAAATCCGATATCGCGAAATGCGTCCGGGATTGTCGCAGGTGATCCAGTCTTTCAAAGCCAGGGCCTGCGCGATCCTGCATTCTACGACTGCGGTTCTTGTAGCCCCGGCATTGCCGGTGTCGCGTACGACGACCGCCTTGTCCATTTCCTCGGCCACGGCAAGGACCGAACCCGTCTCGCTCAGGCGGCGCAACACACGCAGTGCCTCATTTTCAAATTCTTCTTCAGCCGCGTTTTCTGACCCGCTTGTCGGGCCGTCGGCGCACTCCGAAACTGAAAAATGTGTCTCTGCAAGCGATTGCAAGGCCGCATCCACCAATGGATCGTCGCGGCGCATTTCGATGCGTCGAATTTGTCTGAGGATAGTTGACGCATGGCACCCGGCTGATCGCGCGATATCGCGGATCGAGCGACCGGTCTCGGTATGAGCAAGGTATCTTTGCGCCCCTTCTGGAACCCATGCCGGAATGGTGAAAGCCATGTTGTTTTCCATAATTATTTGCCCTCGTCGACAAAACAAACTGCCACTTTTCGCCCTCGGAATGTGGGTTAACCAAATCTAACTAGAGGTCCATTCGTTACTCGTTCGTTAACCACACAAGGCAAGAACCAGATTTGATTCAAAAAGATAAACAGTCGTGAAACCATCGTTCGGGAGGACTCTGACTAAGGCAACACCCGCTTAGGTTGTGCAAAACAGGATCCATCAATTTCCAAAAAAGGGACACATAACATGCAGGACCTGATGACAATGATCGCAACCCTCCGCCGCCCACGCATGTTGGCGCGTGCTGCAAGATTCGGGGCGCGGGATTACAATCGGGACAGGCATCTGCAACGCATTCTGGGATACGGGTCGCTGCCCGGTTCAGGTCAGGCGCTGCTGCGTTTGCTCGAGATGGAGAAAGAGGTAAATGAACAGCGAAAAGAAGATGATGCCGCCTACTCATTGGTGCGGCATCTGGATCTGCTTATAGCGCTGCTGGGTGAGGCGCAGCTGTATCAGGCCAGCCGCGTCTCGGTTCTTCAATAATCAGGAGAATGCGTCCGGCATGGAGGCCTTTTTCTCGGCGATATAGGCTTCCAGCGCCGCCGCGGTATCCGGGTCCATCTGCGGTTGCTGATAATTGGCCAGCAAATGTTCAACCCGCGCCGTGGCCAGAGCTCGCGTGTCACGCGCGCCCTCTTCCTGCCAGGTTTCATATGGTTTGTAGTCCAGCACTTCGGATTTCCAGAAGGATTCCTTGAAGTTGGCCTGCGTGTGGGCACAGCCGAGATAGTGACCACCCGGCCCTACTTCGCGGATTGCGTCCATGGCCTGCGCGTTTTCGTCATAAGCAACGCCCTTGGCCAGTGAATGCAGCACTCCCAACTGATCCGCATCCATGACGAACTTTTCGAAATCGGCGACCAGACCGCCTTCCAGCCAGCCGCAGGAATGCAGCATAAAGTTCACGCCCGAAAGCAGCCCCATGTTCAGCGAATTCGCTGTTTCGTAGGCCGCCTGCGCATCCGGCAGTTTCGAGCCACAGAACGACCCGGCCGAGCGGTATGGCAGGTTCAGACGACGCGCCAGCTGGCCTGCACCATATGTGATATGCGCGGCTTCTGGTGTGCCGAAGGTGGGTGCGCCCGAGTTCATATCGATCGACGTCACGAACGCGCCGAAAATCGCGGGGGCACCCGGACGGATGATCTGGCTGTAGGCAACGCCGGCCATCACCTCGGCCAGAACCTGTGTCAAAGTACCAGCCACCGAGACCGGCGCCATCGCTCCACCCACGATGAAGGGCGAAATGATGCAGGCTTGATTGTTGCGCGCATAAACCTCCAACGAGCCCATCATCACATCGTCGAATGTCATCGGCGAGTTGATATTGGTCAGCGAGGTCATCACGGTGTTTTCCTGCACGAACTCTTTGCCGAACAGGATTTCGCACATTTCAACCGAATCCTGTGCCCGGCTGGGATCGGTTACCGAGCCCATGAAAGGCTTGTCCGACAGGGTCATATGCGCCTTCAGCATATCCAGATGGCGCTTGTTCACCGGAATGTCGGTCGGCTCGCACACCGTACCGCCCGAGTGGTGCAACCACTTGGACATGTAGGCAAGTTTCACGAACTTGTTGAAATCGTCCATGGTTGCATAGCGGCGCCCACCCTGTGCATCACGCACGAACGGAGGACCGTATACCGGGGCCAGAACCATGTTGCGGCCACCGATTACAACCGATTTTTCGGGGTTGCGGGCGTGCTGGGTAAACTGGCTGGGGGCTGTCTTGATCAGCTCACGCGCCAGGCCACGCGGAATGCGCACACGCTCACCGTCGATATCTGCGCCCGCGTCACGCCACCGTTCCAAAGCTGCTGGATTGTCGACAAAGTTGACGCCGATTTCTTCCAACACGGTTTCAGCGTTGTTTTCGATAATCTCAAGCGCCTCTTCGTTGAGGATCTCGAAATTCGGAATGTTGCGTTCGATGTATTTCGCAGTCTCGATACGAACTGCGGTACGCTCGGCACGGCGGGCGGCGCCACCGCCACCTCTCGCCCTGCGCCGGGTGTTTGCCTCTGCCATGAGAAAATCCCGTCTGGTTGGTTAGATTGAGCGTTTTGATACAGGTTTGCCAGAACTCAAGCATAGGGATTGCGGCGCTCTGGGGGGAAAAGCGACATTGCCGCCCCACCGCGAAGCAGGCGGTCAGTCAGGATCGGCCGCCAACGCTTTCTCCATGGTAAGGCCGCTACCCACCTGATCCGTCACTTTCCAGCCCATGTGCCGGTACATCGCAATCGTGTCTTTCATCATTTTATGAGTTCGCAACTTCAACTTGGATAGATTCCGCGCCTGTGCTTCTTCTTCGGCAAACTGCATCAATTGCCGCGCAACCCCCTGCCCTTGGGCTTCGGGCGCAACCGCTAGGTTGAACACCATGATTGCGTCGTCAACTTGGTCAAAAACGATGACCCCAACTATACCGCCAGATACCGCAAGCAAGACGCGATGGGTCTTGATGTCATCCGCGATTCCGGCAGTAACGTCAGGCAGATCCTCGATCCGGCTTATTGCATCTTCATAAGCATTTTCCAGACACCGCGTTACCTTATCCGCATCCACCACAGCAGCCGTTCTGAACTCTATCTTCGACATGGCACCTGATCTTTCCGCCGGTTTGACTCAGCTTTTGTATCAAATGACGCCATACCGCTTGCACATGCAAGGCTTGCAACTTATGAGCCGGTTATGACCCAGACATCCCACGACCGCCTTCTGATCATCGACTTCGGCAGCCAGGTTACGCAGCTTATCGCCCGCCGCCTGCGCGAGCTGAATGTCTATTGTGAAATTCACCCTTACCAGAATGTCACGATGGATTTCGTGCGGGAAATGGCGCCGCGCGCCGTGATTTTCTCGGGCGGTCCGGACAGCGTGACGCGCGAGGGCTCGCCCCGCGCCCCGCAAGAGATTTTTGATTATGGCGTTCCGATTCTGGGCATCTGCTATGGCCAGCAGGTGATGATGCATCAGCTTGGCGGCAAGGTCGAAAGCGGCCATGGCACAGCCGAGTTTGGTCGGGCATTTGTTACACCGAAAAGCAAACTGGATATCCTGAATGGCTGGTTCGCGGACGGCGCTGAACAAGTCTGGATGAGCCATGGCGACCATGTCAGCGAAATCGCACCTGGGTTCGGGGTATTCGGAACCTCGCCCAACGCACCTTATGCGATCACGGCCGATCCATCGCGGCACTTCTATGCCGTGCAGTTTCACCCCGAGGTACACCATACGCCAAAGGGCGCGAAACTGTATGAAAACTTCGTAAAGCTGGCCGGGTTCAAGGGCGACTGGACCATGGGTGCCTATCGCGAAGAGATGATCCGCAAGATCCGCGAACAAGTTGGAGACAAAAAGGTCATTTGCGGATTGTCCGGTGGCGTTGACAGCTCGGTTGCCGCGATCCTTATTCACGAAGCAATCGGGGATCAGCTGACCTGCGTCTTCGTCGATCATGGGCTGCTGCGCAAGAACGAGGCCGCGGAAGTTGTTGGCATGTTCCGGGACAACTACAACATTCAGTTGATCCACGCCGATGAATCCGAGCTGTTCCTTGGCGAACTGGAAGGTCAGAGCGACCCCGAGACCAAACGCAAAATCATCGGAAAGCTGTTCATCGACGTGTTCCAGAAACACGCCGATACCATCGACGGCGCCGAATTCCTCGCGCAGGGCACTCTCTATCCCGATGTGATCGAATCGGTGTCGTTCTCGGGCGGGCCTTCCGTAACGATCAAATCCCACCACAACGTGGGTGGCCTGCCGGAAAAGATGGGCTTGAAACTGGTCGAACCGCTGCGCGAATTGTTCAAGGACGAAGTCCGTGCCTTGGGTCGCGAGCTTGGTCTGCCGCAGAGCTTCATCGGGCGTCACCCCTTCCCCGGGCCGGGTCTGGCCATTCGCTGCCCCGGCGAGATCACCCGCGAAAAGCTGGAGATTCTGCGCGAGGCCGACGCGATCTACATCGATCAGATCCGCAAACACGGGCTTTATGATGACATCTGGCAGGCTTTCGTTGCCATCCTTCCCGTCCGCACCGTCGGCGTGATGGGCGACGGGCGCACCTATGACTATGCCTGTGCGCTGCGGGCCGTCACCTCGGTCGATGGGATGACCGCGGATTATTACCCGTTCAGCCATGAGTTCCTTGGCGAAACGGCAACCCGGATCATCAACGAGGTCAAGGGCATCAACCGATGCACATATGACATCACCTCGAAACCGCCCGGAACCATCGAGTGGGAATGATCCGGCAAACCGCAACGGCGTTCGACGCCAAAACGACCCGATCCCGGGAAATCTTGCCAAGCCGTGCCTGAAAATGTCGGGCACGACCTTGAACCTGACGCTTCATAAGCGTTTCAATGATTCAACGAATTCAATCTTTTTGATCGCGTATCGAAAGCCCCGGTACCGGGGCCGTGACCGCGCGGCCAGATCGGGGTGCGCACGTGAATCAGACACAAAAAAACACATTCAAAGCCGCCTTGTGGATGACCGGAGCCATCGCGTCCTTCTCCTCGATGGCGGTTGCCGGTCGCGAACTGAGCCTCGTGCACGACACGTTCGAGATCATGATGTACCGAAGCCTAGTGGGGTTTCTTGTTGTCGCCCTCGTACTTACGGCCACAGGCGGTTGGGTTCAGGTTTCCACGCAACGCCTGGGGTTGCACGCCCTGCGAAACACCCTGCATTTCACAGGGCAGAATCTTTGGTTCTATGCGGTCGCTGTTGCACCTCTGGCGCAGGTATTCGCGCTGGAATTCACACAGCCGCTTTGGGTGATCCTGCTGTCGCCGCTGCTGCTGAACGAACGTCTGACGCCCCTCAAAATAACGGCAGCACTTATCGGTTTTGCTGGTGTTCTGATTGTCACGCGCCCAGGCAGTGCGCCTTTAAGCCCTGGCCTTGCTACCGCAGCCGCGTCTGCGATTTTCTTCGCATTTACAACGATTACAACAAAAAACCTCACTCGTTTTGCCAGCATCGGGTGCATCGTTTTCTGGCTTACTTCCATGCAGGCGGTGCTTGGGGCCATCGCAGCCGGTTTTGATGGGCAGATTGCCTTGCCCACGGCGCAAACCGCTCCGTTTGTGGTTCTGGTCGGGTTGGCGGGGCTGCTGGCCCATTTCTGCATAACCAACGCATTGGCCATTGCCCCGGCGACAGTTGTGATCCCATTTGATTTTGCGAGGCTTCCCACGATCGCAGTGGTCGGAATGATCCTGTACCACGAACCCATAGACCACTGGGTCCTGATCGGGGCGGCGGTCATCTTTTCCGGTATTTTCCTGAATATTTGGTCTGAAAGCCGTAACAGTTTAGCAACAGTTGAAAACACTCGTCGCAATACGTAACGCACCGTCACCAGTTGACCTTAAAGTAACCAAAAAGAGAGTATCGCTCATCATCATACACGGGACAGGCGTTCATTACACTCAACCAAACGCCAGTGAAGCCCGCCATGGATTGTTAGGGAGGACAGAATGAAAAAAACACTTCTCGCGACCTGCGCTTTGTGCGTTGGAGCGACGGCAGGATATGCAGGCGGCCTAGATCGAAGCGGTCAGGGCATCAACCTGATCTTCGAAGAAGGATCAGCTGTTCAGTTCCGGTTGGGATACACCAATCCCAGCGTAACGGGCACCATGCCTGCTTTGGCCGGACCAAACATCGGGCAACCGGTCGATTCCGGAGAGGTTGCGAACGACTTTTTCACACCGCATCTGGGCTACAAAACGTCACTGACCGAAAAGCTCGATTTCGCGATCATGTATGACCAGCCCTTTGGCGCAGACATTGAATACGCAAACACCTACCCTCTTTCGATCAACCCTATTCCGGGAGGTCGCACCGACACTCTGAGGGCCACAGCGGACACGGACGCCATCACGGCATTGCTGCGTTACAAATTCGATGGCGGGTTCAGCGCGATCGGCGGCATTCGTGCGCAGCGTGTGAAGGCTTCGGTCACCGTTCCCCTGGCTGCGGGATATCAGGTTGACTCCGATGCCGACACAGCATTCGGCTACGTAATCGGTGTCGCGTGGGAGAAACCGGAAATCGCGGCACGTGTGTCACTGACCTACAACTCCAAGATCAGTCACGATCTGTCACAAACAGAATCTCTGAACCCACCACCGATCCCGCCGATTCCACCAGGAACCGTGGCCACCTTCAACACAAACAGCGAAATCGAGACGCCCCAGTCGATCAACCTGGATTTCCAGACAGGCGTCGCGCCTAAAACGCTGTTGTTTGGTTCTATCCGTTGGGTCGACTGGCCACAGCTGGTGTACAACCCGCCAAACTACCCACCGACCAGCAACCTTGTTGACTACGCCGATGCGACCTTCACCTATTCATTGGGCTTGGGGTATCAATTCTCGGAAGAGTTCAGCGGCGCTGTGACGTTGGGCTACGAGACGTCCCAGGGCAC
Source organism: Ruegeria sp. CL7 (assembly GCF_056536445.1). Taxonomy (NCBI): domain Bacteria; kingdom Pseudomonadati; phylum Pseudomonadota; class Alphaproteobacteria; order Rhodobacterales; family Roseobacteraceae; genus Ruegeria; species Ruegeria sp. CL7. The sequence continues at coordinate 1,259,371 of NZ_JBQFPQ010000001.1, forward strand.
GCCGGTATCAAACCTCGGCCCGACCGACGGGTTCTGGAGTGTTGGTCTGGGCGGGACGTACTCGCTGGAGAAGGCCAAGATTTCCGGCGGTGTTCGTTACACCGACATCGGTGACGCGACAGCCAACGGCGCTGGCCCGAATGCACGCGGAACATTCACCGGCAACAGCGCCTGGAGCGTGGGCTTCCAGATTACATACGCTCTGAACTAGTCCAAGGATGACCATCCTCAAGGCTCCGCTGTTTCAGCGGGGCCTTTTTTATGCGCAGGTTTCGGGTCGCGTATATTTCGATTGAATGAAACTGTGCGGTCATGAACACCCAAAAACACCTTTCTCGGCGCGCCTGGTCCGAGCTCATTCTTCTGGCCGTCATTTGGGGCGCATCCTTTGTGGCCATCCGGGTCGCTCTGGATTCCATTCCCGTTATGACATCGGTTTTGCACCGCACGTTCTGGGCGATGCTGGTGCTGTGGCTGGTGGCATGGGGCAAGGGGTTTACGCTGCCCCGTTCTCTGCGCATCTGGGGTGCTTTTCTGATCATGGGATTGCTGAACAATGTCATACCGTTCAGCTTGATGGCATGGGGTCAGCTTTACATCGACTCTGGGCTTACGGCCATTCTGAACGCGACCACGGCCATTTTTGGTGTTCTGGTTGCGGCTGTGTTTTTCAAGGATGAACGTTTGACACAAGCGCGCGTGATCGGTGTCGTCTTGGGCTTTCTCGGTGTCTCGATCACCATCGGACTAAAGACCTTCACGTCTTTCAGCCTGCAAAACACAGCGCAGCTAGCCGTGTTGGCCGGAACGCTCTCGTATGCTTTTGCTGCGGCTTGGGCACGGTATCATCTGTCTGACCTTCACCCCGTCGTCGCGGCCGCTGGCATGTTAACCGGCTCGACCCTGCTGATCCTGCCCCTGGCGCTGATGACGGACGGGGTGCCAACGCTTGCGCTGCCCGCGATCACTTGGGCTGCGATTGGCTATTACGCCATTGTGGCAACAGCAGGGGCATATCTTTTGTACTATCGAGTCCTGGCGATGGCGGGCAGCGGCAACCTGATGCTGGTGACGCTTGTAATCCCTCCTGTCGCCATCGTGCTTGGCGCAATTCTGCGAAACGAAGCGCTGCCGTCGAATGCCTATTTTGGCTTTGTTGTCCTTGCCATGGGTCTTCTGGTATTGAACCGAGCTGGCCGCCGTGATTGACGCCGTGCGCTGCCCGATTTAGCAAAGGCAAAAAAGGGACAGCACAAGATGATCTACAACTCAGCCGAAGACTGGCGCACGGCAAGCCGCAAGAAGGTGCTGTTCTTTGGTATGTCCGGTCTGGGCAAGACATATGTCTCGAACATTCTTCGGGACTCAGGGAACTGGTTTCACTACTCGATCGACTATCGCATCGGCACCCGGTACATGGGCGAATACATAACCGACAATGCGAAGGCCGAGGCGATGAAAGTCCCGTTCTTGCGTGACCTGCTCCTGTCGGATTCCATTTACATCGGCTCGAATATCTCGTTCGCGAACCTGACTCCGGTCGCAGCCTATCTGGGCAAACCGGGCAACCCTGCCCTTGGCGGATTGGAAATGCCGGAATACCGCCGCAGGCAGGAACAGTTTCGGCTGGCCGAAATACACGCCCTGCTGGATACCGAGTATTTCATCGACCGGGCCGAGCGATTGTACAAATACCCCCATTTCATCTGCGACACCGGTGGATCGATCTGCGAATGGGTAGACCCCGAAGATCCGAACGATCGGGTACTGTCCGAGCTTTCGCAACACACCCTGATGATCTGGCTGAAGGGAGATGAGGAACACACGGCAGAGCTTGTACGCCGTTTTGACAAAGCCCCAAAGCCGATGTCCTATCAGGCCGAATTCCTGACCAAGGCGTGGACAGATTATCTGGATCTGCAAGGCTGTTCGGAAGCGGATGTTGATCCCGATGATTTCGTCCGTTGGACCTATGCACAGGCCTTGGCGCACCGCCAGCCGCGTTACGAAGCCATGGCGAACAACTGGGGCGTGACGATTGCCGCCAACGACATCGGAAAAATCCGCGATGCCGCTGATTTCGATGAGTTGATCGAGCACACACTTGAGACCACGCGCAATAACGCCTAACTACCAGTTTTCACTGATCTCTTAGAAGCCTGACATATGCCCATCAAAATCCCATCGGAACTGCCTGCTTTTGACGTCCTGACCAAAGAGGGCGTCATGGTCATGGACGAAGATCAGGCAATGCGTCAGGACATCCGCCCGCTGCGCATCGGATTACTGAACCTGATGCCCAAGAAGATCCAGACCGAAAACCAGTTCGCGCGTCTGATCGGGGCAACCCCGTTGCAAATCGATCTGTCTTTGATCCGCATGACCGAACACCGGACCAAGAACACCGCCGCCGAGCATATGTCCGAATTCTATCGCCCGTTTCAGGAGATCAAGGATCAGAAATTCGACGGCCTGATCATCACCGGTGCCCCGATCGAACATCTGGAATTTCATGATGTCACCTATTGGGACGAAATCAGCGAGATCTTCGACTGGACCCAAACCAACGTGCATTCCACCTTTGGTGTGTGCTGGGGCGGGATGGCGATGATCAACCATTTTCACGGTGTCAAAAAGTACATGCTGGACGCAAAAGCCTTTGGGTGTTTCCGGCATCGCAACCTGGACCCGGCGTCTCCGTTCCTGCGCGGTTTCTCAGATGACTGTGTCATTCCGGTCAGCCGATGGACGGAAATGAAACAGGATGAAATCGATCGCGCACCCGGGCTGAGGACCCTGTTGGGCAGCGACGATGTCGGCCCCTGTCTGGTCGAAGATCCCGGCCATCGCGCGCTGTATATCTTCAATCACTTCGAATACGACAGTGATACGCTGAAACAGGAATATGATCGGGACGTCAGCAACGGCACGCCTATCAACGTGCCGATAAACTATTACCCCGATGATGATCCATCCAAAACGCCGCAGAACCGGTGGCGCAGTCACGCACATCTGCTGTACGGCAATTGGATCAACGAAATCTATCAGACCACGCCTTTCGACATGACAAAAATTGGCCACTAAAGTCCTGATATCCCTTGGCCTGGCCGTTCTGGGCCTTGTCATACTGACAACCTGGCGCAGCGCCCGGAACGAGGCGCTGGCCGAGGCGGCTTTCCCCCCCGAGGGTCGGATTCTGGATGTGGGCGGCATCGCCGTGCACGCCGTGGTCATGGGGGACGGCCCTGATGTCGTTCTGATCCATGGTTCCAGCGGGAACACGCGCGACATGACCTTTGCGCTGGCCCCCATTCTGGCCAGGTCATACCGCGTGATCGTTTTTGACCGACCGGGCCTGGGCTATTCCGAAAGCTTCAATCCGGATGGCGAAACCATCATTGAACAGGCGGATATCCTGCAACGGGCGGCGGCTCAGCTTGGTGCGGAAAAACCCATCGTGGCCGGGCAGAGCTATGGCGGATCGGTCTCGCTGGCCTGGGCCGTGACCCGACCCCAGAATATCTCGGCTCTGGTTCTGATCGCCCCGGCCGCTCTCCCATGGGAAACGCCTTTGGATGGGTTCAACCGGCTTGCGTCAACCACGGCGGGCAATATGCTGGCCTTGCCCTTGATCAGCTCTTTCGTACCCGAGTGGTACGTCACACAGGTGTTGGACAAAGTTTTTGCACCGCAAACGGCGCCCGAAGGTTATGCGGAACATTTCGGGCCGGGGCTGACGATCCGGCGTGGCTCGATGCATGCAAACGCCAAGCAACGCGCCAACCTGCTGGACGAAATTACCCGTCTGCAACCCAGATATGGCGAGATCTCCGTTCCGACGGACATCATCCACGGAACGGCCGACGACACCGTTGGTCTTGAATGGCATTCTGAACGCCTGATCGAACAGATCCCCGGCGCCGAGTTGATCGAGCTACCGGGTGTCGGCCATATGCCACAGGTGGTCGCGGCGCCTGAGGTGGCCGCCGCGATAGATCGCGCGGCGCAGCGCGCGGGTTTGCGTTAACCCACGCTCTAATCCATAGTTAGATATGGATTTTATCGCGAGGTGACATATGGCCCGGTCAGGAAAAGGCTCTATCGAAAAGTATTTTCTGAAAGACGCGCCCAGATCTGTACGGGAAGAGATTCAAAACGCGAAAAAAGGCGATATTCTGAACCCGACCTACCCGTATTCCGAAAAAATGAAGACCAAGGATTATGAAGAGCAGATGGACCTGCTTCAGATCGAATTGGTCAAAATGCAATCCTGGGTCAAGGAAACCGACCAGCGGGTTGCCATCATTTTCGAAGGCCGCGATGCCGCCGGCAAAGGTGGCACCATCAAACGGTTTCGCGAAAACCTGAACCCGCGCGGCGCACGCAACGTTGCGCTGGCCAAACCATCAGACGCCGAACGCAGCCAATGGTATTTTCAACGCTACATCCCGCATCTGCCCGCCGCAGGAGAGATCGTGTTCTTTGATCGCAGCTGGTACAATCGAGGTGTCGTCGAGAATGTCTTTGGCTTCTGCACTCAGGAACAGCGTGAGAGGTTTTTCCGTCAGGTCCTGCCACTTGAAACGGGCCTGGTGAATGACGGCATCCATTTATTCAAGTTCTGGCTCAATGTCGGGCGCGCAGAACAGCTGAACCGTTTTCTGGCGCGCGAAAACGACCCTTTGAAGCATTGGAAGCTCAGCGCGATCGACGTCGCAGGGCTGAACAAATGGGACGAATACACGCAGTCGATCTCGGAAACCCTGACCCGGTCACATTCCGATGCCTGCCCGTGGACGATTGTTCGTTCCGACGACAAAAAACGCGCGCGCCTTGCGGCCATCCGAACAGTTTTGCATGCCTTGGACTATGATGAGAAGGACAAGAAGAGTATCGGCGAGGTTGATGCCCGTATCTGCGGTGGCCCGGATATGTGGGAGGCGTAAATTGTCTCTCTGCCCTGCCCTGTCGATGCCTTCACGATCATGTATTGGACGACAAAGCGTCGGTGGTCTATGTCCTTGTCTTCCAACACGCAATCAATGCAACTGAGGCCGGGATGACGAAACGCGGTTATCACCACGGAAACCTGAAGCAAGCCCTGATCGAGGCTGCCTTGTCCCTGATCGAAGACAAGGGCCCGACCGGTTTCACGCTGTCCGAGGCGGCCAAAACGGCCGGTGTCACACCTGCTGCCGTCTATCGTCATTTTCAAGGGCGCGAGGACCTGATTGCCGAAGCCGCACGGCAGGGGTTTGAGATGTTCGCAGACCTGATGCAATACGCCTATGACGAGGGACAGCCTTCAGCCCTTGCCGCTTTTGAAGCAACGGGGCGTGCGTATCTGGCTTTTGCGCGCAAAAATCCCGGGCATTACATCGCCATGTTCGAAAGCGGGATTTCCCTGAACCGGACACCCGAATTGTCCTTGGCCGCCAATCGGGCGAAGGCCGTTCTTGAAAAAGCGGCCGCGGACCTGTCCCAGCATATTCCGCCTGACAAGCGCCCGCCCGCATCGATGTTCAGCGCCCATATCTGGGCGATGAGCCACGGCGTCGTCGAGCTGTACGCCCGAAATACCGGCGCAACTTCGCCTTTTCCTCCCGAAGATTTACTGGAAAGCGGTATCGGCATCTACCTGCGCGGTCTGGGTCTGATCCCTCAGGACGAGTGACGCGGTCAGAACGAACGGCTGCCCTGAGGCATACTCAAGCCCGATGTCACGTTGATAAGATCCATCTCACCCATCCCCTTGATATCAACGCACCCCAGATCCGAGACCTGAAACTCGTCAATCAAGGCATATTTCATCTCTTCCGGGGCCACGATGTTCATGGGGTTGGCAAAGACCTGCAACCGGGACGCGATGTTTACGGCAGGGCCAAACACGTCATAGACATATTTCTGAATGCCAACGACCGATCCAACCGCCGCACCCATCCCCAATCCGATCCGCGCCTGCCACTTATGCGGATGGCTTTCGTTGCGGCGTTCGAGATAGCGCAGGAACCTTACCGCACAATGCGCCACGGCGGTCGCATGATCCGGTGTTGGATCGGGCATGCCTGACACGGCCAGATAAGCATCACCGATCGTTTTGATCCGCTCACACCCGAATTGTTCCACGATCCGGTCGAAAGCCGTGAAGATGTCGTTCAGTTCACTCAAGGTGACCGTCGGGTCGGTCTTGGCCGCAAAATCCGTGAACCCGACAAAATCCAGCATCACCACCGAAACCTGCTGATACAGCTGCGGTGTGACAACGCCGAACGTCTTGAATTCTTCATACACGGCTCGGGGCATCAGGTTCAGCAACAGGCGTTCCACTCTTTCCTTTTCGCGCTCAAGCTCTCGGGTGTTGCGCTCGACCATGGTGGAATAGCTGTCGATCATGCTTTCCAATTCGCGAATGCGAGTGATGTTCTGACATTCCACAATCAGCACCTGCTCGGACAAGCCATTGGCCAGTGAGACAGCGACTGCAAAGATCAAGGTCCTGCGTTTCGGCTTTATCTGCAATTCGACCGAGTACCGAAGGCCGGACTGCTTTACATCCTCCAGTTCCTTGGGGTCGAGATCCGGCAGAACGTCGCTTAAGGTGCTGCCCTTTTCAGGAGTGCCGAACCATTCCGTGAAAGGCCCGTTGTGAAACACGAATTGCAGGTCGGATGCGCGCACCACGGCGACGCCGACTCCGATCGCACGTAGCAATTGCTCGTTTATCGCCAGAATGCTCATGCCGCGTTCCGGGTGACTATGATCGAACGTTTGCCTTCGATTGCGGTCAGCGCAGTTTTGATGTCTCCGTCGGACATGCCATGCTGACTTAGCGCGTCGCCAAACAGCTCGGCCATGACGTCAAACTCATTGTGCGAAATGTTCAGATGCCGATGAACTGCTTCGATCCTGTCATCACTGAAAGATGCGGGCCCACCAATCAAGGACGAGACGAACTTGGTTTGATGGTCGATCAGGCGCGGCATATCAATGTCTTCGAAATGATGGCCGATCTCATCCGAATCCAGCGCCATTTCATAGAAGGTCATCACGACCCGGCTGATCGTTTTGAAACCGCCATATTTCTCATAAAGTGTCTGTGCCACACGAATACCCGCGCGTTACCAATCAATAACCCCACAACTTTATATCAAATCGATATTTTTGTTAACGCTTATGATTTTCTGGCCCAGACGGATCAAAAACCGTCTTGCTGAAAAGGAAAATCTGCCAGAGCACCGCTGAGGCCGAAGGGGATCTTTCATACGTTCTTTGGGTATGGGAAATGAAGGAAAGGCAACACTATCAGCGGGATTATCTTTTGACTGATCTTGAAGCACTCTGATGGGCTGGGCCGGATCAGCTTTGAACGCAAGCCAGCCCGCCCTTCTGGAAGAAAATTTCCTCTGGTCCCCCAAAATCCGCCGTTCAAAGAGAATTTGGTTTCAAAACGGCGTGTCCTCATGTTCACATGCAGGAAAACGGCACAACAATCGAAAGGACCCAAAGTGCAGGAACATGGATATGCGTCCGGGCGACTGAATCTTCCTTTTGTCGGAATATCGACCTTCGCAAAATCTCCATATGTCGAGAACTGGGACCGAATCGAGGCCGACGTTTGCGTGCTCGGCGCGCCGTTCGACTTTGGAACGCAGTGGCGCCCCGGCGCGCGTTTTGGTCCTCGGGCCGTGCGAGAGGCATCGACCCTTTTCAGTTTTGGCCATGCCGGCGCCTATGATCATGAGGATGACGCTACCTATCTGGACAGTTCGGTTCGGATCGTCGACCTGGGCGATGCGGATATTGTCCACACCAAGACCGAGACGAGCCACGAGAACATAGCCTTTGGCGTGCAGAAAATTCTCGAGGCCGGGGCACTTCCGCTGGTGATTGGCGGTGATCACTCGGTCAACATCCCCTGCATTTCCGCATTTGAAAGCGACTGCGCTGAAAACGGCCCGATCCATGTTGTTCAAATCGATGCGCATTTGGACTTTGTGGATGAACGTCACGGCGTCACCAGCGGGCACGGAAATCCCATGCGCCGCGCGATCGAGAAAGACTATGTTTCGGGGATGACCCAGCTGGGCATTCGAAACGTATCGTCCACGTCCAAGGAAGGGTATGACGACGCGCGTGCGCGCGGATCGGATATCCTGTCCGTGCGGCAGGTTCGCAGATTGGGAACAGAGGCTGTTCTTGACCGCATTCCCGAGGGAAAACGGTACTATGTAACGATCGATATCGATGCGTTCTGTCCCTCGATCGCGCCAGGAACCGGCACTCCGAGCCACGGAGGGTTCTTGTACTATGACGTTCTGGAAATCCTTCAGGGACTGGCGAAAAGGGGCGACGTGGTGGGCATCGATCTGGTCGAGGTGGCCCCCGCCTACGACCCCACTGAAAGCACTCAGATTCTGGCGGCACAGCTGCTGTTGAATTTTCTGGGTTTCATTTTTCACGAACGTGCTCGGCGCACGTGATAAGCGGGTGGAGCAGAAGCTCCACCCCAAACCTCAGGCGTCGATAATGTTGTGTCCCGGCCCGTAGGGGAAGCCTGTGATGTTTTCGGCTCCGTCTTCGCTCACAACCAGAATATCGTGTTCCCTGTAACCGCCTGCACCGGGCTGGCCTTCGGGGATCCACAGCATCGGCTCGATCGAGACCACCATGCCGGGTTCCAGCACTGTGTCGATGTCTTCACGGAGTTCCAAACCGGCTTCGCGACCATAGTAGTGGCTCAGAACACCGAACGAGTGCCCATAGCCGAAGGAACGATATTGAAGCAGGCCTTCGTCGGCAAAAAACCGGTTGATCTCGGCGGTGATACCGGAACAGGTGGCACCGGGTTTGATCAAGCTCAGGCCAAGTTCATGCGCGGCCACATTGGCCTTCCACAGGCGCAGACTGTCGGCATCCGGCTCGCCCAGGAACAGGGTCCGCTCCAAGGCGGTGTAATAGCCCGAGATCATCGGAAAGGTGTTCAGCGAAAGTATATCGCCTTTTTGCAACGCGCGTTTGGTGACCGGGTTATGCGCGCCGTCGGTGTTCAAACCCGATTGAAACCAAACCCATGTGTCACGGTATTCAGCATCCGGATAGGCTCGCGCGATTTCCACTTCCATCGCGTCTCGACCAGCCATCGCGATTTCGATTTCGGTTGCTCCTTCGCGGATTGCGGCATGGATCGCAGCACCACCCACATCGGCCGTGCGCGCTCCTCCCTTGATCAATTCGATTTCTTCAGCGGATTTGATCATCCGCGCGGCCATGGTGTCGGCCGCGATGTCAACCAATTCTGGCTCGCCCAGCATGTTCAGCGCCGTGTCCCGCGCTGCAAGCGTCATGTGGTCGCCTTCGATGCCGATCCGCTTTGCATTCCCGATCAGGCTCGCAACTGCCCGCCAGTAGTTGTCGCGTTTCCAGTCAGTATAAATCACGTTGTCTTCAACCGACCGGCGCCAGGGTTGCCCGGCATCAATATTGGCGGAAACGGTGGTGCAGTTGTCTTGGGTTACAACACAGCCATAAGGGCGCCCGAACGCACAGTATAGAAAGCCCGAATAATAGGCGATATTCTGCATCGATGTCAGCAGCACCACCGGGATATCCCGCTTGGCCATAATCGCGCGCAGCTTGCCAAGACGGCGGTCATACTCAGATTTGCTGAAAGGCAACGGGGCTTTGTCGCCATTGTGGCAGGTGAAGAACTGAGGGCGGTTAGAAATGTCAGTCATCCTTGGTCTCTCATCTATGCCGGGCGTGCATCTCCCGGCCACATGTCCCGGCGTTCAGGACAGGCGGTCTCGGGGTCCGAGAGCCGATCACCTCGGTAGTCGCCGCGACGCCATCGCGGCAGAGATGAACAGGTGAATCGTTAGATCAGACGGTTTGCTGCGTCAAGCGGGCGAAAGACCTCGCAGACGCTCCGACCGGCGTCGCAACAGTTCGACCGTCGTCAGCAGGGCAATGGACAGGACCACGAGGATTGTCGCAACCGCCAGAATGGTTGGACTGATCTGTTCCCGCAGGCCGGTGAACATCTGCCACGGCAACGTCTTTTGCGATGAGGATCCCACAAACAAGACCACGACCACTTCGTCGAACGATGTGATGAAGGCAAACAGGCCGCCCGAGATTACGCCCGGCAATATCAACGGCATCTGTATCTTGAAGAAGGTCCGCACCGGCCCTGCGCCCATATTGGCTGCCGCCCGCGTCAGAGATCGATCAAAGCCCACCAGTGTTGCCGTCACGGTAATGATCACAAAGGGAATACCCAGCACTGCGTGGGCCAGGATAACTTTCAGATAGCCTACGAAGTTCTTGTTCATGCCCAGTGTTCCTTCGAGGAAACGCCCGATATCACTGTAGAAAAAGAACATACCCGTCGCCGAGATGATCAGCGGAACAATCATCGGCGAAATCAGAATTCCCATGATCGCACGGCGTCCGGGAACGTGAGACTGGCTGAGCCCGATCGCGGCCAGCGTTCCCAACGTTACCGAGATAACCGTCGCAATCGGCGCGATGATCAGCGAGTTCTTGAAGCTGCGCTGCCATTCGTTGTTGGTGAAGAAATCACGGTAGTGCTTCAGCGAATAGCCTTCGGGATCAAGCCGCAGCATCTCGGGCGTGAAGGTAAAGAAATCCTGCGCGTTGAAAGACAACGGCAACACCACCAGAATCGGCGTGATCAGGAACACGAAGATCGCACCACAGATCACGCGAAACAGGTAGTGATAGAAAACCTGCTGTGCCGTGAGATACGGCAGCAGCTTGCGCCGATACCGCCCCTCGTACAACCAATAGATAAACCAGGCGAAAAACCAGCCGCCGAGCAGGCCCAATACACCGCCCATCAGACCGGCCATTATGAAACCTATGACGCCGAACCCGATGATATTGATCCAGCGTGCGAGGTTTTCGTTCTTCACGATATTTATGTAGACCCAGGCCAGCCCCGCGATCAGGACAGCCCCGCCCAGTATGCCCAGAAGGACCGAACCATTTCCGGCCCCGACGAAAATGCCGGCAAATGCCCCGGCAAGTGCGACACTGGGCAAAACCATGGACATGGGTTTGCGGGATATCGGTGTCAGTGCTGCCATCTTGATTATCCCAACTTCACGTTATCGATGCCCACGATCTTGTCGTAGACCCAGTAGAGCAACAGCACGACCGCCAGAAGTATCGTACCCAAGGCCGCGGCCAGCCCCCAGTTCAGTGAGGACGAGATGTGATAGGCAATCCGGTTCGAGATGAAGACACCCTTTGTGCCGCCCACGATCTCGGGCGTGATGTAGTACCCAATCGCCAGAATGAACACGAGGATCGAACCGGCACCGATTCCGGGCACGGATTGCGGGAAGTAGATGCGCCAGAACGTCGTCCAGTTCGTTGCACCCATGGATTTGGCCGCGCGTGTATAAGACGGCGGAATGGTCTGCATCACCGAATACATGGGCAGGATCATGAAGGGCAGCAGGATATGTGTCATCGCGACGATAGTGCCGATCTGGTTGTTGATTATGATAAGGCGAGCATCATCTGCGACCAGCCCCAGCCAAACGAGGGTATCGTTAATAACCCCCTGTTGCTGCAACATGACCTTCCAAGCGGAGGTTCGCACCAGAAGGGACGTCCAAAAGGGCAAAAGGACCAGTATCATCAACAGGTTAGATACCCGCATAGGCAGCGTCGCCAACAGATAACTGACAGGGTAAGCAAGCAGGATACAAGCACCCGTAATCACGAGCGACATGAACAGAGTACGTCCAAAAAGCTTTATCAGGATTTGCTTGTCTTCGGGTTGAGCCTGCGCGCCTTCCGGGGTTCTGCGCATGTCGACGGCATTCAGGAAGTAACCATTGGTAATCACAGGTGAGTGGGTCTTGATCACCCGCCAGGTTTGCGGATCTCCCCATCCGTCATGAATCTCGATCAATGTTTCCTTGAACGGCCCATCCGTTTCAGGATCCAGTTTTTTGATCTGGCGCCCAGACCTGCGGAACATCGAAGACATGCCAGTCTCTTCGTAGTTCAAACGCGAACCGAGCCTTGTGTGTTCTTTGTTGTCAATCGCGACGATCATGTCGCGGACAAAGGCCTCGTAAACATCCTCGCCCGGCAACTCACCCGACTGTTCGTCCCAGTTGTTCAGGGCTTCGACGGTCAAGGGAAGTGTGTCGGACACGATGCTGTTTTCAACGGACCGAAACAACATCGATGCAATGGGAACGATGAATGAAAACAGGACAAAAAGAAGAAGCGGCGCAATCAACATCAACGCCCGGAGCTTCTGCCTGCGTAGAGAGCGCGCCAGCGACTGCTTGAGCGGTGTTCCATCAGCGGCCAGCATGGGGCCCGCGTTTTGGGTGGCGTCAGTCATTGTTGTCCCTTGGCTTTTCCTGGGTCAGGGGCAGTTTCCCGCCCCTGACAGTGTCACCAATTCAAAACCGGCTTATTGCGCCAGCCACGCCTGGAATTTGGCGTCGATGTCGTCACGGTAATCCGCCCAGAACTCGTAATTGTACAGGAACGTGTTCTTGGCGTTTTCCGGATCGGTTGGCATATGGGGCGCCATATCGATACCCAGTTCGGCATGCTCACCCACCAGCGGAGCCGACGATGCACGGGCCGGGCCGTACGAGATGTACTTGGCCTGATCCGCCAGACGCTGGGTGTCGGTCGCAAAGCGGAGGTAATCCAGCGCGCGTTGCTTACGCTCTTCGCTCAGACCGGCGGGAATGATCCAGCCGTCAATATCGAACACCTGCGCATCCCACAGCATGGCGACGGGCTGGTTCTGCTCCTCGATCACGCTGAACAGACGACCGTTATAGGTCGAGCCCATGATGACCTCGCCGTCGGCCAGCAGCTGGGGTGTGTCCGCACCGGCGGACCACCAAACAACACTGTCTTTGATAGTGTCCAACTTGGCCAGAGCCTGATCCTGACCTTCCGGAGTGGCCAGAACGTCATAAACTTCGTCCTTGGGAACGCCGTCGCAGATCAGTGCCCATTCCATGTTGTTGATGGGGCGTTTCTCCAGCGAACGTTTGCCCGGATAGGTTTCCAGATCGAAGACGGCGCAGACGTCCGTCGGCGGCGTGTCACCAACCAAATCGGTGCGGTATCCGAACGTGGTCGAATACACGATGCTCGGGATGTAGCAATCGCTGACGATCAGATCACCGAAGTCTTCAGATGCCGGCGTGCCATCGGGCGCCGGGGCCAGCATCGCGTCATGGTCGATTTCCATCGCCAGACCTTCGTCGCACAAGCGGATCGCGTCAGACGCCACGACATCGACCACATCCCAGGTGATGTTCCCCGCTTCGTTCATCGCGCGCAGCTTGGCCACCGCCTCGTTCGAGCTGTCATCGTTCAGAATGGTGACCCCGGTCTTTTCCGAATAGGGCTCGTGATACGCCTTCAACTGCGATTTGGAATAGGCCCCGCCCCAGGAAACGATGGTCATTTCCTCGGCCGAAACACCACCCGCCGCAATGGCGACGGCGGCCGTTGTCAGAAGGGTTTTGGTTGCTTTCATGTGTAAATAACTCCCAGTTAGTCCCGTTTATATGTGTGGTCAGCTGATGCACGGGCCTTCATCAGCCGGTCCCTCTGATAGAGCTGTGCTTGTTTCGCGCAGCTTGGTCTATGCGTCGAGCGCACGACAATCCTGGGCCAGCCAGCCGATCTCGATCTCCTGACCGGGGGTCAGGCGGACGGCATCTGGCGCGTTCCGGGTCTTGACGATGAACTCATCATTTCCTGCAACGGACATGCGGAAACGGAATACGTCACCCATGTAGATGAATTCTTTGACAGTCGCTTTCAGCGTATGAGCATCGGCGTGCAAGCGATCCTTGTTGAATTCCACCCGCTCAGGCCGGATTGACACCTTTGTCCTTTCGCCCGGATTGTGAACGTTGATCGGAACCGCGTCGATCTCGGACCCATCGTCCAGCTGGACAAGGCATGTGTCGCCATCAATCGATTTAACGACACCTTCCAAAGTGTTGTTTTCCCCGATGAATTGGGCAACAAAGCTGTTTTCGGGTTCTTCATAAAGCTGATCAGGCGGTGCAAGCTGCTGGATGCGGCCATCGTCGAACACGGCCACACGATCCGACATCGTCAATGCTTCGGTCTGGTCGTGGGTCACATAAACCGTGGTGATTCCCAATTCGTGCGCAAGACGTGTGATTTCGAACTGCATATGCTCGCGCAGCTGTTTGTCCAGTGCGCCCAGTGGTTCATCCATCAACACCAGTTCGGGTTCGAAAACCAAGGCGCGCGCCAAGGCTATTCGTTGTTGCTGACCGCCAGACAACTGAGCCGGGCGCCGGCCTCCAAACGCCCCCATCTGAACCATGTCCAGGGCACGTTGTACCTTTTCATCCCGTTCAGACTTGCCCAACTTGCGGACTTCCAAGGGGAACGAGAGGTTTTCGGCCACTGTCATGTGGGGAAACAGGGCATAGTTCTGGAAGACCATGCCAATCCCACGCTTGTGTGGAGGGATATTGTTGATGGGCTTCCCATCAAGAAGGATTTCGCCATGAGTGGCGGTTTCGAATCCGGCAAGCATCATCAGGCAGGTTGTCTTTCCAGACCCGGACGGCCCGAGCATGGTCAGGAATTCGCCTTTTGGCATTGCAAGGTTGAGATCTTTGACGACGAGATTCTCGCCATCATAAGATTTTTGTACGCGTTGAAATTCAACAAACGCGGCATCGGTATTTGTGTCGGTCACAAGACCCCCTGTTGCGTCAAATGATTATCCGAGTGTTGCGGATTTCATTGATCTGTAGTCAGCAGTTAAGACCATGCAGTGGGCACTTGGCAACAATAGATGACGCTTTTGCGAATTTTCATGTCATTTCTGCTGTTTCAATCAGCAAGATTGAGGCGGCGCATATGCCATGCAAGGCTTTGATTACTTGAAAGAACTGGCTTACCGATCCGCTTGCGAATCTCAGGAATCGCTTCAATCGTGCGCAGGTTGGTACAGCTGAGGAAAACGGCCTCGACCGATGGATCAGATCCCAGTTTCGTCGCGGCCTCGATCACCGACTGCACAGAAATCCGAGCAACCTTTGCCTCTTCGGCCTGCCCGAATGTCCCGAAAACATCCATGGTTATCCCGTTTTCCGAAAACGCGGCACGCAGCGGTACGTTGACCTCTTCGATGTAAGGCGACAGCAACGCAAACCTAGACACCCCAAGATCCGCGGCGCAGGCCGTGGCCGCGCGCAAAGGGTTCGTAACCTCTTTTGTATTGCACGACTGTTTGACAAGTTCCTCCACACGTTTTGAACCAATGACGGAACTTGCGGACGTGCAGCCATAACCCACCACCTCGAAAGGACGCGCGCTGGGCAGCAACCCTGCCGCCGCCGGCAGGGCCTCTTCCATCTCGGCCAGACTTTCTGGTGTCACTTCAATGCCGCTGGGTATCCGTGTTACATACAACGGGTTTTTCCGGTCCGAGAAAATCTTGCCGAACTCCGGCTCAATCGTCTCATCGACCTGAAGAACAATCAATCCAAGCGGCGGGGCTTGCGGGTCGTCCTCGTCAAGCGTGTATGGCACGTAGGTCATAGCTGGATCATCTCCGGCCCGATACGCGGGCTGATAAAGCGCGGAACATCGTCTGTTACGACGATGTTTTCTTCGTGAACCAAGATCTTGCCACCAACGGCAATGCCCGGCTCCAAGGTCAGCACCATGCCCGGCTCAAGAACGGTCTGGTCCGTCGGGATGAGCGACGGCCATTCGGTCAGCGACATTCCCAACCCATGCCCCAACCGACCGGCATCTGTGCCTTCGGACGCCTTGGTCAGCACCGTGTTCATGGCATGAAACAACTCTGCTGCGGTGGCGCCGGGGCGCGCGATTTCGAATGCAGCATCCGACGCCTCAATCAGCCTGGCGTAAGCAGATTTCACGTCCGGACTTGCCGGGCCGACAGACCAGTTGCGGTCGAAGTCACTGAAATAGCCATCCCAGACCAAGCCGGTGTCAAGCATCAGTACATCGCCAGCCTTCAAGGGGGACGACGACGCCGGAGAAATCACGTCAGAGTAACCGCCCTGCTCTGCCCCACCTGCGAGATACGGCACCCAGTCCGCGCCCTCTTCCAGACAGAGTATCTGGAAACCGCGAAATACTTCATCCAAAGGCACGCCGACCCGAGCAACCTCGGGAACCCGGGCGAAGGCTCGACCGGCTATGGCGCATGCGGTTTCGATTTTAGCTATTTCCGCCTCGGATTTGACCATGCGAAGTTGGCGCAAAATACCGTGATCTCCGGTGATGTGGCGCGAACCGAGCCTGTTTCGCAGGCGTTCAATATCCGACATGGGCATACGCGCGTGCGTCTCGTGACCATCGGGCATTCCGATACGGCCTTTGGGGGGTGTCAATTCCGTCAGGGTGTCCGTCAAAAGCGAGACGCCGTCATCCTGAAGATCGGGTGAGCTCCACGTTCGAATGTCATCGATCCAGGTTTGCCCCATCAACGAGGCGCCGATCGAGGGGATGACTGCAACCGGTTTACCAACCGCAGGCAGGATCAGGAACCAAGGACGAGTCGGGCTTTCCCAGAATCTGGTCAGGTATCCGGTAAAATAACGCACGTCGGTTTCCGTGGTCAGCAGCAGCGCCGACAGGCCAGCGGCATTCATCATCACCTGTGCGCGTTCGGTGCGCGCTGAGAATTCTGCTGGCTCGAACCCTCTCATCCGGCGACCTCAGAGGTGGGGCGCCGCATGCAGCCTGAAACGTGGAAATGACACCGCTTGAATGGCCCGATGCTTCGGCCCGTTCGGTGCGGATTGATATCGGTTTTCATGCAGCCCCCCTGAATTTTCGTTCGTTGACGTGAGCGGATCGGTAGGGTTCTGTCAACCAAAGTCTTTTGTTGACCGGAGGCGCCAATGACCCACTCTGATCCAGCCTTCAGCCGGGCGGAATATGATCGCCGTCTTGCCAAGACCCGAAAGGCGATGGCCGCAAAAGGAATTGATTGCCTTTTTGTCGAAGACCCTTCGAACATTGGATGGCTCACCGGGTATGAGGGCTGGTCTTTTTACGTTCACCAGGGTGCCTTGATCTTTCTTGACGCGGACCCGATCTGGTGGGGGCGCCGGCAGGATGCAAACGGTGCGCTGCGCACGGTGTGGATGGGGGACGATCGGGTTTTTGGATACGCGGATCACTTCGTGCAGTCGACCACACGACATCCAATGCAGGATCTGGCCAAACTTATTGCGGACTGCGGACACGGCCAAAGCCGCATTGGGGTGGAACTTGACAATTATTACTATTCGGCCAAAGCCCATATTACTCTGACGACGGAACTGCCCGGGGCAACCCTGATCGATGCAACGGCCTTGGTCAACTGGCAACGGGTCGTGAAATCTGACGAAGAAATCGCCCTGATGCGCAAGGCGGCCCGGATTTCAGAGTTTGTGACTGACGGCGTGCTTGAGCGCGTTGAACCCGGCCTGCGCAAGAACGAGCTGGTCGCACAGATTTACCATGACGCGATAACGGGCGTCGGTGATGACTGGGGGGATTACGCAGCCATCGTCCCACTTTTACCGTCAGGGTCAGACGCCGCCGCGCCGCATCTGACATGGAATGGAGATGTGTTCAAATCGGGCGAATGCACCTTCTTCGAGCTCTCCGGCTGCTACCGCCGATATCATGCTCCGTTCTGCCGGTCGGTATTTCTGGGTCAACCGCCTGATTATCTCAAAAGGGCTGAGGCGGCCTTGGTTGAAGGGTTGGAAGCGGGTCTGGAGGCTGCGCGCCCCGGCAATCGCGCAAAAGATATTGCCAAAGCGCTGGCGGCGCCTCTCGAACGTGCGGGGATCGAACGCGGCGCCCGCTGTGGTTATCCTGTCGGCCTCAGCTATCCTCCGGACTGGGGCGAACGCACGATCTCGCTGCGGGAAGAAGACAATACGATCCTCGAATCTGGCATGACATTTCACTTCATGCCCGGGCTCTGGATGGATGATTGGGGGCTTGCGATCACCGAATCCATCCTGATCACTGAAAACGGCCCCGCAGAGTGTCTGTGCAAACGACCACGCAAAGTATTCGTCAAGCCCTGAGTGGTGCACGAACGATCCTAGGCCCGCGCCTGATCAAACACGTATCTGTTCAAGCAACCAGTCACGAAATAATGCGGCCGCTGGATTGCTGGCGTCAGCTGAAAGATAATACCCTTCGTTGCAGTCGACAGTGCTGTCATGTGCGCTTTCGACAAGACCGGTTATCATCGCATGTTTCGCCAGAAACTCGCTGATCAGGGCAACCCCGCTGCCATGAACCGCCAATTGAAGCGCCATGCCGAACGTATCGACGAAAACGGCAGGCTGCCGCTGCACGCCCTGCTTGTCGAACCACGTCTTCCATCCGCTTGACGTGCCGACTGCCTCTATCAGCGGAAGGTCAAACGGATCCCCTGCAAGCGTCGGCGCCTTGAGAGCGACAAGCCTGTCAGGCCGCAAACGTTCGCCCCCCCTGCCCACTTGTTTTTCCGATCCGAACCTGACCTGAACGTCAGCTTGCGACGCGTTAAAATCGTCAGGCCAGATTGCGCTGAGCAGCCGCACGCTGATCTCTGGATTGCGGGTGGTGAAGTCCGCGAGGTTTGGGGCGATGACCCATTGCGCGACGCTGACAGATGTGGCCACTGTCAGGACATCTCCTGGTGCGCTAGCGTCGGCCCTTCCGGCGGCGGCGGCAAGCGCCTCAAGCGCACTGCCGACTTCGGGCAGCAGTTTCCGCCCTGCATCCGTCAGGGCCAGACTGCGCGGATGCCTTATGAAAAGCGCTGTCCCCAGACGCATCTCAAGGGATTTCACCTGCTGACTGACTGCCGATTGGGTCAGGCCGATTTCCTCGGCCGCTGCGGTAAAACTCAGGGTCCGGGCCGCCGCCTCGAAGGATCGGAACCAGGTCAGGGGGGGAAGTGATTTTGCCATTGATCAAGTTAGCCATTAATCTTTTTAATGCGAAAGCACATAATTCAATCATTTGTCAAAAACCACACCCGTTTCTACCTTTTCCCAGCGCGACAGGAGAGGTGTGATGAAGCCGGAAATACGCAAGATTGTAACCTACGACGAGGAAGTTCTTGTCGAGGGATTTCGCCCTGCGGAAATCCCATGGCGCATGTTCGCCGTGGCCGCAGTGATTACCAATCCCTGGGCGGGTCGATATGTCGAAGACCTCAAACCGGAAATCCACGCATATGGCCCCATACTGGGAAAGATGATGACGGACCGCATGATCGCGTTGGCCAGCAGTGGCGACGCAATCGAAGCCTATGGAAAGGCAGCCGTCGTCGGATTGAATGGCGAGGTCGAGCACGCCTCGGGCATTATTCATACCCTTCGGTTCGGCAATCACTACCGGCAGGCGGTCAGCGCGAAATCCTATCTGGCTTTCACAAACACGCGCGGCCCCGCAAATGCGCCGATCATGGTGCCATTGATGGACAAAAACGATGCCGGGCGTCGGTCTCACTACCTGACCGTTCAATTCGCGATCCCGGACGCACCGCGCGACGACGAAATTGTGGTGGTACTGGGGGCGGCAACATCGGGCAGACCGCATCACCGTATCGGCGACCGGTATCAGGATCTCAAGGATTTGGGTCATGACGTGGACAACCCGGCTGCGGTCTGAAATCGGCGGGCTGGCCGCCATCCAGGCAGGCACAGGTCCGGACATCCTGTTGCTGCACGGGGTTGGCCTGCGGGCCGAAGCCTGGGGTGCGCAGTTGGACGGTTTGGCGTCTGTAGCTCGACTGACAGCGCCGGACATGCCCGGTCACGGAGAAAGCCCACTGAGTTTTTTCGGCACGGAACTGTCGGAATACAGTGATGCTGCACACAACGTGCTTCGCGATCTGAACGGGCCCGTCCTTGTTGTCGGCCACTCGATGGGCGCAATGATCGCGTTGGACCTTGCCACCAAGGCGCCCGACCGGATTTGCGGCGTCGTGGCAATGAATACCGTTTTTGAACGCGGCGCAAAGGCCGCGCTGGCGGTTCAGGAACGAGCGGCGGCGCTGGATGGGGAAACACCGGTTGATCCAACCAGCACGCTGCGCCGGTGGTTTGGTGACATCGGTTCGCCTGAACGTGATGCCTGCCGCGAATGGCTGACGGCAATGGATCCGGCTGCTTACAAGCTGGCCTATTCGGTTTTTGCCCAAAGCCGAACTCCGCGGCGCGACGCGCTGGAGAAACTCGCCTGCCCCGCGCTGTTCATAACCGGCAGTCAGGAGCCGAACTCCACCCCAGACATGTCGCACAAAATGGCCGAAGTCACCCCGAACGGCCGCGCGCTGATCATCGATGGGGCGGCCCATATGATGCCGATGACCCATGCAAATCAGGTCAACGCCGCCATTTCCAGCTTTCAAAGCGAGGTGCAATCATGACCGAACTTGATCCCCGCGACCTTCGGCGGGCATTCGGCAAATTCATGACCGGCGTGACCGTCGTTACCACGCGTAGCGCCTCTGGCATGGCCCTGGGCTTCACGGCAAACTCCTTCACTTCGGTTTCGCTCGACCCGCCGCTGTTGATCGTCTGCCCCGGCAAGAACTTGTCTTCATACGGCGAATTCTCGACCTGCACCCATTTCACGGTGAGTGTTCTGGCCGAGGGGCAAGAGGATGTGTCCAACACCTTCGCCGGCTTCAAAGGTGACCGGTTCGCCAAAACCGACCATGATCTCGACGCGCAAGAGATCCCTTTGATCAACGGCGCGGTCGCAACATTTTCCTGCCGGACCCACCAAGTGATCGAGGCAGGAGACCACTGCGTTCTGATCGGACAAGTCGAAGCCTATTCCCACAACGACCACCCGGCGCTGGGCTACGCGAACGGGCAGTACTTCAGCCTTGGCCTGGAACGCGGCGCACTTGAACCGACGGGGCGCAGGATCGTCTGTGGCGCAATCATCGAACACGAAGGCCGCGTGCTGCTTGAGAAAACGGATGCCGGTTTCAGGCCGCCGCAGGTCACATTGTCCGACCGGCGACAGTTGCGCGACAGCCTGTGGCAGAATCTGCATGATCGTGGCATCGACGCACGTCTTGGCGTCGTCTACTCGGTCTATGACGATGCCACAGCGCATCATGTCTACATATTGGGCAATGCGCCGGAACTTCCCAAACACGGCAAGCTTGAGGCCGTCGCGATTGAAGACCTGGCAACCCTTTCCTACACGACGACGCCAATCACCACCATGATTTCCCGTTTCGCGCTGGAAAGCCGGACCCGCGACTTCTCACTGTATCTGGGCAGTGCGCAGCTAGGCGACGTGCACAGCTTTTCTGAAAGGACCTGATGGATGGAGTTTTCCCTTTTTGCACACATGGAACGGCTGAGCCCCGATCAACCCCATGAGAAGCTGTATGAAGAGTTCATCGCGCTGTGTAAAATGGCCGATGAGGCGGGAATGCGTGCCGTCTGGACCGGCGAGCACCACGGGATGGACTTTACGATCGCGCCCAACCCTTTGATGTCTTTGGTGGATATCGCACATCACACCAAGAACGTACGGCTTGGCACGGGTACAGTTGTTGCACCGTTCTGGCATCCGATCAAACTGGCGGGCGAAACGGCTGCGGCAGACCTGATGACAGGCGGCCGTATCGAGCTGGGCATCGCCCGCGGCGCCTATTCGTATGAATATGAACGGATGATGCCGGGAATGGATGCATGGGATGCTGGCCAGCGCATGCGAGAAATCGCGCCACTTTTGCCCCGGCTGTGGGAGGGTGACTGTGCCCATGATGGAGAATATTTCAAATTCCCCGCCACCACCTCGGCCCCCAAACCCGTGCAACCCGGCGGGCCGCCCATCTGGATCGCGGCGCGGGATCCGAACAGTCATGAATTCGGTGTGCAAAACGGCTTTAACATTCAGGTCACACCGCTCTGGCAGGGCATGCATGAGATTGAAACGCTGATGGGGCGCTTTGAAGATGCATGCGCAAACCATGAGGGGCCGCGCCCCAAGATCATGCTGCTACATCACACTTACGTTGGCAGCGACGATGGTGATCTGGGTCAGGCCGCTCGGGAATTGTCGCGCTTCTACAACTACTTCGGGGCCTGGTTTCAAAACAAGCGGCCGGTCCGGCAGGGCTTGATCCAGACGTTGACGGACAAAGAGATGGCGGCCAACACGATGATGGCACCGGAAAACCTGGCGCGCGATCTGACTGTCGGAACCCCGGATGGGGTCACGGAACGTCTGAAACGTTATGAAGATCTGGGCTATGATGAGTATTCGTTCTGGATAGACAGCGGTATGAGTTTCGAACGCAAACGCGCATCGCTGGCCCGTTTCATCGACGACGTCATGCCAAAGTTTCAGTGAGGATCGATGATGCATCAGAAACCACATTTCCAGCTTTACATCGACGGCGCGTGGACCGAAGGGGCGCGCGGGCAAGTGATGCATTCGCAAAACCCGGCGACGGGCCAAGACTGGTCCAGTTTCGCCTGTGCCGCATCCGAAGACGTTGACCGCGCCGTGTCCGCCGCGCGACGGTCACTTGATGATCCCGCGTGGCGCGACATGACGCAAACCGCACGCGGCAAACTGTTGTTCAAACTTGCCCAGCTGATCGAGGAAAACGCCGGACACCTAGGCCAGCTTGAGACCACAGACAGCGGCAAACTGCTTGCCGAAACCGCAAGCCAAACAGCCTATGTCGGTGACTATTATCGATATTATGCGGGGCTTGCGGACAAGATCGAAGGGGCGGTACTTCCGATCGACAAACCGGACATGCACGTCTTCACCAAACGCGAACCGATTGGCGTGGTGGTCGCAATCGTCCCCTGGAACGCTCAGATGTTCCTGACCGCGACCAAGCTTGGCCCCGCGATAGCGGCAGGCTGTTCGGTCGTGCTGAAGGCCTCTGAAATTGCACCCGCTCCGATGCTGGAGTTCGCACGGCTGATCGATGAAGCCGGCTTTCCGCCCGGTGTCGTCTCTGTCATTACGGGGGATGCCGAAAACTGCGCCATCCCGCTTACGCGTCACCCGGACGTGGACCGGATCGCATTCACCGGCGGCCCGGAAACAGCGCGCCATGTCGTGCGCAATTCGGCTGAGAACTTTGCGGTGACTACTTTGGAACTGGGCGGGAAATCCCCGATCATCGTTTTTGATGATGCCAATCTGGATGGCGCGGCCAATGGTTTGATTGCAGGAAACTTCGGCGCCTCGGGTCAAAGCTGCGTGGCCGGCTCGCGGGGGTTTATACATCGCCCGGTACTGGAAGCGCTTGTTGACAAGATCGAACAGAAGATGAAGGGCGTCGCAATCGGCGACCCATTGGAAGCGGCCACCCATATTGGCCCGCTTTGCACCACAGCTCAGGTGGACAGAATTCAGGCGACTTTGGCGAAAGCCACAGAACAAGGCGCACGCATCCGCTTCGGCGGAAACCCTCTGGACCGGCCGGGCAACTTCATGGCCCCTACGCTGGTGGAATGTTCGAGTCCAGAGACCGAGACGCTGAAGGTCGAAATGTTCGGCCCCGTGATGTCTCTGCTGCCATTCGATACGGAAGAAGAAGCGATCGCATTGGCCAACGACTCGCAGTTCGGGCTTGGATCCGGCGTTTTCACTGAAAATGTCGCCCGCGCCCATCGGGTTTCATCCCGCCTGAAATCGGGAATTTGTTGGATCAACACGTATCGCGCAGTGTCCCCGATCGCTCCGTTTGGAGGCTACAATCAATCCGGCTATGGCAGAGAAGCCGGGATCGAGGCCATTCACGATTACACAAGGACCAAAACCGTCTGGCTGAATACGTCGGAACAGCCAATGTCGAACCCGTTCGTCATGCGGTAGCCAGCACGGGGCGCTTTCGACACCCGAGGAACTGCCGGAGCATCGTTTCATCGCATGGCTGGCGCGGGCCCTGGCATCATCCCCAGTGCGCCAGATATATCGCTCGACGCCGAGGTCTTGCTGTCTGATCAGGCACTCTTCCGTGCTGGTCGGTATCCGGAGCAGGCGCTTCGGATAGGTGTGATACTGAGCGCGAACGGCAGCCAGACGCTCATCCCATTGGCGCAGCACTTCTTCCTTCGCGTCGGAAACATAGCGCAGGACCGTTTCCGCCATCCACGTCGCGGCGTGCGCCTGTAGGCCCGAGGGCCATTCTCTGAAAGTCGAGTGCCATCGTTAAACCCTTTTGAGACAGAAAGAAAAAGGCCCCGCTAGGGACCTGATATCGGGTTCGCGATTGGTAAGTGGCGGAGAGACAGGGATTCGAACCCTGGAGACGGTTTCCCGCCTACACACTTTCCAGGCGTGCGCCTTCGACCACTCGGCCACCTCTCCGTGCCGGCGATATTTGGACGAATGCTGTCGGATTTGCAAGGCCTCAATTCGACGAATTCAGGGGAATAGCGCAATTTAATCAATGCGCCCACCGAGGGGTGATCAACGGTCAACACGTGCCGCGTTTGGGCCACTCATGTCTCATCACTGGCACCCAGGTCCATATCCGCCTCGGTCAAATCCGCCGGAGTCTCTGCGACTTTGCGTGGCTCATCCTGCACAGAAACGGAAGGCTCCTGCTTGCTCGGGTTAGATGCCCGCAGGGTTTCGGGATTTCGCAACCAGACATCACGTTGTGCGAACGGGATCTCGATCCCTGCTTCCGAGAATCTGCGGTTGATTTCATGGTTCATGTCAGATTTTACCGACAGAGCCCAATTCACATCCCGCAGGATCGCCCGTATTTCGAAGTCCAAGGAATCTGCGCCGAACCCCTGGAACACAACGCTTGGCGCCGGGTTGGCCAAAACCATCGGATGGTTGTTGGCGATTTCGCCCAGAATGGTTTCGACCAGGCGCGTGTCAGTTCCGTATGCAACACCCACCGGAACGATCACCCGCCCGATCGTGTTGCCGCGGGTATAGTTTGTTACAACACCGCTGATCAGGTCAGAGTTCGGAACGATAACATCCGTCCTGTCGAACGTCTCGACCCGGGTCGAACGAACGGAAATGTCCTTAACATATCCCATCATGCCATTCACATCGATCCAATCCCCCTTGGAAATCGGACGCTCGACCAAAAGGATGATGCCAGAAACGAAGTTCGACACGATTGTCTGCAAACCAAAGCCGATGCCAACAGACAGCGCGCCAGCGACGATCGCCAGCGATGACAGATCAAATCCGGCCACCATGATTGCGACCAACGCGGCAAGAAATATGCCAACGTATCCCGAACCCGCGACAATCGCGTTTTGGCCACCCGGATCGATGTTGGTTTTCGGCAGAAGCGAATTGCGCAGCCCGCTTTGCAACAGACGCGTCAGCGTATAACCGATTGCAAACACGGCAACAAAGGTCAGAAAGTTGCTGGGCGAAATTGTGACGCCACCGATATCAAAACCAAGCAGCAGGCGCGACCATGCTTCCAGCAGATCGGTTTCCCGCGCACCCCAATAGATCGCCAGAATGGGAAGCGCCAAGATGGCCAATGCAAACCCGACCAGTACGGAAAAAAGCGAATCCCCCGCGGCTTCGCCCTGCCCGGTGACCCAGCCGTAAATCTGACTGATGAACCGTTGCAGGATGACCAAGGCCCCGATCAGTACCAATGTCTTGACGGCAGGAAACACGATGGCTTCGGCCGCATTGGTGTATCCGAAAATCGCCAGCAAGGGAGACACGATGCCCAAAAGGAACAAAGCCCGGCGCAGGAATTCGACCAATTGGCTGAACCCCGCGGAACGGGTCGAGGCAACCTGATCCGGTGGCCCGTCCGTTGTTCGAATCTGGCGTATCCGCAACAACAACAAAGCCGTTGCGACAATGACCGGGAAACTGACCACGGCGCGAGTCGCGTCGGAGATGTTTTCGATCCGTTCGAACAGCAACGCCAATTCGTGCAGAACCAGCATCAGGGCGAGCAGATCGATATACACGCGCAGTTCGGTGATGCGCGCAGCGGACAGACGTTTGAACCCTTGCGACGCGCCGATCACGTATACCTGGCGACCAATCCAGTCATAGAAAAATACGATCGCTGCCCAATACGGAATATTCTGAAGCAAAAGGCTGCCCCGCAGACCCGGAACCCCGGTGAGACTGATCGCCGTAACCACGGCCACCACACCGATCCATGGCAACAGAATTCGCAGCAGTGAGATTACGAACGACCAGACCCCCGTCCCGGCCCCGCCGAGCAACCTCAGGTAGTCGCCTCCAAGTTCGGACCACCGTTTTCCAAAGATCAGCAGCACGGCTGAAATGATCAGAAGTATGAAGATTGCGAGACCACGAGCGCGAATTTGCTCGCGCACGACATCTGAACGCAAGTTCGTGATCGTTTCATTTGCCAGGCTTTGAACGGCCTCTTTGACATCCACCCATGCCGGTCCCCAATGCGCCGGGTTGATCGGTGACGGGCCCTGTTCGAAGAACTCTTTTTTCTGCCGCGCGCGAATGATCCGATCAATTTCGCTGATCAGCCCGTTCGCACGGCTATACGCCTCTTCGGATATGATGCGCGGCACACGCAGACTGTTGAGCTGATCCTCAAGATGCGTGCGAAGCTTGGCTATGTCTTCAGGCTCGGTCGTGTCCCCTTCGGGTTTGGGGCCCAACGCTTTTAACTGGCTTTCCAGCGTCGTTATGCGGTCGGTATTTGCCCCACGAGCCCGATTGAAGTCTTCCCTGTAACCACTTATTTCCGAGCGCAAATTCTCTAGCGCGGCGTCAGAGGCGCGGTTCGCCTCGATAACGGCTTCGGCGCGGTTCGCGGTTTTCACCCAACCTTGGTAATATTCACTTTGCCGATCCGTCAGCTGCGCGACAGCGCTATTCGAAAAGCCGACTAAGCACAGGAATAGCAGGGTCAGAAACAGGCGGACCCGTCCAAGCATCACACGTCCTCGAAAACGCCGGGAATGCTACGCGGTGCCTCAGTCATCCAATCCGGAACCGGAAGCTCTTTTTCACGCAGGAACTCGGGGTTGAACAGCTTGGATTGATACCTTGTGCCATAATCGCACAGGATAGTCACAATGGTATGACCCGGTCCCATTTCCTTGGCCAAGCGCACCGCCCCTGCCATGTTGATTGCGGTCGACCCGCCCATGACCAGGCCTTCTTCGCGCAGAAGATCAAAGATGTAGGGCAGCGCTTCGTTATCGGTGATCTGATAAGAAAAATCCGGCGTGAACCCTTCCAGGTTTTTGGTGATACGCACCTGCCCGATACCTTCGGCGATCGACCCACCTTCCATCGCGATCTCGCCTGTCGTGTAATACGAATACAGGCCAGCCCCCATGGGATCGGCAAGACCGATCTTGACGCCCTTGGGTTGCAAAACCTGGGCAACGCCTGCCAATGTCCCACCCGAACCGACTGCGCTGACGAAACCGTCAACCTTGCCGTCTGTCTGCTCCCAGATCTCGGGCCCCGTGGTTTCCACATGTGCCTGGCGATTCGCCACATTGTCGAACTGGTTGGCCCAGATTGCGCCATTGGGTTCTGTCTGCGCCAGTTCCTCGGCCAGACGGCGGGAATAGTGCACGAAATTGTTGGGGTTGCGATACGGGGCCGCGGGTACCTGAACCAACTGTGCGCCCGCCAGACGCAGCATATCCTTCTTCTCTTCCGATTGGGTCTCGGGGATAACGATAACCGTTTTGAACCCCATCGACGCACCGACCAGGGCCAGGCCAATACCGGTGTTGCCAGCGGTGCCTTCCACGATGGTGCCGCCCGGTTTCAGATCCCCACGCGCGATGGCATCTTTGATGATAAAAAGAGCAGCACGATCCTTTACCGACTGCCCAGGGTTCATGAACTCGGCTTTGCCAAGAATCTCGCATCCAGTCTCTTCGCTGATGCGGCGCAGCCGGATCAACGGTGTTTTTCCTACTGCGTCAGCAAGATCTCGTGCAATGCGCATGGTCGCCTCTTGTCATTTGGTATCTTCGAAGATTTACAGGCGCACTGCCGGGACCACAAGCGCGATAGTCACGCGCGCAAACGATCCCGATGGCGGGCCAGCCAGTAAGCCAGAGACACCAGCTGCAAATCCTTGAAAAGATGACGGTCTGTCATATCGATGAACTCGTCGAACGGCAGTATCCGACTGCGAATATCTTCGCCTTCTATATCAAGACCGCCGGTGATGGTTGTCTGGGTCAAGTTGCCAAGCCCGACATAGAGATACATGAAACCCGTCGACGACCCGCTGGAGGAATACGCCCCGCCCGCATATTCCAGCCTGTCAAATCGAACTCCGGCTTCCTCCATGGCTTCGCGATGTGCCGTCTGTTCCGGCGTTTCGCCGGGGTCGATCATCCCGGCAACCGCTTCCCAAAGCCAGGGCTCTGGATCATCGATCAAAAACACCGGCGGTCTGAACTGCTCGACCAAAAGCACGGTGTCGCGAATCGGGTCATAGGGCAGAACGGACACGGCGCTGCCCTGCATCAAACCGCCCCGGTGCAGCACCGGACCCATGCTGCCGTCATGCTGCCGGTGCTGAAGGTCTATTTCCTCCATCCCGAAATAGTCGACGTAAACGCGTTCGTGCCGGTGCACGATTACGTCTTCGGCTATGTTCCGCAGATCGCCGGTTCGCCGTTGCCTGGCCATGATCTTTGCCCAGGCACGGGTTTGAATGGCACGGACACTGCGCGCCATGGTTTTGGGATCGACTTTGCCGAAATAGGCCATTTCTTCTTCGGCGGCGAGCGCCGTAACCTCGCCCAATTTGTCCGCCCAGCCCTGCAACGACCACAACTCACCGGGTTGCCACGCGCCCGGGGTCGGAAAAAAG
The DNA here is from genome assembly GCF_056536445.1 of Ruegeria sp. CL7. Classification (NCBI taxonomy): domain Bacteria; kingdom Pseudomonadati; phylum Pseudomonadota; class Alphaproteobacteria; order Rhodobacterales; family Roseobacteraceae; genus Ruegeria; species Ruegeria sp. CL7. The sequence continues at coordinate 1,288,253 of NZ_JBQFPQ010000001.1, forward strand.
ACCTGCGCCTGTGCTTCGCCCCCGTCCTCCAGAATGACCGTCAACGATTTCAGGTCATAGTCGAAGGATCCTTCGTAATAAGCCAGTCTGGCCAGATCATCGGAGGACAGGCCCTGCACCAGCAGACCTTCGGCAGCGGCGCCCTTGGCGGGCAGGATCATCGGGAAATCCTGCCCCTGAACCGCGTGAACCGCGTGATCGCACAGCTTGGCAGCGTGAAACGTTATTTCGCTCAGCGGACGGCCCAGGACACGCTGCAACAGAGGCAGATACCGCAACGTTCCATAGAAAAACAAATCAGACAAATTCAATCTCTCTTGTGACGAAACGATTCAGCGCCATTTGCGACTGGCCTGTTCCGTCGCCAGACCGGCGACAACGGCGCCTATTGCAAGCGTAACCAGAATTTCGGGATAGATCAGCTGCTTGCCATAATCGATTCCAATCGAAAAAATGGCCATCACAGCTTCGAACGGACCGCCATATCGATTGCGCATTGCAAGGTCGAACATGCGGTAGCACCCCTGCACGAACAGTGCCCAGAAAATCAGCGAAACAACGCCGGTCAGGCCGTTGTTTATGCCCGCGGTCCAACCACGCCCAGCGCGCTTGCCCATGATTTTCCAACCACAGATCGCACCAAGAGCCATGTTCACATAAGTGAAGTAGCCATAGTCCTTACCCTCTTCGCCGTTTTCGATAACCATGCCTGAAACAAGAAAGGCCAGCACGACGAGACAAACAGCGGCGACGAGACGCGAGGCAGTGGGCATGTGACGGTCCGTGAGTTAACTTGGTTTTGCTATTGTGATCTGTGTCACATCGCAATTGCCCGTGTCAAAGGCCGCACCGCACGCAGTCAAATAATAATTCCACATGCGGCGGAAACGCTCATCAAACCCCATGTCCGAGATCTGATCCCATTTGTCGTTGAACGTTTCATACCAACGGCGCAGAGTCAGATCATAGCTTTTCCCGAATTCCTTCGAATGCACGACTTTCAACCCGGCCTGATCGATCTGCTGACGCAGGATGGTCGGCGACGGAAGCATCCCGCCGGGAAAGATATATTTTTGAATGAAATCAACGCCGTTCTTGTAAAAATCCCAGCGGTGATCACCCACGGTGATGATTTGCAAGGTTGCCTGGGCACCGGGCTTCAACCTCTCACGAACGGTTTCGAAATAGACCGGCCAGTATTTCTGACCCACGGCCTCGAACATTTCGATGGAAGCTATGCCGTCATAGACCCCGCGTTCATCCCGATAGTCTTGCAGCTTGAATTCAACCCGATCTGATAGACCAGCTTTTTCAATACGTTTCTTGGCGTACTTGAATTGCTCCTCACTGATGGTCAGGCCGGTGACACGCAAACCTCGTTCCTTTGCGGCATATTCCGCGAAGCCGCCCCAGCCACATCCGATCTCCAGTACATGGTCACCTGGTTTGGCACCCATCTCGTCCACAAGACTTGCGTATTTGGCGATCTGGGCCTTCTCGAGGCTTTCCTGCCCAGACTCAAAAATCGCGCTGGAATAGGTCATCGTGTCATCCAGCCAAGAACTGTAAAATTCGTTACCCAGATCGTAGTGATACGAGATATTCTTCTTGGCTTGGGCCCTGTTGTTTCTGTGCAGCCAGAACCGCAGCCGTTCATAGGCCTGAACAAGAAACTGGCCCGTAAACCCGTCATAAACGGTCTCGGTTCCAAGATGCACAAGATCCATGAAAGATCGCAGATCGGGTGTACTCCAATGTCCGTCCAGATACGCATCGGAGAAACCCAGTTCTCCTTCGCGGATCAGGCGCGCAAAGACATCGTCGTCGTGAATATCGACCTGTGCCACCGGCCCGGCCTTTGCGCCTTCTGCGCGAAACGTGCGACCGTCGGGTAGTCTAATATCAAGACGCCCGGTTTCCATCCGGTTCAACATTTTAAAGACCTGGGTGAAATATCTGGGCAGGTCTTTTTGCCCTTCGGTCGTCGTCAGGATCATCCGCTCTCCCCTCTGCGGTACGCCCACAAAGCTAGGCGGCGAAATTGTTTCTGGCAAGTTTTCAGTTCCTTAGTGGGGTTTTCGGCTTTCATATGCGCGTAACGCGCGGGTCCGCCCTTCGGGCAATTCGACTATGGGTTTGGGGTAATCCGCATCCGGACGCAGCCCCCATGAACGCGGGACGGCATCAAAATACGACAAAGCGGATTGACTGGGTTCGGTGTAACCTTCAGCGATCCAGCGACGCGTAAAATTCCCGTCAGGATCGAATTTTTCGGCTTGCGTCTGGGGATTGAAAATCCGAAAAAACGGGGATGCATCGGGCCCAGATCCAGCAACCCACTGCCAGCCCATGGCATTGCAGGCCGGATCCCAGTCGATCAGGCAATCCTCGAACCATGTCATCCCTATTTTCCAATGAGTCATCAGGTGCTTGGTCAGATAGCTTGCGACAATCATCCTCGCCCGGTTGTGCATTCGACCCGTCACATACATTTGCCGCAGCCCGGCATCGACAACAGGTATTCCAGTTCTGGCCTGCCGCCACGCAGTGACTTCGGGATGGTCCGGATCAGTATTCCAGGGAAAACTGTCCCATTCCGGCTTCCAGTTGGAAGCCACCAGTTGGGGCGTGTGATACATCAGGTGATAGGCAAACTCGCGCCAGACGAGTTGACGTAGATAGGCATCGGCACCGGGTGTACCGGTCAATGCGGCCCTTTGGACCATATGCCAGACTATACGCGGCCCAATTTCACCCAAAGACAGGTATTCCGACAGGTTGGACGTTCCGTCCTGATCCAACCTGTCCCGGTTGTTGGAATAGTGAGAAATTCGCTCAAGAAACGCCTCTAGATGATCCAAAGCGGCCTGTTCGCCGGGTTTTACATGAGGGCGAACGACGGCCGCGCCCCTGTTCATGGCATTCCCCATCTGCCAATCGCTCAATTTGTCAGAAGCGGGCCACGACACCGGGGCCTGCAAATCGGCAACCCGCGCATTGGGAAATTGTACATCCCGCCCCTGAACCGCACGCCACATGGGTGTGTAGACCCTGAATGGATGCCCCGACTTGGTGGCGACGGTCCAGGGTTCGAAAAGAAGATGCCCGGCAAATGACTTTGCCGTCACTCCTTCTTTTGTAAGCACAGACTTGATCTTCCTGTCACGTTCGATTGAGGCCGGATCGTAAGCGCGGGACCAGAAGACGGAGGTTGCGCCGGTCTCGGCCACAACCTGCTGCACCTGTTCAAGCGCGTCGCCGCGTCGAAAAATAAGTCGGCTGCCCATATCGGCCAGTGACGCTTTGAAAGCCTCCAACCCCAAGCCCAACCGCCACTTCGGCCCGGCCCCCATCTGTTCGACCAGATGGTCATGAATAAACAAAGGTATGACCGGACGGCCACTTTCGGCCGCCGCAGTCAACGCGGGGTGGTCCGACAGACGCAAGTCCTGTCGAAACCACAAAATGATCGGAGCCTGCTGTTGCTTCACAATACGCCCTTGAGGTTTTTTGATTTCTACGCACCCTCAAGAGTAGTGGATCACAAAACGCGCTCAAGAGCCTCCAATAGCTGATCAACTTCCTGCTTCGTGGTGTAATGGGTGAAGCTGACCCTCAAAACACCCTGCGCCGGGTCGACGCCCATCGCCTGCAAGGGGCGCACCGCATAGAAGTCTCCGCCACCCGCCATGACACCGTATTGCGCCAGTTCCGCCGCAACCGGTTCAGCCGGACGGTTCAACGAAAGCGCGACGGTGGGCGCGCGCCGGCTGGCATCGGAAGGACCGATCAGGCGCACAGCGTTTCGATCCTTTACCGCATCCAGAACCGGTTGCAGCAACGACACTTCGTGTGATCGCATCAGATCGTGGACAAATACGCCCTGTTCCGCCGCGCCCGTCTCGGGCCCGCCATGGTGGGCGCAAAGCAGCTCAACATAATCCACCATGCCTGCACTGGCCGCAATCTGCGCGTGATCGGGGCCAGCCGGGGTGAACCGCTTGTAAAGGACGTCACCGTTGAAATAATGCGCCTGGTTGGGCAACAGCTCACCCAATGTGCGGCGGATGACCATGCACCCCTGATGCGGGCCATAGGTCTTGTAGGCAGAAAACAAATAGATATCCGGCCCCAGATCACCAACATTCGGAAATCCGTGCGGGGCGTAGGATACGCCGTCAACGCAGACAAACGCACCCGCCGCATGCGCAATAGCAGTGATCTCGGTGACCGGATTGATCTCGCCAACGACATTTGAGCAATGCGGGAAACAGACCAGACGCACTTTTTCGTCCAGCATGTTTTCCAGATCCTGAGGGTTCAGCGACCCGGTTTCGGGGTCGATCTGCCATTCCCTCACCTCTATCCCGGCCTCGACCAGACGACGCCATGGGCCAGAGTTGGCTTCGTGATCCTGATTGGTCACGACGATCGCCTCGCCGGGCTTCATCCATTGCCGGAACGCCTGCGCCAGGACATAGGTGTTCTGGGTGGTTGAAGGGCCAAAACTCAACTCATCCGTGTCGACTCCCAGAATTGCAGCCATACGCGCACGCGCCTCGTCCATTTCGGCACCCGCAAGGCGGCTGGCCTCATATGGGGCGTAAGGCTGAACCTTGCGCTGCGTGTAGAACCGCGTCAGCCGGTCGATTACTGGTTTGCAGGTGTAAGACCCACCTGCATTTTCGAAGAACGCCTGCCCTTGCAGGCTGGGTTCTGAAAAGGCCGGGAACTGCGCCCGAACGAAATCGATATCCAGAGATTTCATGCCTCATTGCTCCTTAGTTGTGCAGTCAGATCAATGAGATGCCCGCGCATGTTTCCGGACATCTCAGAAATCATGGCAGGTCTTCCAGCCCAGCCTGTGCTTGGGCCTTTGGCCGACGAAACACGGGGCAGCCCTTCGTCTTGGAAGGACAGCGATACTTAGACAGGGCCGTTCACAACCGTCAAGCGAAAGCAAAACAAAAAAGCCCCGGCTCGATGCCGGGGCTTTGAAAGCTTGCGGAATTGTCAGGCGACTCCTTTGGCTTCAACCCTGAACCTTGGTATAGGTCCCCTCGCCCGCGAGAATTCCGCGGAAGCCGCCGGGCTCATCAAGCCCAAAGACGATCAGGGGCAGATTGTTGTCGCGTGCCAGCGCGATGGCCGAAGCATCCATGACCCGCAACCGTTTGGCCAGCACGTCATCATAGGTCACGGTATCATAGCGTACGGCGTCAGCGTGTTCCGCTGGGTCTTTGTCATATACGCCATCCACTCCGTTCTTGCCCATGAAGATCGCCTCGCACGCCATTTCGTTGGCGCGCAGGGTGGCTGCGGTGTCTGTCGTGAAATACGGGTTGCCAGTACCGGCGGCGAAGATACAGACCCTCTTCTTCTCGAGGTGTCGAACAGCCCGGCGGCGGATATAGGGTTCGCACACCTCGTCCATGCGAATGGCCGATATCACGCGGGTGAACACTCCGATCTCTTCCAGTGCGGATTGCATCCCCAGCGCGTTCATCACCGTGGCCAACATGCCCATATAATCCGCCGTTGTCCGTTCCATGCCCTGGGCTGAACCGCTCAGGCCGCGAAAAATGTTTCCACCGCCGATGACCATGCAAATCTCAACGCCCAGATCGTGAACCGATTTCACTTCCTGCGCGATGCGTTGCACGGTTGGCGGGTGCAAACCGAATCCCTGATCCCCCATCAAAGCTTCGCCTGAGATTTTCAACATGACCCGATTGTACTTTGTTTTCGGGGTCTCGGCTGTTTCAGAAGAAGGGGAAAGGCTCATGTTGCGCTCCGGGCTGGCACGGGGTTAATTTCCGGCGCAAAATGAAGCAAAAGCTCCGCAGGTTCAATGCGGTTGGTGAGGATAGAGGCAACCGCGCATGACCCGGCGATCAACAGACCTGCTTTTTCGGCAACTGCCGCCTGTTCCGGACGACAAGCCGGTTCTGATCGCGGGGCCTACGGCGTCCGGGAAATCAGCACTGGCGCTGGAGATCGCCGAACGCCATGGCGGGGTTATCGTCAATGCGGATGCGAGCCAGGTTTATGACTGCTGGCGCGTCATCTCGGCCCGGCCGTCCGCCCAGGAAGAAGCCCGCGCGCCGCATTTGTTGTACGGGCACGTCGCCTATGATCAGGATTATTCTACCGGCCATTGGCTGCGAGAGGTCCTGCCTCTGTTAACGGGGCACCAGCGCCCGATCATTGTCGGTGGGACCGGATTGTATTTCTCGGCCCTGACCGAAGGCATGGCCCAAATTCCTGCGACGCCACCCGAAGTTCGGGCCGAGGCCGATCAGATGCCCATGGTACACCTTCTGGAGGGGGTCGATGCAGACACGCTTGCAAAGCTGGACATTCACAACCGTGCCCGCGTGCAACGCGCATGGGAGGTGCAGCGCGCCACAGGTCGCAGCCTGTTGTCGTGGCAAGCCGAAACGCCCCCACCGGCACTTCCGCTGAACGAGACCCTGCCGATCGTTTTTGACGTTGATAAAGCATGGCTGCTGAACAGGATAGAACGCCGCTTTGACCAGATGCTGGAACAGGGCGCGATCGAGGAAGTGCGTGCCATGCAGGACCGGTTCGATCCCACCCTTCCGTCCTGCAAGGCCATAGGCGTGCCGGAACTCAGGGCATATCTGGACGGCGCGATGACTTTGGATCAGGCGCGAGAGCGCGCAACCATTGCGACGCGTCAATTCGCCAAGCGTCAGCGCACCTGGTTTCGCGCCCGAATGCAGGCCTGGAATCACGTCGATCCCACTAGGTGATACCCGGCACGTCTGACATTGCACAAGCAAGATGCCCCGCCAGCTCTCGAAGCTTACGAGAACTTAATGATTTACTGCGGTTTCCCTTAACAAACCGGGAAAACAATGGGGAAACCGGCATCGTTTTGGGCTGCTGGAAGAAATGCGTCTTCACGACTTCAACGGATCGCGAATGTCGTTTTTGTACTACTTATGACGATTTCGAACATTGACCTTATCAGAAATCTGGTGCCGAATAACGACATGGGGATGAACAGAGTCCAAGAAACAAAATCCTTCACTCTGGCGACCGTAAGAAACCGGGTCGCGTAGAGCCATAATCAATCAACAAAATCAGTGTCACAGGGAGACATCCATGACGAATACCGTATCCACCGAAGACAAGGTGCACTGGGCGGCAGCGATGCACGCTCAGGAATACCGCGACGGCAAGCTAAGCCGAAGGGAATTCATGACGCGCGCAACCAGTCTTGGGGTTACTGCCGCAGCTGCCTATGGCATGATCGGATTGCCGACACCTGCTTTGGCCGAAACAGCAAAGCAGGAAGGCGGCACGCTGCGTGTCCAGCAGGAAGTCCGCGCCCTCAAAGATCCCAGAACTTATGACTGGTCGCAGATCGCAAACGTGACGCGCGGCACGCTGGAATATCTGGTCGAGTACAACTCGGACGGATCGTTCCGTGGCATGCTGCTGGAAAGCTGGGAAGTCAACGATGACGCAACCGAATACACTCTGAATGTCCGTCCGGGCGTCAAGTGGAACAACGGCGACGATTTCACGGCTGACGACGTTGCCCGCAACATTGCGCGCTGGTGCGACAAGAGCTCGGAAACCAACTCGATGGCGGGCCGCTTTGCAACCCTGATCGACGCGGATACCGGTCAGGCCGGTGAGGGTGTCATCGAAGTCGTCGACGCAACCACGGTCAAACTGAACCTGCCAAAGCCGGATATCACCCTTATTCCGGGCATGGCCGACTATCCCGGCGCGATTGTTCATAGCTCGTTCAGCGAGACTGACCTGCTGAACAATGTTGGAACCGGCCCCTATCTGATGGACGAACTTGAGGTTGGCGTAAAAGCCGTTCTGGTTCGCAACCCGGATCACACCTGGTGGGGTGAAGAAGTGTACGGCCGCCCTGCCTTGGACCGTATCGAGTACATCGACTACGGAACCGACCCTTCTGCCTGGTTGGCGGCGCTGGAATCCGACGAAGTCGACATGCTGTATGAATCGGTGGGTGAATTCATCGACGTGATGGACGGGCTTGGCTATGTGAAGTCAGAAGTGGTAACCGCCGCGACCATCGTTATTCGTCCCAACCAACTGGCCGAGATCGACGGGCAAAAGCCTTATGCGGACAAACGTGTCCGGCAGGCCCTTCAGATGGCCGTAGACAATTCTGTTTGTCTGGAACTGGGCTATGGCGGTCGCGGAGCGCCGGCGGAAAACCATCACGTAGCACCGTTGCATCCGGAATATGCCGAGCTTCCACCGCAAAAGGTTGATCCCGCGGCAGCCAAGGCGCTGATGGACGAAGCCGGTTTTGGAGATTTCGAGCACGAGATCATCTCGATCGACGATGACTGGCGCCGCAACACCACAGATGCCGTTGCCGCGCAGCTGCGCGATGCCGGAATCAAGGTCAAGCGGACCGTTCTGCCCGGCAATACCTTCTGGAACGACTGGGCCAAGTACCCGTTCAGCTCGACCAACTGAAACCCGCGTCCGTTGGGTGTTCAGATTTGGGCGCTTGCTTATCGTACGGGCGAAGCCTGGAACGAGTTCGGCTATGCGAGCCCCGAGTTTGACGCCATACTGGAAGAGGCGCTGGCCATTGCCGACGCGGACAAGCGTCGCGAAGTCATGGCGCGTGGCGAAGCACTGCTTCAGGAAGATGGGGTTACTATTCAGCCCTATTGGCGCTCGCTCTATCGCCACATGAAAGAGGGTCTTGTTGGAACCGACATGCATGTGACCTTCGAACACCATCACTACAAGTGGGGCTGGGCTGCCTAAGCACTGCAATCCACACACGAGGGGCGCCTGACACGGGCGCCCCTTTCCAGCCGCAGACTTGCCGACGCGTGGTCGGACGTCCGAGGCCAGAAAATGGTCCAATGATCTGCGGAATACCTGAACAACAGGGGCCACCATGGGACTATTCATCCTACGACGGTTCGGAGTGATGCTGCTTACGGCATTATGTCTGACATTCGTCGTCTTTTTCCTGACCAACCTATACCCGAACCTTGAAAAGCTGGCGAAAACGCAGGGCAACCAGCGTATGTCGGATGAGCAGGTCGAAGCCTGGTTGGAAAACCGCGGCTACTTGCAGCCGACACTCGTTAAATACGGCCAATGGTTGGGCGTGATGCCCGGGTTCCAGAATACACTGGAAGATGGCCAGTTCGTGGGAACCTGCACAAGACCCGGTTCGACTGCAGAGGACACGGCAAGATATTGTGGTGTTCTTCAGGGCGATTGGGGATACTCAACCGTTTTCAAGGAAGAAGTCGGAACCATCGTTGGCAAGCGCTTGGGCAACACAGGTTACCTGATGTTCTGGGTTTTGGTCCTGATGGTGCCTTCCGCCCTGATCGTTGGTGTACTGGCCGGGATGCGAGAGGGATCAGCCCTGGATCGATCATTGTCGACCTTCTCAATCATCACGACAGCGACACCGGAATACGTATCGGGCGTTATCTTCATTGCGATCTTCACCTCGTCCACCGTGGGGCTGAAATGGTTCAAGGGAACCGCGACGCAAGCGATGGAGAACCCGACATTCGAAAACTTCTTCCTGCCGGTTCTTACCATTGCGCTGTACGGTATGGGCTATATCGCCCGGATGACCCGCGCTTCGATGACCGAAGTGATGACGGCGCAATACATCCGGACCGCACGGCTGAAGGGTGTCTCGTTCCCGAACATCGTCATGAAACACGCCTTGCGCAACGCGTTGATCGCGCCGTTCACGGTTATCATGCTGCAGTTCCCATGGCTGCTGAACGGCGTGGTGATTGTTGAAACCCTGTTCAACTACAAGGGTTTCGGCTGGGCGCTGGTTCAGGCCGCTGGCAACAACGACATTCAGCTTCTGCTGGCGATCTCGGTCGTGTCGGTCTTCGTGGTTCTGATAACGCAGCTGATCTCGGATATCGGCTACGTTTACCTCAACCCGCGCATTCGCATTTCATAAGGAGGGTGAGATTATGGAACCACTAACCTGGACCGGCTCTATCGCCTTCCTGAACCCGCTTCTGATGATCGCACTGGCAGCACTTTTCCTGTCGATCCTGGTCTGGATCATCGCCAGTATCTTTTTGCCTGAACAGCAGATTGTCGTGAACCCGGATGGATCCGTCAGTTCTGGCGGCGGTGTCCGTGGATTGATCCAGCTTGCGCTGCACTACAGTTTCCTTGCCAGCGTGGGATTGGCCGTGGCTTATCTGGTGCTGGGCATCCTGATGGGCACTGGCGCAGGGATCATCGGCGCAATTTCTCAGCAATTCCTGCCTGTATGGGTCGCGCTGATCATCATGTTCGCCATGTCCATCGCCTTCAAACGACGGTTGGGGTTGTACGGCAAACTGTATGACAGTCCCATCGGAATGATCGGCTTTGGCCTTGTAATGTTTTGGGTCTTTACTGGCATCTTCGGCGCTCTTGATCTGATCGTGACCCATGACCCGCTGACACAGATCTCTGGCATGAAGAACAAAGTGCCGGGAACGCCTCTGCCAAATCTGGAGGACGGCGAGTATGCCTGGTATCTTCTGGGCGGTGACAATCTGGCGCGTGACGTATTCAGCCGGATGGTCAAGGGGGCCTGGGTTGTGGTGCAAATTGCACCGCTGGCAACGATGTTCGCCTTCATGGTCGGCATTACGCTGGGGCTTCCCGCCGGTTACTATGGGGGCCGTTTTGATACATTCCTGTCCTTCCTCGCCAACCTGATCCTCGCCTTCCCGGTGATCCTGCTGTTCTACCTGCTGGTGACACCGGAGATCGTGGCGACCGGGGTGCCGAACTACATGGCGGCCGTACTGTTCGTGTTCCCGATCCTGTTCATCGGCGTATTGCTGAATTCACGCTATTACACGCGCCCGAATTTCCGTACGCCGTTGCTGATCGGTGTTCTGGGTGTTGCGATCTGGCTGTATCTGTCGCTGATTTCGACCGGTGGCTACATCATCAACACCGACGCCTACCGGATCTGGGGCCTGCCGACCTATCTGGACCTGTTCGATATCCCCGGCGGTATTCTGGTGGTGTTCGTCTCGGTGGTCTTCGTCAACTCGCCCACGGTCTTCCGTATCGTGCGCGGCCTGGCGCTGGATATCAAAACCCGAGATTACGTGGCTGCAGCCCAGACACGCGGCGAGGGGCCGTGGTACATCATGCTTTGGGAAATCCTGCCCAACGCACGCGGCCCCCTGATCGTCGATTTCTGTCTGCGCATCGGTTACACCACCATTCTTCTGGGGACTTTGGGCTTCTTCGGACTGGGCCTTCCGCCGGAAAGCCCGGACTGGGGATCCACGATCAACGAGGGGCGCAAGCTGCTGTCGATCTACCTGCACCCTGCCCTTCCTCCTGCCTTTGCACTGCTGTCGCTGGTTCTTGGTCTGAACCTGCTGGCTGACGGTCTTCGCGAGGAAAGCCTGAAGGACTGATGTGATCGAGGCCGGGGGGCCAGCCCCCCGGACCCCCCGGGATATTTTTGGCCAGATGAAGGGGATCCCCGCATTTGGTGAGGAGTAAGCAAAATGAGCAAAATGGCGGATTATGACGGCCCGATCCTGGAGATCGACAAGCTGTCCATCTCATTCTTTACCCGCCTGCGGGAAATCCCCGCCGTTATGGATTTCTCGGTCAGCGTAGAGCCCGGTGAAGCCGTGGGGCTGGTTGGTGAATCCGGTTGTGGCAAATCAACCGTGGCACTGGGCGTTATGCAGGATCTTGGCAAGAACGGTCGCATCGTCGGAGGCACGATAAAGTTCAAGGGCCGCGATCTGGCAGAGATGTCGGCCGAAGAACTGCGCGACATTCGCGGCAATGAAATCGCGATGATCTATCAGGAGCCGATGGCATCGCTGAATCCGGCGATGAAGATCGGCAAACAATTGATGGAAGTGCCGATGATCCACGAGGGGGTAAGTCAGGAAGAGGCTTATTCCCGTGCGCTGGAAGTGGTGACGGACGTTCGCCTGCCAGACCCCGAACGGATGTTGAATTCGTTTCCGCACCAACTGTCGGGTGGTCAGCAGCAGCGGATCGTGATTGCGATGGCGCTGATGTCGAAACCGGCGCTGTTGATCCTGGACGAGCCGACAACGGCTCTGGACGTGACCGTCGAGGCCGCCGTGGTTGAACTGGTCAAGGATCTGGGCAAGAAATACGGCACCTCGATGTTGTTCATCTCGCACAATCTCGGGCTGGTTCTGGAAACCTGCGACCGTCTGTGCGTGATGTATTCGGGTGAAGCGGTCGAGCGTGGCTCGATCAAGGATGTGTTCGACGAGATGCAGCACCCTTATACACAGGCGCTGTTCCGTTCGATCCCGCTGCCGGGGGCTGACAAGAACACGCGTCCGCTGGTGGCTATTCCGGGGAACTTCCCATTGCCCCACGAGCGGCCTCCGGGTTGCAACTTCGGACCGCGCTGCGACTATTTCGAAGAGGGGCGCTGTGACGCGAAGGAAATCCTGATGGAGGCCGTTCCTGGAAATGACCGGCACCACACCCGCTGCCTTAAATTCCAGGAAATCGACTGGAACGCCCCACTTGCGCTGGCCGATCAGAAAGAAAAGGGTGAGATTGGCCGAACGGTTCTGAAAATGGACAACCTCAAGAAATATTACGAGGTTGCGGCAAATGCCTTGTTTGGCGGCGGTGAAAAGAAGGTTGTGAAGGCCAACGAAACGCTCAGCTTCGAGGCGCACGAATCCGAGACACTGGCCATCGTGGGGGAATCCGGCTGCGGCAAGTCCACCTTCGCCAAGGTGCTTATGGGATTGGAGACGGCCACAGACGGGCAGATCCTGCTGGACAACCGCAACATCGAACAGGTGCCCATCGAAGAACGCGATGCCAAGACGATCGGCGAAGTTCAGATGGTTTTCCAGAACCCGTTCGACACGCTGAATCCGTCGATGACCGTTGGCCGTCAGATCATCCGGGCGCTTGAAATCTTTGGTGTCGGAAACTCTGAAGCCGAGCGCAAGAAGCGGATGCTGGAGTTGCTTGATCTGGTGAAGCTGCCGCGCGCCTTTGCAGACAGGATGCCGCGACAGCTGTCCGGTGGCCAGAAACAGCGCGTGGGTATCGCGCGCGCCTTTGCCGGCGATGCACGTATCGTTGTGGCGGACGAACCCGTCTCGGCGCTGGATGTGTCGGTTCAGGCTGCCGTGACGGATCTGTTGATGGAGATACAGCGACAGCACAAGACCACGCTGCTGTTCATCAGCCACGATCTGTCCATCGTGCGTTACCTCAGTGACCGGGTCATGGTGATGTATCTGGGCCATGTTGTGGAATTGGGCACCACGGATCAGGTCTTTGCCCCGCCCTATCACCCCTATACCGAGGCGCTGCTGAGCGCGGTTCCGATTGCGGATACCTCGATCGAAAAGCAGCATATCGTTCTGGAAGGCGATATTCCCTCGGCCATGAACCCGCCACCAGGCTGTCCGTTCCAGACGCGTTGCCGATGGAAATCCGAGGTGCCTGACGGTCGGTGCGAATCCCACGTGCCGCCGGTGCAGACGCTGGCGGATGGGCACCAGATCAAATGCCACCTGGCCGAAGATATTCTGGCCCGGATGGAGCCGGTGATCAAAGTCGCGGCGGAGTAAACCCGTTTCTGAACCATGGAAAGGGCCGGTCAGGACCGGCCCTTTCTATTGGCGCCGCGGTTCGTGGGGAGACAGGCGGCGCTTGGGAGTGGCGTGAGTGGCGACCCCGGTAATTCGTCAGCCGGTCATGACGTTGTTGCCGAAATGCATGAATTCCTGGTTCATTCCTGCAATGCCACCGGCTTCAAGCAGAAGGCTGGCACTGTCGAGCATCTTGTAACTCTGCTGAGCTTTCACCCAGTCGTCGGCAGATTGTAGAGTGGTCAGCGTGTAGGATGTGACCTCATTCAGGTAATGAGTGGGGATGATCACCTTGGGCTGGAGCTTGGATACGATGTCGTTGCCCTGATCGAAGCTGAGGATATGTTCCGAGCCATCAACCGGCAGCGTCAGAACATCCACCCGACCGATCGCGTCCCAGAACTCCTGTGGCGGGTTGTGGCGGTTGTCGCCCCAGATCAGCGTTCGAATGCCGCCGGTCTCGACCAGATAGACGACCATATCCATGTGGCCCACGTTGTTCGGCGGGCAGGCTTCCACGCCGAACTCGGCCAGCGCATTGGTCCAATCATACCATCCCGGCGCGACGCAGGCGTGCTTGTCGGCAAAACCGGTGATCTTGATGTCTGCAAACTCGAAATTGCCCACCATGCGATCCAGCACCATGGTCGAACTTGGGCGTTCAATCGCATCGTGATCAAAATGGGCATGGGTCGACAGGGTGATATCCACCGGGATTTGCGGGAATTCGTTGCGGAACCAAAGCCCCCATGCGCCCGACGGATCATCGCGCCAGGGATCAAACAGCACTGTTGCGCCATTGGGCGAGGTGATCTTGATCGCACAATGACCATAATAGTCGATGCCAACCGTCCCGGTGCTGGCCTGACCCGTTGCGCCTTGCAGATCGATCACGTGGTTGTTGTTGCCCGGCTGTAGCCACGCCTGAGATTGCGCCTGAACCGGTCCTGCGCCCAGTACGGAAACAGTCGCGCCGACACCGGCAGCCCCCGCCGCCATAAAGAACGACCGGCGAGACAGCCCCGGCGCCAAATGATCCTTGTCGCCGTTCAGGATGGTTGGTTTCAGATCTTTGCGATCCATTTTTGTGTACCTCTCTGTTGGACATGTGCAGGTTTTCCGCACGTCCCAACCAAAGGTAACAAGCCAGGGCATATTGGCTCAGACCGAAAAAATGGGGGCGGAATATGGGGGAAAACCCCATATTCCATGTTCACGAAATCGAGAGCAAATGACTGCGCAGGTTCTGGCTGCGCCCTTCAAGGCCCAGCTTGCGGCGGATGTTGTTGCGGTGAAAATCGATTGTCGATGTTTCTCGGGACAGGGCCTTGGCGATGTCCTTGGTTGTTTTTCCAAACATGACCATCTGCGCAATCTCGATCTCGGTCGGGGTCATTGCTGCAAACGCATCCGTCAGTTTGTCCGACAATGAAGACGTGATCTCGTTCAGGTTCTTCTCGGCCAACTCTAGATAGACATACTGCGCTTCGTCCCCGGAAAGCTGCATTCGAACCTTTTCCAGATAGGGCAAAACTCGGCCGCGCACCTGTTCGACAATTTCGTGATCGCGGTTTTTGCGTTCGTCATCCAGACTGGACAGCAGGACGCGCAGCGCCGTGTTGGTTTCCTGCAATTCACGGGTGCGATCCGCGACACGGGTTTCAAGCTGCGCCAGTGTTTCGTTGAGCTTCTCTTCCAGCGCGCGGCGCAGGTAAACCTCTTGCAACAAAGCCAAATCCGACTCGACCATGCGTGCGAACTGCGCCAACCCTTCGCGGAACAACAAGGCACGCCGGTTCTGCTTTCGATCCAGAACACAAATCGTTCCGAACACCGATCCATCGGGCCATTTCAGCGGCAGGCCGATGTAAAATGACATTCCATGTTCCAGATCGTCATTGTCGGCCCAATCCGGATCGCAGGCTGCATCCTCAACCACCAGTTCTCCGTCCCGTTGCAATACGCCCTGACAATAAAGTTTGGGATTCAACTGGAAACTCAAACCAACCGGATACGGGTTTTCGGGATGATCCGAGGTGATCAGCACCGCGTGATCCGGTGCGTCGGTTTTCATGATCAGGCTTGCGGGCACATCCGCCAATTCCGCGACCAGATCAACCAGTTGCTGCCAGTTAATTAGCGTTTCTTGCGGGATCTCAGGGTGGTCAACAGGCATCAGGCGGCCTCACCAGTTGCTGGACGATACCCTTTCAGGTTAGTTGGACTGGTTGCGTCGGATCAAGAACCGGACGTTCTGCGTCGCGGCATAGGGTTTAACCGCCCCAGATAACCTTCACGTAGTTCTGGGTTTCCTTGTATGGCGGTATGCCGCCATGCTTTTCTACCGCTTTTGGGCCAGCATTGTAGGCGGCCAAAGCCAGTGGCCAGGATTTGAACTTGCGATACTGCCAGGACAGGTATCTGGCCCCACCTTCGAGATTCTGCTTGGGGTCATGCGGGTTGACCCCCAAAAGCTCGGCGGTCTGAGGCATCAATTGCGCCAATCCCAGAGCACCCTTGTGAGACTTCGCGTGCGGGTTCCATCCGCTTTCCTGCTGAACAAGGCGCAGGAACAAGTCTTCGGGAATGTTGTGAAGGCGGGCAGCCTGTTTAGCCAGATCCAGATACTGGCCGCGATACTTGCCAGTATATCGCTTGCCGGTATGCGTACGGGATGTCTTGGGTTTCAACCGCGCGGAGTCGCGATACTGCGTCGCCGCACGGGAATCCAGAATCTTCGACTGCTTGAGGAAGATATCTTTGCGGCTTTTGGTAGACAGAGTTTGCGCCTGCACAGGCAAAACGGCCAGCACAAGGCAGACAACAGAAAACCCAGCAACCCAAGAACGCATCAATGCCTATCCTGCTCGATAAGAAACCAGTCGGATTATAGGTATTCCCACGAAAAATGAAAGCTTGGTAAAGACCAAAGTAAGACTCTTGCCCAACACTGTTGTATCTACTGTTTTCATCCATGATGCAGGCCGTATAGGGTCTCACGAAACAAGTCGCGCCAGATTCGGCGCACATACGCGAAAACAGAACGAGGAATTACATGGCGGGTTCAGTCAACAAGGTCATTCTGGTCGGAAATCTTGGCCGCGACCCCGAGGTCCGGTCGTTCCAGAACGGCGGAAAGGTTTGCAATCTACGCATTGCCACGTCAGAGACCTGGAAAGACCGCAACACGGGCGAACGCCGCGAACGCACGGAATGGCACTCGGTCGCCATCTTCTCGGAACCGCTGGCCCGTATTGCTGAGCAATATCTGCGCAAAGGCAGCAAGGTTTATATCGAAGGCCAGCTGGAAACCCGAAAATGGCAGGATCAGTCGGGGCAAGACCGTTATACAACCGAGGTTGTTCTGCGCCCCTACCGCGGTGAATTGACCTTGCTCGACAGCCGCGGCGAAGGCGGCGGCGGCGGTGGTTACGGCGGCGGCCAGGCCGGTGGCAGCGGGTACGGAGACCCTTACGGCGGTCCGTCCAGTTCCCCGGCACCGGCATCGGGTGGCATCGACGACGACGAGATTCCGTTCTAGGAAATTCGGAGACACGACATGACATGGTCCTTTTCTATCGGCCGATTGCTCGGTTCCGAACTGAGGGTCCATGTCACGTTTTTCCTGCTTCTGACCTGGGTGGGCTTTGCGGCCTATTCTGCCGGTGGCCTGCCGGCCGCCATAGACAACCTGTTGTTTGTTCTGGCCTTGTTTGCCTGTGTGGTCGCGCATGAATTCGGTCATGCCCTCATGGCGCGGCGCTTTGGAATCAAGACCCCAGACATAACATTGTTGCCGATCGGCGGGTTGGCCCGTCTTGAAAGGATGCCGGAAAAACCGATGCAAGAAGTGCTTGTGGCACTTGCAGGTCCGGCGGTGAACATCGTGATCTGGGTCATACTGGTCGCCTTCGGAGCAGGAGTGCCGATCGAGACGCTTTCCCAGATCGATTCACCGGGTATCGGGTTTCTGAACAGGCTGGCCTACATCAACCTGCTGCTGGCCGTATTCAACATGATCCCGGCCTTCCCCATGGACGGAGGGCGCGTTTTCCGCGCCCTTCTGTGCCTGCGCATGGATCGCGTCAAAGCAACACGCGTGGCTGCTGTCGGAGGTCAGATCGTTGCGGTAGGTCTGGGGTTTTTGGGGCTGAGTTCAGGCAACCCGTTTCTGGTGCTCATCGCCGTGTTCGTGTTCATCGCCGCCAACGCCGAAAGCCAGGAAGTCGCCCTGCGATCCGCAGCGCGCCGGGTTCTGGCGCGGGACGCGATGATCACGGAATTTCACGCGCTTTCCCCCGACGATACGCTGAGTACCGCGGCGCAAGCCGTGATCCACACCACTCAACACGAATTCCCTGTATTGGACTCAAGCCAGGCCCTGCTGGGATTCGTCACGCGTGAACGGCTGTTCGCTGCGCTCGCAAGTGACCAACCCAGATCTGCGCCCGCCACGTCGATCATGGACGCGGCGGTCCCCGCAGTTTCGCTTACCACCGGGCTCGAGACCGTTCTGGAGCACTTGCACAACGGCGCTCCGGCCATCGCTGTGGTCACTCGGGGTGGTCGCATGATGGGTTACATCACGCGCGAGAACATCGGTGAATTGATGGTCATTCAGGGGCGCTAGGCTTTTAGGTCAAGCCGTGGCAAGCGCATCCGACAGGACCGAAAGAACCGCATCTTTCGGCACATCTGAGGTCACGAACGCCTCTCCGATCCCACGCGCCAGAATAAACCGAAGCTGGCCATCCACGACTTTCTTGTCCTGTCCCATAAGATCCACCAGCGCCTCGGCGCTTGGCAATTCGCCCGGAATATCGGCCAGATCCGTCTTCATCCCCATCGCACGCAAATGCGCGCGCACCCGGCTTGGGTCCTCTTGCGAACACAAACCCAGCCGAGACGACAACTCAAACGCCAGCACGCAGCCAATTGCCACACCTTCGCCATGCAGAAGGCGGTCAGAATACCCTGTTGCAGCTTCCAGGGCGTGGCAGAACGTGTGACCCAGATTGAGAAGAGCCCTGTCACCTTGTTCGGTTTCATCCCGCGCGACGATGTCGGCCTTCATTTGCACCGAGCGCGTCACCGCATGCACACGGGCCGCCATGTCACCCGAGGAAACGCTTGGCCCGTGCGCCTCAAGCCAATCAAAGAACTTTGCATCGCCAAGCAATCCGTATTTCACGACCTCGCCATAGCCCGACAAGAAGTCTCTTTGGGTCATGGTCCCCAGAACAGAGGCATCCGCCAGAACCAGCGAGGGTTGATGAAACGCGCCGATCAGGTTTTTGCCCTGTGGTGCGTTGATCCCGGTCTTTCCACCGACCGAACTGTCCACTTGCGCCAGCAATGACGTTGGAATCTGCACAAAGCGAACACCGCGCCGCAAAACCGCTGCTGCAAAGCCTGCCAGATCTCCGATGACGCCGCCCCCCAAGGCTACGACGACATCCCGGCGTTCGACTTTTTCTGCAAGCAGCCACTCGACGGCGCGCTCGAAATACGGCCAGCTTTTGGTTGCCTCTCCGGCGGGCAGCGCCAGTGCGGTCATCTCGATCCCCGCGGCATTCAGCCCGGCGCGCAGCGCCTCAAGATGCAGACCGGCCACGTTTTCATCCGTCAGAACCGCGACTTTTGGCCGGGCCAGAAGTGGTGATATCCAGCCCCCTGCCCGCGTCAGAAGATCCGGACCGATTTCAACATCATAGGATCGGTCACCCAGGTCCATATGTACTGTTTGGTGCATTTATTTGAGTTCCAAAACATCAGGGCGCGCCAACAGAGCGTCGACAACGCGGCCAACCATATTTTCGATCGAGGTCTCGCCATCCGAATCCACTGTCAGATCGGCCTGAGCATAAACCGGCACGCGGGCCTCGTAGAGGGATTTCAGCGTCGCATAAGGATCTGCCGTGCGGAGCAAAGGACGGGTGTCTTTGTGGCGCACACGGTTCCACAGAACATTCAGATCCGCGCGCAGCCAGACGGCAGCACCCTTTTCGGCGATGATGCGACGATTTTCCGGCTGGAGAAACGCCCCCCCACCCGTTGAAAGAATACCTTTTTGTTCATCCAGCAAGCGCCCGATGACCTGCGCTTCCTTGGTGCGAAAGAAAGGTTCGCCGTCACGCTCAAAGATTTCAGGAATGGTCATGTTGGCGGCTGATTCGATCTCGGCATCGCTGTCCAGAAACGGAACACCCAGACGTGCGGCCAACGCGCGACCCACCGCTGTCTTGCCAGCCCCCATCATACCCACCAGAACCACGGTTTTGTGCAGATCAAAACCACCCTGTGTGTCTGTCGAATGTGTGTTATGCTTAATTTCGCTCATTTAAACGTGAATGACGTGATCTTGGGAAAAATGCCAGTTATAACTTGGCCAAAATCAAAAATTGAGGCAGCGTGGGGCCATGGGCCGACTGATCAAATTCCTGATATATGTTCTTTGCCTGGTATTCATTGGGCTGGTCGCCTACGCCTATGTTGGCCCATTCTTTGGCGTGGATTTTTCTGCGCCTCAAAGTGAAATCCGCGAACCGGTCGTATTGGATGTCAACTAAACAGGCGTTGTTGGCGGTCTTTCTGGCGGGATCGGCACATGCGCAAACCCCGTTATCAGCGATCGAATGGCTTGCGGATCCGCCGGAAAACCTGCCCGGAACCGTATTGCTGGAACCGCCGGTGGCACAAAACGGCGGATTGCCCGAAATTGAGGTCACGCCGCTTGAAGCGTTGTCGCAACCTTTGGGCTTGGTCGCATCATCCGTCACCGGGTTGCCCGTGGATTTGTGGCAAGGCAGCGATGCGAACCGGCTGGCGGAGCTGATCGCGAAGACGCCCGTTCGCGACAACCCGACCATGCAACGCCTGTTGTTTACATTGCTTCTGTCGGAAACCCGCGCACCGGCGGGCCCTGATGCGCAAGAGATTATGCTGCTGGCGCGGCTGGACCGTCTGATGCAACTGGGCGCGGCTGACCCCGTGCAATCGCTGGTTCAACTGGCCGGGCCGACCGATACACAGGATCGGTTTCAGCGTTGGTTTGACGCAACGCTGCTGACCGGTGATGAGGATCGCAGTTGCACCGCCCTTATCGCCGATCCGCACCTGTCAAAGAACTACGCCGCGCAAGTGTTCTGCAAAGCCCGACGCGGAGATTGGGCATCGGCAGCGTTGACGCTTGAGGCAGCGCATGCCCTGAACATCCTGCCGCCGGCAGAGCTGGCGGTTCTGGATCGTTTTCTAAGCCCTGAACTCTATGAAGGCGCGGCTTATCTGCCCCAACCTGAAAACCCGGATCCATTGAGTTTCCGACTGTTCGAAGCGATCGGAGAACGGCTTCCTTCCGCCTCGTTGCCACGCGCTTTCGCCAACGCGGATCTTCGGGATGTGGCCGGATGGAAAGCGCAGATCGAAGCCGCCGAACGGCTTACACGCATTGGCGCTTTGACGCCCAATCAACTGCTTGGACTTTATACCGAAAGGTCCCCGGCAGCGTCCGGCGCAGTTTGGGACAGGGTCGCAGCCATCCAACGATTTGAAAGCGCGCTGGATACGCGAAACGCTGAAGCCATCGGAAAAACGCTGCCGACGGTCTGGCAGCAGATGCGCAGCGTCGGGCTTGAAGTGCCCTTCGCCGAATTGTTCGCCGAGCGTCTGTCGAAGGTTTCGCTGTCGGTGCCGGCGACTGAAAACCTGCGCTGGCGCATTCTGATGCTGTCTGGCCTGTACGAACAGGCTGCACAATCAGCGCCGGACAACTCGATCGATACCCTGTTTCTTGCGGCGCTGGCGCAGGGTGATCCGGGGCGGGCGGTTTCTCCTTCTCCGTTGGCCGACGCGGTTTCTCAGGGGTTTGCATGGGCGGCACCCGTACCCAACGACATCGACGCCTTGCTGGACAATGGTCAACTTGGTGAAGCCATACTGGAAGCCATGCAGTTGTTTGCGCATGGTGCACGGGGCAATCTGGTGGATCTGACCGCAGCAATCGCAACCTTCCGACGCGTGGGCCTGGAAGACACCGCGCGGCGTGCCGCGCTGAGCCTGTTGATCCTGCAAGAGCGCTGAAGATGGCTATTCCGGCGACAAATGAGCTATGGATTTCGACTTTTCTACAGGCCCAGGCAGCGGAACTTGGCGCGGCGACAAATACCTTGCTGGCCTATGGCCGCGATCTGAAAGACTTTGCATCCTGGTTGCAGCACAGGGGATCCGGATTCGATCAGGCAGATCGTGATCAGATCGAGGCCTATCTGATCGACTGCCAGGCACAGGGCTTGTCACGTTCCACCCGCGCGCGGCGATTGTCGGCGATAAAACAGCTGTACCGCTTTGCATTCGAGGAAGGCTGGAGCGAGACGAACCCCGCCATTCAGATCAAAGGTCCGGGGCGGCAGAAGCGACTGCCCAAAACGCTGGACGTGCCCGAAGTCGACCGTCTTCTGGCAGCCGCCCGACAAACCGGGCGCAGCAAGGGCGATCGCATACGCAATACCTGTTTGATGGAAGTTCTGTACGCCACCGGGATGCGTGTGACCGAACTTGTGTCCCTGCCCGTTTCCTCGGCCCGTGGCGATCCCCGTATGTTGCTGGTGATGGGCAAAGGCGGCAAGGAACGCATGGTACCCCTGTCCCCACCGGCGCGGGATGCTTTGGCTGCCTGGTTGATCGCGCGGGACCAAGCCGAAGACCAGACCGTCGAGAAAGGCGGTCAAATATCCCGTTTTCTGTTTCCGTCGCGCGGCAAATCCGGCCACCTGACGCGGCACAGATTCTTTCTGCTGGTCAAGGAACTGGCCGTTCAGGGTGGCGTTTCACCCGAGAAAGTCACCCCGCATACCCTGCGCCACGCCTTTGCCACGCATCTGCTGGCCAACGGCGCGGATCTGCGTTCGATCCAGACCTTGTTGGGTCATGCCGACGTTGCAACGACCGAGATTTATACTCATGTTCTGGATGAACGGCTGTCGGAACTGGTGTTACAACACCACCCGCTGAGCAAAGACCCTGACGAAGACCGGGGCTAAGCCCTTGATCCAGCAGCGCGGCATCCCCATAACGGATGCGTCACCCTAACCCACCAAGGACCAATGGAACCCTCATCTTCTCTGATCGACAGCACATTCTGGATTACGTCAGGCGCGATCCTCTTGTTGCTCGTTTTGTCCGGCTTTTTCTCGGGTTCGGAAACGGCGCTTACAGCTTCGTCTCGCGGAAAACTGCGGGCGCAGGCCGACAAGGGATCACGGGGCGCAAAAAAGGCGCTGGAAATCACCGATGACAATGAACGCCTGATCGGCTCGGTTCTTCTGGGCAACAACCTTGTCAACATCCTGGCCGCCTCGCTGGCGACGGCCTTGTTCACCCGTTTATTCGGCGAAAGCGGTGTGGCGTTGGCGACCCTGGTCATGACTTTGCTGGTGCTGATCTTTGCCGAAGTGCTACCAAAGACCTACGCCATCACCAATTCCGAAAAGGCCGCGGCGGCTGTTGCCCCGATCATCAGCGTCGTCGTGACAGTGTTTTCACCCATTGTGGCGGCGGTGCGGCTGCTGGTGCGCGGTGTGTTGCGCCTGTTCGGCGTGCAGATCGATCCCGACAGCAACATTCTGGCTGTACGCGAAGAGATTGCCGGCGCCTTGCAACTTGGTCATTCCGAAGGCGTGGTCGAAAAGGAAGACCGCGACCGCATCTTGGGTGCGCTGGATCTGGGCGACCGGACGGTGGAAGAGATCATGCTGCACCGATCGAATATCGAGATGATCGACGCCAATGCCGCCCCAGAGGAAATCCTGAAACAATGTCTGCAAAGCCCCCACACCCGTCTGCCTGTGTTCCGGGACGAGCCGGAAAACATCGTGGGTGTTGTCCACGCCAAGGACCTCTTTCGCGCCATGTATGCGCAGGCAGGCAGCAGCGACGGCGGGACCGACCGTTTGGCAAGCTTTGACATCGGAAAGGTGGCAAACGACCCTTACTTTGTGCCCGAAACCACGACGCTGGACGACCAGATGCGGGAATTCCTGCGGATGCACAGCCATTTTGCATTGGTTGTGGATGAATATGGGTCACTGCGAGGCCTGATCACGCTTGAAGACATTCTTGAAGAAATCGTGGGCGAGATCGCCGATGAGTTCGACATAGACGAAGAGGTGCCGGTAATGCGCACCGAAGATGGCCAGTATCTGGTTGAAGGATCCATGACGATCCGGGATGCCAACAGGGCGCTGGACTGGTCTCTGCCGGATGACGAGGCGAACACGCTGGCCGGTCTGGTGATTCACGAGGCCCAGATGATCCCTGACGTCGGTCAGGTGTTTTCGTTCCACGGTTTCCGGTTCGAGGTCACGGCGCGTGAAGGCAACCGTATCACGGGACTGAAAGTGCGCCCCCTGTAGCGCCTGCGATTTTTCTGAAATGTTCCGCGCGTTGCCCAAGTGCCTGCCGTCAACTGAACGACCCAATTGCACTGAACCGGGCCCGGATATTCCGATCATCGCACAGTTCGACCCAAGCACGGAGCTGGGCGAGATGGGCCAGTTTGATCACCCCGACTTTGTTTCAGCTGTGCAGTAAAGTGGAAAAGCAGCCTTCAAGGCCGAAAAACCACCGGGCGATGTCGTGCTGAACGAGGCGCAGACCGCCTGTTTGTTTGCCCTCGGCTACAGGATTTGACGACATTGGCTGCGCGAGAAGGCTGTGCAAATCCAAAGCTGGTGCAATAGATGACATGCGACACTTGTTGTCGCTAACAGACGAGTAATATCCCCATCGGCTCTACAGTTTTTTCCAAAGTCATGGGGAGGAACACTGTGAAAACCACCTGTCAGGTTGCCGTCATCGGGGGCGGCGTCGTCGGATGCTCGGTGCTCTATCACCTGACCAAGCTGGACTGGTCCGACGTGATGCTGCTGGAGAGGTCGGAACTGACCAGCGGATCGACATGGCACGCGGCGGGTGGGTTTCATACGCTCAACGGCGACACCAACATGGCCGCGCTGCAGGGCTATACCATCCGGCTGTATAAAGAGCTGGAAGAGATCACCGGCATGTCCTGCGGGCTGCACCATGTGGGCGGCATCACGCTGGCCGACAATCAGGACCGGTTCGACATGATGCTGGCCGAACGCGCCAAGCACCGCTTCATGGGGCTGGAAACCGAGATCATCGGCCCCGACGAGATCAAGAAGATCGCCCCCATCGCCAACACCGACGGCATCATCGGTGCGCTTTACGACCCTCTGGACGGGCACCTCGACCCCTCGGGCACGACCCATGCCTATGCCAAGGCCGCGCGCATGGGCGGCGCCACGATCGAGACCCACTGCATGGTGCGCGAGACCAACCAGCGC
This sequence comes from Ruegeria sp. CL7, assembly GCF_056536445.1. Lineage (NCBI taxonomy): Bacteria > Pseudomonadati > Pseudomonadota > Alphaproteobacteria > Rhodobacterales > Roseobacteraceae > Ruegeria > Ruegeria sp. CL7. The sequence continues at coordinate 1,313,274 of NZ_JBQFPQ010000001.1, forward strand.
CCCGACGGTACATGGGACGTGGTCACCGACAAGGGCACCATCCATGCCGAGCATATCGTCAACGCCGGCGGCCTCTGGGCGCGCGAGGTGGGCGCGATGGCGGGCATTTACTTCCCGCTGCACCCGATGGAGCATCAATACCTCGTCACCGACAACATCCCTCAGATCGAGGCGATCATCGACGCGGGCGGCGAACATCCGCACGTCATGGACCCGGCCGGTGAAAGTTATTTGCGGCAAGAAGGGCGCGGCCTGTGCATCGGGTTCTACGAACAGCCCTGCAAGCCCTGGGCCGTGGACGGCACACCGTGGGAGTTCGGGCACGAGCTGCTGCCTGATGATTTCGACAAGATCACCGACAGCATCGAGTTCGCCTATCGCCGCTTCCCGGTTCTGGCCGAGGCCGGGGTGAAATCGGTAATCCACGGCCCCTTCACCTTTGCCCCCGACGGCAATCCGCTGGTCGGACCAGTGCCCGGCGTGCGCAACTACTGGTCGGCCTGCGGCGTGATGGCCGGCTTCAGCCAGGGCGGCGGCGTCGGCCTGACGCTGGCGCAATGGATGATCGAGGGCGAGCCCGAGCGCGACGTCTTTGCCATGGACGTCGCCCGCTTCGGCGACTGGATCACCCCCGGCTACACCCGCCCCAAGGTGATCGAGAACTATCAGAAACGCTTCTCTGTCGCCTACCCGAACGAGGAACTGCCCGCCGCGCGGCCCAACCGCACCACGCCGATGTATGACATCTTCAGCGATCTGGGCGCGGTCTGGGGCCAGCAATACGGGCTCGAGGTGCCGAACTATTTCGCGCAGGAGGACGAGCCGACCTATGAACCCCCCTCCTTCCGCCGCTCGGACGCCTTTGCGGCAACGGGCCGCGAGGTGCGCGCCGTGCGCGAGGGCGTCGGCATCAACGAGGTGCACAATTTCGGCAAATACCTTGTGACAGGCCCCCGCGCCCGCGACTGGCTGGATCGGATCATGGCCGGGCGCATCCCCAAGCCGGGCCGCCTGTCGCTGACGCCGATGCTGTCGCCCAAGGGCAAGCTGATCGGGGATTTCACCGTGTCGTGCCTGGGCGAGGAGGAATTTCAGCTCACCGCCTCATATGGTGCGCAGAATTTCCACATGCGCTGGTTCCGGCAGCATCAGGAAGACGGCATAACCATCGAGAATATCAGCGACAAACGCAACGGATTCCAGATTGCAGGCCCCAATGCCCGCGAGGTTCTGGCTGCCTGCACCCGCGCCGATATCAGCGACATGCGCTTCATGGACGTGCGCCGCATGGTCGTCGGCATGACCGACTGCATCGTGCAGCGGGTCAGCTATTCCGGCGACCTGGGGTTCGAGATCTACTGCGATCCGATGGCGCAGCGGCAGCTGTGGTGGACGCTTTGGCAGGCCGGCCAACCGCACGGCATCACCCCCTTCGGCATGCGCGCGATGATGAGCCTGCGGCTGGACAAGTTCTTCGGCTCGTGGATGCGCGAATTCTCACCCGACTATACCCCCGCCGAAACCGGGCTGGATCGCTTCATCGCCTTTGGCAAGGACGCCGATTTCATCGGCCGCGCCGCCGCCGAGGCGGAACGTGCCAACGGCCCCGCGCGCAGGCTGGTGGCCTTCGAAGTCGATGCAGTCGATGCTGACGTGAACGCCTATGAACCGATCTGGCTGGACGGCAAGGTTGTGGGCTTTTGCACCTCGGGCGGTTATTCGCATTATGCCCGCAAGTCCGTCGCCATCGGTTTTCTGCCAACCGAACGCGCAGCAGATGGGCTTGAAACGAAGATCGAAATACTGGGCCAGTTGCGCAAGGCAAAGGTCATCTCGACACCCTTGTTTGACGCAGATGGCGCCCGAATGAGGGGATGACTCGGGCTCGGGCTGACGGCATTGTGCTGAAATGACTGAAATACCCATTATCCTTCTGGCGGCTGGCCAATCCAGCCGCATGGGCGGCATCGACAAATTGATGCAGCCGATCAACGGCATCCCGTTGATCGCCCGCTCTGCAAGCGTGGCCTGCGCCGTGGGACCTGTGATCGTCGCCCTGCCCCCTGAACCAAATCCAAGATATGGCGCGCTTGATGGCATGGATGTTCAGATCGTTCCGGTCCGGGATGCGGCAGAAGGCATGAACGCCAGTTTGCGCGCCGCGATCCAAAACCTGCCACCTGATGCACCCGCCGCGATGGTTTTTCTGGCTGATCTGCCCGATCTGACAGAAGCTGACCTGGCAGCAATCCTGAAAGCGCGAGAAACCCATCCCGACAACCTGATCTGGCGTGGGACGACCGAGGAAGGAAAGCCCGGTCATCCGGTGGTGTTTGACAGATCCCTTTTTGATCAACTGTCACAATTGCAGGGGGACGACGGTGCCCAGAAGATCGTGCGAAAGCATCAAAACAGTGTTCATCTGCATCCCCTGCCCGGCCGAAACGCACTGTTGGATCTGGATACCCCGGGTGACTGGAAGGCCTGGAGCAAAAAACATGCCCCCTGAACAAACACGGCCCGGTCTTATCGACCGGGCCGGTGCCCAAAACAGGACTACCACTTTGCTCAATCTCCAAAGCGCGGCCAGTGTGCTTTCAGAAGCACCCCGGCTCTCAAACAGCCAAACCTAAACAAGACCCCCTCGTTAACACGCCGTTATCACTTTTGGTGATCGAGTTAGCCGCCAGCGCCCCCTAGCGCTTTTGGCTCCCCTCACTTGGGCACCTTCATCCTCACTTATCCGATCGTTCGAAACAACGTAAAATTGGAAGGAAGGGTTAATTTGGGTCTTGTTCAAATGGCTTTTACGCAACATCGCGCCAACCAGAAATCAACTTAAAGGCGATAGACTGTTTTCACAAGAGGTAGCGATTCGTGATTAAGCGCAAACTTATTAGCCAATATCCGTAATCATCCACATTTTTTTGTGTCAAGCCATGTCTCAACCAAACCCACCCACAACCATTGGAAGAGCAGCTCTTTTCCCCATCATTTGGAAGGATGATTGTCAACAAAACAAAACAAATTCAATGTTTTTGAAAGTTTGACGCCATTTTTAGCAACAATCCTCCGATTCGCTGCGGTCTTGGTCGGTGAAATTTCGCGAATCCCGATTGACGTCGACCGCAAGCCAACACCGACTTTGTGGCAAAATTAAGATTTATTAATTGATCAGTCAGGAAACGCCAATTCTGAGCATGCATCTGTTGTCTCAACGCGCAGCCGCAACTGCGCGACGATAATCAGGAGACACAAATGAGCATCCGCAAATCCTCGCTTTTACTTCCCCGCACTTCCAACTGGGTCGGTGTCAGTGCGCTCGGCGCGGCCCTACTGGCAACGACGGCTATCCCTTCCATGGCGGACGAGGCATTGGCTGACCTGGTTGAGACCGTTTCACCATCGGTCGTAACCATCATCGCTGAACAAGACGCAGTGCCGACCCCAGCCCAGGGGCAGAACTTTGACTTCGAAGGACACCCGTTTGGTGAATTCTTCAAACGCTTCGGCGGCCCCGAAGGGTTCAACATGCCGCAACGCGGCCCGTCTCAGGGCCTGGGTTCGGGATTTGTTCTGGACGAAGCCGGATACATTGTTACCAATCACCATGTCGTCGACAATGCCTCGACCGTGACCGTAAGGCTCAGCGATGACCGTACCTTCGACGCCGAAGTGGTCGGAACGGACCCGCTGACGGATATCGCGGTTCTGAAAATCGACGCGGGAACTGACCTGCAAGCCGTAGAGCTTGGCGACAGTGATGAAATCCGCGTAGGTGAAGACGTGGTCGCCATCGGCAACCCCTTCGGCCTCAGCTCGACCGTGACCACGGGCATCGTTTCGGCAAAAGGCCGCAACATCTCGGAAGGCCCTTATGCCGAGTTCATCCAGACGGATGCAGCGATCAACAAGGGCAACTCGGGCGGTCCCCTGTTCAACATGGATGGCGAAGTGGTCGGTGTGAACTCGGCCATCTATTCGCCCAGCGGTGGTTCTGTAGGGCTTGGATTTGCCGTCACGTCGAACATCGTTGAACACATCGCGGCCGATCTGCGGGATGACGGACAGGTGAGCCGCGGTTGGCTGGGCGTGTCGATCCAGAACGTAAGCCCACAACTTGCGGCGGCGTTGGGAATCGAGGCTTCCTCGGGCGCGCTGGTGTCTGACGTGGTTGCGGGCAGCCCGGCAGACGGCGCCCTGAAGCAGGGAGACGTTATCCTGACCTTCAACGACGATGCCGTGGAGTCCAGCGGTGACCTTCCCATCCTTGTGGGTACGACCAAGGTCGGCACCGACAGCACTCTGACCGTTTTGCGTGACGGCAAGATGGAAACGGTGACCTTGACGGTTGGCCAGCATCAGGCCGCATCGGCCGAGGCCGACAAGCCGGTCGAGGCGGAAATTGCGGGAACAACACTGGGTGTGACCGTGGCCCCCCTGACCGAAGCGGTTCGGGCAGAAACCGGTGTTGCTGAAACCGTCCAGGGCGTCGTCGTCACCGACCTGAAGCCCGACAGCCCAGCGGCAAAGGCCGGCCTGCAACGCGGCGATGTGATCGTCAAGCTCGGCAATCAGGACACTGTCTCTCCGGACGCGCTGAAATCTGCGCTGGACAGTGAGAAAACCGATCCTGCCCTGGTGCTGATCAACCGTGGCGGCAGCCAGATTTTTGTCGCGGTCGAACTGGCCTGACCTTGAACATGCGTGCGCCGCTTGATGGGGATTTTCGGCGCACGCCTCACCCGGCGGATCAGAGTTGTCCACTATCCGCCGGGCTTGCCGGGTGCCGGCCCAGCACCCGGCAAGAACTTCTTCTAACCATATGCTTTAGTTAAAATTTGTGTTTAAATATCAAAAGAAAGGATCCCGACCATGAGCCGCCGTCTGTTGATCGTCGAAGATGATGCTGACACCAGGGACTTCATCGCCAAAGGTTTTGGCGAAGAGGGGTATGTGGTCGAAACCGCTGCCGACGGTCGTGAGGGGTTGTACCATGCCACGGACGGTGGGTTTGACGCCATTGTTCTGGACAGGATGCTGCCCGGTCTGGATGGGCTGTCGCTGATCAAGTCGATGCGGGCCGCCGGTTTGAAAACTCCGGTTTTGATGCTGACGGCGATGAGCGCTGTGGACGAAAGGGTCAAAGGACTGCGCTCGGGCGCTGACGACTACCTGGTCAAGCCTTTTTCGTTTCAGGAGTTGCACGCCAGAATCGAAGCCCTTTTGCGTCGCCCTCAGGAATCCGAAGAGACGCCGACATTGACTTGCAAAGACCTTCAGATGGACTTGTTGACTCGCAAAGTCACACGCGATGGGCACGAGATCACTCTGACACCGCGTGAGTTTCAGATTCTCGAATTTTTCCTGCGCCGCAAAAACCGTGTGGTGTCGCGCACCATGTTGCTTGAAGGGGTTTGGGATTATCATTTTGACCCGAACACCAACGTCGTGGACGTGCATATTTCGAAGTTGCGACGCCAGTTGGACGAAGGCGGTGACGCGCCGTTGATTGAAACCGTCCGCGGAGCGGGTTACATGATGTCCGATGGATAACCTTCGGCTTTCCCTGAATAATTCCCGCACAAGGTTGGTCGCGACCAGCATGTTTCTGAGCACGATTCTAACGGCGTCAGTGCTCGCCATCGTCTATGTGACCGCCAACCGAAGCATCGAGGCCGAAACCCGCTCGGTCGTGTCAGCCGAGTTGACGGGGCTTGCGGATGAATACGAAAGGCGAGGGCTTATAGGTTTGATCACTGCAATTGAGCGCCGTTTGCCAAGTGCCGCCGAGCGGGATGCGCTTTACCTTTTGACAGACAGGTTGGGGGTCAAACTTGTCGGCAATCTCAAGACCTGGCCGGTGAACATTGCCGCCGGAAGCGGTTGGGTAGACTTGGAATTGCGCCGGGCCGACAATGATCAGCTTGTGCCCGTTTCAGCCGCATCCATCCGCCTGCCGGGCGGCGAGCGCCTGCTGGTCGGGCGGGATGCAGCGTCGCGCCAGCAATTCGACAGGGTACTGTTTCGCTCGGTTGCGCTGGCGCTTGGGATAGCTTTGGTTTTGAGCGTCATCACCGGCTGGTTGTTCACACGCTTGGTGTTTTCACGCCTTTCGGATATCGCCAGCACGGCCGAGAATATCGTTTCAGGCGACCTGTCAAAACGGATGCCGCTGCGCGGAACTGGGGACGAATTCGATCAGGTTTCAGGCACATTGAACAACATGCTTGACCGGATCGAGGAGTTGATAAGCAACCTTCGGACCACATCCAATTCAATTGCTCATGATCTCCGCTCACCTTTGTCTCGTCTGCGGCAAAGGGTCGAGGCCCTCTCTGAACCCGACAAAAGCGACTTGGATCGCGAGATCGACATTGCGCGGGCGACGGGTGAAATCGATCACGTCCTGCGGGTTCTGGGGCAGCTCACTGAAATCTCTCGGGCCGAGGCCGGCCTGGGGCGCGAGCAATTCGAAACCATCGATTTGCAGCAACTTGTTGGTGATGTTGTCGAGCTTTATGACCCGGTGGCCGCCGATCAAGGCGTGCAGCTTGAAGTCAAAGGTTCCGCCCCTGCCATTCAGGGGCACCGGCCCCTTCTGTCGCAAGCTCTTTCCAATCTGTTGGAAAACGCAATGCGTTACGCGCCGGAACATACTGCAATCACGATTTCGATCGGTACTCGCGACGGTTTCACCCAACTGAGCGTCAGGGATCGTGGCCCCGGCGTACCGCCTAAAGAACTGGATCGCCTTCAGCTTCCCTTCGTGACACTTGACCCCGCGCGGACGGAACGGAATGCGGGTTTGGGCCTGGCTCTGGTGGCCGCAATCTCACATATGCACGGCGGAAAATTTGCCGCCCGGAACTGCGACCCCGGGCTGGAAACCACGATCAATCTGGCGCAACTGCGTTAATCCGGAACACCGTATATCGCCATGGTCTTGTTCTTGTATCGCGTGTCGGCGGTGACATCCGCACCGAACCAATCCGGTGGCACGTATGCTTTGGCCTGCTCCTCCGAAGTGAATTCTACCTCGACCAAGCGTAGCGGCGCCAGATCGCCTGAAAAGACGTCCAGCTCAAACAGCAAACCATCCGGCAAATGGCCGGTGTAGCGCTCTTTTTCCACCCTGCGCCCTTCTGTTTCCGGCCAGAAGGTTTCGAACTGATCCGCAGTTATCTCAGCCTCTCGCTCTAACCGGACCAGGCCACCAACCCCTTTCAAGGTCAGGAAATACGCATCGTTCTTTTGCCTCAGCCGCAGCTCGGTGGAATCGTCGGGGGCCGTCAGATAACCCTGTCTTACGACGGCCTTTTTCGCTTTGCTCAGGTCCGGCAGGCTTGAAACCAGAAACTTGCGCTCGATTTCCTTGCTCATTGGTTCGAAATCACTCCGTTTTCCAGCTCTTCAAACAGCGCCCTGTAAGACGCACAGGCCGCACTGCGCCCGGCATAAGTACAGACCGGGGCACGATTCTGACCCATCTTTTCAATATCCGCAGCGAAAGGAACCACCGTCCGCAAAAAGCGTTTCGGATACAGCTTGCGCATCGCCTTCATGGTTTCCTGATGCAAAACCTTCCGGTGTTGCACCATCGAAAAAAAGGCGCGCAGCTTTTTCTTGCGCAGCTTGTGTTGTTCAAAAAAGCCTACCAACTGATCGAAACTCCGCTCGGACAGGGTTGTCGGCATGACCGGCACAACGATTTCATCGGCAGCTTTGAAGACATTTTCAGACAAAGTCGAAAAGTTGGGCGGGCAATCCAGAACGATCACGTCATAGTCGCTGCCCGCGGCCATCAAAGCTTTTTTCAGCCGCGAGCGTTTGTTTCGCATCCGCGACAGAAACACGTCGAAGTCGCGGAAGGTCAGGTTCGCCGGCAGAACGTCCAGCCCTTCGAAATCGCTGGCCCGGATCGCCTTGATGAACCGCTCCACATCCTCGAAAAACCGCGCATCCTTCAGCTTTTTTGATGGCTTCACCCGAAAGTAGAACCCTGAAGCGCCCTGGGGGTCGAGATCGCACAACAGCACCTGTTGTCCCGCCTGCGCATAGGAATAAGCCAGATTCACCGAAGTAGCGGTTTTGCCGACACCGCCCTTGTTGCTGTAACAGGCAATGATCTTCATTCCTCACTCCTTTTTTCGGTGAAACAAGTTCCGAAACAGGCGCCGGGTATCTGGCCCGTGAAACTTCTGAAAGCTGGCAATCACGCGGCTCCGCTCGGCCTTTTGGCGCTGATCCAGAACGGCAATCAATCCCCCCACGGCCAGGCCCATCCGCGCATCCACACGGCCCCGCGTGTCGCTGTGCTGCGCGACAAAAGCCGTCAAGGACTTTTGCTGAACAGCACAGTCGTTGAACACGCCCAGATTGTCCTGTAGCTTTTTCAATGGCTTGATGATTTTCTTGAAGCTCTTTTCATCGAACAGAGGCCCAAAAATCTCCATCAGATAGCGCAGTTTCTTGCAATCAATACGAAGGTCATGCACGATTTCGTCCCGAGTTTCGTCAGTGACACCGCGTGCGATTTTGCAGACCGTGCGATACCGTTTCCAGATCAATGCGCACGCGTATTCATGTGCTGCCCGTTTCGCGTTTGATCCGGGCGTCAGGCGGTCTGTTCCGTTGAACATCGCCGTCAGATCGGACATACGGGCGTTGTATTCGTCACTGCGCAACCGGCGGGACAAGCGTGACAGCTCCTTCGCGCGCTCCTTTTCGAAAAGGTCGAACATCTCTTGCAGGCCCGCGTGAAGACTGGGCGGTACAAGACTGAAGTATTTATCTTTTTCCAGAAGATAGACATCCAGATCACGCATACGCCCGGTGGCGGCCATGAGATCGGAAAAGACACGTTTCAATTGCACTGTCTGCGTGTCTGAAAAAACGCCTTTGAACAGGCTGATCACCGAGCGGACCTTTCGCAATGACACCCGGTAATCATGCAGAAACTCTGTGTCGATATCGGCTATCACCCCATATTCGTTTTGCCGGGCAACTTCTAGATATGTTTGAATAATATCTGCCGCGACCTGAATAGATGGCTCAGCTTCCCCCAACTTGATCTCTGGCTTGGCCCGATAGGCGGCCATGCCTGGGAAAAGTCCGGCACAAAGCGCTTCGACACCCGGCCCGCCCCCGGACAAGGCGGAAATCGCGGTGTTCACCTTTTGAAATTCTTTCTCATACCCCCGCAGCCGCTGAAGCTGAACGATTGCTGCCTGACCCGTATGCGAAGACAGGCACCAAGCCGTTCCCCTGATCAGCGTTTTCTCCAGCTCATCCAATACGGCGAGGGGTTTCGTCTGAATCTCTCCGGTTCCGATCTGCATCAGCGCACGCAGTTTGGGGAAACCCTTCAAAGCGGCTGTCACCGGACCCTGCGGCAGGTCTTGAACAAACCGCCCCTGCCCCTTGCAGCGTTGAGACAGCGGCGCGCGGCCATTCTGGAAAAGCCACAGTGTTTCTGCGACCTCAACCAGAACACGACCTGAATTCCGCAACGATTGATCGTGGCAATCCAAAAGCACGAAAGATCTCGATTCCGCTGGTGGGTCGATCCTGATCGTGAACCCGGGAATGAGCTTTTCAACATGCGCTTGGTCAATGGATTGGGACAGAATGCACTGAAAACCCGAAAGTTCTGTCATGATCCACCAATCCGGGGCGTTTTCAGGTGTTCATCGACATTTGCCTCAACGATCTTCTGCACGCTGGTTCCTTCTTCGACGGTTCTGATCTTTCATCACGTTCAGCGTAACCGGCTTTTACCTTGGTCAGCAGTTTGTCTGGCCCTGGACCGACCCGCGTTTGGTATCTGTTGGCTTTTGAAACCCGGACCGCCGAGGCAGCATGACTTCATGAGAGCGGAAACACCAGAAGACAGCAAGACATTATGTTGCGCCAACGCGCAAACATGGGTGACAGACCCCAGAGGTGCAATTAAGACAGGCTAATGAGCGATCCAGTTTCTTCGATCCGCAACCTTGGACCGGCTTTCGAGCAGGCCTGCGCGCGCGCCGGCATCCACTCGGCTGAAGAACTGCGACAGCTGGGACCGGATGAAGCCTATGCCCGGCTTTTGCGGGCTGGCACCAAAGCACATTTCATCGGCTACTATGTTTTGGTGATGGGGCTTCAGGGACGCCCTTGGAATGATTGCAAGGGTGAAGAGAAGAAGAAGCTGCGACAGCGTTTCGACGCGATCAAGGCCGGCAACAGCGCCGCGCCGGAAAACCAGATGGTTGCCGATCTGGATGCCATCGGGGTCCGCGTTGCAACCAAAGATCTAAAGCAGGTCTGAATAAAAAAGGCCGCTCCTGGCGGAGCGGCCCGATCTTTCGGCAAAAAACCGGCTTAGCCGACCAGTTCGATGCCCGAGAAGAAATATGCGATCTCAACAGCCGCGGTTTCCGGAGCGTCGGAACCGTGAACCGAATTTTCGCCAACCGATTCAGCGAACTCGGCGCGGATGGTGCCCGGTGCTGCGTCCGCCGGGTTGGTTGCACCCATAACTTCACGGTTCTTCGCAATGGCACCTTCGCCTTCCAGAACCTGAACAACGACCGGAGCCGAAGACATGAATTCGCACAGTTCGTCATAGAACGGGCGCTCGGCGTGCACTTCGTAGAACTTGCCGGCTTGTTCCTTGGTCATGTGGATGCGCTTCTGCGCAACGATACGCAGCCCGGCTTCTTCGAACTTAGCGTTGATCTTTCCAGTCAGATTGCGGCGCGTTGCGTCGGGTTTGATGATCGAGAATGTACGTTCCAGTGCCATGTCGGCCTCTCCTTACAATGTGGCGCGGGTCCGCGCCGAAATCCATCGCGCGCCGCGTATCACGGTCTTTCGCTCATGAAAAGTGTTATGATGGTTTGCCTGCCGCTTTGGCGCTCAGAATGTATCCGGCAAAGGGTCTGTCCGGTCCAGACGCCGAACGTAAAGCACTGCAAGCAGACCTGCAAAGCTGCTGGCCCACATCATGCCCAGAACCAGAAACGGCCCGTTTTCAGGGCTGACAAACGCACCCGTCATCGAGGTCAGGATCGCGCCAAGCCCGACCACCATCGCCCCGGACAACCCTGCCGCGCTGCCTGCCAGTTTGGGTCGCACGGACATGACCCCTGCCGAAGCGTTTGCATTGGTCAGTCCATTGCCGAACCCAACGCAGATGGCCGAACCGAAGAATACCCAGACTGACCCCAGCCCGGCGATGAACAGAAGCAATCCGCAGAATGGCCCGGTCGAAGCCACAACGCGGCCGATCAGGATCATTGTGGTCAGACGTGTCCGTGCCGCGATCCGACCAGTAACGAAGTTACCGACCATGAACCCGCCTGTTATGATACCAATCCCAAGTCCCAACATGGCAGGGCTCAGTTCAAACCACGCGGCGGCGACCAATGGCGCACCGGTGATGAAGCTGTAGAACCCACCAATCGAAAACGAAGCGCATAAGGCATAACCCCAGAATCGGCGGGCGCGAAACAGATCCGGATACTCGCGCAATTGGGCTGTAAAAGTTGAAGAGCGGTTTGTATTGGTCTCGCCCATGTCGAACCAAAGCAAAACCAGCAGCCCTGCCCCCAGCACAGTGTAAAGAACAAATCCCGAGCGCCAGCCAAAGAGCATGTCGAGTGTCCCACCCAGCATAGGGCCAAGCATTGGGGCCAAAGCCATGGCCATCGCCACATACCCCAGTTTGCTTGCAGCCTCATTCGGCGGATACCGATCTCTGATCGATGCGCTTGAAAGAACTGACCCAGCCACCACCGCGGCCTGCAAAAGACGAAAGCCCAGAAAGGTCCAAATGGCCTCGGCCAGAGAGCAACCGATTGAGGCGATGACGAAGATGGTGATGCACATCAAAAGTATCGGTCTGCGCCCGTAACGATCGGAAAGCGGACCCATGATCAGTTGCAACACGGCTGAGACCGCCAGATACCCGGCAACCGACAGGTTAACCAAGCCATAATCCACACCGAAATCCGTACTCATGTGGGCCAGAGACGGCAGGAACATGTTCAATGACAAAACCGACAGTGCCGTGGCAAAGATCAGAGTGACCAAGTGCGGAGGTGTCCGGGCCGCGCGCATGTGAAAACCGTTCTGAATAGCAAACGACACAGCGCTATCACATTGCTGAAAGCTTGAACATGCCGAGCCGCTGGCGGTGGCAACACAGCTCTGCTAAGAGCGCCCCATGTTACGGATCGAAGACATCACCTATGCCGTTGAAGGTCGCCCGTTGTTTGACGGCGCAACCGCGACAATTCCCGATGGTCACAAGGTTGGCCTTGTCGGTCGGAACGGAACCGGAAAGACCACGCTGTTCCGCCTGATCCGGGGCGAGTTGGCTTTGGAATCGGGAAATATCTCGGTCCCGAAACGCGCTCGGATTGGTGGCGTGGCGCAAGAGGTGCCCTCCTCTGACGTCTCGCTGATCAACACGGTCTTGGCCGCCGATAGCGAACGCAGTGCATTGATGGCCGAGGCCGAAAGCGCCGAAGACCCGATACGCATCGCCGAGATTCAGACACGTCTGGCCGATATCGACGCCTGGTCCGCCGAGGCCCGCGCAGCTTCGATCCTCAAGGGGTTGGGCTTTGACGACGAAGACCAGCAGCGCCCCTGTTCGGATTTCTCGGGCGGGTGGCGGATGCGCGTTGCGCTGGCGGCGGTGCTGTTTTCTCAGCCCGATCTGCTGCTGCTGGACGAACCGACCAACTATCTGGACCTCGAAGGCGCGCTTTGGCTGGAAAGCTACCTGGCCAAATATCCGCACACTGTGATCATCATCAGCCACGACCGCGGCCTTCTGAACCGCGCCGTGGGGTCGATCCTGCATCTGGAAGACCGCAAGCTGACCTATTACGCGGTGCCCTACGACAAGTTCGCGGAACGCCGTGCGGAACGGCTGGCACAGGCGGAATCGGAAAACGCCAAGGCCAAGGCCCGCATCGCACATCTGCAAAGCTTTGTGGATCGGTTCCGTTATAAGGCGTCGAAGGCCGTTCAGGCCCAGTCGCGCCTGAAGATGATCGAACGCATCCAACTGGTCTCGACCCCGCAAGAGGCCGCCCTGCGCGCCTTCAGCTTTCCGGAACCCGAGGAACTGTCGCCGCCGATCATCCAGATCGAAGGCGGCGTCACCGGCTATGGCGAAACCGAAGTGCTGCGCCGCCTGAACCTGCGTATCGATCAGGATGACCGTATCGCGCTGTTGGGCAAGAACGGACAGGGCAAGTCGACCTTGTCCAAGCTGCTGTCGGACCGGCTGCCCCTCATGGGGGGCAAGATGACCCGCAGCAACAAGCTGCGCATCGGGTATTTCGCACAGCATCAGGTGGATGAGCTTTACGTGGACGAAACGCCGCTGGACCACCTGCGCCGTCTGCGCCCTGACGAAGCGCCGGGCAAGTGGCGCTCGCGTCTGGCCGGGTTCGGGTTGAATGCGGATCAGGCGGAAACCGAGGTCGGGCGCCTGTCGGGCGGACAGAAAGCGCGGCTTTCACTGCTGCTCGCCACGATCGACGCGCCCCATATGCTGATCCTTGATGAGCCGACCAACCACCTTGACATCGAAAGCCGCGAGGCGCTGGTCGAGGCGCTGACGGCCTATTCCGGCGCGGTGGTTCTGGTCAGTCACGACATGCACCTGCTGAGCCTTGTCGCGGATCGTCTCTGGCTGGTTTCGGACGGTACCGTCAAACCTTTCGACGGCGACCTTGAAGCCTATCGGTCCCTGCTGCTGGCGCGCGACAGACCTGTCAGGGAAAAGCCCCGCGCGGTCAAATCGAAACGCCCCCCACGCGAGACGATACTGGCCTTGCGTGCGGATCTGCGCAAATGCGAGGACCGAATCGAAAAGCTGACGGAAATGCACGACAGGCTTTCGACCAAACTGGCCGATCCGGCGCTGTACGAGGACGAAAGGATCAACGATCTGGAAACCTGGAACCGCAAGTTCACCGAAGTCACCGAGGCCATGCAAAAAGCCGAGGCATTGTGGGTCGCGGCCGCCGAACGGCTTGAACAGGCAGAAACCGCATGAGTACGCCCATCACGGACACCGACGCCATGATCGCAGGTATGCAGCCCGACTTGCAGCCCGGTGAATTTGCCTTTGTCGTCTGGCCTGACAACAAACCCTGGCCTGACGGAACACGTGCAAGCTGCGTAGAGGCGGAGGGGTTGTCCCTGATCGTCCCGATTGACAGCGCGCCACAAGACACGGTCGCCATGCACTGCATCACATTGCAGGTTCATTCCTCTCTGGAGGGCGTGGGCCTTACCGCTGCCGTATCTGGTGCTTTGGCGCGGCAGGGAATACCTGCAAACATGGTCGCGGGATATCACCACGACCACATCTATGTCCCCGCAGCGCAGTCGCAAGACGCCTTGCGGGTCCTACAAGACCTGCAACGGAGCAGCAAACAGTGATAGACAGCGCATTCCTGATTACTGCGTTCACGACGCTATTCGTGGTGCTCGACCCGCCTGCGCAAACACCGATCTTTGTGGCACTGACCCAGGGCATGGATTGGAACACGCGCCGCTCGATCGCAATCCGCGCGTGTCTGACGGCGGGCGTCATTCTGGCCATGTTTGCCGCCTTTGGCGAAGCCCTGCTGGGGTTTGTCGGTATCTCGATGGAGGCATTCCGGGTCGCAGGTGGCGTCCTGCTGTTCCTGACAGCGCTCGACATGCTGTTTGAACGCCGAACAAAACGGCGTGAAACCAGCGCCGAGGAAGAAGAGCACCCGGATCCATCGGTCTTTCCGCTGGGCATCCCGCTGATTGCAGGCCCCGGATCGATTGCAACGATGATCCTGCTTGCGGGTCAGCAGCCCGGTATACAGGGGTTGGCCATCGTCATCGGTGTGATGCTGGTCGTGCTGGCGATGGTGTTCGTGATGTATCTGACATCCGGCGCTGTGGCCCGTATTCTGGGCAAGACCGGGCTGAACGTACTGACCCGCCTGCTGGGCATGTTGCTGGCAGCTTTGTCGGTTCAGTTCATCTTGGATGGCCTCAAGGCCTTTGGATTTGCGTCCTGAATTCCCATGTATCACTCAGATAGTCTTGTTGGGATAACGGTATGGATGGCGACAGCATTGCACGTTTGGCGTATCTGAGCTTGCTCGGCGCAGCGGTGGTGGCCTGGTTCATCTCTCAGAACCGGCAATCGCTGAACAAGACCCTGCAACAGATGATGGCCTGGGTGTTCATCTTTATTGGCGTGATAGCCGTCATCGGCTTGTGGGAAGACATACGGTCTTCGGTTGGCCCTGCCCCGCAGATGACCGTCACCGGCAACGCGATCGAGGTGCCTCGTGCCTATGATGGTCACTATTACCTTCCGGTTTTGGTGAATGGTGAGCCGATCAACTTTCTTGTCGACACCGGCGCCAGCCAGATCGTTCTCAGTGCCCGGGACGCAGAACGTGTAGGCATCGATCCCGATCAACTGAACTATTTCGGCCGCGCCCTGACCGCCAACGGCGAGGTGCGCACGGCGCCGGTGCGGCTTGACACCCTGACCGCAGGGCCCATTACCGACCAGAACGTATCGGCCTGGGTCAATGAGGGCGAGCTGGACAAGTCGCTTCTGGGGATGGAATATCTGCATCGTTTCTCGAGCGTCCAATTTGCAAATGGTAAGTTGATCTTGTCTCGTTGACGGCCCGGGCAGCTTGAGAACAAAAATAGAACATGCTAGTGTTCCGGCATGTCCACTCAGCTTCTTGGCCACAAAACTGCGCGTCAGGCACCGGGGGTAAAGCTCCATCCGCAGATCACCCTGGAACTGGGCCGCGTGCACGAGGCATGCGGCCCCGCCCGGCGCAGCTTTGCCATGTGGCTGGCCAGTCAGACGCAGGGGCCGGTCTTGTGGATTTCCCCCGCCTGGGAACCCGGCCAGCTGAACCCCGATGGGATGATGGCCTTTGCCGATCCGGCCCGGTTCATATTTGTTCATCCCACCCGTGCCGAAGATCTGCTGTGGTGCCTGGAGGAGGCGCTGCGCAGCGGGGCCATTCCGCTGATAATCGGCGACCTGCCCGGCGCACCGGGGCTCACGCCGATACGCCGGATGCATCTGGCTGCCGAACAGGGGGGTGCGATGGGGCGGGCTCCGCTTGGTTTGCTGCTGACACCCGGAGATGGCGGCGCGCAAGGGGTTGAAACGCGCTGGCACATGGCGGCCACCCATCGGGATGAGGCTCGGATCTGGGCTCTGACACGCCGCCGCGCCCGTGCCCTGCCCCCGGTCACATGGCAGGCCACCATGACCGCCGCTCGTGCCGGGTTGCATCTGGAACGGATCGAAACCGAAGACACACCGGCATAAAGCCACACGGATCACGCAAGAAGTGACTGGTCAAAACCCGGGCCGCGCCCTAGCGTCACGACATGAGCCATCCGATCCATGACAGCCGCTATTCCTGGCTTCGCCTTCTGATCACGCTCGCCATTGCAACAGTGGCGAATGTCGGCATGTGGGCCGTGATCGTGGTCATGCCCGCAGTTGAAACCGAATTCGGGGCCGGTCGTGCCGAAGCCTCGATGCCGTACACTCTGGCAATGATCGGTTTTGCCCTGGGCAACATGTGGCTGGGGCAGGTAGTGGACCGGCTGGGCGTCACCAGCGCCCTGATCGGAGCAGCCGTCTTAAGTGCGCTGAGCTACGTGCTGGCAACGCTGGCACCAAGCATAATGTTGCTATCCGCGGCACATCTCCTGCTGGGGCTGGGCACATCGATTGGGTTTGGCCCGCTGATCGCAGATATCTCACATTGGTTCATGAAACGGCGCGGCATTGCCGTCGCGTTGGTCGCCAGTGGGAATTACCTGTCCGGCGCCATCTGGCCCACCATGCTGTCCGGAATTCTGGCGCGGGATGGATGGCAACAGGTCTATCTGACGCTCGCCGTGCTGACGCTTGTCGTCGTCATTCCCCTGTCGCTGCTGCTACGCCGCAGGGTTCCGGTCGAGGCACACAGCACCGCCGCAGCATCCGCCAAAATCAATGCACGAAGTGTCGGTGTATCACCGCGCGCGCTGCAATATATTCTAGGCGTGGCCGGGATCGGTTGTTGTGTCGCCATGTCGATGCCACAGGTTCATATCGTCTCCTATTGCGTCGGGCTGGGATATGGGCCCGCGGTCGGGGCCGAGATGCTGTCACTGATGTTATTGGGTGGTGTTGTCAGCCGGATCATCTCGGGTTTGTTGGCAGATCGGCTGGGCGGGGTCCTGACGCTTTTGATCGGTTCGCTCCTGCAATGTATCGCCCTGTTCCTGTTCCTGCCCTACGATGGAATGGTGTCGCTTTATGCCATCAGTCTGCTCTTTGGTCTGGCACAGGGCGGCATCGTGCCCAGCTATGCGTTGATTGTCCGCGAATACATGCCGCCGCGAGAAGCTGGCGCGCGCGTCGGGTTCGTCATGATGATGACCATTCTTGGCATGGCACTCGGTGGCTGGATGTCAGGATGGATCTACGACCTCACCGGAAGCTACCAACTGGCGTTCGTGAATGGTATCCTTTGGAATGGTCTGAACATTGCGATCGTTCTGATGCTGCTCAGAAGATCCCGCCCCACACGGGAAAGCGTCATGGCATGACCCCTCTGACCCGTCGCAACCTGCTTGCCGGGCTGGCAACCCTGCCCCTGGCCCGGGCGGCACAAGCCGCATTGCGGCCATACATCCTGTCGGATGAAGGCACCCGGGTCGGGTTCACCTTTGATCTTGCGGGGGTGACACAGTCAGGGACGATGCCGATCCGGACCGCCGATGTTCAGATTGACACAGGTCGGCTACAGAACAGCCAGGTCACGGTGACACTGGACGTCAGCAAAGCCAGAACACGGCTGCCCTTTGCCCGTATGCCCATGCTCAGCCCCAGCGTTTTGGACGCGAAACAGCACCCAACGATCCGGTTTGTGTCAACGGACATACAACTGGGCGCGGAAGGGCGGATATCAGATGGCGCTCGGATCACGGGTGATCTGACGGTCCGCGGCGTGACCCGCCCGATCACGTTGGAGGCCAATCTGTACCGGCAGGTAGGAAGTGCAGTGAACGATCTGAGCCGCCTGACCATTGGCCTGAAGGGCGCTCTGAACCGGCACGACTTCGGAGCTTCGGGCTATCCTGACCTGGTTGACGACACCGTCGGCCTGGACATCCGCGCCGAGATCATACGCGCGACCTGATCGCCGAACGGCAAAAAACGACTCGCTAAAGTCGAATTGATGCGCGCATTGTGCGGCGACCCTGCCAATCTGAGACCACCATGCGCACGATCATTTCATTTGCCGCCCTGTTTCTTTCGGTCATTCTGCTTCAGCTTTCCACAGGAGGCGTCGGGCCACTCGATGCCATTTCCGGCATCACTCTGGATTTCACGACCGAACAGATCGGTCTTTTGGGGTCTTCGCACTTTCTGGGGTTTTTCATCGGCTGCTGGTGGGCACCACGTCTGATGGGCAATGTCGGTCATTCGCGCGCATTTGCAGTTTGCACCGCGTTGGGCGCGATGGGCCTCATCGGACATACGCTGACCGAAAACCCATATATCTGGGCCGCCCTTCGTGTGGCCTCGGGCACCTGCGTCGCAGGCGCATACACGGTGATCGAGGCCTGGCTGAACGCGAAGGTCACCAATGAAACCCGAGGGCGTGCAATGGGAACGTACCGGATCGCGGATATGGGCGCGTCCCTGTGCGCCCAGTTGATTATCGCCGTTCTGCCCCCGGCCTCTTACGTCTCGTATAACCTGCTGGCGATCCTTTGCTGTGCGTCACTGCTGCCGCTGACGCTGACCAAAGCAAGCCAACCCAAAACACCTGACGCGCCCCGCCTGAAACCCGGGCTGGCTTGGCGCAGCTCACCCTTGGCCGTGGCTGGCGTGATCGTGGCCGCGCTCAGCTCGGCCTCGTTCCGAATGGTGGGTCCGGTTTACGGGCAAGAGGTCGGACTGGGCGTCGATCAGATCGCATTCTTCCTGGCCTCTTTCGTACTGGGTGGAGCGCTTGCTCAATACCCTGTCGGCTGGCTGGCTGATAAATATGACCGGCGCTGGGTGCTGATCTGGCTGTCAGCTGCCGCGGTATTCAGCTGCGGCGTCACCATGGCGGCCAGCGGCACCGGAACGATCGGAGTCATGTCGGCGGCCGTGTTCTTTGGTCTGACAACCTTCCCGATCTTCTCGGTCTCTTCCGCCCACGCAAACGACTTTGCCACGTCCGAGGAACGGGTGGAACTCTCGGCTGCCCTGATGTTCTGGTTTGCCTTGGGGGCAATTGCATCGCCCTACATAACCTCGACCCTGATCCAGCAATTTGGCCCCGGTGCCCTTTTTGCCTTCGTGGCGTTCGGGCATGTCTTCCTGATCGTGTTTGGTCTGGCGCGGATGCGGTCTCGCCCCACCCCCGAGGAGCGCACGAATTATGTTTACGCCCCGCGCACCTCATTCACGATTGGTCGCCTTCTGAAACGATCACGGGAAGACTGAACAACCCAACGCCCCCGTTTTTTGAATATCTTTTGTGATCGCCCCGGCCTTTTCGGTCGGTTCGGTATGGAACAAGGAGAAGGCGCTGCCACTCGGTGTCGAAGCGTTGAGATCCCTCTGTTCACTTCAGTGGCATTTTACGTCTCCGGAACGCGATCCAGACCGTCGCGGCAGCACGATTTTCGATCCCTTCGGGATCTAAATCGACAAGCAAGTCAATGCCGGGCTTTTGCTGGGCGATCACATCATGTAGACGGGCGCGCAGACAGTTACGCGGAAACGGATCATGGCTCGGATTCTCATCACCTCGGCGATCCCCTACATCAACGGGATCAAACACCTCGGCAATCTGATCGGCTCGCAATTGCCGGCTGATTTGTACGCACGCTACCAGCGTGGCCGGGGGAACGAGGTCATGTTCCTGTGCGCCACGGATGAACACGGCACACCCGCCGAGCTGGCCGCCGCCAAGGCTGGCAAGCCGGTGGCGGAATATTGCGCCGACATGTATGCGATTCAGGCCGATATCGCCAACCGGTTTGGTCTCAGCTTCGATCACTTCGGCCGCTCGTCCAGCGACCAGAACAAGCGCCTGACCCAGCATTTTGCGGGCAAGCTGGATGACGCGGGCCTGATCCGCGAAGTCAGCGAGAAACAGGTGTATTCCAACGCCGATGGCCGCTTTCTGCCTGACCGCTATATCGAAGGCACCTGCCCCAATTGCGGCTATGATCGCGCACGCGGCGACCAGTGCGAAAACTGCACCAAACAATTGGATCCGACGGACCTGATCGAGCCGCGCTCGGCCATTTCCGGATCCACCGATCTGGAAGTGCGCGAGACCAAGCACCTGTATCTGCGTCAATCCGCGATGAAGGACAAGCTGGATGCGTGGATCGACAGCAAGACGGACTGGCCGGTCCTGACCACTTCGATTGCCAAGAAGTGGCTGCATGACGGCGACGGCTTGCAGGACCGTGGCATTACCCGCGATCTGGACTGGGGTGTACCGGTCAAGAAAGGCGATCAGGATTGGCCGGGGATGGAAGGCAAGGTCTTTTACGTCTGGTTCGACGCCCCCATCGAATACATCGCCTGCGCCAAGGAATGGGCGGACGCCAACGGCAGGACTGATGCGGATTGGGAACGCTGGTGGCGCACCGACAAGGGCGCGGACGACGTGCGCTATGTCCAGTTCATGGGCAAGGACAACGTGCCGTTCCATACCCTGTCCTTCCCAGCCACCATCCTGGGCACCAACGCGCATAATGAAGAGGCCGGATCACCCGAAAGCTGGAAGCTGGTGGATTACATCAAGTCGTTCAACTACCTGAATTATGACGGCGGCCAGTTTTCGACCAGCCAGGGCCGTGGCGTGTTCATGGATCAGGCGCTGGATATTCTGCCTGCCGATTACTGGCGCTGGTGGCTGCTGAGCCATGCACCCGAAAGCAGCGACAGCGAATTTACTTGGGAGAATTTCCAGCAATCGGTGAATAAGGACCTTGCAGACGTTCTGGGCAACTTTGTCAGCCGCATCACCAAATTCTGCCGCTCGAAATTTGGTGAGACCGTGCCCGAAGGTGGACAGTTCGGCCCCCGCGAACAGGCCTTGATCGAAGAGCTCACCAAACGTGTCCGCGCCTATGAAGGCCATATGGAGGCGATGGAGGTTCGCAAATCCGCGCAGGAGCTGCGGGCAATCTGGGTCGCAGGAAATGAATATCTACAGGCCGCAGCTCCGTGGTCGACATTCAAGGAAGACCCCGAGCAGGCCGCCGCGCAGGTACGTCTTGGCCTGAACCTGATCCGGCTTTACGCCGTTCTCAGCGCACCGTTCATCCCCGACACCTCGGCCCGCATGCTGAGCGCGATGAACACTCTGGATACCAGCTGGCCCGATGATGTTGCCACCGCATTGAACGCCTTGCCGTCCGGCCACGACTTTGCCGTGCCAGACGTTCTGTTCGCCAAGATAACGGATGAACAGCGCGAAGAATGGCAGGACAGGTTCGCGGGAACCCGCGACTGATCGGTCCGGCACAATAGACCCGGGGGGCCCATTTCGGGCCCCTTTTGTTTGGGCCACGCGGCCGCGTCAGGGCCTAAGCCAGCATAAGTGCTTGAACTTTTGACCTCCGCCCTGACCAGCGCGGGACTCATCACGCTTGAGATATCGGCACAAAAAAGTCATCCTGAGACAAGGTTCCTCCGACTCGCGTCGCCGTGGCGACTGGGTCGGTATCTTTTGTTTCTGCATCGATCGAGGCTTTCGCCATGTCCCCAGCATTCCTTTCACCCAACAAGACCAGCAGGCATTTGGCCGCCGCATTCATGCTGATGTCCTTGGGTTTGGCGCATCCGGCGACCGCGCAGGAAGAAGGGGCACCGCCAAAGGTTTCGATAGCGGCGGCCTATACCGAGGAAATCACCGACGAAGCCACGTTCATCGGACGCGCCGAGGCAATCAACAAGGTCGATATCGTGGCGCGGGTGAACGGATTTCTCAACAGCCGCGAGGTCGAGGATGGGGCGACCGTCAAAGAAGGCGATCTGCTGTTCACCATCGAACCCGACCTGTACGAGGCGACGCTTGAGGCCCGAAAGGCCGATCTGAACCGGGCCGAAGCAAATCTTGAACTGGCAAAGGTCGATCTGGCGCGTAAAGAAGAACTTTACAAACGCGACGCGACACCAGAGTCAGAACGCGACATTGCCCGCGCCAACGAACTGGTCGCCGAGGCAGAGGTGAAGGCGGCCAATGCTGCAATCCAGCAGGCCGAGCTTGACCTGAGCTACACGCAGATACATGCGCCATTCGACGGCCGTATCGGCAGGATCACGACCAGCGTCGGAGATGTGGTAGGCCCAAACAACCCTCCTCTGGTCAATATCGTCAGCGAGACGCCCATATATGTGAATTTCTCGTTGAACGAAAAGCTCTTCACCTCAGTCTTGCAGACTTACGGTGAAAACTCGGCATCGCTGGCGGAAAGCCCGCAAAGCCCGAATGTACACGTCATCCTGCCCAACGGCACCAAGATGGATGAAGTCGGCAGAATTGTATTCGTTGACAACCGTATCGACCCATTGACCGGCGCAATTACCATTCGCGCCCAGTTCGACAACGCGGACCGGCTGATTCTGGATGGCGCCTTTGTGAATGTGCAGATCGAAGCGCTGGAACCGACCTTGCAGGTGTTGGTGCCTCAAGCCGCCTTGCAGCGCGATCAGCGGGGTGAGTTCGTCCTGGTGGTCAACGACAAGCAGATGGTTGAACAGCGTTACATCACTACCGGTGACACGGTCGGAACCGCGATTATCGTGCTGGACGGGCTGCGCGAAGGCGAAAGCGTCATTGTCGAGGGCCTGCAACGGGTTCGCCCCGGCGTCGCTGTTGACGCAGTCGTCGCCTCTGAGCAACCGGGAGAGTAACAGATGTTCTCAGCCCTGTTCATCAGCCGGCCCAAGCTGGCGCTCGTCATTTCGCTGGTGCTGACCATCATGGGCGGTATCGGATACCTTGTGCTGCCGGTCGCGCAGTTTCCCGATATCACCCCGCCCGTGGTCAACGTCTCGACCACCTATACCGGCGCAAACGCCGAGACCGTTGAAAACACCGTTGCCGCGCCGATTGAGGCGCAGGTCAACGGTGTGGACGACATGATCTACATGACATCCAGATCATCGGACAACGGGTCCTATTCGCTGGATGTGACCTTTGAGGTCGGCACAGATCCCGACATCGCATCGGTCAACGTTCAAAACCGGGTGGCGCAGGCCATGTCGTCGCTGCCAGCCGAAGTGACTTCGTCCGGCGTGGTGACACAAAAATCTTCGACCAACATGCTGATGCTGGTCACTCTGACTTCACCAAATGGGACCTATGACAGTGTGTTCCTGTCGAACTATGCCTCGATCAATCTGCGCGATGCGCTGGCCCGCGTGCAGGGCGTCGGCAAGGCCGATGTTCTGACCAACCTTGAATACGCCATGCGGATCTGGATGGACCCGGACAAGATGGCGGCGCTGTCCATCACACCGGGGGATGTCATCAATGCGATCCGGGAACAGAATATCGAAGTATCCGCCGGTTCGATCGGTGCGCCACCCGTTCCCGAAGGGCAGACGTTTCAATACACGATTAAATCCAAAGGCCGTCTGACCTCCGCAGAGGAATTCGGTGACATTGTCATCCGGACAGGTGACGCCGGTGCCATCGTCCGCGTCAAAGACATCGCCCGGGTAGAGCTTGGCGCGGAATATTATGCGGCTTCCGGCTATTTTCAGGCGGTTCCAGCCACGGTTATCGGCATCTATCAGGCCCCCGGTGCAAACGCTTTGGCGGTTTCGGAACGCGTGCAGGCGGAATTGGAGCGGCTGTCCCGCGCCTTTCCGACAGATGTCGAATATGATGTCCCCTTCAACACGACCGACTTTGTCGAGGCGTCTTTGAACGATGTGGTCACGACCCTGATCCTGACCTTCATTCTGGTTATTTCGGTTGTGTTCGTGTTCCTTGGAAGTTGGCGCGCAACGATCATTCCGGCGGTGGCAATCCCGGTATCCCTGATCGGTACTTTTGCCTTCCTGCTGGCGTTTGGGATGTCGCTGAACACCATCTCGCTGTTCGCCTTGGTGCTGGCCATCGGTATCGTGGTGGATGACGCCATCGTCGTCGTCGAAAACGTGGAGCGCATCATTGCCGATGAAGGGTTGCCCCCTGCTGAAGCCACCCGTAAAGCCATGGGCCAGATCACGGGGCCGGTCATCGCGACCACACTGGTTCTTTTGGCGGTGTTCGTGCCGGTCACGTTCATGCCCGGCATCTCGGGGCGGCTGTATTCCCAATTTGCCATAACGATCTCGACCGCTGTCGTAATCTCTTCCATCAACGCCCTGACCCTTTCGCCTGCCCTGTGCGGCTTGGTTCTTCGTCCTCGGTCCGGCCCTCCCAAAGGGGTGCTTGCGATGTTCGAAAACTTCATCGGCACCGTGCGCAACGGCTATGTGGCCATTGTACGAAAGCTGTTGGTTTTTCCGGCCATTGCGCTGGCCATCGTGGTTGGGCTTGGCATGGGAACCGGAACAATCATGTCCAACACCTCGGCCGGGTTTATTCCGCTTGAAGACAACGGGTATCTGTTCGTTGATGTTCAGTTGCCTGATGCCGCAACGTTGGAACGGACCGAGGCGGTCACTGCTCGTCTGGACGAACAGATAAGTGAAATCCCGGGCGTCGCGAGCACGGTTCTGGTCAACGGCTTTTCGATGCTGAACGGCACGATCACCAACGGCGCTGCGATTTTCGTCAACCTCGAAAACTGGAGCGAACGGCAGGAAGAGGATCTGAGCGCGGACGCCATTCTGGCCAAAGTGCTGGCAATCGCGAACGGTGAATCAGCAGCTTCGGTCCTTGCTTTCAACCCACCGCCCATCCAGGGCCTTGGTATGTCCGCCGGTGTCGAGATGGAAGTTCAGCAAACCGGTGGTGGCACTCCGCAGGATCTGGCCTCGGCCGTGGGTTCGTTCGTGTATTCGGCCAATCAGAGGCCCGAGATTGGGCAGGCCTATACGACCTTCCGCGCCAACGTCCCACAGCTGTTCGTTGATCTGGACCGCGAAAAAGCCAAAACGCTGAATGTCTCGGTCGCCGAGATATTTCAGACCATGCAGGCGCAGCTGGGATCTTACTATGTCAATGACTTCAACCTGTTCGGCCGTGTCTATCGCGTGATGATTCAGGCCGATGGGACCTATCGGGACAATGTCGAAGATATCGCGAACCTCTATGTCCGTTCTCAAAACGGAGACATGGTGCCGCTGGGGACACTGATCGACGTTGAAAACGTGCTGGGTCCGGTTCTGCTGAAGCGCCACAACCTGTTCCGGTCGGCCACGGTGACGGCGGTCCCTGCACCCGGCTTGTCCAGCGGCGATGCAATCAACGTGATGACCGAAGAATCCGCGACCGCCCTGCCCCCGGGCTATGCGTTCGAATGGACAGGGACAGCGCAGCAGCAGCTGGCCTCGGGAAGTCTGGTGATCATCATCCTCGGGCTTGCCATCCTGTTCGGTTACTTGTTCCTGGTGGGTCAGTATGAAAGTTGGACGCTACCTGTTTCAATCCTGCTTTCCGTTGTCGTTGCCTTGTTTGGGGCCGTGGCGGCGGTGGCCATCGTGGGCAGTGACATCAACCTCTATACGCAGATCGGTATGATCATGCTTGTCGGGCTGGCCTCGAAGAACGGTATTCTGATCGTCGAGTTCGCCATGGAGCAACGCGCCAAGGGGCTGTCCATCAAAGAGGCCGCAGCAGAGGCGGCATATCAGCGTTTCCGCGCTGTGATGATGACTGCGCTGTCCTTCCTACTTGGCGTTGTCCCCCTGCTGGCCGCCAACGGAGCCGGTGCCGCCAGCCAGAAAGCGATTGGTGTCGCGGTATTTGGCGGGATGCTGGCCGCAACGCTGGTTGGTGTGATCGTGGTGCCCGTGCTCTATGCCCTGATGCAAGGCATGCGGGAATGGTTGAAGGGCAACAAGAGCGACCCCGACCCTACGGAAAAAGCCGCCTGAACACCGAAAGCCCCATCTGAACTGATGGGGCTTTTTTGCAATTCCGCTACCAGGATTCAGGCGTTTTCAGGCTATCCCTTATCCTCGGACCGTTCAGACATCCATTGATCGATCCGCGCAATCTGCTCGGCACTCAGCCGCAAGCCCAGCTTGTTGCGGCGCCAAACCACATCTTCGGCTGAGCGGGCATATTCCTTGTTCATCAGCCACGCGACCTCTTTCGCTGTCAGGGTTGCGCCAAACTCCTCTCCCAGATCGGATACCTGTTTTGCATCACCCAAAACATCCCTTGCTTCAGTCCCGTAAGCTCTGATCAGGCGGGCAGCCCAGCTTTCGGTCAAAAAAGGATAGGCCGCCATAAGATCGCTTTTCAGGGTTTCGACAGCATCCACCGGAAAATCACCCCCCGGCAGTGCGACACCTGCGGTCCAGGGGCCGGGCAGGTGCGGAAAATACTCACCGACCTTCTCAAGCGCGCTTTCTGCAAGCCTGCGATAGGTCGTGATCTTGCCGCCGAATACATTCAAAACGGGCGCCCCGCCCTGCGCATCGACTTTCAACGTGTAATCCCGCGTTGCCGCAGTGGCACTGCTTGCTCCGTCATCATATAGAGGCCGCACGCCGGAATAGGTCCACACGACATCGTCGCGCGTTATGCTTTTTTTGAAGTACTTTGATGCAAAGGCGCACAGGTAATCCTGCTCGGCCTCTGTGCAGACCGGTTTGGTCGACGGGTCCGGATGATCCTGATCCGTTGTCCCAATCAAGGTAAAGTCCTGCTCGTATGGTATGGCGAAAATGATGCGACCATCTTCGCCCTGGAAAAAATAGCATTTGTCGTGATCGTAAAGCCTGGGCGTCACGATATGACTGCCCCGCACAAGCCGCACGCCCTCGCGAGAGTTCACGCGGATCTTGGATTGAATAATGTCGCCCACCCAGGGCCCACCTGCATTGATCAGCATCTTGGCCCGGACCAAACGGGTCTCACCGCTGATCCGATCCCGAACGGACACTTCCCAAAGATCGCCGACCCGCTCGGCCGAGGTCACTTCGGTTCGGACCATGATCTGCGCGCCGCGCGACTCGGCGTCTCGCGCATTCAGGACCACCAATCGCGAGTCTTCGATCCAGCAGTCGGAATATTCATAAGCCGTTTCGAACTTGTCCTGCAACGGGGCCCCCTCGGGCGCTGACCGCAGTTTCAATGACGTCGTGCCCGGCAGGATTTTGCGCCCGCCCAGATTGTCATACATGAACAGGCCCAACCGGATCAGCCAGGCCGGACGCCGCCCGCGCATCCACGGCATGACCGTGCTGAGCAACCGCGAGGTCGGCGTTTCGGAATCAAACCGCATATCCTTGTGGTAGGGCAACACAAAACGCATGGGCCAGCTGATATGCGGCATCGCGCGCAGCAGGGTTTCACGCTCGATCAGGGCCTCACGCACCAGGCGAAATTCAAAATACTCAAGATACCGCAATCCACCGTGAAACAACTTGGTCGAGGCAGAGGACGTGGCAGAAGCGAGATCGTTCATCTCGACCAGCGTCACCGAAAGACCCCGCCCGGCGGCGTCCCGCGCTATTCCACAGCCATTGATCCCGCCGCCGATAATGAAAAGGTCTGTGATCTGGTTGTCCGTTGACTGCATATCCATTGATTCCCTGCCTGACACGGTTGCGGGCATTAGCCAGAATGACCTTCGCTTCGTCAATGTTTATGTTCGTTTTTTTTCTTTTTGCAACACTGGTATGAATTTCCAGCAAGTTGGCTTGCCAAAATCGACAAAAAGAACAAAAACGAAAATCAATCCTCTACACCGGAACTGCCCATGTCCTTGTCCTTTCGCCAATCCGACATTCTGGAAATCGCCAGCACCGATGGGCGCGTTACCGTCGAGGGGCTGGCTGAACGCTTTGGCGTCACCGTTCAGACGATCCGGCGCGACCTGACCGAGCTTGCAGATGCGGGCAAGCTGGACCGGGTTCACGGGGGCGCTGTTCTCCGCTCGGGTGTTTCAAATATCGGATACGAGGACCGCCGCGCGCTGAACGCGGACGCCAAGACCCGCATCGCTCAAACCTGCGCGGCTGATATCCCGGATGGCGCATCAATTTTCATGAACATCGGAACCTCGACCGAGGCCGTGGCAAGGCAGTTGCTGAACCACAAGAACCTGCTTGTGGTGACCAACAACATGAACGTTGCAAACATTCTTGTCGAAAACCCGGACTGCGAAATCATCATGGCCGGCGGCGTTTTGCGTCGGACAGACGGGGGGCTGATCGGCAACCTGACCGTATCAGCCATCCGGCAGTTCAAATTCGACATCGCCGTCATAGGATGTTCGGCGCTGGACGCGGATGGCGATCTTTTGGACTTCGACTTTCAGGAGGTTCAGGTCAGCCAGGCCATCATCGAGAAGGCGCGCCGCACTTTTCTGGTTGCCGATCATTCAAAGTTTCAACGCTCGGCCCCGGCGCGGATAGGATCAATTGCCGAACTTGACACAGTGTATAGCGACCTGCCCCTGCCCGGCAAGCTGCCAGAGCATTGTCGCGAGTGGCAGACTGATGTCGTCATCTGCGACTAGAGGCGGGCAAATAACAACGTCCGGGCGAGTTGCGCGGCTTGCCAGATCGAACTTGGCCTGACACTATCCTTCATACAAGAATTTGTGCACGGGAGGGGAGGACCGGGCCATGATTGCGCTTTTATTTTCGTTGTTTATCGCCACGATGGGCCTGAACTATTTCAAGTTGACCAAAGCTGGCAACGCCTTGTTTTTCGTCACATTGGCCATGTGTATCTACTGGTTGAAATTCCACGCCACCACACCGCTTACAATTCAACTCTGAGGGGCTTGCCATGACACCTGAACTGTCCCGCACCCTCAACGCGATCGGTATGCTTGCCGTCTGCCTTGTACTGGCGTTGGCGTTTTTCTATCAGCTTGTCCTCTATGAACTGCCCTGCCCGCTTTGCCTGCTGCAACGTGTTGGGTTCGTTGCCGTCGGTGTGGGGCTTGGTTTGAACCTGCTCTACGGTCCACGGCCGCAACACTATGCCATCGTGCTGATTGCGGCCTTGTATGGAGGCACTGTATCGATCCGCCAGATTCTTCTGCATATCGTACCCGGCACCGGGCACTACGGCTCTCCGGTTTTGGGTCTGCACTACTATACCTGGGCCGGGATCGCCTTTTTCCTTGTGTTGCTGGGCACGTCGATCATGCTGTTATTTGATCGCCAATACGCCGACCCTTCTGGTCAGGAACCAAGGTTCGGAGGAAATGCTCTGGCAAAGATCGCGTTTTTCGTCATGCTGGCTTTGGCGGTGCTGAACGCGGGTTCGACCTTGCTGGAATGCGGGCCGGGTATCTGCGCTGACCCGCCGACAAGCTACAAGTTGATTGACGAATTGGACGCCGGCAACTGAAGATACCGTAACCTTCCCGAAAAGGAGGAGCGAGCATGGGACTACTGGGACAGCCGCTTGGCTATTATGACTATCTGACTTTCGTGGCATTGATCCTGCTTCTGGCGGCTGTGATGGCGTTGTTTCTTTTTCTCATGGGTCTTCCGGGTCGGATCGCCATCAAGCGCAACCATCCCCATGCCGAGGCCGTAAAGATAATGGGCTGGATGGGATTTCTTGCCGTAGTGCCCTGGGTCCATGCCTTCATGTGGGCGTTCCATGATGGCGTTACGGTCGACATTCGCCGTGGCCCTGACGAGGAAAAAGACGCCATTCGTGATGAAATCAAACGTCTGGGTGGCGATGTCCGACCTGAATATCAAGGTCGACTGGACACAGACGATCCGCAGCAAAGCTAAGGCCAGAGGAAGTCACAAAACATGTTCGTCGCCCTTGGCATCACGTTATTTTACATCATTTTCGTCTGGCTTATTTTCTTCAAGCTGGAACTGCTGAAATTCAACATCGCCTGGGGCATCGTATCCTTTTGGGTTGGCGCGCACCTGTTGCTGATTTTTCTGGTCGCATTGCGGTTCTTTCAACCCTTCTCGGCCGACAGCCACGTGGTGCGTTCGACCATACAGATCATTCCCAAACTGACACAGCCGACGATCCTGACCGAAGTTCTTGTGGAACCGAACACACCTGTCACCAAGGGCGATCCACTCTACCGCTTTGATGACACGGTGTTTTCACTGGCGGTGGACAATGCGCAGGCGCAATTGGTCGCCGCTGAACAGAATTCCAAGATTCTGGAACAGGATGTGATCGCGTCGACCGAAGCTGTTGAACGCGCAAACGCACAGCTGGCCTATGCGCAGACTCAGCAAGCCCGGTATGAAACTCTTGTGCCCGCCGGTGGAGCGCGGCAAGACGAACTGGACCGCTGGAACGAGCAGGTGACCGAAGACCTTGCTGCCGTCAAACAGGCCGAAGCAAATCTGGAAAAGGCGCAACTGGCTGTGGAGTCCCAGATAGACGGTGTTAACACGGGTATTCTCCAGGCAAGGGCGCAATTGGCCGAGGCTGAGTATTTTCTTGAAAACACAACGATCTACGCGCCTGAAAACGGCATGATCGTATCGCAGCAAGCCCGCCCCGGGCTGGTCGTCGGCGATGTTCGACTGGGCGCGATAGCCAGTTTCGTGACCGAGGACAGCCCATATCTTCTTGCCACCTTTCGCCAGCAGAATCTGAAATTCGTGGAACCGGGGCAAGAGGTCGAAGTGGCGCTGGATCTTTACCCGGGCGAAATCCTGACGGGCAAGGTCGAGGCGATCTGGTGGGCCACACGCCAAGGGCAACTGATCCCTTCAGGCCGCCTGCCCGGCTTTGAACTGCCGAAACTGCCCGGTCGAATTGCCGTGCAGATCACCGTCGATATCCCGGAAGGGCACACTTTCCCGGCTGGCGGCCACGCCGCAGTGGCGATCTACACCGGCATGGGCAAAAGCTTTGAGTTCCTGAGACGCATCAACATCCGTCTCTATTCCTTCGCCAACTTCATTCGACCGCTGGATATCTGAGGATGCGCGCCATGACACTTAGCCGGTTGATGGGAACTGCACTTTGCGCCGCCACTTTCGCGGCCTGCACGCCCGTGGGGCCCGATTTCGTGCGCCCGAACTCTCCGGTCGTCAAGCAGTGGATCGAGGTAAACAGCCCCAGCGTCGGTCAAAGCGGCCTGACATCGCGCAGCGCACCTGTGGTCAAATGGTGGGAGACATTCAATGACCCGACCCTCAACCGGCTGATTGCCGAAGCTTATGCTCAGAACCTGACGCTTCAGGTCGCGGGCGCGCGGGTGCTGCAAGCGCGGGCACAGCTGGGGATCGCTTTCGGCGAATTGTACCCGCAATCCCAGGCCATAGGCGCGTCTTTGCAGCGGCGGCAAATCAGCGACAACCTTGGGCCTGTTGCCGATATCAACCGGATCATCCCCCTGGATACCGAATTCTCGACGTCTCAGGTTGGGTTCGACGCCCAGTGGGAGCTGGATGTCTGGGGCGCACAACGGCGCGGTGTGCAGGCGGCGCGGTCGAATCTGGCTTTGCAGGTCGCAAACTATGATGACGCATTGGTGACACTGACCGGCGACGTGGCCGCGCTCTACGTCAATATCCGCGCGCTGCAGGAATCGTTGGCGGTCGCCCGGGAAAACATCAAATTGCAGCAGGAATCGGCGGACCTGACCCAGCTGCGGTTCAACAACGGGGTCACGACCGAACTGGACGTTCAGGAATCCACTGCCCTGCTTAACAATACCAAAGCCTTGGTGCCCGAGTTGGAAAGCGACCTGCAACAGACCAAGAATGCGCTGGCCGTGCTGCTAGGGGCCACGCCGTCCCGGATGACCAACCTGCTGGGGAATTCCGGCCGTATCCCGTCAGCGCGAACAAATGTGGCCGTTGGGGTGCCAGCAGAATTGCTGCGCCGCCGCCCGGATGTCCGCGCGGCGGAACTGGCCGCTGCGACTCAATCCGCGCAGGTGGGTATCGCAATGGCTGACCTGTATCCTCAGTTCGTGCTGTCAGGCGCGATCGGTTTACAGGCTTCGGGCGGGCGCGATCTGTTCAGCGGCAACAGCACCACCGGTCTGGCCAGTGCCGGCGTGGTCTGGAACGTGCTCAACTATGGCCGCATCAAAAACAATGTCCGTGCGCAGGATGCGGCATATCAAGCGCTGATTGCCAATTATCAGAACACCGTTCTGACCGCGTATTCCGAGGTGGAAAGTGCGATGGTCGCCTATGCGCAAGCACGCAAACAGGTTGGGTTCTATCAGAAAAGCGTCGAAGCTTCGCGCAAGGCCGCAGATATCGCCGTAAGCCAGTACAGGGATGGAATCGCCAGCTATTCTCGCATTCTGAACACGCAGACCGCGCTTTTGCGGTCGCAGGCAAACCTGATCGAAGCGCGGCAGCAGGTGTCCAGCAATCTGGTTGCCGTTTACAAGGGTCTGGGCGGCGGATGGCAGATCCGGCAAAACCAGGAATTCCTGCCTGAAACCGTGCTGGCGGAAATGGCCTATCGAACCGATTGGGGCGATCTGCTTGAAAAAACCCCAACCCGGGCCAGCCTGAACTAGGCGCTAATTGGTCAACCCGCGCAGACCACCCGAGATCAAAATATTGACCTCGTAAAGGATGCGGGGGGCGGCCAGCCCGCCGGGGCTGGCCAGATAGTTGGGGCTCCATTCCGGATCGAATTTCTGTTTGAAGGCGCGCAAACCTTCGAAATGATAGAATTGCTCGCCATGCTCATAGACAAAGCCGCCGATGCGGTTCCAAAGTGATGCAAGCTGACGGTTTTCGATGCCTGAGAACGGCGCCGCACCCAATGAGAACCAGTGGAACCCCTGTTGCGATCCCCAGTTCATCATCTCGGCAAAAAGCGCATCCATGACAAAGCTCGGGCTGTCAGGCTCATAGCGCATCAAATCCAGTGACAGCTCGGATTTGTTGCCGCCCTGAAACAGGTTGGCGAAGGCCATGATCTTGCCGGTCTTACCGTCACGCAGAACCGCATGATCGAAATATGACAGGTACTGATCGTCAAAGCCCCCCAACGCAAAGCCCTTTTCGGCACCCGCCTTTTGCGCCAGCCAATGGTCTGAAATCGCGCGCAGTTCCGGCAATACCGGGGCCAGGTTCTCTTTCGGGATGATCTCGAATACATAGCCCTCCCTCTCGGCCCGGTTTCTGGCCTGTCTGAACCGCTTGCGCGACTTTCCGTCCAGCGAGAAATCCCTGAGTGGCACCCGCGCGACCTCGCCGATCTTCAGGATCGACAGGCCCAGATCCAGAAATGTCGGCAGGTACTTGGTTGAAACACTGTAGAAGGCACACAGTTTTCCTTCTCGGTCCGCCAATTCCCTGAGTTGCCAGATCAATTGCCGCCCCGCCGTTTCATCGCCAACCGGCTCTCCCTTCGAGATCAGAGCGTTGCCCGTGTCTGCATAGGCAATAAATGCGGTCTCATCCGGTGAGATGAGGAACTGCTTGTCACCGGTAAGCGAGATTTGGGATTCGGTGTCCTCGCACTCCATCACAAGCCGTTCAACGACCTCGGGGATTTCCGTGCGCACAGGCGTCGGAATATCTCGCCCGAACAGAGAGTTCACGGCCACGACGCCCACGATCACCGCCACGATGAGGCTGGAGCGCAAAAAGCGCGAAGCGTCACCGTTCCAGGCAAATTCCCACCACAGGGCGTTCTGGTACTCGACATGGGAATAGGCGAACAATCCGATCCAGAATATCACCGCCAGCAGCGCCACGACACTGACCAACCAAGGAATATTCAGCCTGAAGATCGACGCGCCACTGACCCGGTAAAACGCCCCGCGGAACATCGCCAGAAGGCCAATCGTGCCCAGCATCGACAGCGCTTCGTGAGTGTCCAGCCCCTTTGCCAGCGAGGCAAAGAACCCGGCCACCATCAACAGCATGGCCACCACCCATGCGCGGTAGAGCTTTCGAAACAAACCGCGGGACACCAGCAAAAGCAGCACGCCGACAGCACTGCCGGCAAGGTGCGATGCCTCGACAAACGACAGCGGCAAGACCTCTCTCAGAACGCCAAGGTTCTGCGTGCCCGCTGGCAATGCGCCGGATATCAGCAGGACCACCCCTGCCACGGCCGCAACCCCGGCTGCCACCATCGGAACAATGGGACGAATGACCCGATAGACCCATGTTGCGGCGCCGCCAATCCTGTGCCTTTGCGTCAGTGCGGACGCGATCGCAATGGACACGCTGGCGATACCGAACGGCAAGAAGGTGTAAACGACGCGATACAGCAACAAGGCTGCGATCACATCCGAACGTCCCGACGCTCCAAGCCCCGCGATCAGCGTGGCTTCGAATACCCCAAGCCCGCCCGGCGCGTGGCTGAGGATTCCAACGGCAATGGCGGCGATGTAGATCGTGAAGAAATAGGGATAGCCAACGCCCAGATCGTCCGGCATCAGGACATAGAGCGCCATGGACGCGCCAACCAGATCTCCGATGGCGGCCAGTGTCAGAAGGCTGGCCAGTTTGCCACCCGGCAAGTCAAACCCGATACCTGCGACGGCCAACCGCCTGCCGCCGCTGGACAACCATATGAACATCGCGACCAATGCCCCCAAAAGGCTCAGCCCGATGGCGGTTTCCACCGTTTCGCTGACAGGCATCACTTTCGAGATCCCATCCGGATGCACGGTCAGCAACACACCCAGAACCAGAACAAGCCCCATCCAGAACGCGACCCAGGACGTTGCGATAACCCCGGCCACCCGCCCCAGATCCAAGCCCAGCGACGCATATATCCGATACCGGATCGCCGTTCCGGTAATGTAGGAAAAACCCAGACAGTTCGACACGGCATAGCCGCTGGCCCCTGCCATTCCGGCAACAGGCAATGGCACTTTGCCGCCCGCCACGCTTTGCACGGCAAACACATCATAGAGCGACAGCGACAGGAAACTGAACGCGGTCCAGCACAATGCGAAAAACATCAGTTTCCACGACGTCGTTGCGATATCGGTCTGGACATCTGACCATTTCACATGCGCCGACAAATCATGCAGAACCGTCAGCGCGATCCCGGTCACGAGAACCGGTATTGCAATCCGCAGCCACGGTTTTTCCAACATGGCCGTAAGCTTTTCGGCCCAGTGTACGGCCAGAGGTTCACCGTCACTTTCCGCATTGGTCATGCTGCACGTCCCCGCCAGTTTCTGATCGCAGATACCACGCGCGGCTCACCCGCCCGTCGACGATTCAGACATCATCTGCCAACGGACTCTGGCACATTTTGGTTTTATCTCAAAGCGCTAGAGCCGCCCCTTGCGTGTTGACAGCAAAAGGTTCGTTTCCGAACGCGTCACGCCGTCGATCCTTCGGATCTGAAACAGAACCTCATCCAGTTCGGCCAGGGTTTCCGCGCTGATCTCGGCGATCAGATCCCAACTGCCATTTGTCGAATGAACTGCCGTCACCTGACGCATGGCACCGATCCGGGCCATGACGCGTTCCGTCCCGCGCCCCTCAATCTCGAGCATCATCAACCCGCGCACCGGGCTTTGCGCCAGGTCGCGACGCGTCAGGACGGTGAAGCCGACGATTTCACCGGACTGTTTCAGCCGCTGCAACCTGCTGCGGACCGTGGTGCGTGTCACGCCCAGTGTTTCCGACAGCTCTGACAGGCTTGCCCGTGCATCCCGTTGCAACGCATTGAGCAGCCGATTGTCCAATTCGTCCATAACATCTTCTCATAAAGGAACTTCCGAGACCATTTTGAGCATTTTGCCGACTTCACGCAAGACAGTCCGACGGCCTAAATGAACACATGGAAATCAAGGATATCATACTGGTCGGCGCCCCAATGGACGCCGGGAAACGTCGTCAGGGATGCCGGATGGGACCTGATGCGTATCGCGTGGCAGGGTTGGATGAGGCGCTGTCTGATCTTGGTCACACCGTCCAAGATTGGGGCGACGTGCAGGCCGAAAACGTCGACATTCCCCGACACCCGCACCTATTCGCCCTGCCCGAATGCGTGGGGTGGACGCACGCTCTCAGCAAAGCTGCGCAAGACGCGGCGGGTCAGGGCATTCCGATTTTCATGGGGGGTGATCACGCCCTGTCCATGGGTACGGTGGCCGGGATGGCCGCCCATGCTGCTCGGATCGACCGCCCTCTTTTTGTGCTATGGCTTGACGCCCACAGCGACTTTCACACTCCGGACAGTACCGGCAGCGGCAACCTGCACGGAACGCCGGTGGCGTATTTCACCGGCAGACCCGGATTTGAGGATTTCCCCCCTTTGCCGGCCGTCATCCCAACGGATCGCGTCGGCATGATCGGATTGCGCTCTGTCGACCCGGCTGAACGGGCAGCGCTGGAGCAAGACCGTGCCATGCTGGCGGATATGCGCAGCATCGATGAAAATGGAATCAAAGCCCCCCTTTTGGCCTTTCTTGATCGCGTGAAGGCAGAAAACGCTCTGCTACATGTATCTTTGGATGTCGATTTCCTCGACCCGGCAGTGGCGCCCGCAGTCGGCACGACCGTGCCCGGCGGTGCAACCGAGCGCGAAGCCCACCTGGTAATGGAACTGCTGCATGAAAGCGGGCTTGTCTGCTCGCTGGACCTGGTCGAACTGAACCCGTTTCTGGATGAGAGGGGCCGAACCGCAAAACTGATGGTCGATCTGGCCGCCTCGTTGATGGGTCGCCGTATCTTCGACCGTCCCACCCGGAGTTTTTGATGCTGTCTCTGCAAGCGCCATCTGCCGCTATCATGATCCGGCCGCACGCTTTTGCGTCCAACCCAGAAACACGCGATGACAATGCCTTTCAAACGCTGAGCACCGCATCCGCCCAGGCCACGTCGGAAGCGGCCAGGGATGAACATGATCGGACGGTACAGCAATTGCGCGACGCCGGTGTCACTGTTCATGTGTTTGACGATTTCGGGGACCTCAACACACCTGACAGCGTTTTTCCAAACAACTGGTTCTCGACGCATCCCGGCGGCCATGTGGCGATCTACCCGATGTTCGTGCCATCGCGCAGACGCGAACGCCGGACCGATGTAATCGAACTGCTCAAACAGGAATACCGTGTGCAGGATGTCATCGACTATTCCGGGCTGGAACAAGACAACCTGGCCCTGGAAGGGACCGGCGCGATGGTGTTGGATCATGTGGCCCGTATCGCTTACACGGTGACGTCCAATCGCGCCGATCCGGTCCTGTTGGAACGGTTCTGCACACATTTCAACTATGAACCAATCGCCTTCGAAGCCCGCGATGCCAAGGGCCGAGACGTTTATCACACCAACGTTTTGATGGGTATCGGAACGCATTTCGCCCTGATTTGCCTCGACATGATTTCGGACCCGGCCCGCCGCATGACCGTTCGCAATCGGCTGGAAGAATCCGGTCGAACGGTTATTGACCTGACGCACGACCAAATTGCCGAGTTCGCAGGTAACGCCATTGAACTGACCGGACGGGATGGGTTGGTTCTTGCCCTGTCCAGCAGGGCACTTGCCGCCCTCACACCAGACCAAATCGCAGCAATCCAGGACAGTGCAACACCGTTGCCGCTGTCCGTTCCTACAATTGAAACCGCCGGTGGGTCCGTGCGCTGCATGATTGCAGGCGTTCACCTTGCCCGCCGATAGGAGAGCACCATGCAACCTTCAGACAAGGCCCTGGTACCATTCGTTTCCGTCGACAACATGATGCGGCTGGTACACCACATTGGCGTCGAACAGATGATCACGCAGATTGCCGCTCAGATCGAAGCCGATTTCAAACGATGGGAAAGCTTCGACAAGACACCTCGCATTCCGGCGCATTCTCCTCATGGCGTAATTGAGTTGATGCCAACTTCGGATGGTGAGGCGTACGGGTTCAAATACGTAAACGGCCATCCCAAGAACACCTCCGAGGGGCTGCAGACAGTAACTGCATTCGGTCTGTTGGCAGATGTCTATACAGGATATCCGACGCTGTTGACCGAAATGACAATGCTGACCGCGCTGCGCACGGCTGCAACTTCGGCATTGGTCGGGCGCTATCTGGCCCCGAAAAATGCCAGGACAATGGCCATGATCGGCAATGGCGCACAGTCCGAATTCCAATGCCTTGCCTTCAAGGCAATGTGCGGAATCGACACCGTTCGGCTTTATGACATCGACCCGAATGCCACGTCGAAATGCGCTGCGAACTTGCAGGGCAAGGGCCTGACAGTCATCCCTTGCAAGACGCCGGAAGACGCCATTGAAGGTGCCCAGATCATAACCACCTGCACGGCAGACAAGAAATACGCAACGATCCTGACCGACAACATGGTCGGGCCCGGCGTGCACATCAACGCCATCGGAGGCGATTGCCCCGGCAAGACCGAGCTGCATCGCGACATCCTGTTACGTTCGGACATCTTCGTCGAGTACCCTGAACAAACCCGGATCGAAGGCGAAATTCAGGCGCTGGACGCGGATCACCCTGTGACCGAGATGTGGCAGGTCATCACCGGCGCCGCCAAGGGGCGCATCGATGAGCGGCAGATCACTTTATTCGACAGTGTCGGCTTTGCCATCGAGGATTTCTCGGCCCTGCGCTATGTGAAACAGGCGATTGAAGGCACAAACTTCTTTGAACCTCTGGACATGTTGGCCGACCCGGACGATCCGCGCGATCTGTTCGGAATGTTGATGCGAGCTGGATAACACGCGATCTTGGGGGCTCTGCCCCCGCCGCGCTGCGCGCGCCTCCCCCGGGATATTTTCAGCCAGATGAAGCAGGGGATCCGAACTTCATCTGGCCACAAATATCCCGGAGCGCGAGGCAGAGCCTCGCTTCCGAGCTATCCCGCAAGCGATGGCAGGTAGAGGACAATACCCGGGAATGCCACAAGCATTGCGATGGTCAGGGCGTCCGCGATGAAAAAGGGCGTGACGCCTTTGAACACATCTTGAACACTTAGGTCCGGGCGCACACCGGCAACGACAAAGCAGTTCAGCCCGATGGGCGGTGTAATCAGGCAAAACTCGGCCATTTTGACCACCAGAATGCCAAACCAGATCGCGCACATCGGGCCGGACATTCCAAACGCGCTGTCGGCGGCACTGACGGTTTCACCACCATTCAAGGCCATTACCGCCGGATAGACGACGGGCAAAGTCAAAAGCAGCATCCCGATCGCGTCCATGAACATGCCCAACACCGCATATGCCAGCAGAATGCAGATCAGGATCATCATGGGCGACATCTCGAGCCCCGTGATCCAATCCGAGAAGGCACCCGGCAGGTCGGCGAACCCAAGAAAGCGCACATAGATCAGAACGCCCCAGATGATCGAAAAGATCATCGCCGTCAGTTTGGCGGTTTCCAAAAGCGCGGATTTGAGCTCGGCCCAGCGCATTCCGTGGAACAAGGCGAAACAGAATACGATGAAGGCGCCAATGGCACCGCCTTCCGTCGGAGTGCCCCATGCTTTTTCTCCAAACGGATTGTAGACAAAGCAAATGATGATCAGGATGACGGCGACAATCGGAATAGCACCGGGAAGAGCGGCAAAGCGCTGTTTCCAGGAAAACCCCGTGACAGGCGGACCAACGGATTTGAATATCACTGCAATCCCGACGATCAGGAGGCCGTATACAATTGCGGAAAACGCACCCGGAATGAACCCCGCCAACAGCAGCTTCCCGACATCCTGCTCGACGATGATCGCGTAGATCACCAAAATGGCCGAAGGCGGGATCAGGGAGGCCAGCGTCCCGCCCGCGGCAACCACACCTGCTGCAAAGCGTTTGTTATAGCCCACCTTCAGCATTTCCGGAATCGCGATACGGGCGAAGACGGCCGAAGTCGCAACCGAAGCACCGGACACCGCAGCGAAGCCGGCTGTGGCGAAAACGGTCGAAACCGCCAACCCTCCGGGCACCCATGCGACCCAACGTTTTGCGGCCTCGAACAAAGCACGGGTAAGCCCCGCGTAATAAGCCAGATACCCGATCAGGATAAAGGTCGGAATCAGGCTGAGAGTGTGGGACGCGACCTTGGAATGTGGCACCTGCCCCGCGGTCTTGACTGCCACTGTCAGCGCCTTGCCAAACCGTTCCGGATCGTAACCGAACTTGGCCCAGAAAATCCAAACCAGTCCGACAAGCCCTGCCAAACCCGCTGCGAAGGCAACCCGCATGCCCGCCACGACAAGGACCAGAAGGCCGCCAGTGACCCAAAGGCCAATCTCAATCGTGTCCATGTATCAGTCCTGCCCTTCGAACTGTTCGGCCTCGGCCGCCGCCTGCGCCGCTGCATCCTGTATCAACGGAACGGCCGCCGGAGTGTCCAGCCCCAGCCAGAACGCCCGACCATACCCCCAGACTTGCAGCGCAAGGCGCAGGCAGAGAACGGAAAATGCAACGGGTGCCAGCAGCTTGGCCGGCCACAAGGGTATGCCGATGTCGATCGAACTGTCCCGGCTCCACATTGGGGCGCCAAAATCAAAGGACCGGTCGAAATGAGACCAACTGCCCCAAACCAGAGCCAGCATCAGGATCAGGATCAGAACCACCGAGAGCAATTCGAACAGCCACAAAGCCCGACCGTGCAAGCGGGATATGACTATATCCATCCGGATATGCCCCCCATCACGCTGAACATATGAAATGCCCAGAAAAGCGATGAGAGGCATCGCCTGTTCGATCCAGTCCACATAGCCCGGCAAAGGAGCATTCAGTGCATTTCGACCACTGACCGATACAACGGCCAATACCATCAGTGAAAAAACCGCCAATCCGCTGATCAGTGCCAGAAACCGTTCGAGCACGAGCAAACGCTGATCCAACTGGCTCAGACGGCTGCCGTCTACCAGAACCGTGGCTTGTCCTGCCATTCCGGTGTTTCCTTGTTGTTTGTTGCCGGGCGCCTTGAAAGCACCCGGCCTTGTGGATCAGTTGCCGCCGCGCTGTTGCTTCAGCGTCGTCTGGACAAGATCGTAAAGGTCCTGCGCCGGCAGGCCCTGTGCGGTCATGTCCGCAATCCATTTTTCACGGATCGGATCAGCGGCCTTCGTGCGGAACTCTTCGATTACCGCGTCGTCGATCATGACCTTCTGGACACCCTTTTCTTCCAAGACACTGTCCCATTGTTCGAGCAAGCCGCCGTAATTCGCAAGGTAGTGATCGATCGCCTCGTCAATCGAGCTGTCCAGAGCCTCACGATGTTCGGCTGGCAGGGCCTCGTAGGCATCGATGTTGACGACAACCGGGCAGTTCACCGTTCCTGGATTCAGGTTCGCGGTCCACCAGTCCGCTTCGTTGATCGTTCCGAATGACAGGTGCGCGTGCTGGGCAAAGGCCACGGTGTCGACGACGCCCGATTCCATCGCATTGAAGGCTTCGGTCGCCGGAACCGATGTCGGCACCCCTCCGACCGCCTCGAAGGCCTGACCAAGGCCACCGGTCGCCCGGACCCGCATTCCGTCAAATTCAGCAAGTTCATCCCGCGGCTCGCCCGTGCCGACAAGGTTATACTGCGGCATTGGCGAGGTCATGATGATGCGGGCGTTCCATTGCGCCATCTCTTCCTTGACCGCTGGATGGTCGTATACTGCATGGCTTACCGCAACTTCTTCCTGCAGGTTGTTCACACCCAGAAATGGCAGTTCCAAAACGGTAATCGCCCGGTTCTTGTCGCGGTGATAGCCGGCACAGAACTGCGCCATCTCAAAGGCGCCGATTTCGATCCCGTCCAGGTTTTCCTTAGGTTTGGACAACCCGCCATAGCTGACATTGATGGTGAATTCGCCACCGGTTTTCTCGCTGACCAGTTCGGCCAGTTTTTCAACATGTTCCGTAAAGGCGCGGCGCTTGCCCCAGACGGATGCGTTCCATTCTGTCGCCGCGGCTTCGGTCACAAAAGCAACGCCAAGGGCGGCGACTGCGGCACCGCTCAACATCTTTTTCATAGTTTTGTCTCCCATAGGTGCGCCCCCTACCGAGGCGCTTGCCGATCAAGCTAGCGCCAACAATCGGTTGTGCCAACCCTAACCGGGATTTGCGTATTTTGCAGAATAAGCCCCAGAAATGACTCAAAACGACAGAAGCCTTGAGGTCACCTGTCGTTGCAACCACAATTGACACACAGCGCCCTCAATTCTCGTTACCTTTAAGTAACTGTTTTTGTTTTATTTTAGCGATTCTTTTGCCAATTTTTTTACTAATATGGCCGTATTGTTAAAATTTCTTTACAAAGAAATCCAAGGATTACACCAATTTATTTATTTATTTTCAGAACGCGGTAATATTCAAACTTGGGGAGGAACAGGATCGACATTGCCTGAATGACAGGCAAAAAATCCACAAGTAATCCAGTCCAGAGGGAGGAGCCTCAAAGATGACCACCGCTGCCCAGGCAGATGCCAAGACTTATCCGCCATCCGCAGAAACCGTCGCTCGTGCGCATGTCGATGCGGCAAAGTATGCTGACATGTACGCAGCCTCAATCAGCGACCCCGACGCGTTCTGGGGCGAGCAAGGCAAGCGCATCGACTGGATCAAGCCCTTCACCCAGGTCAAGGACGTCAGTTACGAGTTTGGCTCGGTCAAGATCAACTGGTATGCCGATGGCACGTTGAATGTGTCGGCCAACTGCCTGGATCGTCATCTGAAAACCCGCGGCGACCAGACCGCGATCATCTGGGAGCCGGATGATCCGAATGACCCGGCCCAGCATATCTCTTACGCAGAATTGCACCGCCGCACCTGCCGGATGGCCAACATTCTGGAATCCCTGGGCGTGCGCAAGGGCGATCGCGTGGTCATCTATCTGCCGATGATCCCCGAAGCTGCTTACGCCATGCTGGCCTGTGCGCGGATCGGCGCAATTCATTCGATCGTTTTCGCGGGCTTCTCGCCCGACGCTCTGGCAGCGCGGATCAATGGGTGCGACGCCAAGGTCGTGATTACGGCAGATGAGGCCCCGCGTGGCGGCCGCAAAACGCCGCTGAAATCCAACGCAGACGCCGCCCTGCTGCACTGCAAAGACACGGTAAAATGCCTTGTGGTCAAGCGCACCGGCGGTCAGACCACCTGGATCGACGGTCGCGACTTTGACTACAACGAAATGGCGCTTGAGGCGGACGACTACTGCGCCCCTGCCGAAATGAACGCCGAAGATCCTCTGTTCATTCTTTACACGTCGGGTTCGACCGGTCAGCCCAAGGGCGTTGTGCACACCACAGGGGGGTATCTTGTTTACGCCTCGATGACGCACGAGATCACAT
Source organism: Ruegeria sp. CL7 (assembly GCF_056536445.1). Taxonomy (NCBI): domain Bacteria; kingdom Pseudomonadati; phylum Pseudomonadota; class Alphaproteobacteria; order Rhodobacterales; family Roseobacteraceae; genus Ruegeria; species Ruegeria sp. CL7. Next base: position 1,356,651 of record NZ_JBQFPQ010000001.1, read on the forward strand.
TCGATTATCACGAAGGTGACGTGTACTGGTGCACCGCTGACGTGGGCTGGGTCACCGGGCACAGCTATATCGTCTATGGCCCGCTGGCCAATGGCGCAACCACGCTGATGTTCGAAGGCGTGCCCACTTATCCCGACGCCTCGCGCTTCTGGCAGGTCTGCGAAAAGCACAAGGTCAACCAGTTCTACACCGCACCGACCGCGATCCGCGCGCTGATGGGTCAGGGCAATGAGTTTGTCGAAAAATGCGACCTCAGCGATCTGCGCATTCTGGGCACCGTGGGTGAACCGATCAACCCCGAGGCCTGGACCTGGTACAACGACGTTGTCGGCAAAGGCAAATGCCCCATCGTCGACACCTGGTGGCAGACAGAAACCGGCGGCCACCTGATGACGCCGCTGCCCGGTGCACATGCGATGAAGCCCGGATCGGCGATGAAGCCGTTTTTTGGCATCGAACCGGTGGTTCTGGACCCGCAATCCGGTGTTGAAATCGAAGGCAACGGTGTCGAGGGCGTTCTGTGTATCAAAGACAGCTGGCCCGGCCAGATGCGCACCGTCTGGGGCGATCATGAGCGGTTCGAGAAAACCTATTTCTCGGATTACAAAGGCTATTACTTCACGGGTGACGGCTGCCGTCGCGACGAAGATGGCGACTATTGGATCACCGGTCGTGTAGACGACGTGATCAACGTGTCCGGTCACCGCATGGGCACGGCCGAGGTGGAAAGCGCGCTGGTTGCGCATGCTGCTGTGGCCGAGGCTGCCGTGGTTGGATACCCTCATGAAATCAAAGGGCAAGGCATCTATTGCTACGTCACGTTGATGAATGATCGCGAGCCGTCGGACGAGTTGATGAAAGAGCTGCGCACATGGGTCCGCACCGAAATCGGCCCGATTGCATCTCCGGATGTGATACAGTGGGCACCTGGCCTGCCGAAAACGCGCTCGGGCAAGATCATGCGCCGTATCCTGCGCAAGATCGCCGAGAACGATTTCGGATCGTTGGGCGATACTTCGACACTGGCCGATCCGTCGGTGGTCGAAGACCTGATCGAAAACCGTGCGAATAAGTGAGGGTGTGATGGACGCTGCCACGATCACCACGCCCGCCGTTCTCATCCTTCTCGGCCCTCCGGGTGCCGGGAAGGGCACGCAAGCCCGGATGTTGGAAGAGAAATTCGGACTTGTACAACTCAGCACCGGTGACCTACTGCGCGAAGCCGTCGCGGCCGGAACCGAAGCCGGCAAAGCGGCAAAAGCCGTTATGGAAGCCGGCGATCTGGTCAGCGACGAGATCGTCATCGCCATCCTGCGCGACCGCATGGCACAGCCGGATTGCGCCAAGGGCGTCATTCTGGACGGTTTCCCGCGCACGACGGTTCAGGCCGAAGCGCTGGACAGTCTGCTGGCATCGAACAACCAGAAGATCAACGCCGCGATAAGCCTTGAAGTGGAAGACGCGGAAATGGTGACCCGTATTTCGGGCCGCTACACCTGCGCCGGCTGTGGTGAAGGGTACCACGACCAGTTCAAGAAACCTGCCGAAGAAGGCAAATGCGACAAGTGTGGCCATACCGAATTCAAGCGCCGCGCGGATGACAATGCCGAAACGGTGGCCTCGCGCCTTGCGGCGTACCACGCGCAGACGGCACCACTGATCGCCTACTATGACAGTCAGGGCGTGCTGCAGCGCACAAACGCCATGGGCAGGATCGAAGACATTGCCAATGACCTTGAAGGAATCGTTGGCGAAGTCATGAATTAGGGGGTGGATTTAGGGCCGCAAGGCTCTGATCCCAAACAGAATACTTCAAAAGACCGCTTTGGCGGACTGGAGGAGTTTTGCCTGACGTCACATGGCGTCCGGCACAAGTGAGAAGCGGCCCGACGCACTGGAGGATGTGGGCATCGGGCCGTCCAACGAGGAAGCGAAGGAGGAACCCGCGATGGCGGATCATTCAACAAACTCCGCGCAGACTGCCGAGTCCGACAAGGGCTATTGGCAGGCCAACCTGCGCCTCATCTACATCAGCCTCGCGATTTGGGCGCTGGTGTCGTTTGGATTCGGCATTCTGCTGCGTCCGATGTTGTCGGGGATCGCCGTCGGCGGAACCGATCTGGGCTTTTGGTTCGCACAACAGGGATCGATCCTGGTCTTTTTGGTGCTGATCTTCAACTACGCCTGGCGCATGAACAAGCTAGACGCCGAATACGGTGTTGAGGAGTAAACCCCATGGATCAGTTTACCATCAACCTGCTGTTTGTTGGCGCGTCCTTTGCGCTATACATTGGCATCGCGATCTGGGCCCGGGCTGGGTCCACATCTGAATTCTACGCCGCTGGTCGCGGCATCCATCCGGTCACCAACGGCATGGCAACGGCGGCGGACTGGATGTCTGCGGCTTCGTTCATCTCGATGGCGGGTCTGATTGCCTTCACCGGCTACGACAACAGCTCGTTCCTGATGGGTTGGACTGGCGGCTATGTGCTGTTGGCACTGCTGCTTGCGCCTTACCTGCGCAAGTTTGGTAAATACACCGTGTCGGAATTCATCGGCGACCGCTTCTACAGCCAGACTGCGCGTATCGTTGCCGTGATCTGCCTGATCGTGGCCTCGGTGACCTACGTAATCGGTCAGATGACCGGCGTCGGCGTGGCCTTTGGCCGCTTCCTCGAAGTGTCCAACACCTCGGGCCTGTTGATCGGTGCAGCGGTTGTATTTGCCTATGCGGTGTTTGGTGGGATGAAAGGCGTGACCTATACTCAGGTCGCTCAGTACTGCGTGCTGATCACTGCCTACACCATCCCGGCTATCTTCATCTCGCTGCAGCTGACCGGTACGCCGGTTCCGGCGCTGGGTCTGTTTGGTGACACCGCCAGCGGTGAACCCCTGCTGACCAAGCTGGACGCCATCGTGACCGAGCTGGGCTTCAATGAATACACGGCCCACCACTCGAACACGCTGAACATGGTACTGTTCACCCTGTCGCTGATGATCGGTACTGCGGGTCTGCCGCACGTCATCATGCGCTTCTTCACCGTTCCCAAAGTGGCTGACGCACGTTGGTCGGCTGGCTGGGCGCTGGTCTTCATCGCTCTGCTGTATCTGACCGCGCCTGCGGTTGGTGCCATGGCGCGTCTGAACATCAGTGACATGATGTGGCCCAATGGCGGCATCGAAGGCGGTGCTGTGACTGTTGAACAAATCGACAATGACGCACGCTATGACTGGATGGCCACGTGGCAAAAAACCGGTCTGCTGGATTGGGAAGACAAGAACGGCGACGGCAAGATCCAGTACTACAACGACAAGAATGCCGACATGCAGGCACTTGCCGAAGAAAAAGGCTGGGTTGGAAACGAGCTGACCAAGTTCAACCGTGACATCCTGGTTCTGGCCAACCCCGAGATTGCCAACCTGCCGGGTTGGGTGATCGGTCTGGTCGCAGCCGGCGGTCTTGCGGCTGCTCTGTCCACCGCTGCGGGCCTGCTGCTTGCAATCTCGTCGGCTGTGTCCCACGACCTGATCAAGGGTGCCATCAACCCGCAAATCTCGGAAAAGGGCGAGCTTCTGTCAGCGCGTATCGCAATGGCCGTGGCGATTGTGGTTGCGACCTATCTGGGTCTGAACCCACCGGGCTTTGCGGCACAAACCGTGGCGCTTGCGTTCGGTCTGGCGGCTGCTTCGATCTTCCCGGCGCTGATGATGGGGATCTTCTCGACCCGCATCAACAACACCGGCGCGGTCGCAGGCATGCTGGCTGGTCTGGTCGTCACTCTGGTCTACATCTTCCTGCACAAGGGCTGGCTGTTCATTCCGGGCACCAACTCGTTCACCGATGCAGATCCGCTGCTGGGTCCGATCAAGTCGACCTCGTTCGGTGCGATCGGTGCCATGGTCAACTTTGCAACGGCCTACATCGTTGCCGGTATGACCAAGGAGACTCCGCAGGAGATCAAGGATCTGGTCGAAAGCGTACGCATTCCCCGTGGTGCGGGCGCAGCTCAGGATCACTGAGTATGATGCGGTTGTCGGCACTTGCCTTCGGCCGCGTCTTTCGATCCACTGTTCCCGCCCGGCACACCACCGGGCGGGATTTTTTCACCAGAATACCGGAGACATCAGATGCCCCTATCCCACGATGAAATTACCCGGTTTCTGAAATCCGTTCATCCCTATGACGCGCTGCCGTCGGACACCCTCGATCAGATCGCAAAGCAGATCGAGGTCTGGGAGGTTGAGGAAGACGCCTCGGTCTATGAGCTCGGCCATTCCCTGCCCGGGGTCTTTGTGATTTATGAAGGACAGGTTGAGATCACCGACGAGAACGGCGCAGTCGTTTCTCATCTGGGGTTGCGCAATTCCTTCGGTGAACGCGGCCTGTTGAAGGACGGCAAGGCTGCGACCAAGGCCCGCGCTCATACACCATCCGTCCTAATGGTTCTGCCTCCGGATTTGGTCCGGACTTTGATCGACAACCACAACGTCGTCGCCAAATTCTTCAATCGAACCCGCGGTAATCGCAGCGGCCCTCAAAGCCTTGCGACCAGTTCGATTGACGTTCTGATGGCGCGCGATCCCGCCACCTGCCCTGCGGACACGACAGTTCAGGAAGCGGCACGGATCATGCGTGACAAACACATCTCGTCGCTATGCGTGACAGATGGAGAGACGTTGCAGGGTATCGCCACCCTGCGGGACATTTCGGGCAAATTTGTTGCCGACGGGTTGCCCGTAACAACACGGATATCCGAAATCATGACTGCAAATCCCGTAACCCTCTCGCCCAGCGATATCGGCTCGGACGTTCTGCATATCATGATGGAGCGCGGCATTGGCCACATCCCGGTTTCCGAAGGCGGTCGTCTGGTCGGGATCGTGACGCAGACCGATCTGACCCACTATCAGGCCGTCAACTCGGCCGAGTTGGTTGGTCGGATCGCAAAGGCCGACAGCGCAGAAGAGATGGCGAGGGTGACGGCGGAAATTCCGCAGTTGCTGGTTCAGTTGGTTGCCGGCGGGAACCGGCACGAGATCGTCACGCGGCTGATCACCGATATTGCCGACACGGTTACCCGTCGCCTGCTGAAATTGGCCGAAACTGAACTGGGCCCGCCGCCTGTACCCTATTTGTGGCTGGCCTGCGGCTCACAGGGACGGCAAGAACAAACCGGCGTATCGGATCAGGACAATTGCCTGATGCTGGATGACAGCGTCACCGACGCCGATATGTCCTATTTCACCAAACTGGCCAAATTCGTCTCTGACGGGCTGGACGTCTGCGGGTACTTTTACTGCCCCGGCGACATGATGGCGACAAATCCGCGCTGGTGTCAGCCGGTTCGTGTCTGGCGCGACTATTTCAAGGGCTGGATTGCCAAGCCAAACCCCGAGGCGCAAATGCTGGCCTCGGTCATGTTCGACCTGCGCCCCATCGGCGGCGCATTTGAGTTGTTTGCCGACCTGCAAGCCCACACTCTGGCAGCGGCCAGGGCAAACTCGATCTTCGTCGCACACATGATTTCGAACTCGCTGAAGCATACGCCCCCACTGGGCCTGCTGCGCGGTTTCGCGACGATCCGCTCGGGTGAGCATCGCAATACGCTGGACCTGAAACACAACGGAGTTGTGCCCGTCGTCGATCTGGCGCGCATCTACGCGCTGCAAGGCGAGCTGACCGAGGCCAACACCCGCGCCCGCCTGAAAGCCGCCGAGGCCAGCGGCGTGCTCAGCCCTTCTGGTGCGCGTGACCTGCTGGACGCCTATGATCTGATCGCGGAAACCCGGCTCGAACATCAGGTTCGGCTGGTTAAGTCCGGAGCGATGCCCGACAACTATCTGCCACCGTCTGAATTGTCGGACTTTGAGCGAAGTCATCTGCGTGATGCTTTTGTGGTGGTAAAAACGATGCAATCGGCAGTTGGCCACGGCAAGGGAATGCTGGGCTGACATGCGACTGACCAACGGAGAGACCACATGTTTCTGGAACTGATCGGCACGGTTTTTGCGGGGATCGCATTTGCCGGAATCGTTCTTCTGCTGAACAAGCTGACCGGAGGGCGCCTGCCGAAATGGACAACGCCGGTTGCGGCCGGTCTTGGAATGATCGCGATGACCATCACCAGCGAATATTCCTGGTACGATCGCACGCGCGACCAACTGCCTGAAGAGATGACCATCGTGCAAGAGGTCGAAAGCCGCGCGTTTTATCGCCCCTGGACCTACGCGGTGCCGTTCGTTGACCGGTTTGCCGCAATCGACACCGTATCGGTGCGCACAAACGAAAACGTTCCGGAACAACGGCTTGTCGATCTTTACTTCTTCGGCCGCTGGGCTCCGGTTTCGAAACTGCCGGTGGCCGTGAATTGTGCAGAAGGCCGCCGCGCCAACCTGGCGGATGGTGCCGAATTTGCCGAGGACGGGCGTCTGGTGAACGCTGACTGGATTGCAGCCGGAACCAATGACCCCGTCATCGCAGCCACTTGCGGGGTTTGATCATGCTGACCGGTTTGAGTTTGAGGCTCAGGATTTTTCTGTTTTTCTGCCTCCTCGCCCTGGGCGGGGTTGCCATCAGCGCCACCGCTCTCTGGATCACCTATTCCCGTGCGGGAAACCCCGGTCTGCTGAATGATTTCGTCTTCGCCGAAATCCTGATCGGATTTGGATTTCTGGCACTGGTCGCGGGTGTTTGGCTGCTGTTCGACGACAACGTCGCCAAACCGATCGAACGGCTTTCCGCCCAGTTGCGTGCCCGTGCACATGCCGGTGTAAGCACCGACCTGGACATGCAGGCCGCGCGGTATCTGGGCGATCTTGCCCCGGCTGCGGCGGGATTGGCGGAACAACTGGCCTCGAACGCCATGCGCACAGCCGAGGCCGTGGCCGCCGAAACCGCGCATCTGGCCGCAGAAAAACAGCGCCTGACCGCGCTGCTGACGGAAATTCCGGTGGCCATGCTGCTGGCCAGTCCGAAACATCAGATCGTTCTGTACGACGGGCAGGCCGCCGAGGTTCTTGCCCAGATCGCGCATCCTCGTCTGAACGCATCTCTTTTCGAATACCTCGAAGCCACCGGCCTGACAGACGCATATGCCAAGATGTGCAAAACCGGAAAGGACGTCTATTGCACCCTGTCCAGCGTGGACGGGCGGCAGACATATTCCGCCCGGATGAAACCCTTGGGCGATGCACCCGGATATATGCTTGTCTTCGAAGACAGCGCGACACATATGTCGCCGGACGATGCCCGCCCGCTGGTCTATGATTTCGAACTTCTCAATAAACCGGGGGATGATGCGTTCGAGAACCGCCCCCTGACGGATCTGTGTTTCGTGGTTTTCGACACGGAAACAACCGGTTTGCTGCCTCACAAGGATGAGATCGTACAGATCGGCGCAGTGCGCGTTCTGAATGGTAAAATCGTTCAGGGTGAGCATCTGGACATGCTGGTTGATCCCGGCATTCCGATTCCCCCGGCCTCGACCAAAGTACACAAGATCAGCGATCGTATGGTTCAGGGGGCGCCCGATATCGCCGAAGCCGGACGCGTATTCCATCAGTTTTCGCGCGACGCCGTGATCGTGGCGCATAATGCCCCGTTCGACATGGCGTTTCTGCGCCGCCATGCCAAACGGATGGGTGTCGAGTGGGATCATCCGATACTCGACACGGTCTTGCTGTCTGCGGTGCTGTTCGGGGCAAGCGACACGCACACACTGGACGCCTTGTGTGAACGGTTGGAAATCACGATCCCCGAAGCGTTGCGCCATACCGCACTTGGCGATGCGATTGCCACGGCCGAGGCATTGATCAAGGTGCTGCCGATCCTGCAAGCACGCGGCCTGACGACTTTTGGCGAGGTGATTATGGAAACCCGCAAACACGGTCGTTTGCTGGAAGATCTGAACTGACGGTATAAATTGCACCCGGCAGTCAGCTTTTCATGGACAAACCGGGCCACGCATGGCACCTGATGCGCGGCCAAGGATTAAGCGCGCAATGACCGAAAAGACCTTTAGACCGACCCCGGATCAAAGCCCCGCCTTTCGGGAAGCGCTGGGATGCTTTGGCACCGGTGTCACGGTGATTACCGCGCAATCCGACAATGGCCCGCGTGCCATTACGGTGAATTCATTTGCCTCAGTCTCATTGGACCCGCCACTGGTCCTGTGGTGTCTGGCCAAGGAATCATTTCGATTCGATACGTTCAGTACCTGTGATCTCTATTCGATCCACGTCATGGCACAGGATCAGCAGGATCAGGCGTTGCGGTTTGCACGCGATGGGGCGGATTTCTCACATGCAGACTGGACCGAGGATAAGGCCGGGCGCCCACATCTGGCCCAGTGTCTGGCCCGGTTCGATTGCCGCCTTCATGCCCGTCATGACGCCGGGGATCATCTGATCATCGTGGGTCAGGTAGATCAGGTCATGTATCGCACCGGCAAAGGGCTGATCTTCAAACGCGGGCAGTTCGGCGGGTTTGTCGACCTGATCTAATCGTCCAGCGACCCGTGAACCGCCAACGCCTCCAACTCCGCGTCCTGCGGAGTGATCACGCGAAAGGCTTCGTGCACGCCTGTCTCTGTCAATTCCCTTGCGACGGTCAACAGCGTGTTGGCCGGATGGTCTTCGCACAACTCTGACATGTGGTCGATTTCAGCTTGCGCAACGCCCAATGCGGCCTCGACCGAGGGTGCGCCATAGAACTGCACAAAATGTTCGGCCAGATTACGCGTAATCTGATCTTTCTCTGCGGCTTCGATCTGCGTCACGGCGACAAAAGTCACCCGGCCAAAGGTTTCCAACCCCAGCCAGCCATTCGCAAATGCCTGTCGTGCCTTGCCTTCAAGATCGCCCTGCCCCCAGTTGGAAAACTCAAACCCACCCGAAACGCACCACTCTCCGGTGCGCGCCGGCGAATGAAACACGTTCATGTCGCTTTCGTCGAAATGGATCGCTCGGGCCAGTTTCATTCTCGGTTCTCCAACATGTCAGTCAGGGGGCGCAGATGTGTATCGACCCCATCGCGGATCAGCATCCCGAAACGTTCATCCGTTCCAAGGAATACGCCACCAGCGATCAGCGGTTCGCCCACGCCGCGCAGCAGGCCCATCCATTCGGCGTGCAAGGACGCGTTGCCATCCTCCTGCCAACGGTTGAGCCAGGTCAACATGTGTCGTGACCAGCTTTCCACCAGCTGCGTTGCAGAAACCTCGGCACAGCCTTCATCGTACAGCGCTGTGATATCAGGGGTTTCACCCGGCGCATCACTTGTTTGCAACAGCGTCAGCTCCCAACCGACGACCAGCCAGTCCGGCTCTTCCTCGGGCATTGATGTTGACGCAGCCGCGCGGAACCGGCCGCACCGCGCCCCGTTCACGCAAATCAGACCATCCCAACCCAGATGCACCGCAACCTCTGGCGGGGCCAAAGCGCCCAGCGCGTTCTGGAATCCCACAGCACAAAGCGGCAGCATCGCCACCGCATCTTGCAACGGTACCTCGGGGGCAAAAACAATTGCCACGCGCAGGAAATCCGCCTGAATATTGTAGACAACCGTACCCGCATCACAGCCCAGCGCAGCCATGGCCTGCGCGCGCTCGAACGGGTCTTCCCCACCCTGAACCGGGTGGCCCGTCAGCAAGGGTGGGAAAACCGGCTGGCTCATGCGTTGCCTTTGGCGATCATGTCGCGGGCGATCTTGCGGAATGCCTCGGCCTGCGGGCTGTCAGGTTTGCTGACCACGATGGGCGCGCCTCCGTCAGCGGCGACACGGATGTCCAGATGCAAGGGGATTTCACCCAACAATGGCACGCCCAGCGCCTCTGCCTCGGACTTGACACCACCATGACCGAAAACATGTTCTTCGTGCCCACAGTTCGAACAGATATGCGTGGACATGTTTTCGATCATCCCGACAATGGGTGTCTTGAGCTGGTTGAACATGTCGATCCCCTTGCGGGCATCAATCAGGGCCACGTCCTGCGGCGTTGAAACGACAATGGCACCATCCACCTGGAACTTCTGGCTCAGCGTCAGTTGCACGTCACCGGTGCCGGGCGGCAGATCGACGATCAGAACATCCAGCGCGCCCCATTGCACCTGGCTCATCATCTGTTGCAGCGCACCCATCAGCATCGGCCCGCGCCAGACAACCGCCTGACCTTCGTTGGTCATCAAACCCATCGACATCATGGTGACGCCGTGGTTGCGCAGCGGCAGGATTGTCTTGCCGTCAGGGCTGGCCGGACGGCCCGAGACACCCAACATCCGGGGTTGCGACGGCCCGTAAACATCCGCGTCCAGCAGACCTACACGCCGGCCTTCCGCAGCCAATGCGCAGGCAAGGTTGGCCGAAACGGTGGATTTGCCAACCCCACCCTTGCCGGAGGCAACGGCGATGATCCGATCCACACCCGGCACTGCCTGCGGCCCGGTTTGCGATGGCTTGGGTTTCGGTTTCAGATCCGGCGGTGCCTTGTCGGAATGCGCGGTCATCAAGGCCGAAACATTTGCCACGCCTTCCACCATCTGAGCGGCCTTTTCAGCCGTGGCGCGGACGGGTTCCATCTTTTCCGCATATTTCGGGTCGACCTCAAGCACGAAGCGTACCGTGTCGCCTTCCACATTCAAGGCGCGCACGATGCCTGCGCTTACGATGTCCTGCCCGGAAACCGGGTCGGTGATCTTTTTCAGGTTCGCCAGAACCGCGTCACGAACACTCATGCTTGTTCCCCTTGATCCGCCCTGCTGACAGGGGCGTGCGTATCGACTCGCCGCTCATTGCACGTGTCTCCGTCTTTGTCTGTACATTTGACGCATCCCGCCCCGCGAAGTTACGTTGAGCCATGCGCTTTGTCCTCTTGTGCCTGAGCCTGACGCTCTCTGCCACCCCCTCTTGGTCACAAGAGGCGATTGGCCTTGCGGCCCCGGCAGAGGTTAAAGACTCTGGCCTGTTGCAACATATCCTTCCTCGCTTCTCTCTCAAGACCGGGATCCGTGTTATTGCAGACGACGCCGGGGTCATGGCGCTGGAAACCGCGCCGCCCGGTGATCCGGTCTTTGCCCGCGACGGTGTGATCTATCACCTGCGTATCGAAGACAGTGACCGCCAGGCCCGTTTTCTTGAATGGCTGAAGTCGGATATCGGCAAGCGCACGGTGGAAAGCTTTGCCCCGGCAGACGGAGGGCCTTACTCTGCCAATTTTGATATTGTCGAGGTTGAGTCCGGTGACATCGTCGAGGGCGACACCCAACTTGGCGAAGAACTTTCGATGACTCATTGCGGGCGCTGTCATGTCATCGGGCCAAGGAACCGCATGAATGGCCTGGGGTCGACGCCCTCTTTCGCCGTTCTGCGCGCAATGCCCGACTGGTCGCAGCGATTCGAAGCGTTTTTCGCCCTGAACCCCCACCCCGCATTCACACAGATCGACGGTTTGACACCGCCTTTCGATCCCGAACGCCCATCTCCTATTCACCCGGTTGAGATGACATTGGACGATCTTGACGCGATCCTGGCGTTCGTATCGCGCATCGACGCTGCGGATCTGGGTGCACCCTTGAAACTTCAGTGATCCTTTCTGTCTGAATAGTAATCCTCGGTCGTGACGACCCGGGGCTTGGGTTTTGATTGGAAAGGATTGTCTTGCTGTTGGAACTGCACGTTCACCCGGCAATTGTCACACATCTGGATCATCCGCGCCTGATCCGACGTCGCGAACATCGGATGTGTGCCCGACAGCTTCTCCATGATCCGCTCAACCGTGGATTTCACGCCGAACAATGCCCCGCATTCCACGCAGGCAAAAGGTTCTTCTTCGTTCAGAACCTGCTGTGACAGGGCCGCATCGCTGAGATCAAGTTGTGGAACAAGCGTGACCGCATCCTCGGGGCATATGGTCTTGCACATCCCGCATTGCAGACAGGCATCTTGCTGGAAGTTCAATTGCGGCTTGTCCGGATTGTCGATCAACGCACCGGATGGGCACAGCGACACACAGCTGAGACACAGGGTGCAGCTGTCGGTATTCACTGCAACCGCCCCGTAAGGCGCATTTTCGGGCAGCGGCAAAGGCGATTCAGCCTGCGGGTTCAGCGCCTGTGCTGCCAGCCGTGCGATTTGCCGGCGATTGCCCATAGGCAAGACCGGATCGGACAAAGGCCGGGGCACCGCTTGCCCGTACAGCAGATCGGACATCGCATCGGGGTCCGCTTCGTCAATCAGGCCTATACACTCGGGGCCTGCAATGGCATGTGCCAATTCAAGCTCGCGGTTCAGCGCCTCGCGCTCAGTCGTCGGCGCCAACAGCACGTCCACCCGAGCGAACCCATGCGCCAGAGCAGCCAGCATCTCGGCATGGCCAAAGCCAGATATCACGTTCAATTCCAATGGGATCACGTCCGAAGGTAATCCACGCTCGAAACGCGCCGCCAACCGGATCATTTCGGCCCCGTGGGCGTCATGTACAAGCAGCCGAGGCGCGGTGCCGCCGGCCCGTCGATAGGTACGGGCCAGAATATGCATCCGCGACAGCAGCGCCGAAACAGGCGGGTCTTCATAGGTTATGGCCGTTGAAGGGCACAGCGCGGCGCAAGCACCACAGCCTGCACATACCATCGGGTCAATCGCCACATGCTCGCCCGCCGGGGAAATCGCACCGGTTGGGCAGATATCCAGACAGTTGGTACAGCCCACCTGCTCGGCCCGGGAATGGGCACAGAGGGTTTCTTCCACGCGCACATAAAGTGGCTTTTCGAATGTCCCCACCAATTGCGCGGCTTCAAAAGCCAGGCGTTCAACGGAAACCGCATCCCTGGGATCAGCCCGCAGATAGCCTTCACGCTTGGCCGGGGCCTGAACAAAGGGCGTTTCTCCTGCCAGATCGATGACAATGTCACACGATGAAAGCGCACCGTCCTTTGGATCGGTCCAAGCAAACGCGCCGCGCCCACCGGGCACGACCTGCTGAAGCGCGTCCAGACGCAACGAAAACCCACCAAGCGCACCGGAAACCGATCGAAGCTGCCCCCGTACCACGTCATAGGCGCGCGAGAGGGGCTCTGACAAATCGGTCGTCATGACGGTCACTGCCAACGAATCCGCCAAACGCTCTGCCAGATCAAAGGCCACCGCACCGGGCCCGATGATGAAACAGGTGCCTTCACTGAAGACATCCACGCTGGGTGTGACCGGTTGCGCCAGAACGGCCTCGGCCGCCAATGCCGCCATCTTGGGGGTCGCATCCGCACCTTGGTCAGACCACCCGGCCCGATCGCGCAGATCGACAAATCCGGGCACGTCGATATTCAGGTCTTCGGCCAGTGACCTGAAAACGTCATCCTCTTGCGCACAAGCGATGACGGTATCACCTTCTTTCATCAAGGCAGCTGCGGACTGCAACTCATCGGTACAAAGCGCGGTATGCAACCTGGAACAGGCAACGCCGCAGGCGCTTTCGATCTTGTCCGGATCGATTGCCTGTGTTCCGGCGCAATCACATAGCAGTAGTTTCGTGGCCATATCCTCTCCTCGGGCAACCGCCCCGGTTCCATGCACACTAGGCTGTACCCCTGGGAAAGCAACTTCAACCCCTTGCCGCGTTTCCTGCACAGGGTTGAATTTCGGCAATAAATGCCACGAAACACAAGCATTCGCAGGACCTGCTCACGCAGTTGCTACCCTGGACTACGACCAAAGTCGTAGAGCTTAGGCTTGGCACACAGCTAGTTTGTGTACCATAGTGGACTTGGAAAGGCAGGGGAGAGCCTTTCGGGGAGGAGCCAGTGGCGAAGGCCGCAAGCCAGACTGAAATGCCGGTTGGCGTCATCGTGCGCAAGACACCCGGGGTCACACGGTGGGCCCGGTGGAACTGGAGCGCTGTGGCCCTTTTACCCGGCGCAGGGCCGGCCGACTGGCAGGAACTGCGCCGCGAAGGCGATGCCGTCGAGTATCACGCGGCCACCCTGCCCCTGACGCTCTGGGCAGATGAAACCGAAGCCTACATGGTTAACTTGTCGGATGGGCAGCCTTCGCTGTACCTTGTGCTGCGGGACGAACTGAAAGGCGAAACTCCCCTGAATGCAGTTTTGATCACCGCCTCTCCGTTCGAGGGGCAGGATTACGCGGATACCGGTGAAGAAATTGTCGAGAAGATCCCGATGACCGAAGGGCTGATTGCCTGGGTTCGCGATTTTACTCTGAAACATCATCAGCACGAAGTGTTCGTCAAGCGCCGCCGCGACAAGAAGCGGACAGATCTGGTTGAAGACGGCAAGGGTGATGCTCGTATCCGGCAGACGTCGGACGTGTATCGCGCCCCGAGAAAGGCGCTGCAATGAACCGGCCCGATGATTTCTGGTCTCGCCGAAAGGCCGCCGTTCAGGCCGAAGCCAAGGCCGAGGCACTGGCCCTTGAAGAACAGGTGATCGCAGAACGGCAAGCGGAGCTGGAAGAAAAGGATGACGCCGAGATCCTCGCCGAGTTCAACCTTCCTGACCCAGAGACCCTGCAACCCGGCGACGATGTTTCGGGCTTCATGGCCAAGGCCGTGCCTGATCGCCTGCGTCGTCGTGCTTTGCGTCGGCTGTGGCGGCTGAACCCGGTTCTGGCCAATGTCGACGGGCTGGTTGATTACGGCGAGGACTACACCGATGCGGCCTGCGTGATCGAAAACATGCAAACCGCCTATCAGGTTGGAAAAGGTATGCTGGCACATATCGAAGCACTGGCGATCGACGCGGAAGAGGTCAAAGACGATGCTGCTGAAAGCGAAGCCGATGCGCGCGCTGAACCCGAGGCTGTGCCGGTCGAACCCGATCCCCGGCCCGAGCCGGTGTCGCTCGCGCTGGCGGACGAGCCGGAAGAAATCGACCTTCCTCCGGCGCCACGTCGAATGACATTTGAATTTGAAGGATGACCGAATGACCGCAAGTGACGCGCACACTCTGGACGTTTCAGCCGAGGATCGCCTGCGCGCGGATTTCTACAACTTTCTGGGCTTGCTGCTGGCCGGTCCACCCGACCAGATGCTGTTGGATCAAATGGCGGGCCTCAGCGGTGATGACACTGATCTTGGTCAGGCCATCCAAGCCATGGCGCGGGTTGCAAAGGTCACCAAGCCCGCCGCCGCTGAACGGGAATTCAATGCATTGTTCATCGGTTTGGGTCGGGGCGAATTGCTGCCCTATGCCAGCTTCTACCTCACGGGTTTTCTGAACGAGAAACCCCTTGCGCAGCTCCGCAATGACATGGCCGTGCGTGGGATCACACGCGCCCAGAACGTGTTTGAGCCCGAGGACAACATCGCCTCATTGATGGAGATGATGGCAGGCATGATCGTTGGGCGTTTTGGCAGCCCGGCATCGCTTGAAGACCAGAAAGCGTTCTGGAGCAAACATATCGGCCCATGGGCCGCACATTTCTATTCGGATTTGGAAGCTGCTGAAAACTCGGTTCTCTATGCATCCGTCGGCACCGCCGGTCGGGTATTCATGGAGATCGAGCGCGAAGCGTTCCGGATGACAGCGGGGTAGCCCGCAAATCGCCGGTGCCCCGTGGGCACCAAACCGCAATTGGGACAGGAGGAGCCCATGAGCAAGACCAAGGAAGAAGGCGCCACACGCCGCGACTTCCTCAAACTGGCCGGAACCGCAGCACCTGCTGCCGTTGCCGCCGCCAGCCTGACCGGAAAAGCCGAAGCGGCCGAAGCGCCGACAGACGACACCCGCATCCAGGATACCGCGCATACACGCGCCTACATCGAAAGCACCCGGTTCTAGGATCGGACGTTTTCACACCCGACTGACGGTTGCGATTGGCCCCGACGTCGGCTTCAGCAGTACCAAGCCAGCCGTGGCATACACGGCGCGCAAGGGAGGAAACAAATGCTTAGGAAAAAGACCAACGGGGTTGCGAGACGCCCCCAGCGGACAAGTATCCTGTCCCAAATCGGCGAGAATACCGTCGATCGCCGCGCATTCCTGCGTGGCTCGGGCCTGACGATCGGCGGCCTTGCCGCGATCAGCGCCACGGGTGGAACCGTGACGCCTGCCAACGCCCAGACCGCAGCCAACACGGCAGTCGAGAACATCAAATCCGTCTGCACGCATTGTTCGGTCGGTTGCACCGTGGTTGCCGAAGTTCAGAACGGCGTCTGGATCGGGCAGGAACCCGGCTGGGACAGCCCGTTCAACCTGGGCGCTCATTGCGCCAAAGGGGCCTCGGTTCGAGAGCACGCCCATGGCGAGCGCCGCCTGAAATACCCGATGAAAAAAGAAGGCGGAGAGTGGAAGCGCATCAGCTGGGAAGAGGCGATCAACGAGATCGGCGACGGCATGATGAGCATCCGCGAAGAAAGCGGGCCTGACAGCGTCTACTGGCTGGGTTCCGCCAAGCACAACAACGAACAGGCTTATCTGTTCCGCAAGTTCGCCGCCTACTGGGGCACGAACAACGTGGACCATCAGGCCCGGATCTGCCACTCGACCACTGTTGCGGGCGTTGCGAATACATGGGGCTACGGCGCCATGACCAACAGCTACAACGACATGCACAACAGCAAGGCGATCTTCATCATCGGCGGCAACCCTGCCGAGGCGCATCCCGTCTCGCTGCTGCATATTCTGCGCGCAAAAGAGCAGAACAACGCCCCGCTGATCGTCTGCGACCCGCGCTTTACGCGCACTGCGGCGCACGCGGATGAATATGTCCGTTTCCGCCCCGGCACGGACGTTGCGCTGATCTGGGGTATCCTCTGGCACATCTTCGACAACGGTTGGGAAGACAAAGAGTTCATCCGCACCCGTGTCTGGGGCATGGATCAGATCCGCGAAGAAGTTGCCAAGTGGAACCCGGATGAGGTGGAACGTGTCACCGGCACTCCGGGGTCGCAGTTGAAGCGGGTTGCCCGCACGATGGCCAACAACCGTCCCGGAACGGTTGTCTGGTGCATGGGCGGAACGCAGCACACCAACGGCAACAACAACACCCGCGCGTATTGCGTACTTCAGCTTGCACTGGGCAACATGGGCACCTCGGGTGGTGGCACCAACATCTTCCGCGGTCATGACAACGTTCAGGGCGCAACGGACCTTGGTGTTCTTTCCCATACCCTGCCCGGCTATTATGGCCTGTCCGCAGGCGCATGGGGTCACTGGGCCCGTGTCTGGGGCGAAGAACCTGAATGGCTGGCCGGTCAGTTCGCCACGATCAAGGACAAGGACGGCAAGGACAAACCGCTGCAGAACGAGCGCGGCATTCCCGTTTCCCGCTGGATTGACGGTGTTCTGGAAGACCCGGCCAACATGGATCAGGACAACAATGTCCGCGCCATGGTTCTGTGGGGCCACGCGCCCAACTCGCAGACCCGGATGACGGAAATGAAGACGGCGATGGAAAAGCTGGACATGCTGGTCGTTATCGACCCGTATCCCACCGTTTCCGCCGTTTTGCATGACCGGACCGATGGCGTTTACCTGTTGCCGGCCTGTACGCAGTTCGAAACCCGTGGCTCGGTCACGGCTTCGAACCGGTCGTTGCAGTGGCGCGACAAGGTGGTCGATCCGTTATTCGAAAGTCTGCCGGACGAGGTCATCATGGCCAAGTTCGCCAACAAGTTCGGCTGGGCGGATCGGTTCTTCCGCAATATCGAGATGGAAGACCCCGAAACCCCGAATGTTGAAAGCATCACGCGTGAGTTCAACTCGGGCCTCTGGACCATCGGCTATACCGGTCAGTCGCCGGAACGTCTGAAAAGCCATATGGCCAACCAGCACACGTTCGACAGAACCACGCTGCAAGCCATTGGTGGACCAAACGACGGCGAATATTACGGTCTACCGTGGCCCTGCTGGGGCACACCGGAAATGGGCCATACGGGGACACCAAACCTCTATGACATGTCCAAACCGGTGGCCGAAGGCGGCCTGACCTTCCGCGCCCGTTTTGGCGTGGAACGCGACGGCGACAACCTGCTGGCCGAAGGGGTCTATAGCGTTGGGTCGGAAATTCAGGATGGCTATCCAGAGTTTACGATGCAGATGCTGATGGATCTTGGCTGGGACGGTGATCTGACGGCCGAGGAACGCGCGGCCATCGACGCCGTGGCCGGACCAAAGACCAACTGGAAAACCGACCTGTCCGGCGGCATCCAGCGGGTCGCGATTGCACATGGCTGTGCGCCCTTCGGGAACGCCAAGGCCCGCGCGGTTGTCTGGACCTTCCCGGATCCGATCCCGCTGCATCGCGAGCCGCTCTACACGCCGCGGCGCGATCTGGTGGCCGACTATCCCACCTATGAGGACCGGCATGCCTATCGCCTTCCGACCTTGTACGCCTCGATCCAGAAGAACGACTTTTCAAAGGATTACCCGATAATCCTAACGTCTGGTCGTCTGGTCGAATATGAAGGCGGCGGTGATGAGACACGGTCCAATCCGTGGTTGGCTGAGCTTCAGCAGGACATGTTCGTCGAGATCAATCCGCGCGATGCCAACAACCTTGGCATTCGGGACGGATCACAGGTCTGGGTCGAAGGCCCCGAGGGCGGCAAGGTCAAGGTGATGGCGATGCTGACCAACAGGGTCGGTGCCGGCGTGGCCTTCATGCCGTTCCACTTCGGCGGCCATTTCCAGGGCGAGGACCTCAGGGAGAAATACCCCAAAGGTGCAGACCCCTATGTGCTGGGTGAAAGTACCAACACCGCCCAGACCTATGGCTATGATTCAGTGACCCAGATGCAGGAGACCAAGGCGACTCTCTGCAAGATCTGGGCAGCGTAAGGAGGACGATTAATGGCTAGAGCAAAGTTTCTCTGCGACGCTGAACGCTGCATCGAGTGCAACGCCTGCGTAACCGCGTGTAAGAACGAACACGAGGTGCCGTGGGGCATCAACCGCCGAAGGGTGGTGACGATCAATGACGGCAACCCGGGCGAACGCTCGATCTCGGTCGCCTGTATGCATTGTTCGGATGCGCCCTGCATGGCGGTGTGCCCGGTCGACTGCTTCTATCAGAACGAAGAAGGGGTCGTGCTGCACTCCAAGGACCTGTGCATTGGCTGCGGCTATTGCTTCTATGCGTGCCCCTTCGGCGCGCCGCAATATCCGCAGGCGGGCAACTTCGGATCGCGCGGCAAGATGGACAAGTGCACCTTCTGCGCCGGCGGCCCCGAGGAAACGCACTCGACCGCAGAGTTCGCAAAATACGGTCGCAACCGGATCGCCGAGGGCAAGCTGCCCATCTGCGCCGAAATGTGTTCCACAAAGGCCCTGCTCGCCGGTGACGGCGACGTGGTTTCCGCAGTTTACCGTGAACGCGTCGTGGCGCGCGGTTTCGGCTCGGGCGCCTGGGGTTGGGGCACGGCCTACGACCAGAAAGACGGTTGAAATCCGGCTTTTGACAAAACAGCCTCCCGCCCTTTGCGGGGGGCTTTTCAGGTGATGTGATCGGGGATCCGTTTCCTGTAACGTCACAGCAAACAAATTTGAGAGGCGCGCATGACCAATGATGTTTACTGGCTGCTGAAGCTTGACCTCGATCTGGATAAAAAGGATGAGTTCGAAGCGCTTATGGCGGAAATGGTCGCGGCCACACTGCAAGAAACCGGCGCCAGAAGCTATGAATGGCACATGACCGGTTCGGCCGTTCATATCTATGAACGCTATGCCAGTTCCGAAGATGCCATGATACATATGCAAAATTTTGGTGCTAATTTTGCGGAACGGTTTCTGGCGCTTCTGACGCCAGTGGGGTTGGACGTGTATGGTCCGGCCAAGGATGATCTTCGCGAAGCGCTCGCACCGGTCGGCGCCGTTTTTCACCAGCAAATCGGTGGATTTGACCGCTGATATGAAAATGCACAGGAGGATATCCCTATGCGTCTGATTCAGTTTCTGCTCGTTTCGATTTTTCTGACCGGAGCCGCATGGGCGCAAGAGACCTCTGAACCCACGACGGATGAGCGCACCTCGACCGGCGGAGCGACAACGCTGGAAGACATTCTCGCCCGGCAGCGTGGTGAAACCGTCGACAACAGCTATCGTTCCGAGAACACTGGTCAGGGCAATGCCGAGGGGTTGCTGGGTCAGCTTGGCACGCGTGGAGTGGCCTCGGACAGTGACGTGTATCGCGCTTTGCGCTATGGCTCGGCTGATGTGACGGTGTCTTCTCATGGTCCAGCAGACAGCGTGCTGATTCAGGATGGCGGCATGTGGTGGCTGACCTTCCGCACCGGACCGCTGCGCGAATACGGCACCTATATCATTGCCGGGATGCTGGGCATCATCCTGTTATTTTTCTTGATCCGAGGCAAAATTCGCATCGATGGTGAGAAAACCGGCCGTACGGTCACGCGTTTCAACGGGTTCGAGCGGTTCGGGCACTGGTTGTTTGCCGGGTCATTCCTGATCCTTGGCGTCACGGGCCTGCTGACGCTTTATGGGCGCGACTTCCTGATCCCGGTTTTCGGGAAAGAGGGCTTTGCAGCCCTCGCACAGGGCTGCAAGTGGTTGCACAACAATCTGGCCTGGGCCTTCATGCTGGGCCTGATCATCGTCACGGTAAACTGGATTGCCCATAATATCCCCAACCGCGTCGATCTGAAATGGCTGGCCGCGGGTGGCGGGTTGTTTACCAAGAACAGCCATCCACCGGCAAAGAAATTCAACGCTGGTCAAAAGATCATATTCTGGGCCTGCATCCTGCTGGGCGCCTCCATCAGCCTGTCGGGTCTGTCGCTGTTGTTCCCGTTCGAGATGCCCTTGTTTGCCAAAACCTTCCAGATCGCCAATGCGACCGGTATTCCGCAAATGATGGGCCTGAACCTGCCGGTGCAGATGTCGCCGCAGGAAGAAATGCAATATGCTCAGGTCTGGCACGTGATGGTTGCTTATGTGTTCATTGCGATCATCGTGGCGCATATCTATCTCGGCTCTGTCGGAATGGAGGGCGCCTTTGACGCCATGGGCACCGGCGAGGTCGAAGAACAATGGGCCCGTGAACACCACTCTTTGTGGCTGGAAGAAGTTCAGGAAAAAGAGGCAGGCAAAACCGCCGCCTCGCCTGCTGAATAGATGCGGGGGCTGGTACTGGCCCTGGCGCTGATCCCTCTGCCCGCCTTGGCCGAATTCTTCACACTCAAGGGACACGGCGGCCCAATCATGGGGATCGCCACAGCCCCGGACGGGCGTATCGCAACAGCCAGTTTCGACAATTCCGTCGGGCTGTGGGCTGATCGGACCCCCGAATGGCTGGAAGGTCATGAAGCCGCCGTGAACGCCGTTGCCTTCAATGGCACGGCCATCTACTCGGCGGGAGATGACTTCACCCTGCGCAAATGGCCCGGTGGCGACGTGGTTGGGCGACATCAGGGCAAGATCGTGGGTCTGGCAGCGTCCAAGACCCACGTCGCAACCGCCAGTTGGGACGGATTGATTGGGCTTTGGCCCGTGAACGGAGCCGCGCCCACAACTCTTGGACCGACGGGAAGCGGTGTGAACGCCGTAGTTTTTTCTTCTGACGGCACACGCCTTTATTCAGCAAGCATGGATGGGTCGCTGCGCATTTGGGATATCTCGACTGGGCAAGAGATCAACCGGCTCATCGAACACGGGTTCGGTATCAACGAGCTGGTCCTGAATGAACAGGACAACTGGATCGCTTACGGTGCCGTCGACGGAGTGACCCGAATACTGGACCTTTCCACCGGTGAAGAGCGCGATTTCACTCTGGATCGTCGCCCGATCCTGGCCATGGCGCTCAGCCCGGATCGTCGGTTTCTGGCCGTGGGCGACGGCGAAGGCTATATCATGGTCATCGATACCTCGGACTGGCGCATCGCGCAGGACTTTCGCGCAACGTTGCGGGGGCCAGTCTGGGCCCTGGCCTTCTCGGTCGATGGTGAAAACATCCATGCAGGCGGGATCGACGAGGCCATGTACAGTTGGCCGGTCACCGCCCTGTCCGATCGGCAACAGATGGCTTTTGCCGAGCCAAGTTTTCTGCAAAACCCCGACGAGATGGACAATGGTGAGCGTCAGTTCGCGCGGAAATGCTCGATCTGTCACAGCCTCACCCCCAACAGCCAGCGCCGCGCAGGCCCCTCCTTGCACGGGGTTTTCGGCAGGCGCGCGGGCACGTTACCGGGATATTTGTACTCGGATACGCTGCAAGGCTCTGATATCATTTGGAATGACGAAACGATAAATGCTCTTTTCGACGAAGGGCCAGACCATTACATTCCGGGGTCCAAGATGCCGATGCAGCGAATTACACAAGCTCAGGATCGTCAGGATCTTATTGTTTTTCTGCGCCGCGCAACGGGTGCCCGGAACTGAACTGGAGGAGACCATGAAAGCCTTTCTTGCCGCGGTCGCCGCAATGGTCGTCATTGCAGTGGCAGCCCCTGTCGTGCTGGATCGGATCGGGTTCACCGCCGCCGACGCCACGTCCGGCTCTGCCGTGCGCCTCGACTGAATGTCGCAATACCTGACCACCCGCGAACTGGCCGATCTGCTGCGCATCGGCGAGCGCAAAGCCTATGATCTTGCCTCCTCGGGCGAGGTGCCCTGTGTTCGCGCCATGGGCAAGCTGTTGTTCCCGCGGGCCGAAATCATTGCCTGGCTCAACGCGTCGCGATCCGGCCCGCAGGTGGCCGAACCGCCTCTGCCTCCGATTGTAGCAGGCAGCCATGATCCTCTGTTGGACTGGGCGCTGCGTGAAAGCGGATCGGGGCTTGCCACCTATTACGACGGCTCCTTTGACGGGCTGACACGGCTGAGCGAGCGCAGCGCACAGGCGGCCGTGTTGCATATCCACGAAGACGGAGGGTTCAACGAAAAATCCCTGCGTGACGCCTTGGGCGAAGGGCCGGTGGTATTGTACGAAATCGCCCGACGCAAGCGCGGGCTGCTTCTTGCCCCGGGCATATCGGATATCAAAACGTTTAAGGATCTCAAATCGCGCCGCGTGATCATGCGTCAGGACAGTGCGGCCAGCCAACACCTGTTCGATAGCCAGCTGGAAGCACATGGCATGAGCCGAGACGATCTGGACGCAACCCCCGGCTGCGCACGCACCGAAGAGGAACTGGCCATCGCCCTTCACGGCGAAAAGGCCGAGGCCGGCTTTGGGCTGGGGGCTTTGGCAGGGCTTTACAACCTGGGTTTCGTCCCCACCCATTCCGAGAGGCTGGATCTGGCGATTTGGCGCAGGTCATATTTTGATCCGCCAATGCAGAAACTGATAACGCTGCTGCGCTCGGATCAATTTGCGCAAAGGGCCCGTGAATTCGGTGGCTACGACCTGTCGGGCCTGGGCACGATACACCACAACGGTGCCAGCGGGTGAGCCCTCACCCGCCTTTTACCTTGTCAGGATACGCCCGCCACAGGCCGGCTTAGTCGGCGTTCGGAAAGAACACCTGCTGTCCGTCCAGCCTGAACGACGCAATCGCTTCCTGCCCGTCCGGCCCCGTCAGCCAGTCGATGAAACGTTGGCCGGCTGCCGCCCGCACATGCGCGTGCTTGTCAGGGTTCACAAGAATCACACCGTATTGATTGAACAGGCGCGGATCCCCTTCGACCAATACCTCAAGATTTCCCCGGTTTCCAAAAGACAGCCACGTAGCTCGATCCGTCAGCGTATAGGCATCCATTCCACTGGCCACGTTCAGCGTCGCGCCCATACCAGATCCGGTTTCGCGATACCACGCACCCGAAGCCTCGGCAGGGTCCAGCCCGGCTGCGGACCAATAGCCCAGCTCAGCCTTGTGTGTTCCGCTGTCGTCACCGCGTGATGCAAACGGCGCTTCCACCTCGGCGATTTTCGACAGCGCGGCCAACACATCGACGCCGCCGCGAATTCGGGCAGGGTCAGACTTGGGGCCGACCAGAACGAAATCATTGTACATCAGATCCTTCCGCTCTACGCCCCAACCATCAGCAACGAATTTCTCCTCGGCCGGTTTGGAGTGAACCAAAAGAACATCCCCGTCCCCGTTGACGGCGTTCCGAATGGCTTGACCGGTTCCAACCGCCACGACACGGACATCGATACCTGAATCGGCTTCGAACCACGGCAGGATGTAATCCAACAGTCCCGAGTTCTGTGTAGACGTGGTCGACTGCACCACAATAAACGGTTCTTCCGCCGAAACCGCGCTGGTCAACAGGCCCACAGCCACCACCGCTGCCCGAATTGATTTCCGGAACATCACACTCTCCACTTTCTGTATTTCATGTAACCAACCCGCCCGCCAAATAGCGGCGCGACGCATCGCTTTCGGGTGAATTCAAAACCTGTTTTGCCACACCGTGTTCCACGACATGCCCGCCCTGCATCATGACCACGTCCGAGGCCAAACGACGGGCCTGACCGATATCATGCGTCACCATCACGATCCGCACGGCCCGAGCCGATGCCCGCAATATCATTCGTTCGATCATCTGGGTCGCGCTGGGATCCAGAGCGCTGGTGGGCTCGTCCAGAAACAAGGTCTCGGGGTCCAGCGCCAGCGCACGGAGAATCGCCAATCGCTGCGCTTCTCCCCCGGACAATGACCGCGCGGGTTGTCTGGCCTTGCCGTCCAGCCCGCCTTCGGTCAGCAATTCGGCGATACGGGCCTTACGGGCCCTTCGCCCCATGCCTTGACGCTTGAGAACGAAGTCAAGGTTTGCCGCAACAGATCGACGCAGCAGAACCGGTTTCTGAAACACCATGGCCTGGCGGGCTTTCTGTGCCGCGCCCAGCGGTTTTCCACCCTGGACGACCTGCCCCCGATCCGGCGTGATCAGCCCGTGCAGACAGCGCAGCAACAGGCTTTTGCCTGCACCGTTGGGGCCAAGAATCAAGGTTGGCCCCGGCCCATCCAGAACCAATGACGAGACGTCCAACAACGCCTTGCCGCTAGTGCGGATTTGCAGGTTCTCGACCTTCAGGCAGTTCACCCTGTCGCAGAGCAGGTCACGCATGACGCACCCCTTCCCGTTCGGCCCGCAGGCTGATCGCGCTGACCATCGCGTTCACGGCCACCGCGATCCCGATCAGGATTACCCCCAGCGCCAACGCCAGCGCCAGATTTCCCTTCGACGTCTCCAACGCGATCGTCGTCGTCATTACGCGCGTCACATGGTTGATGTTGCCGCCCACGATGATCACCGCGCCGACCTCGGCAATGGCGCGCCCAAACCCCGCAAGCAAGGCGGTAACCAGTGCCAGCCGCGCATCCCAGAGAAGCACGGGAACCGATGCCAGCCGCGACACGCCCAGTGATCGCAGCTGTTCGGAATATTCCTCGGCCAGCATTTCGACCACCTGCCGGGTCAATGCCGCGATAATAGGAGTGACCAACACGACCTGCGCAATGATCATGGCCGTCGGGGTATACAAAAGCTCTAGCACACCCAACGGGCCGGAACGGGACAGCATCAGATAGACCAGCAGCCCCACGACCACGGGCGGGAACCCCATCAGGGCATTCATCAGAACGATCAGCATCCGCCGCCCCGGAAACCTGGCCACAGCCAGAGCGGCACCGACGGGCATGCCGATCAGGGCGGAAATCAGAACCGCAAACACGGATACTTTCAGGGACAACAGCACAATCGCCCACAGCTCTGAGTCTCCCTCAAAGATCAGCGCGATGGCAGAGCTGAATTCTGATGCAAATGCCTGCATTTTATCCCGTGAGGTTCACAATTCGTATGAAATGCGTTCGTTTACAGGTAAATACTACTCTGATTTCAGGTCGAGTACAGACACATATCCGGCATTTAGAATGAAAAACGCGGCCCCGATTGGGACCGCGCCTCAATTCCCCAAGGAAAGGCTGAGATCAATTCAGTGCAGCATCGGTGATCTGATGTGTCCAGGCCCCTTCGGGCTTTTTGGTTATAACCGGATCAGACCCGCCTGCCAGCAATGTGTTGACGGTGCGGTCGAAATCAGCCGGGTCCAGCGCGCCGTTCGACCCTGCGGTCAACTTGGCGATCTCACCCATCATACGCTTTTGGTGCTCTTCCGTCTGAGCACCGGTTGCATCGTTTTCCAGAACGATTTCCGCCGCTTCGTCCGGGTTCTCCTCGGCATATTTCCACCCCTTCATCGACGCGCGAACGAACCGCTCCATCTTGTCGGCGAAGGCCGCATCGCTCAGGTTCTCTTCCAGCACATAAAGGCCGTCTTCCAGCGTTGCCACGCCCTGGTCTTCGTATTTGAAGGTCACCAGCTCATCCGGGCTGACACCGGCATCGATGACCTGCCAGTATTCATTGTAGGTCATGGTGCTGATGCAATCCGCCTGACGCTGAAGCAACGGGTCGACGTTGAAGCCCTGCTTCAGAACTTCCACTCCGTTTTCGCTTTTGCCATCGGTACTGATGCCCAACTGGCTCATCCAGCTCATGAAGGGAAACTCGTTGCCAAAGAACCAGACACCCAGCGTGCGGTTTTTGAGGTCTTCGGGCGACGAGATCCCGGCGTCTTTCCAGCAGGTCAGCATCATGCCCGAGCTTTTGAAAGGTTGCGCGATGTTCACCAGCGGCAGCCCTTTTTCACGGGCAGCCAGCGCGGCAGGCATCCATTCGACGGTCACATCGGCACCACCGCCTGCAATCACTTGCGTCGGAGCGATGTCAGGCCCGCCGGGCAGAATGGTGACGTCCAGCCCCTCTTCTTCGTAAAAGCCCTTGTCCTTGGCAACATAATAGCCCGCGAACTGTGCTTGCGTGACCCATTTCAGTTGCAATGTCACCTCATCCGCCGCCAGCGCCGCACTGGCTGCCAGGCTAAAGGCGGCAACCGCCCCGCTGAGTAGCTTGTTCATCTTCATTTCTCCTAGTTGCTTGTTGTGCCCCAATTTCGGGGTCTGTTGATTTCTTTGTTTTATCCGCGCTGTGACGGGTGCCAGAAGGTCACCACTTTTTCGATCCCCGCCACCAGCCCATAAAAGGCCGTGCCGGCCAGTGCCGCAACAACGATTTCGGCCCAGACCATGTCCAGCGACAATTGCCCGACGCTGGTAGAGATCCGGAACCCCATACCAAGTGTCGGTGAACCGAAGAACTCGGCCACGATAGCGCCGATCAGAGCCAAAGTGGTGGAAATCTTCAACCCGTTGAAAATGAAGGGCATCGCTGCGGGCAAACGCAGTTTCATGAAGCTCTGCCAATAGGTTGCGGCATAGGTCTCCATCAGATCGCGCTGCATCGAGGTGGCTTCCCGCAGGCCTGCCACGGTGTTGACGAGCATCGGAAAGAACACCATCACAACCACCACCGCCGCCTTGGAGTGCCAGTCGAACCCAAACCACATCACCAGAATGGGGGCGGTTCCGACAATCGGCAGGGCGGCCACGAAATTGCCGACCGGCAACAGGCCCAGACGCAGGAAATCCCAGCGATCCACCGCAATCGCCATCAGAAAGGCCGCGATGCACCCGATGACATAGCCGCTGAGCGCGCCCTTGATGATGGTCTGCACAAAGTCAGCCCACAGGATCGGAAGGCTGTCCGCAAACCGTACCGCAATTACCGACGGCGCGGGCAGGATGACCAGAGGAACCTCAAGCCCGCGCACCAGAAGCTCCCAGATCCCGATGACCGTCAGGCCAAAGATCAGCGGGGCCAGAAACCGCACCATTCGGGTGTCGGCATAAGGCCCGCTGGCCAACCGGCTGTTCAACCACCAGCCCAAAAGCCAAAGCAGAACAGCACACAAAACCAGTATCATTGCGCCATCCCCATTCGTTTCAGTACTGCACGTTCAATCAGCCCCAGCAACCCGACCAGGCATGCCGCCAGAATGGCAGCCGCGAACAGAGCCGACCAGATCTGTACCGTCTGACCGTAATAGCTGCCGGCAAGCAATCGCGCGCCCAGACCGGCAACAGCCCCTGTCGGAAGCTCACCAACAATGGCGCCGACCAGCGACGCGGCGATCCCGATTTTCAGCGAGGTGAACAGATACGGCATGGATGCCGGCAGGCGCAATTTCCAAAAGCCCTGAGACCGACTGGCGTTATACGTCTGCAACAAGTCCAGCTGCATCGCATCGGGGCTGCGCAGGCCCTTGACCATGCCGACGACAACCGGAAAGAAACTCAGATAGGCCGATATGATCGCCTTGGGAATGATGCCCTGGATACCAACGGAATACAGCACCACAATGATCATCGGCGCCAGCGCGATGATCGGAATGGTTTGACTGACAATGGCCCATGGCATGACCGACAGGTCCATAACGCGGCTATGCACGATACCCACGGCCAGAAGGATCCCCAGGCCGGTGCCAATCGCAAATCCCAGCATCGTCGCGCTGAGCGTGACCCAGCCATGATAGATCAGCGACCGTTTCGAAGTGATCTTTTTCTGGACCGTCGTTTCCCACATTTCTACGGCGACCTGATGCGGGGCCGGCAGTCGAGGCCGGTCCTGTTCCCACGTGGCCGGGATGGCGAATGTGTTGTTCAAAACAAGACCAACCTCGGACATGTCCCGCCGGTCCTTGGCAGACGGCGGCTGTACGACGGCCCCCGCGCGTTCCTGTTCGGTCAACACGCCCTTTATGTTCATCGGAATACAGGCCACGTACCAGAACAGAACAATTGCGGCGATGACTGTGAATACGGCGATGACTTGCTTCATGCACGCCACTCCATCCGATAGACGGGCACGGTATCCGGCGGCACAGGGGGTTCCTCGGCCGTCACTTCAAACCCTTCACGGCGATAAAAACGTTGCGCCGCCGTATTGGGCCGGTGCGTCGTCAGCCAGAGAAAATTTCGGCCCTCTTTTGCTTTGTCGACAAGGCGCTTGCCGATACCCTGCCCCGTCCGGCTGCAATACAGCGCGCCGATTTTATTCTGTGCCGGGTCCAATGACATGTAGCAATCGACCGGATCACCTGCGACCCACATTTCACGGCTGTCGAATGCGTCGCTGATCAGCTTCGCCAGTTCATCAACCGGCAGTTCGTCGGGCATCCAGTCCGTTTGCGTGGCCCAGTCATGAACAACCCTGGCACAGGCAGGCACATCACCTGGCGCCGCGCGCCGGATTTTATCCGCATTCAACTCAGCCATCATTGGAATGCCCACCCCGCAAACCTTCGCGCACGCGATGCGCGACCTCGATGAATTCCGGGGTGTCGCGGATGTCCAGCGGCCGTTCCTTGGGCAGCGGGCTGTCAATCACATCGGCGATCCGCCCGGGCCGTGGGCTCATCACCACGATCTTTGTGCTCAGATAAACCGCCTCGGGAATGGAATGCGTCACAAATCCGATCGTCTTTTCCGTACGCGCCCAAAGCTCAAGAAGCTGCTCGTTCAGATGGTCCCGCACGATCTCATCCAGCGCCCCGAACGGCTCGTCCATCAGCAGGATATCCGCGTCGAACGCAAGGGCCCGAGCAATACTGGCCCTCTGCTGCATCCCACCGGACAACTGCCAGGGAAACTTGCCGCCAAACCCTTCCAAATCAACTAGTTCCAGGACTTTTTTCACCCGTTCATCCTGTTCGGCAGCAGGGTATCCCATGATCTCAAGAGGCAGTTTTATGTTCTTTGCAATAGTACGCCAGGGATATAGGCCCGCCGCCTGAAAGACATACCCGTACGCCCGGTTTCGACGCGCCTCATCAGGCGTCATGCCATTGACGGTCAGCGTCCCGTCCGTAGGTGTCTCCAGGGCTGCGATACAACGCAGAAAGGTGGTTTTGCCACAGCCGGACGGCCCGATGAAACTGACGAAATCGCCCTTGTCTATTGTCAGGTTCACGTCTTTAAGCGCGTGTACAGGCCCATCATTGGTCTGGAATGTCAGGTCTAGCTGCCTTGCCTCGATGACGGGCTGGGTCGTGCTTTCAGTGTTCATTTTATTGCCTTGAAAAGAGTGGTGTCAGGGCCGCCAGCAAAGCGGCCCCAACCGATCAAACACCGGTCGCCGGAATTCCTGTCCGCTCGACGGGTCTTGGGGTGGTCAGCTCTTTCCAGGTGCTCAGCGCCTTGTTGACGGTGGTGTTCGCCTCACGCGCGACAAAGTCCCCATGACCTTCCTGCGTCCGGATTTCACCGTCATGCACCGCCACCTGACCCCGCGTCAGAGTAAAGCGCGGCAGGCCTTTGACCTCTTTGCCCTCGAACACATTGTAGTCGATCGAAGATTGCTGCGACGCGGCGCTGATTGTCTTGCTTTTCTCAGGATCCCAAACAACAAGATCAGCATCCGCCCCGACCAGAACCGCACCCTTTTTAGGGTAGCAATTCAATATCTTGGCAATGTTTGTTGAAGTGACAGCCACGAATTCGTTCGGTGTCAGACGTCCAGTGTTGACCCCATGTGTCCACAACATCGGCATCCGGTCTTCCAGCCCGCCGGTGCCGTTCGGGATCTTGGTGAAATCCCCTACGCCAAAGCGTTTCTGTTCGGTTGTGAAGGCGCAATGATCGGTTGCAACCACGCTCAGCGTTCCCGATTGCAGGCCATTCCACAGGCTGTCCTGATGCTGTTTGTTGCGGAACGGAGGGCTCATGACCCGTCGCGCCGCATGGTCCCAATCCTGATTAAAATATTCACTTTCGTCCAATGTCAGGTGCTGGATCAGGGGTTCTCCCCACACCCGTTTACCCTGCATTTTTGCCCGGCGGATGGCTTCATGCGCCTCTTCGCACGAGGTGTGAACAACATACAGCGGGACACCCGCCATGTCCGCGATCATGATCGCTCGGTTGGTGGCTTCACCTTCCACCTGCGGCGGGCGCGAATACGCATGTGCCTCGGGGCCGGTATTGCCTTCGGCAAGCAGCTTGGCACTCAGCTCTGCCACCACATCTCCGTTCTCGGCATGCACCAGGGCGGTACCGCCAAGCTCGGCAAGACGCTTGAACGAGGCGAACAGCTCATCATCATTCACCATCAGCGCGCCCTTGTAGGCCATAAAATGCTTGAAGGTGTTGATACCGCGCGTCTCGATCACGGTTTTGATGTCGTCGAACACCTGTTCCCCCCACCAGGTCACCGCCATGTGGAACGAATAGTCACAATTGGCCCGTGTCGACTTGTTGTCCCAACGTTTCAGCGCATCCAGCAGGCTTTCACCGGGGTTCGGCAGTGCAAAATCAACAACCATGGTCGTGCCGCCCGCCAGGGCCGCCCGCGTCCCGCTTTCAAAGTCATCGCTGGAATAGGTGCCCATGAACGGCATTTCGAGATGGGTATGAGGATCAATACCGCCCGGCATCACAAAACAGCCGGTTGCGTCCAGTTCCTTGTCCCCCGTCAGGTTCATGCCGATTTCGGTGATCACGCCACCCTCGACCAATACATCCGCCTTGTAAGTCAAATCCGCGGTGACAACGGTTCCGTTTTTGATGACAGTACTCATTTTGAACTCCCTGATGCGGTCTGCGCCGCTTGCTTCATCTGGCCAAAAATATCCCGGGGGAGTCGCCCTTGGGGCGACGGGGGCAGCGCCCCCTATTCCACGATTTCGGCAGTCTCGACCACGGCATGCAGCAGAACATCCGCTCCGGCTGCGGCCCATTCCTTGCTGATTTCTTCGGCTTCATTGTGGCTCAGCCCGTCAACACAGGGGCACATGATCATCGCGGTCGGCGCAACCCGGTTGATCCAGCAGGCATCATGCCCCGCGCCCGAGATGATATCAGTGTGCGAATAGCCCAGCCGTTCGGCTGCGTTTCGCACGGCCGATACGCAAGCATCGTCAAATTTCACCGGATCGAACCCGCCGACTTTCTCGAATTCGATCTGAAGACCCATCTCGTCAACGATGTCCTCGGCAGCCACCCGCAGGCGGTTCTCCATGTCGGTGATTACCTCCAGCTCGGGCGAGCGGAAATCGACCGTAAACACCACCTTGCCCGGAATCACGTTGCGTGAGTTCGGGTAAACATCGATATGCCCTGCCGCACCCACCGCATGCGGAGCATGAGACCATGCGATCTCGTCGACTTTCTCCAGGATCCGCGCCATGGCCAGCCCGGCATTCTTGCGCATCGGCATCGGTGTCGATCCGGTATGCGCATCCTTGCCCGTTACCGTGATCTGCGTCCAGCTCAGCCCCTGACCATGGGTGACGACGCCGATATCCTTGCCTTCGGCTTCAAGGATCGGGCCCTGTTCGATATGCAGTTCAAAGAACGCATGCATCTTGCGGGCGCCCACCTCTTCATCACCACGCCAGCCGATCCGGTTCAGCTCATCCCCGAACTTTTTGCCCTCAGCATCTTCGCGGTTGTATGCCCAGTCTTGCGTGTGCATCCCGGCAAAAACGCCCGAAGACAGCATCGCCGGCGCGTAACGCGTGCCTTCTTCGTTTGTCCAGTTGGTGGCGACGATCGGATGTTTCGTCTTGATCCCCAGGTCGTTCAGCGTCCGGATCAGTTCCAGCCCTCCCAGGACACCTAGCACGCCATCATATTTGCCGCCGGTCGGCTGCGTATCCAGATGCGAACCCACGTAAACCGGCAGCGCGTCCGGGTCAGTGCCTTCGCGGCGGGCAAACATGTTGCCCATCTGGTCAAGCCCCATGGTGCACCCTGCTTCCTCGCACCATTTCTGGAACAAGGCGCGGCCTTCCGCGTCCTCATCCGTCAAGGTCTGGCGATTGTTGCCACCGGCGACACCCGGGCCGATCTTGGCCATCTCCATCAGACTGTCCCACAACCTGTCGCCATTGATCCTGAGATTCTGCGCCGGAGCTGCCATGTTCATCTTCCCTGTTTGCTGGCGAGTTGGCTCGCTTTTGATGTCTTGATTTGACCATATGGTCAAACTCACGCTATCACGGGTTCGGTATCAGTCAAGAATTTGCGCGGTTCAGCTGAAATTTTCAGTACGTCCCGCATCTGTTCGACGAAAAAAGAGACACGCTGAAAACATGCCAAAAGACCGCGCACCAACCCGTATTCAGAAAAAGAACCGCGCCGCGATTCTAGAGGCCGCCCTGAACGTGTTTTCAGCCCACGGGTTTCGCGGCGCAACCGTAGACCAGATCGCAGCAGAAGCAGGTCTGAGCAAGCCGAACCTGCTGTACTATTTCCCATCAAAAGAAGCGATCCATACTGAATTGCTGTCCGGCCTGCTGGATACCTGG
Source organism: Ruegeria sp. CL7 (assembly GCF_056536445.1). Classification (NCBI taxonomy): domain Bacteria; kingdom Pseudomonadati; phylum Pseudomonadota; class Alphaproteobacteria; order Rhodobacterales; family Roseobacteraceae; genus Ruegeria; species Ruegeria sp. CL7. The sequence continues at coordinate 1,389,766 of NZ_JBQFPQ010000001.1, forward strand.
CTGGCTCCGTTGCATGATCTGGACGCCAATGGCGATCCGATGGAGGAAATCCTGGCATACATTCGGCGCAAGTTGCAGATGAGTCAGGAGCTACCACGGGAAAGCCGCCTTTTTGCCAACGAGCTTGTACAGGGCGCGCCGCGTATTCACGATGCATTGTCCAATGATCTCAAGACACTGGTCGACGAAAAGGTCACGATCCTTACCGGCTGGATGGATCAGGGAAAAATCGCGCGGGTGCACCCCTACCACCTGGTGTTCTCGATCTGGGCCTTGACGCAGCACTATGCAGATTTCGATGTTCAGGTTCGTGCAATTCTGGGCAACGAAGATCCGTTCGAGGGTGCAGAAGCCTTTGTTGACACGTTGTACCGCAAACTTCTGAGCCCCTGAAAAAAGGGGCCGCAATAACGGCCCCTTGACAATCTGTCGCAATCCCCTCATTCGGCCGCCTTGGCCATCGGGTTGTTCGGATGCGTCGTCCAGTTCGCATAAGTTGGCTGAACTTCTTTTCCGGTCCGGGGATCAACCTCGCCCGCTGCCATCGGCACCATATCGATGCAGCCTTCGATCGGACAAACATCGACGCAGAGGTTGCAAGCGACGCATTCGTCATCCATCACCTCAAAGACGCGGTCCTCGGACATGGAAATCGCCTGGTGGCTGGTGTCTTCGCAGGCAGCATAACACCGGCCACACTTGATGCACTGATCCTGATCGATCTTCGCCTTGGCGACGTAGTTGAGGTTCAGATACTGCCAGTCGGTGACATTGGGCACCGCACGTCCGATCACCTCATCAATGCTGGAATAGCCTTTCTCATCCATCCATTCCGACAGCCCTGCCGTCAGTTCGTCAATGATCTTGAAGCCATAGGTCATCGCAGCGGTGCACACCTGAACGTTGCCGCAACCCAACGAGATGAACTCGGCCGCGTCACGCCAAGTGGTGACGCCGCCGATGCCGGAAATCGGCAGGCCCCGCGTCGCCTCGGCCCGCGCGATCTCGGACACCATCGACAATGCAATGGGCTTTACTGCCGGGCCGCAATACCCACCGTGGCTGCCTTTGCCGTCAATGGACGGTTCAGGGCTGAACGTGTCCAGATTGACGCTGGTGATCGAATTGATGGTGTTGATCAGCGACACCGCATCCGCACCACCGTTTCTGGCGGCCGCAGCCGGTTTGCGGATATCTGTGATATTCGGCGTAAGCTTAACGATGACCGGGCGGTCGTAATACTGTTTGCACCAGCGGGTGACCATCTCGATATATTCCGGCACCTGCCCCACGGCCGAGCCCATGCCGCGTTCGCTCATCCCATGAGGGCAGCCGAAGTTCAGCTCGATCCCGTCCGCACCGGTTTCTGCCACGCGTGGCAGAATGGCCTTCCATGCTTCTTCCTCGCACGGAACCATGATCGACGCGATCAAGGCGCGATCCGGGTAATCGGATTTGACCCGCGCCATTTCCTCGAGATTCACCTCGAGAGGACGATCCGTGATCAGTTCGATATTGTTCAGGCCCAGCAAACGGCGGTCGGCCCCGTAGATTGCGCCATAGCGCGGGCCATTCACGTTCACGACCGGAGGCCCCTCGGACCCCAGCGTTTTCCAGACAACTCCTCCCCACCCGGCCTCGAAGGCGCGGCGCACATTGTATTCCTTGTCCGTCGGCGGCGCAGAGGCCAGCCAGAACGGGTTGGGGCTGGAAATGCCCAGAAAGTTTGTCGTCAGATCGGCCATGGCTTCTCCCTTCCCGGCTCAGCCGGATTTTTTGAATATCATTTCGGTCGGGCGAATACGCCCGGCCTTGAGGTTTTTGACGTAGTTTTGGAACTTTTCGGGCGCCGTTTCGCCCATCATCAGGTGGATTCCCAGCGGCGCTGGTCCGGTCTCGGCTATCTTGGCAAATACGTCTTCGAAGAACTGGATCGCAAACGCGGTGCGGTCTGTTTCGGCAACCAGCTCAAGACCGGCCGCGGCCGCGGCGTCCTTGTATACATCCGGCGCGTGAACAAATGAGGTTTCCGGCAATGTGGACCAGGGAAGCGGAAAAGCCAGCGGCTCATCCACCTCTCCGCCCATGACGTCGAACAAGGCAAAGGTGCCACCGGTGGCCAGAACCCGTGACACTTCCGCGAACAGCCCCGCTTTGTCTTCGATATTCATGCCCACATGCATCATGACGGCAAGGTCGAACCCGGCATCCGGCACAGGCATGTCCAGAGCACTGCCAACAAGAAAGCTGGCCTTTTCGGAATGTCCGACCAGATCGCTGAGCGCAGTTGCGGTTTCCACGAACTCGGGCGTCAGGTCGATCCCTGTCACCGTTGAGTCGTATTTGTCCACTATGTACCGGGATGTGCCTCCGATGCCGCATCCGATGTCCAGAACGCGTGTCGCATGGGTCGGAGAAAGTTGCGCAAACAGGTTGTCGGTCGCAAGAACGCCGCCGGTATGGAATTCATCCCCCGCCTTCAGATCAGCGACAGTGGCCGCATCCGGGTCGATGCCGCTGGCCTCCAGCGCCGCGCGGACGCGTTCGGTCAGTGCACCGGTGGTATAGTGTTGAGCAACAGCTTGTTCGATCTGGGACATGGGAATACCTCAGCAGCGAAAGGAATGGGGTGAATACCCCACCCTATCACGAAACGAGCGTCGCGTGGATGTCCATCGCCGCGTCCCGACCTTCGGCAACGGCCGTTACGGTCAGATCTTCACCGCCCGCAGCGCAGTCACCACCAGCCCAGACACCAGCCAAAGAGGTTCGGCCAGCGCCGCTGACGGCGATCTTGTTGCCATCCAGCGTCAGGCCTTCGGGTGCGCCCTCCAAGGTCTGTCCGATGGCCTTGAGAACCTGATCGGCCGGCAAGCGGATCGTTTCTCCGGTTGCGATGAGCTGACCGTTCTGGCTGGAGGTATATTCCAGCTCGATCTCGGTCGCGGCGCCATTGCCGTGGATGGCCACTGGCTGAACATTGGTCATGATCCGAACGCCATGCGACGCTGCCAGGTCCTGCTCGTACCGGCTGGCCCCCATGGCATCCCGGCCGCGGCGATAGGCAATCGTGACGTTTTCGGCGCCCAGAAGCTTGGATTTCACGGCGGCATCCACAGCCGTCATGCCCCCGCCGATGACGACCACATTCCGGCCAACGGGCAGATCGGCAAGGTCGCTGGCCTGCCGCACGTCCGATATGAAATCAACCGCGGCCCGCACACCGTCCTTGTCAACACCGCCTGCACGCAAGGCGTTGACGCCGGCTAGACCGATGGACAGAAACACCGCGTCGTAGTTTTCGACCAGCCCATCCAATGAGATGCTTTCGCCCAAAACCGAACCGGTCTCGATTGCAATCCCGCCGATTTTCAGAAGCCAGTCCACCTCGGCCTGTGCAAAATCGTTGGTCGATTTGTAGGCCGCGATACCATATTCATTCAGGCCGCCGGGTTTGGGCTTGCTTTCATGGATCACCACGTCATGGCCCAGCATCGCCAGCCGATGGGCACAGGCCAGACCCGCAGGCCCGGCCCCTACAACGGCAACTGTCTTGCCGGTCGAAGGCGCACGTTCAAACGGATGCACGCCCGAGGCCATGATTTCATCGGTGGCGAAACGTTGCAGGCGCCCGATCTCAACCGGTTTGCCTTCGGCGGCCTCGCGAACGCAGGCCTCTTCGCACAATGTTTCGGTTGGACAGACCCGAGCGCACATTCCGCCCAGAATATTCTGTTCCAGAATCGTGCGCCCTGCTGATTGCGGTTGACCGGCTTGAATCTGGCGAATGAACAACGGGATATCGATATCCGTTGGACAGGCCGTCACGCATGGCGCGTCATAGCAGAAATAACAGCGATCTGCGGCTACTGCGGCCTCGTGCTGCGCAAGTGGCGGATGCAGATCGGTGAAATTTGAGGTCAGCTCATCGCTTGAAAGCCGCCCGGCTACGATGCCGGGTGCCATCTGGCCCTGTGCCATCACTCTACTCCCTGTAGATATGTTTGTTATGCTCTCAGCTTGCCACAAATATTTTTTTTATCAATTGGTAAAATTTGCCAAATGGTCAAAAAATGAAAAGCCTTGCAAAAACAACCGTGTTTTTGGGCACTTCGCTTAGGGATTAAGCACAACAAGCGTTGAATCATTGGGTCCGAAGGCAGGATTTGCCCAGGAAAGGGCTGTGCGGGTATGGGCATACAAGGTTCGGTCAGCATCGCACGCCACCGATTTTCCCTTACGACATGAACCGGGCCAACCTCGGAAAATCCGCAAAATGACCTTGCTCAGCCCTTTCTCGGCGCGATGAGAGGAATGCCATAGATAACAAGAAATCAAACTTTCGGCTTTTGACGCCCCACCCCGCTTGCTGTAACCCGGATCAAAGGGTGCCGGTTCCGGCAGCTTTCAGGAATGGGCATAGATGCAGGCAAGTTCTCGGAAATTCAACATCGCGGTTGTCGGGCAAAACAACCGCCTGCAATATGAGGCCCTGTTGTTCGCGGCCTCGCTTCGCCATTGTTCGCCCGGGTTCAAAGGCCGGCTGTTTGTCGCCACACCCAACACGGGCCCGCGCTGGACCCACAACCCGAGCATCCAGGACGAAGACGTTCTGAAGGCCCTGAAACAGTTGGATGCCGAAATCCTGCCCTTCGACTCGCATGTTTTCGGCGAAAGCTACCCTTATGGCAACAAGATCGAGGCCTTGTCGGCCCTGCCGGAAGGTGAACCCTTTGTGTTCTTCGACACAGACACGCTGATCACCGGCGACATCACAAGCGTCCCGTTCGATTTCAACCACCCCGGAGCCTCACTGAAGGTCGAGGGCACATGGCCAAAGCCGACGCTGTACGGCCCCGGCTTTGACGGTATCTGGCGGGCGCTTTATGCGCGCTTCGGGCTGGATTTCGAAAGCTCCGTGGATCCGGGCCAACCCCATGATTACTGGCGGCGATACCTTTACTTTAACGCAGGTTACTTTTTCTTCAAATGCCCCAGGATGTTCGGTGAACGGTACCTGGACTACGCAAGAACGATCCGGGATGAGAACATTCCCGAACTGACGGGCCAGAACCTTGACCCATGGCTGGATCAGGCGGCCCTGCCGCTGGTCATTCATTCTTTCGGCGGCGGGCGGGACGCTTTGCCGGACGGGCTTCTGGATGGGTCCGTCAGCTGCCACTATCGCCTGTTCCCTTTGCTTTATGCCCGCGAAAGCGATCACGTGATCGATGTGCTGGAAACCGTCGTGGCCCCCAACAAGGTCAAAAAAGTGCTCAAACAGTATGATCCGTTGAAAAAACTGGTTCTTCAGGGCAAAGGCGAAAAAATCCGTGCGCTCTTTGATCAGGACAATCTGCCGCGGCGGGAACAGGTGCTGCGCAACGCGATCAAAAGCAAAGGACTCTGGCTGCGCTGACAGGATCGTTGTGCGCAGGCGGGCAATGGCCTACAGATTCCGCAAGACAGATACCAACAGGAGATTTTCACGATGTCTGACGGCCCGACCTACGGTTTCGACACATTGCAAATTCATGCGGGTGCCCGCCCCGACCCGGCGACCGGAGCACGCCAGACACCGATTTATCAGACCACGGCCTATGTGTTCCGGGATGCGGACCACGCAGCGGCCCTGTTCAACCTGCAAGAGGTGGGCTTTATCTATTCTCGCCTGACCAACCCAACCGTCGCCGTTCTGCAGGAACGCGTGGCGACGCTTGAAGGCGGCGTCGGGGCGGTGTGCTGCTCGTCCGGGCATGCGGCACAGATCATGGCGCTGTTTCCGCTGATGGGGCCCGGCTGCAACGTGGTCGCCTCGACCCGTTTGTATGGCGGCACGGTCACGCAGTTCAGCCAGACGATCAAACGCTTTGGCTGGTCCGCCAAATTCGTGGACACCGATGATCTGGACGCCGTGAAGGATGCCATCGACGAAAACACCCGCGCCGTGTTCTGCGAATCCATCGCCAATCCGGGCGGTTATGTGTCTGATATCCGCGCGTTGGCGGATGTTGCTGATGCTGCGGGCATCCCGCTGATTGTCGACAACACCTCGGCCACGCCCTACCTGTGCCGTCCGATCGAGCATGGCGCGACACTGGTTGTGCATTCCACCACCAAATACCTGACCGGCAACGGCACCGTCACCGGCGGGTGCATCGTGGATTCTGGCAAGTTCGACTGGTCCGCGAATGACAAATTCCCGTCACTGAGCGAACCCGAGCCTGCCTATCACGGCCTGAAATTCCATGAGACTTTTGGCCCGCTGGCCTTCACCTTCCACGGCATTGCCATTGGTCTGCGTGATCTGGGCATGACCATGAACCCGCAGGCAGCTCATTACACGCTGATGGGGATCGAAACACTGTCGCTGCGTATGGAGCGCCACGTGGAGAACGCCCAGAAAATCGCAACGTGGCTGGAAGCGGATGACCGGGTGGAATACGTCACCTATGCGGGATTGCCGTCATCACCTTACAAGGACCGGGTCAAATCGCAGTATCCACGTGGCGCTGGCGCATTGTTCACTTTTGCGGTGAAGGGCGGCTATGACGCCTGTATCAAACTGGTCAACGCGCTGGAAATCTTCAGCCACGTGGCCAATTTGGGCGATGCCCGCTCGTTGATCATCCACTCGGCCTCGACCACCCACCGACAACTGACGCCGGAACAACAGGAAGCCGCGGGCGCAGGCCCCGGTGTCGTGCGGGTGTCAATCGGCATCGAAGACGTGAACGACCTGATCGCGGACCTTGATCAGGCCCTCGCCAAGGCCAGCGCCTGACTATGGCCGGGCACGACACAAACGACCTTGGCCAGCCCATCGGTTTGCCGGTGTCGGGTGACTTTCCGCGCCCGACGCCGCCTTACACACCGATGGAAGGCCGGTACTGTTCTGTCGTGCCACTGGATGTGAATCGCCATGCGCCCGGACTTTTTCGGGCGTTTGCCAATGACAGGGATGGCCGTAACTGGACTTACCTGCCCTATGGCCCGTTTGTCAGCGAACCGGAATTTGAAGACTGGGCCCGCGCCAACTGCATGGATGCGGACCCGATGTTTCATTCCGTATTGGATGCGGACGAAGTGCCAGTCGGCATGGCCTCTTATCTTCGGATCGAACCCGCAGCGGGTGCCATCGAAGTCGGCCACATCCACTTCTCGCCGCTGCTGCAACGCAAGCCGCAATCGACCGAGGTCATGTACCTCATGATGAAGCGGGTTTTCGACGAGCTCGGCTATCGCCGGTACGAGTGGAAATGCGACGCACTGAATGCACCGTCACGCAATGCCGCTGAACGGCTGGGATTTACTTTCGAAGGGGTGTTTCGACAGGCGACCCACTACAAGGGCCGCAATCGGGATACGGCGTGGTACGCGATCATCGACACTGAATGGCCGCGCATTCGCGATGCATTCGAAGCCTGGCTGTCGCCCGACAATTTTGACGGCACGGGCCAGCAGCGCAAACCGCTGATGGCCCGTGTGAAAGCGTGATCTTAGTCTGAAATCTCGAATTCCAACGAGACACTGACGGAAACCGACACCTCGCCGCCCGCGACGGGAACACCACCCGCATCCGCCATGCTCAGCGCGCGCATTTCTGCCATCGGACGAATGCCAGCTGTTTGCTCCGAGATCGACTGAACCGGACCAAGCGTCACGCCCGCTGCCTCTGCCAACTGCTGTGCTTTGGCCGTGGCTTCGCCAACGGCCTTGGCACGCGCCTGCGCCTCGATCGGTTTGGGATCCTGCACGCCAAAGCTCAAGCCCCCGAAATCATTGGCGCCGTCCTGAATGACCGCGTCCATGATCTTCCCCAGTTGGGTCAGGTCGCGTACGCGCACAAACACGCGGTTGGACGCCGTAAAGCCGGTGATTTCGGGCGTCTCCCCATTCTGTCCATGACGACCCGACCAGACGGGCGACAATGACAGGTCCCGTGTCTGGACGTCACGATCTTCGATACCCATCTCGGTCAGGCGCGCCAAGACTTTGGAAACGGCATCTGACGTCGCCTGCATCGCAGCCGAGGCTTCGGCGTCTTCGTTGGTCACGCCCAAGGTTATCGTCGCCATATCAGGCGCAATCTGCACTGTTCCGGTTGCATCAACGTTGATGCGACGTTCTTCCGCATGAGCGGCCCCGGCAGCCGTAGCCGCCATCATCGCGGCCAGAAAAGCGAATGTCTTCAAGGTTATCACTCCAAAATTACTCTGCTTTTAGATGGGTTGACGGGCCCTTGCGATACAAGAGGAGATACCGCCTTTTTCTTTCCCTCGGCGGGTTCCTGCTTTAATGTCGGTCTGCAAACGCAAAGTCGTTTGCATTGACATTGATAATTATGGTTCCTCCGGAATATGAAACCCGCCTTTGCGCTGTCTTTTTCTGCGACCGGAATAACACTGCACCACCGTTCTGATGACGACTGGTTTGTTGTCGGTACGATTCCGCTGGATGTTCCGGACTTGTCCGCACAGATGCAGGCGTTGCGGGAAAAGGCATTTGCGCTGGAAAATGATCTGAGCTGCAAGCTTGTGCTGCCAGAGGATCAGATTCGGTTTCTAGAGCTTTCGACCGATAGGTTGCCGCCGGAAGACCGGGCGGAACGTATCGAAACTGCTCTGACCGAGGCCACGCCTTACGCCCTGTCAGAACTGAGTTATGACAGCCAGACCGAAGGCGACACGACCTTTGTTGCCGCCGTGGCGGTTGAAACTCTGGCCGAAGCGCGGACCTTTGCCTCGGAAAATGGTTTTGTGGTGGTGGCGTTCACCGCCGAAGACAAAGAGGGCGCGTTCCCGCGTGAGGCGTTGTTTCGCGAAACCTCGGACGCTTCCGATCTGTCACACCCGGAAAACCAGCCATCTCCGGTGGAAACGGACGCAGTTGAACAGGCTGATGATTCCGACCTGCCCACCCATCCGATTGCCGGAACCGCCGCGCCCGAGGCTTTTCGAGCACCCCGGGAAACAACGAACAATCTTGATGCATCTTCAGGGGTAAACCGGTCTGCCATTCCGCTCTTTGCCGCCGTGCTTCTCGTTGGTGGACTTGTTGGCGTTTGGCTGGCATCGGGGTCCGACCCTGAACAGGATCAGGCCGAACAGAGCCCGGCTCAGGTTGCAGTTCCCGCCACTGAACCCGCCGCAGAGCCCCTGCCTGAATCGGAGCTGGACACGGCTGCGCTGGAAGCCCCGCAACAAACCGTTCCGGACCTTGCGATCGATGAAGCCGAAGTGCCTGCGAACGAGGCCTCGGAAACCGAGACCGGCACGCAGCCGGATCTGACTGCCACAGATGCAGCCATTCTGGAGGCCCTCAAAGTTGCCCCTACCGCGGTGGACTCCGTCGCTCAGGACCCCGAAACACTAAAAGGTGTCGAGGCCGTTACGGGCATAAGCACGACAGCGCCTGCGGCACCGGAAATACCTGAGACTGTGGAACCGCAGGAATTGTATCTGGCATCGCTGGACCACGCCGATCTGTTCGAGGATGCGGTTGCCTTACCGCCCGACCCCAGTTTTGACACCGACGCTCCTTTTGAACCCGACGTATCCCCCAACATTGCGGGCACTCGGTTTGATCTGGATGAGAACGGCCTGGTCGTGCCTACACCGGAAGGCACCGTTAATCCGGCGGGGGTCGTTGTTTATCTGGGGCGCCCTTCCAAGGTTCCACCTGAAACTCCGGTTCGTTTCGAAGAAGAACCTGTGGTTGACGAGGTCGACGACAGATTGGCAGGCATTCGACCCAAGCCGCGCCCCGCTGATCTGGTCGAGAATTTCGAGCGCGGTCAACTGGGTGGCCGGTCATTGGAGGAATTGGCATCCAAGCGACCGAAAGCGCGCCCGGAAAACCTTCAGACCGAACCACAGGTCGATGAGGCACCAACGGCCTTGGCTGTCGTAAGAGTCCCGCGGCCCAAATCCCGCCCCGCCGGATTGGCCCCTGCCAAATCACTTGCTTCAAACAGTTCGAATCTTGGGTCTACAGCAGCATTGGATCAGAAATCCGATGACGCAGGATCGTTCCAACCAAAGACCGTCGCGCCCAAAATCCCTTCGACCGCGTCGGTCGCACGACAAGCCACGATCGACAACGCAATCAACCTGCGCAGGCTGAACCTGATCGGGGTCTACGGAACGCCGGCCAACAGACGCGCATTGGTGCGGCTTCCCAGCGGGCGTTACAAAAAGCTGAAAGTCGGAGACCGCCTTGATGGCGGGAAAGTCATCGCGATCAGCGACAGTGAGCTTCGATATCAGAAAAAGGGCCGCAACGTGACCCTGGCGATGCCGCGCAGCTGAAAACCGGCAATCGATCTTCTGACGCACCAACCGTCACATAAAAGCGCCGAAGGCAGATGAACTGCCCCCGGCGTGTCAGTGCGTTGCAATCAGGCTGCGGAAATCTCGCCGCTTTCGATCTGTTCGCGTTCGATGGATTCGAATAGCGCCTGAAAATTTCCCTCGCCGAAACCGTCGTCGCCCTTGCGCTGAATGAACTCGAAGAAGATCGGTCCGATGACGGTTTTCGAGAAAATCTGTAGCAGAATCCGGGTCTCACCACCGTCGACAACGCCTTCACCATCGATCAGGATGCCGTGTTTCATCATCCGGTCCAGCGGCTCCTCGTGGCCGGCCACGCGGGTCTTGGACATCTCGTAATATGCCTTGTTCGGGCCCGGCATGAATTTTAGACCGTTTTCCGCAATTGCATCGGTCGAGGCGTAAATATCGTCACTGCCGACAGCAATATGCTGAATGCCTTCACCTTTGTATTTCTTCAGGTAGGATACGATTTGCCCCGTCTCACCGCGGTCTTCGTTGATGGGGATGCGGATACGACCGCAAGGAGACGTCAACGCCCGGCTGTACAACCCGGTGAACTTGCCCTGAATGTCAAAGAAACGAATTTCACGGAAGTTGAACAGGTCGCCGTAGAACTTGAACCACTTGTCCATATTGCCCTTGTAGACGTTGTGCGTCAGGTGATCGAGATAGAAGAAACCCACACCCCGTGGTTTGGATTCTTTGATCCACTCGAATTCCTGATTGTAAGGCGATGTGTCGTAATATTGATCGACGAAATAGATCAACGATCCGCCGATGCCCTTGATCGCAGGCACATTCATGGTTTTGTCAGCGCCGTCGTAAGGTTCCGCACCTTTTGATACGGCATGCTCATAGGCCTTTTGCGCGTCAACAACTCGCCACCCCATGGATGGCGCGCAAGGTCCGTGCTCGTCCACGAACCTCGCGGCAAAGCTGTCGGGATCCGCGTTCAGGATATAGGTGACATCCCCTTGCTGCCACAGCTCGACGGCGGGCTTTTCCTTGTGGTGGGCCACCAGGTCAAACCCCATCTTCGCGAACAGATCACGCAGCTCCTGCGGCTCAGGATGGGCAAACTCGACGAATTCAAACCCATCGGTACCGGCAGGGTTTTCTTCGCTGATAACAGATTTCGGGGCGTTGTGTGGGAAAGGACCCATGGCGCGTCTCCTTCGAAAACAGGAATTTCTTTGCTGATTCAAAAATATGACTTTTATGACGCTGTTTCTGCGCATTGTTTTCGTGTAAACTGCCGATAGGCGCGCAAAACGCGCATAAAAGTTAATAAAGGCAGGATTTTTCCGCACATGCTGGACGCGACCGACAAGCGATTGCTTTCCGCCCTGCAAAAGGACGCACACCTGACCGCGCACCAACTGGGCGAAATGCTGAACCTGTCACCCAGTCAGGCAGGACGTCGCCGCCAGCGGCTTGAAGCCGAAGGGTACATCACTGGGTATGCCGCCCGGCTGGACCCGTTGAAACTGGGTCTGCAAGTGCAAGGCTTTGTTCAGGTCCATCTGGGAACTCATGGCCCTGAACAATCTGCAAGCTTCGCCCGCATGGTCGACACCCGCCCCGAAATTACCAGCGCATGGACGATGACCGGTGAGGCAGATTACCTGCTGCACATCTATTGTGACGATCTTTCCGCGCTCAACAGCTTGCTACATTCGGTCATCCTGCCGCATCCTGCCGTTGCAAGAGTTCAGAGCCAGATCGTAATGGACCAACTGAAACGCGACGCCCCCCTGCCCACCTGAACGGGCCCGAGAGGACACCTATGGACGTATTCCTATATCAGGCTTCAATCTATCTGGCAGCCGCAGTCATCGCCGTTCCCCTGTCTGCACGGCTGGGGTTGGGGTCGGTTCTGGGGTATCTGGCTGCCGGGATTATCATTGGTCCTGTTCTTGGCCTTGTCGGCGCGGAAACGGAAAACCTTCAGCACGTTGCCGAATTCGGTGTGGTGATGATGCTGTTCCTGATCGGTCTGGAACTGGAGCCGCGCGCCCTGTGGGATATGCGCGACAAGTTGCTGGGGTTGGGCGGGTTGCAGGTTGCGTTGTCGACGGCTGCGATTGCTGCCGTGGCAATGTACGCCAACCACCCCTGGTCGGTCGCCCTGGCCGTAGGGCTGACTTTGTCGCTGTCATCCACGGCAATCGTTCTTCAGACCCTTTCCGAAAAGGGCCTGATGCGAACAAATGGCGGTCGAGCTACGTTTTCGGTGCTGTTAACCCAGGACATAGCGGTCATTCCGATCTTGGCCTTGCTTCCACTTCTGGCCTTGCCGGCCATGCCTCAGATCAAATCGGATGGTTCGATTGACCGCGGGGCCGGAGGACTTCACGGCGCGGACCATCACAGCCTTTCTCTGGTCGAAGGTCTGCCGGGTTGGGCCGTCACGCTGGTCACGATCGGGGCAGTGGTGTTTGTCATTCTGGCCGGTGTCTACCTGACCCGTCCGCTGTTTCGCTTCATTCACGCGACCCGCCTGCGCGAGATGTATACCGCTCTGGCGCTTATGATCGTGGTCGGGATTTCCTTCCTGATGACCCTCGTCGGACTTTCCCCTGCCCTGGGCGCCTTCCTGGCGGGCGTGGTTCTGGCCAGTTCCGAGTTCAGACATGAAATGGAAAGCGACCTTGAGCCATTCAAAGGGCTTTTGCTTGGGCTTTTCTTCATCACGGTCGGTGCCGGGATCGATGTTGCCTATTTCTTTGATGACCCCCTTGACCTGATCGGTCTGGCGCTTCTTTTGATCCTTGCAAAAGGGATCATCCTGTATCTTGTGGGCAAGGCCTTCAAGTTGCGTGGGCGCGATCACTGGCTGTTTACCTTGGGCTTGGCGCAAGCGGGTGAGTTTGGCTTTGTTCTGCTGGCATTTTCCACGCAACAGAATGTCATCCCCCCCGACCTGTCCCAAAAACTGCTGATGATCATCGCTTTGACGATGCTGATCACACCGCTTCTGTTTATCATCTACGATCTTCTGTCGCGAAAGATCGGCGACACTTCCAAAGAACCCGTGCCGGATGAAATTGACGAAAAAGGCCCCGTCATCATTGCCGGGATCGGTCGGTTCGGGCAGATTGTAAACCGGCTGGTGCGGGCCAGCGGGTTCAAGACGGTTGTGCTGGACCACAACATCGAAACTATTCAGCTGATGCGCCGTTTTGGCGTCAAAGGGTTTCTGGGCGATCCAACACGCCCTGAATTGCTGCGCGCTGCGGGATTGGAAAAAGCGTCGGTCCTTGTCGCTGCCATGGATGACCACAAACAAGTCACGCGGCTTGTCGGGTATGCCAGACGGCAGCGCCCTGACCTGCACATCATCGCACGCGCCCGCGACCGGACTCATGTGTACGAGCTCTATCAGGCTGGTGCCAACGACATCGTGCGGGAACTTTTCGACAGCTCATTGCGCGCAGGCCGCTATGTTCTGGAGAATATCGGGCTGAGTGAGTACGAGGCCGCACAGGCGGAACAGACTTTTTATCATCATGACCGGATGTCTGTTCGCGATCTCGCCGAGCTGTGGGTCCCGGGTCTGCCAACTGCCGAAAACAAGAAATACATCGAGCGTGCACAGCAGCTGGAAAAGGATCTGGAAACCGCGCTGCTGGAACTGGCCGAAAAACACGCCAAGAAGTCCGCCTGACCCAAGCCTGTGCCCGGGTCAGGCAATGAATCAACCGTCAGACACTCCTGCCTCGGCAAAGGTTGCCATACCGGAATGGCAGGCCACGGCGCTTCTGAGAATATTGATCGCCAGCGCCCCGCCCGAGCCTTCGCCCAGCCGAAGACCAAGGCTCAGCAGCGGTTCCTTGCCCAGCTTCGCCAATACGGCACCGTGTGCGGCCTCGGCGCTTTGGTGGCCGGCCACGGCGTGATCCAGCGCGGTGTCCGACAGCCTCCACAGGCAGGCAGCGGCAGCGGTACAGATGAAACCGTCCAGGATCACAGGAATGCGCAATATCCGCGCGGCGGCAATCGCCCCGGCCATCGCCGCAATCTCACGACCTCCGAGGCAGCGCAGAATTTCAAGGCCATCCTCTGACCTGTGCAACGCTACACCTTCGGCAACAACACGGGTCTTGTTGGTCAGCCCCGCATCATCGACGCCCGTCCCGCGACCTGTCCAATCGGCCGCGTCACCACCGAACAGCGCGCAGGCAATCGCGGCTGCCGGGGTGGTGTTGCCAATGCCCATCTCGCCCACGACCAACAGATCAGCCTGCGGATCCACGGCCTGCCAGCCAGTGCGCAGCGCGTCCAGCAATTCGGCTTCCGTCATGGCCGGTGCCCGGGTGAAATCTGCGGTCGGGTTATCCAGATCCAGCGCGTGAACATCCATCGTTGCACCCGCCGCCCGGGCCAGCTGGTTGATCGCCGCACCGCCATGTTCGAAGTTCATCACCATTTGCACGGTCACTTCCGACGGAAAGGCCGAGACCCCCTGTGCGGTGACTCCGTGGTTTCCGGCAAAGACGATGACCTGTGGCGCCGCGATCTTTGGACGGGCATCTCCGCGCCATCCTGCGTACCAGATTGCCAAATCTTCAAGTCGCCCCAGCGCGCCCGGGGGTTTCGTCAGTTGTCCGTTTCGCTCTGCCGCGCCCTGCGCCGCGGTGGCATCCGGCCCCGGAGCCGCTGCAAGCGCAGCACGGAACGCGTTCAAATCATTCAGTTCAGGCAACATGAAAGCCTCATTGCATCAGAGTGGTCCTGTGTGTTTAACCGAAGCATCGAAACCAACAAGACCCCGAAAGGCACGGGCGTGCAGAAAAACGACACCAATCCCTTTTCCCTGTGGGATATTCCGCTGGCTCTGGTGCTGTTGACCCGCCTGCCCCTGCCCCGATTGCCGGAACCTGTATTCAAGCGGCAGGCACAGGCGGCATGGGCCTTCCCCATCGCCGGGCTGGCCGTCGGAGCGATCGCCTGTCTGGTCGGATGGTTGGCAATGGTCTTTCATCTGCCCCCTTTTGTTGCCGCGACACTGTTGGTTGCAATGTTGATCATGACGACGGGCGCAATACACGAGGACGGTCTGGCCGATACGTTCGACGGCCTCTGGGGCGGGTTCACCGCTGAACGTCGACTTGAAATCATGAAAGACAGCCAGATCGGAACCTATGGTGTTCTAGCTTTGGTTGTTTCCCAGCTTGCTCGGGTTTCGGCAGTTGCCACGATTTTGGCAACCGGGTCGATTTGGCCGATTCTGGCAGCCTGCGTGTTCTCACGCGCCCTGATGCCGGTTTTGATGGCATCCCTGCCAAACGCCAGAAAATCGGGGCTGAGCCATTCGGTGGGAACCCCCGGCGCGATTTCGGTCAGCATGTCCTTGGGCCTGGCCGTTACAATCGCCGTTTTCATGTGCGGGGGTGCGGCGATCACCGCCATATTCTCTGCTGCCTTGGTTGCCGCCATCTTGGCGCTGACAGCGCGCAAGAAGATCGGCGGCCAGACCGGGGACATACTTGGGGCATCGCAACAACTGGCCGAGATTGCGTTTCTGCTTGCCATCAGCGCGCAGATTTAGGACGCGCCGCCTGTTTCGATCCGCAGTGTTCCACCGCAGTGCTTGCAATGCACGGCATCCGGATCATGCCGATACAACCCGCAGCTTGGGCATTTGTGACGTACCTTCTGCGGCATGAATATCGCCTGCGCCAAACGGACAAACAACGCGACGCCCACGACCATGATGAAGACCGAAAACAGCTTGCCCCAAGGTGTGCTCAGCGTGATGTCGCCGAACCCGGTTGTGGTCAGGGTGGCCATGGTGAAATACAGCGCGTCTATGTAAGGCGTCTGGGCGTCTTCCGGAATGAAGAACACCAATACCGCCGTAGAGGTGGCAAAGACGAAAACCATCAGATTGATTGCTGCAATCACCGCGTCTTCATGGGTGCGAAAAAAGGTACTGTCGCGTCGCAAGTCCCTGAGCAGGTGGTATGAATGGATCAGGCGCAAGGCCCGCAGAATCCTCAGGAAAGCCAGGTTGCCCGTCAGAAACGGATCCAGAACCAGCGAGACGATAACGACAATATCCGCCAGCGTATAAATCTGGCGCAGCAGCTTCCAACGATCCTTTGAAATCCAAAGCCGCGCTGAAAAGTCCAAGAAAATTAAAAAACCGATCAACTGGCTTGCAAGGATCAAGCCGGGACCATGAGGGACGTGAGCCGTTGCGACAAAGAAAATGATTGTCGCAACATCGAACAGGATCAGAGCGTACCGAAACCAGACCGAAATCGGGTCATGTCCGATATACAGATATCTAACTGTCTGCTTCATGTCCGCCCTGTAGCTTGCTGCATATACAGTAGAATTAGCGGCACTTGCGGAATTCACCAAGCCACGAAAAAGGCCGCCCCGATGGTGGAGCGGCCTGTTGTCATATCGAACTCGCTGTCAGGCAGCGCGAGAGGTCAGAACTTCGTCCACCTGTTTGGCGGCGGATACTTCGCCGGTGCCGGAAACCGCCGCAACCTCGCGGGTCAGGCGTTCCAGCGCAGCTTCGTACAGCTGACGTTCGGAATAGCTCTGCTCGCGCTGGTCGTCCGTGCGATGCAGATCGCGGACCACTTCCGCAATCGAAATCAAATCGCCCGAGTTGATTTTCTGCTCGTATTCCTGAGCACGGCGCGACCACATGGCGCGTTTGACCTTTGCCTTTCCCTTCAGCGTTTTCATCGCCTGACTGATCACGTCGGGCGAGCTGAGCGACCGCAGACCGGATTCGGTAACCTTGTTGGTCGGCACGCGCAGAGTCATCTTGTCTTTCTCAAATGAGATGACGAACAGCTCCAGAGAGAATCCCGCGACTTCCTGTTCTTCGATCGAGATGATCTGGCCTACGCCATGAGCGGGGTAGACAACATAGTCGTTCGGGCGGAACTCGAGCTTTTTCGACTTTGTCATTCAGTTTTTTCCTTGCTTGCGGACGGGACACAGACAACAAAAGCACCACATGCGGGGACTTTCTCAGCCCCGACAGGCGGCGATATTGTCACAAATTCAAATCTCCAAAGCGAGCATACTTGTGGAGCGCATCCCAATCTCGGTCATCATACAAGAACCAAGTATATCACAAAAATACGACACCCGAAAGTTTACCCGGCGGTAAATTTTCATATTAAACCTGTTTTCAACAGGTTGAGCCGCGTTCTTTTCGCATCAAACAGAGGTTTGAGCGCGAATCGTTCAACCACCCTCGCCCGGTGCTTCCGAGAAATACTTCTCCATCTTGCCTTCTTCACCGTCGCGTTCTTCTGCATCGGGAAGCGGATCTTTCTTGGTGACGATCACGGGCCACATTTCCGAGTACTTGCGATTGAATTCGACCCATTGATCCATGCCCGGTTCAGTATCGGGGCGGATCGCGTCGGCCGGGCATTCCGGTTCGCAAACACCGCAGTCGATGCATTCGTCGGGATGGATGACCAACGTGTTCTCACCTTCATAGAAACAGTCCACCGGACATACTTCGACACAGTCGGTATATTTGCAGGCGATACAGTTTTCGGTGACAACATAGGTCATGATCGGATTCCCGTTTGCGGTTTGAGCGTTTAGCTAATTCAGTCTGGCCTACTCTTCAAGATATGATCAGCGATCTTCAGTGCGAGAAAGATCAAGAGAACGGCGATCTTTCTTTGTCGGGCGACCTTTTCCCTCAAACCCCGGATTTTTGGGCGGAACGTCCTGTTTTTCGGTCATATCGAAATACAGCGTTTGCGCTTCGGGGGCCGGACCACGGCGATCCCCGATTTTTTCGATGCGCACAACGCGGACGATACGGCCCTGAGGAAAGGTCAGAACGTCGCCCGGGGCCACGGCCTGCGCCGGTTTTTGCACCCGGCTTCCGTTCAACCTGACATGGCCCCCGCTGACCTGTTTGGCGGCCAGGCTGCGGGTCTTGAAGAACCGCGCCTGCCACAACCATTTGTCAATCCGCAGCTTGGCCTCGGCCATTTCGGATCAGTTGCCGTCCTTCAAACCCATCAGCGCGGCTGCAAACGGGTTGTCGGGATCAATCGCCTTTTCCTTTTTCGGCGGCCGGGACGAGAAGGTCTTGGCGCCCTGAGGCTTGCCGCCCTTCTTGCCATGCGGTTTGCCACGGCCATCCTGCGGCTTGCCGCGCGGTTTGCCCTTGCCCTGCCCCTGCTCGCGGCGCGGACCTCGGTTGGGCTGTCGCTGACGGGCCCAGGTGAAGGTGTAGAACACTTCAACCTCGGGTTCGTCTGACACTGGTTCTGCGGGAAGGCTGTCCGCACCAGCCTCGGCTGCCGCCTCGGTGCCGTCGGTGGCCTCGGCTGCCGCCTCGGCGGGTGCGGCGACGTCTTCTGCCGCGACTTCACTTGCCGGGGCTTCTTCGGCGGTCGGTTTGTCCGCTTCAGCTGCCGCCGGCTGTTCGGCCGGTGCAGGTTTGACTTTCGGCCGCTCGCCGCGTTCCGCCTTGTATCCCAGCCCCTGCATAAGGTCTGCGAACTGATCCAGCGTCATACCGGTGATCGACAGCATATCGGGTTTGGCTTCGAAACCGCCGCGGCTGTCTTCTGCGCGCAGCATGTCCGCCAAACGTTCCAGCATGTCGATACGGATCGAACGCTCGCCTGCATCGCGGTAGCCACACATGGTGTCATAGCCCTGCGGCGCATCCTTGGCGACCGGCACGGTCACCAGGCCCGGAGGCGGCGCTTCGGGGAATTCCTGCAACCCGCTGGACAGCGCCCAAAGCACGAGACGCAGACGCGTCGGGGCCGGTTTCAGCAGCAGCGGCATGAAAATGGTGAACTGGCCGAACCGGATACCATGCTTGCGCAAGGCGCCGCGGGCGTCCTGATCAAGATCCTTGACCTCTTGTGCGACCTGTGCGCGGGGCAGGATACCCAGCGCTTCGACCATGCGGAAAGCAAAGCCTTTGGCAAGGCCGCTGAGTTCCTCATCGCGGGACAGGTTCAGCAGCGGCTCGAACAGAGCGGCCACCTTGCGGTCAATGAAGTGCTGCAAACGGCGCTGCACTTTCTGCTCGACATCCGGCCCCGCCGCTTCGTCAACGAACACTTCGACCATAGGTTTGAGAGGTTCCGCCCCGGCAACCAGCTTGCCAACGGCGTATTCACCCCACATCAGGCCACCCTGATCAGTGAAATCAATTTCAGTATCGGGCGCGTTGTAGAAGCGATCGGCGCGCAGATGGAATTGCGGCGCGAGTGCTTGCAGAGACGCCGATTTCAGAGCTTTTGCCTCGGTTCCCTGCGCGCTTTTGTCCGGGATGAACCGGAACCCTTCCAGACGACCGACGAATTCGCCTTCGACGGTCACTTCACCCTTGTCATTTACTTCGGCCAAAAGGGCCTCCTTCTGTTTGAGCCGGCGCAACAAAACGGATGTGCGCCGATCCACAAATCTTTGCGTGAGACGCTCATGCAGAGCGTCGGACAGTCTGTCTTCTACAGTGCGGGTTTCGTTACGCCAATGTGATTCGTCACGAACCCACCCTTTCCGCTGCGCAACATATGTCCACGTGCGAATATATGCCAATCTTTTAGATAAAGCGTCGATATCGCCGTGGGTCTGATCGATCCGTCTGATCTGCCGTGCCATGAACTCGTCGGGAATGGATCCCCGTTCATGCAGATGGCCATAGATCACCTCCAGCAAGCTGGCATGTTCCGCATGGCTGATACCGCGAAAATCAGGGATTCTGCACACATCCCACAGCAACCGGATGGACGGGCCGTCGCTTGCCCGGGCGATAACTTCGGTTACTTGCGACAGCGATTTCAACGCGTTCAGGTCATCAGCAGGGCGGGCCTTGATCAGGTGTTCATCATCCGGGCCGACCTCAAGCGAGTCGATCAGCGCATCAATCGAGCCGAACCGAAGGGCGGCATTTCGCCAGTTCAGCTTTTTCATCGGCGTAAACCGGCTGTCCATGATCGCCTGCGCCACGCCCTCGTCCAGCGGCGGGGCCTCTCCGGTTACGCCGAATGTGCCATCCGACATCCCGCGACCTGCCCGGCCCGCGATCTGCGCCAGCTCGTTCGGCGCAAGCGGACGCATCCTGCGCCCGTCGAATTTGGACAGGGATGAAAACGCAACGTGGTTCACATCCAGGTTCAACCCCATCCCGATAGCGTCCGTGGCAACCAGGTAATCAACCTCACCGTTTTGGTACAGGTCCACCTGTGCATTCCGGGTCCGCGGGCTGAGCGCCCCCATGACCACCGCAGCTCCACCTTTCTGGCGGCGCAACAATTCGGCGATGGCATAGACGTTTTCAACCGAGAACCCCACGATGGCGCTGCGCGCAGGCATCCGGCTGATCTTTCTGGAGCCCGAGTAAACCAGCTGTGACATCCGCTCTCGCCGCACGAACTGCGCCTGGGGGACCAGCGCCGAAATCGGGCCACGCATTGTGTCCGAGCCCAGGAACAGTGTCTCGTTCGTGCCGCGAGACCTAAGCAGACGGTCGGTGAAGACGTGACCCCGTTCCGGATCGGCACAAAGCTGAATCTCATCGATGGCAACGAAATCAGCACCCATGCCTTCCGGCATCGCCTCAACCGTACACACCCAATACTGGGCGCGAGGCGGTACGATCCGTTCTTCGCCCGTGACCAGCGCCACCACCGACGGCCCACGGATCGCAACGATCTTGTCATAGACCTCGCGCGCCAGCAGGCGCAGCGGCAGACCGATCACGCCGGTCCGATGGCCCAGCATGCGTTCGATAGCGTAATGGGTTTTACCAGTGTTGGTCGGGCCAAGTACGGCCACGATTCGGGATGACCCGCTCACATTCGCCCCCTGCCCCGAGCCTTACAGCGCCTTGCCTTCAACCCGAGGCTTCAGCCGATTCACGGCATTGGTTACTTCTTCGTGATGGGGATGTATAGCCAAGGCCCGAGAATAAGCCTCGTAGGCTTTCCGAGGTTCCCCGATAACTTCAAAGATCAGACCCAGACCGTAGATCGCCTCATAGTGATTTGGATTCAGCGTCAGCACATGTTCCAGATCGGCGGCCGCCATACCAAATCGCTCGACCCCGAAAAAGGCAGAGGCGCGCAGATGCCAGCCTTCGGCAAAATCAGGCGCGTGATCCGTCAGCGCGGTCAGGTGATCCAGAGCAGCGCCGACGTCGCCCTCATCCAAGGCTTCGCGTCCCCGCTCCAGCAGCAGATCAGCCGACGCAGACCCCGATTGCGACCACAGCGCCTGCAACTGCCGATCCAGTGCAATTGCCTGTTCCGGGGTCGACTGCGCCAGTTTTTGCAGCAACTCATCCTCGTCCCGTGAATCCGCCTGCTGCGCGAAACAATTGGAGGAAAACGTGACTAGGACAAAAAGTGCCGCAACGGTACCTTTGAGATTGTGAATTGCAATGCTCATAACAATAGTCAGTGTAGCGTTGCGACCGGGGATGTCCATTCACGGCGCACTAACAATATGAGGAAAAGCATGAGCGAGACTCTTGAAAAGGCGGCTGCCGCACTGAACGAAAAACTGGATGGCGGCGCGTTTGATGACACAGCCAAGTTTGCCATCACTGATCTGGGTTCGATCGTCCTGGACGAAAACGGTGCGCGGGTCAGCGATGAAGAGGCCAGTGTCACCATGAGCGCTGATGCAGAGACGTTCGAACAGATCCTCAGCGGTGAGCTGAATCCGACCGGCGCGTTCATGTCCGGAAAGCTGAGCATTGACGGCGACATGGGTGTTGCCATGAAGCTTGCCTCGGTACTGGCCTGATGGAGTTGTCGCCGGCCCCCTTTTTTGAAGACGTGGCCGGCGGACCTGCCGGTGGAAAGGCCCACTGGTTGACGACGTCTGACCAAACACGCATTCGCGTGGGTCACTGGCTTCCGGATGATGGTGCACATGGCACCGTCATGATGTTCCCCGGACGCACCGAATATATCGAAAAATATGGCAGTACAGCCGGTGAATTCACGAAACGCGGCTTTGCTATGCTGGCCGTGGACTGGCGCGGTCAGGGTCTTTCGGATCGGCTGCTGGACAACCCACGCATCGGCCATGTCGATCATTTCACCGATTACCAATACGATGTTCAGTCAACCCTGGACCTTGCGAACGCTCTGGATCTGCCCAAGCCGTGGTATGTCGTCGGGCATTCGATGGGCGGTGCCATCGGGTTGCGTGCCGTCATCGAAAAAGGGTGTTTTGCCGCGTGCGCGTTCACCGGCCCAATGTGGGGAATTTTCTTCACTCCGGTCATGAAACCTCTGAGCCGCGTTACAGCGTATTGGGGCACCGCGCTTGGCCTTGGCGAACGCACCCCCCCGACCACAACGCTTGAAAGCTATGTCCTGTCGCAACCTTTCGATGGGAATATGCTGACCCGCGACCCGGACATGTACCGGATGATGCAAAATCAGCTGAATGCGCATCCCGAACTGGCTCTTGGTGCCCCCTCCAACCGCTGGCTGCGCGAGTCGCTGGACGAATGCGAATGGTTGATGGAACAGCCCGCCCCGAAGACACCCTGTCTGACTTTTCTGGGCAGCCACGAACAGATCGTCGATCGCAAGGCCATTCGGGCGCGCATGGCCAATTGGCCGAATGGTACATTGATCGAAATCCCGAACGGTGAACATGAAGTGCTGATGGAAGCACCGGACGTTCGGGGCCCGGTTCTGGACCAGCTTGCCAGGCATTTCCGGGCCAACCAATCAAATGGGGCGTCCGAGCTGGTTTCCACGTAAACCTTTTCACCTTGGGATTGGCCGCTTGTGATCCGCGCGCGCCACCCCTAGATGTTTGCAAAAGCAGTCTACAAAAGGTGATCCATGCGCGACCTTCCCTTTCCCGTCCGTGACGCAAACGCAATGGGCGGCGCCGACAATCTGGGCAATCTCCCCGAATGGGATCTGACGGATCTCTACACATCCGAAGAAGCGCCCGAACTGGCGCGCGACCTGGACTGGCTGGAAGGCGAATGTGCCGCCTTTGCGGCCGACTATGAAGGCAAGCTGGCAGAGCTGGACGCCGCGGCCCTTTTGGCCTGCGTTCAGCGCAATGAAAAGATCAACGCCGTCGCAGGCCGTATCATGTCCTTTGCCGGTCTGCGCTATTACCAGCTGACCACCGACGCAGAGCGGGCCAAGTTCCTGTCGGACATGCAGGAAAAGATCACCGTGTTCACAACGCCTCTGGTGTTTTTCACGCTCGAGATCAACCGGATCGAAGATGATGTGCTTGGGGCGCATTTTGCTGCCAACCCGGATCTGGCCCGATACGAGCCCGTGTTCCGGCGTATCCGCGCTATGAAGCCCTATCAGCTGTCTGACGAGCTGGAAAAATTCCTGCACGATCTGGGCGTTGTCGGCGACGCGTGGGAGCGTCTGTTCGACGAAACCATCGCCGGTCTGACGTTCAATGTGGATGGCAATGAACTGAACATCGAGGGCACCCTGAACCTGCTGACCGAACAGGACCGCTCCAAGCGCGAGGCAGCGGCGCGGGAACTGGCCCGCGTGTTTCAAGAGAACATTAAAACATTTGCCCGTGTCCACAACACGCAGGCCAAAGAGAAAGAAATCGTCGATCGCTGGCGCAAGATGCCGACCGCGCAAACAGGGCGTCACTTGTCGAACGATGTCGAACCCGAAGTGGTTGAAGCCCTGCGCGAGGCGGTTGTGGCCGCCTACCCCAAACTCAGCCATCGGTACTATGAGCTCAAGCGCAAGTGGCTGGGGCTGGATGTGATGCAGGTCTGGGACCGCAACGCGCCGCTGCCGATGGAAGACACCCGCACCGTGTCGTGGGAGGACGCCGAGAAAACCGTGATGGAGGCCTATGCCGCCTTCGATCCCCGCATGGCCGACATCGCGGCGCCGTTCTTCTCGAAAGGCTGGATCGACGCGGCGGTGAAGCCCGGCAAAGCCCCGGGCGCCTTCGCACATCCCACCGTGACCGAGGTGCATCCTTACGTGATGCTCAACTACCTGGGCAAACCGCGCGACGTGATGACCCTGGCGCACGAGCTGGGCCACGGCGTGCATCAGGTGCTGGCCGCCGATCAGGGCGAGATGCTGTCCTCGACGCCCCTTACACTGGCCGAAACCGCCAGCGTCTTCGGCGAGATGCTGACCTTCCGCAAGATGCTGGATCAGGCCGAAACGCCCGAACAGCGCAAGGTGCTGCTGGCCGGCAAGGTCGAGGACATGATCAACACGGTGGTCCGCCAGATCGCCTTCTATGACTTTGAATGCAAACTGCATGCCGCCCGCCGCGAGGGGGAACTGACTCCGGATGACATCAACGCCCTGTGGATGAGCGTTCAGGCCGAAAGCCTTGGCCCCGCGTTTGAATTTATGGACGGGTACGAGACCTTCTGGGCCTATATCCCGCACTTTGTTCACTCGCCCTTCTACGTTTACGCCTATGCCTTCGGCGACGGGTTGGTGAACGCGCTCTATTCGGTCTATGAAAGCGGCGCCGAAGGTTTCGAGGACAAGTATTTCGAAATGCTGCGCGCAGGTGGATCAAAGCACCACAAGGAATTGCTGGCCCCGTTCGGGCTGGATGCCAGCGACCCGAACTTCTGGGACAAGGGCCTGTCGATGATCTCGGGCTTTATCGACGAGTTGGAGGCGATGGAGGGGTGACTGACCCGGGCGACAAGGGGCGCTGGCGGGCCATCCAGCACCGCCTGCACCCTGTATTGGCCCGGATCCGCCGCAACGTCCCGCGGGGGCTGCGGTTTGTCGTGGGGCTATTGTTGATCGTCGCGGGCGTCTTCGGTTTTCTTCCTGTCCTGGGCTTTTGGATGATCCCTTTGGGCATCATGGTGGCCGCCATGGACGTCAACCTGCTGCGACGTTGGTGGCGCCGCCGGTAACTCCAGTTTGGCTTTCACCTAGTTTTTCCCGGTCGCCAGAAACACTGCGAAACGATCAAAGTCGCCCCCAGAGCGGCCACTTGGGATGATCGGCGCCCGTAGAAAAATAGCCGGATTGACGAAGGTGAACACCACTGAGGTGGCGACCAATCAGGTGGCCGTCAGGATCGAGACACGTGCGGCGGCCTCGTACCAAAGCAAATAGGCCTGCGCAGTCGACAATACGCCCAGAAAGGTCAGGAAGACCACATCGTTGACGGTTGGTTTTTGCTGCTAAAAAGCGGATGGGTGGGATCATGCAGATTAGCAATGATCATGCATCGATGTGACAGTTCTGTTTAAAGTCTTGATTACTGACGCGATCGAAGCTCATGTACGTTTGGCTCATCGCGGCCATACCCAAGATCACTTCAACTGACTGTCCTTCGACCCCCGCCGATTGACGCCGCCGCGCGCCTTGAACGCGCCGTCCCGTTCCTGCTGGCAATCCAGGCAGAGCTTTACTCCGGGCAACGCGACGCGACGCTTTTCCGGGATAGGTTCCTCGCATTCGGCACAATGGGTCAAGCTTTCGCCCTGGGGCCGCTTTTGCGCCTGCATCCGCGCCAGTTCATCTGAGATCGACGCTTCGATCTGTTCGCTCACAGCGCCGTCGCGTGCCCAACCTCCGGCCATCGGTCATCTCCTGAAATTGTGACACTCAGGATAGCTTAGCCGTTGGCCGCAACGCAAGTTACAGCGAAATCGCGCCTTCGAATACACGATCAATCACCTCTTGCGTCCCGCGTGAGAATTCCAAAGGACAGGGATACTCCGCCCCGTCCCTGATTGATCGGCAAAAGGCCTCGACCTGCAACGTGTAATGGTCTGCTCCGGGGAAGCGGGTGACCTGAACTTCAAGCCCCGGCCGGTGCAGCTCGACCCGAGCCTCTCCGAACACACGTGCATTGAACGGGGTCGTCAGACGGATCAAACCGCTTTCGCCGTGAAACACCATCTCCTGATGGGGATGCATCCGTATGGAAACATAGCTGGAATAGGTAAATCCGGGGAACTGCGCGCGAATTTCAGTGAAGATGTCGATATCATCCTGCCAACGGATCGCGGATTGCACCGACACAGGCTCTTGCCCGGTTGCAAAGCGCGCCCCGCCGATCACGTAGACCCCGATGTCACGCAATCCGCCGCCGCCCGTTTCCGCGCGGTTTCGAATATTCTGGGTATCTGCCCGATTGTCGAAACTGAACGCTCCGGTCACATGTACCAAATTGCCGATGGCACCATCAGCGATCAGTTTCCTTGCAAGCTGCCATTGAGGGTGATGGACGATCATGTAGGCCTCGGCGGCCAGCAGGCCGCTTTGGTCCCGCTTTTGGATCAATGCGTCGAATTCATCCGCCTTCATGGTCATGGGCTTTTCGCACAGAACATGCTTGCCAGCGCTCAAAGCCTTAAGGCTCCATTCCGCATGCATATGGTTGGGCAACGGGATGTAGATTGCGTCGATTTCGGCGTCTGCCAACAACGCATCATAGCTGTCAAATACTTGCAAATCCGGGCAAAAGGACTGAAACGGTTCTGCTTTTGCTGCATCCGAGGTTGCCAGCGCGGCCAAGCGCGCCCCATTGGCGGCATGTATCGCCGGGGCCATGTATTCGCGGGCAAATTTCGCGGCACCCAATACACCAAATTGAACCGGTCTTTGCATTGCGCCCTCCGTACTCGGCTTGTTTCAAATTACGCGCTTCCCGAGGGGTCACCAGCGCTCGTTCTGCTGCGAAATCAAAGACAAAACACGTCTTTTCCTAACACAGCTTTCGACCTTCAGCCATTGATTTAGGCCTTTGGTTCAGTTTCCGCCAACATTCGCAAAAAACGCCCCCTGATCATCAGAGGGCGTTTTCCGTCATTGCTTGAACGCAAAGAATCTTCCTGCGAGGCAAGAAGGGCGCAACTGTTAGCTGACGCCCAACATGCCTTTTTCCCGCGCCAGATCCCGCATTTTCTTTTGCAGCTTCTCGAACGCGCGCACTTCGATCTGGCGAATGCGCTCTCGGCTTACGTTATACTGAGTGCTCAACTCTTCGAGCGTGACCGGCTGATCCATCAAACGACGCTGGGTCAGGATATCCTTTTCCCGATCATTCAGCACATCCAGAGCCGCCGCCAGCAATTCCCGACGCGCTTCCAGTTCATCGCGTGCTTCGTAGTCACCGGCCTGATCAGCATCCTCATCCTCAAGCCAGTCCTGCCATTGCATGGTGCCTTCGCCTTCGGACCCGACCGTGGCGTTCAGGGACGCATCGCCACCGGACATCCGGCGGTTCATGCTGATCACTTCTTCTTCGGTCACCCCCAGATCAGTGGCGATCTTCTTGACGTTTTCAGGGCGCAGGTCGCCCTCTTCCAGTGCACCGATGCGGGCCTTGGCCTTGCGCAGATTGAAGAACAGCTTTTTCTGCGCCGAGGTCGTGCCCAGTTTCACCAGAGACCAGGACCGCAGGATGTATTCCTGGATCGAGGCACGTATCCACCACATGGCATAGGTCGCCAGACGGAAGCCTTTTTCTGGGTCAAACCGTTTGACAGCCTGCATCAGACCCACATTGGCCTCGGAAATCACTTCGGCCTGCGGTAGACCATAGCCGCGATAGCCCATGGCGATCTTGGCCGCCAGACGCAGGTGAGACGTCACCATCTTGTGCGCGGCTTCGGTGTCCTGCTCTTCGACCCAGCGTTTGGCCAGCATGTATTCTTCTTCCGGCTCCAGCAGAGGAAACTTGCGGATTTCCTGCATATAGCGATTCAGGCCGCCCTCGGGCGTCGGTGCGGGAAGATTTGCGTAGTTTGCCATTATTGTGTCCCTCCGACAAATGTTTAGATGTTTAACATAGGATATGGGTAAGGAACCCTTCCCATTCAAGAGGTGCTGCTAACAGTCTGGAATTAATCTTCCGTTAAGGAAAGGTGAAAAGCCCTTTTTCACAGGAGTTTGCTTATTATGACAGCGGTGTCCGCAGACGTTCGACAAGGCATTGCATATCTTGCGGTAAACCGGCCTCGAACCGCAGGGATTCACCAGTGACAGGGTGCTCGAATCCCAAAACAGCGGCATGAAGTGCCTGACGGGGAAAAGCGCCTGCAAAACCGGCGGCAGCGGCAGAGAACGCTTTGGCGGACAACTTGCGCTTGCCGCCATAAACCGGGTCGCCCACCAGCCCGTGCCCCGCGTGGGCCATATGAACGCGGATCTGATGCGTTCGGCCGGTTTCAAGCCAGCACTCGATCAGGGCAAGACCCGCAGGCACTCCAAATGTCTCGACAACGCGCGCGCGTGTCACGGCATGCCGCCCGCCATGGAACAGAACCGCCTGTCTCTGACGGTCGGTCTTGTGTCGCGCAAGTTGCGTCGTAACGCGCATGATGTTGCCGGGTTCAAAGCTGATCCCTTTGACACCGCGCAACCGAGGATCGTTGGCATCCGGCACCCCGTAACACACCGCACGGTAATACCGCTCGACGCTATGCGCCGCGAACTGCTCGGCCAGCCCGTGATGCGCCGCGTCTGACTTTGCGACCACCAGAAGGCCACTGGTTTCCTTGTCGATGCGATGCACGATACCGGGGCGTTTCACCCCGCCGACGCCCGACAGATCGTCTCCGCAATGGTGGAGCAAAGCATTCACCAAAGTCCCGCTGGGTGATCCCGGCGCGGGGTGTACGACCATGCCTGCGGGTTTGTTGACGACGATTACGTCCGCATCCTCGAAGACGATCTCGAGCGGGATGTCCTCGGGGCCGATATGGCTGTCTTCGGCCTCGGCCACGACAATCGTGACACGCGCCCCTTCGGCCACCTTGGCCTTGGGGTCGCGTACCTCGGCACCGTCGATCTGTACCGCGCCCTCTTCGATCAGACGCGCAAGTCGGGTGCGCGACAGGCTTTCCCCGTCTGGTACATCGCGGGAAAGCGCCTTATCAAGGCGAGGCGGCGGATCGGCCGCGATCTGAAACTCAATCTGGCGGGTGCCCATGACTGTCCCTTCCGAACCTCAAGAACCGCAGGAAACTCCGCAACTGCGATTGCTGCGGCGGATGGTCATGCTGTTGACCGCGGTGATGATTGGCGGGGTTCTAGTGACATTCGCCCTGATTGTCATCCGCCTATCGGACCGCACACCCACCTTGCCGGATCAGATCGCGCTGCCCGACGGCGCCCGGGCGCAGGCCCTGACCATCGGGGCAAACTGGTATGCCGTCGCAACCGATGACAATCGCATTCTGATCTTTGACAAAACAACTGGAAAACTGCGCCAGGAAATCGCGGTCGAATAGGCCCTGCCACCTGTTCCGGCGGCATGAAAGATCCGGGGATTGTCCAGCCTCAGCCGGGGAACAGCCGAGTTCCGGTCCACGCAGCACCCAGACGCTGATCCAGCGCATCCGACCGCATCTTGTGCTTGCCTGACACCGGCGCCAACATGATGTCACCCAAGCAAACTCTGTCACCAACCGGGAAAAGCTCTACGCTTGCGCATTCAACGTCTTGCCCCAGGGTTTCAGCGATCCGGATCATGTCTTCAAAGCGGTCGGGCCGGGGTTCAACGGTGCTGCTGGTTGGCGAATACAGCTCATCTGCAAGGTAGTTGTAGTCGCGATCATGGAGCATCTGGATGCGCCCACGCCCCCGGTCACGGTCAACCTGCACCAGCTGCACGCGTCCGGCGATCACCCAGAATTTCCAGGTGCCGGCCTGTCGATCCCCGGCGGTCAAGTCTTCTTCGATGCAATAGAGGGGCTTTTGCTTGGCGCGCCACCATTCGCCTGTCCAGAACCCTTCGGACGTTTTTGTCTTGTGCCACGCGGCCAGCTTCTGGTTGGCATCATCGCGCTGCGTGGCATCCAGCGGGAACGACAGGGCCAGCTTGTGACCATGGCTCATCGTTCCTTTCAACCAATACTGGCCGGGCCCGAGGTCGAGTGTTTCGGGCAATGCCGGAATGTGCGCCTCCCACATGCGCTGCGGGCAGGCAAGCAATTCCGAGGCGCTGCCCACGTATTTGGACCGGTCAGAGATCAATGCATCAGGGACTTCGCCAAACAGCTTCATGACCACCAGCTTTTCGGCAAATGTCTTTGGCGCGCGCAGGTCGGGTAAAGATCGATGACTATCCGCATAGTTGTACAAAGCCATACCAAGCGCATTCAGCCTAGCAGGGTCACTGTCATAGTGTTCCCAACCGCGCGAAAAACCCACGCGCGGCGGGGTGTTGGCACCGTACAGATTGTCAGCTGCAATTGCGTCGAGATCAGCCTGTGCCGCCTTGAGATAGTCTTCCCGGTCAGAGAGCAGAGCAACAGAAACAACGCCGCCGGTGGCGTCGTGGATTTCTTCGGTCGTAGCGCGCAAGGTGGGCAGGTTTGCGGGAAACTCCACCGGTTTGAGGCCCCCTCGGCCGTGGCGCGGCAAAGGCGCGTCGCCCGGTCTCACCCCCAGGTTCCGCAAACGTCGATCCAGAAACGAATGCCGTTTGATTCCGTTTGCAATCCACCACCGCATCCGGCGTCCCCACAGATGCACGGCAAGCGTTTCCTCTTTGATATACGCGTCCCTGAACTCTCGGACGTGAATGTCATTGGCCTGCCCTGCCCGTCTGAACGGCAAAGGATAAAAGACCGGTATGGGGCTGGCATGCTTCAACTCGTCAAAATGGCGCAGAAACCATGTCATGACACCGGGGCCGTAAACACTGTGTTCCTGATCTGACGCATGAGGCAACTCACCAGCCTGTTTCAGGCGTTCCAGTTCCTTCCGCTCCTCCCCTTCAACCCAGGGGCGGATCGGAAAGGGGTCCTGGCAGTATTCGGAATACGCGTTCAACGTGGGGCTGTCGAAAGGCAGCCGCATAACAGCATTGCAGATGGTATCGCGGTTGAAATACCCAAAAACATGATCGGCCCTTGGGATCGGGGCAAGCGCCAAAACATCCGTGTCGCACCACAGAAAATCCGTTTTCTTCATCAGGTGCAATCTGAAGATATCGGATTGGGGCACCGGCGTCTTGAACTGGTTGTTCACGATGAACTGCCTGGGTTCGTGGATTTCATTTGCCGACACCAGTTCGATACCATCCGGAACGTTGTCGACTTGCCCATAGTGGAACAAAACGACCCTGTGACCGCATTCGACGAATGACAGCATGCACATCTGCTCCAGAAAGCTCAGGCTGCCTTCCATCCACAGCATCCCAATCGTCGGAAGAGAGTGATCCGCAACCATTCGTCTATTTCTCCAGGGGCTGTTTTGTCAGGACTCTGTCCGGTTTTCGTCAGTCGAAGACGGCGCGCTGGCCGACAGGCGTTCCCTTACGCCACGGTCCTTTGCGACAAAATCCACGGCCGGTTTTTCAAGAAGTTTCTGGTACAGCTCATCATACTCTGGCAGTTTCAGCAGATCGTTGATCAGGGCCTTGTGCCAGCGGAACGCTCTTCTATGTAGCCGTCGAAGCCTGTCGTCAGCGCGAAACTCTTCCAGCACCGCATCCACTTCGTCCTTGTACCGCAGGATTGTTTCATCCTTGGCACCGCCACGGTTCCAGCGGTCCCAATATTCGGTTCCAAGTGTCTGCGCGGAATGATTTGCCCGACCTCGGCTGCGCTTGGCCAAATAGGCCTGCGTGGATCTGACGGCATAGTGGTTGATCTGTGCGACTTCAAATCCAAACGGAGGCGAGACATGGTTGCCGAAGGGCGCAGGTTCCGTTGCGTGCCCTCCGGGCACGGACCGGAACACGCCGGCCTGAAGTTCGGGACGGGGGTGCGGGTTGTGCAACCCGAAACGAAGATAGAAATCGCCCTGCCTGAAGAGGGATTTGACAAACCGGCGCCCTGCCCCGCCTTGTTCGAAATCCAGCTCACAATCGAAGAACTGCCGCGTCACCAGCGTATCGCGCATAACATGCCGACCACCGTTCGAGAATATCTTCCAGGGTATGGAAATAACGTCAACGCCGGGCGTTGCCTCGATCAGATCATCAACCCTGTTATTTCCAACGTGAATATTCAGGAACTCATCCGCGTCCCCGACGTATATCCACTTTGCGTCTTTCACTACCGGCAAGCGCCGTGCCTGCCTCAGCGCAGACCGGTGTATCCCTCCGGTTCCAACCCGGTTCCTGTGAAATTCCACATGGCCCAAGTCCTGCAACCGTCTCAGAATCTGGTTGGTGCCGTCTGTACAATCATTGGTGTAGACAATGATCCGGTCAAACCCCAGCACCTTGTGATGGGCCACCCATTCCAGAATATAGGGACCCTCGTTCTTCATCGCGGTGATGAGGACTTTTTCAGGCTTTTCCATCGCTGCCACTTATCCCCGCCGCCTAGTCGTTCTGACCTTTGCTGTCATCTTGCGGGACAATCTTTTCGATGGCGATCTGTGCGCCGGCAATCGCGCGGATGCGCAACTCTCGGGGGTGCTGGCCCAGAAACTCGTTGACCGCACGGATCACCCCGTCGCCCCACCAGCCGCGGCGGTGGTAGTCGTCGAATGCCATGATCCCACCGGGTTTGATCTTGGGAAACAAAGCGGCCAGATCAGCGGTCACGCCTTCGTATGAATGGTCTCCGTCGACATAGGCGAACGAGATGCTTTCATCATCAAAAAGCTTCAACGCAGGTACCGAAAAATCGCGTATAATACCAACCTTGCCTTCTTCGATCTCGGCCTCGAAAGTCTTTACGACCTTCTGGAAGATGGCCTCCATCTTTTCGTCTTCGGTCCGACCCACAAACGCGGTTGTGTGCGATTCCTCACCGATATGCTTCCATGGATCGATCAGAAAAAGCTGACTGGGCTCGATCAGTTTCAGAATGGTCGGAGAGAACTCACCCTGCCAGACACCGATTTCTACGGCTAGGCCCCCCTTTGGCAAACGGGAAAGGAATGTGCGGCGGATTGCGTCTTTGCTGTTTTTGCGCTTGGTCGCTTTGTCAGCCTTCGGTTTCTTCTGGCTGCCGGGCGCAACACCGATAACCTTGGATTCGTTTGACATCTCGACCTCACTCGCAGACGGGTATCCCATTTACTCAGAACCCGTTTTGTTCATTGCGCCATGGCTACCACGCCACAGCCTCAAGAACCAGAAGCTATGTGTCCTTTTTGCCAAGCGGTGGCAACTTGTCGATACCAAGCCACGGTGGCTGCAAGCTGGTTATCCGGTATCGTGCAGCATTACGCCCGAGGAAACTGTTTATCGCCGCATTCATTCCCGTATACGACCCGCCTCCGTGACGGCGATAAGATGTGAACGCGATACTCCCCCCGGGCGCAAGAACCCGGTCGATCCGACGCAACAGCTGGTTCATCACCTGCTCTGCCCGCACCCCGCGGATGATGACGACGCCGACGCTTTCGTCTTCAAACAGCTTCAGCATCAAGGGGGGCAGCGCCCGGTAGACACGCAATTGTCCGGCAAGAATGGGGGCGCGGAAGTATTCCAGCAATGCATAAAACGTGCGATCCAAAGCCTGTAGCTCGGGATCCTGAGTTGCATCCGGACATGTGAAACCGTCCCATGACAGCCCCCACGGTCCTATGACCGTCAATTTCTCGACAGCGTCCAGATCAAGTATTTCTTCGATGATTTCAATCTCAACATGTCCGATCAGCACCCAATTCTTCTTACCACTGATTGATCGAAGAAAACTCTGCCGCTGGTCTTTTGTTCTTTCAACCTCCGGAGGGGCAGAAGGCAGGTAGACAGGATCCTTGGGGTCGAACGGCACCGAAACCTGTTTGGCATCCGTAATTTGCGCATGCTGCGCGGCGGCCTCTTCGTAATCAAACGAGGTTTCGAGGGCATCGAGCCGAACGAACCAAGGAAAATTGTATGGCTTGGAGTTCTCGGGCTTGGACATCTTGCCGAGCCGCGTCCATTTCGCGACCTGGGCAAATGTGATGTCCGGATCCTTGTACATTTCGGCGTTGAAAGACAGATCGCCATCTTCCATCACGCCGAGTTCCAGCGCCTTGACATAGCGCCCGCTGCGAAAGCGGCTGAACTTAGCGATAAAATCCTGCGCCACCTCGGTTTTTCTGAAGCTTGCGATGCGTTCCTTGTGAAATGCAACTGCCTGATGATGCAATTGCCCCAGAACAGTATCGGATCGCAGCTTTTCATAAACCTCCCGAAGTCGTGCAACTTTGGACAGGATCGAGGTTTCTTCGATGTCGTTATAGCAATGCAGCTTCCAGTAGGCCTGACCTGTTGCCTCCATCTTCGGATGAAAACTCGAGGTATTCACATCCCCACGCAACCGCTTCATCAGATAGCTTTCCACGGACCTCACCGCATAGTGGTTCATCCGAAAAAGCCTGCGCCCAAACCCGGCGCCCGTTGATGAATACGCCCACCCTCGTCTTCGCATGGCCGGCGGCAACGGATCACCGTCCCCGTCGACCCAGGCAAATCGATCCGCCTTGTTGGGTATCGGGCCGCGCGGTCGATGCGTGCTGATTGTGCGATACGATCCGTTGTTGCGAAAGAGCGATTTGAACGCCCGCAAGTTATGGGGGCTGACGGCGCCAAGCTCGCCCGCACGGGTGAATTGCTCGACAACGAACCTGTCTTCGAACTCGACGATTCCGTTGTGTCCGAACAACTGCCAGATTGCGGCAAATCCGTCCGCATGCGGCAATGCACGAAACAAATCGTCCAGTGTTCCGTCGCCGACGCGAATATCAAGAAATTCATCCACGTCGCAGACCAATATCCATTCGGCTTCTTTGCACCAGGGGTGTTCCATGGCGTTTACATAAGCTGAAGCCTGAGGTCCAAATTCCCACGGGCCGGGATTGTCGATATGCGCCAGAAACCCCAGTTCCTGGCACCGCTGAAGGATCGTGTCGGTGCCATCGGAACAATCGTTCGAATTGACGATAAAATGGGTGAAGCCGATCGAAAGATAGTATGCAATCCATTCCAGGATGAACGGCCCCTCGTCTTTCATCGTGGATATGACAAGTCTCATCGCGTCTACCTGTACCCGTGGCCCGCAAATTCAGGATAGCGGGAAAAAACGCATCTTTGCAGATGTATAGCGCGCATCCCTGCCTGCGGCTTTGTTACGGGCCCCGGAAATGCATTGCAAGTGGACGAGCCCGCCGGTTCAACGTCTGCCAACTCCAAACTCCGCAGACGATCGCAGCCCTGTGGGCAGCGTTCGATGCGTAGGGCTTTATGCTTGAAAACGACAATTTGATTGCCTTCGGGCGCCAACCATTTATAGCTGGCGTTCAATGTCGCCAAAGGTTTTTGGCAGCAAGGAAGCGGTATCTCGAGTGGATCATGGCAGGTAATCTTAAAGATCAAAGGGCGCATGGCCTTGATTCACTGCGCGGTATCGCTGCGTCTGCGGTCGTGTTTGTACACGCAGTGCACATTCATCCACTCGGCGTCTACTACAAGAACTGGGGTGCCGACTACTATGCGATGGGAGTGCCGCTGTTTTTCATAATAAGCGCGATGTCCATGTCGCTAGCTTATCCAAAGGGAGTGTCCTTTGATCGAAGCTGGGCCTATGCCTTGCGCAGATTTTTTCGAATTGCCCCACTCTTCTACGTGATGCTCTTTGCTTGGCTGTATATTGGGGTCCAGGCCGAAACAGGTACGATCATCAGGAATATTACATTTCTGTTCGGGTTTGTCCCCAGTGAACAAACCAGTCTTGTTCCGGCGGGTTGGTCAATCGGCGTCGAAGCTATCTTCTATCTTCTGTTCCCCTTCCTTTGGATTTGGCGGAACATTTGGTCAGCGGTGCTTCTCTTTTTGCTCGCCTGCTTGGGATGGGGGTTCGTAAACTTATCTAGTCAGGGTGAAGTTCCCGATTTTTACTATTGGACCAGCTTTTTCACGAACGCCCCGTACTTTGCGTTGGGTCTGATCGTTTGGTGCGCCTACCGTTGGACACCTAAGTCATACGAGCGCCCCGTCGGCTATCTAGCGCTCGGTGCCGGGATCGCCGGGTTGATTTACATGTATCTATTTGGCCCGGTTCTTGATCAGGCGCAAACGCTAAACAAACCGGTTCCACTCGCACTGGTTTTGGGCTGGGGCTTCGCCTTTGCAAGCCTGGCGCTATCGCAGGCGCTTCGACCTGTTTTTTTTCTCTATAACCCTTTTACCCGCTTTCTTGGAAAGATCAGTTACAGCCTATATCTGATGCATCCGTTTCTTATCTATAACACAAACCTGACCCGATGGGCCGCAACACTTACGGACAATCCGGATATTGTGGTGCCAATTGTCTGTGTTA
The DNA here is from genome assembly GCF_056536445.1 of Ruegeria sp. CL7. Lineage (NCBI taxonomy): Bacteria > Pseudomonadati > Pseudomonadota > Alphaproteobacteria > Rhodobacterales > Roseobacteraceae > Ruegeria > Ruegeria sp. CL7. Next base: position 1,426,300 of record NZ_JBQFPQ010000001.1, read on the forward strand.
TTACCCTAGCCGTAGCGATACCCATTGCGACTGTTATCTATTATGCTGTCGAAGTTCCATTCATCCGCCTTGCCCGCCGGATAACCAAGCCTGATTTTAGAAACCCGGCTTCACAACAATTGGCGTCGTGACGGCAGAGCACGCCTACCAAAACATTGCGGATCTATAGCATCAGGGGAACAATCTCGCCTCGATTGCGGGCGATCTCGGTAATGTCAAAAGCACCGCTTTGCAGTTCAGCCTCGCCCCGAACAACCATTGCAGAGTGATTTTTCTCGATGACTTCGCGAACGATATCTGGCCGGCAGGCGCAGGACATGACGCATTGAAGCACCAGATTCGCCAGCGCCTTTTTCCCTTCGAAATAGTCGGAATTGTAATGTTCTTCCATCGTGGACCATTGCCAGTCTTCAAGGACGAAGACGCCGCCTTCCGACATGCGCGGAAAAACGAGGTTGAACGACAACAACGTTTCCGAATACTGGTGCGATGCGTCATCTATGACGAGATCAATCTTCTCGTCGCCGAACTCTGCGTCCAGCAATTCTCCGAACCGATTGATGTCCGCTTGACTTATCCCCTTGTACAGCCGCACGTTATCCTGCCGCGAGTACCTTTCGATATAGGCGTCAAGGTGAGGCAGTTCGCGCGTCGATTATTCAACTGCAACCACTTTGTCAGGCTGAAATACACGATCGAGAAGCGCCACGCTCCCACCCTGCCATACTCCGATATCGACGATATTGTTAACATCGATCTTCGAGGTGCAATCCAGTTCAGCCTCGATCATTTCGCGGGTTTTCACCAGCAGAAACTCGTTATCGTTCGATGTGATTTCGTGGTATTCCGCAATATCGACCGTGGCGAAAAAATTGACGCCGTCAACGGTACATCTGTTCCGCTCGGACTAGGCTATCGGTTGAATTTTCTTCTGTTGCGAACCGCCTGAAACTGAGCGCAACACAGTCGAGACAACTACCGTAAATTTGCTCACCACTATGCCCTTACCTGATGGCTGGTGTGCTTCATCTCCTGAAAGGCACAGGTTTACAAGCTTCCTTTACATCAAACGCAGAAAGAAAGCGCGAGGCAGCCGTTCCACGGCCTAACAAATGAGTTGGGTCCGACCATATTCGCCAAGACTGATGCTGAAGTTGGCGCAAACATTCGCGTAATTCGTAGCGTCAAAAAAGATATGTTTCATTCTGGACGTCAAAGCTGAGAGTTAAGGCACGTCTGAGTTGAAAAAAACGCAGTTGACAGGAAATGTGCCTCCATTTGACCAACCCTATAGGCGATTTCCAGCGAATCTTGTTGAAACTTCACAGCTGAGAGGTCAGAACCAGCCAGACATCTATGCAAGGTTATAATCTATGCTCGCGGAACTTCGGGAACAATATCTGACCACGGTTGCCCGTGCCCTGGATGGCACGATCTATGAAGACCCACCAATTCTGTTTGGAGACACCAAACCGGATTATGACTCCAAAAACCGTGAATACGGCTGGGATTGGCCGTCTGTTGCTTTCACTATGGTGGGCAGCAAGAGATTGGCCAATGTTCGCGCCATGGTGGAATCCGTCATCGGCAACCAGGTTCCCGGCGATTTTGTCGAAACCGGAGTATGGCGTGGCGGTGCCAGCATCTTTGCGAAAGCGGTACTCTTTACATATGGCCAGAATGACAGACGTGTCGTTCTGTGTGACTCTTTCAAGGGGTTGCCCGAGCCGAATGAAGAACTGTATCCTCACGACAAGGGGTCTGATTTCCACAAGTACGATGCCCTGGCCGTGTCAGCCGATTCTGTAAGGGCAAATTTTGAAAAGTTCGGGCTTTTGGACGATAATGTCGTGCTCATCGAGGGCTTTTTCAAGGACACTATGCCACTGGTGCCCAGTGAGCAGATTGCAGTGCTGCGTCTTGACGGCGACATGTATGAATCAACCATAGATCCTTTGCGGCACCTCTTCGGCAAGGTCTCGAAAGGTGGTTGGATCATCGTTGACGACTATCACGTGGTTCCCGCAGCCAAAGCTGCCGTTCATGACTATCTTGACGAAGTGGGCTATCAGCCACCCGCGATCAACGAAATCGATGGTGTGGGCGTCTATTTCCAAAAGGTCTAGAGAGGACCGGGCCTTGGGTTCAGGTCACGGGTCAGGTTGCGCCCGTCACCTGAACACCTGAAATGTCACACTCAGCGAGACTGCGGCCTGTTCGTGTTTCAGAATGGCCGACCAAGAAAATACCCTAGGGGTGCTACCGGGCAGAAACCTCGGCATTCCGATGAACGTCCAAAATGCGGAACTGATTCAAGTTCTGAAAGCGGATCTTTCACATGGCACCTCTGTCTTCGGCAACCCTTTCGGACGTCGCACAGTGGGCACCACACCGAATGCAATCTTCGCACCCGCCCTCAACTACCTGTTCTTTCTCTGAAAGTTGGTGCGGTCGAGAAGACTCGAACTTCCACGGGAGTTACCCCACAGCGACCTCAACGCTGCGCGTCTACCAATTCCGCCACGACCGCACTGCCAATGACTTGGTAACGCGGCGTATAGACGTTGGTGCGCGCGATGTGAAGAGGCAAAAACGCAGTGGTTTAAATTCCTTCGCCACGGGCATATCTCTCCAGTGGACAACACGCTATTGACCTGACAGGAGCCACACAATGCCACCGCCCGATAACCGCCCGATCGTTCAGATCGATATCGTCTCGGATGTTGTGTGTCCCTGGTGCGTTGTCGGGTTTCGACAGCTTGACATGGCGTTGCAGCAACAGGGTGTCCTTGCCCGGCTTCGCTGGCATCCGTTCGAGTTGAACCCGGACATGCCACCCGAAGGCCAAAACCTGCGTGAACATATCATGGCGAAATACGGCTCGACCGCCGAGCAAAGTCAGCAGGCACGGGACAAGCTTACCTCGATCGGGGCCAAGCTCGGCTTTGCCTTCAACTTCGACGATGACAGCAGAATGGTGAACACATTCGCGGCGCATCAGTTGCTGGATTGGGCGGAATCAGTCGGCCGACAGCATCCTTTGAAACTGGCTCTGTTCGACGCATATTTCACAGCGCAGCGGGATGTTTCCGATATGGATGTTCTGCTGGAGGCTGTTCGATCCATCGGGCTGGACGCGGATACGGCGCGACAAGCGCTTGAAAGCGGAGAACACATGGCCCCGGTGCGTGAAAAGCAGCTGTTCTGGACCAGCCGGGGCATTTCAGGCGTGCCATCCATGGTTTTTGGCGGGAAATACCTGCTGACCGGCGCGCAGGGGTCTGAAACCTATACCCAGGTGCTGCAACGTTGCCTGTCCGAGGCCGCCTGACCCCTTTTCTTGACCGATTCAGACGGATATGAGACCGGCATGGAATGGAAAATCACCGATGGTCTGACCAGCTATGACGACGCCGTTGCCTTTATGGAGGCGCGCGTCGCCGCAATCGCAAATGGCGAAGCCGAAGAATGTGTCTGGCTGCTGGAACACCCGCCGCTGTATACGGCCGGCACTTCGGCCAAGATCGAGGATCTGACCGACCCCGATCGTTTTCCGGTTTACGCAAGCAAACGCGGCGGCGAATACACCTATCACGGGCCCGGTCAACGTGTGGCCTATGTCATGCTGGACTTGAACAAACGTGGTCGCGACGTGCGTCAGTTTGTGAAACAGCTGGAGACCTGGGTGATCTCGGCGCTGGCAGAATTCAACGTGCAAGGCGAGATCCGTGATGGGCGCGTAGGGGTTTGGGTTCGGCGTGATGACAAGCCGTTGACAGTGACCGGCAAACCGGCAGAAGACAAGATCGCCGCCATTGGACTGCGCCTGCGCAAATGGGTCAGTTTTCACGGAATCTCGGTGAATGTCGAACCGGATCTGGAACATTTTTCCGGCATCGTCCCTTGCGGGATCAGCGAATACGGCGTGACCTCATTGGTCGATCTGGGCTTGCCGGTAACGATGGCAGACCTTGATGCCGCGCTGAAAAAGACATTCGCAGACGTTTTTGGCCCTGTGGCGCCCTGAATCCATCTGTCGATCACTGCGCAGCGAATCGCTGCGCGCCTCTGTTGCAAACAACAATCCCTGTGGCCGGCTGGCTCTGTTTCCCATGCGTAAGGCAATTAACCCTGAATTCGATGGATTTATGGAAGTCTTTAAGCATTTATTAACTCAGGTAGATACAAAGACCCTGTTAACGAGTAATATGGAACTGCCAATCAAGAGTGAGTGGTATGTTAACCGGTGATCCAGGGCTCGCCCTCGAAATCCGAGAAGTGTTTGGTTACGAGTCTGCCGTTCCGACCCCAAATCGGAACGGCAATTCTCTTTCAGACACTGCTATTCTTCCTGATGGCCAAATCGGGACGAACCGACGCAGGCGCGGTCGGCCTGTTCCAGTTCGAGCGTCGCATGCCCCACCCCGAAACGAACTTGCAGCGTCTGCCTGACACTGTCCCGTACCATTTCGGCATCTGCCCACGCGTTCGCATCGATGACCAGATGCGCCGTCAGCGCGGGCTGCCGTTCCTGCATGCTCCACAAATGCACGTGATGCACTTCGGCCACCCCATCCGTTTCTTCGATCGCCGCGGCAACCTGCTCTGGCTCTAGGTCGGGCGGAGCGCCCAGCATCAGAACGCGGACCGTCTCGCCTATCTCTTCTTTGACATGCCACATGATGTAGACCGAGATCAGGATCGTCACCGCCGGGTCCACCCATGTCCAGCCGAACAGGATCACTGCGGTGCCCGCTACGATCACGGCGATTGATCCCAAGGCGTCCGCAACATTATGGATGAATGCGGCCCGGATATTCATGCTGTCCTTGGCCATAGTATACGTCAGAGCAGCGGTTATGAGATCGACCACCAATGCCAGCGCGGCGACCCAGACCACAAGCCATCCGTTGATCGGCTCGGGTTCAAAAAACCGCATGACGCCTTCGTAGAACAGATAGACCGACAACACGATCAACGTGGTGTAATTGACCAAGGCCGCAACGACTTCGGCCCGGCCATAGCCAAAGCTCATCCGTGGATCGGCCGGACGCCGTGCAATCTTGCGGGCAAAAAACGCGATGATCAACGCAACAGCATCCGAAAAATTGTGCAGCGCATCGGCAATCAACGCCAGAGAACCCGAAATGATGCCCCCGATGACCTGAGCCAATGTCAGGAACATGTTCACCGCAATCGCCCAGGCGACGCGCGCATCGCCAGCGTCTGGATCAATGTGGTTGTGTTGGTGACCATGCCCGGTGTGGGAATGCTGGTGTGCCATATCGTTTCATGTCCCTTGTTACGGCTTCCCAGAGCATGTAATTCCTCTAGCCACTAGAGGTTCAAGGGGTCAAAACCGAAAAATGTATTCGATCGGGGACTTATCGCGCCGAACCGGAGTGAAAATTCCGACAATCCGGTTCTATGAAGACAAAGGCCTGTTGCCCAAGCCAGAGCGAACGCCGGGCAATCAACGCCGGTATGACGATACCGCGTCGAAACGGCTGATCTTCATTCGCCATTGCCGTGATCTGGGATTGCCACTGGCCGACGTCGTGGGCTTGCTGTCCCTAGAAGGCGCGTCTGGCAGCGACCTTAACCGGGCGCACGAAATTGCCCAAAAACAACTGGCCGATCTCCGGGACCGGATCGCCCGTCTGCAAAACCTCCAGGCTGAACTGACCCGAATTTCAGCGGCCTGCGACGGGCAGCACGATCATGTCTGTGCCGTGCTGCACGCGTTTCAGGATCATGGCGAATGCATGGGGCCCCATGGCGCCGAATGATCAGACGAGAGCGGCGCTGATCTTTTTCGCGTGTTCACCGATAAGCTCGAAATCCCCCATCTTGCCCGGCGGGCGCATGGAAACCCCTTCGTGGCGCGGCAGGACGTGGAAATGCAGGTGGAAGACTTCCTGCCCGCCTGCCGCCTCGTTGAATTGCTGAATAGTCACCCCGTCCGCGTCGAATGCAGACTTGACCGCCCGGGCCATCTTCTGCACCGTTTTTATAACCGCCGTCAGTTGCTCGGGCGTGGCATCCAGTACGTTGCGGCATGGTGTTTTGGGGATCACCAAAAGATGCCCGTCCACGCGCGGCATGATATCCATGAAAGCCAGCGTTTCATCATCCTCGTACACGCGCATGCACGGGATTTCTTCGCGCAGGATTTTGGCAAAGATATTGTCGGGGTCGTAATCAGCCATCTCAAACCTCTGGATTGCGGGTGTTGGCACAGTTCTGAGACGCACGCGGGCAACGGTCAAGGCGGAACTCTGCCCACGCCCATGCCGCATCGACAGTCCGGGCTTGAATTCTTATCCGCCATGCCCAGATACCCAACGTTAAAGGCCGGAAAACCGTGCAGCACCCGCGTGCCCGCGACAATTAATCTTGATCCAGATCAAACTCGGCCATTGAAGGTGCCCTCTTCACATTCTAAAACCAGCAGGAATCCCGCGCGTTGGAGAGGTCCGACTGCGCGGTGCAGTTGCAACAGGAGGCACCTATAATGGCAGACGCAGCCATTCACGGTCACGACCATGAAGATCAGCGCAGCTTTTTCCAGCGCTGGTTCATGTCGACCAACCACAAGGACATCGGGATTCTGTACCTGGTCGTTTCGGCCCTTGCCGGTCTGATCTCGGTGGCGATGACCGTTTACATGCGGCTCGAGCTGATGCACCCGGGCGTTCAGTACATGTGCCTGGAAGGCTTCATGGCCGACCCATGTACCCCCAACGGACACTTGTGGAACGTGATGATCACCTATCACGGTGTTCTGATGATGTTCTTCGTTGTCATCCCTGCCCTGTTCGGCGGATTTGGCAACTATTTCATGCCGTTGCAGATCGGTGCGCCGGACATGGCGTTCCCGCGGATGAACAACCTGTCCTTCTGGCTGTATGTCGCCGGCACCTCGCTGGGTGTTGCCTCGCTGCTCAGCCCGGGTGGTAACGATCAGCTCGGCTCGGGTGTGGGCTGGGTTCTGTATCCGCCGCTGTCGACGACCGAAGGCGGTATGTCCATGGACCTGGCGATTTTCGCCGTGCACGTATCGGGCGCCTCCTCGATCCTCGGCGCGATCAACATGATCACCACCTTCCTGAACATGCGTGCCCCGGGCATGACCCTGTTCAAGGTACCGCTGTTCAGCTGGTCGATCTTCGTCACCTCATGGCTGATTCTGCTGTCGCTGCCGGTTCTGGCAGGCGCGATCACCATGCTGCTGATGGACCGCAACTTTGGCTTCACCTTCTTTGATCCGGCCGGTGGCGGTGACCCGATCCTGTATCAGCACATCCTGTGGTTCTTTGGTCACCCGGAAGTTTACATCGTGATCCTGCCCGGTTTCGGCATCATCAGCCACGTGATCGCCACCTTCTCGCGCAAGCCGATCTTCGGCTATCTGCCGATGGTATGGGCGATCATCGCAATCGGCGTGCTGGGCTTTGTCGTGTGGGCGCACCACATGTACACCGTCGGCATGTCGCTGCGTCAGCAGGCCTATTTCATGCTGGCCACGATGGTCATCGCGGTTCCGACGGGGGTCAAGGTGTTCTCGTGGATCGCCACCATGTGGGGCGGCTCGATCGAGTTCAAGACACCGATGCTATTCGCCTTCGGCTTCCTGTTCCTGTTCACCGTCGGCGGTGTGACCGGTGTGGTTCTGTCGCAGGCCGGTGTCGACCGTGCCTATCATGACACTTACTATGTTGTGGCACACTTCCACTACGTGATGTCGCTGGGTGCTGTCTTCGCGATCTTTGCTGGGGTGTACTTCTACTTCAGCAAGATGACGGGCCGTCAGTACTCTGAGTTCTGGGGCAAGGTTCACTTCTGGCTGTTCTTCATCGGCGCCAACCTGACCTTCTTCCCGCAGCACTTCCTGGGCCGTCAGGGCATGCCGCGCCGCTACATCGACTACCCCGAGGCATTCGCCCAGTGGAACTTCGTTTCGTCGATCGGCGCATTTATCTCGTTCGCCTCATTCCTGCTGTTCTTCGGTATCGTGTTCTACGCCCTGTTCCGTGGCGCGAAAGAGACACGTCCGAACCCGTGGAACGAATACGCGGATACGCTGGAATGGACCCTGCCGACGCCGCCGCCCGAACACACGTTCGAGCAGCTGCCCAAGCAGGAAGACTGGGACAAAGGCCACGCGCACTGATCCCGATCTGATCCAAGGAAACCCCGCCCACGTGGCGGGGTTTTTTCGTTTCCACCTCTGCCGGTTCGCCAAGTGTACCAAAATCCGCTATGATACCCGCACAGAACAGTCGGAGGATCGGCAATGCCGGAAATCGACTTTTGGTATTCAATCGGCAGCACTTACAGCTTCCTTACCGTGATGCGTCTGGACGACTGGTGCGCTGAACATGACGCCACCGTTAACTGGCGGCCCTTTAATGTGCGCACGGTCATGTCAGCCCAGCAGAATATCCCGTTCGCCGGAAAACCCGAAAAATCCGCATATATGTGGCGTGATATCGAACGGCGCTGTGCCAAGTATCACATCCACGCCAGCCTGCCCGCACCCTATCCGATTTCCGATCTTGCCCTGGCCAATCAGGTCGCTTTGCTTGGCATGACGGATGGGTGGGGCAAGTCATTTACCCAGAACCTATACCGCATCTGGTTCGAGGATGGCGTCGAGGCGGGCAGCGAAAGCGCCCTGTCCGAAGCTTTGCTACGGTGCCAGCAGGACCCTCGTCTGACACTGGCCCGCGCGCGCAGCCCGGATATCGTCACCGCGCTGGAAGCTGAAACAGACGTCGCCGTGAAACTGGGTGTTTTCGGCGCCCCCAGCTTCGTGGTGAGGCAAGAGGTGTTCTGGGGCGACGACCGTTTGGATGACGCCTTGTCCTGGGCGCGTGTGGGCCACGTGGTCTGATCAAAATCCGTCGACATGAGGCGTCACTGCGATATGTTTCCGGTATGCCGTACAAGTGGAATCAGACATCCGAAACCGAACAGGAACTGCGCCTCTGGCCGCATAACTCTCTGCCGCGACGTGGGGCGATGATTGCCATCCTGTCTGTATTTCTGTTCGGCTTGATCCCATTGTTGGCCGTGCTTGGGTCGGTCGTGTTGTGGGGCCTGCTACCGTTTCTGCTGTTGACGGTGCTTGGGCTTTGGCTGGGGATTCAGGCGAACTATCGCGCGCGCAGTGCGTTTGAGGTTTTCACCTTGTCCGGTTCACAAGCCCGCCTGGTGCATCACACCCCGGGCAAGGACCAACAGGAATGGTCGTGCAATCGCTATTGGGCACGACCTGAGATGTACGAAAAAGGTGGTCCGGTGCCACACTACGTCACGCTCGTCGGAGACGGGCGTGAGGTCGAAATCGGGGCGTTTTTGTCGGAAGACGAGCGTATCACGCTCTACGACGACCTGGCCAGAAAACTGCGCGATCCTGTCGCGCAGTAGGTGTCTCAGCAGTCGCCGTTTGATGCGGCGCAGAGTTGGTCCTTGACCATGGGTCCGACCTTGCCGAAGTCCATCTGTCCGGTATAGCGGGTCTTCAGCTCGCCCATGACCTTGCCCATGTCCCGAATGGAACCGGCACCGGTTGAAGTAATCGCGGCATGAATCGCCTTTGACACTTCATCATCATCCAGCTGCTTGGGCAGAAACTCTTCGATGACGGCGACTTCCTGCATCTCGCGCTCGGCCAGGTCCAGGCGTCCGCCCTCTTCATAGGCGCGCGCACTTTCCTTACGTTGCTTGGTCATTTTACCAAGTATTTCAAGCACCTCTGCATCACCGCAGCCCTTGACCTCTTCATTGTCCGAGGCGCGCGCGGCGATGTCGCGGTCCTTGATGGCCGCGTTGATCAACCGCAGTGTCGACAGACGCTCAGCTGCTTTGTCTTTCATTGCTTGCTTCAGGGCGGCATTCACCCGTGATCGCATGTCCATTTGGCTTGTCCATCCCCATGACAACGGAACCCCGAACATATCTAAACAAAAAGCGTGTTACAACCGGGGGCGACCAAGCTTAACCCTTTGAAAAATAACAATAGCCCAAAAATTGAACAGACTTGACCCAAGCGCTTAACCCCCTTAGGTATGCGCCGGTTTACCTTGCAGGAGAGTCGCGCCATGGCCCAGAACGCCCCGTCCAAGCCCACCGCATGTCTGGCTTTGGCCGACGGAACGCTGTTTTACGGCATCGGTTTCGGAGCAACCGGACAGACCGTGGCTGAGCTCTGCTTCAACACAGCGATGTCCGGATATCAGGAAATCATGACCGATCCATCCTATGCCGGGCAGATCGTCACCTTTACCTTCCCCCATATCGGCAATGTCGGCGTGAACCCGGAAGATGACGAAACCGGTGATCCGGTCGCCGCTGGAATGGTCGTCAAATGGGATCCGACCGAGCCGTCAAACTGGCGCTCGGCCGAAGAACTCAAGGGCTGGCTTGCCCGCCGTGGACGCATCGCCATCGGCGGCGTTGATACCCGCCGTCTGACCCGCGCCATCCGCCAGCAGGGCGCGCCGCATGTGGCGCTGGCTCATGATCCCGAGGGCAATTTCGACATCGAAGCACTGGTTGCTGCGGCCCGCGGCTTTGCCGGGCTGGAAGGTATGGACTTGGCCAAGGAAGTCACCTGTGCCCAAAGCTACCGCTGGGATGAAATGCGCTGGGCCTGGCCGGAAGGATACAAGCGGCAAGAGGCCCCCGCCCACAAAGTCGTGGCTGTCGATTATGGAGCAAAGCGCAACATTCTGCGCTGTCTCGCCTCGGCTGGATGTGATGTAACCGTTTTGCCAGCGACGGCGACGGCTGCCGAAGTGCTGGCCCATCAGCCGGATGGCGTTTTCCTGTCGAACGGCCCCGGCGACCCGGCCGCAACGGGTGCCTATGCTGTGCCGATGATCAAGGAAATTCTGGATACAACCGATCTGCCCGTCTTTGGTATCTGCCTTGGCCACCAGATGCTGGCGCTGGCGTTGGGCGGTCAGACAGTCAAGATGAACCACGGCCACCACGGCGCGAACCACCCGGTCAAGGATCTGGAAACCGGCAAGGTCGAAATCACGTCGATGAATCACGGTTTCGCCGTGGACGCACAGTCTTTACCGGAGGGCGTGGTCGAGACCCACAGATCACTGTTTGACGGCTCGAACTGCGGGATCCGCATGACTGACAGACCTGTATACTCGGTACAATACCACCCCGAAGCGTCGCCCGGACCCCAGGACAGTTTTTACCTGTTCGAACGTTTCACCGATGCGATGGAAAAGAAAAAAGAGCAGGCATAAACCCTTAAGTTACCAGAGTTAACGGCACATTAACCTTGTTTGATCAACCCTGAGCGCAGGTAACTGTGCCAGGGTTTCTTTATGGTTGAACTTAACCTTCAGAATTTTACAACCGCCACCCCGATTCCTGCGCCCGGTTTTCGCAAACCGCTGGGCGCTTGCCTGCTGGAAACCGAGGTTATCACGCGCTCGCAACTGGACCATGCGTTGAGCTTGCAGACCAGGCAGAAAGCGCCGCTTGGCGAGATTCTGGTTGGCGAGGGGTATGCCACCAGGCAGGACGTTCTGAAGGCCCTGTCGACGCAGTTCGGGTGGCAGATCGCGGACCTCGAACAAATTCCACCGATGCCCGGATTGTGTAACCTGAAGCCGGTAGATTTCTGGCTTGAGAACAATGTCATTCCTTGGATGCGCATCGGCCCTCTGGTTTTGGTCGCCACTGCCCGGCCCGATCGTTTTGCAACCGTGGCAGCCGAGATGCAGGATTGCGACTGTGCCATCCTGCCGGTTCTTGCGGATTCTCATCAGATCGACAGGGTCATTGCACAGCACTTCGCGCGGACGCTCGCAAAAGCGGCCGAAACCCGTGTGAACGCGGCACAAAGCTGCCGCAACTGGACCGCCGGGTCCCGGCTCGTATCATCAGCAACAACGCTGGGTGTGCTGTGTCTTTTCGCCCTGTTCCCTTCGTTTGGATTGATGGTTTTGTTGGGCGCGGCCGTAGGTAGTTTGGTTCTTTTTGCAGCCTTTCGGATAATGGGCGCCCTGGCCTGTCTCAGCGACCGCATGAAAAAGCCGACCCAGCCAACAGAGGCGGCGATCGCGCTGCGTCACCCCTGCGTGTCCATCATGGTGCCGTTGTACAAGGAGCGAGAAATCGCGAGTGCTCTGGTGCAACGGCTTCAAAGGCTGACCTATCCCAAAGCGCTGCTGGACGTCATTCTCGTGCTCGAGGCGACCGATGACGTGACGCGCGACGCCCTTGCGCGAGTGGCTCTGCCCAGTTGGATGCGTGTTGTTGAAGTCCCGGAACTGAACGGGTTGACCACCAAACCGCGCGCCATGAATTACGCGCTGGATTTTTGCCGTGGTGACATTGTTGGCGTTTGGGATGCCGAAGACGCACCACAGCCAGATCAGATTGAACGAGTGGTTGCGCATTTCACCCAAGCTTCGCCCGAGGTGGTTTGCCTGCAAGGTGTTTTGGACTACTACAACCCTCGCACGAACTGGCGGTCACGCTGTTTCACCATCGAATACAACGGCTGGTTTCGCGTGATCCTACCGGGCATCGCACGTATGGGGCTGGTCGTCCCGCTTGGGGGAACGACGTTCTTTTTCCGCCGCGAAAAGCTGTTGGAACTGGGCGGTTGGGACGCCCACAATGTCACCGAAGATGCCGATTTGGGCGTGCGGCTTTGCCGGGCGGGTTACCGGACCGAGATGGTGGACACCGCCACCTTCGAAGAGGCGAATTTCCGTGCCTGGCCGTGGGTGAAGCAACGCTCACGCTGGCTCAAGGGGTTCATGGTCACCTATCTTGTGCACATGCGGGACCCGCGGAAACTGTATGCAGATTTGGGTGCGGCCCAGTTTATCGGCCTACAGGCATTCTTTCTGGGCACTCTGGGTCAGTTCCTGCTGGCCCCTGTTCTATGGATTTTCTGGTTGTACGCCCTGGGCATGCCCAATCCGATGGAGCAGATCCTGCCGCAGCAGATCACAATGGCGCTGATCTGGCTGTTTCTGGCAACCGAGGCCCTGAACACATGCGTCGGGATCATCGCTGTATCCGCGCGTGAACGTCGGTTTTTGCTGCCGTGGGTCCCGACGATGTGTCTGTATTTCCCGCTGGGGGTGGTCGCCGGTTACAAAGCCCTGTGGGAACTGGCGACAAATCCGTTTTTTTGGGACAAAACCCAACACGGGCAGGCCAGCGAAGACGTTCCACTGGCCTGACGTTCACTTGTCGCGTCGACTGGCATCCTGTTTCAGACGTGTCATGAAGGCGATTGAAATATGCTCCTTTAACGCCTGCCCTGCGGCTTCTTCGTCTCGGGCCGCGATGGCCTCGACGATTCCCTTATGCTCACTTTGCGCAATCTCGCCACGCCCCTGAACAGCCAGCGAAGTAGTCGCCATCAAAGCCATGGTCCGGTGAACCAGATCAAGCTGCTGAACCAGATAGCGATTGTGTGATGCCAGATGAATCTGTTCGTGAAACCGCCGGTTGGCGCGCGACAAAGCCGTTGGGTCATCGATCAACTTGTCGTCTTCGACAACCATGTCCTGAAGAACCTTGATTTCTTCCTCAGTGGCGTGCTTTGCGGCAAGGCGCGCAGCCAGCCCTTCAAGTTCCCGGCGCACGATGTAAAGCTCGGCCATCTGGTTGTGATCCAGGGATGCGACGATCAACGACCGCCCGTCCCGTTCCAGCAAAGACTGGGTTTCCAACCGTTGCAACGCTTCGCGGATCGGGGTGCGTGACACTCCGAAACGCTCTGCCAGTTCGCTTTCCACCAACCGATCACCGGGTTTGTAGACACCCACATCGATGGCTTCCAGGATAAGGCTGTAGGCGTCCTTGGTCGGGGATCGGGTCTGGCTCATGGGATCGTTTGTCTCCTCGTTCGGACATGTCTAGCCGTGACAGGGGGCGGCGATCAAGTACAGCATTGAAAACCGACCGACTGCGCCCTAAACCCAAGCCATGGTCAAACCTTCGTTTAGTCATGTCACACAATGGGTGTTCGATCTGGACAACACCCTATACCCACCGCATATGCGGCTGTTCGATCAGATAGAAGTTCTGATGACGGATTATGTGGTGCAAGCCATCGGTGTTGACCGGGCCGAGGCCGACCGGCTGCGCGCTCATTACTGGCGGGAATACGGGACCACGCTGGCCGGGTTGATGGCCGAACATGATCTGGACCCCGCCCCCTACCTGCACGCGGTACATCAGGTTGACATGAGCCACATGGACCCGGATGCGGAACTGGCCGATCACATCCGCGCTCTTCCCGGCCGGCGGATCGTCTACACCAACGGCAGCGCGCCCTACGCGGAACGGGTCCTCGAGGCACGCGGCCTGACAGGCCTGTTCGACGCGATATACGGTGTTGAACATGCAGGGTACCGACCAAAGCCCGAAAAAGCTGCGTTCGAAGCGATTTTTGAACAGGACGGCCTTCAGACAGAAACGGCGGCCATGTTCGAAGATGAACCACGCAATCTCGCGGCCCCGCACCAGATGGGAATGCGCACGGTTCATGTTTCTCCGGACCCGCATGAAGCCGATCACATCCACCATCACACGGACGATCTGACCGCGTTTCTGTCGCGCCTGCGATAGGCTGTCACACTGCGACGATCTGCACGTTCTGCACGCGCTTCCACACCCCTATATGCGCGGCAGCGACGAACAGATGGAGACCCCGATGAGCGCGATTGACATGCCGCTGCGCCTACCGATTTGGCAGCGCCTTTTCTTTGCAATTCCCGTCTTTGGATGGCTGGCGCGCGACGCGGTCAACGCCAAGGCAGAAGACTTGTATTACACCGCCGCTGCGATTTTCAGCATGTGGGGCTGCTCCATCATGTTGTTCGGCCTTCCCGGTCTCTACATCCCTGCCCTTATGATGGTGCCGCTGATGTTTCTGATCCTCATCCTGATTTCACGGGGCTGAAATACGGGACAGGATGTCACTTGGCACTTGGGGCAGATCCGAACTAGGTTCTGCCCAGAATGATGAGAGGCGCCATGTCCGACAGCTGTGACATCCTGATTTCCGGTGGCGGGATCGCCGGTCTGACCGCTGCGGCGGTATTCGGAACAGCAGGTTTTGAAGTGATCTGCGTTGATCCGAGCCCTCCGATCACCGAGCGGGACGTGGACGGGTCGGACCTGCGTACAACGGCTTTCTTGCAGCCTGCGCGCGGCCTGCTGGAACAATGCGGTCTGTGGGCAAGACTGGATGCACAGGCAGCCCCGTTGCAAGTCATGCGGATCGTTGACGCCGGGGGCGACTTGCCCGAGCCACGCGTCGTTCGCGACTTCAACGCGGCCGACATCTCCGAACAACCTTTCGGCTGGAACCTGCCCAACTGGCTGTTGCGCCGTGAAATGGTGGCACGACTGGCCGAGTTGCCGAATGTCGATTTCCGCCCCGGCACCGCGACCACCAGCCTGTTCACCCGAACCGCCGAGGCCCGCGTGGGCCTGAGCGATGGCCGCCGCGTTCGGTGCAGACTTGTGATTGCTGCCGATGGTCGCAATTCGCCAATGCGCGAAGCGGCCGGCATCGAGGTACACACAACTCGATATGGACAAAAAGCGTTGGCATTTGCGGTGACGCACCCCATTCCACACGAGAATGTCTCGACTGAGATTCACAGATCCGGGGGGCCGTTCACGCTGGTGCCTCTGCCGGACTGGAACGGGCAGCCCTCGTCCGCTATCGTCTGGATGGAGCGCGGCCCGAAGGCCGTTGAACTTCTGAACCTGGAACCCGAGGCATTCGAGGCCGCCATGACCTCTCGGTCCTGCGGTTTGTTCGGCCCGCTGAAATTGGCATCCCGCAGAACGATCTGGCCGATCATCAGCCAATCGGCGGAACGGTTGGCGGGTGAACGCATTGCGCTGATGGCCGAGGCGGCGCATGTGGTGCCTCCCATCGGGGCACAAGGATTGAACATGTCTCTGGGCGACCTGCGTTGCCTGCTGGATTTGGCACAGGCCCGGCCCGAAGGTCTGGGAGACGAACAGATGCTGGGCGCCTATCACAAGGCCCGTCACACCGAGATCGAGATGCGCGTCAAAGGCATTGATCTGCTGAACCGCGCCTCGATGATCGAGACGCGGCCGCTGCGGGATGCACGGGCGATGGGGCTGAGCGCGCTCTATTCCCTGCCCCGCGTGCGCAAGACTTTGATGCAGATGGGCCTTGGCGTTCGCTAAGGCCCGGTCCGCTTAAAGAACCTGATCCAGCACCCGTTTCAAACGCGCGATGGTGCCGTCCACGTCGTACAGCTTGTCGAGCCCGAACAGACCCAACCGAAACGTGCTGAACCCTTCGGGCTCATCACATTGCAACGGAACACCTGCGGCAATCTGCATACCAAGTGCCGCAAATTTCTTGCCGTTCTGGATTTCGGGATCCGAGGTATAGCTGACCACAACTCCGGGCGCGCCGAAACCGTCGGCCGCAACCGAAACAACACCCTTGTCCTTCAGCATCGACCGCACACCGTCACCCAGCGCCCATTGCGCCGCACGCAACTTTTCGAACCCGTATTCACGAGTCTCTGCCATGGTGTCGCGGAAGGCCAGCAACGCATCGGTCGGCATCGTGGCGTGGTAGGCGTGGCCGCCGTTTTCATAGGCTTGCATGATCTGCCGCCATTTCTTCAGATCAAGGGCGAAACTGTCGGAACTGGTCTGCTCCAGACGTGCCTCTCCGCGTTCAGACAACATGACCAGACCGGCACATGGCGAGGCGCTCCACCCTTTCTGCGGCGCCGAGATCAGAACATCGACACCGGTGGCTTTCATGTCCACCCAGGCGCAACCCGACGCAATGCAATCCAACACCATCAGCGCACCCACCTCATGCGCCGCGCTTGCCAGCGCGGTCACATAATCATCCGGCAGAATGACCCCCGCCGACGTTTCGACATGCGGAGCAAAAACAACACCGGGCTTTTGTTCGCGAATCGCGGCGACGACCTCTTCGAGTGGAGCAGGCGCGAAAGGCGATGGGCTGGAATTGCCAGTCTCGCGCGCCTTCATGACCGTGGTCGAGTTTGTCAGAGAACCGCTTTCAATGATCTGGCTCCACCGGTACGAAAACCAACCATTGCGAACCACAAGCACATCTGCGCCGCGCGCAAACTGTCGGGCGACCGCTTCCATGGCATAGGTTCCACCACCGGGAATAACGGCAACGCCATCCGCGTTGTACACGCCCTTCAACATATCCGAAATGTCGCGCATCACCTGCTGAAACTTTTGCGACATATGGTTCAGCGAGCGGTCGGTAAATACGACCGAGAATTCTTCGAGCCCGTCCGGGTCAACGGTTTCCAGCAAGCCTGGCATGGCGCATCCTCTCCAAAGCGTTTTCGAAGTCTTGTCCGCTTTGTCAGTGCGGGTAAAGCCCTTTCGCTGCAAAACTTGACCCAACGTAAAGCATAACAAACACTTAATTTTTCTCACTTAGTTTCCTGAAAACAGAAAAATGACGCCAACCAGTGTCACTTCCCCTTTACACTTCTACTTGCTTCTGAACAGATGCGCACACTTTATACTTGAAGGGATAGATTCACCCGTGACGATACAAAAGCGGATCAGCTTCCAGTTCGTTCGAGACGAAGTAAAACGACGCATTGAAAGCCGTGTCTGGCCACAAGGATCGCTTTTGCCGACGGAGACCCAGCTGGCAGAGGAGTTCAATTGCGCCCGGGCCACTGTGAACAGAGCCTTGAGAGAACTGGCCGAACAGGGCTTTGTCGAGCGCAAACGCAAGAGCGGGACACGTGTCAAGAAAGAGCCCAGCAAACACGCCAAACTCGAATTGTCACTGGCGCGGCAAGTGGTCGAAAACCAGAATGCAAACTATCGCTATGCGCTTGTTGAAAGGAATGTGGTCACCAGCCCAGGATGGCTTTCCTCGCAGATCAACGTGGCACCGGATGCGCGTGTTCTACATGTAATTTGTATGCACTATGCAGATAATCGGCCCTTCCAGATGGAAGAACGATGGATCAACATCGAGGCCGTACCTGACGTGGAGGACGCGGACCTGTTCGAACAGGGGCCACATGAATGGCTGTTGACGGCCGCACCTTTCACCGATGCCGAGGTCGCTTTCTGTGCCATTTCCGCAGATGCGCGACTGGCAGAATTCATGGGCACCACGGCGGGAACATCCATGCTTCAAATGGAGCGCACCACCTGGAAAGAAGACAGGCCGCTTACCTTTGCGCGCATGACGCATCATCCGGGCTATTGCATCCGCACGAAATACTGACTCTGTTCAGCCGATGGGACCGGGCAGACGTTCTTCGCTCAGCAGAACGTTGGCCTCGACGTCGCCTGCACCCGGCAGAGTCATGATCCGACGCCGCAAAACACGTTCGAAATCGGCCAAGTCCCGGGCTACGACACGCAGTCGATAATCATACAGCCCCAGCACGTGTTCGACTGTCTGCACCTCGGGCACGGCACTGACAGCGCGCTCAAAATCTTCAAGACTGACTTGGCCCTTGCGCCCCAGCTTGATGCCCAGAAAGACTGTGACACCGAACCCCAGCGCCTCGGCATTCAGACGCAGCCGACGGCCCTTGATTATTCCTGCCTCTTCCAGCCGACGAATGCGGCGCCACGTGGCGGGTTGGGACAACCCGAACCGGCGCCCCAATGCTCCGGCACTTTGCGTGGCATCCTGTTGCAGCGCGCGAAGAAGACGGCGATCAATCTCATCCAGTTCGATCATACCGGCAGCACCTCGTCCCGCTTGACCCGCGCGATGTGCATAAGGGCCTCGATATCGGCAATATGAGGCAGGGTCAGAATCCGGTCGCGATAAAGCTGCTGATAATGCTTCATATCTCTTGCAATGACGGAAAGACGAACATCGACACGACCCAGAAAGGTCTGGATTTCGATTACCTCTGCCACGTCACGCGCCGCCTGCGTGAAATCGTCGAAAGCTCGGGCCTGCGTCTTGTCGAGCGTGATCCGAAGCGAAACTTCGACAGCATATCCCATCGCGGCCCAGTCTATCACGGCCTCCTGCCCTTCGATGATCCCTGCGGTCTGCATCTTTTCGATTCGCCGCCAGCAGACGCCCGCGCTGATCCGGCAAAGATCGGCCAGTTCCGCTGTTGTCAGGCTCGGGTCTGCTTGAAAGTGGCGCAGAATGCGCCGATCAATATCATCAAGCATGAATTTTTCACTTTCTCTAACTATTGCGAATTATTCTTCATCTTTTTTGCAAATACTCAAGCCCAACCCTATCGCCATTGCGCGAACAGGCAGATACAACCGCCGCAATCAAACCAGAAAGGACCGGCGAAATGCGCGTCTATTACGATCGCGATTGCGATATCAACCTGATCAAAGACAAGAAAGTGGCTATCCTGGGCTATGGCTCGCAAGGTCACGCCCACGCGCTGAACCTGCGCGATTCAGGCGCAAAGAACCTGGTCATCGCCCTGCGCGAAGGCTCGCCCTCGGCCAAGAAAGCCGAAGCGGAAGGTCTGCAAGTGATGGGCATCGCCGAAGCTGCTGCCTGGTGTGACGTGATCATGTTCACCATGCCCGACGAGCTTCAGGCCGAGACCTACAAAAAATATGTCCACGACAACATCAAGCCGGGCGCGGCCATCGCCTTTGCCCACGGCCTGAACGTCCATTTCGGCCTGATCGAGCCGAAAGAAGGCGTCGACGTCATCATGATGGCCCCCAAGGGCCCCGGCCACACCGTGCGCGGCGAATACACCAAAGGCGGCGGCGTGCCCTGCCTGGTCGCTGTCCACAACGATGCAACCGGCAAGGCACTGGAAATCGGCCTGTCCTACTGCTCGGCCATCGGTGGCGGGCGCTCGGGCATCATCGAAACCAACTTCCGTGAAGAATGTGAAACCGACCTGTTCGGCGAACAGGCCGTTCTGTGCGGTGGTCTGGTCGAACTGATCCGCTGCGGCTTTGAAACTCTGGTCGAAGCCGGTTACGCCCCTGAAATGGCGTATTTCGAGTGCCTGCACGAAGTGAAGCTGATCGTTGACCTGATCTATGAAGGCGGCATCGCCAACATGGATTATTCGATCTCGAACACCGCCGAATACGGCCAGTACGTCACCGGGCCGCGTATCCTGAAATACGACGAAACCAAAGCGCGCATGAAAGCGGTTCTGGACGACATCCAGCAGGGTAAATTCGTTCGTGACTTCATGCTGGAAAACGCCGTTGGCCAGCCGACCATCAAAGCGGCGCGCCGTGCCAATGACGAGCATATGATCGAAGAAACCGGCGCCAAGCTGCGCGGCATGATGCCGTGGATTTCGGCCGGGAAGATGGTTGACAAAGAAAAGAACTAAGTAGGGCGGAAGCCTTTCACAGGGCGGCCCGCGTGGCCGCCTTTTTCGTTTGAACAAAGGTCCGGCAAGGCACATAAACAGCCGGTCAGGTTAAATTTTTTGGCGCACCCGCGCGTTCCGACAGGACAATCAATGGTTCAACAGCCGACAAGACAGGACTGGAGCGGCGTCTTCACGCTGGGCCTGATCTGGGGCGCGACCTTCATGGTCGTTGCCATGGCGCTTGAAGGGTATGGCCCAATCACCGTTGCCACCTCACGAACCACGCTGGGCGCTGTTACCCTGTTGCTGATGATGAGGGCGACCGGTCGCAAGCTGCCGGTTCTGACGCCGGCGCTGAGTGTTTCGATTGTCCTTATTGGCGTGCTGTCCACTGCCGTGCCATTCATGTTGCTGAGCTGGGGGCAGCAATTTGTGCCATCTGCCTTTGCGGGGCTGTCCATGGCTGCTATCCCGCTGATGGTGCTGCCGCTTGCGCATTTCTTCTCGGATGAACCACTGAACCTGCGCCGATTTATGGGGGTGTGCCTTGGCTTTTCCGGGGCCCTGGTTTTGATCGGACCCGGCCTTGCACAATTGGGCCAGGGGGCAGAACCCGTCGCACAACTGGCCTGCATCACGGCAGCGTTGTGTTATGCAAGTTCATCCGTGCTGACGCGACGCTGTCCGCCGGTTGACCCTTTGGTACTGGCTGCTCTGACGCTGGTTGTCGGGGCCGTGCTTCTTCTGCCCATAGTGCTGGTCACCGAGGGGCTGCCGACCTGGCAAGGCCCACGCCCGACAATCGCCCTGATCGTTCTGGGATTGCTGCCAACCGCGTTTGCCACCCTTTTGCGCGTTTCGATCACCCGCAGCGCCGGGTCGGTTTTCCTGACATTGGTGAATTACCAGGTGCCGATCTGGTCGATGGTGTTCGGCGCATGGATCCTGTCCGAGGCCCTGCCCCTGCGCTTTTACATCGCTTTGGCGCTGATCCTGACCGGCATGGCCATCAGCCAGTGGTTCAGCCTGCGAAAGGTATTGTTCGGGCACTAGCTTGTGGCGGCTTCGACCTCTGCCACGATGCTGTCGACAACTTGGGTCAGCAACCCATCGTCTTCGCATTCAGCCATCACGCGGATCAGAGGCTCGGTCCCGGATTTGCGGATCAACAAACGGCCCTGCCCGTTCAGCCGCGCCTCGGCATCGGCGATGGCCGCCTGAACACTTTGAACCTCCAACGGTGTTTGATCGCTGGAATAGCGCACATTCTTCAGCAACTGCGGAACGGTTTCGAACTGCTTGGACAGATCAGATGCCTTGCGCCCCGACAAAACCATTTCCGCCAGGAAATGCAGCCCAGCCATCAACCCATCACCGGTTGTGGCATAATCGCTCATCACGATATGGCCGGACTGTTCCCCACCAAGGTTGAACCCACCTTCACGCATCCGTTCGACCACGTAGCGATCACCGACGGCCGTTCGCTCCAGACGCAAACCCTGCGCTGTCAGATGGCGTTCCAAGCCCAGGTTGGACATGACGGTCGCGACCAGGGCGTCGCCTTTCAACTGGCCCGATTTCTTCCATGCCGTCGCCAGCAAAGCCATAAGCTGATCGCCGTCAGCCACCTGGCCGGTTTCGTCGACCACAACCACCCTGTCCGCGTCGCCGTCCAGACAAATGCCCACGTCGGCGCCATGCGCGACAACGGTTTCTGCGGCCAGTTGCGGCTTGGTCGATCCGCAGTTGAGATTGATATTCTTACCGTTGGGCGCGATTCCCACGGGGATCACTTCTGCGCCCAGCTCCCACAGAACTTCTGGCGCGGTGCGGTGGGCTGCGCCGTTCGCACAATCGATCACCACCTTCAAACCATCCAGACTGACGTTCCGCGGCAACGACGACTTCACACGTTCGCCATAGCGAAACCGTGCGTCATCAACCCGGCGCGCCCGGCCGATATTCTGCGCCTGGGCGGGTCTGACGCCTTCGTCGATCAGCCTTTCGATCTCGACCTCGGCCTGATCGGACAGTTTATAGCCGTCCGGCCCAAAGAACTTGATTCCGTTGTCTTCGGCAGGGTTGTGGCTGGCCGAGATCATGACGCCCAGATCAGCCCTCATGGACCGCGTCATAAGGCCAACGGCGGGCGTCGGAACGGGCCCCAGCAGCAGCACGTTCATTCCAGTGGATGTCAAACCGGCCGTCAGCGCGTTTTCCAGCATATAGCCGGACAAACGCGTATCCTTGCCGATGACAACCCGGTGCACCCCTGTCGCGTCGCGTCGGAAATACCGCCCTACAGCGGCCCCGATGCGCAACGCCATCTCTGCCGTCATCGGATGCGTGTTGGCGGTGCCCCGCACCCCGTCGGTTCCGAACAGCTTGCGCATAGGTGTTACTCCGTGATTTGCCGTGCGACCGGATTACCGGACAGCAGCCCATAGGCGCAAGGCCTGAGAGGTCTCGGCCACGTCATGAACGCGGATGATCTGCACGCCCTGAGACAATCCGGCCAGAGCCACCGCGATTGATCCCGGCGCGCGGGCAGTCTTGCAAGGCTCTTTTCCGATGGCGCCAATAAAGCCCTTGCGCGACACGCCCAACAGGATCGGGCAGCCCAAGCCGTGGAACAGGCTGAGATTTCGCAGAAGGATCAGGTTGTGATCCTCGGTCTTCCCAAACCCGATCCCGGGATCCACAACGACCTGATCGCGGCTCAGGCCAAGACGTTCCAGTAACGCAATCTGGCCTTCGAGAAAATCGTAAACATCCAGCAATACATTGTCGTATTGCGGATTGATCTGCATCGTCGCCGGATCACCCTGCATGTGCATGACACAGACAGGCACTCTCTGCGCGGCACAGAACGGTGCCAATGCCGGATCGAAGGTGAAGCCCGAGACATCGTTGACCAACCCTGCCCCGGCCGCGCAGGCAGCCTTGGCGACATCGACCTTTCGTGTATCGATGGAAATCAAAGCGCCTGTTTCCGACCGGATCGCTTCGATCAACGGGCGGGTTCGCGCGATCTCTTCCCCGGCCGGGACAAAATCCGCCCTCGGACGGGTGGACTCTCCGCCGATATCCAGAATCGTGGCACCATGCGCCACCATATTCACCGCAGCCACGCGAGCAGCATCTACCGAGCTGTGAACACCGCCATCCGAGAAACTGTCCGGCGTGGCATTCAGAATCCCCATGATATGAGGCACCTGCATATCAAGGCCCGCCACGTCAGCCCGCGGTTGGATCAAACGGCTCAGGTAATCTGACGGAACGTCCGAGGCCGCGACGATTTCGGGTTCTGACCCGCGCCGCAGGGCCTCGGCATGAGTGAACCAAAGGGGTTGGCCCGCCAGCGGCACAGCGCCTGCCGGACGGGTCGCTCCATGCTGAACCAGTGGTCTGAAATAGGTTCTCACAGCTGGGCCTGATCCACCGCGACAGCGCGCAAGGGCGTTTTGGGTTCCGTCGGCAATGCGCCGCCGATCACCATCATTTCGCTCGCTTCAAAGGTCGCCGCGAACCATGCAGCCAGCGCCACGGCATCCGACGGGGCGGCAGACGGGCCGTCAACGGCGTCCAATACGATCTTGGATGGGGCCCAGACACAGATCTGGCCGTTCTTCATCGCCCAATCCAATTCGGTCCGCGTTGAGACCACCACACAGCGATGGTCCCGTGCCGCCAGAACCCAGGCATTCTGTTCAATTGCCAACAGGTCAATTCGGCGTTGCGTCATCGCATGACCCGTTTGCGGAGCGGCCAGTTCGGACGCCCCGACACACAGGATCAGCGGGCGCTGGCGGTTCTCCAACTGATCGATCCAACCCTTCAGGTTTTCCGAGGCGATGGCGTCATTCGACAGGAAGACAAGGCGGGGATGCGGGCGTTCTTCTTCGGCCACCTCATGATGGACCGAGTCTTTTCCACGCACGATCTCAACCCCCAACGCACCCGGGCCTCGATCCAGTTTTTCGATGCGAACAAAGACCCTTACAGCCTGAGGTTCCAGCAGGATGCGTTCCGCAACGCGTTCGGCCAATGTCTCAAGCAGGTTCAGGCGCTCGGCCGCCAGCTCATAGGCGATGGATTCCGTTACGCGGTCATATGACAGGATGCGATCCACATCATCATCAATCGGGTCTGTCAGAGGCCGGACTTCGACCACGATGTTGAAACAGATCCGCTGGGTTGTTCCCCGCTCGGCCTGGAAGGCACCGATTTCGACTTCGACGATATGGTCGCGCAAAGAGATACGATCCAACGGCCCCCGAGGAGACGTCGCTTCGGACCGTTCGGACGGGTGTGCGAATGCCAAGCGGATTTCAGAACTCATGGGTCAGGCCTTTTCGGGCTCGTTGCATAGTTTGCCTACTATAGGCGTCGCGAGGGCCTATAGCATTCAAACAAGCGCCATTCCAACCGCCGAATGCGGCGTCACGAGACCCGAAACCAGCTCATCATCCCGGAAGCAGCATGCCCAAGCATATGACAATGCAGCAACCAGTTCCCGGGATTGTCCGCGATCAATGCGATTTGGCGAGTCTGTCCCCGCCCGACCAGAACGGTATCACGCCAAGGGCCCAGAGAGCCATCGTCCATGATCAGCCGGAAGTGATGCCCGTGCAGATGCATTGCGTGCGGAAATGCGGTTTCATTTACGAACTCGATCCTGTGCAAACTGCCGACGGCCGTATCCAGAAACGGATCTTCGGGGCGCTCGGCGTAACCGTTCAGCGCCCAGAATTTGCCCAACTGCGCCAGTTCGCGGCCTGACAGTTCCGTTCCACCCAGCCGGCCGCTTTCCAGCCACCGCATTGCGCCACCTTGCAGAACCATCTGGTGCGCTCTGGCACGTTGAAAATTCCCGATCTCAGGCAGAGGGTTAGGCGGCAATGCTGACACGCCCTGCCTGTGCGCCCCGGCAGCGTTTCCACCAACCTCGAACCGCGCCAGCCCAAAGGAACCATCTCTTTCGACGCTGACCAGGCTTGCCGTTTCGCCCTCGGTGACGACATCCACAATCAGATCCGCGCGCTGCGCAGGTGCCAGCGGGAAAGAGCCCGACAGCCGCAGCGGTGTGTCCAAGGGCATTCCATCCAAGGCGACGATCCACCCTGAAAGACCATCAAGATCCAGGTCAAATATCCGGGCATTTGAGGCGTTGACCAATCGCAGTCGCAGTCGCTCGTTTCTGCGTACCGCAAACGCGGGATCGAATGATCCGTTGACGGTCAGGATGTTCCCAATCCGACCTGCATGGCTCAGATCATGGCCATTGTCGAAATCATCCGTGATCTGGGCGGTTTCCGGATCAAGCCGCCAGTCGTCCAGCATCAGCACCAAATCCTGATCCACATCGGGGGCCACGGTTTCTTCGACGATCAGCGGCCCATAAAGCCCGCGCGCAACCTGTTCAATCGACTGGTTATGCGCATGGTACCAATAGGTCCCTGCATCGGGAACGACGAAGGAGTAATCAAAGCTTGCGCCCGCTTCCACCGCGTCCTGCGTCAGGCCGGGCACGCCGTCCATGGCGTTTTCGATGCGAATGCCGTGCCAATGGACCGACGTGGCTTGCGGGAGCTGGTTTATCAGGGTGCGCTGGATGCGGTCGCCCTGCCTGACGCGCAGTTCAACGCCGGGAACAGACCCGTCATATGTCCAGACTACCGTTTCAGGATAACTTGCTGGCGCGATCGGGTATTTGGCTACACGCGCATTAAGCGGTGCAAAACCCGCGCTGGCCACACGCGGCATCAGAAATGCTGCGGCGGCGGATTGCAAAAGATGTCTGCGGTTCAAAATCATTGCGGGCCTCCTGGCCCGCAATATAGGATGCAACCTGCCCCACGCCAGCAAGCTTCCAGCGCGGGTGCGTCAATCAGTTGCTCGCTGTCCGATAGTTGTGGCGGTAGAAAATGTGCACGCCGATTTTCGCCGTCTGTTTATAGACCCGCGACCAGGACGGGCGAACCGATGTCGTGTGATAGTGCGTCGCCCCTTCGGTCAACTCATCCGCCACACCATCAATAGCTGCCCGCGCGACTTTTGCCACACGCTCATACGCCGTTTTCTCGTGGATGACCTCTTTGCGGCCATCACAGGTGTATGTAAATTGGCACTGGTATTTCTTGCCGGTCCCCTGATGGATCACCCCGCACAGGGAATCCGGGAAACGGCTGCTTTTGACCCGGTTCAGGATCACCTCGGCAACCGCGAACTGGCCGCGCACGCTTTCGCCGCGCGCCTCGAAATACAGGGCTTCGGACAGGCATTTCCAGTTTTCACCACCGGAGGCCTTTGGTTGCTGGTCAAGCCAGTCTTTGGAGAAGGACACTTCGACAGGTTCAGCCGCCTTGCGGGGCTGGAACAGCTTGAAATAGTCCCGGAAGCTTTGCGCCGGCAGCTCACTGCGGGCGACAAGTTCTTTCTTTGCAGTATCAATTGCTTCCCTCTCGGCGAAGGACGCACTCGGCAGCACGGTTGCCGCCATTGTAGCAACAGCCATTATGTAACGTAGCATCAGATAACCTCGCACAGGCACATCACGCGCCATACCCTCCCCCGGCGGGCGCGACGAGGCATCTAACGCAATCCTGCGCAAAGGTCCAGTATCCTGAAAAAAGCAAGTGGAAAACTGCCCGTGGCGAAAATAATTTTCGCCTACGAGTGACCTAATAACCCACTAATCCTTGGGGTTCAGCGCGGTGTCAACCCCCAAGTCTGGAGGAAATCGCCAGTTGAGCGGCAGCCAGCCGAGCGACCGGAACCCGGAACGGCGAACACGAAACATAGTCAAACCCCAAATCCCTGCAAATGGCGATTGATTCGGGGTTCCCGCCGTGTTCGCCACAGACCGAAAGGGTCACATTCGGTTTCGCGGCACGCCCTCGTTCCGCCCCGAGTTTCAGCAATTCCCCGACCCCATCCGGATCAAGAACGTGGAACGGATCTTCGCCAAAGACTCCCTGCCGAACATAGGCGGACATGAAACGACCGGCATCGTCGCGGGACAGGCCGTAGGTCATCTGTGTCAGGTCGTTTGTACCAAAACTCATGAAGGCGGTCTGCGGCGCGATTTCTTCCGCGCGCAGACAGGCGCGTGGTGTTTCGACCATGACGCCCAGCCGATATTCGAACTTCTGTCCCCGTTCAGATTCAACGGCGGCGGCGACCGAATCGATGCGGGATTTGACCAGTTCAACCTCGCGCTTGGCAGATACCAGCGGGATCATCACTTCGGGCACCACCGGGGCACCGTTTTTTCTGGCCTCCAGCGTGGCTTCGAAAATCGCGCGCGCCTGCATGTCGTAGATCTCGGGCACGGTGACACCCAGACGAACGCCGCGCAGGCCCAGCATTGGGTTGTATTCGGTCATCGCCTCAACCCGGCGTTCAACGTCGGACACAGGAAGGTCCAGCGCCTCTGCCAGTTCCCGTTGCCCGGTGCGCGTTGTCGGCAGAAATTCATGCAAGGGTGGATCGAACAGGCGGATGCAGACAGGCTGGCCTTCCATGATCCTGAACAGCTGAACAAAATCCTCGCGCTGCATCGGAAGCAGGCGTTCCAGCACCGCCGCCCTGCCCGCCGAGGTTTGCGCAAAGATCATTTCACGCATCACGATCAGACGGCCGGGATCAAAGAACATATGTTCTGTCCGGCACAGACCGATCCCCTGAGCCTGAAAGTTCCGGGCTGTCTGCGCGTCAGCCGGTGTGTCGGCGTTGGCGCGGATGTCGATGTCACGCTCGGCATCGGCCCAGCCCATCAGCGTCTGGAAACAGTCATCCAATGCGGCCTCGAGCATGGCGGGTTGACCAGCCAGCACCTGACCCGAGCTGCCATCAATGGTGACAATATCGCCGGTTTTGAACACCCGCCCATCCGGTGCGGTCAGCATCTTGTCTTTCGTCTGAAACCGCATTTCCGAGGCCCCGACGATACAGGGCAGGCCCAATCCGCGCCCGATCACGGCCGCGTGGCTGGTCATGCCGCCCTTTTCCGTCAGAACTGCAACGGCGGCATGCATCCCGCGCACATCCTCGGGCGAGGTTTCCCGGCGCACCAGAACACACGCCTCGCCACGGGCGGCACTGGCCTGCGCTTCGGCCGAGGTGAACACGATCTTGCCGGTCGAGGCACCGGGGCTGGCACCAATGGCGGTGGTCAGCACATCGCGGCGCGCATCGGGGTGGACCTGACGGTGCAGTAGTTCGTTCAGCGCGTGCGGGTCGACACGCATCACCGCCTCTTGCGGCGGTATGATACCGTCTTCGGCAAGACGTACGGCAATGCGCATGGCCGCGCGGGCCGATCGCTGCACCCGGACGCCATCCAGAATATGCACTTTGCCGTTTTGAATGACGAACTCGACCTGCATTTCTTCACGCAGTTTTTCGCGCATCAGGACGGCATGCGTTTTGACGTCGGCAAAGGCTTTGGGCGCAACCTCTTCCAGCGAGGGGCCGCGCGGGTCTTTTTCAAGAAACAGGGCTGCCACATCTTTGCCTAGCGCGTCGCGCCCCTGGCTCTGGCTTAGGTAGCGACCGGTGATCTGTGGCATTCCTGTTGTGGAATCAACCAGTTGAAGCACGCCTGATCCGCATTCACCCTGCCCGACGCCCGGGATCATCTCTTGAATGACAAGCCCAAGACCCGCATCTGCCGGGGCACCCTTGGCCTGCCGCAGCAGCCGGGCGGACGTCCCGTCCCATGCACGTGCCATCGAGCGCAGAACGCCGATCAGCTGTTCACCCCGGTCCTGCGGGAAGGCTTCATCCGTTTCATCTTCGTAGGCGCGCAGGGAATGGCGCAAGCCTTCGCTGCCATCCATGTCGATGTCATCAAACACATCCGCGTCCAGCCGCGCCACGTGGATCGCATAGCTTTGAACGAACCTGAGATACAGCGCAGCAGCGGCCTCTGCCCCCATGGTATCGGACAGATCCACATAGCGGGCATCATTCATGCCAATGTTCAGAACCGCACCGGGCCCGCCCCAATCGGGATCTTCAGAACTTGGTCGGACGCATAGCAAGGTCGTGGGGTCGAATTGCTCAAGGATCGCGTCAAGGTTCGGAACGTCGCCTTCCGCAATCTGATGGACCGCATCAAACGACAAGGCGACGGTCCGGGGCACCGGCAGGTCCAGTCGGACCAGCCGTTGCAGACACTTGGCCCGCCCGCCATGGGTATGGGCCGTGACCGGCGCATCGGATGTAATGAGCGTGGTATGCGGATTATTCTGCACTGCAGCACCTTTTGATTTGCCTGCAGCATAAGCGCTTGCGCCCTTCGTGCAAGGGCGTTGTGGGCACGCATCGCTGCGTGCCCGAGGTTTTAACCTTCGATCCGCGACAGATCGGCCACGCTGGAACAAACCTGCCTGATCTGACTGAGCAGGTTCAGCCGGTTGCGGCGGATCACGTCATTGTCGGTGTTGACCTGCACGTCCTCAAAGAACGCATCCACCGGCCCGCGCAGCCCCGCCATGGCCGCCATTGCAGTTGGAAAGTCTTCGGATTTCAGGGCCACGTCGATTTGCGTCTGCGCCCCATCCAAAGCCATGAAAAGCGCCTTCTCGCTGTCGGTCTCGGCGAATTTCACATCCGCACCGTAAGAGTATTCCACGCCGTCCTTTTCCTCGGCCTGGGTCAGGATGTTGTTGGCCCGCTTGAACCCCTGCACAAGGTTTTCCCCATCCTCGGTCGCGATCACGGCATTCAACGCGCGGGCACGTTTGACCAGCAGGTTGAGGTCGTCATTCCTCTCCATCGCGATGCACGCATCGATGATGTCGTGGCGGATGCCCTCGTCACGCAGAAAGACTTTGAGGCGGTCGTGGAAGAAGGACAAAAGGTCATCGGACGTATCGGGTACCTTCCGTTCAAGACGCAGAAAGTCCGTCATTTGTTGCGTCCCGGCCTTGTCGCCCGCAAGCTTCTCCTTCACCGTACGGAACGCCGCTCCGAAAACACCGTGGTCGGCAATCTCATCCAACAGCTCTGCGACATGCCCGTCGTGCAAGGCTTCGTTGGAAGCCGCTTCGGCCCGAACGAGTTGCGCGTCGAAGAAACGATCCAGCTTCAGCCGCAGATCATTGTTCAGGATCAACCGGATCACCCCCAATGCCGCGCGACGCAGCGCGAACGGGTCCTTCGACCCGGTGGGCTTTTCGTCGATCGCCCAGAACCCTGCCAGAGTATCAAGTTTGTCCGCAAGCGCCACGGCGACCGACAGGGGTGCCGCAGGCACATCATCCGACGGCCCCAGCGGCGAGTAATGTTCCTGCGCAACAGCAGCCACCGCGGCATCCTCGCCGGCGGCTTCGATGTAATACCGCCCCATGAGCCCCTGAAGTTCGGGGAATTCATAGACCATCTCTGAACTCAGATCGGCCTTGGCCAGACGCGCGGCTTTCTCGGCCTGATCCGGGTCGGCGCCCGTCACCAGAGCCAGTTCGCGGGCCAGCGCGGCGATGCGCTCGATACGTTGGGCCTGAGTGCCCAGTTTGTTGTGGAAGGTCACGTTCTCCAGCGCGCGGGTCCATTGGGCGATGTCCGATTTGGCCACGCGCAGGTCGTTCTCCCAGAAGAATTTCGCATCTGCCAGACGCGCCGACAGCACCTTTTGATTGCCCGCCAGAATGGTCGCGCCATTGTCGGCGGTTTCGCGGTTGGCGACGGTGATGAAACGCTCGATCCGACCGGTCTTGTGGTTTTTTACGGAAAAGAACTTCTGATGCTCTTTCATCGAGGTCTGCAACACCTCGGGCGGCAACTCGAGGAATTCCTCGTCGATTTTCCCCATCAACACCACAGGCCATTCCACCAGCCCGGCAACCTCGGCCAACAGCCCCTTGTCTTCGACGATTTCCAGACCGGCGGCAAAAGCCATATTCTGCGCATCATTCCAGATGTGTTCGGCACGTTCATCCTGTGACAGCAAAACGAATGCGCGTTTCAGCTTGGCGGCATAGTCCTCGAAAGACGTAACCGAGAACCGGTTGGGGGCCATGAAACGATGACCGGCTGTGGTGTCACCGGAACGGATGCCATCGACCTGCATCGGAACAACCTGCGCCCCTGATTCATCCGACAGGATGCACAGAATCGAATGCAACGGGCGCACCCACCGCAGACTGCCGCTGCCCCAACGCATGGATTTGGGCCATGGGAAGTTGCGAATGGTGGCTTCCAGCACTTCGGCAATGATCTCGGCGGCCGGACGGCCCGGTTTCTCGATGGTGGCGAAGTAAACGGCGCCCTTGGGGGTCTCGCGCTCTTCCAGTTGGTCGCGGGTCAGGCCAGCACCCCGCAGAAATCCTTCAATCGCCTTGTCCGGCGCGCCGACCTTGGGCCCTTTGCGCTCTTCCCGGATTGTCGGGCTTTGCGCCAGCAGACCTTCCACCGCCAATGTCAGACGGCGGGGTGTCGTCAGTGCGGCCGCGTTTGAATAGGTCAAACCGGCCTCGACCAGACCATCGGTAATCCGCTTTTTCAGATCCTCACCGGCACGGGTTTGCATCCGCGCAGGAATTTCTTCGGAAAACAGTTCGATCAGCAGGTCGGGCATAGTCGGTCCTTAGAAGTTCACAATCGTCTGAATGACGATGGCATTGGCGATATCCACAAAGAAGGCGGATACAAGGGGCAACACGATAAAGGCAATAGGCGACGGCCCATATCGCTTGGTTACAGCCGTCATATTTGCAATCGCCGTGGGTGTGGCGCCCAGGGCAAAGCCTCCGAAGCCCGCTGCCAGCACCGCTCCGCGATAATTCGAGCCCATCAGGGGAAACAGTACCCAAATCACGAAGGCAACCGTAAACACCGTTTGCGCCGTCATGATCACGGCAATTGCCACACCCAGTTCCGCGATGGTCCACAACTGCAAGCTCATCAGTGACATTGCCAGAAAGGCCCCAAGCGCAAATTCAGACAGCAATGCCAGCGACGGTGTCCGTGCAACCGGCGGCGCGGACGGAGCGATGGCCGCTCGGACATTCGAGATCACGATGCCCATAATCAGACAGGGCACAAACAACGGCAGTTTCAGCCCAGCGGCCGAAATCGCCTCGCCCAGCGCATAGCCCAGAATTATCGCAAGGTTCAGATGCAGCAGCACGCGCATGATGGTCACATGGTCAATTTCGGTGGCTGCGGTCGTTTCTTCCGGCAGTCCAACGGTATGTTCTTCGTCAGGTCGGTCCGGCGACAGGCCTCGTGTTTCCACCAGAAGACGGGCGATGGGGCCACCGACCAGCGCTGCAAGCACCAGTCCGAGCGTCGCCACGGCAACGCCAAGTTCAGTTGCACCGTCCAGACCCGTTGCGCTGGCAACTTCGGGTGCCCATGCAATTGCGGTTCCGTGTCCACCAATCAACGCGGCCGAACCGAACAGAACGCCTGCTTGCGCCGGATAGCCAAACAAGGAAGCCCCTGCCGCGCCGATAACGTTCTGCGCAACAATCGTGACAAGCGTCAAAATCAACAGGATCAATAAAGGCTTACCACCGGCAATCAAGTCAGAAAGCCGCGCGTTCAGTCCGATTCCGGCAAAGAACAAAACCAGCAGAGCGTCCCGGGTCTGCAACTCGAATGACAGCTCTACATTGGCACCAAGATACAGAAACAAGACCACGAGCGAGGCCAAAAGGCCGCCCGTGACCGGTTCAGGAATATTGAACTGCCTCAAAACTGCGACTTTGCTGTTGATCCGGGCACCCAACAAATACACCGCAAACCCCAGAGTTGCAGTAATGAAGTCCGGGATCAAAACGGCGTCAGCCATGGTTTTCCTCAGTTTTCAGGGCGCGTCGGGCACTCCTCACCCACCACCGTACCGTCATAGGCTTTTTCTCCGCAGTTGTTCAACGCGTGCCAGACATATCCCTTGCCATCCCTGGTAATCGCCACGATCCGGTCGACGCCGAAATGGATGTTCTTTTCGCTCAAAAACGCCTGCGCCTGCCCCGATTTCAGCGCATCGCCCAACGACACGGCGTCGTAACAGTCAAACCAACCCGGCGCGGTCAAGGGGTCGGGGTTTTCGACAGCAATAAACCCGGCCATCTGATCCGGTTTCAGATCCGTTTCAAAACAGCCACGGTAGCGGATCGGAGAACTGTCTGCATCAATCGCCTGAAAGTCTGAATAGGTGATCGGGACAGGCGCATCGCTTTGGTCCGTCATCAGGACCACGTCCTGGCCGGGTTGCGGTTCGACCTCGTAGTAGAAACCGTAAATCTGCAAATAATACATTCCGGCCCCGGCCACCAAGGCCGACAACAACAGAACAATTGCCAGCAGTTTTCCCGTCATGTTTCAGGCTGCCTCTTTCAAGTTCTTGTAAAATAGGACAGGTTTCGTCCGGGTACAGGCATCAATGAGGTCAACACAATGGAATCCACGCTTGCTGTCGGTTTTTTCGGCGCATTGTTTGCCATCATGAACCCGGTTTCCAACCTGCCGGTGTTTCTGAGCGTCACTCAGGATCTGCCTGCCGCCGACCAGCGCAAGATTGCGGTGAAGACGGTGATCTATTGCCTGATCCTCGGCGGTGCCTTTGCGCTGGTCGGAAGTCAGGCGCTTGGCCTTTTTGGCATCAGCGTCAATCACCTGCGCGTCGCCGGCGGCCTGGTCGTCATGATGATCGGTCTCAACATGCTGAACGGAAACGAAAGCACCTCTCATCACGGAACAAAAGGAGAGAAGGAAGCTTACCCCGAAACCGATACGGTGGCCTTTTACCCGCTGGCCTTTCCCATTCTTGTGGGCCCCGGCACGATAACCACCCTGATCTTGTACGCACATCAGGTTAAAACTGCGGTCGAGGCCTTTGTTTTTGCAGGCGTATTTCTCGTTGTGGTCGGCCTGCTTCTGATCACGTTCTGGAACGCCGCCTGGCTGGCTGAACGCCTGTCCAGCAACGCGCGCGTGATCATGAGCCGCTTCATGGGTATGATCCTTGCCGCCATTGCCGTTAGCATGATCGCAGACGGGCTCAAGGCGCTTTTGCCCGGGCTGGCCTGATTGCCTCATCAGGCCTGAAACCCGGCGGCCTCGGTCTGCACAAACGCATCCGCACATTGTTTGGCCAACGCCCGGACGCGCCCGATATAGGCCTGCCGTTCAGTCACCGAGATCACGCCGCGCGCGTCCAGCAGGTTGAAGATGTGACTGGCCTTGATGCATTGATCATAGGCAGGGTGCGCCATGATGATGCGTTTGCCCGTCTTCGGGTCCACATGCGCCTGGCTCAGAATCGCCGCGCACTCGGTCTCGGCCTCTTCGAAGTGGCGCAGCAGAACTTCGGTGTTGGCCACGTCAAAGTTCCAGCGGGCGTACTCCTCTTCGGTCTGCTTGAAGATATCGCCGTAAGTCAAAGGACTGGGCGACTGGGGGTCATTGAACGGCATGTCCATCACGTGATCGATGCCGAGCACATACATGGCCAGACGCTCCAGCCCATAGGTCAGCTCGCCTGATACCGGCGCGCAGTCATGGCCGCCAACCTGTTGGAAATAGGTGAACTGGCTGACTTCCATTCCGTCACACCAGACTTCCCAACCCAGACCCCACGCGCCGAGCGTCGGGCTTTCCCAGTCATCTTCGACAAAACGGATGTCGTGCAGGTCCATGTCGATGCCAATCGCCTCGAGGCTTCCCAGATACAACTCCTGCAAATCCGGTGGGCTGGGTTTGATCAGCACCTGGTACTGATAGTAGTGCTGCAACCGGTTCGGGTTCTCGCCATAACGCCCATCTGTCGGGCGGCGTGACGGCTGAACGTAAGCCGCAGCCCAGGCTTTCGAGCCAAGCGCGCGCAGGGTGGTCGCGGGATGGAACGTTCCGGCCCCGACTTCCATGTCATAGGGCTGTAGAATCGCACAGCCTTTAGACGCCCAATAGGTCTGAAGCCGCAGGATGATCTCCTGAAATGAACGCGGTGCGCTGGTCGGTTCGGTCATGGCATTCCCTCTGGGCGCCTTTGCGCCCGGTTTCGGTCGGTTTTGCCCTTCCTATGCAAGGGGCAAAGGGGCGTCAACGGGGCTTGGGGCCAAGCCTGTATCTGCAGAGCCACACCGTAAATTCCCCGCATTTGCGGCATGGCGTTTCGCAAATGAATTCGCGTATTCTGCGCCAAAGCACGAACACTGCATAAGACGGGCAGACTATGACACGCGTATTTTCAGCAATCCTATTGTTTCTTCTGGTCGGCCTGCGCGCCGCAACCGCACAACAAGATCCCGGCGTCTGGGTCCAGGTCGAGGCCCAGCCCTCGCTGCGCGAAGCGCAGGAACGGGCACAGGCCTATGCCGGTGCTTTGCCGGATGTGAACGGGTTTCGCCTGAACAGTGGCTGGTACGCGATCGTGATCGGCCCCTACGCGCGGACCGACGCCGAACAGGTGCTGCGCGTCTATCGGGCCGAAGGCCAGATACCGCGCGACAGTTACATCGCGTTTTCCAGCGCGATGGGGCAACAGTTCTGGCCCATCGGGGCAAACGTGCTGAACCGTGGCACCGTCGCGGCACCGATTGAACCTGTGGCACAACCGGAAGAGGCTCCGGCGGTTACCACACCACAGGATTCGGATGAAACCCGTGCGCAGGCGCTTCAGTCCGAACGTTTGTTGACCACGCAGGAACGCAAGGATCTGCAAACGGCTCTGCGCGCGGCGGGATTTTACAACTCGACCATCGATGGTGCGTTCGGGCAAGGCACCCGCCGTTCGATGAGCGATTGGCAGCGCTACAACGGGTTTGACGCCACGGGCGTTCTTACGACGTTGCAGCGCAAGGCCCTGATGGATGAATACAACGCGCCGCTGATCTCTGTTGGAGTGGAGCGGTATTCCGACGACAAGGCTGGGATTGTGCTCGACATGCCTCTGGCCACTGTCAGCCTTGA
This sequence comes from Ruegeria sp. CL7, assembly GCF_056536445.1. Lineage (NCBI taxonomy): Bacteria > Pseudomonadati > Pseudomonadota > Alphaproteobacteria > Rhodobacterales > Roseobacteraceae > Ruegeria > Ruegeria sp. CL7. The sequence goes on from NZ_JBQFPQ010000001.1 coordinate 1,462,581, forward strand.
TCGCTATGAGGCCCCCTTCGCACATTTCAAAAGCACCTCTGACCTGAACGCCAAGGCGCTGCTGATCAGTCAGGAGGGGGACAAGAACACGCTCCGCGCGTTGTACGAGGTGTTGCAATCGCTTGAGATCGTTCCACTGAATGGCCCTCGTGAACTGGGCCGCGACCGGTTTACCCTTGAAGGACGCGGCAACGGCATAGTGTCCTTTACGCAAGCGCAATTGGCCGATGGAAAAATCAAGGGCTTCACCCTTGTCTGGCCCGAAGGAGACGAGGCACGTCGCCTGCGTGTCCTGTCAGCGATGACATCCAGTTTCAGCACGACGGATGCGGTTCTGGATGCCGCCGCCGGTGCATCCGCAGAACAGCGCATCGATCTGGTGTCGGGCCTTCAGGTCCGTAAGCCCCGACTGACGCGCTCTGGCTTTTTCGCGGATGAGAATGGGACAGTACTGACGGTTTCCGAGGCCGCAGACAGCTGCACGCGGATCACGCTGGATGGCGATCACGAGGTTCAACTGGCCCTTACGGACCCTGAACTTGGCGTGGCGGTCCTGCGCCCTGCAAAAACGCTCGCCCCCATGAGCGTCGCCGCGTTCAGTGCGGCCAAGCCGCAGATCAAGTCTGAGGTGGCCGTGTCCGGCTATTCCTATCAGGGCGCATTGGGTGGCCCCACCCTGACCTACGGGCAGGTCGCGGACATTCGTGGGCTGAACGGTGAGACCGGCGTCAAGCGTCTGGCGCTGAACGCCCAACCCGGCGATGCAGGCGGCCCCGTCTTCAATGACAGCGGTAACGTCGTCGGAATGTTGTTGCCCACACCGTCCGAAGGGCGCACCCTGCCCGCTTCGGTCAGCCTTGCGGCCACCGTTGATAGGTTGACCGAAATTCTTGCAGAGGCCGGAGTGTCCGGTCAGTCGAGCGAAGAAACCACACGGATCTCACCCAATGAGCTGAACCGGCGCGCAACCGGCATGACGGTTCTGGTTCACTGCTGGGATTGATCCGACAGCACCTCAAAAAAAGTGCCGCATGAAAGTGCGGCGCTTTTTCGTTACAGAATGTCAGGTGTCACGTGGATCAAGGTCGGCACAGGCGCATCGAATGCGGCCCTTACTGCACTTTGCATCTCTGCTACATTCGAAGGCGCCGAGGAGCGCGCACCAAAGGCTTCGGCAAGTTTGCAGAAATCGGGATTGTGCGCCATGACCGCGTTGGGCGCGATCTGGCTGCGCACCATACTGTCCTCGATTTCCTTAAGTTTGCCATTGTCCCATAAAATGATTGGAAGCGACAATCCCAACTCAACTGCCACGCCCAGTTCCTGCATCGTGTAATGGAACCCGTAATCCCCGGCGATAACCGCCGTGGGTTTGCCGCGCCGGGCAACCGCCCCGCCAATACCGGCGGGCAACCCATAGCCAAGAGTGCCAAACCCCGTCGGATGATGCCAGTGATGAGGATAGGCCATGTCCCACACCTCTTTGGCGACATAGGCAAACTGCGTCATGTCCGAATAGATCATGGTGTCGGCCGGCATGGCCGCGCGCAAAGCGTCCGCGATCGGCACGATTCCGGGCCGCTCTGCATCCACCTCGGCACGCCAGCGGGCGCGCATCTCGGCGACTTCCTCGGGTGACCAGCCTGTTGCCGGTTTCATGTCCTGAGTTGCGTGCCACAAGGCGCGGGCAAAGCTCTGGCTGTCGACTTGCAGCTTGATGGCGGCGCGATGGCAATCGGAAAGAACCTCGGGGTCGAGGTCGACGCGTATCAAGGTCGCCTTGTGCCCCAAATCCTGCCGCCACAAATCGACCTCGCCCAGCTCGGCCCCGACCGCAACGACCAGATCCGCCGACGCGATTACCTCGGCGCTGCCGGAACGCGGCAACATGGACCCGAAGTCCAGCGGATAATTTGCGCCCGGCAGCCCGCGCCCGGCATAGGTGGTAAAACAGGCCGCCCCCAGCTGTGACAAAATCTGACGCCAATCATTCGACCTGCATCCGCCACCCAGGATGAACAGCGGCCTGCGGGCAAGGTTCAACATGGACACGACCGATGACACGTCAGGCGGCAAGGCTTTGGTGCGCAGCGCGGGCTGGTTGGGGAACGGCGCGGGGTCGGCCTCGGCCTGCAACTGCGCGATGGGCACCTGAATGTGCTTGGGGCGCGGGCGCGAAAGCTCGAATTCTTCAAACGCCCGTTCTATCAGCCCATAGGCAGCTTCGGCGGAGTTGGCCTGTACGGACCAATCCGCAACCGTACCGGCGGCGGCACCTTGATCTTTCATCTGGTGCAACTGACCCCGGACAGCCTGCGTTTCATCCAGGCATGAGGACAGAATCAGCATCGGAACCGAGTCGCTGTAGGCCTGTCCGATCGGGGTCATGATGTTGCAAAGGCCGGGACCGGTGATCACATAGGCGACGCCGGGCTGCCCGGTCGCGCGCGCGTAACCGTCAGCCATGAATCCGGCCCCCTGCTCGTGCCGGGCCAGAACATGCGTGATCCCGGCCTCTTCGATACCGCGATACATTTCCTGATTATGGACACCGGGAATGCCGAATATCACATCCACACCGCGATCCTTGAGCATATGCGAGATTTGCGCGCCAAGGGGTCTTTTCATCAGCCTCTCCAGAATTGAACGGTAAAGATCGCATATACGGCCAAAAGTTCGAGCCGCCCGGCCAGCATCCCGAAAGTCAGCAGCCACTTGGCCGTATCGTTGAGACCTGCGAAATTGCCCGCCGGTCCGATCTGATCGCCGAGTCCCGGTCCGACATTGGCCAGCGCCGTCGCGGCCCCGGATACGGACGTGACGAAATCCAGACCTGTCAGCGCCAACGCCCAGGACAACACCCCCATCGACAAAACGAAGAACATGAAAAAGCTCATCACCGATGTCAGAACGTCCCGCCCGACCGGCCTTCCATCATAGAGCGGCATGAACACGCCATGCGGGGACCGGATCCGTTTGATCTGGCTTTTGATCGAGGCGAACAACAACTGATAGCGGAAAATCTTGATCGAACACGCCGTCGACCCCGCACATCCACCGATCAATCCGATCAGGAAAAACAACATGATCGGAAAGCTGCCCCACCCCATGTAATCGACACTGGCATATCCTGTCCCCGAGATGATCGAAGTGATGTTGAACAATGACTCGCGGAACGCCTGTTCCCAGTGATGCGGAAAGACCGAGGTCAGAAAGACTGACATGATGACAACCAGAACCAGAATGGTCGCCAGAAATGCCCGGATTTGACTGTCTTTCCATAACGACGCCGTATGACCATTGGCCAATTGGACATATCGCACAAACGGCAGAGCCGCCAGAATCATGAAGACGGATGCAGCATATTCGGCCGGGCCTGAAAATGTTCCAAACGAGGCATCATAGTTCGAGAAACCACCCGTGGACACCGTCGTGAAAGCATGCACCAACGCGTCAAAAAAACTCATCCCCAATGCGGCATAGACCAGCACGCATACGAGTGTCAGGAAGACGTAGATCAGGGAAATCTGTCCCGCAATCTCCTGCGCGCGAGGCAGGATTTTCCCCATGGTCTCAAACCCTTCCGATCGGAAGATTTGCATGCCACCAACCCGCAATTCCGGCAGGAACACCATCGCAACAACGATAATGCCGATGCCCCCCAGCCATTGCAGGATACCACGCCACAACAAAAGCCCCTGCGGCAGCGTGTCCAACCCTGATATCACAGTCGAACCGGTCGTCGTAAGGCCCGACATCGCCTCGAAATAGGCATCGACAAAGCGCAGTTCGGTTTCACCGAACAGAAACGGGATTGCACCAAACACCGGCAGCGCGACCCAAACGCCGGTTGTCAGCAAAAAGGTCTGCCGGATGGTCAGACCCTCGCCCACGCCGTTGGAACAGCTCATCGCAAGAACGGATCCGGTCAGCATCGTGATTATCGCGCTTTCCAGAAATACATTCCATTCGCCGCGACCTTCGATAATGTCCGCGAGCATAGGCAGCAGCATGGTCGCCCCAAGAATGGCGACCAGCAAGCCAATCACATATCCGACCGGGCGAAGATCCATCATGACGCGCAGCGTTGGCGCGCCAACCCGACCGTGTCAAGCAGATGATCCCGGTTTACCCGTCAGTTTTTACATCTGCTTCGGGCATCACGGGTGGTTTGGACGGGGCACGAGTTTTTCGCGCCTGCGGTTTGCGCGGTTCCGTCACCGGGGCTGGTTTTGCCTGCACCTTGGCCGGGGCAGGATCGGCCGGTGTCGGCTTGGCCTGCGCTGCCTGGACAGGCGCCGGTTTTGCGGGGGCGGGCTTGGGTGTTACGGGCAACACGGCTTCGGCCGCAGGTGTCGCCGAGGGTTCAACAGGTTTTACCGCTGTTTTGTCACTAACCGCAGGTGTCGGTTTGGCTGCTGCCGGGGGTGCTGCCGTGGGCCGCGGACTGGCTGAAAACTCAACCGGTTTTGCCGCCGGCTTGGTCACCGGTTTGGTCGGTACAGGTTTGCGGGCCAGCTTGTTCTTGGTCGTTGGCGATTTCGCCGGTACGCGTTTCTTGCGCGTCGCAGCGGGTTTGGCCACCGGTTTTGCCGCCGGAGTTTCCACCACTGGACCCGGTGCTGACGCTGCCAGGTGTAGCGCGTGGACCGACACCATCGGCAGTTCAAGTGCTGAACGAGTCATGATCTGTGCGATCTTGATCTGGTTGACGATCGCATAGCCAGCCATGCGTAAAGCCGCGGCCTGAAGCTCCAGCGGTTGGGTAATCGAATTCATTCCATAGATCTCCTGTGAAAACGATGCAGCCCGAAGAGAGAGGGTAAAGCGCCCTGCCCGCTCGGGGGATCCGGGCGGAGGTTGGGGTCTTGCAGTCCAAGGCGTCTCACGTCTCGGCTTCCTTTTGGGGTGACACACCATTGAGCGCGCCGGTGTGCCGAAGCTGCATTCCCCGTCAGGATACAGGAGTTTCTCACGCAATTGCAGCATTTTTGCTGCATTGCGGCGAATGAGCGCCGATCAGATAATTCTCTGATTAAATTCTAGCCACTTACCCGAGAAGTTCAGCCAACGTGAAACAGGGTCGTGAACAGTTTCGGGTCCAGGCTGGACGCGGCGAAGGTTGGGCCTTCGGTCAGAATCGACACGGCGTCATGGCTGTGCAGGCTTTCCTGATGGCTTGCGACAACGCGAAAATCACCGACGTGATGATCGGCCAGCAATTCTGCGCAGAACAAGCGCGCCGCATCTTCGACAAAAATCGGATTGGCTGCGTTCAACTCGGCAAAAGCCTGTTCGTCTTCGCGTTTGACCATGACCTGAGTTTCGGTCGGCACCGCGCGTCGGCACAACTCGATCAGGTCTTCAAACCAAAGACAATCGGCATCGCAATCCACGACCACGGAAATTCGCGCGACGGAACGTTGCGAATGCGGTGTTGCCAATTGTCCCCGCATGGCACGGGCATGTTCGCTCAGCTCCAGAGAGCACGGGCAGGTCGAGGAATAGACATAGTCCAGATGCATGATCTTCTGGCGCACGCCGCCGGACTCCACCAGTTCCAGAGCGATGTCGTAATACTGATATCCTTCCAGACCCGATCTCAGGCTCTTGACCCTGTCGGGGTAAGAAAACCGCATTTGGATACGCGCGTCAAAGCTGTCCAGGTCGGTCATATAGTCGTCAAGCGCCGCCTGCATGACTTCAAAGCTGAAAGTACGCTCGGCATGTTTGTAAAAAGACCGCATGATCCGGGACATGTTGATGCCCTTTTTCTCGGCCTCAAGGCTGACGGTGCCCGTAACAGACGTCTCAAGCGTCAGGTCTTCCCCATCTTTCCGATGGAAACGGATCGGCAGGCGAAAGTTCGAGATGCCAACATGCTGGATCTGCTGCTTGGCACCGCGTATCAAGCTGGACGGGCCGTTTTGCAAGTCGGGCAAAGACGCGCGGTAATTCGCGTCAACCGAGAAACCCTCCGGGTACTCGCGCGAAAGCGAAGGATAGTTCACCTGCGTCAGGCCGGGCACCAGCCGCGCGATAGCCGGATCCAGCTGGCTGATCTCGGATGCCGTCGCAGATTCCGCCCATTGCCGCAGAACCTTCAGGGCCTCGGCGGCTTGTTCCTGATCCGGGGTCTCATCAATGTCGCGCGGGTGAATGTTCATCGGCTGCGGTTCCTCGATTGGTCGTAGGAATATATACGACTACAGGTGATTTACCAGTTTAACCCAATACGCAGGCAATAGCAGTCCGGATTGAAAAAACCGGCGCAAAACCGTCATTCTGCAACGAAATACGCCTTTCGCAGACATAAAGGCCAGGCTTCAACCGCGAATACCACCCGAAAAGACGCCGCGTTCACAGACAACGCGACGGCCCCGACGGGCAAGAGGCTTTTCACTGTGCTGCTGTTTGCTTCTGCGAAGCCTCCAATGCCTGCTGGATGTCAACCAGCAGGTCTTCGGCGTCTTCCAGGCCTACGGAAAAACGGATCAGGCCCGGCGTAATGCCCAGCTCGTCCTTCTGCGCATCGCTCAGACGCTGGTGCGTTGTGGTCGCCGGGTGCGTCGCGATCGACTTGGCATCGCCCAGGTTGTTCGAGATCACAGGAATGGTCAGCGCATTCAGGAAAGCAAAAGCCGCGTCCTTGCCGCCCTTGATATCCAGGGACAACACAGTCCCGCCTTTTCCACCAAGTTGCGATTGAACCAGAGCATTTTGCGCGTGGGTCTTCAAACCTGGGTAAAGAGTGCGCGCCAGCGCCGGGTGCCCTTCCAGCGCCTCGGCGATCCTTTGTGCACTGTCGGCCTGCGCATTGACGCGCAGCGCCATGGTTTCCAGACCTTTGAGCATGACCCAGGCATTAAACGGGCTGAGCGCGCCGCCGGTGTGCTTCAGATACGGCTCAACGGTTCCGCGGATGAACTCCCTGGTGCCGATGATGACGCCGCCCAGCGCACGGCCCTGTCCGTCAATATGCTTGGTCGCCGAATAAACGACCACATCCGCGCCCTGTTCTATCGCGCGCGAAAAGACGGGCGTCGAAAACACGTTGTCCACCACCACAATCGCTCCGACGGCATGGGCCAACTTGGACACGGATGCGATATCGATCACTTCAAGAGTCGGGTTCGACATCGATTCGAAGAAGACCGCCTTGGTGTCCGGGCGGATCGCTGCCTGCCATTGCTCCAGATCGGTGCCGTCCACAAAGGTCACCTCGACGCCAAAACGGGTCAGGATGTTCTCGAGGATGTACAGGCAGGACCCGAACAATGCCTTTGCTGAAACAACATGGTCCCCGGCCTTCAGCATAGAGGTCAGCGCACCGTTCACCGCTGCCATGCCCGAAGCCGTCGCAAACGCATCCTCGCCACCTTCAAGGGCCGCGATGCGCTGTTCGAACATCGAGACCGTCGGATTGCCATAGCGGGCATAAATGAACTCATCAGGGCCGCATTCCAGAAACCGGGCTTCGGCCTGTTCGGCGGTTTCGTACACAAAGCCCTGCGTCAGGAAAATCGCCTCGCTCACCTCGTTGTACTGACTGCGGCGGACACCGCCATGGACGGCTTGGGTGCGTTTGTTCCAGTTCTCGCTCATCTCATTCCCTTTCAGCCTCCGGAGGAGGCAAACAAAAAACCCCAGACGCGGCCAAGCGAAAGGGGTCTTTCATCCTGACCTTTTAGCGGTGTTGTTTAGCGTGGCCCGCAATCCGGTAACAAATCGCCACGAAGCTCTGGGATGGCAATACGCCCCGGGCGGTTTGCGGTCAAGCCCGGCCTGCGTTTCGGTCACGCTTTCGTAAGCGGCCCTTGCCGAACCGGCAAAAACCCGCATGATCCCTTCAACATCAGGAGAACACATGGCCGACCCGATTGATCTGTATTTCTGGCCCACACCGAACGGCTGGAAAGTGTCCATCGCCCTGGAGGAGATGGAGCTGCCCTACACCACACATCTGGTCAATATCGGAAAGGGCGATCAGTTCGACCCGCAGTTCCTGAAGATTGCCCCGAACAACCGGATGCCCGCAATCGTGGACCCTGACGGGCCGGATGGTGCACCGATCTCGGTTTTTGAAAGCGGGGCAATTCTGATGTATCTGGCCCGCAAGACCGGGCAGTTCTATGGCAGGACCGAGCGTGACCGGATCGCCGTCGAAGAATGGCTGATGTGGCAGATGGGCGGTGTTGGCCCGATGGCCGGTCAGGCGCATCACTTCCTGAAATACGCCCCGCAACTGAACCCGCCACAGGACCTGCCCTATGCCAAAGATCGTTACCGGGCCGAGGTCGGTCGTCTGTACGGGGTGCTCGACAGACGGCTGGCCGAGAACGAATACGTTGCCGGAGACTTCTATTCAATTGCGGACATGTCGATCTGGGGCTGGGCCAGCCTGTGGGAAGGGCAGCAGCAAGTGCTGGAGGACAAACCCCACTTTGCGCGCTGGCTGAAGACCGTCGGCGCCCGCCCCGGTGTTCAGGCCGGGCGCGCTCTGCACGCAGAGCTGCGAGGAGACAATCGTGACAAGCAGGCGCAGGAGGTCTTGTTCAAACGATGACTGCGTTGAAAACCCGTTTGGATTGACGCGGATCATCAACCCTGTCCGCCTTGGCCACGGCAGGTTCGGCTAGCGAAACTTGAATTCGGGTTCTGCCGGGAAAGGCATCGGGGTGTTCCTCCAAGCTCCACTGCGCAGCGCGGCGGGATTTCTGTGGTCAACGCGCATCCGGGGCGTCAGGACAAAAGCCGCTTGCTTTTTCCCATCCGTTTCCCGCACCAAGCGTGTCATCTCTTTGCGCTTTAGACGCTGCAATTCCGAGAGGTATTTTTGGGTGTTCCCAAGGTGTCTGCGCTCGAAAGAGTGGGCACTCAATGCTTCCTCGATCATTCTGGCGGTATGCACGTATCCTTTTGAACGCGTATGCTCCAACAGTTCGCCAAGGCGACCGGCAATCTGGCTCTCATCCAGCTGGACGGTTTTTTTGAACGATCCATTTCGTGTTACTTCGGGCATCTGAACTGACTCTGAGAAGGTGTTGAGTAGCGTTCCGTCGCGCCTGCGTTCAGACACAGGCCGACGCATAGAGATGCCCGCAGTACTAACACGACATCAAAGAGTCGACCGACCAATGCCGAATTGGCGGAAAAGCGCCTTTGACCCAGCGTGATATGCGGAAACTTACCGACATTCATCGCGCACAGGTCTTGCTGGGCGCAAGGCGGCAAGGCAGCCGCCCGCTATTGTCCGTCACAGCTGGCCGCCCCTGCGCCCTGCACCAGCATATCCAGCATCCCCGAAATATCCTCGATTTCTTCCGCAATCACATGGGTCACTGAATGCGCCCGCTGCATCCGGCCTGTCACCTTCAGCAACCGCCCCGAAATCACCGCACGGCGGAACCGTTCGTAGATTTTGCGCCAGACCACCACATTCACGATCCCGGTCTCATCTTCAAGCGTCAGAAAGATCACGCCCTTGGCCGTCCCCGGCCTCTGCCGCAGGATCACAAGCCCGGCCACAGCCACGCGCGCGCCCTCGGGCGGGGAATCCAGTTGGCTGGAAGGCAGACAGGACGGCGGGCGCGGCCAATCCCGGTTTGAAACCACAGGGCGAATGGGTGTAACAAGCATGAGAACAAAAATAGAACAAACGACAAGAAAGTCCAGACACGGCGCGCTGAGTCGCAAATGAGGCTGGAAAGACCTAAATGCCTTCACTAAGGAAGAAATCGAACATCGCAAAAGGAAGACGCACGCAATGGCAAAGATCACCTATGTCGAGCACGGCGGTACCGAACACACAGTCGAGGTCGCCAACGGACTGACCGTCATGGAAGGGGCCCGTGACAACAACATTCCCGGCATCGAGGCCGATTGTGGCGGCGCCTGCGCCTGCTCGACCTGCCATGTTTACGTCCACCCCGACTGGGTCGAGAAAATCCCGGCCAAGGATGACATGGAAGAAGACATGCTGGACTTTGCCTATGAGCCCGACCCGGCCCGCTCACGCCTGACCTGCCAGATCAAGGTCACCGACGCGCTGGACGGTCTGGTCGTTCAGATGCCCGAAAAACAGATCTGATGCACAACAATGTGCCGCGCCTGCCCCGCCGCTTTTGTCAACGCCGGGCACGCGGCGCTTTGCTATCTTTCGGACTTTGGCTCTCGCTGCAACCGGCTGGCGCGGCGGAAACCATCAACGACGCCCGCTTCACAGAGCCAACCACCCGTTACGCCCATGGCGTCCTGGGTGATACGATCGAATATGGCGCGGTGGAATTCACGACCGACACTACGGTCGTAACTGTTCGACTGCCGCAGGATCGCGTGTTCGAAGACCTCGCTCCGCGTTTGGCAGACGTCAACCTGGACGGCGCGCGCGAAGCAATTGTCGTTGAATCCCACGACAAATCAGGGGCTCAACTTGCGATCTACGACGCCGCCGGAGACAAGATCGCGGCCACGCCTCATATCGGTACCCGCTTCCGCTGGCTCGCCCCGATCGGGGCAGCCGACCTGGACGGCGACGGACATGTCGAGATCGCCTATATTGATCGTCCGCACCTTGCCAAAACGCTGCGCATCTGGCGCTACAAAGACAACGCCCTGAGCGAAGTCGCGGCTCTGCCCGGATTGACCAACCACAGGATCGGTGAAGATTTCATTTCCGGTGGCCTGCGCACCTGCGGCGACCGACCGGAACTGATCGTGGCCAGCGCCGACTGGACGCGGATCGTCAGCGTCTTCTACGACAACGGCTGGATCACATCCGACCGGGGCCCGTTCCACGGCCGCAAAAGCCTTGCCCAAGCCCTGAACTGCTGATCCGCCTCTTCATCTGGCCAAAAATATCCCGGGGCGTGAGCGGTTGAAAGGAATTCGTCCAATGTACGATTTCGACCGCGAACGCGCGCAGCGCCGGGAAGCCGCAAAGCCGAGGGGTCAACCGCCCTGCCCCGTCAACCTTCCAGGGCACGCCATCCGATATCGCGCCGGTAAAACCCGTCAGGCCAATCCACAGCTTCAACCATTTCATAGGCCCGGTCGCGCGCCTCTTTCAGCGTGTTCCCACGGGCGGTCACGTTCAGCACACGCCCGCCCGATGCAACCACCTGCCCATCGACACTCTTTGTACCAGCGTGGAACACCATGTTCTGGCTGTCTTCCGGCAGGCCTTCAAGCCCTTTGATCGCAGTGCCTTTCTTGTAAGCACCCGGATAACCATTGGCCGCCATTACAACCGTGATCGCATGGTCATCCGCCCAATTCACCCGCATTTCACCCAACCTGCCCTCGGCCGCGGCGTGCATCAGGTCCATCGCCTGCGCGCCCAACCGCATCATCAACACTTGACATTCCGGATCACCGAAGCGGACGTTGTATTCAACCAGCCTTGGCTGCCCGTCCTTGATCATCAAACCTGCATAAAGAACGCCCTGAAACGGCGTTCCCCGGCGCTTCATCTCGGCGATGGTAGGGCGCACGATCTCTTCCATCGCCCGCGTCTCCACCTCTTCGCTCAACACCGGCGCCGGAGAATACGCGCCCATCCCGCCCGTGTTCAGCCCGGTATCGCCCTCGCCAACCCGTTTGTGATCCTGGGCCGTGCCGACTGAGAGAATGTCCTCACCATCACACAGAACGAACAGCGAGGCTTCTTCCCCATCCATGAATTCTTCAATGACGACTTCCGCACCAGCACCGCCAAACGCACCCCCAAACATGTCGTCAATGGCGTCCAGTGCGGTCGTTTCGTCCATCGCAACGATAACGCCCTTGCCCGCGGCCAGACCATCGGCCTTGACCACAATCGGTGCGCCCTGTTCGCGGATATAGGCTTTGGCAGGCACAGCCTCGGTAAACCGGGCATAAACTGCGGTGGGGGCGTTGGCCGCGTCGCAGATTTCCTTGGTGAAGCTTTTCGACGCTTCCAGCTTCGCCGCCTCGGCTGAGGGCCCAAAAACCAATACTCCGGCTTCGCGCAACCGATCAGCCACACCGGCCGCCAAAGGCGCCTCGGGCCCAACGATCACGAAATCAATCGCATTTTCTTCGGCAAAGCCGACAACAGCCCCGCCGTTTTCAACATCCAGAGCGGCACAGTCAGCGATCTGCGCGATCCCCGCATTTCCCGGAGCAACGATCAGGCGATCACATTTGGGGTTTTGCAGCACTGCCCATGCCAGGCTGTGTTCGCGCCCTCCGCTGCCGAGAATGAGGATATTCATGAAAGCTCTCCGATCTGCTTGGCCTTGCCTGCGCGGCGTTCTAAGCTGGGCGCGCATTTGAAACAAGGCGCTGAAATGTCCGACCTGCTTGATGACCCGATTCCGGGCCAAAACACCCCTGAATACACAGTGTCCGAAATTTCGGGTGAGGTGAAACGGACGCTCGAAGGCTCATTCGGCCGAATCCGCGTGCGCGGTGAGGTTGGGCGCGTGTTCAAAGCCCGATCCGGGCATCTGTATTACGACATCAAGGACGACCGGAACGTTTTGGCCTGCACGACATGGAAAGGTCAGGTTTCCAGCCTCTCGGTCGTGCCAGAGGAAGGGCTGGAGGTTGTCGTCACCGGTCGCCTTACGGCTTTCGGGGCGCAATCCAAATACAACCTGAACGTCGATGAGGTTTCCGTCGCGGGTCAGGGCGCTCTTATGGCGCTGCTGGAGAAGCGCAAGAAACAACTGGAATCCGAAGGTCTGTTCGCGCCGGAACGCAAGAAACCCCTGCCGTACCTGCCGCAGATCATTGGCGTTGTGACATCCCCTTCCGGTGCCGTGATCCGCGACATTCTGCATCGGCTCAGGGACAGGTTTCCGCGCAAGGTGCTGATCTGGCCTGTGGCGGTTCAAGGGGCCAACTGCGCGCCCGAGGTCGCCCGCGCCATCGAAGGCTTCAACCAACTGACACCTGGCGGCGCGTTGCCGCGGCCCGACCTGATCATCGTCGCCCGTGGCGGCGGATCGATCGAAGACCTCTGGGGCTTCAACGAAGAGAGTGTCGCGCGCGCAGCCGCCGCATCGGGCATACCGCTGATTTCGGCCGTTGGGCATGAAACCGACACCACCCTGATTGATTTTGTCTCGGACCGCCGCGCGCCTACACCCACGGCTGCGGCAGAGCTGGCCGTGCCGGTCCGCATCGAACTGCTCGCCTGGACCGAAGAACAAGCTGCGCGCCTGTCGCGCGCGGCAACGGACGCGGTGCAGCGCCGTTCGCAAAGGCTGCGCGATTTGTCCCGCGCCCTGCCGCGCCCGGACAGTCTGTTGAACTCCCCCAGACAACGCCTTGATTTGATTGCAGATCGTCTCACACCCGCCTTGATACGCGGGGTGCAGAACCGTCGCCTGCAAGTGGTGGAATTGTCTGCTCATCTGCGCCCCTCGACCCTGCAAAGCTTGATATCGACGCGACAGGAATCGCTGCGCAACCTGTCATCGCGCCTGTCCTTGCGACCGATCCAAAGGGAAATCGATCAACAGCGGCAAAACCTAGATCGTTTGCGCGATCGAATGCACACGGCCCAAACCACGCGACTGGACCGCCTCAAGCAGCAACTCGAAGCGACGGACCGCCTGCGCGAGACGCTGAGCTACAAAGCCACTTTGGACCGCGGATACGCGGTCGTCCGAGCCGAAGGGAATGTGATAACCACCAAGGCTCAGGCCACCAAACAAACGGCGCTCGAGATCGAATTCGCCGATGGCGTTCTCAGCACCGGCCCGGGCGCGAAATCACCCTCGAAGAAACCCAGGCCGGACACCCCGGATCAGGGATCACTGTTCTGAGCCATGCTGACCATCTGGGGCCGAAGAACATCATCAAATGTACAGGCCCTGATGTGGTGTGTGGGTGAGCTGGCGCTGGAGTTCCAGCGCCACGATGCCGGGCACAGGTTCGGTTTGCTGGACACCGATGAGTTTCGCAAGCTGAACCCGAACGGCACCATCCCCGTGATACAGGACGGCCCAAATCCCTCGCTGTGGGAGACGGGGCCGATCCTGCGCTACCTTGCCTCCATGTATGGAGCGGATGATTTCTGGCCACGCGATCCGACCCGGCAAGCCGAAGTGGACAAATGGGCAGAATGGGCCAAGATCAATGTCGCGATGGCCTTCACGGTACCTGTGTTCTGGCGGGTCGTGCGGACCCCGCAGACAGAGCGCGATCACCAAGCGATCGAAACGGCCGTCACAGCACTCGAGAACACGCTGGCGATCGCCGATGCGCAACTTTCTGAAAACGCTTTCCTGTGCGGTTCCTGCCTGACTTTGGCCGATATCCAGTTGGGGCACATACTCTATCGCTACTATGACATCGATATTTCGCGCGCATCACTGCCCAACTTGCGCCGCTATTACGAAGGCTTGACAGACAGGACAGCTTACCAAACCCATGTCATGATCAATTATGATGAGCTGCGCGCAAACTGATCAAACGCCAACGTCCGGTCCATAACAAACCATTTCTTCCCCAAGATCCTCGGCCTCATACAGTTCAGTCGCTTGCGGATTACCTTCGAACTGCGCAATCAAACCGCCACCGGATTCAGTGAAAACCCAGCATTGCGGATCCAGCCTGTCTTCGTAGACAAAGCAGATCTGCTCGCCCTGCTGATACCAGATACCTTCCTTGCAATTCCCGTCGAGAAAAGACCAGATCACACGACGGTTCGGAAGATACCGCTCCACCCCGTAAACCTGACCTTCGAACCCGTAGAACAGAGTTTTGCCCTGCGTATACTTGTCGAACTCCGAGCCAGACAAAGGCGTTTGTGCCGCCACGGAATGTGCGGCCAAAGTCGCGAGAATCATCAGGAACCTGAACATGTTTCCATTTTGTCAGAAGCGCTTCGGTCATGCCATTCGCCTGTTGAACCGGTGCCTTCACAAGGCGCTTAACTCAACGTAAGCGGTTGATTTCACGCCACGCCCCAGATCAGATCATTCTGAACCGGCGAGGAGATGACATGACAACCCTACTGTTCTGGATCGCCTGTGGCTGCGCCCTTGGTTACCTGCCACTGACCTCCTGGCCCGTCGGTTCTTTGCGCACTGTACTGAAAACCGCATCAGTCGCCCTACTGGCGGTCATCGCCATCATGAACGGTGAGCCTTGGCTGTTGGTTCTTGCGCTCGCTCTATGTGCGACAGGCGACGCCCTGCTGTCGCGCGAAACAGATGCCACCTTCATGATGGGCATCGCCGCATTTGCCGCCGGGCATCTGACCTATATCGCTCTGTTCCTGACTCAGCCGATCAGTTCTGCCGGGCTGATCCTCAGCGCGCCTGCGATTGTATGGTCCTTGATCATTCTGGGCATCATCATGGCCACTTTGCTCGCGCCCCGCGCCGGAGACCTGAAGGGGCCCGTTCTGGCATATATCCCCATCATTCTTGGCATGGGGGTCACGGTGCTGGCACTGCCGGATACCGGTCCCCTTCGGTGGGCCTTTCCCGCCGCCATGGCCTTCATCGCGTCAGATCTGATCCTCGCAACCGAGAAATTCCTGCTGCCGCCACACCATCCGGCCCTCAAGGTGACGCCCTATCTTGTATGGCCCCTTTACTGGGGTGCTCAGCTTGGCTTTGTCCTTGCATTTGCGTGACCCTTTGCAACTGCCGCAAATCCGCATTAGGTGAAGGGAACACCTGTGGAGACCAAGTATGGCGTTTTTCTCAAAGCTAAAGGACAAGCTGTTCAAATCTTCATCTCGTCTTGAAGAAGGGCTGGAAGCCATCGTCGAGGATGGCGGCGAGGAGACGGCGGCTCCGGACCCTGTGATCCCCCAGCCGCAGCTCGATCCGCAACCGGTTCCAGAAGTGCCAGAGCCTGCCCCGGCCCCGCAACCGGCTGAACCGCCGGCACCGATCCCGGCTGACCCCACGCCTGTCGCTCCACCGCCGGAAATACCGGAAGCCAAGGGCATCCTGAACCGCCTGTTCAATCGAGGCGCCGTCACGGAAATGCGCCGCACCCTGGACGATGACATGCTGGAGCAGCTCGAAGAACTGCTGATCGCCTCGGACATGGGCGTCGACACAGCCTTGCGTGTCACATCGAACATGGCCGAGGGCCGCTTTGGCCGCAAACTGTCGACCACAGAGATCAAGCAACTTCTGGCACAAGAAATCGCCCGCGTTATGGAGCCTGTGGCCAAGCCTCTGCCGATCTATCCCAAACGACCTCAAGTGGTACTGGTCGTCGGCGTCAACGGCTCGGGCAAGACCACGACAATTGGAAAACTGGCCAGCCAGTTCAAAGAGGCCGGCAAAAAGGTCGTCATCGCCGCCGGCGATACCTTCCGCGCTGCGGCCGTGGAACAGTTGCAGGTCTGGGGTGATCGCGCCGGAGTTCCGGTTATGACCGCCCCCGAAGGCTCGGACCCCGCCAGCCTCGCCTTTGACGCGCTGACCCGTGCACAGGCAGAGGGCGCTGATCTGCTGATGATAGATACGGCGGGCCGCCTGCAAAACCGCACCGACCTGATGGAGGAACTCGCCAAAATCGTCCGCGTCATCCGCAAGGTTGATGACACTGCTCCGCACAACACTTTGCTCGTACTCGACGCCACCACCGGTCAGAACGCGCTGAGCCAGGTGGAAACGTTCCGCAAACTGGCGGACGTTTCCGGTCTGGTCATGACCAAGCTGGATGGCACGGCCAAGGGCGGTGTTCTTGTTGCCTTGGCGGACAAATTCGGGTTGCCCATCCACGCGATCGGCGTCGGCGAACAGATCGACGACCTTGCCCCTTTCGACCCCGAAGAATTCGCTGCCGCCCTCACCGGTCTCGACAAAGGCTGATCTTAGGCTTCATCTGGCCCCAAATATCCTCGGGGGGTGTGGGGGGGCAGACAGCCCCCCACCTTCTCCGCTCCGCAAAAGGTCCGCGTATTTGAGCGACTGGCTGATCTCTCTCGAAGGCACCGAAGCCGGACACCAGCTGGCATTGGCGCTGGCTTTGATGGCGGCGTTCCTGCACGCGGTCTTCGGTGCACTGCAAAAAGGCAGACACGACCCGTGGCTGTCCCGCGGCGCCATCGACGCCTGCTATTGCCTCATGGCCGCCCCCTTCGCCTTTTTCGTGGTGCCCTGGCCCGAACCTCATATGTGGCCGATCTTCGCGCTCGTCTGGCTGATCCACATCGCCTACAAAACCCTGCAAGCCATGGCATATACCAAAGGCTCTTACACCGTCGTCTATCCGGTGGTGCGCGGTACGGGTCCGCTGTTCACCGTCATCGGTGCCTATCTTCTGTTCGGCGAAACATTCTCGGCCGTTCAATGGCTGGGCGTGGCCACCTTGCTGGCCGGGATATTTGGGTTGGCCGCCTACAACTTCAGGTTCCTGGAAACCAACAGGGATACGCTGGGTATCGCGCTGACACTGGCGATCATCACTGGCCTGTTTGTGGCCCTGTACACCACCTATGACGCCTATGGCATTCGCGCCACCGCCGATCCGTTCACCTTTCTGGCCTGGTTCTTCATGATCGACGGCGCGGCCATGCCGATCTACGCATATCTCAGGTGGCGCGTGATGGCACACAGACCTGCACCTGGCCCGCTGATGCTGCGCGGCCTCGCTGGCGGTATCATCGCTCCTTTGTCCTTCGGGGCAATCATGCTGGCCACCCGGCTGGATAAGGTCGGTGAAGCAGCCGTTCTGCGCGAAACCTCAACAGTCTTCGCTGCGCTGATCGGCTGGCTTGCGCTAAAGGAAACGGTTGGCCCAAGACGCATTGCCCTGATGGCATTGATTGCACTTGGCGCCGTAATAGTTGAAATGGGCGGATAAGCAGCAGGAAGTACAGATGACAGGCAAAAAAGACATCAACCCGTTTCTGAAACAGATTCTGGAACTTGGCCCCCCGCTGGCCTTCTTCTTCATCTACCTGCGCCTGCGCGACGACAGTTTTCTGATCGGCGGCATCGAGTATTCCGGCTTCATTGTCGCCACGATTATCTTTGTCCCCCTGATGCTGGGGGCAATGGGTATCCTGTGGTATCTGACCGGCAAACTCAGCCGGATGCAGATCTTCACGGCCTTCATGGTGATTTTCTTCGGCGGTCTCACGGCCTGGTTCAATGACGAGCGGTTCTTCAAGATGAAAACCACACTTGTCTATGGTCTGTTTGCCTTGATCCTCGGCATTGGCCTGATGCAGAAAAAATCCTATCTCGCCTATGTGCTGGATGAGATGCTGCCGATGAAGCACGAAGGCTGGATGATCCTGACACGCCGCCTGTGCGCCTGTTTCGCCGTTCTGGCCGCCGCAAACGAATTCGTCTGGCGCACCATGTCGACGGATCTGTGGGTCAAGATCGAGACCTTCGGCTTTCCCATCGCTCTGATGGCCTTCCTGATGCTTCAGTTCAGCATTCTGCAACGCTATATGGACGATCCCGAGCAGAAATAACGGCCCCTGCACCCGCCAGACCTGCCAAAACAAACAAAATTCTTGGCTTGAGCGCCGAGCTATGGGAAGTTGTGCCACCACCCACACTCACAGCTTGCCCAAGATCGGTGCACACATGACGGCCTTTCCCAACAGCGGCTTCCTTTCCGAAGCCTCCGACGGGCTCAGAGAAATGCTTTCGGCGCAAGCGACCGACATATCTCTGTCCCAAGGTGAAATACTTTTTGAACAAGGTGACGAGGGCGACTCTCTCTATGCCATTCTGGAAGGCACGTTAGAGGTTTCCTTTCTGGCCATGAGCGGCCGCAAACTGACGCTTACCCTGATGCGCCCCGGCGAAGTCTTTGGTGAGATCGCGTTGTTCGACAATGGTCCGCGTACGGCCACCATTGCGGCGGCAGAACAGTCGCGTGTACTGCGTGTGCGCCGCAACGACGTTATGAACCAGATCAGACAACAGCCTGACCTTGCCGTGGATATGATCCGTCTGGCCGGATTGCGGATGCGATGGATGGGGCTGCAACTGAACGAGCAGGTCTTTCTGCCCATGCCTATTCGGCTGGCCCGCAAGCTGCTGCACCTGTCCAGTTTACAGGACGACCCGGCCGCGCGCATCACCCTGTCGCAGAGCGAACTGGCCGAATTTGTCGGTGCCACACGCGAGGCAGTATCCAAAACCATCTCGATCTGGAAACGCGACAACATGGTCGAAGCCTCTCGTGGCGGTTTGCTGATCCAGGATTTTGAAGCCCTGCGAGAACTGGCTGATTCAGATCTTATTTGATCCGGTGTGATCTTGTTCACAGACCATCGATTACGCTTTGACCTAACGTGAGATTGTTACCGTAGGAGGTCAGAGAATCATCCCCGATATCTGTCCACTGACCTCTCCCTGTATCTGAGCCATACGCATTCACTGCGTGTGGCTCATTTTTTGCGTGGCGGTGATACCCGGTCTGGCCCGCAATAAAAAAGGCCGGGAGGTTGTCCCGGCCTGTTCAATCAGTTCTCAAGGCTCAGCGCCACAAAACGCGGATCGCCGCCCCTGCGCACCAACAGCAGCAGAGATTTGCGACCAGCTTCGCGCGATTCTTCCATACGGGCTTCGAGATCTCCGATGGTTTCCACCTTTTGCTGGCCTGCTTCGGTGATCAGATCACCTGCCCGCATTCCCTTGGCATACGCCTCAGATGCTTCATCGACATCTGTAATCACAAGGCCGTCTGCATCACCATCCAGCCCCAAATCTGCACGCAGCGTATCGGTCAGGGGGGAAATCGTCAGGCCCAGAATATCCGCATTCTCCTCAATCGGAGCTTCCTGCGGTTCCTCCTCGCCATTGTCAGCGCGTTCCGCATCTTCCCGACGCCCTAGTGTCACAAGTACGGTCTGGGTTCCGCCGTCGCGGTGCACGACCACTCTGACCGACTTGCCAACTTCTGCTTCACCGACCTGACGCACCAGACCTCGGGTGTCTTCCACCTCGACGCCATCAAAGCTGAGGATCACGTCACCCGCCTTCAACCCAGCTTCCTTGGCGGGGCCGTCCGGTACATCGCTGATCAGCGCGCCGCCAGGTTTTTCCAGACCCATGGCCTCGGCCATGTCCTCGGTTACGTCCTGAATGCGGACGCCCAACCAACCCCGACGGGTCTCGCCATATTTCCGCAGTTGATCCACGACCTTCACGACAACATTCGACGCCATCGAGAATCCGATGCCGATCGAACCGCCGTTAGGCGACAGGATTGCGGTGTTCACACCGATCACTTCGCCTTCCATGTTGAACAGCGGCCCGCCCGAGTTGCCCCGGTTGATCGCCGCGTCCGTTTGAATGTAATCGTCATAGGTTCCGCTCAGCGCTCGGTCGCGGGCTGAAACGATCCCTGCCGATACCGAAAAGCCTTGCCCAAGCGGGTTGCCCATGGCGATAACCCAGTCACCCACGCGCGCGACGTCGCTGTTGCCGAACTTCACGTATTTCAGCGGGCCCGAAGCCTCGACCTTGAGCAACGCGATATCTGTTTTCTCGTCCGTTCCAATAACCTTGGCCACCAGTTCTTTCTTGGGCTGGCCATCGCCGGGGAAGAATTCCACAAGGATCTCATCAGCTTCGGCAATTACATGGTTGTTCGTGACGATGAAACCGTCCTCCGAGATCACGAACCCCGACCCCAGCGCATTGCTGCGACGCGGCGCGTTGTCGTTATCTCCGCCGTTTCGGTCCTGGAACTCGCGAAAGAAATCTTCGAACGGAGAACCTTCGGGCACGATGCCCTGCGGGCCAGTCCGGCCCTCGATCAGGGTGCTGGTGGTGATGTTCACAACCGCCGGGCTGACTTTCTCGGCCAGTGGTGCCAGGCTTTCGCCCCTGGCCTGTGCCATCGCCGATTGCGCCAGCAAAAGCAATGAACCGGCAAAGGCCAGCCACATAAGCCGCATCCAAACACTCACTTCGTCCCACCGGACGGATACACTGCGCGCTTTCGCCTGCACTAGAGCTCTCCTTGTCGACATTCACGCCAAGACCGCTTGTTCACGGCCTTTCTTACAAACCAATGTAGTCAGTTTGACCCCACGAGCAACTCGGGATCGCAACGAAATCACCGGCAAGTGAAACCGCAGCGTCAAAATCCCAGGTGTTGCGCGCCCCAAAGCAGGATCAGCCCGCTGATCACACACAGCAATCCGACCAGGCGCCGGGCTTGCTCTGGCATGTCCCGCAAGGCTTCCAGCATCCGCTCGATAAGCGAAGGGGCCAGCGCATAGGCCAGCCCCTCAACAATCAGTACCAGCCCGAAAGCCAGAAGGATCATACCCATTATTCAGACGCCGCAGCCGCCGGTGCCCGCCGTCCGGTTGGTGAAGCGAGGTAGTTGAAAAACTCGGAATCCGGGCTCAGGATCATTGAGCTATTACCACCTTGCAGCGCATTTTCATACGCGGTCAGCGAACGGTAGAATTCGAAGAACTCCGGGTCTGCACCATACGCTTCTGCAAAGATGGCGTTGCGTTCGGCGTCAGCTTCACCGCGAATGATCTCGGCCTCGCGGTTGGCGTCCGACACCAGTTCCACCACGGTCCGGTCGGCCTGCGCCCGCACGCGCTGCGCGGCTTCGTTACCACGTGCGCGTTCATCGGTGGCTTCACGCTCACGCTCGGCTTTCATCCGGTCAAACGTGGCCTCAAGGTTGGCCTGAGGCAGGTCGGTCGCCTTCAAACGCACGTCGATCACATTCACGCCCAACGCGCGCGCTTCGGCAATCGCGCTGTTGCGGATGCGCAGCATCAGCGCGGCACGGTCTGAACTGAGGATGTCACGCGAGGACACCGAACCCAGTACTTCGCGGGTTTCAGCGCGCAGGATACGATCCAGACGGTCTTCAGCGACCGGAATACCACCCACACCAACGGCCTGACGGAACTGTTCCAGATCGGAAATCCGATAGCGGGCGAAGGCATCAACCACCAGTCGGCGATCATCCAGAGGCGTAACCTCCAACGGCTGAACGTCGATGGACAGGATCCGGTCGTCATAGCGGACAACTTCCTGTATCAGCGGGATCTTGAACGCCAGACCCGGCTCTTCCTTGACCGCAACAACGCGGCCAAATTGCAGAACCAACGCGCGCTCACGTTCATCCACGATAAAGATCGAGGACAGTACACCAACAATCGCGATGAAAACGATCGGCAGAATAAAGGTCGCTTTACGCATCAGTTGCTCTCCTGTCCGGAATTGCGGCGCAGTTCGTTCAGCGGCAGGTAAGGCACGACGCCCTGCCCCGATCCGGTCGAGTTTTCGTCCAGAATGATCTTGTCCACGTCACCTAGAACCTGCTCCATCCGCTCCAGGTACAGACGTTTGCGGGTCACATCAGGCGCTTTGGAATATTCTTCCAGAACCGCGCTGAAACGGCTAGCCTCACCCATAGCGCTGTTGATCTGCTGTGCGCGGTAGGCTTCGGCTTCTTCCAGTACCTGGGCAGCTTCACCGCGCGCCTCAGCCAAAACCCGGTTGGCGTAGGCGTCGGCGACGTTTTGCAGCCGGTCACGCTCCTGCGCGGCGGCCTGAACATCGCGGAAGGCGGCGATCACGTCCTGCGGCGGGTCGGCTTTGTCAAAGTTCACGCGGATGATGTTTACACCCGAATCGTAGCTGTCCATCGTCGTCTGGATCAGTTCCTGAAGGCGTTCGGCAATGATACCGCGATCCCGGTTCAGGATTGGTGCCAGCTCGCTCTGCGCGATAATCTCGCGCATCGCCGATTCCGACACGGCGCGGATCGTCTGACGCGGATCACGCAGATTGAACAGGAACTTGGCCGGGTCGTTGATGTTCCAGACGACCTGATAGTCGATATCGACCACGTTTTCGTCGCCGGTCAGCATGAGGCCATCGTCGCTGCCCCGGGCGCCGCCCATATCTTCGGTCTGTTCGCGGGTGACCGGAATCACCTCGGCAGTGACAAACGGCCATGGCGCAAAGTTCAGACCCGGATTACCCACGGCCGAGAACTCGCCCAGAAACAGCTCAACTGACTGTTCTTCGGGCTTGACGGTGTAGAAACTGGCCGCGGCCCACAAACCCGCCGCGATGACAAGGCCGATGGCAACCGTGCCCTTCGAGAACGCCGGACCGCCGCCGCCCTGACCGCTGCCACCACGGCCGCCGCCGCCGCGACCGCCCATCAGGACGCGCAGCTGCTCCTGGCCTTTTTTCATCAGCTCATCAATCTCGGGGATCTGCGGGCCTTCGCCTTCGGGGGGCTTGCGCCCGTCACCGTTGTTGCCCCGATTTCCTCCACCTCCGGATGAGCCTCCGCCCCCCCAGGGGCCACCGCTGTTGCCCGCCATATGTATCAATTCCTTCGTTTAGGCCCGTGTGATCACGGGCACACTTGTAACTTGTGTGCGCGCGCTTGCAAATCAAGCACAGCGTACAGGTTGCCGCATTGTCACCAGTTCTTCCGCCATAACGGGATGTACTGCAACCGTGCGATCGAATTCTTCCTTTGTCGCGCCCATCTTTACGGCAATTCCGGCCAGCTGGATCATCTCTCCTGCTCCGGGGGCGACAATATGGCAACCCAGTACCTTGCGCGTGGCCTGAGACACGATCAGTTTCATCAGAACCCGTTGCGTGCCACCGGCAAACGCCTTCTGCATCGGTTTGAACGAAGTGGCATACACCTCGATCGGTTCCTGGGCCGAGGCTTCTTCCTCGCTCAGGCCGACTGTGCCGAATTCCGGTTGGGTGAAAATGGCGGTTGGGATCAGCGCGTGATCCACAGGGGTTGGGTTGCCTTTGAAGACGGTTTCCACAAAAGCCATACCCTCGCGGATGGCCACGGGTGTCAGGTTGACCCGGTCGGTCACATCGCCAATGGCATAGATCGACGGAACGGCGGTCTGGCTGTATTCATCCACGACGATCTCGCCCTTGCGCCCACGTTCAACGCCCAGCTCTTCCAGCCCGAGGTTATCGGCATTCGGTGCCCGGCCCGTGGCGTACATGACCACGTCAAAACGATCCTCGGTGCCGTCCGTCGCCTTTACACGTATCTGGTCGCCATCTTTGGCCATTTCCAGCACATTGGTGCCCAGACGGACATCGATGCCGTTCTGGCGCATCTCTTCGCAGATCAGTCCACGCGCTTCTTCATCAAAGCCACGCAGGATCTGCGCACCGCGGTAGAATTGCGTGGTCTTGACACCCAGACCGTTCATGATCCCGGCAAACTCGCTGGCGATATAACCGCCACCAACAATCAGAATGCTTTCGGGCAGCTTGTCCAGATGGAAAATCTCATTCGACGTGATCGCAAGATCCGATCCCGGGAAGTCCGGCACCACCGGTCGACCGCCTGTTGCAATCAAGATGTGTTTGGCGGTTTTTCGGGTGCCATCGGCCAGCTCGACCGTGTGCGCATCCACCAGGCGCGCGCGCTGATCAAAGCTTTCAACGCCGTTGTTTTTCAGGATGCTGCGATAAATCCCTTCCAACCGGTCCAGTTCGGCAACCAGTTTGCCGTGAAACATGTCCCAGTCAAACGGGCCGGGCTGAACATCCCAACCATAAGCTTGCGCATCTTCGATCATGCCCGAGTATTCACTGGCAAAGACCATCAGTTTCTTAGGCACGCAGCCCCGGATCACACAGGTGCCGCCATAGCGGTCTTCTTCAGCCAGCGCGACCTTTGCACCGGCTTCACCCGCCGCCACGCGTGCCGCCCGGACCCCGCCCGAGCCTCCGCCGATGACAAAAAGATCATAGTCAAAGCTCATGCCGGGTTCCTTCGTTCAACTTGCAAAATTCCTCTGGATATCTGGGCGCGAAAACCCCGGTGCCAACCCCCGGGCGCGGAATTTTCGATCTTTTGCCGACGCTTGTCCGATTGGCTTGCATAAAACTCAGTCCGTTTGGTCGGAAAACAGGTTTTCACGGGATCCGCTCAGCAGCTGATCCAGTTCCAGGGTGCCCGCGTTGATATCCCGCAGTTCGACCCGCCCGTCGCCGTGGCCGATGATGACCTTGTCACAAATATCGATAAACAGGCCGTTTTCCACCACGCCAGGAACCTGGTTGAGGATCAGGGCCATCTGACGGGGATTGCCGATGCGTTTCAGGTGCAGGTCCAGAATGTGATTGCCTTCATCCGTCACGAACGGGGCCGCGCCATTCATACGCAGCGCCGACGAGGTTCCAAGTACATCCATCGCGTCCAGCGCTTCTTCGATCAGTGTTCGCGTGGTTTGCCAGCCAAATGGAACAACCTCGACCGGCAAGGGGAAAGCACCCAGCGTTTCCACCTCTTTCCCGGCATCTGCGATGACAACCATCTGATCGCTGGCCGTGGCAACGATCTTTTCCTGCAAATGCGCGCCGCCGCCGCCCTTGATCAGGTTCAGGTCAGGGTCGAATTCATCCGCGCCGTCGATGGTCATGTCCAGCCACCCGGCCTGATCCAGAGAAGTGACTTCGATCCCGACTTCGCGTGCCAGCTGCGCGGTGCGGGTGGACGTGGGAACGCCCTTGATCCGCAGACCTTCGTCTTGCACCCGTTCGCCCAAACGACGGACCAGCCAGGCCGCAGTGGATCCCGTTCCAAGACCCACGCGCATGCCGTCCTCGACCATCTCGGCGGCACGACATGCGGCCACGTATTTTGCGGTGTCGATGGGCGACAGTTCTCCGGTCATGGCAGCTTTCCCAGTTTGGCCTGCCGGAGTTATAGGGAATGCGCCGCGCGACTGCGACCACATTTTGCGGTTCGGCAAGCGTAAAGATGCCTGAAGACTGCGCGTTTCCTATCGGAAACGTCGCAATCATGTCTTACGCCCTCATCTTTGTCATATAGATTGCCCGCATGTTGAACCGATACCGCCTGCACTACGCCCCTGACAACGC
Organism: Ruegeria sp. CL7; assembly: GCF_056536445.1. NCBI lineage: Bacteria > Pseudomonadati > Pseudomonadota > Alphaproteobacteria > Rhodobacterales > Roseobacteraceae > Ruegeria > Ruegeria sp. CL7. The sequence continues at coordinate 1,488,422 of NZ_JBQFPQ010000001.1, forward strand.
CTCGCTGGTGATCCGGCTGGTGCTGGAAGAAATGGGTGTGCCCTATGAAGCTGTGCTGGTCGATCGCCGTCGAAACGAACAGGACAGCGCGGCGTACAGGTCATTGAACCCCAACGGGCTGATCCCGGTGCTTGAAACTCCGCAAGGGCCGATCTTTGAAACGGCGGCAATTCTGCTGTGGCTGTCCGAGCGCCACGGGCAACTGGCCCCGGCGGCAGACGCCCCCGAACGCACCGAGTTTTTGAAATGGCTGTTCTTTGCGTCCAACACGCTGCACGCCGATCTGCGCATTCTGTTCTATGCCGAGAAATACATCACCCCGCCACAGGCTGATACCCTGCGTGCAGGCATCCGACCCCGTTTGAAGCAGCACCTGCAACTGCTGGACGCGCTGGCAAAACGCGCGCCAGCCTGGTTTTGCGCGGAATGCCCGTCGGTTCTGACCTATTATGTCGCCTGCATGATGCGTTGGATGGCCTTGTATCCGGCCGATGCAAATCGCAGTTGGTATGCGCTGTCTGACACCCCGACCCTGCAAACCATCCTGGCACAGCTCGAGACACGCCCTGCCACCCACACGGCCATCGTGGCCGAGGGCCTGGGCCCCGCACCGTACACCTCTCCTATTTACGCCAACCCCTTAGAAGGCTCAGCTACCTGACATGTTCCTCTCTGTCTTCGATATGTTCAAAGTGGGCATCGGCCCGTCCTCCTCACACACCATGGGCCCCATGGTGGCAGCGGCGCGCTTTCTGGATATGATGCGTGCTTCACCTTTCGAATTTGCGGGTCTGAAGGGCTCGCTGCATGGCTCGCTCGCCTTTACCGGCGTAGGCCATGCGACCGACCGGGCAACCATTCTGGGCCTGGCCGGCTTTGTTCCGGACACCTATGACAACAGCAAGGCCGAGGCCGCATTGGCGGATATCGCCAAGACGCACACGGTTACCCCCGACGGCCTGCCGACGCTTCAGTTCGATCCCAAAACAGACCTGATCTTCGACTATGACACCAACCTGCCGGGACACGCCAACGGGATGATCCTGATGGCCACGGACGCGCAGGGGGACGTGATCCTGCGCCAGGTATTCTATTCCATCGGTGGCGGCTTTGTCCTGACCGAAGAAGAACTGGCCGAAGGCAAGGCAACGGATGAGGGCGCACCGGTGCCGTTCCCGTTCAAATCCGCGGCTGAAATGCTTGAGATGGCCAAGTCCAGCGGCAAAACCATCGCCGAGATGAAGCGCGCCAATGAGATCGCGCGCGGCTGCGCCGACAGTTTCGCCAAAGGATGCGCTCGTCTGTGGGACGTCATGAATGCCTGTATCGAACGCGGTTTGAGGACCGACGGCATTCTGCCCGGCGGGCTGAAAGTGCGACGCAGGGCAAAGGGTATCTATGACGCGCTGATCGCCGAACGCGGCATGAACCTGACCGCGCCGCACACGATCAACGACTGGATGAGCGTCTACGCCATGGCGGTCAACGAAGAAAACGCCGCCGGTGGGCAAGTCGTAACGGCACCGACCAACGGGGCAGCGGGCGTTCTTCCTGCGGTGCTGCGCTATTATCTGGACCACGTTCCCGGTGCCTCGGAGAACCATATCGAAGATTTCCTTCTGACCGCGGCCGCGATTGGCGGGCTGGTCAAATACAATGCGTCCATCTCGGGGGCCGAAGCGGGGTGTCAGGCCGAGGTCGGCAGCGCATCAGCCATGGCCGCGGCGGGGCTCTGCGCCGTGATGGGCGGTACGCCCGAACAGGTTGAAAACGCCGCCGAGATCGCGTTGGAGCATCATCTGGGCATGACCTGCGATCCCGTCGCCGGGCTGGTTCAGGTGCCCTGTATCGAACGCAACGGGCTGGGGGCCATCAAGGCTGTGTCCGCTGCGTCTTTGTCCCTTCGCGGGGATGGAGAGCATTTCGTGCCGCTGGATGCGGTGATCGAGACGATGCGTCAGACCGGCCATGACATGCACGAAAAATACAAGGAAACCTCGCTTGGCGGATTGGCCGTGAACGTGCCAAACTGCTGATATCGCAACAAATGGGGGTCGATATGCGTGGACATTGCCTCTGCGGCAGCATCAAGTACGAGATCGACCCTCCTTCCCTGTCCTGCGTCACCTGTCATTGCGACAGCTGCCGACGCCAATGCGCCGCGCCGATGACAACCTATTTCGCGGTTCGTGACGGTCACTGGCGCTGGATCGGAGAAGAGCCGAAACGCTTCAACTCTTCGCCCGGAGTCGAGCGCAGCTTTTGCCCGGATTGTGGCACGCCAATCTCGTTCCGCTCGGCCAAAATGTCGGATGTGCTGCATCTATACGTCGCCACTTTGGAGACCCCCGAGGCAATGCAGCCCACATTGCACGTGGCTCATGAGGAAAGACTGAGCTGGCTGCATCTGGATGACAACCTGCCCACCTGCACCGGACCGGATTACACAAAGGTTCACCCCCTGCCCGACGCCTGACATTCGACCTTTCCACTGCGCCGCGAAGCAGATAGCGTCGCGCGCATGACTCAGGATCGTCCCGTCTTGGGCATCTTTTTGATGCTCGGTTTTTGCGTGCTTGCACCCTTGGGGGATGCGATGGCAAAGCTGTTGGGCGAAACGACACCGTTGGGTTTGCTGGTTGCAGCCCGGTTCGCGGTGCAAGCGCTGATTCTCATTCCGCTGGTGATGATGACAGGCCGGCCCTGGCGGATGCACGGGCGCATCCTGCGCCTGACAGTCATCCGCACGCTGCTGCACATCATCGGCATAACCGCGATGTTCAGTGCGTTGCAGTTCCTGCCCCTGGCTGATGCCATCGCCATTGCCTTTGTCATGCCGTTCATCATGTTGCTGCTGGGCAGATACGTTCTGGGCGAAGAGGTCGGCGCGCGGCGCCTCGTGGCCTGCATCGTCGGTTTCATCGGCACACTTCTGGTCCTCCAGCCCAGCTTTGCCGAGGTGGGCTTACCTGCCCTGCTGCCGTTGATCGTTGCCGTGGTCTTTGCCCTTTTCATGCTGGTCACGCGGCAAATCGCCAAGGAAACTGATCCGATTTCCTTGCAGGCGGTGTCTGGTGTCATGGCCACTGTGGGGCTGGTTCCTGTCCTTGTGATCGGAACATCGCTTGGTATCTGGAACCTGTCAGCCGCCTTGCCCGCCCCCGACATGTTTTGGCTGCTGATCGCTATCGGTATTCTGGGAACTGTCGCGCATCTGCTGATGACATGGTCGCTGCGCTATGCACCTTCGGTCACGCTGGCCCCGATGCAATATCTGGAAATCCCGGTGGCAACCCTGATTGGCTGGGCAATCTTCAGCGACCTGCCTGACGGACTGGCAGCGGTTGGGATCATGATCACCGTCGCCGCCGGTTTGTACGTTATTCTTCGCGAACGGGCCACCGCTCGCTCTGCCCCGACAGAAACACCTGCATGAGCGGATCGAGTGCGGCGCGGGGAACCATCACCAACAGGCCCGGGCCATCCATCTGCAATTCAACCACTGACAGCGCGCGATTAGAGGTGCCCACCCGGTCGTCCGGTTGCAACCGCAGGCCGTCGATGGGCCATTCCAGCCCGGTGCTGCGCCCGGTCACAGGGCGCATTGGAAACAGCGACACCACATCCCCGGGCAAAACCGGCAGCCGGATTTGGCGAGGCGCGTGAAAAACCACCTCATGCGCGCCCAGCAGAATGCAGGCCTGTTCCTGACGTCTGACCAGCACGTTCAGAACAGCAAGCTGATGATCAAGCCGTCCGCCCAGAAAACCGGCCCCCAAAACCAGTGGAGCCTGCACATTGCGCAAGGCCTTGTCGAAATCGGTGCTGTCCTGTTCACGAATGGCAAAAAGCCGGTCAGACGGGATTTTGGCTTTTGTTGCTTTGTCCAGCGAATCGAAATCCCCGATGACCGCGTCCGGAATCCGGCCTGATTCTGTCAGAACTGCCGCCCCACCATCCGCCGCTACGACAGAAGTGACGCGGTTCAGCACCAAATTCAGGTCCTCGGAACCAACAAAACCACCCCCAAACAGCCCGATTGGATCGGCAGAGCGTACAATTGGTTCATTTTTCCTAAGATTGGCCATTTTTCCCGGATTTGGACACATTAAGACCACAAAATGATAGGTTCATGCATAAAGTTCAGAGCCTTCGTGTGCTCCCGATTCCGGGTAAGTGGGCTCTCGTAGTTTGTAAAGGACGTGCGTCTGATGGTACAGAATAACAAGGTATTAACCGTTTCATATGGAACCTTCTCCTGCACTTTGGAAGGATTCGACGATTCCTTTGAAACGATGAAAGCCATTGCCGAATATTTCCGCGATCTTGCCGCGGATGATCGTTACTTCGGCTCAGAGCCTCCACAACCAGACGCCGAAATGCTGACCCGTATCGCACGCCGCGACGCATCGCAACGCGTCGAAGCCAGCCAAAACGAATCCGGGCTCCTGCTGCGTGCCGCTCCAAACACCGAAGCCCCGGCACCGGTGGCGTCTGACGCAGCGGGCCCGCAAGCGCAAAATGCAGATGCTGTGACCACCCCCCTTCCCGAATATACCCAAGCAAGCCCGGGGCAGACCGCGTTCACAGACGCGGAGGCCGTCGACGCCACCACATCTCCGCCGGCCGACAGCATTGCCGCAAAACTGCAACGCATCCGGGCCGTTGTTTCTCATTCGGACGTCCCCCCCACTGCCTATTCCGAAGACGAGGAATCTTCGCTGCTGGCCAACACCACCCCCCCGGTGGACGCCGTGGCCGCCGCGTTCGAAGCAGGCGCTCTCAACGAAGAAGACTTTGCTGAACCTGCCCAGCCCGAGGCTTCGGAAATCGAGGATCTGCAAGCGCTTGGCGCCGAAGACGTACAAGACGACGCGCCGGCAGTATCTGAAAACCAGGCCTTCGAATCCGCCGAGCCGAATATCGAAAGCAATTCCGAACAGCAGGTGCAGCTGACCCCCGACCACCTGCGGGATGAAGATATCAAGGTCGCAACCGACTCCGCGCAGCTTCCTGCTGAGCCCCTGTTCTCGGATCTTGAAGAGGATACCGACGAGGAAATCGACGAGGAGGATGTTCCAAACATCCTCAACGTCGAAGACGTGGCGATCGAATCCGAAGATGAAGCAAGTGACGAGCCGCAAGACGATCAGGCGCAAGGAGTATTGTCGGAAGAGGACGAAATTCAGCTGCTGTCCGAGATTTCCGAAATCGAAAAAGACATGGCAGGCCGTTCTAGCCAAAAACTGACGGATGACGCCGATCCTGATCAGGATATCTCGCGACTGATGGCCAAAACCGGTGAACATATGGAGGATCCGTCCAGCAGCGACGCGCGAGAAACCTATTCGCACCTTCGCACCGCCGTTGCCGCGACCGAGGCCGACCGTGATGACCAACCGGCCCCGAACACCTCGCCTGTTGATGAGTATCGCGTTGATCTTGCGTCAGCGGTCAGCCCGCGCCGCCCCGAAGTAAACGTGACCAGCATACGCCCGGAAGCAGATGCTCCGGCTCCGTTGAAACTGGTTGCCGAGCAGCGCGTGGACGATCAAAGCGAATCCAACGGCCCCGTGATGCCGCGTCGCGTGACCACTCAGGCAGAAGAAACCGGGTCGGAAGAAGGCGGTTTTGCGCAATTCGCACAAGATCAGGGCGCACAGTCGCTTCAGGACCTGCTTGAAGCGGCCGCGGCCTACCTGTCTTTCATCGAAGGACAGCAACAATTCTCGCGCCCGCAACTGATGAACAAGGTTCGTTCTTTGAAGCAGGATGAGTTCAATCGCGAAGAAAGCCTGCGTTCCTTCGGACAGCTGCTGCGCGATGGAAAAATCGAAAAAGCCGGCGGCGGCCGTTTTGCGGCCTCTGACCTGATCGGCTTCCGTCCTGATGATGAGCGCGCAGTCGGCTGACTGCCGCGCCAATTGACAAAAAGGGCCGGGTGAACCCCGGCCCTTTTGCTATGGCACGTCCAGAGACAAACGCCCGCTGTTAAACACGACCCAGCGTTGCCCATTGTGCCGGGCCCGACCAGCCGCCTTGGTCCGAGCAATAGCCCGGCTCAATTCAGCAAAGTCACAGAACCCACGTATAATTGCGCGCGTTTACACGCACGGCGTTTGCCCGCTTAATCTTTTGCAGTGCCAAACCCGGCTCAGGATTGATCCGGGTCCTCTTTGCCAACGCCGCGAAAAACGAACTTGAACGGCAGGGCCCAAAGAATGCCAAGAACGATATAGACCAGAAGTTCCACCCATATCGGGGGGCGCTCCAGCCAGTTCAAAACCGTCACCACCGCCACAATGTAAAGTGGCAGGCCGATCACAAGTATAACCAACGACCAGCGCCGGCGCGCTTTGTAGCTCAGGCCTGTTTTCTGCTCTTTGTTCATCAATCTGCAAACGGGTCGGTCACCAGAATGGTGTCGTCCCGCTCCGGGCTGGTGGACAAAAGGGCCACAGGGCATTCGATCAGCTCTTCCACCCGGCGCACATACTTGATTGCGTTGGCGGGCAATTCGGCCCAGCTGCGCGCGCCTTCAGTGGATTCGCTCCAGCCCGGCATTTCTTCATAGATGGGGGTGCACCGTGCCTGTTGATCGGCCGCGGTGGGCAGATAGTCCAGCCGTTGGCCATCCAGCTCATATCCGGTGCAGATTTTAAGCGTTTCAAACCCGTCCAAAACATCCAGCTTTGTCAATGAGATACCGTTCACGCCACTGGTCGCGCAGGTCTGACGGACCAGGCACGCATCAAACCAGCCACAGCGGCGCTTGCGACCTGTCGTTGTTCCGAACTCATGCCCGCGTTCCCCAAGGCGCTGACCATCCGCATCCTCAAGTTCGGTCGGGAATGGGCCTTCGCCGACACGGGTGGTGTAGGCTTTTACAATCCCCAGCACAAAGTCGATCGATCCCGGTCCAATCCCCACCCCTGTCGCGGCCTGGCCTGCGATCACGTTGGACGAGGTCACAAATGGATAGGTGCCGAAATCGATGTCCAACAGCGCGCCTTGCGCCCCTTCGAAAAGGATGCGTTTTCCGGCTTTGCGCTTTTCGTTCAGCACTTTCCACACAGGTGCGGCAAAAGGCAGGATGCTCTGCGCGATCTCTTTCAATTGGGCAATCAGCGCGTCGCGGTCGACCGGTTCGATTCCCAGACCTTTGCGCAGCGGGTCATGGTGCTGCAAAGCACGGTCCACCCGAGCCTCGAGCGTGGCTTCATCCGCCAGATCCGCGACACGAACAGAACGACGCCCGACCTTGTCTTCATAGGCCGGTCCAATCCCACGACCTGTTGTGCCGATCTTGGTCCCCTTGCTGGCCGCCTCTTCACGAGCGCGATCCAATTCACCGTGGATCGGCAGGATCAACGGGGTGTTCTCGGCAATCATCAGCGTATCGGGGGTGATCTCTACACCTTGTGCCTGGATGGTCGCGATTTCCTTGACCAGATGCCAAGGGTCCAACACCACGCCGTTGCCGATGACGCTCAGCTTACCGCCGCGCACGACACCGGACGGCAGAGCGTGCAGCTTGTAAACTTCGCCATCAATCACCAGCGTATGTCCGGCATTATGCCCGCCCTGAAAACGCGCGATCACGTCCGCCCGTTCGCTGAGCCAGTCGACGATCTTGCCTTTTCCTTCGTCACCCCACTGGGCGCCGACAACAACCACGTTGGCCATATCCGGTCCTTTTGCGCTGAGTTATCAAACCCGGCTCATATAGCTGGGCGGAAACGGCAGGGAAACCGATATTTCGCCGCAGATGAAAATCGCGCGAACACGCGATGCCTCCGGCGGGGATATTTATGGCCAGATGAAAAGCGGATCCCCTGCTTCATCTGGCTGAAAATATCCCGGGGGAGCCGAACGGAACGGGCGGCGGGGGCAGAGCCCCCTGCCCGGCATCAACGCAGATGCACCGGTTGCCCATGAGGTGTCGTCAGATAAGCCTTTTCCCAAGATTTATGTAGCCCTTTCACCTCCTGCGGCGACGAGACGCCCTGCTCGGCCAGCAACCCTTCGAGCGTTTCCAGCCATGCACGGAAATAGTCGTCGCCGCCGTCCAGCTCTCGCGCGAGCCCGTGGCGCTTCAACGTGTCCGAGAACCGGGCCGCCCAATCCGCCCATTCGAACCGCCCGGCCTCGTTCAGGGCAACGGTGACGGCAAAGACCTGAGCGTGCCAGGGTTCGGCAAACACCGGTTCTGGGGCTGAATGTTCGTTGCAGCCGCTCATGCCGGTTCCAGATAGCTTTGCCAGAGATCCAGTACCACTTCGTCATCCGGATGCTCCGGGCTGGTCCAAAGTTCCGATGCGGGGAAGACCACGGCATAGATCGGTTCAGGCGCTTCGCCCAGCCCATGAGCATTGGAATCGGGCAGGACATGGGTTCCGTGCAGGCGCAGTATTCGCCCCCTGGCACCGGACGCATAATTCGGCAGGCGTGTGTGCCCGCCATCCACAATGCGATTTCCCGCCGGACGGGTCGTGACCACCTGTTGACCGACAGAAAACTGCACCGCCACGTTCGAAGATCTGTCCGCCGGTCCACCTTTGGCCAGAGCGGCTGACACGGCGTCCGCCTTGAGCATCCGTTCTGCCAACGGATGCGGCCCATCCTCTCCGCCGCTGCGCAGGTCATCCAGGGAAAGAACGCCGTGTTCTACCAACAGGTCAGCCAGGCCCGAAATCCATTTCTCGTAATATGAAAACCGGGTATAGTCCTTTGGCGACAACCGTTCCCTTGCGTGGCGGGATACGTCGATATTCCACTGCCCCAGAAAGCCGGATGCAAGTGTCACTGCCAGCGCCCGTGCGTGCCAGTCTTCGGCAAAAACCGGCGCGTCCTCGGCCTCGGGATTTATCGGACCATCTCCAAAGCGGCCGCCCATATCGTGAACGCGGGTCATGAAGGGGCCTTCGGCAAACCCGTGCCGATCATGCTGTCACGTGTCACAAGTGCGGCAAGCGCCTCCTCGCTCATCCCATCAGTTCCATCGGGACGCATCGGCAGAACGAGATAGCGAACCTCGGCGGTCGAATCCCACACCCGCACCGAAGAGTCTTCAGGCAGGGTGAGGCCGAATTCGGCCAGTACCTTGCGGGGTTCACGCACCGCTCGGGCACGGTAGGCATCAGATTTGTACCAGCCCGGCGGGATACCCAGCAACGGCCAAGGATAGCAGCTGCACAAGGTGCAGACGACCATGTTGTGTCGGGTTGGCGTGTTCTCGACAACAACCATGTGTTCGCCCTGGCGTCCATAGTAACCAAGATCCGCGACCATCGAGGTGGCGTCTTCCAGCAGAGCGGCCTTGAAAGCTGGGTCGCTCCAGGCTTTGGCAACCACCCGCGCGCCGTTCTGCGGGCCAATCCTGTTCTGATAGGTGTCTATGATTTCGTCCAGAGCCGCCGGGTCGATCAAGCCCTTGCGGGTCAGAATCGTTTCCAGCGCTTTGATGCGAAGCGCGGGTTCGGGCGGCAAAAGGGCGTGCGGGTGGTCGTGGTCGTCATGAGGCATGGGCCGCAGCCTGCGTCACGCATCGGCGTTCTGTCCAGTCCCTTTGACGTGATATGACATATCACGTGCAGTGATGCGAACTCCTCACTTGCCCCCGCTGGCAAACTTGCATAGATACCACGCGATACACGCCACGCTGTACAGGAACACCATGGAAAACGTCGTTCTCATCATCCACCTTCTTTTGGCCCTAGGCTTGATTGCCGTTGTTCTGATGCAGCGGTCCGAAGGCGGTGGCCTTGGCATGGGTGGCGGTGGTGGCGGAGCCATGACAGGCCGTGCAGCAGCGACCGCTTTGGGCAAACTGACCTGGATCCTTGCCGCTTGCTTCATCGTGACCTCGATCACGCTGACCATTCTGGCGGCGCAGAAATCTTCGGGCAGCTCGGTGATCGACCGTTTGGGCGTGCCGGCTCCGGCTTCAAACGAAGAAAATACTCCGGCAATTCCGTCGGCGGATGACCTTCTGCCGCCTGCACAGGGCGACAACGCGCCACTGATCCCGCAGGCCGACTGACCTACAAAACCTAGAAACATGGAAGAGGACTGCAACAGCATCTTGCGGTTCTCTTGCGCTTTTGGCGCGAATCCTTTATACGTGAAGTCCCGTGATGCAGCGGTTTTTCGAAACCGTCGGGCAGCTGATTTTGACGTCTCACGGGAGCAGCCGAAAAACTATGGCGCGATTTATTTTCATCACTGGTGGTGTGGTTTCGTCCTTGGGCAAAGGACTGGCTTCGGCGGCGTTGGGCGCCTTGTTGCAGGCTCGGGGGTACTCGGTACGGCTGCGCAAGCTGGACCCGTATCTGAACGTCGATCCAGGGACGATGTCGCCGTTTGAGCACGGCGAAGTGTTCGTCACCGATGATGGGGCCGAAACCGATCTGGACCTGGGCCATTACGAACGATTCACCGGCGTGGCCGCGCGCAAGACCGACTCGGTCAGTTCGGGGCGGATCTATTCCAACGTGCTCGAAAAGGAACGCCGCGGGGACTATCTGGGTAAGACCATTCAGGTGATCCCGCACGTCACCAACGAGATCAAGGATTTCATCGCCATCGGCGAGGATGAGGTTGATTTCATGCTGTGCGAAATCGGTGGCACCGTGGGCGATATTGAGGGCCTACCGTTTTTCGAGGCGATCCGCCAGTTCAGTCAGGACAAGCCGCGCGGGCAGTGCATCTTCATGCACCTGACGCTGCTGCCTTATATCAAGGCCTCGGGCGAGCTGAAAACCAAACCGACTCAGCACTCGGTGAAGGAACTGCGCTCGATCGGTCTGGCGCCGGATATTCTGGTCTGTCGCTCTGAAGGTCCGATCCCGACCAAGGAGCGCGAGAAACTGGCGCTGTTCTGTAACGTGCGCCCCGACAGCGTGATCGCAGCGCAGGACCTGAGCACCATCTATGACGCGCCGCTGGCCTATCACCGCGAAGGTCTGGATCAGGCCGTTCTGGACGCGTTCCAGATCAGCCCAGCGCCCAAACCCGATCTGGCAAAATGGGAAGACGTCAGCGACCGCATCCACAACGCCGAGGGCGAAGTGAAGGTCGCCATCGTAGGCAAGTATACGCAGCTTGAAGACGCCTATAAATCGATTGCCGAGGCGCTGACCCATGGCGGCATGGCCAACCGGGTCAAGGTCAAGGTCGAATGGGTTGACGCCGAGGTGTTCGACAACGAAGACGTCGCCCCCCATCTTGAGGGTTTCCACGCCATCCTCGTCCCCGGAGGCTTTGGCGAACGCGGCACAGAGGGCAAAATCAAGGCCGCACAATATGCGCGCGAGCACAAAGTCCCCTATCTGGGCATCTGCCTTGGGATGCAGATGGCCGTGATCGAGGCCGCCCGAAATGCGGCTGGCATCAAGGAAGCTGGTTCGGAAGAATTCGACCACGAAGCCGGGAAGAAACGTTTTGAACCTGTCGTGTACCATCTGAAGGAATGGGTGCAGGGCAATCACAAGGTCGAACGCAAGGTCGGTGACGACAAGGGCGGCACCATGCGCCTGGGCGCTTACAATGCGGTGCTGGCAGAAGGATCGAAAGTCGCTGAAGTTTATGGCGGCACACAGATCGAAGAGCGCCACCGTCACCGCTATGAAGTGGACATCAAGTACCGTGAGCAGCTTGAAAAGGCCGGGCTCAACTTCTCGGGCATGTCGCCGGACGGACGCCTGCCAGAAATCGTAGAATGGTCAGATCACCCATGGTTCATCGGCGTGCAGTACCACCCGGAACTGAAGTCCAAACCGTTCGACCCGCATCCCCTGTTCCGCGATTTCGTGCGCGCTGCGAAAGACACTTCTCGCCTGGTCTGACCCTGGGCTGTGTCGGACTGTCACCCCGCGTTGTTTTGTGCGGGCTGATCTCTTAACTGTATGTGCAAGCAGAATTTCTGCTTCGCAGGCTCTATGCCGTTCAGAGTTTCAGGAGATTTCCGATGAGCAACGCAACAACGATTACCAACCTCCAGCAAGCGCTTCATATGGAGCTGACGGCAGCGCACCAGTACCAGCTGCATGCCCATGTGCTGGAGGACTGGGGGCTGGACATCCTTGCCGAAAAAATGCGCGCTGAAATGCAGGAAGAATTGGGTCACTCCGACGCGTTCATCGAGCGTATCCTGTTCCTTGGCGGCGTGCCCGAGCTTGCGTTTCAGAAAAGTCCAGTCGCAGCGGGGTCTCTGGAAGACATGTTTGCCGCGGACCTGAAGGATGAAACCGAGGCAGTCGACTTCTATACCAAGGCCGCGTTGCAGGCCGCCGAGGTCGGCGATGTCGGGTCAAGGACCCTGTTCGAACGCATCTTGCTGGAAGAAGAAGGCCACAAGGACTGGCTGGACACTCAGCTGAACCTGTTGAAGCGTTTGGGTGAGGCCAACTTCAGCGCAAAATTTGTATCCGGCGCGGCAGAAGAAGCCTGAGGCACGCACCGCCGCTTGTCCATGCACCAGCATGGCCCGGACCATCTTGCCATGGACCGGGCCGTGCAGTTTCCGTCACTTCAATGTGACGCTGCCGAGCAAAAAAACCTCTACTCGGTCTGCCCTCATGGGGTTAACTGTTGATCACACCACGACAGGAGAGCCTCGATGAGCGATCAATCCCAACGCGCGAAGACCTTTGCCAGCCTTCACAAAAAGGGCGACCCCGTCATTCTGTTCAACATCTGGGATGCCGGCAGTGCCGGCGCGGTGCGGGATGCTGGCGCGCAAGCCATTGCCACAGGCAGCGCACCTGTCGCCATGGCACAGGGTTTTGGCGACGGTCAGAACATCCCGCTTGAGACCGCATTGGACAATGCGCGCCGCATCGTTGCAGCGGTTGATCTTCCGGTGACACTGGATTTCGAAGGGGCATATGCCGAAGATCCACAGGGCATTGCGCAAAACGTCAAGCGTGCGCTGGATTGCGGCGTGGTTGGTTTCAACTTCGAAGATCAGATCATCGGCGGCGACGGGCTGTACGATACAGCGGTTCAGGCCAAACGTATCGAAGCCATGCGCGCGGCCTGCGAAGACGTGGGCATACCTGCCTATGTCAACGCAAGAACTGACATTTTCCTGAAGGCCCCGGCAGAAACACATGATGAGGCCATGCTGAACGACGCCATTGCCCGTGCTTCGGCCTATGAGGCAGCGGGTGCCAGCGGATTTTTTGCTCCGGGGCTGAAAGACGAGGCGATGATCGGCCATCTGTGCGAGCGTACCAACCTGCCAGTCAACATCATCGCCCTGCCCGGCACCCCCGGCACTCTCCGCCTAGCTGAACTGGGGGTTGCGCGCGTCAGCTATGGCCCGGTTCCTTATCGTCAGATGATCAAGTGGTTAACAGATCAGGCACACGCCGCTATTCACTACCGCGACTGATCACCCTGAAGTTGTGGGATTGCAATTGCCGCCACTTCTCATCACCCTGCTTTTGAAACCGAACAGGAGGCAAGCCTGATGAAAGGCTATTGGGTTGCACATGTCGATGTGGACGACATGGACACGTACAAGACCTACATTGCTGCAAATGCGGAGCCCTTTAAAGCTTATGGTGCGCGCTTTCTGACACGCGGAGGAAAGCGCGAAGTGAAGGAAGGCGCAGCGCGCGCCCGGACCGTTGTGATCGAATTTCCCAGCTATGAGGATGCGCTTGCCTGTTACGAAAGCGAAGCATACCAGAAAGCCAAAGCACTGCGCGCCCCGGTATCGATGGGCGATCTTGTGATCATTCAGGGCTATGACGGGTAGACTACGCTTGGCGCACCACAAAATATGGAATAATCTTTTACCATGTTGAAAAAGTTCCTTCAGGCGCTCAGACCGCCCCAGCATGAACATCTTCCGGACCCGGATGCCGAACTTGCTCTGGGCGCGCTCATGGTGCGCGTGGCGCAGGCTGATCGGGACTACAAGCTGGAAGAGATCCGCCTGATCGACAAAATCCTGGCCCGTCTTTACCAGCATAACGCAATCGAAGCAGCCAAGGTGCGCGCCACTTGCGAAAAGCTTCATGCGGCCGCGCCGGATACCGATACCTTCGGCAAGCTGATCCGCGAGACCACGGATCTGAAGGAACGCCTGGCCGCTCTGGATGCGCTGTGGGAAGTTGTCCTGGCAGATGGAAACACCGACGAAGGCGAGGTGAAAATCGTCGAGGAAGCCCGCGTTGCCATGGGGTTAAGCTTTAACGACAGCAAGGCTGCGCGTGAACGCGTTCAAAGCCGCTTGGATGTGGGTTAGACGCTCGCTATATCTAACGCATGTTCAGTGAGTTTCTTTCCAGGCTTACGCAGCCTCAGCCCGATCCTCTTGTCGACGATGATGCCCGCCTGGCCCTTACGGCCCTGCTGGTGCGTCTGGCGCGGTCCGACAATGACTATTCCGATACCGAAATGGCCCGTATCGACCGAATTTCGGCGCAACGCTATGGCCTGTCCCCGTTCGAATGCGCCGCCCTGCGTGCCCACGCCGAAGATCTTGAGGCCGAGGCCCCGGACACCGTCCGCTTTACCCGAGCCATCAAAGAGGCGGTTGCCTATGAAGATCGGCTTGCGGTCGTTCAGGCGCTGTGGTCCGTGGCATTGGCCGATGGGCACCGCACCAGCGAGGAAGATTCGCTGCTGCGTCTGGTGGTCAGTCTTCTGGGCGTAAGTGACGTGGATTCCGCTTTGGCACGGCAAAAGGCTGCAAAATCGTGATTGCCATGCTGGGCATGTATGACATGCCTGCCCTGCAAGCCGCCAATGACAGGTTCTGGAACCTGATTCGTGCCCAACTTGGATCAGGTCCCGAACACCTTAACCGCGACAAAGACGTGTGGGCGGTCTGGCAGGACCCAAACCTGATTCTGGCACAAACCTGCGGCATGCCGTTTCGAACCCGATTGCATGGTCACGTGCAACTGGTTGGCACTCCGGACTATGACCTGCCTGGATGTCCCCCCGGATACTATTGCTCGGTCTTTGTGGCACGGAATGACGACGACCGGGATCTGGCGGGGCTGAGCACAGGGGTTTTCGCGTATAATGAGGGCTTGTCCCAATCCGGCTGGGCAGCCCCGATCACACATATGATCCAGGCAAACCTGCACCCCGCCGGACTGTTGGAAACCGGCGGGCATGCGCTGTCTGCCCAAGCCGTCGCAGGTGGCAAAGCGGACTTTGCCGCGCTGGACATGTTGACGTGGCTGATGCTGCAACAACATAGCAATTTGGGAACCAAACTGCGCGAACTGGCAAGAACGACTCCGACTCCGACCCTTCCCTACATCACATCGATGAGTCAGAATCCGCAGGTCATTGCAGGCGCTGTTCGGGCCGCAATTGACCAGCTTTGCGACGACGACCAACGATTTCTGCATATACGCGGGTTGATCGATATTCCCGCGGCGCACTACCTGGCGGTCCCCACTCCGCCTTCTCCCAAAGATAGCGGATCAGCGACTGCCCAATTTGACGACTGATTTTGGCCAATTTGGATGTTTCTCCGCTTGATTCTGTCATTTGCGCATTGCATTGACCTTTTTTTTCGGTCCTAGTACCGCACCAACACCACCAACCACTGGACTGCCCGTGACAGAAACTGCCCCCGTCATCGAAATCAAAGACCTTCACAAAAGCTTCGGAAATCTAGAGGTGTTGAAGGGGGTCGATATCACGGCACATCGCGGTGACGTGGTATCACTGATTGGGTCGTCTGGGTCCGGCAAATCGACGCTTTTGCGGTGCTGCAACCTTTTGGAGGACAGCCAGCAAGGAGAAATCCTTTTCAAGGGTGAGCCTGTCAAATGGTCCGGGGAAAAGCACGGGCGCCGCCCCGCCGACTCCAAACAGGTTCTGCGCATACGCACCAACCTGTCGATGGTGTTTCAACAGTTCAATCTTTGGGCTCATATGACCATCCTGCAAAATGTGATGGAGGCCCCAGTGACCGTTCTGGGGCGCGACAGGGCCGAGGTTGAAGACAGCGCGCGCAAGTATCTGGACAAAGTTGGCATCGGCGACAAATGCGACGCCTATCCGGCGCAATTGTCAGGGGGGCAGCAACAACGCGCCGCCATCGCCCGCGGCCTGTGCATGGAACCCGAAGCCCTGCTGTTTGATGAACCGACTTCGGCTTTGGACCCTGAACTGGAACAGGAAGTGATAAAGGTGATCAAGGACCTGGCCGCCGAAGGGCGCACCATGATCATCGTAACGCATGACATGAAAATGGCCGCCGACATTTCAAGCCACGTGGTGTTCCTGCACCAGGGCCTGATCGAGGAAGAAGGCACGCCGGAAGATATCTTCACATCTCCTGAATCCGAACGGCTTCGGGGTTTTCTCTCCGCCACTCAGGCGGCTTAACTTCAAAAACAGAACCAAACTGGGGAGCAACCAATGAAAAATCTGATTCTGTCCACTGCCGCACTGGCCCTGACCGCCGGTATCGCCATGGCCGACACGGTCCGCATGGGGACCGAGGGCGCCTACCCTCCGTACAACTTCATCAATGATGCGGGCGAAATCGACGGCTTCGAGCGTGAAGTCGGCGACGAACTGTGCAAGCGCGCAAATCTGGAATGTGAATGGGTCAAGAACGACTGGGATTCGATCATTCCGAACCTGGTCTCGGGCAACTACGACACCATCATCGCAGGCATGTCGATCACCGACGAACGTGACGAAGTCATCGACTTCACCCAGAACTACTTCCCGCCTGCGGCTTCGGCCTATGTCGGTGCGTCCGAGGATGTTGATGTCTCCACCGGCGTCGTTGCCGCACAGACCGCCACCATTCAGGCAGGCCACGTAGCCGAGTCGGGCGCGACACTGGTCGAGTTTGCAACTCCGGAAGAAACCATCGCAGCCGTGCGCAACGGTGAAGCCGATGCCGTGTTTGCCGACAAGGACTTCCTGGTGCCGATCGTCGAGGAATCCGCCGGAGAGCTGGTCTTTGTGGGTGATGACGTGCCGCTGGGCGGTGGCATCGGGCTGGGCATCCGTGAATCGGATGGCGAACTGCGTGGAAAGTTCGATGAGGCGATCACATCGATGAAAGCGGACGGTTCGTTGAATGAACTGATCATCAAGTGGTTCGGCGAAGGCGTTCCGACCTACAACGCTGACGGTTCGGTCGTTACAAACTAATCCGTATCAAGCGGTTCGGCGCGTCCATCGCGCCGAACCCTGCCCGGTGGAATAACCGGGTATGACGTTCGAAAGACGCTTCATGTTTTCCTATTGCGCTGACCCTGACACGCTCGGAACATTCCGCTGGTTCTCCTGCTACCTGACCAACGGCGTGCACTGGTCCTTCTACCTGTCGTTCCTCAAGGTGTTGGGATTGCTGGCGGTGACCGCGCCGGTCGCATTGGCGTTTGGTTTTGTTGGCGCAATGGCCGCCCGATCACATTTCCCGCCCCTGAGCTGGCTGGGCAAAGGGTATATTGCCATCGTGCGCGGTGTCCCGGACATCGCTTTCTTCCTGTTTTTCGTGATAGCGTTGGATCAGGCGTTCGAATGGACGCGGCACAAGATATTGTGCCCCGAATGGACCGACCCGATCCGGCAGGGAAATGACTTTATCGTCTGTCAGGCGGCCAAGCTGCCATTGGGGACTGCACCGGAATGGGTGCATGAAACCTATGGCTTCTTCCTGGCCGTCGTTACCTTCTCGATTGTTTTCGGGGCGTTTGCGGCAAACGTTCTGTTTGGTGGAATGCGCGCCGTGCCCCACGCGCAGCTTGAAACCGCCGAAGCATATGGCATGTCCCGTCGTCAGACCTTCTGGCGCATCCTTGTGCCGCAGATGTGGGTTTATGCCCTGCCCGGCCTGTCGAATCTTTGGATGGTTCTCATCAAGGCTACTCCGCTGCTGTTCCTGCTGGGGATCGAAGACATCGTTTATTGGGCCCGCGAACTTGGCGGCACCAAGACGTCCAAGTTCACCCAGTATCCGCATGGCGACTGGCGCATGTGGTACTTCCTGTTCCTGCTTGTCTTCTACCTCGGCATGACGCGCGTGTCTGAACTTGGGCTTGAAAATCTGATGCGGAAACTGTCCCACGGGCAGGCCACGTCCGGCGGCGAGCTTCTGCGCAAGGAGACCACGGCATGAGCTGCTTGCAGACGATTCAAGATTACGGCCTTCGGTCCCTGGGTCTCGGCGAGCGGCTACTGCCCAAAAGTGACTTCACCCTGTGCGAACAGTTCACGCTGATCGGGTCGGGGATGATCTGGAATGTCTATTTCGGGATCATGGCGCTGGCGACCGGCTTCTTTCTGGCCACGGCCCTGGCCGTCGGCAAGGCGTCAGCAAACAAATGGCTTCGCAAGCCTTCGGAATGGTTCATTTTCCTGTTTCGCGGCTCGCCCTTGTTTATACAGTTTTTCTTCGCTTATTTCCTGTTCCTGTCGCTGAAGAAATCCAACCCGATGTTTGACGCCTTCACCTCGGCCTGGCTGGGGGCGCTGATCGTGCTGTTCCTCAACACTGCCGCCTATTCAGGCGAGATCTTTTACGGAGCGCTAAGGTCCATTCCCAAGGGCGATATCGAAGCCGCAGATGCCTATGGCATGTCAGGCTGGGCCCGTTTTCGCCGGATCGTCTGGCCCACCATGTTGCGGCTTGCCTGGCCTGCCTACACAAACGAAGCAATCTTTCTTTTCCACGCGACAACGCTGGTCTTCTTTTCAGCCTTCCCGGCCTGGCAGCAACGCGGAGACGCCCTGTATTACGCCAGTTACTTTGCGGACAAGACGTTCAACCCGTTCATCCCATACCCGATACTGGCGTTCTATTTCATCCTGCTGACGCTGGTAATCGTCGGGGGCTTTGGCCTGATCAACAAACGCCTGAACCGGCACCTACCGGTCGCAAAACGGGCCAAGATGCGGTTCAAACTGAACCTGGCGCGCTGAGTTTCGGCGCGCCAGTCACGTCTGGACACCAAACCAAATCAACGCCAATCACCGCGCGCCCGCGCGCTTTACAGCACATTCAAAAGGGGAGAAGTGGTACCGCCTCCCTGGCTTGAACAGGGGACCTCTGGATCCACAATCCAGCGCTCTAACCAACTGAGCTAAGGCGGCACTCGTGAGGGGCGATGTACCGAACACGCCCGCGGAATGCAAGAGGATTAAAGCCGAAATTTCCAGCTTTGTTCGACAAGATCGACACCGAAGGAATGCACCGCTTTGCTGTCTGTCAATTCCCAGCCGGACGCCTTGTAAAGTGCGCAGGCGGCGGTATGGCTTTCGTGCGTCCACAGAACCATTTCTTTGTATCCTGCCCCGCGTGCGAAGGCAGTGCATGCTTGTAGCAGGCGCTTTCCCAGCCCCAGCCCTCGTGCTTTCGGGACAAGCAGAAACAGCCGCAACTTGGCGGTATTCCGGTCAACAGCAACGCAGAAAATACTGCCCAGACGCTGCCCGTCCTGCTCGGCGATCCAGCCTCTTTCAAGCTCGGGGTCACTGTTGGCGATGAAGTCGTCAAGGATGCTGGCCACCAGGGGCGCAAAGCTGTCATCAAACCCTTCGTCGCGCGCATAAAGCAGACCGTGCTGTTCAACCAGCCACGCGGCGTCATCGGGGTGAAAGGGTCTGAGAACGGCGTCTTTCATATCTTATCTGACCGCAAAGGTGACTTGATTCTCAACCCCGTGCGCGCTAGCAGGAACGCTCAGTCTCGGAGGCACAGATGGGCATCAATACCGAACGCGACATTCAGGCAAACCTGCAAATCGGTCCGACCGATCAGGGTATGGTCCGCCTGTTCATCGAAGCTGACGGCATCGAAATACCGATGGATTTTGACCCGGAAGAAGCAGAAGAAATCGCCGACGAAATTCGCGCTGCGGTACAAGCCGCCCTTGCGGTCAAAGGCTGACCTTACAGCCTGGGATCCCGAAGCGCGTGTAAACGGCGCGCGGCATCCGTTGCAAATTTCTGGATCATCTTCTTGCGCCGCGCCGGTGCGATTTTGTCCTCGGGCGCCATACGCACGATTTCCGCATCATAGGCATCGGCGATGATCAGGCCTGTTTCATCAGGCAACAGATCGGTCGGGAATTCTGTATCGACGGCCCAGAAGAATCGGTCACACCATTCCAAATAGCCCTGCCATTTCGAATCCGACTGATAATCGGCACGGCTGGATTTGCACTCAATCACCCACAACTCACCCTTTGGCCCCAGCCCCATCACGTCCACGCGCAACCCGCGCGCAGGCACAAATTCTTCTACGGAAACAAAGCCATGCGCCGCAAGATGCCGAGCGACGCCACGTGCCAGTCTCTGTCCAGGTTGCAGATCCAAAGTCATAGCCGAAAATGTGAACAATTAGCGAACAAAAGTAAAGCACCTTTGCGTCTTGACATAGTACCTTTTGGTATCGCATTAATATAGTACCAAACGGTACTATTCCTGAGGTTGCTTATGGAGAACCAAACTCAAAACGCGTTTCGCGCGCTGGCCGATCCCACACGCCGGAACATCGTACGACTGCTCTCGTCACAGGACATGACGATCGGGCAGTTGACGGACCGGTTCGACATAACTCGGGCTGCGGTCAAAAAACACCTGACGATTCTGTCCGACGGTGGGTTGATCACAGTCGAAGCGCGCGGCCGGGAACGCATCAATCGACTTGAACCACAGGGTATGGCCCCGGTGCTCGACTGGCTCAGCTATTTTGACCAGTTCTGGGATGATCGCCTCAACTCTCTCAAGGAAGCTATTGAAAGGAAACAAAATGACTGATGCCGTATTGAAGAAATCGATTTTCCTCAGGGCGGAACCGGAAACCGTTTGGGCTTATCTGACAGAACCTGACCATCTGGCGGAATGGTTCCACAAAACGGAAAGAACACTGGCAGAAGGTCAGAAGCTTGAGTTGTTCGGCACGACAAGCGGCGACTTACTGATCTGGGGAGAGGTCCGTATCGCCCGCCCCCCCAAATATCTTGAACACACCTTTACCGTCAAACCGATGGGGGACGCTGTAAGCGTGGTCAAATGGACATTGGAACCGGTTTTGGGCGGCACACGTCTTGAGCTTGTGCACGAAGGATTACCGCAAGGCGTCGCAGCATTTGATCTGATCCTGGCTCTGGACAAAGGGTGGGATGAACATTTCGGCAAGTTGCGTGTGTCATTGCACGAAACTGTTGACGCCTGACCTCTTGCGCGAACCCGTCAGACACCCTACTTAAGCGCGTGGCGGGTTCTGCCCTTCTTGTGACAGGTAGCATTCTGGTGGCCTTAAGCAATTCCGAGGGGGCTGGCTCTGTTCAGGTCCTGGCCTGATTACCCGGCGCCCACCTGTACATACAGGTCCTCGGGAATCAAACCGCACGGTTGACTGGTGGTCCCGCCGCACTTTCCCTGAAATATCAGCGCCCTGCGTGGGCTTCCTGTTTCACGGTTGCCGGCTCGAAGCTGTGTGCGACCGGTGTTCCCCGACGCGGCCCCTGCGGCTTTTCCGCCATGCTCATGATCTTGTACGCGAACTGAACGCCGGCAAAGACGATGCCGTTCATGAACCAGATCATCACCAACGCGATCAGGCCGATTTCCGACCCGGAGATCAGATGCCGAAGGTTCGCGACGTTCAGCGCCAAGAGCACCCCGACAAACACGGCCGAAATGACAAAACCCCAGGCGACTTGCGTGATATACAGGCGGATCAGTTTGGGCATGGCGAACCTCCTTGCGCTTCGACAACAATGCTAGCGCATGTCTGGTTCAGGTAAACGTGTCAGAACGCCTCGGGCTGCGCCTCGCGCGCCATGTGATCCAGCACGGCATTAACGAATTTGGGTTCTTTACCTTCTGGAAAAAAGGCACGTGCCACATCGACAAACTCGGTGATCACCACTTTGGGCGGTGTGCCGCTTTGGGTCAGTTCCGCACCCGCCGCGCGAAACAGCGCGCGCAGGGTCGGGTCGATGCGCGCGATCGGCCATTTCGCCACCAGCGCGCGGTCGGTCATCTGGTCGATCGGCGCCTGATAGTTCACGGCGTCATCCACCAGCTTGCGGAACAGCGTGCTGTCGCCCTCAAGCATCTCGTCGCCCTCGTAGACCGCGCCGAACCGGTGGTCCAGAAACTCGTTGACCACCTGTTCGGTCGTCTGGCCCGACTGTTCCATCTGGAACAGCGCCTGCACGGCATAAAGCCGCGCTGCGGATTTCATCAGGCGTTTCCGGTTTGCCGGTTTCGGCGTGTCTGTCTGGGTCATGTTGTCGTTGATCCGTTGCTGTCGCCCGCCACCAGGATGGACTCGGACGGCGGCTTGAATCCGACGCCCTTTTTCGAAGCGCCCCACTTACGGCTGAGCGCGATCAGATGCAAGGCCGCAGCGGCCGCGCCACCCCCTTTATTCATCTTTTCCGGATCGGCGCGGACTTCGGCCTGCTCGTCATTCTCGACCGTCAGGATGCCGTTGCCGATGCACAGCCCCTGTAGGCCCAGCAGCTGGATCGCGCGGCTGGAGTCGTTGCAGACGGTTTCGTAATGCGTGGTCTCACCGCGGATGACACAGCCAAGCGCGACATAGCCGTCAAAGTTGCACTGTCGGTCGGCCATGGCGATGGCCGTGGGAATTTCCAGCGCGCCGGGCACTTCGACCACTTCGCAGGTGCCGCCAGCCGCTTCGATCTCGGCCGTGGCACCCGCAATCAGGTTGTCGGCGATCGAGCGGTAGAACGGAGCGGCCACGATCAGCAGTTTCACCGGCTTGTCGAAGCTGGGTGTCGGCAGAATTCCGTGTTTGTCTTGTTCAGCCATGTTCAGTCTTCCTTCAGAATCGAGCGGGTGCCGACGATTGACAGGCCAAACGCGTCCAGCCCAAGATACACCGTTTCAGGAGAGTCGGTCAGAAGCACCAGTTCCTGAATCCCCATCTTGGACAGAATCTGCGCCCCCAGACCGGTTTGCTTGATGGTGCGCGGGCCTTCATCCTCGACCGCATACAACGAGTTGCGCGGCTGGCGGAACAGGCAGACCACTCCGCGGCCCTCTTCGGCGATCTTTTCCATCGCGCGCGGCAACTCGCGGGATGATTTCGGACCAAGCCCCAGGATATCCGGCGCTTCATGCAGGGCGTGCGTGCGCGTCAGAACGGGCTCGGGCGTGGTGATGTCGCCTTTGATCATGACAACATGTTCAATGCCGTGGGTCTGATCGGTGAAAATCCGCATTTCCCACTCACCGCCGTATTCCGAGGTGACTGTTTGACGAGAAGTCTCGACAACCAGATTGTCATTGCGCGCCCGATAGCTGATCAGGTCGCTGATCGTGCCGATTTTCATGTTGTGCTTTTTGGCGAACTCGACCAGATCCGGTAGGCGCGCCATGGTTCCGTCTTCATTCATGATCTCGCAGATCACGCCTGACGGGTTCAGCCCGGCAAGACGCGAGATATCCACGGCGGCCTCAGTATGGCCTGCGCGCACCAGCACCCCGCCCCGCTTTGCCCGCAACGGGAAGACATGGCCCGGGGTGGCGATATGCGCCATCGTGTTCTGTTCGTTGATTGCGGTCGCCACGGTCAGCGCCCGGTCGGCGGCTGAAATCCCGGTGCTGACACCTTCGCGCGCCTCAATCGAAACCGTAAAGGCCGTCTCGTGGCGGGATGAGTTGTTCACGGCCATCATCGGCAAGCCCAGCGCATCTATCCGTTCCGCCGTCATCGGCAAACAGATCAGGCCGCGCCCATGGGTGGCCATGAAGTTGATCGCCTCGGCATCCGCAAACTCGGCCGGGATCACCAGATCGCCTTCGTTCTCGCGATCTTCGTGATCGACCAGAATGTACATCCGGCCGGCGCGCGCCTCTTCGATGATTTCTTCGATCGGGCTGATCGCGTCACGCAACTGGGCCTCGACCGGTCCGGGGGTTTCAAAGCTCATGGGGCAGCCTTTCACATGGCAGGTTTGCTCGGCGGAATAGACCACTGAGGGCGCAAAGACCAGTCCACAAACGGCGCTGGGGTTTTCCGACGCGACGTATCAGGACATCTCGGACAGGCGCGCGACGTACCGGGCCAGTGTATCGATCTCAAGATTGACGCGATCGCCCACACCGACATCGCCCCAGGTCGTGACTTCCTTGGTGTGAGGGATGAAATTGATGCCAAACTCGCAATCATTCACGTCATTGACCGTCAGCGATGTCCCGTTCAGCGCAACCGACCCTTTGGGCGCTATGAACCGCGCCAGTTCCTTCGGTGCACGCAAGGTGACACGTGTGCTGTCGCCTTCATCTTCGACCGCGACCACATCGGCCACGCCATCCACATGACCCGAAACGATGTGACCGCCCAGTTCATCACCGACTTTCAGCGCTCGCTCCAGATTGACACGTTTGCCGACGGCCCAGGTATCAAGATTGGTCTTCGAAACCGTCTCGGCGCTGATCTGAACATCATACCAATCGTCGCCCAGCGCGATCACCGTCAGGCACACACCATCACTGGCAATCGAGGCTCCGATATCGATACCGGCCGTGTCATAGGCCGTCTTGATCCGGGCGCGCAGATCCCCCTGCTGTTCCAGCTCGGTGACGGTGCCGATGTCGGTGACGATCCCTGTGAACATTCCGTTAACCCTCAGTTCATAACCTGTGCCTGCTTTTCACCGTCGAGGTAAGCCCAATGGGCCGCGCGGGCAAGCCCCGCCTTGCCGTACAAGGCCCAAACGGGCATAGTTTCGGCAACAAAACCAAAAAAAAGAGCAGTCCAGATGCCGCAAATGCCTTCAGGCTCAGACAAACGGGTCTTCCTGTTTCTTCAGGGACCTCACGGGCCGTTTTTCTCGACACTCGGGCAGATGTTGCGCGCCACGGGGGCACAGGTCTGGCGGGTTGGGTTCAATGCGGGGGATCAGGCGTTCTGGTTCGACAAGGCAAGTTTCATCGCATTCCGGAACACGCCCGGCGATTGGCCCGAGACATTGAACAGGTTGATTGCCGACAAAGGCGTCACGGATATCGTTCTTTATGGCGACACGAGACCGGTCCACGCCCGCGCAGTTGAGATTGCGAAGTCTCAAGGGCTGACAGTTCACGTTTTCGAAGAAGGCTACCTGCGGCCCTGGTGGGTCACGTACGAGCGGGACGGGTCAAACGGGCATTCGCGCCTGATGTCACTGGATGTCGACCAGATGCGGCAGGCTCTGGCCCGGTCGGACAGCAAAACGCCCCCGCCACCGTCGCATTGGGGGGATATGCGGCAACACATATTCTACGGTGCCCTCTATCATTGGTTCGTCATGTTCCTGAACAAGAGATACCGCAATTTCCGGCCTCATCGTGATCTGTCGGTTTCACAGGAATTCCGGTTGTATTTCAAACGTCTGATGCTGATGCCTGTTCATCGCCTGCAACGCGGCATTGCCACGGCGCGCGTCAGATGGGGGGGCTTCCCCTATCACCTCGTGTTGCTGCAACTGGGGCATGACAGTTCGGTTCAGGCCCATTCCGAATTCTCCTGCATGTCCGATTTTCTGGAACTGGTCATCGCAGGATTCGCGCAAGGCGCACCGGCACATCACAGGCTGGTCGTGAAAGAGCACCCATTGGAAAACCACCGTGAACCATTGCACCTGCGCGCCATGGAGATTGCCAGGAAACACGGGGTGCAGAACCGTGTTCACTATGTCCCAGGCGGAAAACTGGCAGGTTTGCTGGATGAGGCAAATTCGGCCGTCACCGTGAATTCCACTGCGGGGCAGCAGGTCTTGTGGCGGGGTATTCCGCTGCGTATTTTCGGACGTTCGGTTTATGACAAGACCGACTTCGTATCACAGCAGTCGATCGCCGTATTTTTTGCTGAACCAGACGCGCCGGATGTCGACGCCTATCGCTGTTACCGGCAATTCCTGCTGGAAACCAGCCAGGTTCCGGGCGGGTTTTATTCCCGGCGCGGCAGGCGGCAGTTGCTACGCCGCGCCGTGGACATGATGCTCAGCAGCAGTGACCCTTATCAGGCCCTTCTGAACAAGAACGAGGCACCGACGCCACAGTTGAAAATCGTCGAGTAATTCGGTCGCCCTGTGACTGGAAGTTGTGCTGCTTACCGGCTAATCTTCCCGCAACAACAAAAGACTGAGGATATCCGGCAGTGCAATTCTCTCCTAAGCGATGGATGCGGGGGGTTTCCCTTGTGGCCGCAATCGGCTTGATGGCGGCCTGCCAACTTCCGAAATCCGGGCCGAACAAGACCGAAATTCTGGCGGGTGCAGTCCAGAATGGCGGCAACGCGTTTGTCGTCGAAGTCGATGACCGCGTGACACGCCTTACATCCGCCGTGCCTCAGTTTGGCTTTTCGTCCTCGTTCAGCAGCGCCCAGGCCTTGACCGCCGACACTGTCCGCCCCGGTGACGTGCTGGGCCTGACCATATGGGAAAACGTGGACGACGGGTTGCTGTCCGGCGAAACCGGTGCGGCGACCATTCTGGATGAAGTTCAGGTCGACAGCGATGGTTTCATTTTCGTCCCCTATGCGGGTCGGATTCGGGCCGCGGGCAACACGCCCGAACAGCTTCGCGTTTTGATCACGAACAAGCTGCGGGAACAGACACCCGACCCACAGATCGAAGTGCGGCGTGTTGCGGGTGACGGTTCCACCGTCTCGCTGACGGGTACAGTCGCAACCCCCGGCATCTATCCGATCGAACGCCCAACCCGTTCCTTGCTTGGCATGCTGTCCAAGGCGGGCGGGGTCTCAGTAGCGTCAGATATCGCGTTGGTGACGCTGATCCGGGGGGATCAAAAGGGCACCGTCTGGTACGAAGATCTGTTCCGCAACCCGAAACTGGACGTCGCTTTGCGTGGCGGCGACCGCATCTTGGTGGAAGAAGACAGCAGATCTTACATCGCTCTCGGCGCGACCGGGGGTCAGTCTCGCGTGGCCTTTGACAGTCAGGACCTTACCGCCTTGGAAGCTTTGGCTCAGGTCGGTGGTCTGCTAACACTGTCCTCTGATCCAACCGGCATTTTCATTCTGCGGAAAGAGCGTCAGGACATCGCGCGCAGCATCACGGGACGCGCCGACTTGAAGGGGGATCAACGCATGATCTACCTGCTGAACCTGACGGCCCCTAACGGCCTGTTCATCGCGCGGGATTTCGTGATCCGCGACGATGATACGATTTATGTGACCGAAGCACCCTATGCACAGTGGAGCAAATCGATCTCGCTGATCGCTGGTGGCCTGACCCCCATCGCAAACGTCGCCACGCTGACCGGCAACTGATGCATGGTAGCCGATCCGGACAGCGCAGCCGGGGCCGAGCGCACCCGGCTGTTCGTCTACAACGGCGGGTTTCTTACGCAAAAACGCCTGAGACGGATTCTGACGCTTGCCGGATATGACATTCGTCTGGGTCTTCCCAAGGATGGCGATTGCGTGGGCATTTGGGGCAACAGCCCGACCGCGTATCGGGGCCTGCGCATCGCCGAAAAACACCGCGCCCCGGTTCTGCGGGTCGAGGATGCCTTTCTCAGGTCTCTGCACCCGGGGCGCGCCGGTGAACCGCCCTTGGGTCTTTTGCTGGACCGTTCGGGCCCGCATTTCGATGCAGCCGCACCTTCGGACCTTGAGAAGCTGCTGAACACCGATCCCTTGGACGACACCGCGCTGCTGAACCGCGCACGTGCCGCGATGGAGCGGGTCAGGGAATTGCACCTCAGCAAATATTCCGCGTTTGACCCCGATCTTGCCGCACCTGACCCCGGTTATGTACTGGTCATCGATCAGACGGTTGGCGATGCCGCCGTCTCGGCAAGCGGTGCTGATCGTGCCCGTTTTCTTGAAATGCTTGTGGTCGCGCAGGAGGAAAACCCAGGCGCGCGCATTCTGATCAAGACACATCCAGAAACGATGGCAGGTCATCGTCAGGGGCATTTCACCGATCAGGACCTGTCAGACCGGGTCACGTGGTTTGACAAGCCCATCAGCCCCTGGCCCCTGCTCGAGGGCGCCGTTGCGGTTTATACCGTTTCCTCGCAGCTGGGCTTTGAAGCAATCCTGGCCGGTCACAAACCGCGCGTTTTCGGTCAACCGTTCTATGCCGGGTGGGGCCTGACGCAGGATGAATTCCCAGTCCAGCGCCGTCAGCGCAACCTGACCCGCGCGCAACTGTTCGCGGCCGCGATGCTGCTTTACCCGACCTGGTACGACCCCTTTCGCGATCAGCTGTGCGAAATGGAAACGGTTCTGGACATTTTGGAGGCGCAGACCCGCGCATGGCGGCAGGACAGGCACGGTTGGACGGCCGCCGGTATGCGCCTGTGGAAACGCAGGCACATGCAGCAGATTTTCGGGCGGCATGGCACGTTGCGCTTTACGGCCACACAACCTGATGCCTCGGATCGCCCCCACATGGTCTGGGCCAGTCAGGCGCGCGACAGCGAAGGGGCCGTTCGTGTGGAAGACGGTTTTTTGCGTTCCCGCGGACTGGGGGCGGCGCTTGTTCCGCCCCTATCCCTGGTAACCGACGAAGTCGGTATCTACTATGACCCCACAAAGCCCAGCCAGTTGGAAAACCTGATCAGCGAGCGTGCAACTTTGCGCCCGGATCAGGAATTGCGCGTTGAACGGCTTATTGAGAGATTGCTGGCCGATGGTTTGAGCAAATACAACACGGGCCAATCCGCGCCGGTTCTGCCCCATGGGCACCGAATTCTGGTGCCCGGACAGGTTGAAGATGACGCCTCGATCCTGCTGGGCACCAACACGGTGGGCAGCAATCTGGACCTGCTGAACACGGCGCGCGAGGCCAACCCCGAAGCTATCCTGATCTACAAACCGCACCCTGATGTCGAAGCTGGTTTGCGGGATGGCCAGATAGACGCAGAGTCAATTGCAGACCTTGTCGTGACCCGAACTGACCCCGCCTCGCTGCTGACGCAGGTGGACGAGGTGTGGACGATGACATCGCTATTGGGGTTCGAAGCACTGTTGCGCGGGGTGAAGGTCACGACTCTGGGCGCGCCCTTCTATGCGGGATGGGGCCTGACCACCGATCTGGATACCGTCCCCGTCAGGCGAGGTGCACGGCCGTCGCTGATGGGCTTGGTACACGCCACCTTGATTGACTATCCACGCTATTTCGATCCGATCACCAGACAACCCTGCCCTGTCGAAGTGGCCGTTGAACGTTTGGCGCTGGGGTATTCGGCACCGTCCGGTCCGTTCAACCGGTTTCTGTCAAAGCTTCAGGGCGCGTTCGCAACGCACGCTCATCTTTGGCGTTGACCTTATTCCGACGCTCTGCGCCAACGATGCAATACATCCCCACCGACCGCCTGCGTCTCGATCAATTCGAATCTGGGGGCGGCCTCCAGCGTTTCCAGACCTAGTGTCCCGACCGCGGCCAGGCCTTCGGCCCCGATGGTTAAGCCGGCAGTGAACCCGATCAGCTCGTCCACCAGATCTTCGGCCAGCAGCGAGGCCGCAAGCGCGGCCCCGCCTTCGCAGAAGACACTGGTCAAACCGGCCTGACCCAGTTGCTGAAGCAGATCCACCGCGTCGATATGGTGATCTTTCAACGCACAGGGGATCAGCTTTGCCCCCAATCCCTCCCACGCCTTTGCACGTTCGGCATCCGGGTGATGCGCATGGCAGAGCCAGACAGGTATCTTTGAGGCTGTGCGCGCCAGCTGCCCCATCAGAGAAATATCCATATGGCGGGACACCACGACGCGGACGGGTTGATGCTCAACGCCAAGATCCCGCACGGTCAGCGAGGGGTCGTCGGCGCGCGCCGTCCCTGCCCCGACCATCACCGCATCGTGACGTGCACGCATGGCATGGACCACACGACGTGCCTGCGGTCCGGTGATCCATTGGCTGTGCCCTGTCGAGGTTGCGATGCGCCCGTCAAAACTGCTGGCCATCTTCAGCGTCACAAAAGGCCGGCCTTGTTCAGTCTTGAGGAAAAAGCCTTCCAGATCCCGTTCTGCCTGTTCCGCAAGAACGCCAGTTACAACGTCAATTCCCGCCTCGCGCAACATGGCAAAACCCTGCCCGGCCACGCGCGGATCGCTGTCTTCGACAGCGGCCACAACACGGGATACTCCTGCTGCAATCAAGGCCTCGGCGCAGGGCGGCGTTTTGCCGTGATGGGCACAAGGTTCCAGCGTTACATAGGCGGTCGCACCACGCGCACCCTGCCCGGCCTGAGCCAAGGCTTCGGTCTCGGCATGAGGGCGGCCACCCGGCTGTGTCCAGCCCCGCCCGATGATCCGGTCATCACGAACGATGACACACCCCACAGCGGGGTTCGGCCAGCACATCCCCTGACCGCGCCGCCCCAAAGACAGGGCAAGCGCCATGAATCGCTTATCTGTTTCGTTCACTCGTCAGTCGAAGGCTGCGGCGGGCGCAGTTCGTGGACGAACTCCTCGAAATCATCGGCCGCCTGGAAATTCTTGTACACACTCGCAAAGCGAACATAGGCGACAGTGTCGATCCTCGCCAGAGCTTCCATAACGATCTCACCGATCTTGTTGGACGGGATATCCGTGTCGCCCATGCTTTCCAGACGGCGCACGATGCCCGAAATCATCTGATCGATCCGTTCGGGATCAACGGGGCGTTTCTGCATCGAGATGCGGATCGAACGCTCCAGCTTGTCGCGATCGAAATCTTCGCGTTTACCATTGGTCTTTATGACAACCAGATCACGCAGTTGCACACGTTCGTAGGTCGTGAACCGTCCGCCACAGGCCGGACAGAACCGGCGTCGGCGGATTGCCACGTGGTCCTCTGCCGGGCGTGAATCTTTCACCTGAGTGTCGATATTTCCGCAAAACGGGCAGCGCATCCGCCGTCTCCTCGTCCCATGTTCGGCCTCTTTTTGTAAGCGCTGCGGCTTACTTATCCACAACTATAGGGCAGCCGCTAGGGTTTGGGTAGTCGGAAATTCAAACCGCTAAATAGTGGGTCAGGCCAGATACGCCGCAACCTTCCTTTGATGCGGCGCAGTGCGGTGTTCAAACAGGTAAATCCCTTGCCATGTTCCCAGAACGGGTCGTCCCTGCGACACCGGGATCGTCAACGAAACCGGCAAGAGCGCGGCCTTGATATGCGCAGGCATATCGTCCGGGCCTTCATAGGTGTGCCGCAGATACGACATGGCGGGATTGTCTGACGGTGGAACCAGCCGTTCGAAGAACGCCTGAAGATCTGTTTGAACTTCGGGGTCCGCGTTTTCCTGAATCAGCAATGAGCAGGAAGTGTGGCGAACGAACAGGGTCAAGACCCCATCTTTCGCCACCCGTTCAAGCCATTGCAGAACGTCGGACGTGAAATCGTAAAGCCCCGGTCCATGGGTGTGCAAAATGAACTCGGTCTGCATCGTGACTATCCTGCGGGTTGGTCAGTCGTTGAAGAACGGTCGATAATTACACCGTGCATTCGCACCTTGTACAGATTCACTGTTGCCAGGCTGAAACCCGAACGAGACAAAGCTGCTTGGTTGTGCATCGACCGTTTGAGGCGGCTTGATGGAAAACTGAACCGCTGTTCTGCGACCGGTTGTGACACTGGGCCCGTATCCTCGCAACACGTAAATCCGGTCCGTCCAGCCCAATCCCAAGGTTCGACGTGCATAATCCGCGGCGGCGCACCAATAGCCTTCGGCGCGCATGTCGCCGCGGGGGATGACCTCGAAATCAGTGGCGTTTATGGGTTCAGTTCGAAACCCGTTCCGCGCAGCGTCTGCTGTCAATGGAACACTGAAGGCCAAGGCTGCCAACGCGGCGAAAGTGTATGACTGTTTCATGGTAAATTCTTCCCTGATTGCTTGTTCCAAATTGTGACCTCTGAATAGGTTAGTCGAACTTCACTGCGCGCACAGGGTGCCTCACGATCAATTCAGCCCGCCTGGTACATAGCGTGATCCGGCGTGAGCCAGCCTTGACAGCGGATCAGCAGGCCCAAGCCCGGCGTCGCAGAACAACGCGTCACTTGCAGAAAAAGAGCGTGCCGGGGAGCCCTGAGCAGAGATTGGTGATTTCTCCGAGGCTCTGACCTCATCCCTATGAAGGTCCCGACCCGGCAACAAAGCTGATTTGGACAGCCGCGCGCTACACTTCATGCGCGTTCCGGTCAAAACCTTTCGAGAACTTGCCAACAAGTAGTACTCAAGTGCAAAATCCTTTCTGCCAAAAGCCAAAGTCAACAAAGGGATTTCCCTGATAAACTGTTAATGTATTTGAGAACGTAAGGTGTTGTACCACGATGGATGTAGATATCGACCGACTACATTTTTTGATCCAGGCGCTGGATCGCCACGCCGGCAACAGCGAAGTATCCCAGCGGGTATTGCAACAGACCGGGCTGTGTCAGCAGGATATCGCGCCCCCTGCCGCAGTCTACAGCGCACATAAAGAGGCCCTGTTCATCCGGCACGCCTGTGACGCCGTTGGTGACATCACATTTGCGGCGCGCACTGGGCTCGAGGTCACGTCGGCCTCGACCGTAACAGGGTATATCAGTAAATACTCACGCGATTTGAGGCAGGTGATGGAAAACCTGTCCCGTTTTCATGGCATCATCGATCCGGCCATCGGGCTCAGCTTTCGTGTTGCCGGCAACTTCGCGGCCCTTGAGGCCGATTGGAAAGACGCCAGCTTTGCCCGCTATCATCGGCGCACGGAATTCCTGTTGTTCGCTGCGCTGGCCAGGATGAGAAACCTCACGCAGGTGAAGTTGCACCCGATCGAGATGCGCTTTCAGCACAAAGTTGGAAGCCACGCCAAAACCTACGAAAAGCTGACAGGCTGCCCGGTGGTTTTCAACGCTGAAAAGATCGAGATCATTCTGCCGCTATCTGCGCTGGAATTGAAAGTGCCGACCTATGATCCAAAGCTGCGTGAGCATTTGCTGGAATACGGTGAACGTCTGCTGGCCGAAAAACCACCCCCCAAGCACAAGACCCGCGCCCGTGTCGAAGGTCTGATCACCCGATCCCTGCCCGGCGCAATCCTGCAAGCCGAAGATGCGGCGGCTGATCTGGGGATGAGCCTCAGAACCTTCAGTCGACGCCTCAAGGATGAAGGCACAAGCTATCGCGATATTGTGGACGATCTAAGATGTGATCTGGCCCAGACTTTCATCACAAATGGCATGACTCTGTCTGAAATCTCATACGCGCTGGGGTATGCCGATCAGGCTGCTTTTTCGACCGCCTTCAAACGGTGGACAGGTCAGCCGCCCAGCGCCTTCAAGACCCGAGTGGAACATCCCATTCGGACAGCTGGCCGGGGGTCATCAGCCTGAAAAACCTCGCCCCGGCCTGTCCCATGAGTGGACAAGACCGATATAGAAAGGCACACCACCACGGCCTTGTGCTATCGCGCCAACGTGATGCGAGAACCAGCCAATGTGAACAAAAAAAGGCGCCTCTGACGGGGCGCCTTTGTTCTGATAGATCTTTGTTCTTATTGATCCAGGAAAGACCGGAGTTTTCGTGAACGGCTGGGATGCTTCAGCTTCCGCAGCGCCTTGGCCTCGATCTGACGGATCCGTTCGCGGGTCACGCTGAACTGTTGGCCGACTTCTTCCAAAGTATGGTCGGTGTTCATACCGATGCCAAAACGCATCCGCAGAACCCGTTCTTCGCGCGGGGTGAGCGAGGCCAGAACCCTTGTGGTGGTTTCCTTGAGGTTTTCCTGAATGGCGCTGTCCAGGGGCAGCACGGCATTCTTGTCCTCGATGAAATCGCCCAGTTGGCTGTCTTCCTCGTCGCCGATGGGTGTTTCCAGAGAAATCGGCTCTTTGGCGATCTTCATCACCTTGCGCACCTTCTCGAGCGGCATCTGCAGCTTTTCGGCCAGTTCTTCCGGCGTCGGCTCGCGGCCGATTTCATGCAGCATCTGACGGCCCGTGCGCACCAGCTTGTTGATCGTTTCGATCATGTGAACCGGAATACGGATCGTGCGGGCCTGATCCGCGATCGAGCGGGTGATCGCCTGGCGGATCCACCAGGTCGCATAGGTCGAGAACTTATAGCCACGACGGTATTCGAACTTGTCCACCGCCTTCATCAGGCCGATGTTGCCTTCCTGAATAAGATCAAGGAATTGCAGGCCACGGTTGGTGTACTTTTTGGCGATCGAGATCACCAGGCGCAGGTTGGCTTCGACCATTTCCTTCTTGGCCTGCCGCGCCTCTTTCTCGCCCTTCTGAACCTGCTGCACGATACGGCGGAATTCCGAGATATCCAGACCGACATACTGGCCGACCTGAGCCATGTCGTTGCGCAGCTCTTCGACCTTCGCGGTCGAGCGTTCGATGAACATCTGCCATCCCCGGCCCGGCTTTTCGGCCATCTCGGCCAGCCAGTTCGGATCCAGTTCACGGCCCCGATACGCTTCGATGAACTCACGGCGGTTGATGCGTGCCTGATCGGCCAGCTTGACCATCGCGCTGTCCAGAGACATGACGCGGCGGTTGATGCCATAAAGCTGGTCGATCAGCGCCTCGATCCGGTTGTTGTGCAGGTGAAGGCCATTCACCAGTTCGACGATCTCAGCCCGCAGTTTCTGATAGGTTTCTTCATCCTTTTCACTGAACGTACCGTCTTCGTTCAGCGTGGCCGAAATCCGGCTGTCCTGCATTTCAGACAGCATCGAGAAGTCGGTCGAGATACGCTCCAACGTGGTCAAGACCTGATCCTTCAGCGCCGCTTCCATCGCGGCCAGCGACATGTTGGCCTGATCGTCGTCATCGTCATCGTCATCGTTGTTCAGCGGGTTGCCATCCGCATCCAGCTCGGGGCCGGTATCCTTG
This sequence comes from Ruegeria sp. CL7, assembly GCF_056536445.1. Classification (NCBI taxonomy): domain Bacteria; kingdom Pseudomonadati; phylum Pseudomonadota; class Alphaproteobacteria; order Rhodobacterales; family Roseobacteraceae; genus Ruegeria; species Ruegeria sp. CL7. The sequence goes on from NZ_JBQFPQ010000001.1 coordinate 1,523,223, forward strand.
GCTGGCTTGTTCGCCTGCACGGCCGAGGTATCGACGACCGGCTCTTCAACGTCACCGTCTTCGTCCAACTGGTTTCCGAACGTGGTTTCCAGATCAATGACGTCCCGCAAAAGAATGTCTTCGGACAACAATTCGTCATGCCAGATTGTGATCGCCTGAAAGGTCAGCGGGCTTTCACACAGGCCCGCAATCATCGTGTTGCGACCGGCTTCGATCCGCTTGGCGATTGCGATCTCACCCTCGCGGCTCAGCAGTTCGACCGACCCCATCTCACGCAGATACATGCGCACAGGGTCGTCGGTGCGATCCAGCTTTTCTGTACCGGAACCGGCCAGTGCAACCTCACGGTTGCTTTCCGCGGCAACCAGTTCGGTCGATCCTTTGTTCTCTTCTTCTTCGGCCTCTTCATCTTCGATGATGTTGATGCCCATCTCGGACAGCATCGACATTACGTCTTCGATCTGTTCCGAACTGACCTGATCAGGCGGCAAGACCTGATTGAGCTGGTCGTAGGTAATGTAACCTTTCTCGCGAGCCTCGGCGATCATCTTCTTGACGTTCGCTTGGCTCATGTCCAGCGAGATTTCCTGTTCCTGCTCGTCGGATTTGCGGTCTTCGTTCGTATCCTTGGCGGCCATTCAATGCTCCTGCAGGGATGGGTGATTCGTCTCAGCCGAATCATTAGCGCGTATAAGTGATTCGGCCACCCGTTTACCCGTTTTTCTTTTCCAGTGCCTTACGAAAACACCACTTATCGGCGTTTCCGCTCGAATTTGATGCCAGACATGATCGCCGCAAACGCGTCTTTCTCGTCACGATTGATTCGCGCCCCATTGTCAGCAATGTCGAAAACGGCCCTATCCTCGTTCTGGCTTCGACTCGTGCGGTTGCGCTCTTCGGCGGCTTGCGCCAGCCGGTAAGTCAGCGCCTCATCGGGCAGATCAGACAACTCTTCTGCCGCTTCGGCAATCTCGGCATCCAACCCCCGGAGCGCTTTGATCTTTGCGAGTTCCTCGGCCAGTGTCATCTCGGCCTTTTCAACGTCGCCTGGCTTGGACACACAGGGGATGACTGCCACATGGCGAAGGGTCAGCAGGTTTTCAAGGGCGTCAGGCCCCATTGATGCGATAATGTGGTCTTTCAGGTTGTCCGGGTCATCAATTGCGTGACGCAGGACAGCATCGCGCAATGCCGCATAGTCAGGATTGTGACATTCCATTTCTTCCAACTGTTGCTCAAATTGGACAACAACCTTGGGATTCAGAATTGAGATCGCCAGAATAGCGGCTTCGCGCAGCTGGATATCCGCGTTTTCCGATGAGGCCAGAAACGAACTGCGCGCGCCCGGCGTCGCGGTCTGCTGCGGCTGCCATTTTCCCCGCGGTTGCCACGGACGGTTTTGAGGTTGTCGTCGCGGGCGGAACAGTTGCCAGCGCAGGTCTTTGATTTCCTGACCGTAATGCAAGCGGATCGAGGGATCTTGGATCAGCTTGATCTTGTCCCGCAGTGCCTTGTCCAGTGCTGCCTTGCGTTCCGGGCTGTCGAATACCTTTCCTTCGGTTTCGCGCTGCCACAACAGTTTGACCATCGGTATGGCCCCTTCCAGAACGGCCTGAACGGCGCCCGGGCCTTCTGTGCGCAACAGATCGTCCGGGTCCTTGCCTTCGGGCATCAAGGCAAAACGCAAGGATTTTCCGGCCTCCAGCAGCGGCAGTGCCAGATCAACCGCCCGCATGGCCGCCCGCAGACCCGCGGCATCCCCGTCTAGTGCAATGATCGGTTCATCCGCGATCCGCCAGAGCAGGTGCAACTGATGTTCAGTAATGGCCGTTCCCAAAGGTGCAACCGACGCGCTAAACCCCGCCTCGGCCAGCGCGATCACGTCCATATACCCTTCGGCCACAATCAGCGGCTGCCCTTTGCCCGCCGCCTGCCGCGCCGGACCTTGATTGTAAAGGCTGCGCCCCTTGTCGAACAACTCGGTCTCGGGCGAGTTCAGGTATTTCGCGTTGTCATTCGGATCCATCGCGCGGCCACCGAATGCAATGCAGCGCCCACGCGGATCCCGGATCGGGAACAATATCCGGTTGCGGAAGGTGTCATAGGGTTTTTTGCCTTTGTTTGAAGGCTTGGCCAGCCCGGCGCCAAGGATCAGTTCCTCTGGGATGCTCTTGCCGCGCAGGTGATCCCAAAGCGCCTGCCAACTGTCCGGCGCAAACCCGATCTCCCACCGATCCAGCGCGCTTTGATCCAAACCCCGGCGCGACAGGTAATCCCGTGCCTCTGCCCCCGCCGCTGTTTTCAGCTGCAAGCGGAAAAACTGCACCGCCTGTTCCATCACATCGGCAAGCTGACTGCGGCGATCCTGCTTTTCCTGTGCTTTCGGATCCCGCGCAGGCATCGGCATGCCAGCCTCTCGGGCGAGGATTTCAACCGCTTCGATGAACGAAACATTTTCCGTTTCTTTCACAAAGCTGATCGCGTCGCCCTTGGCGTGACAGCCGAAGCAGTAATAAAACCCCTTCTGATCATCGACATGGAATGAGGCCGTCTTTTCGTGATGAAACGGGCAAGGCGCCCACATGTCACCTTTGCCTTGATTGGATTTGCGCTGATCCCACATCACCTTGCGCCCGACGACCTGAGACAGGCTCAGGCGGGTGCGCAGTTCATCCAGAAATCCGGGGGGCAGTGACATATGTCAAACCTGACAGAAACAGGAACGCGCGCCAAGGGGATGGCGCGCGTTTGTCCACAGGGAAATGTCCGGGCTGTGGATTATTGCTGCAAACACAACTCAAGCCAAGCAGCGCCCAGATCCTTTTTGCGCACATCGCGCATCTTTTGTTCATAGACCCACGGCGTGATCAACGGAATCGCGGCATTGTAGTTCTCGGGCCATGTCGGGCCACTATCCGCCACGGCTTGCGCCACATCGCGTTCTTTCACGCGGTCCAGCCGCGCCTTTTGGATCGCGGCCACCACATCCGCCTGATATTTGCAGCTTTGTTCCTTAGTTTCCTGAGCGGCCAAAGGGGTGGCCAGTAGAGCCGCGACAATGGCTATACGCAACATGGAGGTCTCCGGGATTCGTTTCTCTGAGTGTCTACTATCCGTCAAACTAACGGGCCGCCATCGACATTCAAGCCGCAGCGCGAACCGGCGGGGCGAAATGATCACCCCGCCCGCCTGATTTACAGCCCCTTGGCGCGATAGCTTTTGGCCACGCGGTCGATCGCCACGATATAGGCCGCAGTACGCAGGTCTTCGACATCGTCGCGGCTGTGCCACACTTCACGCATGGACTGGTAGGCGATCCGCATCGTGTCATCGAGGCCCGAGCGCACCAGTTCAAGCTCATCGGCACCCTTGAGGTATTTTGCTTTAAAGTCCGGAGACATCGACCACGCGTCACCCAGATACCTGTCCAGCCGCTCCAGTTCGCTGACGATCAGTTCATGTCGCGCCTCTTCCTGGCGGCGCTGCATCCGGCCGAAACGAATGTGGCTTAGATTCTTGACCCATTCAAAATAAGACACCGTCACACCACCCGCGTTGGCATACATATCCGGGATGATAACGGTGCCTTTCTTGCGAAGAATCTCATCCGCGCCAGCGGTGACCGGGCCATTCGCTGCCTCGATGATCAAAGGTGCCTTGATCCGCTCGGCGTTGGAAAGGTTGATGACACCCTCAAGGGCAGCCGGGATCAGAATGTCGCACTCAGCCTCCAGAACGCTTGCACCTTCCGCTGAATGAGTCGCGTCCGGATAATCCTTGACGCCGCCATGCTTGACGATCCACTGGCGGACGGCTTCGACGTCGATACCATCCGGGTTATAGAGCGCTCCGTCCCATTCAATGATACCTACAACGCGTGAACCGTCTTCCTCGCTCAGAAACTTCGCGGCGTGATACCCCACGTTGCCGAGCCCCTGCACCACAACACGCTTGCCGTCCAGCTTGCCCGACAGGCCGGCCGTCTTGACGTCTTCGGGGTGACGGAAAAATTCACGCAGAGCGTATTGAATGCCGCGTCCGGTCGCTTCGACCCGCCCGGCGATGCCACCTGCGTTCAATGGCTTGCCGGTCACACAGGCCCGTGCATTGATGTCGGTGGTGTTCATCCGCGCGTATTGGTCCGCCATCCAGGCCATCTCGCGTTCGCCCGTTCCCATGTCGGGCGCCGGAACGTTCTGCGACGGGTTGATCAGATCCCGCTTGGCAAGTTCATAGGCAAAGCGGCGCGTGATCTGTTCCAGTTCGTGTTCTTCGTATTTCCGCGGATCAATGCAAAGACCGCCTTTTGATCCGCCAAAAGGCGTTTCGACAAGAGCACATTTGTACGTCATCAACGCAGCCAGCGCTTCGACCTCATCCTGATTCACCGCAGTGGCATAGCGAATGCCGCCTTTGACCGGCTCCATATGTTCGGAATGGACAGACCTGTACCCGGTGAAGGTGTGGATCTCACCGCGCAGACGCACACCGAACCGAACTGTGTAGGTCGCGTTGCAAACCCGGATTTTCTGCTCCAGCCCCGGCGGCAGTTCCATCAGGGCGGCCGCCCTGTTGAACATCAGGTCAACACTCTGGCGAAAGCTTGGTTCTTGGATGCCGGTCATAAAATCCTCCGTACCGCTGGATGACGAAACGTCATGACGTTTTGTCGCACCACTCAAGTCTGGCTGCAATCAAACAATGCACTTTTTTTCATCACCTACCTAACACAGACTTGAGTTTCTGATGGTGAGTCGCCCAATCCGGTCAATCGCTTAACGGATTGTTTTCATTTCATCGACAGACCATGGGAAAACGTGAAAATTATACCCCCTGAGCGCCCAAAAAGGCCAAAACCAAGCCTTTTTCGCCCAATTCACGCCACGTTTGAAAATTAACTTTGTCCCAAATCTCTTTTTCTTTGACGCACGAATTCGACGTGTGAAGCGGAGTAACCAGAATGCTGAATTCCTTGCTTTGTAACGACGGCTCGAAACCGAAGCGCAACACGTTCAAATTAGAGCAGTTCGCTCGCAACGAAGATGGCGCCTTCACTATTTTCGTATTATTTATGGTGGTCCTGATGCTGGCGATTACCGGCATGGCCATGGATGTCATGAAATATGAACGCGACCGTGCCAGCCTGCAATCCACACTGGATCGCGCTGTGCTTGCCGCCGCGGACCTCGACCAGGACCTTCCCGCCAAGGCGGTCGTCGATTCTTACATGGACAAGGCCGGGTTGGGCAATTTGAACGCCATTACGACGGTTGTTGAAGGTTTCGGCTCCAAAAAAGTAAGTGCTACAGCCGAAGCCGTTGTTCCAACCCGCTATCTGAGGTTCGGCAAAGTCACCGAACTGGGTCTCGTTGCGACCAGTGCAGCTGAAGAATCCATTGGCGCCGTTGAAATCTCATTGATTCTCGACATCTCCGGCTCAATGTCGCGCTCGTCTGCCACACCATCGAAGACAAAAATCGCAGTTTTGAGAGAAGCTGCGTCAGAATTTGTCAGGCTCATGCTGGACAAACCGAACGAAACGCAGATTTCAATCTCGATTGTTCCTTACGCAACGCAGGTCAACGCAGGAGCATCGATTCTGGACAAGTTCACGAATGTCACCCAAGAACACAGCTATTCGCACTGCGTAAACTTCATTCCAGAACAGTACAGCGATTCTGATCTGGAACGGGATGACACCCTCGAACGCACCGCGCACTTCGATCCTTTCACCTATTCTGAAGGGACTATCGACCTGCCCGTTTGTCCGGTCCGCGCAGGAAGTGCAATCACCCCTGTCACCGACAATATGAACAAACTGCTTGCCCAGATTGCGTCCCTCACCCCAGGTGGGAACACATCAATCGACATCGGTATGAAGTGGGGTACTGCCCTGCTGGATCCGAGTATGCGCGGAATTGTTCGCGACCTGTCGCTGGAACAGGATCCGTCCCATGCAGGCACAACAATTGTGCCATCAAAATTCTCGGCCCGTCCCTCGGACTATGGCACCGACGTTCTGAAGATCGCCATTGTTATGACCGATGGTCAGAACACCGATCAATACATGCTTAACCCATCGCTGCGCGAAGGTATGTCAGACGTCTGGTACAACCCGGAAGCTGATGAATACACCGTGTACCACTCTCAGGGTCGTCCGAATTTTTTCTGGCCTCAGCAAGATGTTTGGGCGGATCATCCCTACGGAAACCCGGAACCTGAGACGCAGCTGAACGAAGAACCTGGAACAGCCGTTCGGTTGTCATATCCTGAACTGTTTAACCGAGTATCTTTGGCATGGAACGCACGGTACAACTATTACTGGCAGTCCAGCGGTTGGGCGGAATGGTATTCCAAGGCTTACGAGAAAGTTGAAACGTCGGCCAAGAACCAGCGCACCAAGCACATTTGTGATGCGGCCAAAGATCAGGGAATCATCGTTTACGGTATCGCGTTCGAGGCGCCCAGAAGCGGGTACAGGACCCTCAAAGACTGTGCCAGCTCTGACAGCCACATCTATGACGTAAGTGGCCTGAACCTTGAAAAAGCCTTTGAATCCATCGCATCGTCGATCCGCAAACTGAGGCTAACCCAATGATCAGCGGAAAACTGTCGCAACTCCGCCTGTTTCGGCAATCCGAGGCAGGGAATGCGACAATCGAGTTCATCATGCTCGTACCCTTCTTCCTGGCGCTTCTCGTGGCAGGAGCCGAACTGTCCATCATCACAATGCGGCATGCTGCTTTGGAGCGTGGGGTGGACCTGATCGTAAGGGATATTCGGCTGGGTACGGGTACGGACTGGAATCACGACGTGATCAGGGATCGGATTTGCGAAGTGTCCGGAATCAAGGATTGTACAGGGAATTTGCGACTACAAATGGTCAAGCAGGACGCGTTCGCTGGTATCGTGCTTTCAGACAGCATCCCCTGCACGGACAGTTCCGAAGATCCCAAGCCGGTTTTGGATTTCAAAAGCGGCCAATCCAATGAGTTGATGATCCTGCGAGCCTGCCTGCGTATAGATCCGGTTCTTGAGACCTCAGCCATTGCCAAGCTTGTCCCGGACGCTACCGGCCACTATGCGGTGACCGCAACAACGGCATTCGTACAGGAGCCAGAGTAAGATCATGTCTGTACTCCAATATCTGAAAAATCGCGTCAAAGTCTTCAAGAAAGACGAAAGCGGCATACTTACCGTTGAAGCCCTCATGATTTTTCCATTGATGTTATGGACGATCACGTTCACGTTCACTGCATTCGAGGGGTTTCGTCAAAGCGCCTCCAATCTGAAGGCAGCTTATACGATCAGCGATCTGATTTCGCGTGAAACGCGGGCCGTGACCGATGTGTATATCGACTCGCTGCACGATTTGGCAGGCAAGATGGTCAACAACCGGTCAGATGTGAAGATGCGTATTTCTCTGATTATTTACGATGAGGACGATGATCGCCACTACGTTCGCTGGTCGACCGTACGCGGCTTTGATCAGGAATGGGATGACAACAGGATCGATGAAATCGAAGACCGCCTGCCGCCAATGCCCAATCAGGACACCGTTATTCTGGTTGAAACGTCCAATGAATACATCCCCACATTCAGACCGGGCTGGGATTTTGCGACAGGTATCACCTTTGAGAACTTCATCTTTACCCGTCCCCGCTTTACAAACGAAGTTGCTTGTAACTTAACTCAGACCCCGTTCGTCTGCACAAATAGCGGATAGAATTTCGGACATGAACTTGGCCTCGGCGGCAGATGTCATGCCGCCCACGCCAACCCGGCGACCGATCCGCCACCACAAGCCGGGGGCCCATTGGTTCGTATCTTTGAGCTTGGTGCGAACCAGAAAACCGTTTGACGGCTTGAACGCAAACACACCGCGATCCACCGATTCAATATCAGCCACCTTCGCGATCAATCGGCCTGACCCGGTACGCAATTCCGACTGTGTCAGTTCAATATGGTCCTGGGTCGCGTGCCATACACGATAGGCCAGCCAAAGCGACGCGCCCCCTACAGCAAAAAGAAATACTTGCCACGCCGGTTCGGGCGGCGATGCCAAAGCGACGTATGTGACCAGCATCCCAACCGTCGACAGCATCCCTACTCCGATCCACCGTCTGGGGGATGATGCCTGAATCGTTGCCAGCACTTCGTCCTGCATGGATGTCTCCTGTCCGTTCCGCTTCGACTTAGCGATTTTCCGGGGGAAACAACAGGGCTTTGGTTGCGCAGCAAATTTGCACAGCTCCGGTTAATTGACGCTGATTGACCGCATTCACGCAGGGGTTACATGCTGATCAAACGAACCGGAGGCGAATATGTCCCTTAGACCCACACTTGAAACACGCAGGGCCACCCCGACGATGGAAGGGGCTGGCGTGAAACTTCACCGCGCATTCGGGTTTCAGGACCCGTCCGAACTTGATCCATTCCTGCTGTTTGACGATTTCAGGAACGAACGCCCGCAGGACTATCAGGCCGGTTTTCCCTGGCATCCGCATCGCGGAATCGAGACGATTACCTATGTTCTGGCCGGATCGGTCGAGCACTCGGATTCGCTGGGCAACACCGGCACTTTGGGCGCGGGCGACGTGCAGTGGATGACGGCGGGGTCCGGAATCCTGCATCAGGAAATGCCGCAGGGAAACACCTCGGGGCAGATGCACGGGTTTCAGCTTTGGGGCAACCTGCCTTCGGATCAGAAGATGACTGCCCCGCGCTATCAGGATGTTCAAAGCAAGGATATCCCCGAAGTCACTGATGACGACGGCACCACCGTTCGGGTGATTGTCGGAGAGTTCTGGGGCAAAACCGGCCCCGTGGACGGCATCGCGGCAGATCCACAATATCTGGACATCTCGGTTCCCGCGGGTGTGAAGAAGACCTTCCGCATCGACACTTACCGCCGAGCCTTTGCCTATGTCTTTCAAGGTCAGGCAGCCTTTGCAGATGCGTCACGCCCGTCCGGTGTGCTGTTGGAAAAAGAGGTCGCCGGGCAAGAGGTGAATATCCGGGATATGTCGGGCGACCGCACGCTTGTCCGTTTCGGGACGGGGGACGAAATCACCGTTCAGGCTGGCCCCGAAGGCGTGCGGTTTCTGTTGATCTCGGGGGCTCCGATCAATGAGCCCGTCGCATGGCACGGGCCTATTGTGATGAACACGCGGGCCGAACTGGAACAAGCCTTTCGGGAGTTGCGTAACGGGACCTTCATTCGCCCTGCGCACTGACACAGTGACGGTCTGGCCCTGTCAGGCCGTCACCGCCTTATGCACCATGTTCCAATAAATCTGTTCGACCTCGTCCAGTGACAGTCGCCCTCCGGACCTGTACCAGGTCATCACACCGTTCAACATGGCAATCACCGCCAGCGTGGCGATCTTGGTGTCCGGTATCGCAAACTGACCAGCCTTCTGGCCAGAGTGAAGGATGTCTTCCAACGCGTTTTCATACTGACGCCGAAGATCTTCGATTTCGGCGAAGTTCCCGGGTGAGAGGTTGCGCAGTTCCATATAGGCGATGAACACCTCGTCCGGGCGTTGCAGGTGGAAACGTATGTGAAAACCGACAAATCGGCGCAACGCTTGCTGGCAGTCATCGCAGCGCTCCAGCGCTTTGAGCGCCGAAAGCAGATCCTGCATATGCTCTCGCATCAACCGATACAGCAAACTCTGCTTGTCCGGCGTGTAATTGTATAGCGCCCCCGCCTGAACGCCGACCTCTTTCGCGATCTGCCGCATCGAAACCGCCGCATAACCGTGGCGGGCAAACAGGTTCAGGGCCGCCTTTCGAATGCGCGGGCCTGTGATATCAGAGTGGGAGCCTTGAGTACGTGCCATCCGCCCACAGTATCTGAACAAATGTTCATATAGAACCCCGCTTGATCGGCGCCGGCAAAAGGTGCATCACGAAAGGACGAACGAAACCGAAAAGCGTGCCACATGAAACTGCTGCCTGTTCTGCCTATTATTCTTGTGTTTGCCGGGTGTTCAGACTTTCCCGAACTTGAAGGCAGTGAACCGGCCTCGGTCAAATCGGCCCCCTACCCGCGTCTTATTCCGGTGCAGGAAACGTTGGGGCCTTCGATTGATCCCGTCAGCCAGGCCGCAGAGGTGGAAGAAGACCTGACGCAGCGCAGCGAGGCGCTGGCGAAAAAGGCTCAGGCGTTGCAAAACGCGCAAACCAACTAAAGCGTGACATTTGACCTCGACAATCCCCCGGTGACGGATTGCACCCTTGGCCTGAACCCGATAAGGCAGCGCTGATCGGGCAGGCGTCCGAATTCAGACAAGTTTCGAGCGGAAAGGAACCCACGACATGACACAGGCACTGCGGCTGGGAATTGCGGGCTTGGGAACTGTCGGCGTGGGTGTCGTCAAAATTGTTCGCCGCCATGCAGATTTGCTGAAGGCGCGCACGGGCCGGTCGATTGAAATCGTGGCCGTATCGGCGCGGGATCCGAACAAGGACCGCGGTGTGAACCTGTCGGATTATGCCTGGGAAACCGACCCGGTTGCGCTGGCGAAACGAGATGATATCGATGTCTATGTCGAACTGATGGGCGGTGAAAACGGTCCGGCCAAGGCCTCGGTCGAAGCCGCGCTGGCCAGCGGCAAAGACGTCGTGACCGCCAACAAGGCATTGCTGGCCATTCACGGGCAGGAACTGGCCGAACAGGCCGAAGCTGCTGGCCGCGTCATCCGGTTTGAGGCCGCAGTCGCGGGCGGTATCCCCGTCATCAAATCCCTGACCGAGGGGCTGGCCGGAAACGAGATCACACGCGTGATGGGCGTGATGAACGGTACCTGCAACTACATTCTGACCCGGATGCAATCGCAGCGTCAGGGCTATAACGCCCTTTTCGATGAATGTGCAGAACTTGGGTATCTTGAGGCCGACCCCAATCTGGATGTCGGTGGCATCGACGCCGCGCACAAACTGGCTTTGCTGGCCTCGATCGCTTTTGGCACCAAGCCGAATTTTGACGGGATTGAGATCGAAGGCATTCAGCAAATCAGCCTCGACGATATCGACCAGGCCGAGGATATGGGCTTTCGCATCAAACTGCTGGGCGTGGCACAGCGCACCGCGCGCGGGCTGGAACAACGCATGCAGCCTTGCCTTGTGCCCAGCGACTCGCCCTTGGGGCAATTGGAAGGCGGCACCAACATGGTGGTGATCGAAGGCGACGCGGTTGAACAGGTTGTTCTGCGCGGCCCCGGTGCGGGTGAAGGCCCGACGGCCAGCGCCGTGATGGGCGACGTGTGCGATCTGGCACGCGGGCTGCAAATCCCGACCTTTGGCCGACCGGCCAAATCGCTTGAGGCTGCGGCCCCCGCCGTCACGGGCCTGCCAGCGCCTTATTATCTGCGGCTGGGTCTGCTGGATAAACCGGGCGCACTGGCCAAGGTTGCAGCCATTCTGGGCGATGCCGGTGTTTCCATAGACAGGATGCGCCAGTACGCCCATGCCGAAAGCACGGCGCCTGTGCTGATCGTCACCCACAAGACCACCCGCGCCGCGCTGGACGTTGCGCTGGACGGGTTCCTGGAAACGGATGTGGTTGCCGGTGCCCCCGTCGCGTTGCGGATTGAAGAGGTTTGAACTTGCGACCTGTATGAAACGCAAGCTATGCCGATAGAAACGGCTTAAATGACCAGAGGATACATGACAATGAGTGCTGCCAAAACCGATTTCAACGACCGCCTGCTGTCTCTGGGGCTGGCAAGGGTGGCGGAACAGGCTGCGCTGGCCTCGGCTTCGCTGGTGGGGCGTGGTGACGAGAAAGCCGCCGATCAGGCCGCCGTAAATGCGATGCGCGAACAGCTGAACCTGCTGGACATAGCTGGCGTCGTGGTGATCGGCGAAGGCGAACGCGACGAAGCTCCGATGCTTTATATTGGCGAAGAAGTCGGCACCGGAAACGGCCCCGGCGTGGACATCGCGCTGGATCCGCTGGAAGGCACAACACTGACCGCAAAGGATATGCCCAACGCGCTGACCGTGATTGCCATGGGCCCGCGCGGCTCGATGCTGCATGCGCCCGACGTTTACATGGACAAGCTGGCTGTTGGTCCGGGCCTGCCCGAGGGTGTCGTCAATCTGGACATGTCTCCACGTGAACGGGTGGAAGCCTTGGCAAAGGCCAAGAACTGCAAGCCTGCGGACATCACCGTCTGCATTCTTGAACGCCCGCGTCACGAGGCGATGATCGCCGAAGTGCGCGAAACCGGAGCATCGATCCGCCTGATCACCGATGGTGACGTGGCAGGTGTCATGCATTGCGCAGAAAGCGAAGTGACCGGCATCGACATGTATATGGGCCAGGGTGGCGCCCCCGAAGGCGTGCTTGCCGCTGCCGCGCTGAAATGCATGGGCGGTCAGATCTTTGGTCGCCTGTTGTTCCGCAACGATGACGAGCGGGGCCGTGCTGCCAAGGCGGGCATCACCGATCTGGACCGGGTCTATTCGCGCGATGAAATGGTGACCGCGGATGTGATCTTTGCCGCAACGGGTGTAACCGGCGGCTCTCTGTTGCCGCGCATCAAGCGCGAGCCGGGTTGGGTGGAAACCACGACGTTGCTGATGCGTTCAAAGACCGGGTCCGTACGCCGCATGTCGTATCGCACCCCCACGTGGCCGCACGATAACGCCTAACGGCTTGCGCCGTTGCCTCCGGCGGGAGTATTTGGGAAAAGATGAAAAGGCCGGGTCCGAAAGGATCCGGCCTTGGTTCACAAGGGGCAGGCAATGGGTTTTCTTGGCGTAGAACAATCACTGACCGGGCGGCGCTGGGTTGGCCCGGAAGCCGAGCTGGAACGGGCTGCCGAGATGATGACACAACAGACCGACCTGCCGCGTGCGGTATGTCAGGTTCTGGCCCGTCGTGGCGTGCCGGTCATGGAGGCGCGCGGCTTTCTGGACCCCAAGCTCAAAGAGCTGCTGCCAGATCCCCGCGATATGAAGGACATGGAAACGGCGGCGGCGCGTTTTCTGGACGCCGTACGCCATCGCCAGAAAATCGCGGTGTTCGCGGATTACGATGTTGACGGCGGCTGTTCTGCCGCGCTGTTGCTGGTTTGGCTTCGGCAGATGGGGTTGCAGGCGACGCTTTATGTGCCGGATCGGATTGATGAGGGATATGGTCCGAATGTTCCGGCAATGCGGGAACTGGCAACCAGCCACGACCTGATCATTTGCGTCGATTGCGGCACGCTCAGCCATGAACCGATTGCCGCAGCCACGGGGGCGGACGTGATTGTTCTGGATCACCACCTCGGCGGCGAAACCCTGCCGGATTGCATTGCAGTCGTGAATCCCAACCGGCAAGATGAAAGCGGTGATCTGGGCTATTTCTGCGCGGCGGGTGTCGTGTTTCTGATGCTGGTCGAAGCAGGCCGCCAGCTGCGCGCGGCAGGCGCAAAAGGGCCTGACCTGATATCGATGCTGGATCTGGTGGCCCTGGCAACCGTAGCTGACGTTGCGCCTTTGATCGGTGCCAATCGCGCCCTGGTTCGACAAGGCCTGAAAGTGATGGCGCAAAGGCAACGCCCCGGACTTGTCGCGTTGTCCGATGTCTCGCGCATGGACACGGCGCCCAACAGCTATCACCTGGGTTTTCTGCTTGGCCCCCGCGTGAACGCAGGTGGTCGCATCGGGCAGGCCGATCTGGGCGCCCGCCTGCTGAGCACGGATTCCCTGCACGAGGCACAAGCCCTGTCCGAACGTCTGGACGCGCTGAACACGGAACGCCGGGATATTGAAAACGCCGTGCGCGCCGCCGCGATGGAGCAGGCCGAGGGTCGCGGGCTCGACGCGCCCCTGGTCTGGGCCGCCGGTGAAGGCTGGCATCCGGGTGTGGTGGGCATCGTGGCGTCTCGTTTGAAGGAAACCGCCAACCGTCCGGCCATCGTGATCGGCTTTGACGGTGATGAGGGTAAAGGCTCGGGGCGTTCGGTCTCGGGCGTGGATCTGGGGGCGTCGATCCAGCGGCTCGCGGCCGAAGGGTTGCTGGTCAAGGGTGGCGGTCACAAGATGGCCGCTGGGCTTACCGTCATGCGCGACAAACTGGAACCCGCCATGGAGCGCCTCAGCGAGCTGCTGGCAAAACAAGGCGCAGGTCAGGGCGGCCCTGCCGATATGAAGCTGGAAGGCGCCCTTATGCCGGGTGCCGCGACAGTGGACCTTGTCGAACAGATCGAACAGGCCGGACCGTTTGGTGCCGGAGCCCCTGCCCCGCGATACGCACTTCCGGATCTTCAGGTGCGTTTTGCCAAACGTGTCGGGGAAACGCACCTGAAGTTGTCATTATCCGATGGCATGGGTGGTGGGCTGGATGCGATTGCCTTTGGTGCCTTTGACGGTCCGATGGGCGAGAGACTGTCAAATCATGGTGGCGCACGCTTTCATTTTGCAGGCCGGCTTGAGGTGAACACCTGGGGCGGGCGGCAATCCGTGCAGCTCAGGCTCGAGGACGCGGCAGAGGCAAATTGACGTCTCGCTCGGACGGCGTAAAAAACTTTCTCATCCCTGCGTTTTTCGGCTTGCGGGGGTCACGGTGAAACCGTAAAAGGCCCTCCACAAGCCAGCGTGGCCCGTTCGTCTATCGGTTAGGACGCCAGGTTTTCAACCTGGAAAGAGGGGTTCGATTCCCCTACGGGCTGCCACTTGTGCTTGCGTCACTACCATGTGGCCCGTTCGTCTATCGGTTAGGACGCCAGGTTTTCAACCTGGAAAGAGGGGTTCGATTCCCCTACGGGCTACCATTTCTCCTGATCAAACCCCGAACTTTTCTCGGCACAGGTTCTCGATCTTTTGCCAGGTGGATTTGTATTCGGGTGTGTTTTCTGTCGCGTAGTGAAAGTTTTTCATCAGCCCGGTCAGTTGCGTAAACACCTGCCTTACCTCGGCCTTGTCGACAAAGACCGCCTTGGATTGCGTCACATCATACACAAGCTTGAACGTCTTTATCTGCCGTTCAAGCGGCACTGTCGCATCGACTGTGTCAAATGCGTCCTGCTGCAAGTAGACCATATCGACGAACAAGGCTTTCTGTTGGGTTACAAAGTCGTCAATTGTGACGCCCTCTTCCCCAGTGACCTGCATCATCTGATCGACCTGTTCGCCTTTTTCGATCAGGGCCAACAGGGTGCGCACTTTGGCTGTCCACCCCGGTTCGGCGTTCCTGTCATACCAGTCGGACAATTGGTCAGTATACCGAGACCAGCTGAGCATCGGATCGACCGCTGGATAAAATCGCTTGTAGGCGCGTTCGGATGACAACCCGAGGAAACACTTGACCGTCGACAAGGTCGACTGGGTTACCGGCTCGTCAAAATTGCCTCCAGCAGGCGAAACCGTTCCGATCAGCGTCAGGCTGCCAAGATCGCCGTCATTCGTTTTCAGCGCCCCGGCACGTTCGTACAAACCCTTGATCGAGCTTTCCAGATAGGCCGGGAACCCCTCTTCGCCCGGGATCTCTTCGAGCTTGCCCGAGGTCTCGCGCATGGCTTGCGCCCACCGGCTGGTGCTGTCGGCGATCAACAAGACATCATAGCCCATCTGGCGGTAGTATTCCCCCAACGTGATCCCGGTGAAGATCGACGCCTCGCGCGCGGCAACCGGCATGGATGACGTGTTGCAGATGATGATCGTCCGATCCATCAGGCTGCCACCGGTGGTTGGATCGGTCATCTTCGGAAATTCCTCGATGGTCTCGACCACCTCACCTGCACGTTCGCCGCAGGCCACGACGATCACGATATCAACTTTCGCGTTCCGTGCGATCAGGTTTTGCAGCACGGTCTTGCCCGCACCGAACGGCCCGGGAATACAGGCGGTGCCGCCGCGTGCAATCGGAAAGAACGTGTCGATCAGCCGTTGCGACGTCAGAACCGGTTCCGTGGGATACAACCGCTCGGACAGTGCGCGCTTCAGTATGTTTTCCGGCAATGGTCGCCGAACCGGCCATTTCTGCAAAAGCGTCAGCGTTTGCTCGCCACCGTCTTCGTCTTCCAGGCGGGCCACGATGTCATGGATCGTGGCCGCGCCTTTTTGCACCCAGACCACCTTGTACGCGCCGGTCCAGTTGAACGGCAGCATGATCTTGTGGCTGAAATGGCCTTCGGGCACCGTTCCGATACTGTCCCCGGCAGTGACCGTGTCGCCCACCTTAACGGACGGCGTAAAGGACCATTTCGCGTTTTCATCCAAGGGCGCGACATCTGCGCCGCGCGGCAGGAAGGTACCAAATGCTGCCGCCACCTTGGGCAAAGGCGACTGCAACCCGTCAAACACCTGCCCCAGCAGCCCCGGACCCAGCTCTACCGACAAGAGCTGACCTGATTGCTCCACCGGGTCGTCGACCGCCACCCCATCAGTGCTTTCATAGACCTGAACGTCCGCCATATCCCCACGTACGCGCAGCACTTCGCCCTTGAGCCTTTCCTGACGCCCACCGGGACCGGAACGCGAAGGCAATATGTAAACCACTTCGTTTTTGACCAGTTGACCGGGGTGGCCGGTCGCGTCCGGATTGGCCTGTATCCGCACAAGCCCTTCCTGAACCAGGACGACGCGTGCGGTCGATGAATGTTTGGCTGAGATTGGGGCTGTCATGCGCTTGCTCCCTCAAAATCGACATCAGCGAAGTCGGCCATGGCCTGTTGTGCCAGTTTCTCAAATCTCTTGGCGGCTTCCGCAGCGCTGCTTTGCGCCCAGCGGTCGAAGATGTTCCAGATCAGAACGTAGATGGCGACCGCCTCGAAATCGAACATGTGACGAGCCGCGTGCCGCTTGAGCTGCTTGTGGCTTATCGACAAAAGCAGACGTTCCAGACCCAGCGGATCTTCGTTTTCCAGCAATTGGGTTGCCTCTTTGATCCAGGGCATGAGCCGTTCCAGCCGAAAGCTGGGATCACCCCAATTGGCGGGGATGTGGCGGCTCCATCGTCCGACTCCGAATGCGCCTGAAGGTGCTGTTTCTCCGCGTTTCCGCAATCGCAGCGCCGCGACCACAGAGCGTAGTTCCATGCGTTCCATGAGAAGTTTACGCAAGGTGGGCTGAGGGATGTCCACCATCGCTTGTTTGCAGCGCTGGATCGCCTGTGCGTCGGTGACATCCATGTCGTAGGCGTTCCAGCTCAACGCGTGCTCGAGGATCTTCAGAACTTTGCTGTCCTCCGGTGTCAAAGCCGTCAATCGACGGTCCAGCCTGATACGTGACAAGGGCGGCTGCCTGGCAACGAACAACCGTTCCGAACCCGGAAGGCTGCACATCAACGCGATATAGGCGTCCTGCTTTGACATCTCAGCGGATGACCCCTTCCAGAACGGCGCGGAACCGGGGCTGCAAATGCTCCATCAACAGCGACGCCACCGCCTTATCCGTCAGGTCCAGAACAACACCCTGATCTTCTGCGCGAACGCGGATGCCTTCCTGCACGTCATCGGCTGCGTGCAACTCGATATTCTCGCGCAGCATCTTCGCAGTCAGCCCAAGAACATATTTTGTCAGCTTGCCGGATTGAATGTCATCGGCGTTTTGCTTGATGTCTTCCTGCGTGGCGACCCGGGCAGGAAGAACGACGGAAACCCTGCCATTCAAATTTGCACCTTCCCCGGCCCGGCCTACCACCTCGAGGATCATCTGCCTCAGAAGCTCGGGATCGGACATCTCTTTGGTCACGAGGCGTTCGACGTCTGCCCTGAAGCGATCCGTCAGACCCGCCTTCATGGTCAGCACGGCATCCCGCATCGCCGTGTTCAATGCTTCTTCGCCGGCGGCCCTGTAATTATCTGTCTCCGTGCGGGCTTTCTTTTTCAACTCATCGGCTTCGCGCTTTGCCTCTGCCACGATGCGCGCGGCTTCGGCCTTGGCGTCTGCGCGCAATTTCTCGGCTTCGGCCTGACCAGCGGCAACCCCATCGTTGCGCAATTTGTCGATCAGCGCGTCAACCCCATGCGCAATCGTTCTGTCTTGTGCCATCAGCTGATCCCCGCACTGATGACCAACGCAAACACGAACGCAAAAACACCAAACCCTTCGATGATCGCGGCAGGGGCCAGAGCAAGGCCAAAAATCTCGGGCTTTTCCTTGGTCGCATTGATCGCAGCTGCACAGGCCCGACCCTGCCAGATGCCGCAATACATCAGCGCGATACCCGACAGGATGCCAATACCGAACAGACCGCCCGCGTTTTCAGGTGTCACGTCGCGGTTCAGGGTGAACATGATGACGATCCCATAGATGACCATCGTTGAGGGAAACGCGGATACACCCACGAAACGGCCATAGCCGCCCTCGGTTTCCGTCATGGCCCCGATACTGGCCATACCGGCGATCGAACACCCTATGGCGCTGGCCGCAGCCCCCAACGCCATTGGCGCATAGATACCCAGCCAACCCAGTGTAAGAACAAGCTCATTCATTCCTGAACCTCCTTGCGGGCAAATGGACGAAAGATGACACCTTCATCCGGCAGACCCCATTTAAAGAATTCGATGTAATTGAGACGCAAGCCGTGCACGACGCCGCTCATCATCGCGAGCGCGAAGTTCAATACATGACCTATGATCAATATCAGCAGCCCAAACAGAATGCCCGGCCCCCTAAGGGCCTGCATGACCGACACCGCCAGATCATTTAACGTGATCGCCAGCGAGGCCGAAGCAAGGCCCAACGCGAAAAGACGCATATAGCTGAGAACATCCCCAAACGCGCCCATCGCCCCGGCAAGGCTTTGAACCCCTTCGAGCAAACGCCAGATCCAGTCCATCGGCCGCTGGATGACCCGCTCGCTGGAAAACAGGACAATCGCCACGATGCCGGCGGTCAGGATGGCTGCGCCCGGCACCGGAGACTTGCCGTTCATGTAGCCCAGCCAAAGGACAAACCCGCCGATCAGGGCCGCAATCCAGGCCAGATTGGCAACCGCCTTGCGTTGCCCCCACGCCACACGGGCCGCAAGGGCGTTGGCCAGGACAAGGTGGATAACGCCAACGACGATCGAGACCATCATCATCGCGCCGAAATCGTTCAAATCCAGCACCTTGAGCCTTGCCCAAATCGAGTCCGCAGCCGGTGATACCCCAAAATAGCTGCCCACCATGACCCCGTAAAATATCGTAACAGCCGAGATGATCAGGCCGAACAGACGCCAGGATCTTTGACCAGCGGTGCGGTCCATCCGTCTCCAAAAGGCCAGCACCGCCAGCAGGATGACAGCACCGTACCCGGCATCCGCCACGATCATGGCAAAGAAGATCGCGAAGGACGTCGAGACGATGACGCTGGGATCCCAGTCCTGATATCCGGGCACTTGATAGAACAGCGCCAGATCGACAGCGGCCCTGCGGTTTTCAGGCTGCTCTAGCAAGGTCGGAGGCGCGTCGCCCGGCCCCGGATCTTCAATCAGGACGGCCGAGCCCTTGGCGTTTGCCATGGCAAGAACAGCATCCACCTGATCCACGGGAACCCACCCCTGCAAAGCAAATAGTGCCTCTTCGTCGCGTACTTTCTGCGTTGCATGGGCAAGCTCGGCGGCACTTTCGGCGACGGACAGGTTCCGGCGCATCAATGTCAGATAGCGCGTCAGCGCCACGCGTTCGGCTTCCAACGCCTCGAGGGCGATCTCGGCCTCTTCCAACTGGGCCTCAAGCTCGTGTACCGGCAGCGAACCGACATGGGTTCGCGGAACAGGAAGAACACCATCATCGGGTTCGTCAGGTGAAATCAGAACGGCGTAAAGGTACCGGTGATCTTCCTCCAATATTGCCCAAGGAAGCTTGACCTCGGACATGGCATCCCGGTGCTTCAGCGGCAGCTGATAGAACCACAGCCTGTTGCCAGCCAGCGCATCGGTCGGCGGAAAATCCAAATCACCCCAGGGTCGCACCTGGGCGATGCGATGCGCCAGAAAGTCACGCCGGTCCATCGTATCCCGAACGCGCCGCATGAGGTCGGTCACCTCGCGCACGAAACGATCCATGTCGAAATCAGGCGCACGCTGGACCTGGCGGCGCGGGTCAGGCACTTCTGCAAGGAAACGCAATGCCTTATACGCCTCTCTTGCACCGCGCTCACTGATCTTTTCCGGCTCTTTCGGTGCGGGAACAAGCGGCAAAACATGCATGCAGCCAAGGGCCTGAAGCGCCTCAAGCGTTTCCGCCTTTCGGGCAGCAGGCCCGATCAGAGACATCTTTTTCAGACGCGCAACGCTCATATCAAAGCCTCCTGCGCGTGTTTGCGTTTCGATATCTTCGACCGCACAACGGCCTGCATCTGTTCGTCGCTCAGGTAAATGCGGATTTTCTTGATGTTGGCTTTGGCGCGCGGGATCAGAACCTTTTCGAACAAGTTTACCCGCTGGGTAATGGTGGCCACCGCCTTGTCAAAGATTCGAACGCGTTCTTCGGCAATCTTCACCCGCACCCGCGCTTCGATGACGTCGTGCAGCAAAAGCGCAGCGGCATCGACCCAATGGGGCTTGGCCAAAACGGAATACGGGCGCACCACCAACTCGATCCGATCAAGGTCAGGCAGTTTGACCCCTACCACATTGACCTCTTTGACCTTGTAGTCCTTGAGTTTGACCAGCCCATCCAGAGCGACACCCTGCTGGGCCAGCATCGGCAGCTTTTCGCCAACCTGCTGCACCAACGCCTGCACATTTTGCTCAAGGCGGTCGACCTCTTCCCGGGCCCGGACCCGTTCAGCCATCAACTGTTGTCTCTTCAGGTCCAGCGACGGCAGGAACCGCTCATAGCTTTTCAGCTGCGTCTGCTCGCGCGCAAGCGACGATTTATTCAGCTGCAACCGCGCCATTGGCATCCTTCGGGAAATACTTGTCGATCAACGCCTGCTTCATCAGCAACTGTTCCGGCGCAAAACACTCTGCCAGCGTCTTCCAACCCAGATCCAGCGCCTCTTCCAGCGGGATCGAAACATTGATGTCCATGAACCGAGACCGGAACAGGCCGCCGAATTTCAGCAATTGGTGATCATAGTCTGACAGGTCGAAGGCCATCGCCTGTTTTTGCGAGGCATCGCGGCTTTCAGAATAGAAACGGATCATCGTGTTCATGATCTGCCCGTGATCTTCACGGGTGCTCTTGCCGATCACGTTCTGCTTGAGGCGCGACAGGCTGCCGAACGGATCGATCACGCCGGAATGCAGATAGAACTGCCCTTCGGTGATATAGCCGGTGTTGTCAGGCACCGGGTGGGTTACGTCGTTGCCGGGCATGGTCGTGACGGTCAGAACCGTGACCGACCCGCCTTTGGCATAGTCACAGGCTTTTTCGTATCGGCGCGCAAGCTGCGAATACAGGTCCCCCATATAGCCGCGCTGAGATGGCACCCTCTCCTGACTGATGCCTACCTCTTTCATCGCGTCAGCATAGGCGGTCATGTCCGTCAGCAGGACCAGCACGCGTTTGCCCTCTTCCACAGCGAATTTCTCGGCCACTGCCAATGCCATGTCCGGCACCAGCAGACGTTCGACCAAAGGATCCATCGCCTGATTGACGAACATGACGGTGCGCGAAAACACACCTGCATCTTCGAAAGAGGTGCGAAACGTGTGGTAGTCGTCAAAAATCAGCCCCAGCCCGCCAAAGATCACGATATCCGCGTCGGCCTGAATACCGATTCGGCTGAGGAACGCGTTGAATGGCTCGCCTGAAACCGAGAAGATCGGAATTTTCTGGCTCTCGACCAATGTGTTGAACACGTCGATCATCGGCACATCCGTGCGGATCATTCTGTTTGGAACCGCGCGTTCCGCCGGATTGACGGTCGGTCCGCCAATATCGATGTGCGGTTCCGCAGACAGGTCGGGGCCTCCATCAATGGCCACACCGGCGCCATCAAAAACGCGGCCCAGAATGTTGGCCGAATAAGGTGTCTGCATCGGGTGACCGAGAAAGGTTGCCGTTGCTTCGGTCGATATGCCCTTGGTGCCGGAAAACACTTGCAACGTGACGACATCGCGGTCGATGAAGATCGTCTGAGCCAGTGTTTTTCGGCCATCCACCGTCTCGATCACAGCGAGGTCGTTGAACCGGACAGCCGGCCCCCCCTTGCTCTGGATCGGAACCCGGACCTTGATTGTGTCCCCGACGATTTCCAGAACACGCGTGTACTTCAACAGACTTCGGGACATTGCTTATCCTCACTGTTCCAAGTCGTTTTTCGTAATTCGCGCCGCACGTCTCAGCGGTAATTTTTGTAATGACAATCCTAGCTTACAACGAATTCAAAAATTGGCAAACGAGTTCGGCTCCGCCCCTTTCGAAATGCCTGAACGTCAATTACTAAATTTTTAGTTTGACACATACGCAGGAAATCGCTGATGCTGTGCGTCATCCGGTTTCCGCCGGAGAACCATAAATTTTTGGGAGGAGACAGATGCGGAGACATCTACTTTCCGCAGTGGCGGCGGCTGCCGTCATTGCGGGGCACGGTCCTGCTTGGGCCGACGAAGCCGCAGCACAACGTTGGATCGACGACGAATTCCAGCCATCGACCTTGTCGAAAGACGAACAAATGGCCGAGATGCAGTGGTTCATCGAAGCTGCACAGCCTTACGCAGGTATGGAAATCAACGTCCTGTCCGAAGGTATTCCAACGCATTCCTACGAGTCGGAGGTTCTGACCAAGGCGTTCGAGGAAATCACCGGCATCAAGGTCAACCACCAGATTCTGGGTGAAGGTGAAGTGGTTCAGGCCGTTCAAACCCAAATGCAAACGGGTCGGAACCTGTATGACGGCTATGTCAACGACAGTGACCTGATCGGCACCCATTCGCGTTTGCAGCTGGCCTATCCGCTGACGGACATGATGGGCGGTGACTGGGCCGCGACGACTTCGCCGACGCTGGATCTGGATGACTTCATGGGCATTCAGTTCACCACCGGACCGGACGGCAAGCTGTATCAGCTGCCCGATCAGCAGTTTGCGAACCTGTACTGGTTCCGCAAGGACTGGTTCGATGATGAGGCGAACAAAGCCGCGTTCAAAGAAAAGTACGGCTATGATCTGGGCGTTCCGGTCAACTGGTCCGCGTATGAAGATATCGCCGAGTTCTTCACCAATGATGTGAAAGAAGTCGATGGTACCACGATCTACGGCCACATGGATTACGGCAAGCGCGCGCCCGACCTCGGATGGCGCATGACCGATGCCTGGCTGTCGATGGCCGGTGCCGGCGACACGGGCGAACCGAACGGTGTGCCTGTCGACGAATGGGGCATCCGCATGGAAGCGGGCACCTGTAACCCTGTTGGCGCTTCGGTGTCGCGTGGTGGTGCTGCAAACGGTCCGGCTGCGGTCTATGCGATCCGGAAATGGGATGAATGGCTGCGGGCCTATGCGCCTCCGGGTGCCGCGTCTTATGACTTCTACCAGTCACTGCCGGCACTCAGCCAGGGCAATGTGGCCCAGCAGATCTTCTGGTACACGGCCTTCACCGCCGACATGGTCAAGCCGAAGTCCGAAGGCAACAACACCGTGGATGACGAAGGCACGCCGCTGTGGCGGATGGCACCCAGCCCGCACGGCCCCTATTGGGAAGAAGGCCAGAAGGTTGGCTACCAAGACGTGGGGTCCTGGACGTTCCTCAAATCGACCCCCTCGGATCGTGCCCAGGCAGCCTGGCTTTATGCCCAGTTCGTGACCTCCAAAACTGTCGACGTGAAGAAGTCCCATGTGGGTCTGACCTTCATCCGCGACAGCTCGGTCAACCACGAGTCGTTCACCGAACGCGCACCCAAGCTAGGTGGTCTGGTCGAGTTCTACCGCTCGCCTGACCGCGTGGCATGGTCGCCGACTGGCATCAACGTGCCGGATTATCCGAAGCTGGCCCAGATCTGGTGGCAGCAGATCGGTGACGTGAACTCGGGCGCCTTCACCCCGCAAGAGGCGATGGATCGTCTGGCCGAAGAGATGGACATCACCATGGCCCGGATGCAGGCCGCGGATGAAAGCGCCGGTGTCTACGGCGGCTGCGGTCCACGCCTGAACGAGCCGCAGGATCCGTCCTTCTGGTTGGAAAAAGCAGGTTCGCCCAAGGCCAAGCTTGAGAACGAAAAGCCGCAAGGCCAGACCGTCAACTATGACGAACTGGTTCAGCGCTGGCAGTCTCAGTAAGCCGTTGAAACCCGGGGGTGCCGCATCAGGCACCCCCACTTCAAGACCAGTGCATTGCACTGAAGGACCGGAACCCACGGACATGATCGAACTTCAAGACGCGACCAAAAGGGTCGGCAACGTCATACATATCAAGCCCACAAACCTGACCCTTCAAACAGGCCACTTCAACGTGCTGCTGGGCGCGACGGGCTCGGGCAAGACCTCTCTGATCAAGATGATGGCCGGGCTGGACCCGATCGCCTCGGGCAAGGTCCTGATGGATGGGCAGGACGTCACACGGCTGAATACGCAGAAGCGAAAAATCAGCCTCGTGCACCAGTTCTTCGTGAACTACCCGCATATGACCGTATTCGACAATATCGCCTCGCCATTGCGCGTGGCAGGCATGGCGCAATCCGAGATCGAAGGTCGCGTGGAAGAGGCCGCCGACCTGCTGCAATTGCGACCGATGCTGCACCGCCGCCCGCACGAGCTGTCGGGTGGGCAACAACAACGCACAGCGCTGGCGCGTGCCATTGCCAAAGAAAGCCGCGCCGTGTTCCTTGACGAACCGCTGGCCAACCTTGACTACAAACTGCGTGAAGAACTGCGCGAGCAGCTGCCCGACCTGTTCGCAGGTCGCGGGGCGGTGGTGGTCTATGCCACGTCCGAGCCCGAAGAGGCGCTGCTGCTGGGCGGCTACACCGCCCTGATGGAAGATGGCCGCGTGACCCAGTTCGGGCCAACCGCTGACATCTATCGCAACCCCGAGAACATCGCCGCCGCGCGGGTCTTTTCGGACCCGCCGATCAATGTCGCACGCATCACCGTTTCCGCTGCGCAGGCGCAACTGGCTGGAGGAGGTGGCTGGGCCGTAACCGACATGGCCGACGGAGATTACATGGTCGCGGTGCGGCCGCATCGCGTGACGCCGTTCCGTACGTCTGACGCGGACGTGGAACTGACCGGCCGAGTGATCGTGACCGAGCTTTCGGGCTCGGATTCCAGCGCGCATTTCCAGCATGGCGAGGACGCCTGGGTGTCGCTGGCCGCCGGGGTCCACCCCTATCAGGTGGGCGAGGACCACACATTCTTCATGAACCCGGCCCATTGCCGGTATTTCGGTCAAGACGGCAAAAGGGTGGCCTGACATGGCACAGATCAAACTTTCAAACCTCCGCCACAGCTACATGCCGTCGCCAAAAGGCCCAGAGGATTATGCGCTGAAGGAAATCGACGTGACCTGGCGTGATGGCGGGGCCTATGCCCTGCTGGGCCCGTCGGGCTGCGGCAAGTCCACGCTGCTGAACATCATCTCGGGCCTGCTGACCCCGTCCGAAGGGCAGATCCTGTTCGACGACCGTGACGTGACCGCTCTGCCCCCTGATCAGCGCAACATCGCACAGGTGTTCCAGTTTCCGGTGATTTACGACACGATGACCGTGGGCGAGAACCTGGCCTTTCCGCTGAAGAATCGCGGCGTCGATCCGGCGACGATCAAGCGCCGCGTCGATGCGATCGCCGAGATGCTGGATGTCACCGACATGCTGAACACCCGTGCCAGCGGCCTCAGCCCGGACAACAAGCAGAAAATCTCGATGGGTCGCGGCCTGGTCCGCGACGACGTAAACGCGGTGATGTTCGATGAACCTCTGACCGTGATCGACCCGCATCTGAAATGGAAGCTGCGGTCCAAGCTGAAAGAACTGCACCAGCGCGTCAAGGCGACGATGATCTATGTCACCCACGACCAGACCGAGGCCCTGACCTTCGCGGACGAGGTCGTGGTGATGCAAGAGGGCGAAGTGGTGCAGATCGGCACCCCGGTAGAATTGTTCGAGCGCCCGCAGCATACGTTCGTGGGCCATTTCATCGGCTCGCCCGGCATGAACGTGCTGCCCTGCGAAGCGCGCGGCGACCGCGCCCTGTTCGAAGGGCACGAAGTCATGCTGGAAGGTCCCATTCATGGTGATGGCGGCCGCACCGATCTGGGTATTCGCCCGGAATATGTCGGCTTCGGCGAGACCGGCATCCCGGCGCATGTGACTAAGGTTTCCGACATCGGTCGCCACTTTGTGGTCAGCGCGATGGTCGGCAATACCGCCCTAAAGGCCGTGACCGAACACAGCGCGCCCGAACCCGGATCACAGGTCTTCCTGCAATTCAAACCCGAACAATCCCGCGTCTACCGCGACGGCTGGATCGCAACCGAGGAGCGGGCCCAATGAGAACAGAAAATCAAAAAGCGTGGTTCTTTGTCCTACCCGTGCTGGCACTGGTCGCGTTCAACGCGTTGGTGCCGATGATGACAGTGGTCAACTATTCGGTGCAGGAAACCTTTGGCAATAACCAGTTTTTCTGGGAAGGCCTGGGTTGGTTCGAACAGATCCTGCGGTCGGACCGGTTTCAGGCAGCACTTGGACGACAGTTCCTGTTTACTTTCCTGATCCTGATCATCGAAGTTCCTCTTGGCATCATCGTGGCCCTGTCGATGCCGCGCAAAGGTTTCTGGGTGCCTGTCTGCCTGGTGCTGATGGCCCTGCCGATGCTGATCCCGTGGAACGTCGTTGGGTCCATGTGGAACATCTTCACCCTGCCCAAAATCGGTCTGTTGGGATATTTCCTGAATGACGTTCTGGGCATCAACTATGACATGACGCAACAGCCGCTTTCGGCCTGGATCACCGTCATCGTCATGGATGTCTGGCACTGGACGTCGCTAGTCGTGTTGCTGTGCTATGCAGGCCTCGTGTCGATCCCGGACGCCTACTATCAGGCGGCCAAGATCGACGGCGCAAGCCCATGGTCGGTGTTCCGCTACATCCAGCTGCCCAAGATGAAGACGGTTCTGACGATCGCGGTCCTGCTGCGGTTCATGGACAGTTTCAACATCTATACCGAGCCCTTCGTGCTGACCGGGGGTGGGCCCGGCAACTCGACCACCCTGCTGTCGATCGACCTTGTGAAGATCGCGCTGGGGCAGTTCGACCTTGGCCCTGCGGCTGCGATGAGCCTGATCTATTTCGCCATCACGCTGCTGGTTTCGTGGCTCTTCTACACCCTCATGACAAAGGATGACGCGCAATGAAGAAGCGGTCTCTCATCCCGATCCTCTATATCGCGTTCCTAATGCTGCCGATCTATTGGCTGGTGGCGATGTCCTTCAAGACAACGAATGAGATCCTGTCGGGCTTTTCCCTGTTCCCCCAGACCTTTACGCTGGAGAATTATATCACCATCTTCACGGACCCGACGTGGTACTGGGGCTATATCAACTCGATCACCTATGTGACGTTGAACACGGTGCTTTCGGTCAGCGTTGCCTTGCCCGCTGCCTATGCGTTTTCGCGGTATCGGTTTTTGGGCGACAAGCAGCTGTTCTTCTGGCTGCTGACCAACCGGATGGCCCCGGCAGCGGTCTTCGCCTTGCCGTTCTTCCAGCTCTATTCTTCGATCGGCCTGTTCGACACGCATCTGGCTGTGGCACTGGCGCATACATTGTTCAACGTGCCGCTGGCAGTTTGGATTTTGGAAGGCTTCATGCGGGGAATTCCAAAAGAGCTGGATGAAACCGCCTATGTCGACGGCTATTCCTTCCCGCGTTTCTTCGTGACGATCTTCCTGCCCAATATCAAAGCGGGCGTGGGCGTGGCGGCCTTCTTCTGCTTCATGTTCTCGTGGGTGGAAATGCTGCTGGCCAAGACACTTACGGCGGTCGAGGCCAAACCCATCGCCGCCGTGATGACCCGCACCGCGTCCAGCGCGGGCTATGAATTGGGCCTGCTGGCCGCCGCCGGCACCCTGACCATCATCCCCGGCGCCATCGTCATCTGGTTTGTCCGCAACTACATCGCGCGTGGTTTCGCGATGGGACGTGTGTGAGGTTCGATATGCGTAAACTTCTTCTCACCCTTCTTTTTCTGCCTTCCGCGACCTTTGCCCAGCAGGCCGGATGGGGCAGCGTCGGCCAGCCAGAGGAAAAAGGCTTTTCCTGGACTGCGCCACTGTGGCCCGATTTCTGGATGGCCTGGACCCCGGCGACACTTGCCGTATTTGTCGGCATCTTTTCGGCCATCGCACTGATTGGCATTCTTGAGGGCTTCAAGTATCGCGATGGCATAGAACGGCGCGGTGTACTGGGGCTGACAACCACATTGGGCGATCGGCTCTTCATCACCCTTCTGGGGTCCGCCTATATCTTCCTCGCCTGGCTGGGCCTTGTCGGGCAGCCGGTATGGACACCTCTTTTCCTGTCTATCGGCTGGGGCGTTTTTGTGTTCTGGAAAGTTTAGACTTTGAGAAATCGCGAAAGGATGCTTGTCTGTCAGGCATACTAAACATGACAACACCGAGATCGATGCGAAAGAAAAAGACAACAAATCTGCTGACCGAGGTTGAACTGGAGTTCATGAACGAGCTCTGGGCCCTTGGGCAAGGCTCGGTGCGAGATGTCCTGGACCGCCTGCCTTCGGAGCGCAATCTGGCCTATACATCCGGTGCCACGATCCTGCGTATCCTGGACGAGAAAGGTTTTGTGGAAAGCCGCAAGACAGGAAAGACCCTGATCTATACGCCGCTTCTGGAAAAGGACAGATATCAGGCCCGGTCTTTGCAAAACCTGTCCCGCACTCTGTTCGACGACACACCCGCCACACTGGTGGCCCGGCTTGTCGATGATGCGGGGCTGAGCGAAGCCGACCTGGAGGAAATTCGAGCACTGGTAGAAAGGAGACTGCAAAATGACAGCGGTTAGACCGGTTCTCGACACGTTTATCGAACTCAACATCGTGCTGGCCTTGTCAGCCGTCATCTGGCTGGCGGCCCGCGCAGCCCTGACCCGAACAGCCCTGCGCCACAGCTATGTCGCGCAGTTGCGTGCGCTCAAGGCGCTGTGCGTGTGCGTCCTGATCAGCCCGTTTCTTGCGTTGGGCGTGTCATCATTCGCCTCTTACGCATGGCCGGGCAGCGCCATGGCGCTTGGCGACATCGCCGTTGCCGCCTATCTGCGCGGCGATATCGCCATGCCCGCCACCCAGTTCGAGGCCTTGCTGAACACCCGTGAACGGTGGGTGGACCTTGCATTGTCAGGGCAACAGCCGGTGATCACTGCCCTTGCAACGCTGCTTGTTTTGGTCGCCGCCCTGTTTGCGGCCCGCGCTCTGAGGGACGCGGCGATGATCCGTCAGACAGTCAAATCCAGCTTTCTTTGGCGGCAGTCGGCCAAGGTAGACATTCGTCTTTCGGATCGCATCACCGTACCGTTCGCTGTGCGCGGATTGCGCCGTCGCCATGTCGTTCTGCCAAGCCATCTGCTGGATACCCCGCACGAACTGCGCTTTGCTTTGGCGCACGAGCTTCAGCATGTTCGGGCCGGTGACGTGGAATGGGAACTGGGCTTTGAAATGCTGCGCCCGTTGTTGTTCTGGAACCCAGCCTATCTGATGCTAAAGTATCAGTTCGGCCGCTTGCGTGAACTGGCATGCGACCAGTCCGTGGTGGCCCGCAAACGGATCGATGCGCGCGAATACACTTCCTGCCTGCTGGATTATTGCGCGCGTACGATCTCGGCAAACAATCCTCGCGTTCTGAATGTTGCGTTTGTGACGGGCGGCAAGGCCAAGCGCGTGCTGCGTCAGCGCGTGCTTGCATTGACCGATGCACAGCCGGCGGTGCCCACCCTGCCCGCTCTGTTCCTGGGGATGGCATTGACCTTCGCCACCCTTCTTGCATTGGGGTCTGCGTCGATCCAGCAAACGCAGGACTGGAGCCATGACCGCCTGATGCTGTCAACCGTGGTCAATCTGGAACGGCTGGAAGCACGCAATCAGGGGAACTGATCCGACCTGATCACCAGCCGCGACGCCCGAACAGCGAATGAAGCCGACCCTGATCTGAAAAAGGCTCGAGCGCTTGCGAGCGCTCCAACCGCGCCACGACCCGCGCGACCATAACCCAGCCTATGACTGCAAAGATGACGCCTCCAAACGCCTGCCCCAGCAGAACGCCGGATGCGCCGGCGATCTGTGAACCAATCGTCGCGAAAACCCAAGTGCCGATAGTGTGACGACCCCAGTTTATCCATGTGGAATAGACCGGATGCCCCAGATTGTTGAAGCTGGCATTTGTCACGAAGATCACGCCATTGAAGAACGAAGCCAAAGCCAACGGACCGCAGAACAGATAGATCAGACTTCGGGTTTCGCCCTCGGCTGCGAACAAATCTGCAATCGGGGCGCGCAGCAAAAACAAAATGGCCGACATGCAAACGACATAAAGGGCCGTGAACTTGATCCCTGCCAGAAAGGCAGCGCGCACACGATCGAATTTTTCGGCCCCGAAATTCTGCCCGATGATTGGCCCTATCGCGCCGGACAGCGCGAAGATGACCGAAAACGCCACTGGCAAAAGGCGCCCGATCACCGCCATGCCCGCAACCGCATCCGTTCCATATTGCGCGATTTCCCGCACAACGATTGCATTGCCGATCGGCGTGGCGACATTTGTCAGCACCGCTGGAATTGCAATCGCCCGCACGGGTCGCAAATCCTTTGCAACCTGCTTCAGTGAAGGGTGCGCAAATCCCCGATGCACCCGAAGCGCTGGCCACAACGCCGCCCCCAACATGCACAGCCGCGCCAGGACCGAGGCGATAGCGGCCCCATCCAGCCCCAGCCCGACCGCAAAGATCAGTATCGGGTCCAGAACCGCATTCACCACTCCGCCGTAGATCGTGGCCATCATTGACCTCCGCGCATCGCCATGAGCGCGCAGCACGGCCATCGCCGTCATCGCAATGGACATCACGATCATGGTCGGAAGGATGATCGACACATAACGCGTCGCCAGCCTCAGAACCTCTCCTTCCGCGCCAAGCAAGGACAGCAAGTAGCTGAGATTCAACAAGACCAGTCCCGAGGTCGTCAGCCCGGCAATCAGCCCGATAACGGCCACGCTGGACGCGTAATGCCTTGCTTGTTCAGCCCGCCCGGCCCCCAGTTCGCGCGCAACCAGCGCCCCGGCGGAAATCGACAATCCGATATTGATCGCGTTGGTGAAAAACAGCAGCGTCCCGGCATAGCCCACCGCCGCCGCCAGCGCATCGTTGCCCAACATCGAGATGAAGATCATATCGACAAAGTCGACGGCAAAAATGGCCATCAGGCCAATGCTGGTGGTCAATGACATGCGTGTCACATGCAGCATCAGACTGCCGCTCAGAAACACCGCTTTGCCTGCCGATTGATCCGCCAAAACCCTGCTCGCCCCACTTGTTCGACCCCGACGGGCCTTTGATGCCGTTGCGCCCAGCAAGGGAAAGCCCCGGGCAACGCTGAAGCAAACTCACGCGTTTCCGGGGCATTGTACACAAGTTATTTTAAGGACCGGCTGATCCCACGGGGATCAAACAAATCGGTTCACGTAGTTCTCGAGGATTTCCTGACGCCCCGAGCGCGGATCTGGATTGAGATCCTCGGCCAGCACCCGCGCTGCAATCTCGTCAAGACCAGAGGTCAGCATTGCCTGCGCCTCGGGCGTATTCCAGCCCGTGTACCGATCAGCCAGCGCTTGTTCCAATCCGCCATCTTCGATCATCGCTGCCGCTGCTTTCAGGCCCCGGGCACAAATATCCATCCCGCCCACATGCGCGGCGATCAGATCTTCGGCGTCGATCGACTGCCTGCGCAGCTTGGCATCGAAATTGGTACCGCCGGTGGTAAATCCACCCGCTTTCAGGATGTGGTAATAGGCCAGCGCAACCTCGGGAGTGTTGTTGGGGAACTGATCCGTATCCCACCCGGATTGATAATCGTTCCGGTTCATGTCGATGGAGCCCAGCATCCCTTCGGCTGCGGCTACGGCAATCTCATGTTCAAAACTGTGCCCCGCCAGAATCGCGTGACCCTGTTCGAGGTTCAGCTTGACCTCATTCTCAAGCCCGTATTTGCGCAGGAAACCGATGCAGGTCGCGGCATCGAAATCATATTGGTGCTTTGATGGCTCCTGCGGTTTGGGTTCGACAAGGATCGCACCTTTGAACCCGATCTTGTGCTTGTACTCGACCACCATGTTCAGGAACCGGCCCATATGATCCAGCTCGGTTTTCATGTCGGTGTTGAGCAGCGTCTCGTACCCTTCGCGCCCGCCCCACAGCACATAGTTTTCGCCGCCCAGTTTGTGGGTGGCATCCATGCAGGATTTCACCGTGGCGGCAGCAAAGGCAAAGACGTCGGGGTCGGGATTGGTGCTGGCACCGCCCATCCAGCGGCGATGGCTGAACATGTTGGCCGTACCCCACAACAGCTTGGTGCCGGACACTTGCATCTTTTCACCGATATAGTCGGTGATCTCGTTCAACGTGTGGAGATTTTCGGCGAAGTTCCCCTGTTCAGGTCGGATATCGGCATCATGCCAGCAGAAATAGGGCTGTCCCAGAATCTGGAACATCTCGAACGCGATATCGGCCTTCATCTTGGCGCGGCCCATGTCATCCTGTGGGTGCCAGGGGCGCTCGAAAGTGGGGCCGCCAAACGGATCTCCACCCTCCCACGCGAAGGAATGCCACCACGCCACGGCAAAACGCAGGTGATCCTCCATGCGCTTGTCCAAGATGATCTCGTCCGGGTTGTAGTGGCGGAATGCGAGCGGGTTCTTGCTGTCCTCGCCTTCAAATTGGACTTCTTCAATTCCCTGAAAGAAACCGCTCGTCATTTCGCTTACCTCATTCCGTCTTTTCGCCGGGCTTTTTGCCCAGAATGATCATCGACAACAGATCGTCATCGGTGACGTCTGCGATATCGACCGTTCCAACCAATTGCCCGTTCTTCATGACCGAGGCCCGGTCACACAGCTCCATCACCGCGTGTACATCGTGGTCGATCAGGAAAATCCCGATCCCCTGCGCCTTAAGCTGTTGGATCAGGTCCGCCACCATCTGTGTTTCGTGCGGGCCAAGTGCGGCCGTGGGCTCGTCCATGATCAGGATACGCGCGTTGAAATACACCGCCCGTGCAATGGCCACCGATTGACGCTGACCGCCCGACAGGGCCGAGACCGGATCATTGAACTTCTGAAAGTTCGGGTTCAGCTGCGCCATGATCTTGCGGCATTCAGCCTCCATCGCGGCGTCGTTGACCAGGCCAAAGGGCGTGACCATTTCGCGGCCCAGAAACAGGTTTGAACTTGCATCCAGGTTGTCCGCCAGCGCCAGCGTCTGATAGATCGTCTCGATATTGTTGGCGCGCGCGTCGCGGGGGTTGTTGATCTCGACCTTTTTGCCGTCGATCAGGATTTCGCCATGGTCCATCTGATAGGCGCCCGAAAGAACCTTGATCAGGGTGGATTTACCGGCCCCGTTGTGGCCCAGAAGGCCCACGACCTCGCCCGGGTAGAGATCTACCGACACATGGTCTACCGCCTTGATACCCCCGAAGGAAATCGAGATATCGCGCATTTCCACCAGCGGAGGCTGGCCGGACCCACGGCCCGAAGCTTGGTTCTGTGTTTCTTGAGCTTGCATCATTTCGCCCCCAGACGTTTGCGATAGACGATGTCGATATAGACGGCCAGAACCAGGACGGTGCCGACGACGATATTCTGGAACGGCGCATCCACGCCAACCATGGCCATGCCCGATTGCAGCGCCTGCATGATCAACGCGCCAAGGATTGCGCCGTAGATCGTTCCGATGCCGCCGGACAGCGCGGTTCCACCAATCACGGCAGCGGCAATAACGCGAAGCTCATCCAGCGTTCCGATATCATTCGAGTGATTGGCCAGCCGGGCCGAGGCCACAACCGCCGACAGCGCGCACAGGAACCCCATCAGGGCAAAGATCTTGACGGTCATCAAACGGGTGTTGATACCCGACAACTCGGCCGCGTCCGGGTTGCCGCCGGTGGCAAAGATGTAGCGGCCAAAGCGGGTTTTGCGGGCCACGACGGTCAATGTCACCGCCACAATGATCAGGATCAGGACCGAGATCGGAATGCCATAGCCGACAACCAACCCTTCCGGCATGGTCTCGCCGCGCGCTTCGAACATGCGTTCAAGACGACGGGTCGGGATCGCATAGCTGTTGACGATCAACACGTACCCCATGATGGCAAGGCCGATGATCCCGGCCAGCGTTGTTTCAGCCCAGACCGGCTTAACAGGGAAACCATGAGCGGCTTTGGACCGGCGACCGCTCCACAACGCCCAGATCGCAACAGCCGTGGCGGCAAGGCCGAACAGGAGGCTGACGGTTGTTCCCAAGGTTCCGTTTGTCCCCCCGAACATCAGAAACGTGCTGTCCAGCGGGCCGATCGTCTGGCCGTCGGTCATGTACCAGGCGACGTTGCGCCAGACCAGAAAACCGCCAAGCGTCACGATAAAGGCTGGGATGGTCAGATACCCCACCATCCAACCGTGGAACGCGCCGATCAATGTGCCGACCACAAGGCCCACAACCAAAGTGATCGCCCAGGTCGCCGGGTGGTTCAAACCCATTCCCAATACGTTGGGCAACAGCTCGGTCTGGGTCATCGCCATCACGGCAGATGTGGTCGCCAGCAGCGCCCCAACCGACAGGTCAATGTGGCGCATGACTATGATGAACACCATGCCGCAGGCCATGATCGCAACCGAGACGGTCTGGATCGACAGGTTGAACAGGTTTCTAGGCGTCAGAAAGCGGCCATCCGTCACGATGTTGAAGCCAATGCACAGGATGATGAAGGCGCCGATCATGCCCAATAGCCGCATATCCAGTTCCAGTTGCTGAAACAGGTTGGCCTTTGCTTTTTGGGGTACCGGCTGAGACGAAGTTTCGGTCATATCCGATCTTTCATGTTCAGCTATGATCTCTGGCCCACCCTTGCGGGCCAGAGATATTATGGTTTGGAACCTGGTTTAGTTACAGGGTGCAGGGCCGCTTTCGACGCCCTGACACAGGTGTTCCAACGGAATCCAGCCAGCATCGACCACGACGGACAGGTTGTCTTTGGTGATCGGTACAGGCGCAAGGAAGACCGAGTTCATCTCGGTCCCACCGGGCGAAGTCCAGCTGATCGCGCCTTCGACATCCGCAGGGCTTGTTCCGTTGCTCAACGCAACCGCGATTTCACCGGCAGCTTTGCCCAACTCGCGTGCGTCTTTCCAGACCGAGACGGTCTGCGTGCCCTTGGCAACACGATTCAGCGCCGCGTGGTCGCCATCCTGACCCGAGACCGGAATGCCTTCCATGCCCTGCGCGGTCAGGGCTGCAACAACGCCACCAGCAGTACCGTCATTCGAGGCGACCACGGCATCAACGTTGTTTTCATTCGCGGTTAGGATCTGTTCCATGTTGCGCTGTGCGTTCGCTGGCAGCCAACCGTCGGTGTAAGCTTCACCCACGATGACGATATCGCCGCTGTCAACGGCGGCCTGAATGATCTCTTGCTGACCGCCGCGCAGGAAATCCGCGTTCGGATCCGTGGGCGATCCCTTGATCATCACATAGTTGCCTTTCGGCATCGCCTCGAACACCGCGCGGGCCTGCATCCGGCCAACTTCAACGTTATCGAATGTCAGATAGAAGGCACGGTCATCTTCGATCAGACGGTCATACGCGATGACCGGAATGCCTTCGTCTGCCGCCGCCTGCACAGCCGGGCCGATGGCCTGGGAATCCTGCGCCAGAATGATCAGCGCATCAACGCCCTGGGCGATCAGACTTTCAATATCCGACAATTGCTTGGCAGAAGAAGATTGGGCATCAGACGAGATGTATTCCGCACCGCCCGCTTCCAGTGCAGCCTTGATCGCCGCTTCGTCGGTCTTCCAACGCTCTTCCTGGAAATTCGACCAGCTTACGCCGACCGTGGGCTCTGCGAATGCGGCTGTCCCCATCAGGACCGCCACGACAGAGGCGCTGAGAATTCGTTTCATGATTTCCTCCCGGTTTCATTGGGCCATCGTTTCATGATTCGTGGCCCCGATAATTCTGAGTAGCATATTTATTTCAGTCGGTAAAATATTTATGCTATCGGTAACTGAAAAAACCACCTAGGTTGAAACAGGGATCAGATTCGCGAGGGCAAGATGCTGAAAAGCAAAGCTTCTTCAAATGCCACGGACCAAAGGAACGTCACTCGCCTGCGCGTTCTGGAAAAAATCCGGGCCACAGGCACCATTTCGCGAATCGACATCGCCAGCGCGTTGGAGACCAGCCCAGCGACCATCACGACCGCCACTGCCGATCTGCTGTCTGCCGGTCTGATTGAGGAAATAGAAAGCGAAACATCTTCCAAATCAGCGCGCCGCGGCAGACCGCGGGTACAATTGAAACTGAATGGCGCGTCACATCTGATTGCGGGCGTGAAAGTCGCCCGCCAGCAGGTTTCAGTCATTCTCGTGGATTTCGAAGGAACCGAAATCACTTCGTACACGCATCCGCTGGACCAAGCCCGCATGGCCCCGAATGCGTTTGCCAAAAAGATCCGCGCCGTGCTTGATCAGGCCTGCGCCTCGGCAAACCGATCCCTTGCCGATTTGTCAGGTGTCTGCATCGGCATCGCTGGCCTTATCGATGCAAATCAGAACTTCGTGCATTGGTCATCTTCGCTGACGGAACGAAATGTGGATTTGAGCCCGCTGTTGTCCGAGGTGCTCCCCTGCCCTGCCTTCATCGAAAACGACGCCAATCTGGTCGCAAAGGCAGAACAGCTTTTCGGATTGGGAAAGGGGCTGAAGAATTTTTTGGTTGTTACGATCGAACACGGCATCGGCCTGGGCATCGTTCTTGATGGCAAGCTTTATCGCGGTGAACGCGGATGCGGCGCAGAATTCGGGCACCTCAAAGTTCAGTTGGACGGCGCCTTGTGTCAGTGCGGGCAGCGCGGATGCCTCGAGGCCTATGTGGGGGAATACGCCCTGATCCGCGAAGCCACGATCGCCAGTGAAGCAACGGATCCCCGCACTCTTGTCGATATACTCGCGGCAGCAAAAGCCGGCGACGCCCGATCCATTTCCGTTCTGGCCCGCGCGGGCCAAATGTTCGGGATGGGGGTTTCGAACCTGATCAATCTGTTCGACCCCGAATGCATTATCCTGTCCGGCGCCAGAGGTCGCTTTGATTACCTGCATTCGGACGAGGTGATGGCACGTGTCCAAAACGGCGTCGTCAGCGTCGACGCGCCGTTGCCGGAAATCAAGGTCAACCACTGGGGCGATTCAATGTGGGCAAAAGGGGCAGCGGCTTATGGGATTGAACAAGTCTCTATCCTGAAGGTCAGGGAACTGGCGGCTCATGCGAACTAAGATGGCAATCTTGCTTGCGGTAGGTTCCGCTGCCGCTGCGGACATCGCTCCACCCCGCTTTCAAAAGGTGGAAACCCCCGGCCATGTTTACGATGGCGGCTGGGAACATTTCGTCGGCGGGGGTGTCGCGGTCTTCGACTGCAATGATGACGACCGCCCTGAAATGTTCGTGGCTGGCGGATCAAACCCAGCACAATTGTTCATCAACACATCCGACACAGATGTCAGTTTTCTTCCGGATGCGCCAGGTCAGTTATCCTTGACCCGTGTGACCGGCGCATACCCGGTAGACATTGATGGCGATGGGATCCTGGACCTTGCGGTCTTACGCGTAGGCAAAGACCTGTTGCTGCGCGGCAAACCGAACTGCGCGTTCGAGCCGTTCACGGCACTGGGTTTTCAGCCTCAGGACCATTGGACCACCGGCTTTTCCGCCACTTGGGAACGCGGGCAAACCCTGCCAACGCTGGCCTTTGGAACCTATGTCGACCGAAGCAATCCGGACGGACCTTTTGAGGCTTGCGGGCCGACGCTTCTGTACCGACCCCAAGGCGAAAAGTATGGCGATCCTGTCCGTTTGGAACCCGGTCACTGTTCCCTGTCGATCCTGTTTTCCGATTGGGCGCGCACGGGCCGCGCGGATCTGCGTGTCAGCAATGACCGCCACTACTATGTGCGTGGCGGGCAAGAGCAATTGTGGGCTATGGAAGACACCCCGCGCCTGTACAGCGAGGCCGATGGATGGCTGCCCTATTCGATCTGGGGCATGGGGATCGCCTCGCGGGATCTGACCGGTGACGGTTTTTCCGATGTTTACCTGACGTCCATGGGGGACCAGAAATTCCAGGTTTTTGATCCTGCATCAGATGGGCCAACATGGCGGGATGCAACCTACGACCGTGGAACAACGGCACACAGACCACATGCAGGAGGTGACGGCCGCCCCTCGACCGGCTGGCATGCACAGTTCGGGGACGTCAACAATGACGGGCTGGACGACATTTTCGTCGCCAAAGGCAATGTTGAGCAGATGCCCGACGCGGCGCAGAACGACCCCAACAATCTGTTGGTGCAGACCGCCGACGGTCAGTTTGTCGAAACAGCATCAGAGGCTGGTGTCGCGTCCATGGCAAAGTCCCGCGGCGGGGCGCTGGCGGATTTCAACGGGGATGGGTGGTTGGATTTGGTGGTGGTCAATCGCGGCTCGGACCTTGAGGTTTTCCAGAATGAACCGACGACCGGCTACTGGCTCATGATTGATCTCGGCCAGAGCCACCCCAACAGACAGGCAGTCGGCAGTTTTATCGAGGTCAGGACGACCGAGGGCGTTCAAACCCGTGAAGTGACCATTGGCGGGGGGCACGCCAGCGGAATTGCAGGGTTCCACCACTTTGGTCTAGGAAACTTCGAAACTGCGGAAATAAGGGTGATCTGGCCTGATGGTGAGCATGGAGATTGGCAGAAGGTAGATGCCAATCAGGTGATCCGCCTCAGCCGTTGATCACTGATCGACGGGCATTCCGCTGGGAACCGTTTGGGGAACACCCAGCCGCACAGCCGGATCTTCCAGCGTGCCCAGAAAACTCAAGATGGCATCGACCTCGTCATCACTCAGGTCGATGGGCGCCAGATCGTTCGACGCTGCTATGGCTTCGACATGCTGGGGGTCAAGCAAAGCCTTTTGATCCTCTGCCCCGAAAAACTCTGGCAGGTCAGCCATTTCGATGGCGTAGTTCCGCAACGCGGAAACCGGATCCAGATGATGACGCACGACATCCTCAAGCCGTGCGTAGGCACCGCTGTGGCCATATGGCGCCGTCAGGGTCACGTTGCGCAGCGAAGGCGTGCGGAATGCGAAGGCATCATCCTTGTCGCCCGTGACGCGCAGTCGCCCGTCATCCCGCACATGATTTTCGAAACGGGCTGATTTTCCGGGGCCGATCTGAGGCATGGCGATGGAATGGAACCCGTGATCGGTCTGGAACCAGCCGGAATGGCAGGCACTGCATCCAGCCTTTCCGTAGAACAGCGCCATCCCCAGCTGCGCTTGTTCGGGCAGCCTGTCTTCGCCTCGCATCGCACGATCAAACAGGCTGTTGTCAGCCCGCCACTCAAACGCGATGAAATCGGCAATGACATTGGCGATTGCGGTAAAGGAGATGTCTTCTCCGGGCGCGATGTCATCAAATCGCCTTTGATACCCTGGTATCGCCGCCACGCGCGCGGCGATCAGATCCCAGGCGCCACCCTCTTGGGTCAGCAAGCCGAGTCGTACGGCCTTGCTCACCTCGTTTTCAGAATAATGCCCCGCCATTTCGTCAGGCGACAGCACCGGAAACATCGCCTGCGCTGCCAAAGCCGATTTGAACCCCGGCCTCATATGCGTCCCCAACGGCGTTCTAATGCCATTGGGCTGTGACGGATCCGCCTCGAGGCGACCGTCATGAAAAAACGTCGTGAATTCCAGCGCCCCGAGATTCCACATTGCGGGCGAGTTCCGGGGAATGCGCTGTTCGGGCGCATTGTCTTGTGTGACCTTGCGCTGACCACCCAGCCCGACCCCACCTTCGCCGATACCCAGTGAAAGCCCGTCGGACGTTCCCAGCTTCGGATGATGACAGGTTGCGCAGCTTATGTTCTTGTTGCCCGACAGGATCGGATCGTAGAACAGCAGTTGCCCCAACTCTGCGTTAGCAAAGTCAGGTTCGATGAATTCCGGTTTCGGACCAAAGTCTTGCGCCTGAGCAATTGAAAGCGACATCCAGATGCCTACGGCATTTGCTGCAATCTGAAGTCTCATGATCGTTCCTCGGAAATCTCAAGTGTCAGAGTTTGTCGATACGGGTTGTCCGGCGTATGGATGACGGACGGGAACGCAGGGACATTCACGGCGTTCGGATATCCTGACGGCTCAATGCACAGCCCCGCACACGGGCTAAATCGGCCTGACAGATGTGCCCCGGCATAGACCTGTGCGCCGGGTTGATCTGAATACAGGTTCATCCTCAATCCCGAAGGTGCCGTGACCTCTGCCACCGGATGGTCACGGTTTCCACTTTGATCAAACACAAAATAATGGTCCAGCTCGCGCCCCTCTGCCCCGACGGTGCGGGACAACGCGAAATCTGGCACATTATCGCCGGCGGCGGAGATATCTCCGGAAGGAACGGAACGCGCGTCCAGCTCCAGCACCCGGTTCGATCTTAACCTGAGCCGGCAGTCCATGATATCCTCTGGACAGCCCAGAGTGTAATAATTGTGCTGCGCGATGCTGATCGGCGTTGGGCGATCCGGACGCGCCCTGATTGTGTAGATCAGACGCGGACAGGTCAGTTCGACATGCACCTCGAAATTGACCGCTCCGGGAAAACCGCCTTCACCTTTAGGTGAAGTCAAGGACATAACTGACTGATTTGGAGAGGTTTTCACGATATCCCAGTATTTGCGTGACAGCCCGCTCGGACCACCATGCAGCGTGGTCGGCCCTTCGTTTGCTGTCAGGTGATGAACACGCCCCTGCAATGCAAACTGTGCCCCGCCGATGCGGTTGGCCACTCGCCCGACCATCGCGCCAAGGTAGAACGGGTCCGACAGGTAATCCTGCGGGTTTTCGTAGCCCAATATCAAAGGTGTTTCGCCAAGCCACCAGCCTTGCGTGATTGCGCCATAGTTCAACAGGGAAACGGACATGTTTCCGTCTTCCAGAAGGACCTGCTCGACAGGCATGCGTTTGGGATCAGCCATCAGCGCGCGGCCAAAGGGGACAAAGCAGCATAGTATTCGCGATACCGCTGATATTCCGCCTCATATGCGCCGGTCAGTTCGAGACGTGGTTCAACACGCTCAGCGACTTCCGGGGACAGCATGACATCCTTGGGGTCGGCGCCGTCCACCGCACATGCAGCAAGACGCGCTGCGCCTATGGCTGCGCCAAACCCACTTCCATCGGGCACAGCAAGCGGCGTGTTCAGAACCGTGGCCAGCGTTTCCAGCCAAAACCGCGACCGCGCCCCGCCACCGACGACCAGCAGACTTTCGGGATTGGTGCCCGTGCTTTTGAGCGCCTCCAAACAATCGCGCATGGCAAAGGAAACCCCCTCTGTCACGGATTGCGTCAGGTCAGCGGGTTCCGATGCGATATCCAGCCCCAGGAATG
This sequence comes from Ruegeria sp. CL7, assembly GCF_056536445.1. Taxonomy (NCBI): domain Bacteria; kingdom Pseudomonadati; phylum Pseudomonadota; class Alphaproteobacteria; order Rhodobacterales; family Roseobacteraceae; genus Ruegeria; species Ruegeria sp. CL7. The sequence goes on from NZ_JBQFPQ010000001.1 coordinate 1,564,795, forward strand.
CCCCGCGTATGTCACTGTCGTTATGGGGCGTCCGTTCACCGGACAGGTACGGAAGGAAGGTGATCTTTGACGGCCCCTTCACCGAATCCGGCAGGGTCGACGCCAGCGCACCGACGGGTTGACCGAGGTGACGCGACAGCCAGTTGAGACTGTTGGTGGCCGACAGGATCACACCCATTTGAATCCAGCGATCCGGAACCGCATGACAAAAGCAATGAACAGCTGTTTCCGGCGCGGGCGCATAGCTTTCCTTTGCGACCAGCAGCACACCCGAAGTGCCCAAGGAAAGAAATCCGCTGCCCTCACCAATACTTCCGATACCGCAGGCCGCTGCCGCATTGTCACCGGCCCCGCCGGCAACCACGACGGGCCCGGTCAAGCCCCACTGCCCGAGGATCTCTGACCGCAGTTCTCCGCCTGCCGAACTGCCTTCAACCAGGTCTGGCATTTGGTCCCAGCGCATGTGGCTTTGATCCAACGCGGTGACTGACCATTCTCGCTTTCCAACGTCCAGCCACGCCGTACCGGCGCTGTCGGACATGTCGCTGACATAGGAACCGGTGAGCCAGAAACGCAGATAATCCTTCGGAAGCAACACTTTGGATGTCTTTTCAAACACGTCGCGCTCGTGTCTGCGCACCCATTCCAGCTTGGGTGCGGTGAAACCCGGAAAAACGATGTTCCCGGTGATCGCGCGCATCGATGGCAGACCATCCAGCTCCGCAGCTTCCTGCGCTGATCTCGTGTCGTTCCAAAGGATACAGGGCCGCAGCACTTTGCCATCCCGATCCAGCAACGTGGCACCGTGCATGTGGCCGCTCAGACCAACGCCGCGCACCGCAGAAAATGCAGCACCATTCAACGCGCGCAATTGGGCAACGACGTTTTGGCAGGCTTCCACCCAATCGGACGGATCTTGTTCCGACCAGCCGGGATGCAACGTCGATGTCTCAACACCTGCTTCGGCTTCGGCGACGACTTTGCCCTCTTCGCTGACCACAATTCCCCGAAGACCTGACGTCCCCAAATCCAGACCGAGATACACGCGATTTTCCCCCTTCGTATGCCGCACGGATCGCGGGCGCAACAAAGCGCACCCCAAGCCGATGTCAGACCTTACCAGCACAGTTTGCGCTAACACAACAATCCGAAACAAAAGATGGCCGGTATTTTTGCGGGCCGCCTCACAGACCGCGTGAGATCACCGGCAAACCCGATCATGGTTTAACTGAACTCAGCTGGACCGGAAAATTTTTCGAATTGCCTGACGCAGATTTCACGTAAACAGTTCAACCAGTTCTCAGCCCGCTGATTTCGTTTTGACTGACCCTCTGGAAACGAAAACAGCCTCAGGAAGGAATGCGTCGAATGCAGTCACATGCCAAGGTTGTCGTCGTAGGAGGCGGATGCGTTGGGGCTTCGGTTCTTTATGGGCTGACGCAGCACGGGTGCACAGATGCAATCATGCTGGAGAGAACGACGCTGACCTCCGGCTCTACCTGGCATGCGGCGGGTCTGCTGGTCACCTTCGTGCGATCCCACAACGTTTCGAAGATGACGATGGAGACCATCCGCATCTATTCCGAAGTCGAAAAGAAGATCGGCGCCTCGGTCGGACTGCGCCAGGTGGGCCAGTTGCGCGTTGCCAATACGCAGGAACGCTGGGACGAGTTCCTGTCCTATGTCTCGATTGCCGAAGCTGCCGGTGTGCCCTGCAAACTGCTGACGCCAGAAGAAATCGCCGAACTGCACCCTCTGCTCAACCAATCGGAACATATTCGCGGCGGCATCCTGCATACCGAGGACGGCTATGTGAACCCTGCTGACATCACCATGGCAATGGCGAGGCTAGCGCGCGAGAAAGGCGCCAAAGTGTTTCAGAACACCGAAGCGCAGGCTTACGAAAAACTGGAAAACGGTCATTGGAAGGTGACAACCAATCAAGGTGAGATCACTTGCGAACATCTTGTCTTCGCGACCGGAAACTATGCCCGCGAAAACGCGCGCCGTGTTGGTCTGGATCTGCCTTGCATTCCAATCGTTCACCAATATTGGACGACCGAAACCGTTCCGCTGCTGAAAGAACGCCGCGCGCAAGGGTTGCCCGAGTTCCCGATCCTGCGGGATGAAGATTACGGTGCGTATCTGCGCGAAGATGTGGGCGGCATTCAGTTCGGTCCTTATGAGTTCACCAAAGACCTCAAGATATTTGCCGAAGATCGCGTGCCGCCTGACTTTGGCGCCGACCTCTTGCCCGAAGATTTCGACGCGGTCCAAACGCAGTGGGAGCGTGCCATCGAGCGGGTTCCAACACTTGGTGACGTGGGTATCAAGGCCAACACCCGAGGTCCGTTCCAGATGACACCGGACGAGTTGCCGCTTGCGGGACCCGCACCGGGGCATGAAAACCTGTGGCTGGCCGAAGGCATGCCCGGCGGCATATTGTGGGGTGGAACCGTTGGTGAACGTCTGGCCCGCTGGATTGTCGATGGGGATCCGGGCATGGACATGTCCGAACTCGACCCCCGCCGTTTTTCGGATTACGCGTCCAAGCGGTGGACCATGGACAAGGTGCGCGAAACGTGGGGAACCCACATGAACGCGCACATCCCCGGAGAGGATTTTCCCGGCGCGCGCCCGATGAAAACGATGGGGTCCTACGATCTGCTGAGCGCGCATGGCGCCGTCTGGACCAGCTTCAACGGATATGAGTTCCCGCGCTGGTTCGCCAAATCGCGCGAGGACGCTGTTCCGGAACATTCCTTCCGTCGCACCAACCACATGGAACGCGTTCAGAAAGAGGTACTCACCACCCGTGACGTGGCCGGATTCATCGAGATGTCGCCGATGACCAAGTTCACCCTGCGCGGACCCGGGGCCGCCAAATGGCTGGATGGCCTTATGGCGAACAGGCTGCCCAAAGTGGGGCGAATGACCCTGTCGCTTTTGTTGAACCCAAAGGGTGGCATGGATGCGGAATACACGGTCGTCCGCTATGCCGAGAATGATTTTTACCTGGTCTCCACCCCGAATTGGCGCGCCTACAACTGGGATCAACTGCAACGTTTGCTGCCCAATGACAGCTCTGTCCTTCTTGAGGATGTTTCAGAACAACTGGGCGTGATTGCACTGGCAGGCCCCAAGGCACGAGAGATCCTGCAACCATTGACCGACAATGATCTGTCGAACGAAACCTTCCCCTGGCTTTCTGCGCAAATGGGTGAAGTGGGGTACGCCAAGGGCGTTCATCTGCTTCGCGTGTCCTATACCGGCGAGCTGGGGTGGGAACTGCATCATCCGGTCGGTTACAACCGCCATCTTGTTGACCTGCTGCTGAAGGCCGGTGTGAAACCTTTCGGGCTTGAGGCACTGGAATCCATGCGTCTTGAAAAGTCTTATCGCGCCATCAATCGCGAAATCTGCAAGGACATGACGCCATACGAGGCCGGCCTTGATCGGTTCGTGGTAACAGATGGTCGCGACTTCATAGGCAAGGCCGCTCTTTTGAAACAGAAAAAGGATGGCGCGTACCGGCGGTTGGTCACGCTGAAACTGCCCTTTGGCGAAACATCGGTGATGTTTGACGAGGGTGTCTATGCTCAGGGCAAGCTGATCGGCCGTGTTACCTCGGGCGGGTTCTCTTATTATTGCAACCACGACATTGCGATGGCACTACTGCCACAGAACATGACGGCGCCCGGAACGAAAATGCAGGTGCTGGTCCACAATGAGATGCGCGACGCCGTGGTCATCGACACATGTGCTGTCGATCCCGCAAACACACGCCCGCGCGCTTGAGTGCGAAACAGAAAGACGGGACTCGAACGGATGACCGAACAACCGACAAAAACGCTTTCTCTTGCCGAAGTTCGGGACTTGGCCAAATCGGTTCTTGTTTCTGCCGGAGCGGACACGCGCAGCAGTGATGTACTTGCCGATATCGTCACCCGGTCTGAACGGGACGGCCCGCGCAGCCACGGGTTGCGCATGTTGCCGGTCTATGTCCAAAGCTTCACGTCCGGCTATGCCAACGGGCACGCGAAGCCCAAAACCGAAAAGGTTGCCCCGGGCGTTTTGCGCTGTGATGCCGACAACGGGTACTATCAGGTTGCAGCGACAGCAGCCCGCGAGGATCTGATCGCGATGGCCCGGGAAAACGGGATTGCCGCGTTCACCTGCGCGAACTGCCACCATCTGGGTGCGTTACGGTTTGACACAGAACCTTTGGCCGAAGCCGGATTGGTGGCCTTTGCCGTGATCAACTCGTTGTCCATGGTGGTTCCGCAAGGTGGGGTTCGCCCGGTTTTTGGCACCAACCCCATGTCTTTTGCCTGCCCGCGTGATGGCGATGCGCCCGTGGTCTGGGATCAGGCCTCGTCCATGGTGGCCCTCATGGATATCCGCATGGCCGCCGCCGAGGGGCACGACCTGCCCCGCCCTGCCGGCCTTGATCCCCAAGGCGAGCCCTCGACAGACCCAAATGCCATCCTTGAAACCCGCAGCCTATTGCCGTTCGGAGAGCATAAAGGGGCCGCGATCGCCTTCATGGTAGAGGTGTTGGGCGCCGCGCTGGCGGGAGGAACCCTGTCCGTGGACAACAAAGAGCGCGAATCCTTCGGTGCCCTGAACATCAAAGGTGGAGCGACCCTGATTGCCATCGATCCCACCCGGTTCGGCAACGCGGCCTTCAACGAATATGTCGCCCGCATCTGCGCCGAGATTTCCGGCAACGGGTCCGCCCGGGTTCCGGGCGACGGTCGCCTTGCAAAACGGGCAGCCGCCGAAGCCCATGGCATCGACGTGAGTACCGAGGTTCTGGCCGCACTTGGCTGAAACTGAAATCACCCGCCATCGAATAGCCGGACGGCACCTGCCCGGCTTTCCAACCACGCCACTCAATGGCCGCCGAAATAGGCCTCGAGCAAGCGTTTGTCATTTCTCAGTTCGTCAGCCGTGCCCGACGTCTGCATCCGCCCGGACTCCAGCACATAGATGCGGCTGGCAAGCGACAGGGCAAAATTGGCATTCTGTTCCGTGATGACGACGGTCAGCCCGTATTCCTTGTTCAGCTGACGGACGACTTCGGCAATCTCGTGACAGATTTTCGGGGCAAGACCGATCGTCGGCTCATCGACAAGCAGCAGTTCCGGGCTGGTCATCAAGGCCCTGCCAAAGGACACCATCTGCCTTTCCCCGCCGGATTGGGTCGACGTCTCCTGCCCTTCCCGTTCTTGCAGACGCGGGAAAAGACTGTGCACCATCTCAAGGTTGTTTTCGATGTCGTCTCGTGCGGTGAAGGCCCCCACCATCAGGTTGTCGCGCACCGACATATAGGGGAACAGGTTGAACCGCTCGGGCGCATAGCCCACCCCGTGACGCACGATTTCCGAAGGGCTTCGACCGGCAAGGCTGTGCCCGCGCAACCGGATGTCGCCTTCGATTTTCACAAGGCCTATGATGCTGTCCAACAAGGTGGATTTACCTGCACCGTTCGGGCCGACCACGGCGACAATCTCACCGGGCTGCACCGTGATCGATATATCGGTCAACGCCTGGGCCTTGCCGTAAAACGCGGACAGGTTCTCGATTTCCAGATAGGACATCAGACGCTCCCCAGATACGAGGCCTGAACGGCCGTGTCGTTCATCACGTCGCTGAACGCGCCTTCGGCAATCATGGTGCCCCGCTCGATGGCGATGGCGCGGTCGATCAGCGGTTCCAGCGCCGGCAAATCATGGCTGACGATCAAAAAGGTCATCCCGTCCTTGCGCATGGATTGAATGAGATCGGAAATCTGCGCGATTTCACCGACTGTCAGACCTGCAAACACCTCGTCCAGCAACATGACACGCGGTGCGGTGGCCATGGTTCGGGCCATTTCAAGCTTGCGCAGATCACCCATGGCCAGTTCGGCGGGTGAGCGGCTCAGATCCGTTTCCGTGAACCCGACACTCAGCGCGAGCTCTTTTTCCCTGTCCGTATCCGGCGGCGAAACGATCATGCGCCAGATGTCGTCCGGCATCAGGCCCACCCTAATGTTTTCTGCAACACTCATGTCGCCGAACGGCCGAGGTATCTGATAGGTTCTACTGACCCCGGCCCGGATACGCTGAGGCGTCGACAGCGCCGAAATCTCATTGCCGAACAGCTCGATCGTACCGCTGTTCTGCCGCAATTCGCCCATGATCTGGCTGAATACCGTCGTCTTTCCCGCGCCATTCGGACCGATCAGGCCCAGCGACTCTCCTTCTTGCAGGGAAAAGGACAGATCATTCGTGGCCACCAGCCCGCCGAACCGTTTGACAAGACCGGAAACTTTCAGCGCAACGGTCATGCCAGCCCCCCTTTCCGCAGTCTTTGAAAGCCGCGTTGCACAAGTTCAACCAATCCTTTTGGTTGATACATGTAGAGAAGCAGTGCGATGGCACCGTAGACGAAATACCGTTCAGCCCCGGGAAGCACGGGGCGCAGGTATTCCAGAAGGAACGTCATGAAGAACGCACCGATCATGGGGCCGATGATGGTCGATGTTCCGCCCAGCAAGGCCGCCACGATGATGGTGAAAAGAAAGTTGATGTCAAACAGCGCGCGGGGCGCAAGTGAGCCCAGATAATGGACATAGAACGCTCCGCCCAGACCTGCGATGAACGCGCTGGTCAGAAACGCAAAGGCCTTCAACCGCGTGGTGCTGAGGCCCGAACCGCGCACGCTTTCTTCATTCATCCCGATGGCGGCCAGTGCAGTGCCCAGCCGGGTTTTCATCAGCAGCCACATGCTGACCGCCACGCTGAGCATCAAGGCCGTGGACAGGTAGTAGCCGTTTGCCGCGCCTCGTGTCAGGGTTTGAATTCCCGACATCCCGCGTGTGCCGCCGGTCAGATCCGGACGGATCACCTGAACCAGCTGATAGAGCAGCTCCATGAAAGCCAGTGTGACCAGCGCGAAGTAGCTGCCGCGAATGCGCAGAGCGGGCAACAACACAATCAGGCCTGCGATCATCGTAACCAACACGGCCACAGGGATTGAGATTTCGACTGGCACGTCAAACCGTTTGGTCAGGATGGCAGTCGTATAGGCCCCGATACCGATCAGGAAGGGATGCCCGAAACTCACATACCCGGTCCTGCCCGACAGCACATCCCAGCTGATGGCGAAGATGGCCAGATAGTTGGCAAAGATCATCGTGCGCAGCGTCCCGTTCGAGACGACCTGGGGCAACAGCAGCATCCCCGCAATCAGGCCGCCCCAAAGGACAAAGTGAAACCAGCGCAAACCCATGTTACAACTCCTCGCGGCCGAACAGGCCCTGCGGTCGCGTCACCAGCACGCCGATGATCAGCAGCATGGTGAAGACACCGCGCAGTTCCGGCGCCAGGGTGGCGACAACGATGACTTCGAGAAAGCCGACGATATGAGCAACGACCAGCGTGCCGATGATCGACCCGATGCCGCCCACAATGACGACGGCCACCGAGATGATCAGAGGTGCAACCCACATTGACGGCGAAAGCTGCGTATAGCTGGCGAAAAATACGCCGCCCAGCGCACCCAGTGCCCCTGAGATACCCCATGTGATCAGGTTGATCCGATCCGGGTCGATCCCTGAAATCGCGGCCCCCTTGGCGTCCATCGACACCGCCTGCATCGCCCGCCCCGTATGTGTCAGGCGGACAAAAGCATACAGGCCCAGCAAAATGGCCCAACTGATCATCGTTGCGATCAGGATATTATAGGTGACGGACGCTCCGGCCACGTTGATCACGCCCGGCACGATCGGCAGCAGGATCTTGCTGCTGTCGCCAAAGACAAGAACGATCCCGGCCTGAATCACGACCGCCAGGATCAGCGTCGATATTTCGACGGCTACGTGATCCCCTTTCAGGGTCTTGACGATCAGGCGGTATTTCAGCACCCCCATCAGAACGCCCAGAACCACGGCCACCGCGACGCCCATCAGCTTTGGCATTCCCAGCGTCTGGGACACCCAGAAATACATATACCCGCCGACCATCAGATAGGCACCGTAGGCCAGGTTCAGGACCCGACCGATGCTGAAGATCAGCGTGAAGCCCATTGCGATAAGCGCATAGAGACCGCTGAGCAAAAGCCCCTGGATCAGTATCTGCAACATGTAAGGATCCCTGGCTGCGGGTGCGCGCGCCCGCGCACCCATTTCAAGCTAAGCGAACGGACAGGTTACTGTTTGACCCAGCTTGGCAAAGTGAATTCACCCGTCGCGTATTTCTCGGGATAGACAACGGCGGCGGTGCCGTCCTCGTACCACTGGACCACGACCATTGACGGCGCGGCATCGTCGAACGGCTCGGACAGATCAAAACGGATATTGTGCGGGTAAGTACGGCCAGTCACGGGCTCTACCTCGTCATCGCCCCAGAATGCGTAACGCAGCCACAACTGGCCATCCAGTTCTAGAACCAGATCCTGTTTCTTCATCGCATCGGCCCAGCCTTCGACATTGTCGAAACCGCCAGCCTCTTCGGCTGCGGCCATCGCCTGTTTTAGCCCATGATAGGCGTTGAACCCGTTGAAATGCGGCAGCAGCGGGCGGCTGTCATACTTCGCCTGATAGGTATCGACAAACTCTTGGCTGGCCGGATCGAGCCGAAACCCGACCGAAGGGATCGGAGACAGGGTCGAGATACCGCCACCGGCACCACCCGTATCTTCCCAATATTCCATACCCAGCGCAGCGACGTTCACGCCCGTCATCGCCATCGGCACCTGGAGTTTCACGTATTGCGATGAGACAACCTGCGAATTCACCGACGAGACCTGATAGATGAAGTCCGCCCCGGTATCCTGCGCACGGCTGAAGATCGGAGCAAAATCGACGGTGGCGACGTCATACGTGATGATGTCCTTGACCTCGATACCCGCAACCGGTGCAAGCGCTTCGGTGACAAGGCCGGTGATCGCCTCGCCAAAGGCCGTATCTTCCGCCAGAATGACGACGGAATCCCACCCCATTTTTTCCTTCAGAACATCCGCGCCAAAGTTGATGTACAACGTGGCCAGCGCCTCATCCGAGGCGATGTTCATGAAATAGGGCGCCATGCTTTCAGGGTCTTCGACCACCATGTCGATGATGCCGATGTAGGATGTCCAGGTGTCCAGCGTCGGAATCCGGTATTCCTGCATGCGGGGCAGCCATCCCAGCGACACATCGTCAATCGAGCCCGAGATGATGAAATCAACCTCTTCCGTTTCCGCAAGGTATTCATAGGCCCGGATGCCCTCGGTCGGGTCCTGTCCGGTATCCGCCGAGACCAGGGTGATCTGTTCGCCCATCACGCCGCCATTTGCGTTGAGCTCTTCAATCGCAATCTCGGCCCCGCGCAGCGTCGACAATCCGGTGTCCGAGGAAAGCGACCCAATGAATCCTACCTTGATTTCCGCTCCGGCCGCCGAGGCCATGAGCGCGATGCATGTTCCGCTGAGCAGCGCTGTCTTGATCATCACATTAGCTCCCTGTGTCTCATTATGCCTTCTTGTATTCTGTATACAGTACACAAGACGATGGTTCGATCAATTCCTTTCTTGAAGACTCATGTTCAGAATCCGCTGATTTCGCCGTTTTCATGGTGGATCACGGCATCCACGTCGATTTCCACCATCAGCCCCGGCTGAGTCAGCCCAGCCTGAACAGCCGTCAGAACCGGATCGATCCCCTTAAAAACTTCGCCATGCGCCTGCGCGAACGCGCCCGCTTGGGAGAGATCGGTCAGATAGGCGCGAACCCGCCCCACATGTCGCAGTTCGGCGCCAACCTCTTTCAGTGCGTCATCGATGCGAGACAGGATGTAAAAGGTCTGCGCACCAACGTCCCCGGGCGCGTGGATGCGGCCCGTCGGCTCGATGGCCGTTGTTCCGGCAACCCAGACAAAGGGGCCGATGCGCTTGGCCCGAGAGTACGAGGCCACCTCTTCAAACCGTCCGCCGGATTTCCAAAAACGCAGGGTCACAGGCCCAGCCTCACCCGGATCGCTTCGGCCGCGTTTTGCAATGCCGCGTTTTCTTCGGCGGTTAACCGCAACTCCTCGACCTCAACCAATCCGCCTGCACCCAGATGGGCTGGCACGCCCAGCACGACACCGTCGATGCCGTATTCCCCGTGCAGCATGACCGAAACCGGAACCGGGCCTGTACGCGCGCCCCGAATGTGATCAATCAATTCGATCGAGGCATGAGCCGGAGCTATCGTTGCAGAACCTGATTTCCGAAGCGCGACCACCTGACCGCCCCCGGTGATCGCATCCTGAACACAGGCTTCGATCTGTTCGCGGGACAGAAATACATCCAGCGGACGGCCTTTGATCCTGGCGCGGCTGGGGATCGGGGCCATTTCGTCCCCATGACTGCCAAGCGTGAAGGCTTCGACGTCCGCAGGCGTGACACCCGCAGCCATTGCCAGCGCGTTGCGAAACCGGCTGCTGTCCAGCGTTCCTGCCATACCCAAAACCTGTTCGCGGGGGAAACCTGTTGCACGCAGCATCTCGACCGTCATTTCGTCCAGCGGGTTGGTCACCACGATCACGATGGCATTTGGTGCGGCTGACCGGATCGCTTCGGCCGACTGACGGATCACGCGGGCATTCACATCGATCAGATCGGCACGTGTCATGCCCGGACGGCGGGCTCGTCCGGCCGTGACGACGACCACATCCGCCCCGGCCACCAGATCCATCGCTTCGCCACCGACACATCGGGCCCGCGCACCGGTGATCCCGGACGTATGATTTAGGTCCAGCGCAGTCGAAGCCGCCAAACCCGGAGTGATGTCGATCAGCGCGATTTCATCCGCCATGTCCGCCATTGCCGCCAGATGCGCGATATTGCCGCCAACACCCCCCGCCCCGATCAAGGCAAGTTTGCCCAGCCTGCGGGCTTTGCGCGGCGCACGCGAAGGGGCAACCCATTTGGGTGAACGGCGATACAGCACCCGGCGCATGGAAACAGCACCATCCGTACGCGGCGGTTTCGGTCGCTCGAGCGGGCCATCCACTAAGGAGATACCAACACGCTCTGCGGTTTCACGCGCAAGGGCCGTCACGATGTCACCCGGCAAAACCTCGAATACGATCCTGCCCCGACGGCGCGCATCCTCGACCGCATCCGAGCCTATGACGCGTGGTGTTGCCATCAGCCGTCCTGCCCGTCCACCGCCTCGATTGCACGCGTCGCGGCCTCGACGGCGGTTTTGACCGAATTTTCAGACCCCGAGATGAACAAGCGACCAAACCGCCCCACCGCACGCACCTCGACGATGTCAATCTCGGCGGCCTTTTCGGCCTCATTCGCGGCAATCGAGATATAGGCGGCCGGCGCGCATTCCACGATCCCCAACGTCTGCCCCGGCACGATCAATGCGCCCTTGCGCCATTTGTTCAAAAGCTGCGCCTGATAGGGCTCGACACTTGTGATGATTTGCGTGGAACTGATGGCAGGCTTCAATCGATCCGTCATGGAAGCCCCAAGTTCGGCCAGCATCGCGTCCCGTGCAGCGGACACTTCGGCGTTTGAAGGCGAGCGGAGGATGAAGAATCCGAACTCGCGCTCGACCATCTGCGTCGTCGCTTCGACCGAGGACGACTTGAGCGCCCGGTCGATCAGCGAGAATACACCATTGCCCGGCGCGAACTCTCCGATCAGCACGGTGTCACCGGACAAAGGCACTGACCCTTGCACCGTCGCGCCGTTGTAGGCGGCGAATTTCGGTTGCAGGTTGTCGATCTGCATCAGCGCCCGGATCGTGATCTCGCTCATGCGCCATACTCCTCGTAAATGTCGCGCCAGGGTCTGCTTTCATACGCGACCCGCTTGATGTTGATGAGATGCAGGGCGGTGACGTTGTCCGAGGTGATCGACCCCGACCACGTACCGGTACCCAGCATAAAGGATGGTTCAAGGTCGGTGGAATACCCCATGCCGCCCATGATCCCCGGCGTATTCACCAGGACCCGCCCCGTGGGCACGGTGGAAAACCGAGCGACTACCTCGGGGTCATCGGCATGGATGACCGAGGAATGTCCCCAACCTTCGAATTTGGCAATGGATTGCGCCAGTTCGATGCCGTGATCGGTGGACTTCGCCTCGTAAAAGGCCAGCACCGGGTTCAGCTTTTCAGCCGAAAGCGGGCGTTGCCACCCCACTTCGGTCTCTTCCGACACCAGGCAGCGCGTGCGCGGCGGAATCGAGAACCCCGCAGCATCGGCCAGCGCCTGAGGGCTTTGGCCGACGCGTTCGGGATCCATTGCCTGAACACCCTTGAAGATGACCCGAGCCAGCCGATCGGCCTCGGCCGGGGTACAGAAATAAGCGCCTTTGAGTTTCAGTTCATGGCGCAGATCGCGTGCAATTTCAGGATCGGCGACCACGGCCTGTTCGCTGACACAAGCCGTGCCATAGTCAAAGCTTTTTGACGTCACGATCATCTCGGCAACTTCGGACAGATCGCGCGCCTTGGACTTGTGCACGTAACACGGCACGTTCCCCGCCCCGACCGCAAGCGTCGGTTTGCCGCTGGAATAGGCAGCCTTGACCATGGCAGGGCCACCTGTCGCCATGACAACCGACGTGCGGCGATGCTTCATCAACTCGGCGGTGCCCTGAATGGTCACGGCGTCCAGGCATTGTATCAACCCTTTGGGCGCGCCCATCTGTTCGGCAACGCGCGCCATGATGCGGACGGTTTCCTTCCCGCATTCCACGCCGCGCGGATGCGGGGCACAGACGACGGCATTTCCCGCCTTCACCGCAGACAGAACCTTGTAGATGATCGTGGAGGTCGGATTTGTCACCGGGATAAGCGCCGCGACCACACCCATCGGCTCTCCGAAAGCCGCGATCTTTGTCGCATCGTCCCGCCACAGCAGGCCCAGCGTCGTGACATCCCGCAGGTAATCGGCGACCGACAAGGCGTTAAACAGATTCTTGACCCGCTTGTCTGCTACGTTGCCGTACCCGGTTTCCTCGACCGCCAATTGCCCCAAACGTTCGGCTTCAGGTTCGATCGCCCTAGCCATGGCATCGACGATGGCATCCACCTGTGTCGGGTCGGTACCGAGAAAGGCGCGATAGGCTTCGAAAGCCGTTTCAGCAGCGCGCCGTGCGGTGGCGATGGATTTCAGATCAGCGTCCATCACGAGGCTCCGGTGGCAATGGTGTCAAAGATACGGCGGGCCTGATCGACATCGCCTGCGGAAATTCCGATGGTTTCCAGCCTGCGCCCGGACGCGGCCACGTCAGCGCCCAGGATGCGATCCGTCATGCAGATCAGACTTTCCGTCAGAGGCGCAGTCAAACCTGCGATCTGTGCGGCGGAAACAAGGGGCACCAATGATCCCAAGACGCCATCGCGCATCAACTGACGCGCGGCCTGCCGATCCGGGACCGGACGCGCGCCCGCCCCCCGCTCGGCGCCGGCATAGGTCGCGATCCAGTCATCGGTCTCGGGCAGGTTTCGAACGCCAAAGGCCTTAGCGACCTGCCGCCTTTCGCTAGCCAACCCGTGGATCACCTCATGCTGTTCCGGCCCTATGAGCGCAGAGAATGTCCGGTTGCCTTCCAGCGGCACCCCGCCCATCGGCACATCCGGTCCACCGGCCCCCAGCCCCGCGCCACCAAGGATCAACGCCGGAATCTCGACCGCTGCGGAAAGATCGGCAAAGCCTGAGGCCAGAACCGAATCCAGCGGCTTGATGTTCGAAAGATAGGGTTGCAGCGCTTCAAGAACGTCCGCGCGGCCTCGGGGCAATGTCGCAGCCGCCATCGGTGCCGCCTGCGTCAGGGTCAGGCCCGCACCTTCGGCCTGGTACCAGTATGGCAGGCCCTGCGCCTCGACCAGAGTGACGTCGGCAGTGCAGCCGCCTATTCGCAGCATCCAGACCGCTTCGACCGCGCCCAAAGAGCGACCGGGCGCCAGAACAAGCACCTGCCCATCGTGCAGATGATCGGCCAGCACCATCGCATAGGTGCGCTGTTTGTGGATCGGTCCGGTCAGAAAGATCGCCTGTGCGTCCTGCACTGCTGCATCCAACTCTGCCGTGGTGCGGATTGAAGGCCCGTCGCGATCCACCTGATACGTGCCCACAGGCCCTTCGCCGCGAATGCCAATGCCCGAGGATTGGGCAAGCAATGACAGTTCCGCCCCATAGGCCGAAAACAGTGTAACCTCAGCCCCTTCCGCCAGACACAGTGCTGCCAGAAGACGGGCATCCGAGCCGCCACCCAATACTGCAATGCGCTCAAACCTTTGGGCAACAGGTGCATCCCGTGTCGCGCCACGTGTCACCGCGCGCGTGAAATCCTCGAAACCGGCTGACATGGTACCTCCTCAAAGGGGTTGATCAGGCCGACGACCCGGCACCCAGCCCGTCGATGATTGCCTCAAGCTCGTCATGCGGCCGCGCGATCACGTGAACCGAGACCACCTCGCCCACCTTGTTGGCCGCTGTCGCGCCTGCATCGGTGGCGGCTTTGACCGCGCCGACCTCACCGCGCACAAGGGTCGTCACCAACCCGCCGCCAGCTTTAGTCTGACCCACGATGGCAACGCTGGCTGCCTTGACCATCGCATCGGCGGCTTCAATCGCGCCGACCAGGCCGCGTGTTTCGATCATGCCCAGGGCCATCTGCCCCGCCACTGGTTTCGCCATTTTCTGTTCCTCCAAAAATAGATGTTTCGCGTATTGTGATTCAGGTCGTCGAGACGCGGTCGATCACCGCGATGATGGCCATGTCCACAGGGGCCGTGGACAACCCGGCCGCCATGCGGGCCGCAGACCCGCTGACAACCAGCACCGTATCCCCGACCCCAGCGCCGCAGGTATCGACCGCAACCCGCGCGGGATCGATCAGGCTGCCCTTGCTGTCGACCAGATCCGTCACCAGCAGCTTTGCTCCGACCAGCCTGGCGTCCTTGGCAGTTGCCGTGACAGTTCCAGCGACCTTGCCCAAGTGCATCAGAACGCCCTCAGGTAGCGGTCCAGTTCGACCTGTGTGACCTGTTGATTGAAGAATTCCAGCTCTCGCTCGGCCTGTTGCAGGACCAGTTCCCACTGCATTTCACCCATGACATCGCGCAGCCATTCCGACCCGCGCGCCAGATCGATGGCGGTTGGCAAATCGGTTGGAATTGGATCTCCGATCCCTTCTTCATACCCGTTGCCTGTCGTCGGCTCCGAAGGGGACAGCCCCTGTTCGATCCCGTCAAGCCCGGCGGCAATCTCGGCCGCAAGCAACAGATACGGGTTGGCGTCCGCACCGGCATCGCGCTTTTCCACCCGCACGGCACTGTCCGAGCCTTCGATGACACGGATACCAACCGTCCGGTTGTCATAGCCCCAGCTCGTGTTGATCGGGCAGAAGGTATAGGGCTGGCGACGGCGATATCCGTTGACCGTGCCGCTGCCGCAAATCGCCGTCTCGCACATGCGCTTTTGCAGGCCTGCGATGAAGGATTTTCCGGTGTCGTTGATCTTGCCGTTGTCGGCAAAGGCGTTTTTGCCGTCTTTCCACAGCGAGTAGTGCGTATGAAACCCGTTGCCCGATTGATCAAAAAACGGCTTGGGCATGAAAGTCGCCAGATAGTCGTGCGCGATCCCCAACTGGCGGATCAGGGATTTGAACAGAACGACACGATCCGCAGCTGCCAAAGCTTCACCATAACGAATGTTGACCTCGATCTGGCCGGCCGCATATTCCGGGTTCGACTGTTCGATGGGAATGCCACATTCGTTGATCTGCTGACGGATCGGGCCAACGATGTGTTCCATCCGGGCGGCGCGGCCCAGGCCATAGACCTGGATGCCCGTGTCGCGGGGCTGGCCGGTTTCTGGGTCCAGCAGATAGAACTCCAATTCCGTGCCGACATTCACCTCGAACCCCATGTCGCGGGCCCGGTCCACCTGCCGCACCAAAGCCTGGCGCGGATCGATCGGCACCGGTTTGTGATCCATGCCCTCAGCGCGGCCAAAACAGACGGCCACGCCCGGTTCCCACGGGACAGCAACAGGCTTTGTCATCGGAAAGACATGCATGTCGGGATAGCCATTGTCGAAATTGACGTAAGGCGTATCCCAGACGTCGCAGGTCATATCGATCGCCAGCAGTGCAATCGACAGAGCATTGCCGCTTTTGCAGACATGATCCCAATGGCTGGCCGGAATGCGCTTGCCACGCATGATGCCGTTGAGATCCCCGACACCAAGAATGACGGTATGTGTGCCCTCGGGCAGATCAAACCCCGAACTCATTTGCGCGTGCTCCCTGTTTTTAGCTTTATAATTGTTGTATTCTGTATACAGTATTCACAAAGCCAGTCAGGAAACAAGGAAAATCTGCGCCATGTCCAAAAGCTCGGTCATCGTTGTCGGAGGCGGCATAGTCGGCGTCATGACGGCGCTTACACTGCAACGGCGCGGCGAGGCCGTGACATTGATCGACAGGTGGGAGCCGGGACATTCCCGTGCATCTTCAACAGATTACAACCGGGTGATTCGCGCCATATCCGGGCGGGACGAGTTCTATACACGCTGGGCGCGCGAAAGCCGCCTGCGCTGGCTGGAGCTGCAAGCCGAAAGCGGCCAGAACCTGATGTATGAATGCGGCGCCTTGATTCTGGCGACGGCGGGGCATTGCGACTGGGAAGACGCAACCGCACAAACTTTCGACCGGGTCGGGGTGCCCTATTACAAATTCGGTCGGTCGGATATCGAATCGCGGTTCCCTCAGTTCAAGGTCACCGACATCGAATATGCGCTGTTCGAACCCGAAGCCGGAATGCTGATGGCGCATCGATGCGTTCTGACCGGTTTGGATCTGTTCCGAAAGGCAGGAGGCAAAGTACAACGTGGTCGCGTCACCACGGATGGATCGGAACGTCCGATGCTTGACGGCAAACCGCTCGAGGCTGATCTGATCATCATGGCGACTGGCCCATGGATGGCTGACATGTTTCCCAGATCGATCAAGCCGATCTCGACCGTGGTTGGCGTTAATGTCCTCTACACCTCAACACCCGACGGGTCGGAAGATTTCGACATGAGCCGGATGCCCTGCTGGATCGATCACGGGCAAGGGTCATTTGGTCTGCCGTCGTCCGAAGGCTCCGGCGTAAAGGCGGCGGTTGTCATCCCGGACAAGATCGATCTGGACAATGATGAACGGCTGATCCGCCAGGAAACACTGGGCCGCACACGCAGCTATATCCGCCACCGGCTTCCCGGTTTAGAGGGGCAAAGGGTCGTGGATTCCAAGTTTAACCAGATCATTCTGACCCCGGATACACATTTCATTGTCGACTGGCACCCCGAGCATGAAAACGTGCTGTTCGCCGGCGGATGCTCTGGCCATTTGTTCAAGCACGCCCCGGTGTTTGCAGAATTTGCAGCAGGCGTTGGGCTGAAGGATTTTGGAACCGCGGACCGGTTCAAGATCAGCGGCCGCAGAAAGCTGAGCCCGAAGGAAAGCCCCAGTGGACGCTAACCATCCAGAAGGGCGCGATAAATTCCAGCATTTGGGCATTTGCCCTGGGGAAGTCGCGCGCCCGCCCGGATCGCGTCACGGCAGGTTTCGGCCTGAAGGCAGTGCCCGCATTTTTCCGCCAGTTCCAACCCCAGCTCGGGGTGCGCGTTCAGGTCTGCCTCGGTCAGTCCGAATTGTCCGGCCATGGCGAGTATACGCTCTCGTGCCTGTGGTGCGCCCGATCGCAACATGGCCAGATCCGCGCGGGACAAGCCAAGGTCTGAAAGCTCTCTGTCACTCAGGTTTTCATCCCGAGGTGAGCTGACGATGCGCGCTATTTTCTGAAAGAAATCTGTGTATCCCGACATATCGCGGCCTCCTCCACCACGTTATGGATACAGTATACACAGTGTTTCAAAGCCGGAATTGATCAGGATCAAGCGGGTTTTCAGGTTTTACGTCCGACCGCAGGCATTGCGAAACAAGTCAACCGCCTGCGCGGCGGCCAGATCCTTCGGCACATGTGCCATCTCAATCGAGGCCAGCCCCTCATCCGCCTTTTGCGGTGCAAGGAACACGTCGCGCCCGCGCACGAACAATTCACGCAGATGGCTTGCCCGGTATTCGGGATGGAATTGCACGGAACGGGCCGGGAAATCATAATCCAAGGCCCCTACCGGGCAGTGATCCGCCGACCCTGTCACCTGCGCCGAAGGCGGAACCTGCGTGACCTGATCCTGATGCCAGACAAAGGCATCTACGCTGGTTCCACCATAGTCGAAGCCTCGTGCGCCGACGACATTGCCGATCTCGGCCTTCTCGGCTTTGCCGCCATAGACATCCGCCATGATCTGATGACCAAAGCAGATGCCGAATACCGGCTTGGCATGGTCCCGGCACAACTCCAAGAAATCGCGAAGGGGCCGCATCCACTCCGTGTCATCGTAGACGCCGAATTCGGACCCTCCGACAACAACCCCATCAAAATCCCCGAGCTGAGGCAATGCCTCGCCATCAACCACATCCACCGTGGAAAATCGGGCTTCGGGCAGATGTGGTTCAAGCCATGCGCGGATCTGCTGGGCCGTACGCGGCAGCCCCTCAAGCAGCGGCAATGGATGAAGGGTCAACTCAAGAAGCGCGATCCTCACCAGTCGAAGGCCCGGTCGATGCCCGCCATCTTGACGCCGGTAAAGGCCGAGGCCTGAAAACTGAGCGCGCGCAGATCTTCGGTTTCCAGATTGTGCACCGAAGATTTGCCGCAGGCCTTGGCAAGCGCCGTGATCTCCATTGTCATCGCGGTCAGATACCGCGCGACGCGCTCTGCACCTGCATGCGGGTTCATACGCGCCTCAAGGTCAGGATCCTGCGTTGCGATCCCAACCGGGCAACGGCCCGTATGGCAGTGATGGCACGCCCCCGGCGATGTTCCCAGCGCCTGGTAATCGTCCAGATATCTGGGAGTGTTGCATCCCAGCGCGACCATCGCGGCATTCCCGATCATGACCGCATCCGCCCCAAGCGCCAGACATTTGGCCGCGTCCACACCTGATCGAATCCCGCCCGCGGCGACAAGCGAGACCTTGCCGCTCATCCCGCACTCATCCAGCGCTTCGCGTGCCGCGCGTATGGCACTCATGGTCGGTATGCCCGTGTGATTCAGCAGCAACTCGGGTGACGCACCGGTGCCGCCCTCGGCCCCGTCCACCACGACCACATCCGCACCCGCCTTTGCAGCCACGGCCACGTCGAACCGCGGCCGCGTGGCCCCCATCTTGATAAAGATTGGCACCTGATAGTTCGTGGCGATGCGCAATTCCTCGATTTTGACGGCCAGATCGTCAGCCCCAAGGAAATCGGGGTGCCGGATGGTGGATCGCTGATCGACCCCTTCGGGCAAAGTGCGCATTTCGCTGACCCGCGGGCTGACCTTCATTCCCAGCAGCAGACCGCCGGTGCCCGGTTTGGCCCCCTGCCCGACCACCAGTTCAAGCGCATCGGCGCGGCGCAGGTGATCCAGATCGACCCCATAGCGGGCAGGCGACATCTGGTAGAGCAGGCGTTGGGAGGCTTCGCGCTCCTCTTCCAGCATGCCGCCTTCGCCGGTGCAGGTCATGGTGCCCACCTTCGAGGCACCATAACCAAGCGACGCCTTGGCCGAGGCCGAGAGCGCGCCGAAAGACATCGATGCGATATAAATCGGGATTTTCAGTTCCAGCGGCCGTTCCACCAATCCGCGCCCACCGCCAAGAACCGTCGTCGTATCGCAGCTCTCGCGGTATCCTTCCAGCGGAAGGCGGGTCATCGTCGCCGGGACAAATGTCAGATCGTCGAATGTCGGCAACTGCTTGTTGAACGTGTTGTAGCCACGCACCTGATACCGCCCAAGCTGCGCCAATGCGTGAACTTCCGATATCGCTTCGGGCGTCCAGCGGGTTGATCCCCCTTCATCATAAGACGAAGGCACACCAGCCGGTCGTCCATCGACCGCACCTGCGTCGCGGAACCGTATTTCTTCCTCTGACGCGACCTCGAACGGGTAGTCATAGGGTTTACTCAGATCATGAGCCATGCGCTTGCGTCCCTGCTTTCAAAATACCAAAGGCGCTGGCCAGAGACCATTTTGCGCCAGTTACGAGAGCTGTCGACAAGCCCCAGAGGGTCAAGGATCGCATCGACCTCGGCCACCTCTTCGGCAGTGGGTTCGATCACCGAGACGTCCACACCCAGGCTGTCAACTTCGCCTGCGACCCAAACCTCGCCTTGCCACAAAGCGTCCGCACAGGATTCACCCGCACCGCCCAGCGCAATGATGCGTCCCGCATGCGCCATGAAACCGGATTGGTATCCGATCTTGCCCTCGACCACGATGTTGCCGCCCTTCATGGCAACACCGACACGCGGCCCGGCATCACCTTTGACATGAATGGTGCCGCCAATCATCGCCGCCCCGCAGGACATGCCCGCATAGCCACCGACAGTGATGTGACCCTTGGCCATCCCTTCGCCCACGGCCCACCCGCAATTGCGTTCGATAGAGATGTTGGCGCCAGTGTTCAGACCGCCGCAATAGTATCCCACCGAACCTTCGAAAGTGATGTCCACATTGTCCGGCAGGCCCACGCCCAGATTGTGTCGCGACAGCGTATCGACAACCCGGATCGGCCGTCCTGATGCGCAGGCTGCCATGATATCCCGGTTCACCTCACGAATGTGCCGCTTGCCGACTTCGATGACGATTTCATCCATCTGTCTTGCTACCTCGCTCATGCTGCCAGGCTCCGGTTGCCGACGCCCCAGATGCCGGTCAGCGACGGGCCATCATAGTTGATCACGTCGCATTCTTCGGCCATCACGCGACGCACCGCCTGTTCTTCGGTCGCGGCAGCCAGATCGCCATTGCGATTGACCACAACCAACGGCTTCATCGCGAACCGATCCTTGGCAAATCCGATCCCGTCCGGCGTTGCGATCATGTAGGTGAATACACCGTCGATAGAGGTAATCGACTTCTTCAGCGCCTGTTCCATCGTCAGACCCGCTTTCATCTGGTCACTGACCCAGACCGCAATCAACTCGCTGTCATTCTCGGTCAGAAAGCGATAGCCCTTTCGGCTCAACTTGTCGCGCCATGTGAAATAATCGGTGATCTGGCCGTTATGCACGATCGCCACATCCGAAAACGGCCGCGCCCAGAACGGGTGTGAAGCGTTGGGCAGAACCGAGCTTTCCGTCGCAAGCCGCGCGTGGCCAAGACCATGGGTGCCGATGATGTCGCGCACGCCATGCTTTTCGGCAACCGCTTCGGCGCCGCCGATGTCCTTGATGATCTCAAGACTGCGGCCGCAGGACTGCACTTCGAACCGGTCCGTCAGCTCATCTGCATCCCGCACCCAGGCCTGCAAATCAGTCGGGTCCGAGATTTCCGCGCGAAAGCAATAATGCCGGTTCTCATCGGTTACGATCTTCGGATCGGACAGAAAGCCAGAGCCGTGATCCTTCAACACCGCCTCAAACGCATTCAGGTCAGCATCCTGCCGGGATTTGTCAAATCCCATCCCTCGTAAAACATATCCGGTGTCTCGTGGCGGTCCATAAACTGCAAACCCGGTGCTGTCTGCGCCACGGTGTTCCTGCGCATCCATCAGGTCTACCAGGTCCGCCCCGACCTGCCCGGGTGCGGTAAGAATCCTTCCAGCGATTCCACACATGAAGAGCTCCCTGTTCAACTGTGTTTGTATACTGTATACAGTACACGGACAATAGCAAGCCCATTCGCCTTGGCACCAGATGCTTTTTTGAATACAGAATTCACAAAACACGGAAAGAGAGGCTCCGAGTGGCTCTGAAACAGATAAAAACACAGCGCAGACGGCTGGCGGACGAGGTTTATGATCAGTTGGTCGAAGCCATAATGAGCCGCGAAATCTCTGCCGAAGACCGATTGGTTCAGGAAAAGCTGGCAGCGGAACTGAACATCAGCCGCACCCCGGTTCGCGAGGCTTTGATGCGGCTGGAAACCGAAGGTGTTCTGGAAGTCGCCGCAAGCGGTGGTTTCCGGCTGGCCCGCATGGATCAAGCCGAAGTCCGGCAGCTGTATCAGGCCCGCGCCGCAATCGAAGGTCAGGCCGCCCGGATTCTTGCGGCCCACGCAGACCCCGCGGTTCTGGAGGGTTTGCGCGCGCTGATTCGTCGTGAAGAAAACTTGACCAATCCTACGACGCGCGACTATTTCATTGCCAACCGGCGCATTCACCGCGCCTTCATGGTTGAAGCGGGAAACAAGTTCCTGCTGGACATGTTCGACATGATCTGGGGCAAGGCCATGGCCTTTCACCTGTTTTCCGCAATCGAAAATGTCGATATCTCACAGTCTCTGGGTGATCATCAGGCGCTTGTCGACGCGATTGAAACCGGAGACGTGACAGAAGCACTGGAAACCTTTACCGCCCATATTCAGGCCGGGTTCGATTTGCAGATCGAGGGGCTGAAAGAAGCGGACAACGGCTGACGCACGGAACCGTCGGCAGGGCGGACCGCGCCGGTTCGCCTGCCTGAAACCGGCTCATGCATCGCGGGCAATGCCACCAAGTATCCGCGCGCTGTTCTGACGGCTTCATGACAAAACGGTCATTTTCGTCTATTATTGAAATCTCTCATTACAAAGACCCTCCGATTCCATCGGAGTTGATATTTGGACGACACATTTTTCCACAGACGGTCCCAAGTCGACTATTCGACCACCTCAGATTCCGGAGAGAGAAATGAGTGCTGACGAAAACGACAATCGCAAAGAACACGATTACACCGAAAGCGAAAAGACAGATCCGGAATGCCGGTCTGTCGATGACAGGCTGACCGCGATCGAGCAGCGCCTCGACCAGTTGATGCGCGTCATGGAACCAGGCCCGGAAGACAGGCTGGAAACCGTCGAACATCGCGTGGACGCGCTTTTGACGTCCATCGAATCCCTGGGCGAGTTGGGGGATCATTCTTCTGGCTTCAATCCCACGTCCACCGGTCCTGCCTTCGGCTTCGTTGACGCCGGCAGCGTTGGGGCCCCGACGCGCCGCACGTTCAGCTGGGCCAAAAATTGCTGCAAGAATTGGTGCAGCATCCGTGCCAGCAGCAAAGGGTGCCATCCAAACGCTTGCTGAATGGTAAGTCTCGCGTGGTGGAGAATTTATTTTGTTCAATGTCTATTTCATCAACGCGGATTGAAGCGGCAATACAGTCCATTGCAGGGTCGATTGTGGCGGCCCCGATCAGAACTGATGCTATCGGACTGGGAAGCGCCGTCGCCGGAGAGGCGATGGCATTGCTGGCGGCAGACAAGTTTCTGAAGGATGATCGCGTGCGATCCGCCGCGTCACGTCGCCTTGCGACCATCTGGGCTTGCGACCGAGACCTGCGCGGAGCCCCTGTTTCACTGTTCGATGGCCGCGCCGGCCTTGGGTTGCTGGCCTGTCATGCTCTGGACGCCAATCCAAACGATCCCGAAGCGCAACTGGCGCTTGACCGTGCCCTGCGTTCGGTTGCGCAACGCCTTCTCGAAGCCCCCTGGATGGGGCATTTCGATCACGTGTCCGGTCTTGCGGGTATATCCGTATTTTTGTGCGAACCGAAATCCCGGACGGCCCGTATTGGGGGAAAGTCGCTGTGCCTGCGTTTAGCCGAGGAGCTTTGGAGGCACTCGGCACGCACAGAACGGGGGCTTGCGTGGACAGAACCTTTTTCCTCTCCGGAAGACGAGACCGGCCCCCTGAAGACAACGCGGTACCTCGTCAACATGGGGCTGGCGCATGGTTCTCCTGGCGCCGTTCTGGCTCTGGCTCGCCTGGGTCGGCGGCACGCGTTCACACCGCGACACATCGAAGACCTCAAAGACGCGGTCCTGTTTCTCCTTTCGCACCGGGGCGCGTTTTCAGACAGCGGCCTGTCATCCTGCTTTCCCTGCATGTCAGCGCTCAGTCATGCGTGGGAGGTACCGTCACGTCTTGCGTGGTGTTATGGCGATCTAGGTATCATATACACCGCGCTCGCGGCGGCGAGGCTGGTGGGTATGAAGGACGAAATACGCGATGTCGCATCGCGGGTTCTGGTATCCTGCGTCGACAGACCTATTCGTGAGACAGGTATCAATGACGGCGGGCTGTGCCATGGCGATGCCGGAATTGTCGTGATGGCCCTTGCCATTCGATCGCTTTTTCCCAACGCGGACGTCGATCCCCTGATCGAAAAGCACGCCGAACGGCTTTTGTCCCTCGTTGAACGGGAATTGAGCCCGGACGGGCTTCCCGCGATCGGCGCAGGCTGGAAGACGTTTCAATCGACGGATCTTTTGACCGGGTCGAGCGGCGTTTTGTTGGCACTGCTTGCCCTAAGGGACACGGGTTACCTCGGATATCTGAAGTTCATGGGGCTGGATGTTGAAGAGAGTGCACACTGTCCGTCCCGACCAGAACCGCACAACTCTCGTCCGTTCCTCGGAATTCGTGTTAGTACGCGTTCACCGCAGCACGATCTTGGCGGAGTCACAAAAAGCACCCGAAAAAAGGATCTGGAAAAGCGTGCTTCAGATTTAATTCGCGATCCGGCCTTTGCCGTGTCGCTGTTCATTGCACGACCCGGTTTCTTTTCGAAGGTCATGCGGGAACTCGAGAAAGGCGAAGGCCTCTCCCCCGCAGTCCTCGGCACATTGTATCGGTTTGTTTACAGAATGTGTTTTCGCCCGACGCCGTTCGGCGCATTCGCGGCAGTGGGCACGGCAGTACCTGTTGCAGGCAAGGGCATCGTCACCGTGGCCGACCACCATCTGGATATGGATCTGGACTGTGGGTTTTTGTCCCATATTGCCGCCGGACTCGCCGAAACGCAAAGCACAAGGGTGAGGTGCAATCCATCGGCCTGGTGGGAACAGGACGTTCTGCACTGGATAACCAACGGTGATCTCGACGGCCCTTGGAACCACGAACAGATCATTGCAGCGGCGGATTCCGATCTGGCAGAGTTCATCTTTGATGTCGATTCCGTACCGATTTCCGATCTGGAAACGGCCCTTAGAGACCGATCTTTCAAATCTGCCGTGACGATCTCGGATCTCTGTCGGTCCGAGGCTCTGATACCACGGAAAGACCCAATACTTCTGGGACATGACGCAACGGCCAGAACCCTGAAGCGGCTGGAAAGAGATATGACCGCCCGCCAAAAGAGAGGTTTGGCGGCGCTCGGGCATGATCTTGATGCCGCGCGTGAAACCCCTTCGATGATCGCGTTAAAGCAACTGAGGCGAACAGCTGACTCTTTCGCCCCGGGTTGGAGAGGTGATTTTCTGCATGTCGATGCGCATTGCGTCGGCACGTTGGGAACACCACTGCGCGCGGTGCAGGCACTGACCGACGCATGGAACATTTTGGAGAAGATCGGCTTTCGCGTGCCAAAGCCAAACCGTTTTCTGGAATTTGAACGGCGTTTCCTTGACCGTTACGGTGACCGCGCCGTGTTGCTGGGTCAGGCCGTGGATGCCGAAAGCGGGCTTGCATATCTCGGCATGCCGCTGCGGATGGATTTCGTTACAGGTACGGGGTCGTCAAGTGATGCCCCTAGGCAAAACCTTCAGGAATTTCCGCTGGAACCCGATTGGGACGCGCACAAGTGGGTGCTTTGCGCGCAGGATATCGAGATCCTGCATGCCCGCAACACGGACCAGACCCCTTTCGCCATCCAGGATGGCGTTCTTCTAAGCAAAGTAGGACGCAGTGTAGGGCACAACCCCGTCTGGACGGCCTATCCCGAAGGTATTTTCCCGGGCGGGCCCAAGGCGATTTTCGGCCGTTTCTCAAGGCGAAATCAGTTGATCGCAGACGCGTTGATGCAACACAGCCCCACGCGTGAAGAGGATTCGACAATTGTCGAAGCAGACATCCTGTGCGCCACGGACCCCCGGTCATCAAACATCCTCAGACGCGCCAGCCTTTCCCGGTATGTCATCGAGATCCTCGGCGACAGCGGGTTACCGCCCGAACTGAGGATTCCGCTGCACGATCTGTGGATTCGCCACGATGGCAGTCGGTTCCGACTGTTCTGGGGCAGCCAAGGCGTCGAGGTCATTCCACAACTGCACGCTGCCCACCAAAGCCCTCCCGGGGCGCCGGCTGTCTATCTTCTGCTCATCGACATCGCCATGCACATGCGGCAACCGTCGGTGATCTGGTCGTGGCAATCGCAAAGCAATCGGAACCGGCTGCCCAGGGTCTGTGCTGGAAATGTGGTCCTTGCGCCGCAACGGTGGCGTCTTTGCATCCCGACACAGGTGGTCAGGTCGGGCAAAGCGGAATTCTGGCTGGAAGCCAACCGACAAAAACTGGAATTGCCGCGATACGTGGCCCCTACGGATGAGGCCAGCGACATGGCCACGCCATGGGATCTGGACAACCCCTTTTCCACTGCGAACCTGATCAAGACGTTGAAAAAAGGGCCGCTTTCGATCTGCGAGTACCTTCCAACGCCCAAGGATTGGTGGATCGACTCGTCGCATGGTCGATTGGCCTCTGAACTGGTTTATGCCCCAGCAAAGCCAGTTGATACGCCCTTTGTCGAATACGATGCCAACCCGACCGCATGGCAACCGCTGGGGCACGGCACTGAAGAGGCTGGGTCATGGTTGTATCTGCGGCTTTTCGGGGATGCCATGAAGCTGGAACAGTTCCTGAAACTGCAATCGAACAGGTTGGTGCTGTGGCAGAAACGCAATCTGATCGAGAACTGGTTCTTCGTAAGATATGCAGACCCGGAGCTTGAACTGCGCCTCCGCATCAAGTTTTCAAACGATCATGACAGAGTTCTGAGGAACCGGGTGCTTGTTCACTTGCAGAAAACGGCCGGTGGATTGGTGGACAGGTTTCTTGTTGACGAATACCTGCCTGAAACGGCGCGCTACGGCGGAGAACTGGGGCTCGGCGCATGCGAGAGGATATTCGGCGCCGACTCGATCACTGCGCTTGATGTGCTCAACGATCCGAAGATCAGCCGGTCCAGACGGTGGATGGCGTCAGCCGCCAGTATCGACGCCCTGTTCGAAGATTTGGAATTGCCTACAGGTGTTCGGCTGGCGATCTCCGAGCGCTGTTCGCAAAACTACGGCGGCGGCCCGGCGTCGTGCCGGATTGCGCGTCGTGCTATTGGAAAGGAATGGAAAAGTGCGTGTGTTGTTCTGAGTGAGCTCGGGGTGGGCAAAGGCATTCATTCGCGGCCATCGCGCTGGAACGCACGTGCGGCCAGGCTTCATCCGGATCTTGGACGCCTTCAGCGAGAAGAACAGGATGGCCGGTTGGGAAGCAGCTTGGCCGACGTTCTGGGAAGCCTCGCTCATATGTCCATCAACCGGATCCTCCACTGGGGAACCGCCGCGGAAGAGGCGGTCATCCACGAGGCGCTGTGTCGACATTATCGAACCAAATTGAGCCACGGGTGGAAATCGTCCTAAGCGGCATGCTCACGGCAGCGGGTTGGAACCTGAACCGTCCGCCCGAAACATGGGCTGTCCACACATACCCCCCCTGCCCCCGAATGAAGCACCCGGCGCATGGGGCAAGGCAACGCGAACGGTTGCGCTTTTGACCTACAGCGGGACACCACTGAACCTGGATCGCACTTTTACAGCACGCGGCGTTTTGGGACGTGTCGACTTACCGCGTAACCTGCAAGCGCCGAAAGCGATTTTGCTACGCCGCCCCGTGGCACGGGGCTTAGCGCTGCTATTGCCTGATCGCGGTATTCTTCAGGCAATTTCTGCCTCTTTATATGGCGCGCGGCCGGAGAAAGCTCTGCCAAAAACCGCGCAGGGTCGCGGTGACTGAGGAAAGCACGGACTGCCGCGCCCCCGGTTTGCCGCTGGGCTGCCTCGAGAACAGGCACGCTGAACAGGCCGCTCGAGAGGTCTGACGCAAATGGGGTGCTGCCCGGGGGGCGGTCCAGGGCCAGTTCATCCTCGGTCAGCAGGTAAGCCAGGCCAAGATTCTCGCCATAGTCGCGAAGGGCGTCTGACAGATCGTTTTGTTCGGCAAGCATCGCACCGAGTTCACAAGGCAGTCGGAAGAATGCAGCCATGCATTGCCGCATCTGCGCGATGCGCTTTTCGACCGCCAGATCCGGTTGCCATGCGGTCCGAAGCTCGGACACCCGGCCTTCACAGGCCGAGGCCATGGCACTCAGGATTGATGGCACCAGATCCGGGCAGTCCCGTGCGCCGACTTCATGCGCCTTCGCCAGAAGATAATCACCTGTGAGTATCCCAAGCTTGTCGCCCCAATTGGCCTTGGCGTCGGCTGCTACTGCCGCAGACTCGATCCCTCGAATGCCGCTTTGGGCAAGAAACCCCAGATACGCAAGTTCCATCGCCGTGGCCGCGGCACGACGCCTTTTTGCCTCAACATCACCCAGATAGGACGTCAGCAAAAGCAACAGCGAAGGTCGAAACGCAACCATGTCAGCCCGCTTGCCCGCGAAGGACATGCGCGTCAGAAACGGCCAATCGGTGCGCACGATGTGATTGAGGCGTGCGCCCACATCGCGCAGGTCGTCCCCAAGCGGCATCTCGGGCACTCGCACAAGGGGCGATACGTCATCCAACATGGCGCTTTCCACATCACCGCCAGTGCCTTCAGGCACCAAAACGGCGCGGCGCAGCATGTTGTGGACCGGCTTTTCGCTTTCGAACGTATCGTCCAACACGCGCCAGATGAACTCGTATCTGCGGCTTGCGCGGTTCCCGAGCGTGAAGTACCCGGCAAAGCGATCCCCCAACAAAAGCGCATAGTCGTCTGCCGCCACCCAAGGGCCTGCCCCTGTGCGGAGACATCGATCAGTGGTTTGCGCCGCAAGCACACCGGATTCCAGCGCAAAGCTAATTCCTTCGCCTGTAAACGGGCTGATAAGACCGGCGGCGTCCCCTACCAGCAACAGACCTGAATGGGCGGCGCGTTCCGGTGCGAAATCGAACCTCAGCGGTGCCCCCAAGGTCGTACCGGACAACTGAATGCCCGAATATTCCGGATATTCCTTTCGGAGCGCGTCCAGAAATTGGTCGAACAATGTTCTGACATTGGTGTCAAACGCCCTGCAGAACAGCCCGACACCGACATTTGCAGTTCCCTTCCCCGTTGGGAATGCCCAGCCATAGGACGGCAACAAGTACCGGTCCGTAACATCAGTCAACGGCAGCATTATTTCCAGCAGTGGCGGAGTGTCTCCGCAGCCATCGACATAACCGCGAAGCGCGGTGCCATAGCCTTGTTCCGGTGTTTCCCGCAATCCCGCTGCTTTCGCCAATCGAGACGCGGCCCCGTCTGCGGCGATGACCATGTACCCGGTCAGAACCACTGTCGTGCCATCCTGCATCCGAGCGGTGACACCTGCGACAGTCCCGCTTTCATCCGTTACCAGATCGTCGGCACGGCATTTCGGCAAGAAAGCCGCTCCTTCCGCGCGGGCCTGACGCAAAAGACAGTCATCCAGTATCAAACGGGGTACAACCAGCCCATAGTCGTCTTCGCCCTCGTATCGAAAATCCCGGTGGCCCCTGTTGCGCATATGGACACGCACGCCTTCGACCTCCTGTTGATCTGTAAGCGCGGACAGGATGCCGAGGCGTTTCAGCTGAGAGATACCGGACCGGGTGATCCCGTCTCCACAGCTTTTGTCCCGAGGGAAATCCTCACGGTCGATCAGAATGACCTTTCGACCTCTCCGCGTCAGCTCGATGGCGGCAGCGCTGCCGCCGGGCCCCGCACCGACAATGATGGCGTCCCATGTCTCGGCGGCGGCTTCCGCAGGTGTCGCAAGCGGCAGATCCTCGGCAAGAGGGCCGTAACCGTCCATGTCAGGCCCTCCTTTCGACCGAAAGCCGGGCGAGGTTTGCCAGCGAGGCGCGCAGCACATGATCGTCAAGCCCCGAGATGACCGTGACGGCTGCCTCGGATTTGTCCCGCGCCAGCTGTTCCGTGGCTTCAACCGCACCCGAATTGCGAATGATTTCCACAGCACGCGAAACGTCTGCATCCTGCATTTCAGCCAGCCTCAACCTGGCCCGCAATTCATCGGCGGCCTGACCGTTCTGACCCAGGCACAGGAGCACCGGCATCGTATAGGCCCCTTCGCGCAGATCAGAGGCGGACCCCTTTCCAAGCTCGGTGCTGCTTGCAATGTAGTCCAGAACATCGTCGCGCAGCTGAAATGCAAGGCCGAGGCACTTTGAATAGGTGATCAGTGCGTCTCGTTCCTGATCACTTACGTCTGCCAACATCGCCCCCAGCGATGCGGCGAGAACAAACAGCTCGGCCGTCTTGCCCTCGAGCATTTCAAGATGCTCTTCAATGGTCCAATCGGCGTTGTAGGCGTTTTCTGCTTCGCGCAACTGCCCCAGACACAGCGCGGAACAGTGTTTGCCAGCCAGCTCAGAGGCTTTGGGGCTGATGGAATCCAACAGGTTTAGTGCACGGGCCAGAATGAATGTTCCGGCGAAGCTGGCGATGGGCGAAGACCAGCGACGGTTCACGCTTTCCGCTCCACGCCGAAGTTCGGCCCGGTCCATGACGTCGTCATGATAGAGCGACGCCACATGGATCATTTCGACAGCCGCCGCCGCCTGAATTGCGCGCTTGCGGCCTTCTGTGTCGGCGAGGCTTCGCGCGGTAAGCAGCAGAAGAATTGGCCGCAACCGTTTCCCGCCAGCGCCGATAAGCCAGTGGGCTATCTCTTCAAAACCCGGCTGGTCCGAGGCGACAGCATCCAACATGAATGCTTCAACCTGGGGTATCGTGGCCCGGATCTGTTCGTCCTGCAACCAGTCAGACATCCGCAATCTTGCGGAACTGCGCCAGCGTCTTCTGCAAACGCTTCGACCTGAGCGCCGCTTCAGAGTTCCTGATGAAACTGTCGTAGCCCTCGTGCAGTGCTGCGGACTCGGCGCGAACAACAATCTCACCACGGTGGAAAGCGTCCATTACGGTCATCCTGCCTTCGGAAATGGCCACGAGAGCTTCCGGTGAGATCGCGCCGACGCCCCGGCCTTTCCCTTTGCGCTTTTGGCTCGGGTTGATGTGAACTTCACCGCTCATCACCGAAACTTCGACCGACCCCATACCAAAAACACCAACCGTTGCACTGGCGCCCTCGTACTGCTTGACCAGTTCAGCATATTCCTTCTTGGCGTCCGCCTTGAAACCCGCCAAAGCATCTTCGGCCAGTTTTTCGACTGCCTTTGCACCCTCTTCCGGCTGCATCCGCTGTTCATAGTCTGCCACGTTCGTATCCTCCGCTTCAGAATTTCCAAATCAGACCGAGCCGACCGCCGCCCGAGCATCCACACGCCCGGCGCCCTGCTGCGTGGTCGGTGCGCCGATATCGACGGCGGTGGCCATGAGAACTGCCTTGATGTCAGCCGGCAGCAGTGTCGGGTTTCGCTGCAACATCAGCGCCGCGACCCCGGCGACATGGGGGCAGGCCATCGAGGTGCCGCTGGCCTCGAGATGAAGCGGATCTATCACCGTCGCGCCGCCATTCATGTCATTGCCGGTCGCCGATCGCGATGCCACGATATCCACGCCGGGGGCGGTGACATCCGGTTTGTCGCGTCCATCCGGCGTTGGTCCGGGACTGGAGAAACCGGCCATGTTGTCGCTGTCATCGCTTGCGCCGACGGTGATCACGCTCTGCGCAATACCCGGACAGCGAATGCGCGTGTCATAGGTGCCGCAACTGTCATTGCCCTCGTTGCCCGCGGCCACCACAAAGGTCACCCCGGCGGTCGAAGCCGCATCAGCGGCGACACACAAAACGCATGTTCCGTCCGGATCGACCCAATTGCCGTTTCTGTGCGAAAAGCCCCAGGAATTGGAAAGAACATCCATCCCGTCCGCGACGGCCTGTTGGATTGCCGCAACGCAGTTTGGAGCGTTCCCACTGCCAAACTGATCCAGCAGCTTGTAGTCGTGGATAACCGCCCCCGTGGCGACACCACGGAACGTCGCGCCATTGCTGGCGACAACACCCGCACAATGAGTACCGTGCCCGTTCAGGTCGCCCAACCCCTCGCCGGTAAAATCCTGTTGGGTGCCGAAATTTCCGGCAAGTTCGGGATGTGTCTGGTCCACGCCCGTATCCAGAACGGCAACATCCACTTCGGCACCGTTGATCCCGCTGGCTTCCACGACATCGGCATTGATCAGCGGACGACTGTTATCCAGGTCGATCAGGATCTGGTTTTTGCAATGAACCATCTTCATGACATCGGCGCGCCCCGCGATATCCGTAAGGCGCTGATCATCGGCAAGGACAACCAGACTGTGAGTCAGCCAAAACGACCGTTCGACCTCAATCCCCCGCTCTTCAAAGCTTCGGGCGATTTTGCCCACCACGTCTTCACCATGGCGTCGGTGTTGCATGATCGAACGGCGGCGCTGGCGCCGGTCGAACGCACGGGGCGGGCGATCCGGCGATGCCCTGCCGCTGCGCAGCGAGACCAGCACGCGATGCCGGGGAAGCTGGGCGGTTTCGGTTTGGCCAAGCAGGGCGTTCAGGCGCGCCTCTTTTCGGTTGGCCAAGAGGTCGCGCAAGATAATGCTGTCCATCTTCAAGATGGACTCGCTGCCAAACTCGGCACGAAGCTTCTCGATTTCACGACGTTCCGCTCTTTCGAAGCGATCAACGTGTTCCCGGCTTAACTCGGACATTTCGTGCTCCTTTAGATCATGGTCTTATGGGGTTTTCAGGAATGGCCTGACGTTTGGTGGAATGGGTGATCATCACCACGGAAGGATCGTTGGCCATTGTCGCGATGGCCCCGGGCGAAAGTTCAACGGCAACACTGTCGATCAGCCACAGTTCGGTAATCCCGACACCGCCCAGGCTTTCCAGGGTGCCGACCAGGGGCCGTGTGCGTCGGCGGAAATAATCTTCGCGTGCCTTCGTTTCGGCGCGCCGGAAAGAGGGCGCATTGCCTTCGGTGTCTGGCGCCAAGCGCAATATGACCTGCACCGAGTTCCCATCATCGCCGTCTGTTGCAGCCTTCGCCAATTCCGATCGCAGCTGAGTGTCCAGCTTGCCCCAAGCCGCCTCGGACAGGCCGAACGGATGAGGGCTGTTGGTTTCGGTCAAGGTTCTGTCCTCCGTGGTCGTCCCTGCACTGAACATGGCCGGTGCGACGGCACGGTCGAAGCGCGGATTCACGACAATGCCAGGCCCCGGTTCAGGTTCTGCCGAGGGCGTACTGCGCGGGTGTTCCGGCCGGAAACACAGTTCGATCAACGCCGCTTCCTGCGCGCGCATGGCGAGGGTCACCATACCGCTCGCCTGAACTTCGATAATCTGTACCCCCTGCTGCTGCGTTCCTGTCTGGGTCGTCAGGACATTGCCCGCCGCATCAAGTGCGATGATCGTTATGGGCTTTCCGCCAGCAAAGCTCAGCTTGAGGCGGGCCCAATCAGCAACGACCGGCAGATGGGCAAAGACACCGGCGATGGAAAGCAACAGTTTGGGTGTGCCTTGCGGCTGGAACCCGCCAATGATCTGAAGAAGGCTGCCCTTGGTCGGCAGGAACCGCACACCGCCGACGTTCAATACCGGGTGGCGGGAAGGCAGTTTCTGGCCGCGAAAATCAATGCAACGTTCACGCGGGGGAACTTCCGGATCGGGCTTCGGCTGCTCCGGACAATGCGGCTGAATCGCGATGAAAGCGCAATCATCAATATAGCCAAGCGCATCGTTGCGCGGATCATCTCCGCTGAACTCCAGAAATACCGTCACGGCTTCGGCTTCCGCCGTCACGCGACCCCGCAATTGCCGCCAGGCACCGTCCAGATTGCCGGTCCACCATTCCACCCAGGGCGCCCGCGGATCATCGCCACCGCGCGGATCCAACCCCAGAGCATAGCCGCCTGCGTCGCCGGCCTCCTTCGCGAACCAACATGAGAACTCATAGTCCCACCCCGGATTCGAACCCAGCGATTGCCACAGGCCGACACGAAGGCCGCGCTGCGCGATGACCCTTTGGGACCTGTCCCCGGTCCGGACGATGCAACCTTCGCAGTCAAAGGCATCGGCGGGGATCGGGGCCAATTGCGGAACGGGATTTCCCTTTCCGGCATGAAAGGCTGCCAAGTCGGTCAGCCATGCATAGGGTGTCCAGAAGCGACCGACATTGCCCGCTGGAAGCGAACGGAAACCATCTTCGAAACCAGGGTTCAGCAAATGCACGACCCGGACGGTCAGGTCATCCTGACCAAAGGCGCCATCGTCATCCATGACGGTACAGATGGCCCGGAAGTCACCACAGTTTTCATAGATATGTGAGGCGGTCGCCGTGCCTTCGGCTGCCGGTGGTTCATTCGTTTCCTCGATCAGGGCCGTGCGGGGTTCACTGCAATCGCCGAAATCCCACTTGGCCGTATGCGTGTCGCACCAGCCGGGATCCCCGAAATCGGCGACAAGCGTGATCGGTGTGCAGACATATGCATAAAGGTCCGGGCCAGCTTCGACTTCGGGCGGAACATTGGTCACGGTGACACGCAAGGTGTCGATGGCCTCGCCCCCGTTGACGTCGCGAATACGCACCGTGACGGTGTATTCGCCATTGTCGCACCAGGCATGGGTCACGGTCGACGTGCCTGTCGCCGCAGGAGGAGCATTGGTTTCAGAAATAACGCCGGGTTTGGGCGCGTGGTGATCACCGAAATACCACATGGACTCGTGGGTGTCGGGGTATTCGACATCTCGGAACCGTGCGACCAGAGTGACCTCTTCGCCCTCCTGCACCGTCAGATCAGGGCCGGCATCCACTGTCGGCGGCACATTTTCGACGGTAACAAGCGAGAAACTGCGACTGCGCGCGCCGCCCGGCTGGTTGATCGTCAGCGCATGTTTTGCGGTGTAGACACCGCTTGCAGCATAGACATGCTGAATTGAGGGCAAGACCGCGGCCGGTGTTCCGTCACCCGGCAACCACTCGTACCCTGCGTCAGGATGTTCATTCGCAGCCGCAAGCGACATGGCCGATGCGGCCGCACCCGACCGTGCACCACCCGAATCCGCCGGGACGACATCCGTGGCTTCGCAACTGCTTATGACAGTGAAATCTCCGGCAATTTCAAGACCGTCGGTATCAATCACGATCGGGTCCGAAAATACCGCTTCGACCCGCCCGATCCTGGCAAGGTTCTCCGGCCAGCCGGTGATACCCGTGACCGTATTGGTAACTTCATCTGACAGGATTTCACTGCCCATGCTTTCGGCAATTCCCCGGACGACAAGGGCCACGATCACAACGACCAATGCGCCCAGAATTCCGAAAGCGCCGAATGACAATATCGCGGCGATTGCCGTCAGCACCCAAAGCAGCACGGATTCTTCGGGATCGACATCGCTGTCGATTTCAAAGTGATCCATTTGCTGCCCACCGGTTGGGCCCAGCGAACCGTTCGGCTGCCAGCGCAATCCGACATCATTGAAAAAGTCGGCATCCACATCAATACTGCCCAGGATCGCGTCTACGACCGTCACCTTGCCCGATATTCTGATCGCCCCGGCCCTGAGGCTCACGTCCAGATCGGTCAGCCGGACTTCGCGCCCGTCAGGTGTAAAGGTCTTCGGAAGGTCATCATCCGACAATTCGGCTTCGATGCGCGCCGTTTCAATCGATGCTTCAACCTGGGCCGCGCTGATGGCAATTGCAAAATCCCTGTCAGCAGGGATGAAATTGGCAAGCCCGCCTACGTCACCACCGCCATCATCGTTCAAGGCGATCGCCAGAAACTCGTTTGTCACGCCGACGGTGATACTGTCGACTTCAAACTCTTCGTCCGTTGCCTCTGGCCCCCAGATGTAAACGAAATCGCGGGCCTCAAGATCCTGATGAAAAAAGTCGCCGATGAATTTTTCGATCTCGGCTACTGTCGGGGCCGCAATTGAAATCTCGCCCAGCCCACTGGCCAATTCCTGCCCCCGCGACACCAGTTCGCTGGATATCTGGGCGTCGAGGTCAATCGCGACCAACGGGATCGCCGCCAGTTGATCACGGTTGTCGATGTAATTGTCACCCTCTGGCCCATATTCCGGACCGGCGGGGTTGATCGCGTCCACGGTAACGATGGCCGCGTTTAAATCCGTGCGGAATTCCGAACCGACCCGATTGAAAGGTGCCGTGATGTTGATCCGCGTTTCGATCCCCATGGGGTCCTGCGGATTGAAAAAAAGCTGTACCGTCGGCCCAACGACAATGTTGAACATGCGCAGATAGACCGGCAACGAAATTGTTATGTCACCGCCTGACACGGTGGTTTCAATATCGTGCGCCGCGTCCGAGGCGTCGTTGAAGATTTCCGCATGGACATCCGTCGTCAACGCTCCCAAGGCAAATTGCAGCTCGGTCTCATCGATGACATGGGGGATGGAGGGAAAGGCCGGATCGATCGGTCCGCCGGGGCCACCGTTCTCATAGGCTTTGTCCACGAATTCACTTGCGAACAACTCGATATTGGACGCAATCGGATCGCCGCTGGTCAGCGTGGCGGACACCTGGTTGCGAGGCAGGCCATCCAACAGCCATCCCACATCCTGACGCCCGGGAATTAGACCGATCGGCGCAGCCGCAGCAAGATCGGCCGTCATCGTCAGCATTTGCGCCGATGGAACCGGGGGGTTTTCGATTTCGATCTGGATCAGGACACCAAGTCGAATTTCGGCACCGGTGATGTCCGGACGCAAGCTGGCGTCCAACTGGTCTTCGGGAATCTGAACAGACCCGTCAGCGACGACAAAACCGCCAAAGGTTTCACCTGCGGGAACATCCATGAATTCGGGAATGCGGCCTTCATCGCCGGGATCATCGTCGCATTCCGCGGACTTCCACGCCCCCCGAATGACCTTTCGCAGGACCTCTTCCGAGGCTTCGACGACAACTTCATATCCTCTTGTATTTGCCATCCTGACGTCCTCGGTGTGACGGCGCGAGGAAATCGCGCCCGGGTGTCTTCAAGCAGTGCCGGTGACAACGGCGCGGGGCGTGATATTGACCAGCCTACGTTTCCCGGTTCGCACGGCACGATACAGCGCCTCAGTCGCAAAACGCGGTGTCGATGCATCAAGTTGCCGGTAGGCAAGTAACGGAGAGATGATTTTGTGCGCCTTGCCCAGCGCTTCCAGCGGGTCGGGAATCTTCACGGGCTCAATCAAACTCGGATCGAGCCCGGCGACGGATTTGCCTTTGGCTTTCCCAGGAAACCGGCGCGCGATTTCAGATGCCTTGACCTTGGCCACCTTCACTTTGGAGGTGGAATAGCGCACTTTTCGCATCGGCAAGGACAAGGGAGACAGGTCAGGGCGTTTCGAAGTATCATCGACCAGCTTCAACTCGTCGAAAAGGACCACAGCCAGATCGTGTTCCTGCCCGGGGTCAAATTCATGCCCGGACGCGGCGAAAATCTTTTTTCGCAAACTTTTGCGTTCAACGATCTGTTTCTTGGAAAACCGCGCTCTGTCCTCCAGCTCAAGTCGGCCAGACAGGTCCAATTCGAACCCAAGCTCCTCAAGCGCCAACACGGGGTTAATCAGCGCAGCACGAGCAAGCTCTGGGGTGACATTCAAACGGGCAGCAATATCATGCACTGCTGCTTGAACGTCCTGAAACGTAGCCATAGCAGCCTTCCAATTACGAAATAAACGTAACTCTTGAACGCTTGGAACTGATAGATAGATACTTTGGGAGTCTGCCTTCACGATATATTTTTAAAGCGATTCCGTCAATGAGCCGGAGACGCAGCAAGGCTGACTACAACCCGATCGCGTAACGTTATTTGTCGCGTCGCTGGTTTTATCGGACGGGATTATCGTGAATTTTGCGGCCTGAAATACAGGCCCTGACCAACTATCGATAACAGCAGTACGGAACCTTCCCTCGCCATGGCCAGGGGCGGTGGTTTCAAGCAAAACCGCCAATCGTGACGTTCGACGAATTGCCCACGCAATCCGCGGCCCCGCGCCTTCTATCCGTCCACAACACCTCGCGCCCCTCTTCCCCCGGACCACATCACCTGCCATAATGGGGGAAACTCAAAAACAAGAGCAGCACCCATGCCCGACGATCTGTTGACGCCAGAAGCGACCACAACTTATGACGCCTCCTCGATCGAGGTGCTCGAAGGTTTGGAACCGGTCCGCAAGCGACCCGGCATGTATATCGGCGGCACGGATGAGCGCGC
Source organism: Ruegeria sp. CL7 (assembly GCF_056536445.1). Classification (NCBI taxonomy): domain Bacteria; kingdom Pseudomonadati; phylum Pseudomonadota; class Alphaproteobacteria; order Rhodobacterales; family Roseobacteraceae; genus Ruegeria; species Ruegeria sp. CL7. Next base: position 1,603,029 of record NZ_JBQFPQ010000001.1, read on the forward strand.
TTTGCACCATATGGTGGCCGAGATCCTCGACAACTCGATGGACGAGGCCGTGGCAGGCTATGCCAACCGGATCGAGGTGGAACTGCACGCCGATTACGCCCTGACCGTACGCGACAACGGGCGCGGCATCCCGATCGATCCGCACCCCAAGTTCCCGGACAAATCCGCGCTCGAGGTGATCCTGTGCACATTGCACGCGGGCGGCAAGTTCTCGGGCAAAGCGTATCAGACCTCGGGTGGTCTGCACGGCGTGGGCGCTTCGGTGGTGAACGCGCTGTCGGATTCGATGGTCGTACAGGTGGCGCGCGACAAGACGCTGTTCGAACAACGGTTCTCGCGCGGTGTTCCGCTGGGCCCTGTGGAAAAAGTCGGCGCCGCCCCCAACCGGCGCGGCACGACCGTAACCTTCCACGCGGATGAGGAAATATTTGGCCACCACCGGTTCAAACCGGCGCGCCTGTTCAAATCGATCCGGTCCAAGGCCTACCTGTTCTCGGGTGTGGAAATCCGTTGGAAATCAGCCATCGACGACGGTGAAACCCCGACCGAGGCCTCGTTCCACTTTCCCGGCGGCCTGTCGGATTACCTGAAAGAGACGATGAACGGCTCGTCCACCTATGCCGAGCAACCTTTTGCGGGCACCGTCGATTTCAACGAGAAATTCGGCACCCCCGGCAAGGTCGAATGGGCGATCAACTGGACACCGTCGCGTGACGGGTTCATCCAGTCCTATTGTAACACCGTTCCCACCCCCGAAGGCGGCACCCATGTGGCCGGTTTCTGGGCCGCGATCCTCAAGGGGATCAAGGCTTATGGCGAGTTGATCAACAACAAGAAGGCCGCCCAGATCACGCGCGACGACCTGCTGACCGGGGGCTGCGCGCTGGTCTCGTGCTTCATCCGCGAACCGGAATTCGTCGGCCAGACCAAAGACCGCCTTGCCACGGTCGAGGCGCAGCGGCTGGTGGAAAACGCGGTGCGCGACCATTTCGACAACTGGCTGGCCGCCGACACGAAATCCGCCGGCGCGATCCTCGACTTCCTGATCCTGCGGGCCGAAGAACGCCTGCGCCGACGGGCCGAGAAGGAAACACAACGCAAGTCCGCCACTAAAAAACTTCGTCTTCCCGGCAAGCTGGTGGACTGTTCCAGTTCAACACGCGAAGGCACCGAACTATTCATCGTCGAGGGCGACTCGGCCGGCGGCTCGGCCAAAATGGGGCGCGACCGCAAAACGCAGGCCCTGCTGCCCTTGCGCGGCAAGATCCTCAACGTGCTGGGCGCGGCCAGTTCGAAACTGGGCACCAATGCCGAGATCAACGACCTAACGCAGGCGCTGGGCGTTGGGCTGGGCAGCAAGTTCAACCTCGACGATCTGCGCTATGACAAGGTCATCATCATGACCGACGCGGATGTGGACGGGGCGCATATCGCGTCCTTGCTGATGACGTTCTTCTTCACCCAGATGCGCCCGATGATTGACGCGGGTCACCTGTACCTGGCCTGCCCGCCTTTGTACCGCCTGACCCAGGGTGCCAAACGCGTCTATTGTCTGGACGAGGCCGAGCGCGACGAGTGGCTGAAAAAAGGTCTGGGCGGCAAGGGCAAGATCGACGTGTCCCGCTTCAAGGGTCTGGGCGAGATGGACGCCAAGGACCTGAAAGAGACCACGATGGACCCCAAATCCCGGAAATTGATCCGGGTCACCATCGACGAGGACGAACCCGGCGAGACCGGAGATCTGGTCGAGCGTCTGATGGGGAAAAAACCCGAGCTGCGGTTCCAGTACATTCAGGAGAACGCGCGGTTTGTGGAGGAGCTGGATGTTTGATGGAAAAGTCAAGGACGGAAAAGTTCGTTGGAAGAACCTTAGATGGGATAACTTCGTTTATCTGTTAGATGGCCCCATGACCAAAAGTTTCTTCTTAATACCGGTTTTTGGTTATCTTATTATTTTTAACGACTATTTCATAGAGAGCGCTGATTTTTCCACACTTGTCGGCAACGAAAAAACTACCTTCGTAATTTCCCCCGGTTCACGGGTGCGTTTTGTTTACTTTGGAATGATTTTTGTCGGCATTGCATATGCTATCTATTTGCTGCGAAGACCAAGCGTCATGTCGCGCTCAACCAACCAAGCCGGGTACCTCGAGTTTGCAAAAAGAAACTTCACTTTTAGGAACTATGAGGACATCTATGACGAGATTTGCAAAGAAGGTGCCTATTCAATTTATGGGGAAGATCATTTGGACCAATGGGAAGACTTCAAAATACTCGTAGGAGGTAAGGAATTCGAAAGCTCAAAGAAGGTCTACGGCGATAAAGTGCACTTCACCGAAACACAATCTCGTTTTGAAGGTATGATCAGAGCATTGGTAATTGACTACTATATTAGGGGAGTTCGAAGCCGCAGAAGCTCTCTAATTCTTTGTATTTTTTTAGCCATGGTGGGATACCTTTTGATCATCATACCAAGTGGCGATCTTTTTGCACGTGTGGTCCAAATTACTTTCTTTTGAATGTCGAGGATGGGACTGAAGCCAAGTCCATCAAACGGCCACGTAACAAGGGTAGGATGGGGGGCTCTTACCCATCGAGTTTCCTGCGTTGAGATGGGAGCGAACACCTAGACTAGGTTATCACAAACCTCTCGTTCGGCCCGAGGGTGGGTGCGGAACGCGCCTGCCCTTGGGGGCGGGTCGGGCGCGTGCTTGATGCTTTGCATCAAGCATTGGATGGATGGGAAAACCCACCAACACCAAACACGCCCTCAAAAAACCAAAATCTACTGCAATTCAAATCCCTTCGGTTTACTAATCAGATCAAGACCCAGCTTCCCCGTGACAAGCTGGCTTGGATTTAACGATTAAGGATTTGCAATGGCCCGCCTTTATGACAGTCGAAAACGTGTTCTCGTAACCGGTGGGGCCGGGTTTTTAGGCTCGCATCTGTGCGACCGGCTTCTGGATCAGGGGCATGAGGTTCTGTGCGTCGACAACCTGTTCACCGGCACCAAGCGCAATATCGACCATCTGCACAGCAACCCGCGGTTCGAGTTCATGCGCCATGATGTGACCTTCCCTCTGTTTGTGGAGGTCGACGAGATCTATAACCTCGCCTGCCCGGCCTCACCCGTGCATTATCAGCACGATCCGGTGCAGACGACCAAGACCAGCGTGCATGGCGCGATCAATATGCTGGGTCTGGCGAAACGGCTGAAATGCAAGATCTTTCAGGCCTCGACCTCCGAGGTCTATGGCGACCCGACCATTCATCCGCAGACCGAAGATTATTGGGGCAACGTCAACCCGGTTGGTCCGCGATCCTGCTATGACGAAGGCAAGCGCTGCGCCGAGACCTTATTCTTCGACTATCACCGGCAGATGGGGTTGGAGATCAAGGTCGCCCGAATCTTCAACACCTACGGGCCCAGAATGCACCCCGCCGATGGGCGCGTCGTGTCGAACTTTATTATGCAGGCCCTGACGGGCGAGCCGATCACGATCTTTGGCGACGGTACGCAGACCCGGTCTTTCTGTTACGTGGATGATCTGATCGAAGGGTTCATCCGCCTGATGGAGACCGGCGCGGACGTGACCGGCCCGGTCAATCTGGGCAATCCCAACGAATTCTCGATGAACGAACTTGCCCGCGAAGTGCAGGCCCTTGTGGGGGCCGAGACCCCTGTCAGTTTCAAGGAGTTGCCAGAGGATGACCCGAAACAGCGCCAGCCCGATATCACACTGGCGCGCACCCTGCTGGGCTGGGAACCCAAAGTGCAACTGAAAGAAGGATTGCACGCAACCATCCGGTATTTCCGAGACCTTCAGGCCGAAGTCGAGACCTAGGGCCAAGGCCCGGTTAAAGATCCGGGCACGCCCCCAGCCCCTGTCCTGCCCCGGCGCTTGCAGAACCTTCGCAAAGCACCGCCTTATTCGAAATCTGCCTGATCCAGCAGCGTATAGGTGAACTTGTTGCCAAACGCGTCGCGCCCGGCTTCGCATTTCAGCAGAAACTCGGCAAAGTGACGCTGATCGGCGAATACCTGACACCCGGCGGAATAGATCGTATTCGCCGTGTCATCGTCACCGTTGTTTGGCCCCTTGTGCAGATTAATGCCGAACATCCCGCTTTGAGGATTAACAAGGTTCAGGTTTCCATCCCTGTTGTTGTCCCGAAACACGGTAACGTTTCCCAGCCTTTGACACAGCGCCTTGTGGCCTCCGGGCCGGCCTCGTTTATGAATATCGATCTTGTAGCAGGACCGATATTGCCCCGACGCCAGAATGGCCGTCCCATCCGGGTTTATCGGGTTCTTCAGGTAGTGATCGCTGGGATCGGCCGTCATCGGGTAATACGCTATATCCCAAACGCCAAGAAACCGGTGAAACACCGTCATGACATCATCGAATTTCTTGGGTGAAACCGGGTGGGCGCGAATGCCCACTATGTTCAGGTTCCAATCGACAGTTGGGGTGTCGAAAACTACGTAATCCTTTTGGGACATGACATCCATAATCGCTTCCACAGAGGGTCTGAACATCTCTCAATTCTCCTTAAACAATGCGGCCATGTTACCACAGAAGTGACCGACCGTAAAAATCGTCCCCTTGGCTTGTCGCTGAGCGCGTAGGATTTTCGTTGCCTAACCCGTTGATCTCGTTCAAACTTGCTGAAACAAGAAACCATGATTGAGGTCCGGGCGTCCAAACCCTTTTTGATCGACAACAGATTTGCAGGACGAGAGGACGACCTGAAAACACTGACCTATGGGCTGGCCTTTGCTATGCTGGCGACCCAGGCCCCGGCGCAAAAGACGCTCAGCCTGGCATCTCCGATCCCGGACGGAACGGAAACACGGTTTTGCTATTACAAGGGGCTGGCTTTTTCCCCGGATTCCTTCATCGTGATCTTTGGCCACAACACCGTCACAGAAACGATCAACACGCACGAGGAACGCTTGCTGCGATGCGTAAGCAGCGACAAGGGCACCATGAACTGCAAGCCACAATGCACGTTTCAGGTCGGCCGCTAAGCCAGAGGTATCACTGTCGCCCGAGGCTTTTCCGCCGGATCAGACTGTCATTCCGATCAGAGCGACACCCATGGCCATGAGCACCGCGGCACCCAACCGTCGCGCCCAGTTCCCTTCCTTGAGGAATACGAACCCGATCAGTGCGGCAAAGATGACCGAAGTTTCCCGCAGCGCCGAAACCGCGCCCAGCGGTGCAAAATTCTTGGCGTACAGCACCAGACCATAAGCTGTCATCGATACCAGCCCGCCAAGAATGCCGATCATCCATACTTTGGCCGGCAGGTCTTTTAAGGTCGCACGTTTCCGAACTCCGACAAACCCGGCAATGAACAGGTGCAGAAACGCCCCCCATACCCAATAGCTGAGCGTGTTGCCCGACAGCCGAACACCGATCCCGTCAACGACCGAATAGATCGAAATGCAGAACCCGGTGCCCAGCGCAAACATCAGTGCATTGCGCCCAACGCCCGAGCGCAGAGCTTTCCAACTGCTCAGCTGGATGCCCACGGCAATCAGGGCGATACCTGTCCAGGCCTGAAAAGGCAGCACTTCTCCGACCAGGACCATTGCCCAAAGCGAAACCAGCGCCGGGACAATCCCACGGGCGATGGGGTAGACCACACTCAGATCACCGTGCTGATAGGCTTTACCCAGCATGAAATAATAACCGAAATGCACAACGGTCGAGAGCAGGATGTAAATAAAGCTCTCTGGGTTTGGCAGCGGCAGCAGCATCACCATGACCGCCGCAGGCAGCACTTGACCCAGAGCGACCAAACCCAGCATCGTGGTTCGATCAGCCGCTGTCTTCACGATTGCATTCCACACCGCGTGCAGCAAAGCAGCCGAAAGAATAATAAGGACAACGAACAGGGTCATGTCCGGACCTTTCCCGCAGAGGTTTCGCGCCAAAAGGGTCAACTGCCCTATTCACTTGGCGCCATGTCTGCAGAGGGTGGATTGTTGTCAAGCCCGTTTCAGGTCACCTGGGTTGTCATCCAAGTCTCGATCATCGAGGCCGGCCCTTCCCAACCCGGCTCCATGAACAGGAAATGCGCATGGTCTTCGACCAGCAAAAAGGTTCCGCGATCCCCATAGCGCGCTGCCAGTGCGCGGCAGGTATCGGGGTTAACAGCCCTGTCTTCGGCACCCGAGACCACCAGAACCGGGCAGTCAACCTTGTCGAAATCAACCTTGATTGCGTGATGGTCATCAAACATCCAAAAGAACATTTCAAACATCACGCGCCCGCTTTCTGCGCCCAATCGGTCGAAAACAGCGTGTTGTTGCGCCTCATCCATCTTGTTCAGAGCAAACGGGGCCATCAAATCGAACCCGACCCGCATCGGCTGCTTCCAGAATGGGCCGCCTTCCATCAAGGTGCGCGGTACAGCGCGTTCATCATCGGTTTCGGGCAAGGTGCCCCAAGGCGCATTGGGATTGATCAAAACGATGGCACTGGCCAAACCACAAGACGCCACTTGCTGTGCCACCACCCCAGCAATGGCATGCCCCAAAATGACAGGTTTGCGATCCAGTCCTTTTACAAAATCGGCGATGTCGTTGGTGTAGTCCATGACACTAGTATCGGTCAGACCCGGGTCGGGGTCCGCTTTCGGATCACCGTCGTGGTACCGCAAGGCAGGAACGTGAACCGACCAACCTCGGTCCCGAAAGAAGGCCGCGTAATCCTGCATGCACCAAGGTCCGGCAAATGCTCCGTGGATAAGAACGATTTCTTTGGTCATCGAAGTCCCCCCTGCGCTGTTTCCAGTATGGGTATATGGTAAGACGTTACAACTGCCCGTGATCCCTGTTGCAGGTCGAAGCACAGGTCCTAAGATTGGACCCATGAGTTTTGTGACCGACAATCAATTACCCCTGCTGATCCTGTTCTTTGTCATCGGCTCTATCGGCACTGCCTTTCTGTTTCGCAAACCGGCAGGGCACCGGGCGTGGAAACTGGCTGATCTGGTATGGGTTGTGCTGGGTGGCATCGGGGCATTGGTCGCTGTTTTGGCCGGGCTTTACACCTCGGACAGCTCGCGACTGGACCGGCAGATCGACGTGGCCTATGCCGCGACGCTGGCATTTGACAGGGATGCGGCCCGGTTCCGCCTGCGGTTCTGTGATCCGGCCTTTGATCCGGATACCGCCGTTTTATGCGAAAAGGTTGAATTTCTTTCAGCTTCGACCGCCAGCAACTCGGAACTGCCCCTGTTCATCGCGGTTACGAACGAAGTGGCCCCCCTACAGGGGCTTCACTTCCTGGTTGGGGGTCAGTCCAGGGACGAAATGGACGAAATACGTGACATGGCCGCCAAGGCCGATGCCTTTGACATCGACCAGTTCCTTGTCTTCACATCACTGGACGAAAGCACACAGACCGCCATTGACAACATGCGTCGCAAGGTTCCCGCGATTGCGGGCGACTATCTGATACTTGCGCAGAGCTACGATGACCTGATCGCGCAGGTCGGGAAGCTGAAAGAAGAATGGGAATACCTGCAGGACAATGCTCATATTCTTGTTCTGCAAATCGTGGCCCTATGCCTTGTCAGTTTTGCGGCACCATTTCGGCTCGGGAAATCCGTGGTCGAGCTGCGCACCACGCTCAGCGACGATACGTCTGCGCCAAAACTTGCGGGTCAGCCCCAAGAAAGTAACGCAGAAGAGTCCACAGGTTCCGAGCACCGCGCCGAAACCACCCCGTCCGCTCATACCGCTCCGCACTCGTAAAGGCGCGTGTGTTCAGAACCGTTACCTTTGGCAACGCGCGCACCAAAGCCACATCTTCCATCAACGGCTGGTCGGGAAACCCGCCTGCCGCTTGATAGGTGTGACGCGGAACCAGCAATCCCTGATCTCCGTAAGGCAATCCCAGCATCCTGCTGCGCAGATTGGCCCAGCCAGCCACCCAGGCCGGCGCGATCCCGCGCGCGCGGAACGCCAGCTGAAACGCGGCAGGTTTGGCTGACGGCAGGTGGGCGCTGACGGTCTCGCTCCACCCCTTTTGCAGCACTGAATCGGCATGAAGAATCAGCAGCCAATCCCCTTTGGCCTGCGCGCACCCTCGGCGCAACTGGCCGCCTCGGGATGGCGGGCCGGTCACGACCATCGCACCGGCCTCTTCCGCAATATCCGGCGTGTGATCGGTTGAGCAGGCATCGCTGATGATCAATTCCCGGATCAACCCGGCATGCACCCCTTCCATCAAAGCCCCAAGACATTCGGGCAAAGCGTCGGCAGCGTTGAGGGTCGGGATCACGACGGTAATAGGCGCGGGCACGTCTGATAACCTCTGGTCTTGGCATCGGAACTTCCTATATCACGAGGCCTGAGGAAATGACGAGGACCAAGCCATGCCCACCCGCCGCATTCTGCGCCTGTCCGGCTCGGATACCGAAAGCTTTTTGCAGGATCTGATTACCAACGACATTAAGGGGTTGGACAACGGGCTGGTCTATGCCGCTCTGCTTACTCCGCAGGGAAAGTACCTGGCGGATTTCTTCCTGAAACGAGATGACGACGGAGTTCTTCTGGATGTGGCCGAACACCTTGCGGATGATCTGGTCAAACGTCTGACGATGTACAAGCTGCGTGCGGATGTGACGATCGAGGGAACCGATCTGAACCTGCAACGCGGCACCAAGGCTGCGCCGGAAACCGCCCTGCCCGATCCCCGCCACCCGGAGATGGGCTGGCGCAACTACTCCCCCGAACCCGAGGGCGATGACGGAACCGACTGGGATGCACTGCGCGTCCAGCACTGCATTCCCGAGTCAGGCATTGAACTGACCCCGGACAGTTACATCCTGGAATCCGGGTTCGAAGCGCTGAATGGCGTGGATTTCAAAAAAGGATGTTATGTCGGGCAGGAAGTGACCGCGCGCATGAAGCACAAAACCGAATTGCGCAAAGGTCTGCGACGCGTCGTTGTCCAGGGCTCGGCCCCGGTGAGGACCGAGATCAGTGCAAATGGCAAACCTGTCGGAACATTGTACACACAGGCCGGCGGAAACGGGATCGCGTATCTGCGATTTGATCGCGCAGGCCCTGAGATGCAGGCCGCAGACGCCACGGTGCGGCTGGAGGACTGAGCCCACCTTGTTGCCAAATCGGCACGACCCGCGCATCAGCTTGTATCGAAAAGTTTGAACCCGTTGTCCTGCACTGCCAAAGTGCAGGCAAACAGGACGAACCGGATACCCGCATGTTTCGACTTTATTCCGCGATCTGGCGCGCCAGTGCGGGGCGGCAGATCATCCTCATCATGCTGTCCGTCGCAATTGCGGGCCTTGCCGCCGTGCCGCTTGAGTTTCAGCGCGACATCGTCAACCACCTGACATCCGACGATGTCGGGACTGAAAAACTGATCCAGCTGGGCATCGGCATGATGGCCGTCATCCTGCTGAGCCTCGCCCTGAAATGGGTACTAAGCTATCGCGCCGGAACCTTGGGCGAAGACATGATCCGGCTGATCCGCCAACGCCTGCTTTGGCGTTCGACCGACCTGAAGGATTCTGACGAAGGCCTGCGCAAAGGCACCATGACCACCGCCATTTCGGCCGAAGCCGAAGAGTTGGGCAAGTTTGCCGGTGGAGCTTTTTCGGATCCGGTCGTTCAGATTGGAACGCTGATCAGTGTGATCGGCTATATCTCGTCCACGCAACCAGGTCTGGGGTTGATTGCGTTGTCAATGATCGTGCCGCAAATCATCATCGTTCTGGTCTCGCAGCGCAAAGTGAACACTTTCGTGGCGGAACGGGTTCGCATTCTGCGCGGTGCCACCGACCGGCTGACGACCGAGGATATCGAAGCCGTCGAGCGGGATATCAACACCATGTTTGATGACATTTACGACACGCGGCGGCGGATGTTCCTATGGAAACTGTCGGCAAAGTTCCTGCTGAGCGTGATCAACGGTGCCGGCACCGTCGGTATCCTGATGCTGGGGGGATATCTGGTCCTGCAGGGCAAAACGGATGTGGGCACCGTGGTGGCCGCCACCAGTGGGCTCAGCCGCATTCAAGGACCCACTGCCTTTTTGATCGCATTCTATCGTCAGGTCAGTGCCAATCGCATCAAATATGAACTGATGCTGGAATTGTTTGGCCCCGACCCAACACGGTATCGTTATCGCCCTAACGCATAAAAAAGACCGCGCGGCGAATGCCTGCCCGGTCTCTTATAAAAAGTGACGAAACGTCACGCGCGTTCGGAATATTCCATCGTTTCCGTGTTCACGACGATCATTTCGTCCTGGCCGATGAAGGGGGGAACCATGACTTTCACGCCATTGTCCAGCAGCGCGGGCTTGAACGAGTTTGCCGCCGTCTGGCCCTTTACGACCGGTTCGGTCTCGACGATCTTGCAGGTCACTTTCTGCGGCAGCGTCGCGTTCAGCGCCTCGCTTTCGTAGAATTCGACAACAATGGTCATGCCATCTTGCAGAAACGGACGACGGTCACCCAGCAATTCTGCTGGTAATTCAATCTGTTCGTAGGTTTCTGAATCCATGAACACCAGCATCCCGTCGGATTCGTACAGGAATTGCTGATCCTTCTGCTCCAGACGCACGCGTTCGACCTTGTCCGCCGAGCGGAAGCGTTCGTTCAATTTCGAGCCATTGCGCAGGTTGCGCAGTTCCACCTGTGCAAAAGCCCCACCTTTGCCCGGCTTTACATGGTCAACTTTGACCGCTGCCCACAGGCCACCGTTATGCTCAAGCACATTGCCGGGGCGAATTTCGTTCCCATTTATCTTGGGCATTACATAAATCCTTCACAAACGGTTGATGCATCAGTTGCGGTCCCTATATCTGGCGGGAACACACCTGACAAGACAACGACACCTAGTGCTGCAGGTGCAGCAAGCCATGCAAGTGACGCAACGCAACTATGCATATTAGCTGTATCCGAATCGCACCTAATCGGTCATAAGGACCCTCACGCCGAAAATGCAAGAGCAAGAACAACAAGGAAGACGAGATGAGAGATTTCGTTGACGGCACTGCCTTTAACAATGAGCAAGGCAATCGTGCGCGCAAACTTTTCGCGGCCGTTGTCCTGGCTGCGCTTGATGATGCTATCGCCGATGACAAGAAATACGGCAATGGCCCCGAACAAATCGCCCGCTGGGCGCGTTCGCGCGATGGGCGCGAAGTTCTGTCCTGCGCAGGCATTGACCCGAACGAACGGGTTGTCAGCGGGCTGATGGAGTTCGTTGGCCGTGGCGTGCGCACCTCAGTCGCATTGTCACGCGAGGAAAGCGAGCGTCGCAACGCCGCACAGCAGGCTGAAGCTGCCTGAACCAAAGTAGATTTGGATTGAACAAACGCGCTCTGCCTATCAGAGCGCGTTTTTCTATGCCTGATCGTCAGGTAAGAAGCCAATGGCTCAAAAGAACAACAGCCATTGCCGCACCACCCAGAATTCAGCTGCCAGCATGGTCGCGAACAGGGCTTTGCCCCAGACCGGCAATCCACGCTGCCAAAGCAGAACATATGCGGCCAGACAGACAAAGGCTGACACCGGAGCCACCCACAAAGCATGATAGTCGCTGTCCCAATAGCTGACAGGGCTGCTGAACACCCAGTCGCTGATGGGCCAGAACTGTGGCCGTCCGTCGCCCGCATGAAGCAGGAAATCTGTCGCTAGATGCAACAGACCCGCCGCTGCACCGACAGCCAGAACGTGCCAACCTCTCCAGACTGCCAGCAGGAATGCCAGCCCCCAGAGGATAAAGGAATTGTCTATGGCGAATACGGTCTGCCACGCCGGGGAAAAGTAAAGCTGCCCGAAGACCACCTGCTCAGGGATGCTCAGAACAAACAGGGACACGCCCGCCATGACATACAGGGACAGATCCGGCAATAACGCTCCCAGCAGCGCAGCCCAGAGGATACGTCCTTGCGGCGGCCGGGCAAACACGGCAGCCCCGATCAAAAGATGCGCAGGCGTATTCATCCGGGGCTTTCCCTTTCGGCTCAAATCAGATCATCTGCGCCCAGACTTATAGGAGACAAGGCATGGTTCGCGCCATCATGATTCAAGGGACCGGCAGCAATGTCGGAAAATCGGTTCTGGTGGCGGGGCTGGCACGCGCCTACACGCGCCGGGGCCTTCGGGTCGCGCCGTTCAAACCACAAAACATGTCGAACAATGCAGCCGTCACCGAAAACGGTGGCGAAATTGGCCGCGCACAAGCCCTTCAGGCCCGTGCGGCAAAGCGGGCAACACACACGGACATGAACCCTATTCTGCTCAAACCCGAGACGGATACCGGCGCGCAGATTATCGTTCAGGGGCAGCGCGCTGGCACGATGAAGGCCGGTGACTATCGCAAGGACAAATCCAAGCTGCTGGGCGCAGCGCTGGAAAGCTTTGACAGGCTTTGCGCCGACGCTGATCTGGTTCTGATCGAGGGCGCTGGCAGCCCGGCTGAGACCAATCTGCGCAAAGGTGACATCGCCAATATGGGATTTGCCCGTGCAGCGGACATCCCTGTTGTACTGGTCGGGGACATTCATCGTGGCGGAGTGATTGCGCAGATCGTCGGTACTCAGGCCGTTCTGGACGAAGGCGACGTGGCGCAGATCAGGGGTTTTGCCATCAACCGCTTCAAGGGCGACGTGTCCCTGTTTGACGAAGGGCGTGATGACATCTCGGCCCGAACAGGCTGGCCCTGCCTTGGGGTCGTGCCCTGGTTTCACGACGCCTGGAAACTGCCGGCCGAAGACATGATGGACATCCGTTCCCATACCGGCGGCGTGTGCAAGGTCGTTGTGCCCCAACTGGAGCGTATGGCCAATTTCGACGATCTCGATCCGTTGTCCGCCGAGCCCGGCGTGAGCGTCGAGGTCATTCCAGGCGGACGTCCCCTGCCCGGCGATGCGGATCTGGTTCTGCTTCCCGGCAGCAAGTCCACGATCGGAGATCTGAGCTATTTTCGTGCACAGGGCTGGGATATCGACCTGTATGCACATGTTCGCCGCGGTGGACATGTCCTTGGGTTGTGCGGCGGCTATCAGATGCTGGGCAAGACCATTTCCGATCCTGATGGCGTGGACGGCCGGCCGGGCAAAGTTGATGGATTGGGGTTGCTGAACGTCGATACCGTAATGGGCGGGCAGAAACAGGTCATCCTGCGTTCCGCCCATGCCCTGCCAGACCGAGAACCGGTCAGCGGATACGAAATCCACATGGGCCATACCGACGGCCCGGACCGCGCCCGCGCATGGCTTGAGGTCGAAGGCAGACCAGAAGGCGCCGCCAGCAGCAACGGTCGGGTCAAGGGCAGCTATCTGCATGGAATTTTCTCGTCAGACGCATTTCGTGCCCGTTATTTGTCAACGCTGGGCGTGACGTCGGACATTGCCTACGAAGACGGTGTAGAGCAGGCGCTGGATGATCTGGCCGATCATCTGGAGCGCCACATGAATCTTGACCGGATGCTGAGCCTGGCCCAGCCACCACAGCGCGGTTGAATCTTATCCCAGATCTTTCGCGGCGAGCGCGCGCGCGATTTCCCGCCGCACCATTTTGCGCACGTTTCGCGTGATCCGCTCGCCCATCGCGCCTTGCAACTCCTGGCGGACAACTTCCGCGATCAGCTCACGCAATGTTTCTTCATCCCAATCCGTTGCCGAAACGTTTTCAACGACTTCAGTGGCACGATCGGATTCAGCCGGTCGTCCCGCCCGGATGAACTCTGCGTTTTGTACTGAAGCGGACTCGGGCTGCGGATCGTCCGTATCTTCCTGATCAGTCAGAACGACGGTCCTTGCGGCCGCAAACTCCTCTTCGACGTTCCACGGCAGGGAATGCGTCGGTGTGCCGGAATAGGCGTCTGCGCTGTCGCCATCCGGCTCCCATTGATCCTCGGTTTGCGCAATCGCCGCTTCCAGCGCTTCGATCTTGGCACTCAGACTGATCGCGGGATCATCGGCTGAGCCGGTTGCCGCGGAATGTCCCTCGGTCGCGTCATCCGCAGTGTTGGCAGGATCACCTGCCCTGACGATGTCGCAGGCACGCAGCAGCATCGGCTTGGCCGAGTCGGCAACATCAGCAGACGGCTTGGCGGGCATGATCTCGGGCTGAGCAGGTTTGCTGATGCGCAGCGCGTCCGTCAGCACCAAACGCCCCGGCTTTCGCGTAGCACCCTGTTGATCCGAGACGGATTTATCGCGGTTGTCTTCGCTTACCAGACGTTTGACCGAAGACAGAACGTCTTCGATCCCTGCTTTTACGACGTTATCAGTCATTGTTCTCTACCGCTCTATCCTTGGATCGAGTGTAGCCAAACAATCTCAACCTCACAACAAATAGTATGGTCGATCAGTCCCGACGCAACGCTTTGAGGACGCGATCCAGATCTTTGCTCTGTTTGCTGACCCGTGCTGGCGCTTTTTTAACCAGGTTGTAATACAAGGTCGGATCGTAGATCTGCACCGCCAAACCCAGACGTTCAGCCGTCAGCAGACCCTGAGCCTGCAACAGTTCGTACGCTGCTCGAGTCCGTTCAGTTCGGGATCTCACTTCTGTGAGTTGCGCGTCCAGAAGATCTTGCTGAGCGTTCAGAACATCTAGAGTTGTTCGTGCACCCAAGGTGGCTTCTTCCCTGATCCCGTCAAAAGCGACCTGTGACGCACGAACTTGTTCTGTTGATGCTCTCAAGCTTGCGCTGGCCGCCTGAAACGCTGCGTAGCGGTCAGTGACACCTTGAGTGATGTTCTTCTGCACGTTTAGTAGGTTCGCGCGGTCGGCATCACGTACCGCCATCGCACGCCGTACATTTGCTGCCAAGCGACCACCGGCATAGATCGGCTGCCGGAAAGTCAACGAGATGCTCGCATCGTTGACATAATCGCTGTTATCATAGCGTTCAGTAACACCTGCATCAGCGTCAAGCGACACATTCGGACCCAAGTTAGCCCTTTGTTGCTCCACGATTAGATCCCTCGCGCGAACCTGATGCTGCGCTGAGAGAATCGCGGGATGGTTGCGTTGCGCCAAACTAACGGCTTCCGCCTCCGAACGCGGCAGGTTGGGCAGGTTCGGCTGACCCGCTGTTCGACCCGGTGCGTTGCCTACCGCATTGACGTATTCGGCTTGAGCGATGCTCAACTGGCCTCGAGCGACCGCAAGATCCGCTTGTGAACTGGCTAGCTGTGCTTCGGACAAAGCCACGTCGGTGCGGGTGACTTCGCCAACTTCAAACCGATCATTTGAAGCGCGGAGTTCTTCCGCAGAAACGTTCACGTTATTCTGCCGAATTTCAACTGTTTCTTCCTGCTCCAAGACGCTTAGATACGCTCGCGCGGCACGGATTAGGACCTCTTGTTCAATGTCAATCAGGGTTTGCCGGGTCGCCAAAACAGTTTCCTGAGCAGATTGCTTGCCCAGAATCGAAGCCCCACCATCATATACTAATTGGCTAAGCGTTAATCCGGTAAAAAACCTAGACGGCTCGTTCGTCGTGACTACGTTATTGACCCGCGACCGGGTGTAGTCTTGACTTACCTGCACGGCCCAGTTGACGATTGGCCGCAACGCTGAAAGCGCAATAGCCACATCTTCATCCGCAGCCCGCAAAAGCGCCCGATTCTGCTCCAGCAGACCGCTTGTATTATATGCACCGATGAAGGCGTCTGTTATGTTATCAGCCCACGCCGGACGCCCTGGCATAACGCTGATGGCAAGTCCTGCGGTCACTGCGAATGCCCTGACCAGCTTGCCTGTCGCTGAACCACGCATACCGAAATCCTCTCAAACGAAATTACACTGCCCTGAAGGCAGTTTGCGGTCTTCTTTTCAACTAATCAAGGCGCCAGCAGAATCTATCGGCGAACTATAGCGAAAATGCACACTCCGCCGAAAAGCTCTCTAGTATCGGTGCACTGGCGTTGAAGGCATCCCTCCAGCTGACCCGGCCTCCGGTCTTTCGACCGATCCGCACAGTTCCAAGATTGCCTTCAACAAACAGGCATGCAATCCGGCCATGTTCCTTGAGCTGATCCAACAGGGCGTCGGGAATCCGTTCAACACCGCCCTGCACCATGATCGCATCGTAAGGGCCGTGCTCAGCCGCACCCTGCTCCAAAGGACCGACGTGGATAATGGCATTGTCCACATCGGCCTCAGCCAATAGGCTTTGCGCCTCGGACGCCAGCGAGTCGTCGCTTTCCACACCAACAACCAACTGCGCCATACGCGCGGCAACCGCAGTGGAATACCCCGTCGCCGGACCGATATCGAGAATCATCTCGTCGTTCGAAATGTTGAGCGCATCCAGCATTTTAGCAAGCGTTCTCGGTTCGAGCATACAGCGCCCGTTGCCCAGATCGATCACACTGTCGGCATAGGCGGCCTCACGCTGTGCGTCAGGCACGAAGTTTTCGCGCGGGACGTTCAACATCGCCTCAATGATCGGGAACTTAGTAACATCCGAAGGCCGGATTTGCGTATCAACCATAGTGCGGCGCCGGGCAGCGAAATCTGTCATAGGATCTCTCGAGTCATTCCCAAAGTTACCCGGCTTTTGCCACATCCTGAAACGCCCAGCAACGGCCCTGTTGACGCAACCCCCTTGCACCTGTGCGTTTGCGGTTGCGGGCTTCGGCAAATTTCAATCTGGTCGTCAAAAATGCGCGCAATCCTCTGGACGCCCCTTGGGAAAGCTGCTAAAACCCCACGCACACCACGGCAAGTATTTGATTTTACTTGAAAAGGCGAGTTGGCGGAGTGGTGACGCAGCGGATTGCAAATCCGTGTACACCGGTTCGATTCCGGTACTCGCCTCCATTACCGCAACCGTCTGATACGGCTGCGGAAAATGACCCTGACGGTTGTCAGCAGGGCGATGTTCACGGATTTAGGGGAACACCCATGCTGATACGCGATGCACTCGCACGATATACGACCGACCATCTGGACAGCCTGAAGCACGGTAACGAACGGCTGCTGCAATTGCAGCGGTTACTTCAGGATTTCCAAAGTAAGCCGATTCACCAGATCACGAATCCCGACCTGACAAACGCCTTGTCACGGTGGAAAACCAGCACGCGCAACCGGTATCGATCCGCCTGCACGCACTTCTGGCGGTACTGTCGTTCGCAGGGTTGGGCTGATCTGGACCCGACACTGATGGGTGCCAAGGAATCGCCGCGTGATCAAGTGCTATCGCTGGACCAGCTTCGGTTGCTCTACAGCACAGCGGATTATCAGGGCGCGGCATGGTCGCAATTCCTGCGGCTGCTGATCCTGACCGGGCAACGGTCAGGCGATCTGCGCCAGTTCTGCCCAGAGCGGGTGGACGGTCAGACCATGATCATACCCAACACCAAAAACGGTACGACACACGCCATACCGCTGGCACCACGGGCGTTTGTTCTGGCCGGAATGATGCCGAACCAGTTCGCGGATTTCGCCACGATGGCGCATGTCAAAAAACGCTGGTTTCAGGACGCGTACGTCCCGGTTCGTCAGTTCCAGATCAGGGACATTCGCCGGTCGTTCGCATCGCATCTGTGTGACTATGGCGCGGATGAAAACGACGTGGATCGACTGCTGAACCATCAGGCCGCAGCAACGTCGCGCGGTGTCGCAAGGGTGTACAACCGCGCCCGCAGGATGCGACAGAAACGCGAAATCATGTGCCTTTGGGAACGGCTGCTATTTCTAGAGGATCGGTGACGGATCGTATGCGGGTCAGGTTATACGCTTGGCCCGCTTCGTATCAGCTCCCCAAAACCAATCGGAAGAAAGAAAATTTGAAGGGTCCCTGTGGAAAAATGCTGGTACTTGAGTGATTCTAGGGGCAACCTGCCCCGCCCCTTGTTTTAATAACGTTTTTTACGGGACAGATTGCCCCGTTTTGTAGCGGTGCAGTTCATTTATCCACGACTTATCCCCAGAAAACATACAGTTTGCATCACGTGGGTGGGCGAGGCAGCATGTATGCCATGAGCATTGTCGCTCTCGACCTGATCGACGTTATTACCATTTTAGGAACTATAGCTTCGATTGCAGGATTGGTCGTCACGCTGCGAACAGGTTCGAACAAGTAGCAGCGCAACGACCCAAGTCGTGCTGATCCAACAGCACAAAACTAAATCGAGCAGGCGGACACTGGTTACAGTGTCCGTCATGACTCACACTAGCAACAGCTTCACATCGGCATCAAGTGGGGCGCAAGTCTCACGGCTAGATTTAGTACGGAATTAACCCTGCCGCTCTGAGTACCGAAACGGATTGCGTCCAAATAATCGTCAAGATCAGCAAAACGGATAATATATAGAGAAAGGACGCGAGTAGAATTGACCATGGATTTTCCTGCGCCGCATACTCATATGCGGCACTGGCGCCACGGTGTACTAGTTGCACATTTTCAAATTTAGCTCGATCGTCTTTCATCTGCTCATGAAAAGGTTTCGAAGCCTTCTTCCACGCTACAAAAACGTTGCTCAGTGCAAGATGCGTACCTTCGTATGAAAGAGATTTTCCCTCCCTCGCGGCTTTCAACCTCAAGGTCCAATTGAAAGCCCAGTCTATTTGGTCTTCTGTTGGACTCTCCAAGAAATCCTTGTTTATTTCGTTAACATACTTTTCCTTCGACATTTGTTTGACAAGTTTGGGCGCACGAACCTGGTAAGCTAGGTTAGCCAGAACCGCAAAAAGCGAGGCAAGAAATGCCAAGGCCCATACTAACGGCAAATTGGGATCGACCTTTTGAAGTCCGGTTTCTGCGGAAAGCAACATTTCCACTGATATGTTTGGATTAAGCGCAATCGCTTGTTCCACTTCAATGCGCCGAAGAACAAAGTACTCGTTGTAAGATGAAATGGCTCCACGTGCGGTTGGCCACAAAGCGGCGAGAAAGGGAACAAAAAGCAACATGAAGTATGATGCTCTTGTAAGAATTGTGAGTTCGCCAAGCGTACGTGCAAATTCCCAATTCCAAACTCCCATTAGGGTTTTGAATTTCTCAAAAAAAGCCATCATGACTTCATCACCTGTTGAATTGGCTAAGCCCTAGTTTGAAAAGAGTAATTTGCCAACCCCTCATTGACCACCTTGGTAATAATATCGATTGACATGCAGGTGAACAAAAAAGGAACATCGCGTCATGAAAAAATGGCCGCGAACGATTCCCTTTGACCTGAAATGTCGGCTGGAACAGTTGCGCGAGTATCGCAGTGCACCGTCGTTGCAAGACGATTGGGCCGCGATCTTTGAATGGCTGGAAAAGCACGGAGTGGAACCGCCAGAACACACCTTGCCGACCGAACCAGAATTAAAAGGTCCGGTCGGCCACTGGTGACAGAAAACTCGTTACCCCCTCATCCCCAAAAAACCCGCATTGTTCGGAGGGAAACCAGTTGAACAACGCGGGCGTTAGTTTCGGGGTAAAAATGTTACGGCACGGATCGTGGGTCGGATCAAAGTTCCCCGCGTCACCTTAATCTGGGATGATAGGCAACGCGGGGATTTAGTCTGACCATGGGACTGCCCAGACTAAATGGGGCAAGTGTGTTACGGGTCGCTACACTGGTTGGATCAAACTGTTCCAATTTGCGTTCACCTGCATTTGAGTACGCTGTTCAACCAGCCAGTTCTAAGTTCTCCAACAGAACTTTTGCCAACATTCCGTTTGTGTTGAACCGTCTGACCCATGCATACCGCCCGCTTATACGTTCGACGCGCTGAACCGCGTGCGGTATACCACGACCGCAGGGTTTGATGTTACGAACCAAATCACCGACTTGAATACTCTTGGTCATTCTTCGCGTTTCGTTTTTTTCAGCCAACCAAGCCGACTACATTGAAACTCACAGCCAGCGCATCACGGTCGATCATAGCGTTGCCCACGGTGAACACGGTCGCTCGGGCTGCGGTTGAGCTGGCCCCGCCAACGTAGCCAAGACACTTCAGATCGTCGTCGGACTCATCCAATTGCAATATCATGCAGCCAGTGGCCTCCAGCGCATCCATCTGCGTGCCGAACCGGGCCGCGTCTTTAGCGATGTGGTGATAGCGCATTCCAATGCGGTGACGCTTGTGAAAGACCGGCACAGTACCGATCCCCTCCACATCGACGGTCCACGCAAACGGCTTACGGGTAAATCTATGTGCTGTTGGTTTCAAAACGTTCGTACCTTGCATCTGTTACTTTTTCTTTGATTTCCCTTCACCGGTTGTGGATGAGCGGGTCATGTTCCGGTTTGTAAATTCCGGTGATACGCTGCTTAACCCCACGCCACGGCAGCAGGCGACGTACCGCATGCTTCAAGGCGACCGGCCAAAGCGATTAGCTTTCCTTTTGTAGCGGCAATTTCGCCTTCCAAGTCGGCGCCGGAGAGGCTTGAGACCGGCACACCAATCAAGAAAACGCCCAACGCATCGCCCGTTACGGCATTCTTCTGTGCGGCCACCAATGTTGGAACTTTTGCCGACTCCTGTTTGTACAGGTTTGCGGCGCGGGAACACGATACTTCACTGTAAGTGTCGCCCATAGAAACTGGAGTTATTGACCCCGGCTGTTGTGCGCAGGCAGATGTGAACAGAGTCCCACACACGCCCAAAACTGGAATTGTCTTCTTGATCTTCATCGCTTAGTTCTCCTTTCCTTCAAATCAGAGCTAGGAAGAGAACCCAAAACTTTCTTGCGAATTTCTGCCAAAAAAACCGAGAGTTAACGGAATTTGACTTCGCTCCAAAAAAACATGCAGATTTCGTTATGTATACTACCAGGTGATGGCATTTTTCAGATGAACAAGAAGCCGAGAAACCGTTTTGCCCGATTTTGAGAACCCCGCTCTGATACTTGCGGCTGTCATCGGTCTCATTCTGGTCATTTCGCTGATCGGCTCTGCACGTCACTTTTTTTCTGCCCACCGTTATACAGGTAACGTCATTCCGTTACGCCGCAGATCGTGGCTCAAGTTGCCGCGTTCACTATCACCAAAGTGGTCGGTTGTAGCCTGGATAGCCGCGCTAATCGGTGTCGCGGTCTTTCTGACTAGCTTCGGTCCGGAACAATCCGACCTGCGCACAGTGGAAGGTATCGCCAGAGTCCGAGACGTAGACACCATCGTCGTTCAGGGCGTTCCGGTAAGGCTGAACGGCGTAGATGGGCCGGAATTAAGTACAAGCGCCGGGAAAGCTGCAAAGCAGTGGATGACGGATCATCTGCGCGGCGAGACCGTCACCTGCAAACTGAACGGTGAACGCACCTACGACCGCTGGGTGGGTGTTTGCTACGTAGATGGGGAAGACGTAGGCGCGGCCTCAATCGCTGCCGGACATGCGCTGGACTGCCGCCGGTACTCAGGTGGCCGATACAACCGTTTGGAAACGCCGGAAGCGAGGGCGAGGATTGTTCGAGCTGGGAATTGCTAGGTTGGCCTATGCCGATTGAGAGCAGTTTGAACCCTGTTGCCATTACCGTTCTAGATAACTGCTGCGGTTGCGGCCTTCGGATTGCCCCCTTCTGACTAGTCCTTTGTGGGGCGAGAAAAGTGTACGTTGGCGATCTATAGAGTAGACTCTTTCTCATTGCGAACATCAGCATCACTGCGGTAAAAGCGATAAAAAAATTGAGTTTAACACTATGACTTGGCTAGAATTTTTTTCGTCGATTGCATCATCCTTGGCATGGCCGACAGTGGCCATTGTCGCTTTGGTGTTGTTCAAAGAGCAGCTTGTGGAGGCAATTCCTCGCCTACAACGGATCAAATACAAAGAACTGGAAGCTGAATTTGACCGTGGCTTGGAGAAAATTGAACACGAAATTAAGGGCAGCGATCTTGGCGACATTCAAGATGAAGAGGTTGCCCAAGATTTCGAACAAGACTTACTACAGATATCGGAGATTTCGCCAAACGCCGCAATTGTCGAGGCGTTTCGTCAAATTGAACAATCATCTAAAGCACTCATCAAGGCACGCGGTACTCGCGTAGACTACAAAGTTGCTGCACCATACCGACTAATTGAGAAGTTGCTTGACTCCTCCGGAGTGCTCAACAAGCGGGAAATCAAGATTTTCCGAGATTTAAGACTTCTCCGAAACAAGGTCACCCACGGTGAAACTTACGTCGCCACGCCTGAACAAGCACAGGAGTACATAGCTCTAGCTTCAGTACTGATAGGCAAGATTGACGCATTGTCGCAAGAATATGCCAACAACAATCTGCAAGAAGGCTGACATGCACCGGCTTCCGCGCAAATGGCGACTATTATAAACACTGTCTTGCGCACTATTTGGCAATCCACTTACCGGCTTCGTCATAATAGAAGCATCTTTCATATCCATAAGCATTCCAGAGAAAATCCATCTGCTCGGCTACAACGGGTTCATAGTTGTCGGAATTTTCATATTCTGAGATCAAAGATGGAGGTAAAGACAGAGTATCACGTTCGTATTCATGCGTCATCTCGAACGCTCTTGAAGGATCGACCGCTAATCCAACACCAGCCATATTAGAAAACGAAATTTTTATCAGAAAGGGTGGCGAGGCATCAATTTTCCTCATGCCCTCCATATATGAGTTCAAAGAATTTGTGAGGTAAGTGGGCAGTGCCATAGAAGGTATCAGACGCTCTGAATTACGGCTAGAGATTGAATCAAAACTTACGGCTTCAACAGAGCCGTTTCGAAATATCTGTGTATAGCCAGTGCAAACACTTCCTCCGCTATCAACTCTAAACCCCTCAAGGTTGAACCGCCCGGATGATCCATATGTACCAATCGGTCTAAAGCACGATGAATGCTCTTTCAAAGTTGCCATATCAATTCGGCGGTCTGCACCAAAATCTGACAAAGGAATTAGATGCATAACCATAGCGCTATCTGTAGCAGGATTAGGAACCATGCCATCGTTCGCTTCAATCCTTAGGAAACGTTCATTGCAAAATGATTTTGCCCGCTCTTCTATCGTCCGTTGCTCACCAAACTGCATCCGCAGTTCTTCAAGTGACAACTCATAAGTGCCAGCAGCATTCCTTGAAAAGAAACGGTTCCAATTTTTGAAAATTACACGGTGAGGAGGATTGTAACTTCGAGGTATTTGGATTGCTATTACGTGCCCATCATCGACTTCGATGCTCTTCATGAGAAAACCTACGAGTTTCGGCTCAATAGCAGTACGGATAATGCCATCAAGGCGAAGTAGCTCTGCATCTATGTCTACACCTTTGATCGGGGATACGCTTGCCGCTGCGCCATCTTCTTCCCTGACACCAATGATCATGTGACCGCCCAAGCAGTTCGAAAAGGCGCTTACGTCCTTTAAGAACTCCCTCTTATCGGCGTCTGTGCCTCCGTATGTATCTCTCTTGAATTCTAAGTAGATGGATTCGGTAGCTCCTGCTTCGATGAGAGTCTGAACTGTTGTTGCGTCTATATCGTCGAAGTTCTTTCCGATAAGCATAGAGGTTCCGATTTTTAGTTATTTCGAGATTGAATAAGCGTTTTAAATCATGCGGTTGATCTTATAGCCAGAGTGTTTTTGTCAACATGCCGACTCATTTTCCGGCCGAGAGGCAATTGGACTTCGCCTGAGTTGGTTCTGACGCGCTGTTTAAATGGGCGCAATGGACCAAGAAGGTTGCTGATGCAGCGAATGTCCGAAGTGTGGTTAACTCCGTACACATGTTTGATCTACTAAGGCAATCAATCCACAGTAGGAAGTTTCAACTATGACTGATGACGCCCGCCCAACTCACGCCCTAGGCTGTGCGAGTCGGCTCGAAGACACTACCGCCAGCTAAGCCATGCCATCGCAGTAGAGTTTTGAGCAAGTGCTTTCACCAGGTGATGAAATGCAACCGACTTAGTTTGTTCATTGGGGCGGTTCCCAATCCTTCAGCGCGTTGTCCAGCAGTGCCAGTTCGCGTTCGTCAGGTTCTCGGCCCAAAATCTTGACCATTTTGTTGATCAACCCGACCCGCACCAGTTTCTTCAGGTCTTCAGGTTTGCGCTTAGGTTTCGAAATATCAAAGGGCATCCTTTAGGCTCCTTCCTCTCTGTGTCAGATCACTGTCCATCGTCCGAGTCCTTTCGGGTTGTCCGTTCGTGCGAGGGCGTGAACAGCTTGTCGTTGTCGGGCGGTGTTGGGGTTTTGTTGTAATCGTTGGTCATCAAACCGGCATCGTACCGGCTTTGGCGGATGCCCTTCAGCCCGTTCGGGTCTGTAACAAACATGCTGCAACTCCTTCGCTATCCAATCGGGCCATGAACGGGGCCAGAGCCAGTGCCACCTGATCGGCCAGAACGTCCGTACGCGGCTTGTGCAACGTGACGGTACGTTCCACGGCTGTGGCGATCACCTGACGGGTTCTGCGATCCTGTACGGCTGCGCACAGCCGGTGCTGGCCATCACGATCAATGGCCAGCAACAGGTTCGGGGCGTTGGTTGGTTCGAACATCTTACCAAGCCACCGTGTTCAGATACGCCGTGCGACCGCTGCGGATCGTTCCCCATTCAATCGGTTGGATCACGCGCAGTGCGGTGCTGTCGGTCTGGTACATGCCGCGCACTTGCGTTGGCGGTGTGGTACCAGCCGCATCAGACACATGGATCGAACCCGGATCGGTGATCGCGTTGGTTGCGGCCATCGTCGGGTCGGTTCCGTCATCGTCGGCCATCGCAAGGGTCGCGGTCTGGCTCATGTCGATTTCGACCGGTGGCGTCCAGTGGACGAAATCCCGCGCGTCGATGATATAGACCTGATCGGTCGGCACGCTGACGCTTGCCACGTACGGAATGCCAAGGATCGTTCCCCGGTCCATTTCGTCACGGAACACCCAGCCGAATTGATCGCGCACCACCTTCAGCCGCAGTTCGCGTGCGGTGCCGATGATCAGCAGCGGGTTCTGCGGGCGGTCGATTTGCGCGACCAGCCAAGCAATATCAGCCAAGATGGAATCCAGATCGGTACCACCTGACGCTTGGTTCGGTGCGTTGAACCACGGGCTTGCAGGGCGGATGTTCGCCTGTGCCGCCAACGTCGGATCAAGGATCACACTGTCCAGCATCACGCCGGTATCTTCGGTGATCATTTCCAGCAGGATCGTGCGCAAATCTTCGACCGCAGTGGACCAAAGTTCGTTGCTGGCCACCGTGATCAAACCGGCCTTTTTCCGACCGAACATCTGGCTTGCAAACATTCCCTGTTTGACCGGGATCGTGGCTTTCTCACCAACGAAAGACGCGGCCATTGATCCATTGTCGGTGGCACCGCGCATCGCGTAGTTGATATTCTGGTTATCGCCCATCGGCAGCGGTCGGCCACCAGCCGCCACAATCGCGCCGTAGATCGACACGGTTTCCAATCCGCTGACCCAGCCCTTGTGATCGCTGTTAACCAGATCAGCGGCCCATTGCCCGTTTGCCGTTTCAGCCGGGTTGGTGGATGATTTGACCAGCAGGGATTTGGCCGCTGTGCGTCTCAGTTTGCCCCGGTCGCCGGGATGCAGTTTTTCCATCGTGTCAGCAACCGGCACCTGACGGGTAAACCGCAGAAATTCAGCCACCGCAGCGGACCCAACGGCCAGCACCGGGTCGATGGGCTGGGTGCCTTTGGTCACGGCTGGTGCGGGCTGCCTGACCGTCACATGGACCGGGCGATCCGCCTGCGCCTTCAGGGCCGCGTTTTCGGCTTTCAGGGCCGCATGTTCGCGGGCGATCTTCGGTGCTTCTTTGGCCACGGCCAGTGCATCGTCAAACGCTGCGGCCTTGGTCTCTTGCATCAGAATTTGGGCCGCTTTGTCGTCGCTGTCGTGGCGGCGGGTATTCGCGTGTGCTGCATTCATCACAGGACTCCTTCGCGTTTCAAAGTTCGTTCGGCGGCGTCCACCAGACCGGGCCGGTGGTAGTGTTCATCCGCAAATTCACGCAGCCAGTTTTTGTACACCCGCTTGTGCGTCTGGTCGCTGATCCGTTTGGCCTCAGATGTGCTTTTGCCTTCCATCAGCAGTTCGCCCACCATCCTGGCGCGGGTGCGTTTGATCTGGCGGGGCAGTTCGGTCATGACGCGTTGCACGTCCATTGGTGCCTGTGCCATCAGCCAATCCCCCGTTCGCGCATGGATTTGAAGTGTGCCTGCGCCATTGCATCCAGACGGGCTTCGTCCAGCGGTGCGTCGTCATCCGTCTGGCCCATAAATCCGTCAATCTCGGCTTGGACCGACTTGGCGATGTTATCCCGCTTCACATCCAACGCCTTTTCCAGCGTGTCGATCCGATCCAGCAATGGCCGGATCGTCTTGGCGATCACACGGGCCGTGGCGTCCTGTTGCTTGGTCTGTTCGGCCCGTAGCTGCGCCATCATGGCGTCGATCAGTGCGGCACCGGCTGGGCTGGCTGTCTTGGCCGCTGCGTCGTACAGGACCGCGTGATCCGACTGTTGCGGTGCGCCTTTGTTGAACGCCGGTCCACCGGGCAGGTCGTACGGGTTCTGCTGGTCGGTCTGTCGAAACGGGTTGCTCATGCTGCAGCCCTTTTGAATGCAAGATACGACTGTCGCAGCCGTTCGGTCTGTTTGTCGGATTTGAAATTGCGGTCAGCCAGCTTGGCCAGATACGCGGCCAGTGCGGCTGTCGTCCGCAGGTCCATGTCGGCCTTGGCCAGCCGATCTGCGGCCCGTTCGGCTGCGTCGTTCGCTTGCTTGGCGATGCGATCCAGTTGGTCAGCCAAATGCTGAACGGATTCAGCATTCATCCGCGCCAGATCGGCACATTGCTTGTGTAACGGGTCGTCAGATACGGATTGCCCACCACGCAGGATGCTGGCGGCGCGTTGGTACCGTATTGACGCCGCACGGGTGTCACTGATGGACCGTTCTGCCCGCGTAATATCTTTTTGCAGGTAGGCGGTGATCTTCAGCCGTTCAGCGCACGCACCTTTTGTGCCGGTTTCTTCGGCCTTGCTGATCTGGTGAAGACGGGACCGCGTATAGCCTTGATCCTTCACCAATCTGCGGGTGTGATCTGCTGCTGTGTGTACTGTTAGCATCGGCTGCGGTCCTATTAGGGTCGGGACGCAGCATGGCACCACATATGGTGTTGAGTCCATATTTCTGGTACGATAAAAACCTTATTTTATTGATGCTTAGGGTATAGAGTTAATTCTATATGCTACCAGATATAGTTACCAGGTGGCGGTCGTTTTGCACCGGAGTCCAAGACGGATCGTCAAAGTTTGGCGGTCGGTTTGCTCAGTTGAGCAAACCTAATCGTGAAAATCGGTTTGCTACTGTTAGCAAACCTAATCGTCAAAGTTTGGTTTGCCGGGTCCAGCGATTCCAACGCTTCAGAGCGGCCAGACAGTCGTCATCGCCACAGAAATAATTGCCCCGACCGAAATGGCCGATCCTATCCAGCGGCACGATCTGGCCACAGGCATCACAGACGCGTTTGGCCCGACGTTCCAGCACGGGATTGCCTTGCGGGTCCATCGTGCCGTGCGCTTTGAACGTGCGGCCCTGTACGCCGCGATTGTCGCGCATCACTTCCAGCATTGCGGCGTTCTCGGCTGCGGCGAATTGCTCAAGCAGGGTCACGACAACGCCAGATCGCGGACGCCTGACCAGTAGGTCCGAACGTCAATGCCCATCATCGCGGCCACCGCCAAACCGTCGCGGCTCAGAAATATCTTGCTTTCCTCGCTGCCCTTTTCCGCCTGTTTGATGTGTTCCGCTATCACTGCGGCCCACAGGTTCGCGCATGCTTCGGCCTTAAGATCGCGCATTGGCTTGCCTTTCACGTTTTGGCGGGCGTCGTCGTCTACCCATTGGCTTCGGTCCATTGTTGCAAGATGTGTTTGCTGGATTTGCTGTCTGGTGCCACCAGCAGGTATCCCCCACCGCTGGTGATTTCGTGCGTTGTTCCGTCACGGTGATAGGTGGTCGGTTGGCCGGTGTGTCGGGCGATGCAACGCCGCGCGTGTTTGATCATGCTGGACACTTTTGCGTCACGTACGATTTCGGCCAAATCTTCGCGCATACTCACCACCAAGGACACGCCGGGACAGGCGCGTGATGGGGTATCCTAGCACCCCATCGGGTTTCGGCAAGACTCTTTCAAATCGGAAGTCGACTTCGTATTTGGCGGGTGGATATTCGCAACCGATTGCGCATTTGCCGGGTCGGTACCGGCAGTTGACTGCCGATTTGTGTATTCGAGTACACATTTGACGTGATCCGGTGTGATCCGCTCTGATTTGGTGAAATCCAGCGTAATTGAACGGCTGAAACATTGCGTCAACGCAACTTTTAGACCGGTTTTTATAGCTTTTTACCGAAAGGCATTTTTGCCGTTAGTTCTAAAGATTCACTCCCCCGCGCGGTGGACCACCCTCGAACTATGTTTGGTGATGCCCTCCCCACCGTTTGACGATCACCGTCGCCAACACACGCAGCGTCACGGCATCGGATCGCACGCAACACACGTGACAAATCAACCAACACAACAGATCACATCAGATCACGTAACCTATAGCGTAACGTCTATACCCTCTTTCGATCCGTGATGGTGCCGCTGCTTGTCGGGCCTACCGTTCTGTCCGTCGCTGTTGCCAAAACATATAGGCGTTTGACTAGGGGATTTGGGGTATAGTTGGATTGGTATATGCCCCGATTTGGACCCCTTTGCACGTCATGCACGTCGTAATCCAATAGAGGTTAAAAACGCTTGCACGTCTAGATGCACGTTGCTCGTCTAAATCACACCTATAGCCAAATTCCTAAGCTATAAACCTTTGATATTATTAGATAGTAGAACCCGTTTTCCTCCAATGGAATCTAGACGTGCTGACGTGCATGGCATATGTTTGGAATTTTATACCCGAATTACGACGTGCAAATGCACATCACGACGTGCGCTCATAAACGACCTTTCCACGGTGCGCACCAGACCATTGGCGACCCTTACTGTAGAACCCCAAACCTTCCAGACATGCGATCATTTCTTGCTGCTTGCGTGGCGTCTGATCCTTCACAGCCATACCCATCAGGGCGAAACATTCACCAACGGTTGTCTGTATACGCTGGGCCAACAGGCTGGCCAGAGTGTCCATCCACGGATGAGCAGCCACACGTTGTTTCTGTACCTGTGTGGCAATCGCTTCGATAGCTGGGTCCAGATACCACTGTTCGCCGCTCTGGTACGCAGCAAACGCTTCGGCCCAAAGCTGATCGCGCACGTCCTTCAAATCAGCGATCCGAAACTGGCCGTCTGTCTGGACGATCCAGAAACGGCGTTCGCCTGCGTGATCCTTCAGGTAATCGTTGCGGTTGGTCGATCCGGCAAAAACGCAGCGTCGTGGTCTGCTGCCAGTTCTGCGGCCATAGGCTTCACGGTAGCGTTCCACACGGCGCGTGATGAATGACCGCATGCTTTCCAGTTCGGATCGGTACACGCTGGTCAGTTCTGCCATTTCAACGATCCACACCCCGTCCAGATGTTCTGCGGCGTCCTTCTGGTGGAAGTCGGGCAAGCTGTCGCTGAACCATTCCTTGTGCGGTACCAAGGCGCGCAGGGCGGACGATTTACCGCGTCCCTGTGGACCTTCAAAGATCAGGCAATAGTCAGCCTGACAGCCGGGTTCCATCGCCCGTGCAATGGCACTGATCAGCCACTTGCGGCCCACGGCATTGATATAGGTCAGGTGGGTCAGGTCTTGGCTGGTGACGCCGCAGTATTGGGTCAGCCACGATCCGATGCGTGGCACCCCGTCCCATTGCACCCCGCTCAGATAATCTTGGACAGGTTCACGGGTGTTGCTTTTCGCGGCCAGTTCCACGGCGTCGATCACATCCGCCTTGCCGATCTTGGCGAACACGTGCCGCTGAAACCATGACCGTATCGCAATGTAATTGTCATCCGTCAGTTCCCGGTGCCTGCCGTTATCCACGATCATGTATCGGTTGGTGAACGCGTCATAGTACAGCCGTTCGCGCCAGTGATCCTGATTGATCAGATACGCATAGACGTTGTGCATGTTCGGGACCAGATTCCCGTTGCTGTCGTACGCGTAGTCTTCCACGTGCTGCTGATCTGTAACGGCAATTGTCGGTGCCGCCATCGGCATTCCAGCCTTACTTGCTTCGGCCAATCGTGCCGCGTTGCGGACCTGTCCGTCCAAATTTCCAGGTAGCTGTCCACCACACGCATGACGGGCCAGAAACACCAGTTTACCAAAGCCGTTCCCACCGTCAGGCTTGAAGCCCTGCCACGTCCGCTGCGTAAACTTCGGATCGTCCTTTGGTGCCTTTGCTGACCACTTGGCGAACACGGGCCACGCCGCATCCCCCATCGCGTTTTTCATCGCATAGGCCACAGCGATCCATTCATCATATTCAAGGTCATCATTGGGGATCAGATCGCAGACCGGTTCGAACAGGCTCTGGTCGGCTGGCTGCGCACCGTGGCGGGATATGCCGTCATTCATCTGGTGGACGTTGGTGGCTTTGCCTCTGGTCCAGCCGCGTGACTCGGCCACCTTCAGCATTTCTTCGACCAGCATGTCCATCTGTGCCAGCGTACACGTCTGCACCTGATCGGCCTGCGGCCAGCGGTTCCACTGGTATTCACTGCCCGACGGATGGACACCAAAGATCACGGCCTGTGTGGGCTGTTCACGGGCTGTCAGCCCCATGACTTCGACCCGTTGCGTTTCGCCCTCACGCTTGATCGGGTACTGCTTGCGGCGGATCGTTTCGCCCGGTGCGATCCGAAACAGGACAAAGAATTTCGGCACCGCACCCCATCGGATGAAATAAGAATCCCCGCCCAATTCATTCACACGGTTCAACATGGCCTGTGCGGTCACATCGTCGGTTATGTCGACATCCAGACCACACCAGTTGTGACCCATCTTCAGACCGACGTTGGTTCCGTGCTGGTCCCAGCGTGCCACCTTTACGGCGTCCATTTGATAGCTGGGCCAGCTTCCCATGCCATCGAACGCGCCACCGTAGAAGTCGCACGGCACCTTGCCGCGTGCCTTCGGATCGACCTTGCTGTGTTCGTGCAGTTCGGCCCATGGCGGCATGACCGGTATCGTGTCGGTCAGCCCTAATGACAGCGCATGTGCATGCCATGTGTAGCTTTGTTGCGGGCTGATCTGAGATTGTATAATGTCGTTCATATCTGACGACCCTTTCGGCAAAACAGGGTTACGATTTCGGCCCGCTGCGCAGCACACGCAGCGGGTTTTTCTTTGCCGTCGGATCGCGTCAGTTTGGACTCTCGCCCACCACCGTCAGCCCTTCCATCATTGGTAAAACCGGATTGCCGAGCAAGGCAAAAAATCCTATAAAAACAATGCTATATGCAGACTTGAGATTAGCTAGATTAGGAAAAATCAAATGGACTTAGATGCTCTGATCCAGCAGCGCGTTGACGCGTTGATTGCCGAAAAGTTGGGTATCCGTGAACACGACGCAGCAAAAATTGCAAATCCGTGTACACCGGTTCGATTCCGGTACTCGCCTCCAATACCTCCAACGACTTGCGATACTTTTTCCTCCTCGAGGTTCAATATCCAACCAACTATTGGATTTTTCGTGTTGCGATCTTGTTCTGTTCCATCCGACTGCGAGCATTCTGGGCATATGCCGCCAGCTTGCGTTTAGGCAACACCCCGCCGTACTTCCTTGGCATCTTCACCTCGAAATGATCAGAATTGGTGACCTGAATTATTTGTCCGGCCCGTTTAGGTGTAAACCATTCTTGTGGGCAGTTTGCGATCAGGGACGGCCAAGCCGGCCCTTTGCCCGGTTCAGGCGGCGGCAGAATGGTACTGCAAACAAAGCTGTCGGATTGTCTGTTGTTCGTGGCTGGAATTGACTTGCCATTACCTGTGCTGCTTCGACCTTGTTGGAACGGCATCGCGCCGGTACGAAACGTGCTGGTTTCTTCATGCAATTTGGTCAATCCTTCTTTCTGACGTGTTCGTCAAACGGGGTTCCCGAAAGCACTGCTCCCACAGCAACCATTGAGCAACATTATGTCTCAACATCGCCGAAAAACGAAACTTCATGACAAGTCAGGAGGGATGAACTAGGACTCTAACAAAGAAAAAGTTCTGGACGTATTGTGGAACATATTGCCTTTACCTTCGAGATGGGGGTCGTTTGCACCCTTCTGGCTTTCACCGTTTTTCTGTTCGTTTCCGAGATCATAAGGATCGACCTTTCCGCCATATTGGTTCTGGTTCTCATAGGCTTGCTCAGCTACGCGCCCGGGCTGGAAAATCTGGCGGATGTCACCCTTCTGTTCGACGGCTTCGCATCCAATGCCGTCATCTCGATCATTGCGGTCATGATCGTCGGGGCCGGTCTGGACAAGACGGGGATCATGAACAAGGTGGCTGCCGTCATACTCAAATACGGCGGCAAATCCGAAGGCAGGGTTGTACCAATTATTTCCGGCACCGTTGGCGTCATATCCTCGTTCATGCAGAATGTCGGCGCCGCTGCTCTGTTTCTGCCGGTTGTCAGCCGAATTTCCACACGGTCAGGCATACCGCTGTCGCGCCTGCTCATGCCAATGGGATTCTGCGCCATTTTGGGCGGCACAATGACGATGGTCGGGTCGTCTCCTCTTATCCTGCTGAACGATCTGATCCTGACGGCAAATGACAGTCTGCCGGCCTCTCAGAAAATGGAGCCCTTCGGCCTGTTCTCGGTCACGCCGATCGGTGCGGTTCTGATCCTGACGGGAATTGGTTACTTTCTGCTGTTGGGACGCTGGGTTTTGCCCGAGGCTGAAGGACCTGACAATACGGGTACCGGACAAGGGACACAGGAATACCTGCAAAGGGTCTATGGCCTCAAAGCTGATGTGTTCGAAGTCGTGGTGCCCGAGGACAGCCCCCTGGTCGGCGAGATTCTGGCCGACATCAACCACGAAAACCACCTGTACATCATTTCAACCTTCTATCGCGGCAAAACCTCGATGGTTCAGGTTTTGACAGCGGAAATTGCAGC
Organism: Ruegeria sp. CL7; assembly: GCF_056536445.1. Lineage (NCBI taxonomy): Bacteria > Pseudomonadati > Pseudomonadota > Alphaproteobacteria > Rhodobacterales > Roseobacteraceae > Ruegeria > Ruegeria sp. CL7. The sequence goes on from NZ_JBQFPQ010000001.1 coordinate 1,636,055, forward strand.
GCCGTGTCGGCTGGCCATCGTCGGCCGCCGTTGGGAGGTCGAGAAGTTCGCCGAGAAATACGGGCTGACCGTTCTTCCGGACTTGGACATTTTCGTCGAAGAGTTCGCCCCAACCAATGCAGGCGTGGCCGAGGTGGTCATCACGCCTGACAGCAAGCTGATCGGCAAATGCCCCCGCGAGCTTTTGTTTCGCAAGACCTACGGGATGTCGCTGCTGGCCATTCACCGCGGCGAAGAGACGCTGAGCCATGTCGAGACCGAGGATCACGAATCCACGCAGATCGGGCTCGAAAAGTTTCAGGCGGGCGACATGCTTGTGGCCCATACCAGATGGGACAACCTGATGCGGATCAAACGAGATCCGGATTTCGTCGTTGTGACGACAGACTTTCCTCAGGACGAGCTGAGGCCGCAAAAAGTCGGCTGGGCCCTGGCATTCTTCGCCATTTCGCTGTCGTTGATCCTGTTCACGGACGTCCGGCTTTCACTCTGTCTTCTTACCGGCGCGGTGGGCATGATGCTGACCCGTGTGCTCAGCGTGGACGAGGCGTACCGCGCGGTCGGATGGAACACCGTATTCCTGCTCGCCTGCCTCATACCTTTGGGACAAGCCGTGCAGAACACAGGCACGGCCGCGTGGATCGCCCAGCAGATCATGATAATTCTGGACGGCTGGCCGCTCTGGTCGTTGCAAACCGGCATCGCCATTCTGGCGACGGCCTTTTCTTTGGTCATGTCCAACGTGGGGGCCACGGTCCTGCTGGTGCCTCTGGCAGTATCGATTGCGGTGGCGGCGGGTGGAAACCCGGCCGTCTTTGCCCTGACGGTCGCCATATCGACCTCGAACAGCTTCATCATCCCAACCCATCAGGTAAACGCGTTGATCATGGGTCCGGCCGGATACAAGGTGATGGATTTCGTCCGCTCCGGCGGAATAATGACGGCGCTGTTTCTGGTCGTCTCCCTGCTCATGATCAACGTCATCTATTAGCGCAAGAGGATCTGCGGTGTTCGGTGGTCTTTTCCCATCATCGGGACAGGTTCAGTCAAGGCACTCGTTCACCATAGTCTACGCCCCTTGCTAACATACTGTTCGTCGCCCGGCCCATCTCAGGCTGGGTCCCGGCACGCCATGCCGCCCATCGACGCCCACAGGTCGCTTTCCATGCCTCTGCATCATTGTTGCGCGCGACTCGCTTGACAAGCAGGCCAGCGGTGCCGCATGTCCCTTTCGTTGGTGTCGGTGACAGCCGATGAAAAGGGAATGCGTCAACGGTCTTGCCGCCAAACGCAGCCGCCCCCGCGACCGTGAACGGAGAGGATGCCCAATGCCACTGGCCCGAAAGCCGGGAAGGCGGGACATCCGACAGAGGCCCGCCTCTGGCATCCGCAAGCCGGGAGACCTGCCAACAACCGAAGTTGAAACCGGGCGGGGTGTTCCGGTGTCGGGTCCATGACCATTCGTGGCCCGCATGAAACCCCGTCCCCCGCGAAGAGGATTTGGGGGGATGAGAGACATGACCGATACCGCACCAGTCGAGTTGCTGGTCTGTACCACCTGCCGTCGCGGCCTGCCTGTGGAAGATGACACGCAACGCCCGGGCGCTTTGTTACACAAGGCTCTGGAACAGGCGGACCTGCCCGACGGTGTCACCCTGAAAGCCGTTGAATGCCTGTCAAACTGTGATCAAGGCTGTTCGATCGTGTTGCGCGGGCCGGGCCGCTGGACCTTCGTGTATGAAAACCTGAACGAAACAGATCATGTCGACGTCATCGTCGACGGCGCGACCAAGTATCTGGCCACCGAAGATGGTTTGGTGAAATGGCGCGAACGCCCCGAACATTTTCGCAAGAACTGTGCCTCGCGCATTCCCCCCATTGGAGCCTGACATGTCGAACCTCGAAAAACTCCCCGTCACAGTGATCACCGGCTTTCTGGGCTCGGGCAAGACCACTTTGGTGCGTCACCTGATGCAGAACCCACAGGGCAAGCGCCTTGCTGTCGTGGTCAACGAGTTCGGCGATGTAGGCGTCGATGGCGACATCCTGAAATCCTGCGCCATTCCTGATTGCCCGGCGGAAAACATCATGGAACTGGCCAATGGCTGCATCTGTTGCACCGTGGCAGATGATTTCATTCCCACCATCGAGGCCCTGATGGCGTTGGAGCCACGCCCGGATCACATCCTGATCGAAACCAGCGGTCTGGCCCTGCCGAAACCGCTGCTCAAGGCATTCGACTGGCCTGACATCCGCTCGAAGATCACCGTCGACGGCGTGATCGCCCTGGCCGATGCCGAGGCCGTGGCCGCAGGCCGCTTCGCGCCCAATGTCGAAGCAGTGGATGCGCAGCGCATGGCCGATGACTCGATCGACCACGAAACGCCCCTGTCCGAGGTGTTCGAGGATCAGATCTCCTGCGCTGACATCATCCTGCTGACCAAGCCCGACCTCGCCGGCCCCGAAGGCGTGGCCAAAGCGCGCGAGATCATCGCCGCCGAGGCGCCGCGCCCCCTGCCCGTCGTCGAAGTGGCCGAAGGTGCCGTGGACGTGCGCGTTGTGCTGGGTCTGGAAGCCGCCGCCGAGGATGACATGGACGCCCGACCCTCGCATCACGACGGCCATCACGATCACGAGCATGACGATTTCGAAAGCATCATCGTCGAGCTGCCCGAGCAGACCGATCCGGCCCAACTGGTCGCCAATATCGAACGCCTGGCCAATGAACTGAACATCCTGCGCGTCAAAGGGTATGCCGCCGTTCAGGGCAAACCCATGCGCCTGCTGGTCCAGGCAGTGGGTGCCCGCGTGCGTCACCAGTATGACCGCCCGTGGGAACCCGGTGAAGAACGCCGTTCGCGTCTGGTCGTCATCGCCGAGCATGACGATATCAAAGAGGCGGAAATCCGCGAAATCCTCGTGGGTGTGCGTGAGGCCGCCGAGTAAGCCATGCACGTCGTCTTTCGCGAAAGCCACGGGCTCGAGGAAACCGAGACCCCAACCGATCTGGGCCAGAGCCCGGCGGACCTGGTGGTGCTGTCCTTTTCGGACAGCGACCTAGGCGCTTTCGCGGCGGGCTGGCATCGTGGTGGCGGACCGGAAGGGCGAATGCCGACCCTGCGGCTGGCGAATTTGACGGCTCTGAAACACCCGCTGTCGGTCGATACCTATGTCGAACAGACGCTTCAAGGCGCCAAGGGCATTCTGATCCGTCTGATCGGCGGGGTGCCCTACTGGGCTTATGGGTTGCAGCAGGTTCTGGCGCTGGCGCAGGCCAAGGGCATCGCACTGGCGGTGCTGCCCGCCGACGGGCGCGAGGACACGCGGCTGGATGACTATTCCACCCTGCCGGTCTCGACCCTGCGGCGTCTGGCGCATCTGTGCGATACCGGCGGCGAGGTCGCGGCACAGGCCGCGCTGGCGCAGATGGCTTTGGCGGCGGGGCTTTATGCCGGTCCGGTGATGGGCGCCAAGACCTTGCCCGAATATGGCGTGTGGTGTCCGGATCGCGGCGTAATCCCGGTGGAAACCGCATTCGAAGGCACGACCAAACGAATCCTCGTCACCTTTTACCGCGCTTACCTGACCTCGGCAGACACCGCCCCGATCGCAGCCCTGATCCGCAGCCTGCGCGCCCGTGGATACGCGGCGGTGGGCCTGTTTGCCCCGTCTCTCAAGGCGCCTGTGGCCGCCGAATGGTTGCGGGAACAGGTTGTTGCGCTGAACCCATCTGCCATTGTCAACGCCACTTCGTTTTCGGGAAAAGGTGCGTCGGGAACGTCGCCTCTGGACGCTGCAGGCGTGCCGGTGTTTCAGGTCGCTCTCGCCACCTCGCGCCGCAAAGCCTGGGCCGAGGCGGAACGCGGTTTGTCCCCGGCCGATCTTGCCATGCATGTGGTACTGCCCGAGGTGGATGGACGGATCTCAGCAGGAGTTGCGTCTTTCAAGGAACCCGGAAAACGCGATCCGCATCTGGAATACGCGCGCTTTGCACACCGTCCCGAACCGGACCGGATCGAAGCGATCATCGACCGTGTATCGGGCTGGCTTGCACTGAACGACAAACCCAAGGCAGATCAGATTCCTGCGTTGGTCCTGTCCACCTATCCCGGCAAAGACTGGCAGATGGCCCATGCGGTTGGCCTCGACGCGCTGGCCTCGGCCCAGGCGATGCTGTCCGATCTTGACGAAGAAGGCTATGACATCGCGACTGGCGAGCCGATTGCCGACACTCTTCTGGACGCACGGATTTCGTGGTCGCTTGGGGATTATCAGGATGCGCTTGCGGAATTGCCCGAGACCCTGCGCGCTGATCTGCACACCGTTTGGGGCGCGCCCGAAGATGATCCGGCCTGTGCCGATGGGGCCTTCCATTTCACCGCGCTTCGGCGCGGCAAGGCGCTGGTCGCGCTGCAACCCGAACGCGGCACGCCCGAGCTGCGGGATGACGACTATCATGACCTCTTGCGCACCCCGCGCCACGGTTATGTCGCCTTCTATCTGTGGCTGCGCAAAGGGTTGGGTGCCGATGCGCTGATCCATATCGGCGCGCATGGAACGCTGGAATGGTTGCCCGGAAAATCGGTCGCCTTGTCTGCCGATTGTTGGCCCGAGGCGCTGATCGGCGATCTGCCTGTAATCTACCCGTTCATCGTGAACGACCCGGGCGAGGCCGCGCAAGCCAAGCGCCGGATCGGAGCCGTCACACTGGGCCACATCCCGCCCCCGATGAAGGAAAGTGGCACGCCGGATCGGATGGTGCGGCTTGAATCGCTGCTGGATGAGTTTTCGAACGCCGACGGGCTTGACCCCAAACGCCGCGACCGCTTGCAGGAAGATATCCGTGATGAGGCGCAGGCGATAGGGCTGGAAAGCGATCTCGGCCTCGATCAGGCTACCTGCACCGCCGAGGCCATCACCCGCATCGACCGCTTTGTCTGTGACATCAAGGAAAGCCAGTTTGGCGACGGGCTGCACATCTTTGGGCGCGTGCCCGAGGTGACGGGCAGTTTCGATCCGGCCCCTTCGGCCCACGCCGAACGCGACGCGTTGATTAAAACGCTCGAAGGCAAGCGGATTGATGCCGGGCCTTCGGGGTCCCCCTATCGTGGCCGGTCAGATGTTCTGCCCACCGGGCGGAACCTTTACACCACCGATCCGCGGTCGGTTCCGACCCGTGCGGCCTATGCTCAGGGTGTGAAACTGGCCGAGGAACTGGTGCGGCGCCATCTTCAGGAAGAAGGCGATTACCCGAAGGGGCTGATCATCGATCTGTGGGGGTCAGCCACCATGCGCACGGCGGGCGAGGAATTCGCCATGGCCTTGCACCTGCTGGGCGTCAAACCCGTGTGGGACAAAGGGTCCGAGAGGGTTTCCGGCATCGAGGTTCTGCCGATCACCGACCTGAGCCGCCCGCGCCTGGACGTGACCCTGCGGGTCTCGGGCCTGTTCCGGGATGTTTTCCCGACGCTGTCCGCTTTGTTTGGCCAAGCGGTTCGCGCATTGGCCGCGCGCGATGAAGCGACGGATTGGAACCCCTATGCCGGGCAGGCGCCGGCAGCGCGGGTCTATGGACCTGCGCCCGGAAGTTACGGCGTCAATATGACCGAACTTTCCGAAGTGTATACCGACGAGGCCCGTGCGCAGGCCGGTGAAGCATGGCTAGAGGCCAGCTCTTTTGCATTGGAAGGCGAACACATCTCGCAGGACAAGGACGGCATCACCCAACGCGTTGCAAATGCGGACAGCTTTGTCCACTTGCAGGACCTGACCGAAACCGATCTTCTTTTGGCCAACGATTATGCTACGCACGAGGCAGGCTTTGCCGCCGCCAAGAAGGTCGCCGGCGGAACCGCGCAGCTGTACCATCTGGACAACACCAACCCCGAAAACCCGCGCGCCCGAACTTTGCGTGAAGAAATCAGCCGAGTCGTCCACGCCCGTGCCGCCAACCCCTGCTGGATCGCCGGAATGCAACGCCATGGTTTCCGGGGGGCGGCCGAAATCGCGGCAACGCTGGATCATATGGCTTCTTTCGCGCATCTGTCTGGCACGGTCGCACCACATCTTTTTGACCTCTACCACGATGCCACTCTGGGCAACGAAGAGGTCGACGCGTTCCTGCAAGAGGCCAATCCCAAAGCGCGTCAGGCCATGCAGGACCGGTTTCGCGCGCTGCTTGAGGCCGGGCTTTGGAACACGCGCCGGAACTCTATCAGGGCTGATCTGGAGGGATTGAGATGAGTGCACCGATCGTTCAGGGCTGGTGCCCGGGCGCCCATCGTCCGATGATGTCCGGTGACGGTCTGGTCGTCAGGGTCAGGCCCCGGCTGGCGCGTCTGGACGCCGATCAGGCACTGGGACTGTGCGATCTGGCTGACCGCTTTGGCAACGGCTCGATCGATTTGACCAATCGCGCCAATCTGCAATTGCGGGGCGTGGAAGAGGAAGACCATCAGCCTCTGCTCAAAGAGCTTGCCGCGCTGAACCTGCTGGATGCGGAACCCGGTATCGAAATACGCCGCAATATTCTGGTTACACCGCTCTATCAGGCGGGCGATTTGACTGCTCGGCTGACCCATGAACTGATTGACCGGCTTGCGGAGCTGCCGGCCCTGCCGGCAAAGTTCGGTTTTGCAATCGACACGGGCCCCGAACGTCTGCTGGCGTCGGATTCGGCTGATATTCGTCTGGAAACCAGTGCAGGCGGCCTGATCCTGCGCGCCGATGGCTGCGAAACCGGGCGGAGCGTGACCGAGACCGACGCCATTGACCACGTGATCGCGCTGGCGATGTGGTTTGCCGAAACCTACACGCCCGAGACACGCCGCATGGCGCGTGTCATCGACGCCCTGCCGCAGGAATGGCAAGGATGTGCGCCCGGTTCTGTTGGCGCAAAGCTTCAACCGGGCCCCTGTGAACTGGGTGCCCTTTACGGCGCGGCTTTTGGGTCGCTGCCTGCGCGCAAGCTGTATGACCTGATCGAGGACAGCGGCGCTTGCGCCCTGCGCGTCACCCCGTGGCGGCTGATCCTGCTGGAAGGCGGGGCGGCGATACCTGCCCCGGCCTTTGTCGAAAATGGAACCGATCCGTTGATGACCACCGACGCCTGCCCCGGCGCGCCGTTCTGCCCGCAGGCGCAGACCGAGACGCGCGACATCGCCCGGGCGTTGGCGTCGCGGGTGGCCGGACGCCTGCATGTTTCAGGCTGTAGCAAGGGATGCGCTCGCATGGGTCCTGCCGACATCACATTGGTGGGCGCAAACGGACGATTTGATCTTGTCAAACAGGGCCGCGCGGGGGATGAGCCCAGCCAACGCGGGCTCGACCCGGAAACACTCATGACTATGGACTTCACCTGATGCCCTATACATACGAAACCGATGGCGCGGCGATCTACAAGGAAAGCTTCGCCACCATCCGGTCAGAGGCTGATCTGGCCCGGTTTGATGCCGATGAAGAGCAGGTTGCCGTTCGCATGATCCACGCCGCGGGTATGGTCGGACTGGAAGAGTTCGTGCATTTCTCGCCCGGCTTCGTGCAGACGGCCCGCACTGCTTTGGAAAATGGCGCACCGATCCTGTGTGATGCGCGCATGGTCAGCGAAGGTGTCACCCGTTTCCGCCTGCCCGCCGACAACCAGGTGATCTGTACCCTGCATGACGAACGCGTACGCCCCCTGGCTGCCGAGATGAGCAACACCCGTTCCGCCGCTGCGCTGGAGCTGTGGCGGCCGCATCTGGAGGGCGCGCTGGTCGCCATAGGCAATGCGCCCACCGCACTGTTCCATTTGCTGAACATGCTGGAAGACCCGGATTGCCCGCGCCCTGCCGCGATCATCGGCTGCCCGGTTGGCTTCGTCGGCGCGGTGGAATCCAAGGATGCGCTGTGGCAGGCGCAACCGGTGCCATCCTGCATCGTCAAAGGTCGTCTGGGCGGCAGCGCCATCACGGTGGCGGCCATCAACGCCATCGCAAGCCGGGCGGAATGAAGATGGGCACCATATACGGTGTGGGCCTTGGCCCCGGCGACCCGGATTTGATGAGCGTCCGGGCTGATCGCCTGCTGCGCAATGCAAAGCATGTGGCGTATTTCCGCAAACCAGGTCGCAGTGGTCAGGCCCGCAAGATCGTCAACGGGATGATCCCTGAAGGCGCGGTCGAGTTTCCGATGGAATATCCCGTAACCACCGAGATCCCGGTGACAGACCCGCGCTACAACGAATTGCTGGCAGCTTTCTACGAAAACTGCACCGCCCATCTCAAGGCCCTGTCCGAACAGGGCGAGGATGTGGTGGTCTTGTGTGAGGGAGATCCGTTTTTCTACGGCTCGTTCATGCATCTATACAATCGGTTGCGTGACGAAGCTCCGGTCGAGGTTGTGCCAGCCATCACCGGCATGTCCGGTGCGTGGACGGCCACGGGCGATCCGATCACCTGGGGTGATGACGTGCTGACCGTGCTGGTTGGCACCCTGCCCGAAGAAACGCTGGCGGAACGCATGGCTCTGACCGATGCATTGGTCGTGATGAAAATCGGACGCAACATCGACAAGGTGAAACGCGCTCTGAAGACCGCTGGCCTGTATGACCGGGCGTGGATCGTGGAATATGCGCAGATGCCGAACCAGACGGTGACAAAGCTGTCTGAAGCCTGCGAGAAGATCACCCCGTATTTCTCGATCATCGTCGTGCACGGTCAGGGGCGGCGACCATGAGCGGTTGGGTCAAGATTGCCGGTCTGGGGCCGGGTGACGAGGCGCTTGTTACACCAGAAGTAACAGCCGCGCTGGCCGAAGCCACCGATGTTGTGGGCTATATCCCATATGTGGCGCGTATTGCCGAGCGCCCCGGCCTTACACTGCATGCCAGTGACAACCGGGTCGAAATCGACCGCTCGCAACACGCGCTGCAAATGGCTGCCGATGGCAAACGGGTGGTCGTTGTATCCTCGGGCGATCCCGGCGTGTTTGCCATGGCGGCGGCCGTCTTCGAAGCACTGGAAAACGGCCCTGCGGAATGGCGTGACCTTCAGATCGATGTGCTGCCGGGGATCACGGCGATGTTGGCTGCATCCGCGCGCGCGGGTGCCCCGATGGGACATGATTTCTGCGCCATCAACCTCAGCGACAACCTCAAACCATGGTCATTGATCGAAAAACGCCTGCGCCTTGCCGCACAGGCGGATTTCTCGATGGCCTTTTACAATCCCCGCTCGAAGTCTCGCCCGGAAGGCTTTGTAAAAACGCTGGAAATCCTGCGTGAAGAGTGTGAGCCCGAACGTTTAATCCTGTTCGCCCGCGCCGTATCGCGGGCCGATGAAGAGATGCGCATTTCGACACTGGCCGAAGCCACGCCCGACATGGCGGATATGCAGACTGTGGTGATCGTGGGGTCATCCCGAACGCGCGTCATCGAGCGCGATGGCGCACCCATCGTTTACACCCCTCGCTTCACTCCTGGTGAGGATTAGGGATGAGACAGCCAGTCCAGAACCTGTGCGACCTGCGAAAACTCGGTCCGCTTCGGCAGAACCGGGCGGTCGATCATCAGCACGGGCACGCCCAGCGCCCGCGCCGCGTCCAGCTTGGCGCGCGCGCCCGTGCCGCCTGCGTTCTTGGACACGACCAGCTGCGTCCCATGGCGCTGCATCAACGCCCGGTCGTCGGCTTCGGTAAACGGCCCTCGGGCGACGACCACCTCTGCGTTCGGCAAGGGCAGCTCATTGGGCGCATCCACCAGACGCAGCAAATAGCGATGCTGGGGCTGGACCGTGAAGTCCTCAAGGTGCATGCGGCCAACGGCAAGGAAAACACGCTGAGCATCGCCGGACAATGCGTCGACGGCGGCAGCGATGTCGGGCACATGACGCCAGACATCGCCGGGCTGCGACACCCAGGCCGCGCGGGTCAACGCGGCCAATGGCGCCCGCGTCGCGGCGCATGCCTCGATCGCGTTCCGACTCATCCGGGCCGCAAAGGGATGGGTCGCGTCCACGACATGGGTGATGGCATTCTCAAGGATATAGGCAGCCAGACCCTCCGGACCGCCGAAACCGCCGACCCTTACCGGCAAGGGTTGAGGACGCGGGTTTTCCACCCGTCCGGCGTAGGAATACACAGCCGCAATGCCTTGTTGCGAAACAGCTTTGGCCAGCGCGTTGGCCTCGGTCGTGCCACCAAGGATCAGGAGGGTTGTCATGTCTGAATCTCCGTGGCTGACCGTTCTGGGACTGGGCGAAGATGGGTTTGATGGCCTGTCGCCATCCGGCCGTCAAGTGCTGGACCGGGCCGAAGTGATCATGGGGCCGCCGCGCCACCTGTCATTGCTGCGCGAAACAGGGGCGGAGCGTGTCGAATGGCCTGTGCCGTTCTCGGAAGGTCTGCCGATCCTGAAAGGATTGCGTGGCCGGCAGACCGTTGTTCTGGCCTCGGGCGATCCGTTCTGGTTTGGCGCAGGCTCTGTCATTGCGCGCAATTTCGATGCCGGTGAATGGACCGCCCTGCCCGGCCAATCCACCTTTTCGCTGGCGGCTGCCCGGCTCGGCTGGCCTTTGGAAAGCACACTGACCTTCGGCCTGCACGCCGCGCCGCTAACCCGTTTGCGTCCTCATCTGGCACCGGGAGCGCACGCGATCCTGTTGCTGCGTGACGGAAAGTCCGTGGCGGAACTGGCACGGTATCTGACCGAGACAGGCTTTGCCGACTCGGCCCTGCATGTGATGCAGGCCCTAGGTGGCCCGCGCGAAAACACCCGAACAGTCACGCTGACCGAGGCGCTGTTGGGTACGTTCGACCATCCGGTCTGCGTCGGTCTGGAGGTTTCCGGTGCAGGACCTGCCCTTTCCAAGACGTCTGGCAAACCGGACCACATCTTCGAGACGGACGGTCAGATCACCAAACGCCCGATCCGCGCCCTGACACTCTCGGCGCTTGCCCCGCAACGCGGCGAACATCTGTGGGATATAGGTGGAGGCACAGGTTCAATCAGCATCGAATGGCTGATGTGTGATCCGACCCTTTCCGCGACGTGTTTCGAGCCCCGTGCCGACCGGGCTGAGCGAATCCGCCGAAATGCAGATACGTTGGGGCAAGATCGATTGAATGTAGTACACGGAACCGCACCAGAAGCGCTGTCAGGTGTCGACCTGCCGGATGCCGTTTTCATCGGCGGAGGATTGAGCGCCAATCTGCTGGCGTGGCTGCGCGATGCGCTTCCTAAAGGCACACGCCTTGTCGCCAATGCAGTCACATTGGAAAGCGAGGCCCTGCTGGCACGTTGGCACGAAGACTTGGGCGGTGACCTGCTTCGGATAGAACTTGCACAATCAGCCCCGCTGGGACCAAGGCGCGGCTGGAAGTCCGCCTATCCGGTGGTACAGTGGAGCGTGACGCTATGATCGTTGCTGGCCTCGGTTTCTCCTCTTCTGCGACAGCCGACAGCTTGCGTGAAGCGTTTGACGCGGCAGCCGCAAACCACGACGTCGCCGCCTTGGCAACCGTGGCCGACAAGGAAGGTCATCCGGCCCTGACATCCTTTGCAGAAGAGGTGTCTCTGCCCTTACATTTCGTTGCCGCAGGCGATCTGGCCGGTCAACGTACACTCACCTGCTCAAACCGCAGCCGCGCAACCTATGGCACCGGAAGCGTGGCCGAAGCATCCGCCTTGGCTGCCGCCGGAAAGCTTGTTGGCTCGGGCGCGCGGCTGCTTTCACCCAGACAGATTTCAGACGACCGGCTGGCCACATGCGCCATAGCCATCGGAGGACAAACATGACCGTTCATTTCATCGGCGCCGGACCGGGCGCCGCCGACCTGCTGACGCTGCGCGGGCGCGACATCATCGCATCCTGCCCCGTTTGCCTTTATGCAGGTTCCCTGGTTCCGGAAGAAATTCTTGGCCACTGCCCCGAAGGCGCAAGGATCGTGAACACCGCGCCAATGGATCTGGATCAGATCATGGCCGAGATCGAGGCCGCACATCAGGCCGGCCAGGACGTGGCCCGCCTGCATTCCGGTGACCTGTCGGTCTGGTCGGCGATGGGGGAACAGATCCGCCGCCTCAAGGAAATGGGCATTCCGGTCAGCGTAACCCCAGGCGTTCCGTCCTTTGCGGCGGCTGCGGCGGCTTTGGGAACCGAGCTTACTCTGCCCGGGCTGGCGCAATCCGTGGTTCTGACCCGGACGCCGGGCCGTGCATCTTCCATGCCCGAAGGCGAGACGTTGGAGAATTTCGCACGCACGGGGGCGACACTTGCCATTCATCTGTCCATCGGCAATCTGGACAACGTCATTGCCGATCTGACCCCGGCCTATGGGGCCGACTGTCCGGTCGCCGTGGTCTATCGCGCAAGCTGGCCGGATGAACGGATCATCCGCGCGACGCTGGGAACGCTCAAAGAGGCGCTGGATGACAGCATCTCGCGGACTGCGTTGATCATGGTCGGTCCGGCACTGGCGGGCGAAGGTTTCGACGAAAGCTGCCTGTATTCGAAAGATTACGACCGCCGCTATCGCCCGCAAAGCGCCGAGAGCCCCTGGTCAAGCTGGAGCCATGGTGATGATTAACCCTCCGGGCCTTCTGATTTCCGCCCCGTCTTCGGGCACGGGCAAGACAACGGTCATGCTGGGCCTGTTGCGCGCGTTGGCCGAGGATGGCCTGACCGTTCAACCGTTCAAGAGCGGACCGGACTATATCGACCCTGCCTTCCACCGAGCCGCGTCCGGGCGGGCTTCGTTCAATCTTGACAGCTGGGCGATGGGCGATCCTTTGTTGAACGCGATCTCTGCGCAGGCCGAAGGCGCCGACATCGTGGTGGCGGAAGGTTCGATGGGCCTGTTCGATGGCGTGGCCAAGCCGGGTGAGTTGGGTCATGGGTCCAGCGCCGAGACCGCTGCACGGATGGGTTGGCCGGTTGTGTTGGTGCTGGACGTCGGCGGTCAGGCGCAATCTGCGGCGGCCACCGCGCTGGGGTTCAGGATGTACAACCCCGATCTGCCCTTTGCCGGCGTCATTCTGAATCGCTGTGCCAGCCCCCGGCACGAGCGTCTGACCCGGCTCGGGATGGAACGTGCAGGCCTGCCGGTTCTGGGTGTGCTTCCGCGCAGAGGCGATCTGACCCTACCCGAGCGGCATCTGGGGTTGATCCAGGCCGTCGAACACCCGGATCTGGAAAGCGCCATCGTGGGCTATGCCGCATTTCTGCGCGAACATGTGGATCTCGAGGCGATCAAACAGGCGGCTTCCTCAAGCCCCATTGGGCCATCGTCAGACGCGCTGCCGCGCCCTCCGGCCCAGCGGATTGCATTGGCACGGGATGCGGCTTTTTCTTTCACCTATCCACATTTGCTGGAAGGCTGGCGCACCGCCGGGGCCGAAATCCTACCCTTCTCGCCGCTGGCTGACGAAGCCCCGGCGGCGGATGCCGACCTGGTCTGGCTTCCCGGCGGATATCCTGAACTGCATGCCGGGACGTTGGCTGCCGCCCAAACGTTCCTCGCGGGTCTGCGCAAGCACGCGGAAACAAGGCCTGTGCATGGCGAATGCGGTGGGTATATGGCGCTGGGTCATGCGCTGATCGACAAGGATGGCGTGCGGCATGAAATGGCTGGCCTGCTGGGGCTGGTGACGTCGTACCAAAAACGCAAATTCAACCTGGGCTATCGCAAAGCGGAACTCTTGGCCCCGATGCCGGGATTTGCACAGAATGCGGCGCTGCGCGGGCATGAGTTCCACTATTCCTCGATCGTGGATCAGCCTGACGCGCCACTCGCCCGTGTGTTCGATGCCGAAGGCGCAGAAGGACCTCAGACCGGCTCTGTTCGCGGCAATGTCACAGGTACGTTCTTTCACCTGATTGCGGAGGCAACTGCATGAGCGGATTTGTGTCTTTCATCGGCTCGGGCCCCGGCGATCCGGAGTTGCTGACGTTGAAGGCCGTCAACAGGATGCAAAAGGCCGATGCGATTTTGTTCGATGACCTCAGCAGCGGGCCGATTCTGAGCCACGCGCGCGAAGACGCCGATCTTGTGGGCGTGGGCAAACGGGCCGGTCGCCCCTCGCCCAAACAGGACCATGTCAGCCGGTTGCTAGTGGACTACGCCCGGACCGGCCAACATGTCGTGCGGTTGAAATCCGGCGATGGCGGCATGTTCGGGCGGCTTGAAGAAGAGCTTGTTGCCCTTCGTGATGCGGGCATTGAATTCGAGATCATCCCCGGCATCCCGTCTGCGGTGGCTGCCGCAGCTGCCGCAGGTATCCCGCTGACGCGCCGTCTGACCGCACGGCGCGTGCAGTTCGTGACGGGACATGACGTCAGCGGCGCGCTGCCGGACGATCTGAACCTGACCGCACTGGCCGATTCTCAGGCCACCACCGTTGTATTCATGGGCAAACGTACTTTCCCGCTTCTGGCAGAAGCGCTGCATTCACACGGCCTGTCATTGGACACGCCTGCCCTGATGGCTGAATCTGTTTCGACCCCGGATCAAAAGCTGACGCGCACCACCATCGGTGCTTTGGCCGAACAGCTAAAATCCGAGATCGGCACGGCTCCGGCCCTGATCCTTTACGGGCCGCTGGCGGAGTTCGAAGATGATTGATCTGAGCCTGATTGGCATCGGCACCGGCAACCCGGATCACGTGACCTTTCAGGGCGCGCAGGCGATCCGGTCGGCCGATCTGATCCTGATTCCCCGCAAGGGCGAAAACAAGGCCGATCTGGCCGGGCTGCGTGAGGACATCATCGACCGGGTAACCGAGACACCGCCAAGGTTAGCCTATTTTGACATCCCAAGGCGCCGGGCGGACGATGGCTATCTGCGCGGCGTGGACGAATGGCACGACGCCATTGCGCTGCGCTGGCACGAGGCGATCGAGGCTCACCCGGGGGCGCAGCACATTGCTCTGCTGATTTGGGGCGACCCGTCCCTGTATGACAGTTCGCTGCGCATTGCGGCGCGGCTGGACCCCAAGCCCAACACCAGGGTGATTCCGGGCATCACGGCCTTGCAGGCTTTGACCGCGGCTCATGCGATCCCGATCAATGACCTGGGCGCACCCTATGTCGTGACCACCGGGCGTCGTATCCGGGATGAAGGCTGGCCTGAAACCGCTTCGAAAGTCGCTGTCATGCTGGACGGGGAATGCTCGTTCCAGTCCCTCAGGATGGCAGAGTATGACATCTGGTGGGGGGCCTATGTGGGCATGAAAGAAGAGCTGCTGATCAGCGGCCCTTTGGATCAGGTCGCGCAGCGGATCCTTGACACGCGCGCCCGCGCCCGAGCCGACCATGGCTGGATCATGGATATCTACGTGCTGAAGAAACGCGACGTGCAGCAGCGCGCGGCGAACACGGATTCGTGACTGCGCAGAACTCTCAAGTCTGGCACACAGGTCAGAGCAAGATACCGGAGACGCGTTGATGAAAGTCTTCATTCCCCTGCTCTGCCTGATCGCGTTGCCCCTGTGGGCTCAGAATGCGCCCGAGGGCTGGGCCGTATACCCAACCCAGAAACCGTATGCGGAACTGGTTGACGCAACCAAAGCCGCGATCAAGGAAAACGGGCTGATCGTCGTGACTCAGGCGGGCCCGACCAAAGCGGCGGCAGCACGTGGGATATCGATTCCCGGAAATCGCGTGATCGGCGCGTTCAACAATGACTACGCCGTGCGGGTTCTGGAAACCTCGGTCCACGCGATGATCGAGGCCCCGATCCGGTTTTACGTTACCGAGAACAAAGACGGGACGGCGAACCTGTCGTATAAAACCCCCAGTTTCGTCTTTGCGCCCTACGCCTCGGAAGGCGGTCAGAACCTGATGGATATTGCAGCAGAGCTTGACTCGACGTTTCAATCGATCGCTGAACGCGCAGTCAAATAGTCACACTGGCGTGAACCGCCTTGCGTCCGGGAACGTCCTCCGCAATCTGCTTGAAACGGTTCTATCGGAGCATGACTGATGCAAGACCCCTCGCCCCGCGCTGCGGATATTCTGGCCCAACGCTTATATGAAGCGGGGTGCCGACACGCATTCGGGATGCCGGGGGGCGAGGTTCTGACGCTGGTCGATGCGCTGGAAAAGGCTGGGATCACCTTTCATCTGACCAAGCACGAAAACTCTGCCGGGTTCATGGCCGAGGCCGTTCATCATCGCGACGGTGCACCTGCGATTCTGGTGGCCACTCTGGGTCCGGGCGCAATGAACGGGATCAATGTGGTAGCGAACGCTTTGCAGGATCGTGTGCCGATGGTCGTTCTGACCGGATGCGTCGATGCGGACGAAGCGTTGACCTATACCCATCAGGTCATGGATCACAGCCGGGTTTATCGCTCAATCACCAAAGGCACTTATACGCTGACAGCCAAAGGCGCGGATATCATTGCCGACAAGGCGGTGTCGCTGGCCATGCAGCCACGACCCGGCCCGGTTCATATCGATGTCCCGATCTCGGTTGCCGACACGCCTGTTAACGGCGTGAAACGCCGCCGGCTGGCCAAGGTCGCGCCGGTCAGCCCCGGTGGGGAATGCCTTGAGAAGGCCCGCCGCTGGGTGGCCGAGGCCGAACGCCCCATCGCCATCATCGGTCTGGATGTCCTCTATGACGACTCGCGCAGTGTCGTGCAGGCGTTCCTGGAGCATTTTGGCATTCCTTTCGTGACGACCTACAAGGCCAAAGGCGTCGTGCCCGAGGATCACGCGCTGTGTCTGGGCGGCGCGGGGCTGTCGCCGCTGGCTGACAAGCATCTTGTGCCTCTGATCGAACAATCGGATCTGGTATTGTGCCTGGGATATGACCCGATCGAAATGCGCCCCGGCTGGCGTGAGATCTGGGATCCGGAAGAAAAGCGCGTCATCGATATCTCTGCCGTGGTCAACGACCACTACATGCATCAGGCTGGATTGAACCTTGTTGCCCACACGGGCGAGACATTGGAGGCAATAGCCAAAGGCAACCCGGCCCGTGAAACATGGCCGGGCAACGAACCCGCGCAGGTCAAAGCCGCGCTGGCAAAGGCCTTCCCCACCGATGAAAGCTGGGGGCCCGCTGCCGTCATTGCCGAAACCCGCGCTGTCCTGCCGCCTGAAACACTGGCCACGGCCGACAGCGGTGCACACCGCATTCTGCTGAGCCAGATGTGGGCGTGCAGCGAAGAACGCGGGCTGATCCAGTCCTCGGCGTTGTGCACGATGGGATGCGCCGTACCCATGGCCATTGGCTTGAAACTGGCCGAACCCGACCGCCCGGTGATCAGCTTCTCGGGGGATGCGGGGTTCCTGATGGTTGCGGGCGAGTTGTCGACAGCGGCTGAAATGGGCGGCAACCCGATTTTTCTGGTCTTCGTGGATGCCAGCCTTGCCCTGATCGAGCTGAAACAACGTCAGCGACAGATGCGCAACACGGGCGTGGATTTCGGCCATCATGATTTTGCTGCCATGGGCCGGGCCTTTGGCGGCAATGGCCATACGGTTCGTAACAGGACAGAGTTGCGCGCCGCACTGGAAGCTGCTGTAAAGGCTGAGACATTTACGGTGATTGCTGCTGAAGTTGAGCGTGGAGGCTATGATGGCCGCATCTGAAGGCCCGTTGAAGGGTGTCAAGGTTCTGGACCTTAGCCGGATCCTGGCAGGCCCAACATGCACGCAGCTTCTGGGCGATCTGGGCGCAAGCGTCATCAAGATCGAAAACCCGGCAACCGGTGGCGATGACACGCGGCAATGGGGCCCGCCCTACGTAAGCGATGCCCAGGGCAACCGCTCGGATCTGAGCGCCTATTTCATGTCTGCCAACCGCAACAAGAAATCCGTGGCGCTGGATATCTCCTCGGCCGAGGGTCAGGCGGAAATCAGACGCTTGGCGTCACATGCGGACATCCTGATCGAGAACTTCAAACCGGGCGGGCTGACCAAATACGGGCTGGACTATGCCACCCTGTCGCAAGAGTTTCCAAGCCTCGTGTACTGTTCAATCTCGGGCTATGGTCAAACCGGCCCGAATGCCAGCAAGCCCGGCTATGACCTGATGGCGCAGGGCTATGGCGGGATCATGTCGCTGACCGGCGACCCCGAGGGCGCGCCCATGAAAGTGGGTGTTGGCATTGCTGACGTGATGTGCGGGATGTATGCAACCGTGGGTATCCTGGCCGCGCTGCGCCACCGCGACTTGACCGGCGAGGGCCAGCAGATCGATCTGGCGCTGGTGGATTCTCAGATCGCCTGGCTGATCAATGAAGGCGTCAACTATCTGACGTCAGGCAATGTTCCGCAACGACGCGGAAACGGGCACCCCAACATCGTTCCTTATGACGTCTACGAAACCGCCGATGGGCACGTGATTCTCGCGGTCGGAAACGACGGCCAATTCAAAAAACTCTGCAACTTCATCAATGCTCCTGAACTGGCAGACGATCCGAGATTCGCGACCAACCCGGCCCGTCTGGAACATCGTGATGCGCTGAATTCGATTCTTCGCCCCGCAGTGAAGGCGCTGGACACCCACACCGTCATTTCCGGTCTGGAGGCTGTCAAAGTGCCCGTCGGCCCGGTGCAGACGCTGGATCAGGTGTTCAACACGGAACAAGTGGCCGCAAGACAGATGCAGATTGCCATGCAGGCCCAGCCGGGTCAGGTCAACCTGATCGGGAATCCTCTGAACCTGTCTCGTACACCTGTAACATATCGAAACGCCCCACCGGTCTGCGGGGCCGATACTGAGGCTGTTCTGAGCGCCGAAAACCCGTTCGAGGATTGAAATACTTGCACATCTAGGCGACAAGTCGCTGAAACATGTCCTTGAATCGGCGGTTTTTTTCATCTTTTTCGCACACGTCATTTCACCAATTCGAGAGCAGCGTCGATACTGTTACGTCCCTCTCGCACACTCTGGTACATCGAACAGTGTCAAATATCGCAATCAGATTGGACCCAAGTATGAAACAAGACGTTTTCGGACAGATGAACACCCTGACCCAGCCGGCGGCAGTCGAAGCGTGGAATGGTGTTCTGCTTGGGTTCATGGCTCATGCCGCTGTCACGCCCCAGCACTTGGGCAAAGTGCTGGAACTCGAGCCCGACTTCGCGCTGGGTCAAGCGGTCAAAGGTCTGTTCATGGCGCTGCTTGGGCGGCGCGAGATGATGGCGGTTGCTGTCGAAGCGCTGGCTGCTGCCAACGCAGCGATGGAACGTCAACCTGTAACTGAACGCGAACGTCTCTACGTGGATGCGCTGGCCTTGTATCTGGCCGGACAACAGGCACAGGCGGTTCAGAAATTTGAAGCGATTCTGCGTGACCATCCGCAGGACACCCTGGCGATGAAACTAAGCCATGCGACCCGCTTCGTTCTGGGTGATGCAAACGGGATGCGCCGCTCGATCGAGCGTGTGATGCCCGCTTATGAGCCGGACCACCCCGGGCGCGGCTATCTGCTGGGCTGTCATTCTTTCGCGCTGGAAGAAACAGGCGCTTATGAAAAGGCCGAAATCGCGGGCCGTCAGGCGCTGTGGATGGTGTCCGATGATGCCTGGGGCCTGCACGCGGTGGCCCATGTCCACGAAATGACGGGCAATGCGCAGCTGGGCCTTGACTGGCTGGCCGGTCGCGAGGCGGCCTGGGCCCACTGCAACAACTTCCGTTACCACGTGTGGTGGCACAAGGCACTGATGCATCTGGATCTGGGTCAGGTCGATCAGGTGATCGAACTGTATGACAACCATATCCGCAAGGACAAAACCGACGATTATCGTGACATTTCAAACGGCACTTCGCTGTTGATGCGGCTTGAACTTGAGGGGGTAAATGTCGGAAATCGCTGGGAAGAGCTGGCTGATCTGAGTGCCGCACGAACGGAAGACGGCTGCCTGATCTTTGCGGATCTGCATTATCTGCTGGCGCTTACCGGTGACAATCGCGCTGATGCCACGGCCAAGATGCTAAACCGCATGAACAAGGATGCGGCCCGCGCCGACGACGACACCACCCGCCGCATGGCAGACCCCGGTATCGCTGCGGCCATGGGCCTGGAGGCCTTTGGTGACGGCCACTATGGAACCGCCTTTGATCATCTGCTCGCGGCGCGCGATTCCATGCAACTGGCCGGTGGCAGCCACGCGCAACGTGATGTATTTGAACGCATTACCATTGATTCCGGCCTGCGCGCAGGTCGCCTGGACGCGGTGGAACGCATTCTGGATGACCGTCGCGCCAAGCGCGCCGGGGGCGAAGACAATTATGCCATCGCGCGTCGCGCCCTGATCGACGCGGCCCGCGACAGCGGTGACGTCCAAAGCGTCCCCGCCGAATAACAAGAAGACCAAGAAGGACAGAAAACGTATGGCGACCATATCGCCCGCTTCTGATTTTGTACCCGCTGCGGCCCCGGCCGCAGCCCCTGCCAGTGCGCGTGATCCGCGTCTGGATTTCTATCGCGGCATCGCGATGTTCATCATCCTGATCGCCCATATTCCCAACGACCCCTGGGCAAAGTGGATTCCTGCCCGCTTTGGGTACTCGGACGCAACCGAGATTTTCGTGTTCTGCTCGGGCATGGCCTCGGCCATTGCGTTTGGCGGGGCATTTCTGCGCAAGGGATGGTGGATGGGCACCGCCCGAGTGGCCTACCGCATCTGGCAGGTCTATTGGGCGCATATTGCCCTGTTCTTCTTTGTTGCAATGACAATGGCCGCGTTGGATCAGACCGGCGCGTTCGAGAAAACCTATGTCTCGTCGTTGAACCTTCAGCATTTCTTCAATGACCCGGCCCCGCAAATGGTCGGGATTTTCACACTGACCTATGTGCCGAACTACTTCGATATCCTGCCGATGTATCTGGTCGTACTGGCGCTTATGCCGCTTTACATGGCGCTCTATCGAGTCAGTTTCTGGCTGATGGCGGCAGTTTGCGTGGCCATCTGGTTCGTCGCGCAAACCGGCGCGCTTGCCCTTCCCGCTGAACCCTGGTCCCAGCGCCAGTGGTTCTTCAACCCCTTCGGATGGCAATTGCTGTTTTTCACCGGCTTCGCCTTCATGCGCGGTTGGATTCCGGCCCCGCCCGTGTCGAAATCCTTGATCTGGGTGGCGATTGCCTTTGTCGTGTTGTCAGCCCCGTTCGGGTCATGGAAAGTCTTCACCTGGATCAACACGGCTGCACCCGAGCTTGGCGCAGTGATCCGCAAGGGCTGGCCCCTGACCGAAGAGCTGCGTGGCAAAACCGAGTTCGGCCTTCTTCGATATGTCCACTTTCTGTCGCTGGCCTATCTGGGATGGGTTGCAGCGGGCGAACACGGCCACCGCCTGATCGCGACGGGTCATGGTCTGGGCGCACGTATCTGGCAATTCCTGCTGGCCGTCGTCACCAAGGTCGGCCAGCAATCGCTTGCCGTATTTGTGTTTTCCATGGCTGCGGCACGGCTTATCGGTGTCGCGCTGGATCAGGCTGGGCGGGATGTCGCCACTGTCTTCGTCGCCAACATTATTGGGTTTGCGATGATCATCGGCGTTGCCTATCTGGCAGCTTGGTTCAAGTCACAACCCTGGAAGTCGAAGAAATGAATTTTACCCGTCGCGCATTCCTCGTCTCGACGACTGCTTTGGCCTTCGCTCCATCCGCTTATGCGACGAGCGGTGAGACGCCTTTTGACCGCGACTATGTAATCGAGGTGGCCCGCGATCTGGCCAGCCGCCCCTATGTGGAACGCGAGATGGTACCGCAGGAATGGCAGGATCTGACCTATCAGCAGTACCGTTCCATCCGGTTCCGGCTTGACCGGGCGCTGTGGTATGAAACCGACACGCCCTTCAACGTGGATTTCTTCACCCCCGGCCTCTATTTCCCGCGCACCGTCAAGGTGGAAACGGTCGAGAACGGCATGACCAAGCCGGTCGCCTTCGATCTGGAAATGTTCGACAAGTCAGAAGACGTGCCGCAACTGCCGATCGATGACACGCTGGGCTTCTCGGGCCTGCGCCTGCGAACTGAAATGCACCGCCCCGGCAAGACAGATGAATTCTGCGTCTGGCAGGGGGCCAGCTATTTCCGCGCCATTGGCCTGCACGAGGTTTACGGACTGTCGGCGCGGGGTCTGGCGTTGAAAACCGGCGATCCGGATGGCGAGGAATTTCCCGAATTCATCCGTTTCTGGCTGGAACGTCCCGAACCGGGCCAACGCAACATGGTCGTGCATGCATTGTTGGACAGCCCCAGCGTGACCGGCGCCTATCGTTTCAACGTCACGGCGGGCGCGGATTGCATTATGGATGTCGAGGCAACGCTGTTCCCGCGCGAAGACCTGCCCCATGTAGGGATCGCTCCGGGAACTTCGATGTTCCTGTTCGACCAGACCAACCACAGCCGGTTCGACGATTTCCGCCCTGCTGTGCACGACAGCGACGGGTTGATGATCCGCAATGGCGCGGGCGAGGTCCTGTGGCGTCCGTTGGCCAATCCGACCCGATTGCAGGTCTCATCCTTCGTCGATACAAACCCACGCGGGTTTGGTCTGATGCAGCGCAAACGAGAGTTTTCGGACTACGCCGATCTCGAGGCCAATTACCACAAGCGCCCGGGCCTGTGGGTCGAGCCCCAAGAAGACTGGGGCAAAGGCTCGGTCACGCTGGTCGAGATCCCGGCAGATCAGGAAATCTATGACAACATCGTCGCCTATTGGAGGCCCGCTGAACCCTATGCGGCAGGCAGTCAGGTTGATCTGTCCTATCGCCTGATCTGGGGGGAAGAACCCCAGCGCACACCGATGCCGCGCGTGATCAACACCGCGATGGGCGAGAACACCTTTGGCGAAGGCCGGCTGGCCATCATCGATTTTGAAGACAGCGAACTGTTCGAGGACCTGGGCGCAATCACGGTCTTTGTGGATTCGCCACATGCGGAAACTTCGGAAGGCGTCTTGCAGCGCAACCCGGATACCGGCGGTCCACGGCTGGCGTTTTCATTCCAGCCCGGCGAACGCAACCATGTCGAGTTGCGCGCACAATTGTTGAAAGACAAACAGCCTGCCTCAGAGGTCTGGCTGTACCGTTGGACCACATGAGCCGCGATCTGCATATCATGCCGCCCGAGGCCCCTCTGGCGATGCCTGCGCAGAACTTCAGCGCACGGTTCCGGGATGCCGATGCGCCTTCCGGTCAGCACAAATCCGCTGCCGGTTTCTGGCGCGCGCTGGCTTTTTCGCCCGCGATGGCCGCCACTCTGGCCTTGCTGTGGGTCATGAGCGACTGGTTCGGCGCGGAAGGCATCAACGTGGTCGAAGCCATCCTTTTGACCTTGATTTCGTTCAACTTCTTCTGGATTTCCTTTACCGTCTGCACTGTTTTGCTGGGCATGGTGTCGCTGGCGAAACAGGAACGGCCCGAGCGTCGGACCGCGGCGCAACCCCTGCGGGTGGCCCTGCTGACCCCGGTCTACAATGAAGTCCCCTGGAACGTGTTGGGCAATGCCCGCACCATGCTGGAGGATCTTCAGGCGCGCGGCGGTAAACACCACTATGCCATGTTCATTCTGTCGGACACGCGCGATCCCGAGATTGCGGCGCAGGAACAGGCCAGCGTCGAAGCACTGCGCACCACCCTGGCACCCGGGCTTGAGCTGTATTATCGCCGCCGCGAACAGAATACCGACCGCAAAGTAGGCAACATCGCCGACTGGGTCAGCCGTTGGGGCGCGGATTGGGATGCCATGCTGGTGCTGGATGCTGACAGCCTGATGACCGGGCGCGCAATCCATCGCCTGACTGATGCACTGGCATGCGATCCGGGTGCGGGCTTGATTCAAAGCTATCCGCAGCTGATCGGCGCACAGTCAGTCTTTGCCCGGATGCAGCAATTTGCAAATGGTGTCTATGGCATCGCCTTTGCCGAAGGTCTGGCCCGTTGGTGCGGGCAAGAAGGCAACTATTGGGGCCACAACGCGATTATCCGCACCAAAGCTTTTGCCACCAGCGCCGGCCTGCCCAAGCTGCGTTCGTTCAGCGGTCAGGACAAGCTGATCATGAGCCACGATTTCGTCGAGGCCGGCCTGCTGCGCCGCGCTGGATGGGCCGTGCGATTTCTGCCGCGTATTCGCGGGTCATATGAAGAAACACCGCCGACCCTCATCGATCACGCCATGCGGGATCGCCGCTGGTGCCAGGGCAACCTGCAACACCTGAAACTGCTCGGTTCTTCCGGATTCCGTGCGGTGTCGCGGTTTCACATGTTCCACGGCGCGGTCGGCTATCTGATGTCCCCGTTGTGGTTTGCACTATTGTTGATGTGGGCGCTGATCGGTCAGGGTCAGGATGCCTCTGTCCTGCATTATTTCAGCCCCGACAATCCTCTGTTCCCGCAATGGCCCGAGATGTCGGAAACCCGTCACGTGCTGATCATTCTGGTCATGTACGCGATGCTGTTGGCCCCCAAGGTTCTGGGCGTTCTGGCCCTGCCGTTGAGCGGTGTACGCTACGCGGATTTCGGTGGCGGGCGCAAATTCCTTGCCT
This sequence comes from Ruegeria sp. CL7, assembly GCF_056536445.1. Classification (NCBI taxonomy): domain Bacteria; kingdom Pseudomonadati; phylum Pseudomonadota; class Alphaproteobacteria; order Rhodobacterales; family Roseobacteraceae; genus Ruegeria; species Ruegeria sp. CL7. The sequence continues at coordinate 1,660,537 of NZ_JBQFPQ010000001.1, forward strand.
CTTTCCTGGCCGAGGTTCTGTTGTCGATCCTTTACGCTCCGATCCTGATGGTTCAACAGATGATCGCTGTGTTCCGTACGGCTTTTGGCATTCAGCGCGGCTGGTCGCCTCAGGCCCGCGACGGTGGCACCTATGGTCTGCGAACGCTGATCCTGTGCCATGCGCTGGAAACCGTAAGCGGAGTGGCGCTGAGCGTCGGTATCCTGTCCGGTCTGGTGTCGGTCTGGCTGGCCCCGATCGCCATCAGCCTTGCGCTGGCTATCCCGTTGTCCGCGCTCAGCGGTGTCTCGGCAGGTGCCGCGCGCAAGATGGTCGGAATGCGGGAAGACTTCAGCGAACCCGCCATTACCCGGTCAGCGCGCCGCTATCGCGATGAACTGAAGCGACTGGTCGAAGGCAAAGGCAACATGACCCCGGCCGAGTGATCAACTGCCGGGAAGCCCTTCGTACCAATCGATTATCATGTCGGCCCAGCCCGCGGGAACGGTGTGCCCTCCGGGGAACAGAGCAAATTCCAGCGCACTGCCTTCGGCACAGGTGGTCCAGCGGCGGCGCATGAAATCACCCGTCGCGCTGAACCCGGTCGGTTTGTGATCGACACAACCGTTCGCATCGCGCCAGATTTCGAGACCCGCATAGATATCACCCTGCTGAAAGCGTCCTCCGCCCAGCAAGCGCCCTTCCAGCGGCACCACATTGTCGGTCCAGCCATGCGTATGGAACATACGGATCGGACCATTGCAGGTTTCAGGGTGCGGGCGCCAGAAACCACCGGACACCGGGACATAGGCCGAAAACGTATCAGGGCTCTCGCAGGCCAGATAGTTGACCATGAAAGCTCCGGCGGAAAACCCGCCCAGCAGGACACGGTCAGTGTCGATGCCAAACCGCCGTGCCGCGTCTTGCACCGCTTCAGTCAGAAAGGCGGCTTCGTCCCGCTCACCAAAACCGGGATAGAAATTCCAGCTTTTGGTGCCGCCCCGGTCGGGCCTATCCAACCCCTCAGGGGCCATCACCGCATAGCCGCGCTCCAACAGCGGTTCGACCATCCCGCGATTGCGCATCGTGCCCGACCCGCTGCCGCCATACCCATGCAGGAACACCACCATTGGCGCATTGTCCGCGTCGGGCAGTTCGATGTGATAGGCACCCATGGGTGTCTCACAGGTATCCTCTTGACCGGCACACCCCGCGAAAGCGGTCTGCCCGGTCACTGCCAAGGCCAACGCCAGACTGAATTCCCGGATCATCCTGCATCCTCATCATATTTGCGCACCGGCAATCCGGCCCGAACCCATCCCGGCCCTGCGGCCGAACCCAACATACCCTCGGGCACGTCGATCACATTGGTGAATCCAGCTTCGATCAGGCGGTTGCTCAGGCGTGCCGAGCGCACGCCGCGCGCGCAAATCAAGGCCACCGGGGTCGCCGGATCGCCGCCAGCCAATTCCGTCAGTGCTTTGACAAAATCCTCGCGCCGCATGTCCAGCGGCACGGCACCTTCGCCTATGCCCGATGCGCGCCATTCACGCGGCGTGCGGATATCGATCAACAGAACGTTTCCCTTCGAGGCCTGCTCATGGGCCTCGGCAACCGTTATCCGGCCGCCGTCGTGGTCTTCGGGGATCAAACGGTATTCCCTGATCGCAAACCCGCCTGCAATCGCCGCGCATGCGCCGATCAACATCCATCTTCGGGCTCGGTTCACTTTCTCGGCCAAGCTTCAGCCTCCTGTTCGCTGACATGTGTTCTATCACAGATGGTCTGAAACGGGGGCGTTGAAAAACCCGGCCCGCATCAAGATCACGTCATTTTTTCGAATCCTTGCAGAGTTTCTGATGGGGCCAATAGGACTCTGTAAAAAAGTTACAATATCTGGACAGTCGGGAAAATATCCTTACAAAATTGGCTTCACACTGACCGCCCAGACCGGAGTATCGCACTTGTCCCTATTCCTTATCGCGGCCCTTCCCTTCCTCGGCGCTGTTTTTCCTGCCCTGCTGATCCGGGCAGGTCGGAACGCAGCCGCCTCCGCCGCCGGGTTAACCACATTCCTGGCCCTGATGGGCCTGTTGATCCATGCCCCTGCGGTGATGCGCGGAGACGTCGTGACCGCCCGGTTCGACTGGATACCGGGGCTGGGGCTGAACGCGAACTTCATGCTGGACGGCCTGGGGTTTTTGTTCGCGTTGCTGATCCTCGTCATTGGATTGCTCATCATTCTCTACGCACGGTTCTACCTGTCGCGCGAAGATCCGATGGGGCAGTTCTATACCTACCTGCTGCTGTTTCAGGGGGCGATGGTTGGTATTGTCCTGTCCGACAATATCCTGCTTTTGATTGTTTTCTGGGAGCTTACATCGCTCAGCTCATTCCTGCTGATCGGCTATTGGAAGCACCTTCCCGAAGGTCGGCAGGGCGCGCGCATGGCCTTGGCCGTCACCGGCTCTGGCGGCTTGGCGATGATCGCCGGGATGCTGATCCTCGGCAATATCGTGGGGTCTTACGATCTCAGCGTCATTTTGCAGAACAAAGAACTGATCCAGGCCTCACCCTACTACATGCCTGCGCTGATCCTGATCCTGCTGGGCTGTTTTACCAAGTCGGCGCAGTTCCCGTTTCATTTCTGGCTGCCGCACGCCATGGCCGCGCCGACACCGGTTTCAGCCTATCTGCACTCTGCCACCATGGTGAAAGCGGGCCTGTTCCTGATGGCACGGATGTGGCCGGTTCTGGCAGGCACGGATGCGTGGTTCTATATCGTCGCCACGACGGGGCTGGTCACCATGCTGATTGGCGCGTCTATCGCGTTGTTCAAGGACGACCTTAAGGCGCTGCTGGCGTTTTCGACCGTTTCGCATTTGGGCCTCATCACCATGCTGCTGGGCTTTGGCACAAAGATTGCAGCCGTCGCTGCCGTGTTTCACATCATCAACCATGCAACGTTTAAAGCCGCCTTGTTCATGACCGCCGGGATCGTGGATCACGAAACCGGCACACGCGATATCAAAAGACTGGGTGGCTTGCGCCACCTGATGCCGATCACCTTCACCATTGGCACGATTGCCGCCCTCTCGATGGCCGGGCTGCCGCCTCTGAACGGTTTCCTGTCCAAAGAAATGATGCTTGAGGAAACCGTGCACACCACATGGATGCACTCTCATTACCTGGTGCCGGGGCTGGCGCTGTTGGCTGCATTGTTCTCGGCCGCGTATTCCTTCCGCTTCGTCAGCCACGTCTTTCTTGGACCTCAGCGGGAAGATTATCCGGCACATCCGCATGATCCGCCCGTTGGGTTGTGGATTGCGCCCGCTTTCCTGGTCGTACTTGTCATTCTGATCGGCCTTTATTCCGCGACCATTGTCGGCCCATTGGTCGCAGTAGTGTCCAGCGCGGTGATCGGCGGCGAGAAGCTTCCGTATTACTCGCTGAAACTCTGGCATGGCTTCACACCGGCGCTTTACATGTCGGTCGTGGCCACGCTGGGCGGTCTATTCCTACTGGCGTTGCACAGACGAGGTGAGCGGATCTGGAACGCCCTGCCCCGCCCCGAAGCCAAGCAGATCTTTGAAACAATCATAGAAGCGCTGACCCGGCTGAGCCGCTGGATCACCGATGAGATGCACAACGGGGTCCTCAGCCGCTATGCGATCATCTTTGTCGCCTTTACCGTTGGCCTGGGCTATTACGCGTATTCGACCGGAACCATCGGCATTGAAACCCGCGTTCCGCTGCCGGCTCAGATCATTCCGATCATTGGCTGGATCTGCCTTGTGGGTGCGACGCTGGGCATTATGTGGTTCCACCGGAATCGTCTTTTGTCACTGGTATTGATCGGTGTCGTCGGCCTGATCGTTTCGATTGCCTTCAACTATCTCTCGGCCCCGGACCTTGCCTTGACGCAAATCTCGGTCGAGGTGGTGACAATGATCCTTTTGTTGCTGTCGCTGAACTTCCTGCCGACCGAAACGCCCTGGGACAGTTCAGCGGCGCGGCGCTGGCGGGACGCGGCGATTTCTGTGGTCGCGGGCCTTGGCACCGGTGCGTTGATCTACGCGATGATGATGCGCGATTTCGCGTTCCCGACGATTTCAGAGTTCCATCTGGCCAATTCCTACAAAGGCGGCGGCGGCACCAATGTGGTCAATGTGATCCTCGTCGACTTCCGGGGTTTTGATACCTTTGGCGAGATCATCGTTCTGGGCATCGCCGCGCTGATCATCTTTGCGCTGACGGAATCCGTTCTCGGGACAAATGTCCGCAGTTACCTGCTGAACCGCAAACCGCATTGGCCGCAATCCGGGGATTCGCATCCGCTGATGATGGTTGTGGTCACCCGCGTCATGATGCCGATCGCACTGATGGTCGGGGCGTATATCTTTTTCCGCGGGCACAACCAGCCCGGCGGAGGCTTTATTGCCGGCCTGATCGTCGCCATCGCTTATCTGATGCAATACATGGCCAGCGGCTATACCTGGGCCATCGAGCGGCAGAGGTTCTATTACCACGGCACCATCGGCTGGGGTGTTCTGATCGCTGCGGCAACCGGGTTGGGCGCGTGGTTCAACGAACGCCCCTTCCTGACCAGCGATTTCGGCTACATCAACTGGCCTCCGCTTGAGGAATTCGAATGGGCCACCGCCATGCTGTTTGATACAGGCGTATTCCTGGCGGTTCTGGGTGCGGTCATGCTGGCATTGGACAGCCTGTCCCGCTTTGCGTGGCAACCGGGGATGGCACAGGAATTCCCGATGGATATCAATCCCCTGCGAGACAACCCACCGGAAGAGCAACAAGAGAAGGAGCAGGCCTGATGGAAGCGCTCGTAGCCTCTGCCGTCGGTATCATGACCGCCGCCGGGATCTTCCTGATCCTGCGCCGCCGGACGTTTCCGGTCATTCTGGGCCTGTCTCTGATCACATACGCGGTGAATGTCTTCCTGTTCGCGACCGGACGACTGGCGCTGAACGCGCCTGCGGTTCTGAACAAGTACAAGGACGTGCCCTATACCGACCCACTTCCACAGGCGTTGGTCCTGACGGCCATCGTGATCTCGTTCGGGATGACCGCCGTGATCGTGATGATCTCGCTCAGCGCATACCTGTCCGCCAAGAATGACCATATCGACATGACCGCCCAGGACAATGTTGACGCGCCGGGAGATGACGCATGAACCACTGGATCGTTGCGCCGATCGTCCTGCCCGCGATTCTGGCCCCTTTCATCATCATGGTCCTGCGATACCATCTGGACTTGCAACGTATCTTCTCGGTCGCGGGTGTCGTGGCTTTGCTTGGGATTGCGCTGACAATCACGGCTCAGGCCTCGGGCGGGGAAATTCAGGTGTACGAGCTTGGCGACTGGCCCGCCCCCTTTGGCATCGTTATGGTGCTGGATCGCATGTCCGCAATGATGGTTCTGCTGACCGCCCTGCTGGCCCTGCCGATCGTGCTTTATGCCATCGCCTCGGGCTGGGATGACCGGGGCAAGCATTTCCACGCGCTGTTTCATTTCCAGCTCATGGGCGTCTGTGGCGCCTTCCTGACCGGCGACGCCTTCAACCTTTTCGTGTTCTTCGAGGTGCTGCTGATCGCGTCTTACGGCCTTATGACCCATGGCGGTGGCGCGGTACGGTTGAAAGCGGGTGTGCAGTATGTGGCGTATAACCTGTTGGGGTCGACCCTGTTTCTGTTTGCCCTTGGCACGATCTATGGCGTGACCGGAACGCTGAACATGGCGGACATCGCCGTGCGCGTTGCGGAGATCCCAGCCGAAGATACCGCATTGTTGCGGGTTGGTGCGGTGTTGTTGCTGCTGGTCTTCTGCATCAAGGCTGCCGTTCTGCCGCTGCACTTCTGGCTGCCCGCCAGCTATGCCAACGCCCCGCTGCCGGTTGCGGCCCTGTTTGCAATCATGACCAAGGTAGGAGCCTATTCGATCCTGCGAATGTACACTCTGGCCTTCGGTCCCGACGTCGAAGTCACGCAGGGTCTGGTTGGCGATTGGCTGCAACCCGCGGCGCTGCTGACGCTTGCCGTCGGTGCCATCGGCATTCTGGGTTCGCAGCATATTGCCCGCATGGTTGCCTTTTGCGCCATCGCGTCCATGGGTACTTTGCTGATCGCGATTTCACAGTTCACGCCCGGCGCGACGGCTGCCGCCCTTTATTACGTGTTCCATTCGACACTTGCGACCGCGTTGCTGTTCCTCATTGCTGACCTGATCATAGAACGGCAGGGAGGGGCCATAGCCCCCAAGCCGCCGATGCCGCAAAGCGGGTTGATTGCCGCCCTGTTCTTTGTCGGCGCCATTGCGATGGCTGGAATGCCGCCGCTGTCCGGCTTTGTTGGCAAGCTTTTGGTTCTGGACGCTTCGCGCGATGCATCCGATGCCACCACGGTCTGGGCCGTTATCCTGATTGGATCATTCGTCACCATCGTCGGGCTGGCCCGTGCCGGGACGCTGATCTTCTGGAAAAGCTACGACGCTGAGGTTGTCACAACCGATGAAACCGCCGAAGGCGAAAACGCGTCTGTCGCCGCCGCCCCCGAACCGCACCCCGGCCTTGCTTTTACGGCTGTGTTCGGGGCCGTGGCAGGTCTGGTCCTGCTGACCCTGTTCGCGGGTCCGGCCCTGGAGTACACGAGCAAAACCGCAGAGCAGTTGTTTACCCCTGAAAACTACATCTCTGCCGTCTTGGGAAGGGAAGAGTGATGAAACTGCTGCGCCGAATTTTCCCGCACCCTCACCTGACGATTTTGCTGACGCTTGTCTGGATTCTGCTGGCGAACAAGCCTTCGCTGAATTCTTTGATCTTTGGCCTGATCCTCGGGATCATCATTCCATTCGTCACACAACCCTACTGGCCGGATCGTCCCAAACTTCGCAACTGGCCAATGGTTGTGGAATACATGCTGGTGGTGCTTTGGGATATCGTGGTTGCGAACGTGACGGTGGCCCGGATCATCCTGTTCAAACGCAATGACAACCGCCAGCCCAACTGGGTCTGTGTCCCGCTTGAGCTGCGCACACCCGAAGCGATCACGGTTCTTGCGGGCACCATCACGATGACTCCGGGCACCGTTAGTTGTGATTTGTCAGCTCAGGGGCATAATCTGCTGGTGCACTGTCTTGATGCCCCCGACCCCGAGGCCGTGCGGGACCAGATCAAACAGCGCTATGAACGTCGCCTGAAGGAGATTTTCGAATGATCGACTACGCGATTTATTTTGCATTTGCCTGTTTCGGTGCGGCGATCATGATGTGTCTGTGGCGTATCATCACCGCTGACGGGGTCGGCACCCGGGTTCTGGCCTTGGACACTATGGTAATCAACACAATCGCCCTGATGATCCTATATGGGTTGGATCAGGGGACCGAGATCTTTTTCGAGGCCGCCATGATCATTGCCATGCTCGGTTTTGTTTCCACCGTGGCCTATGCGCGCTTCATGTTGCGCGGCAACATTATCGAATGAGGGCGGGATGACATTCTTCGTGGAACTGCTGATCGCCTCTTTCCTGATCGTCTCGGGTATCTTCGGCTTTGTCGGGTCTTTTGGCATGATCAAGCTGAATGACCCAATGTCCCGCCTGCACGCCCCGACCAAGGCAACGACCTTGGGGGTGGGCGGCGTGCTTCTGGCTTCGATCGTGCATTCTGTTCTTCTGGAAGGAAAGCTGTCCCTGCACGAGCTGCTGATCACTCTGTTCCTGTTCCTGACCGCTCCGATCACGGCCCTGTTCATTGCAAAATGGCACATACACCGGCATGAAAAACCCGAGGACCTGCCGGATGCCGGCGAGGATGAACTTTGGGCCACCCACGCCGTCGAGCAGGTCGAAGACGTTCCGGATCATAGCGCGAATTGAAACCGATGCATATTCCTCCGCTGCCCCTGACCCGCGATCTGGTTCTTGTTGGCGGAGGCCACACCCACGCGCTGCTGCTGCGCAAATGGGGGATGGACCCGTTGCCCGGGGCGCGTGTGACCGTGATAAACCCCGGCCCGACGGCCCCGTATTCCGGAATGCTGCCAGGCTATGTCGCCGGGCACTATGACCGGTGGCGGCTGGACATCGATCTGGTCAGACTGGCCCGCTTCGCAGGCGCACGCGTCATTCTGGGCGCGGTCGATGGAATCGATACCGAACGTCAGGAAATCCATGTTCCCGGGCGTCCTCCGGTGGGTTTCGATGTGGCATCGATCAATGTTGGGATCACTTCGGACATGCCCGCAATGCCCGGCTTTGCGGAACATGCTGTACCGGCCAAACCACTTGGACCATTCGCGGCAGAATGGGCTGCTTATCTGGCGGGCAACGGCCCTGCCTCGGTCGTCGTGATCGGCGGTGGAATCGCCGGGGTTGAACTGGTCATGGCGATGGCTCATGCGCTCAGGGCCAAGGGTCGGTCAGCGCAGGTTACGCTGATCGACAATGCCATTGCCTTGACGGCCACCAAACCCAAAGCGGCAGAGACGATCCGCCGTGCGATGCAGGATCTTGGTGTAGAGGTGATCGAAAACGCCGCGATCAGCCGGATCGCTTCGGATCACGTCGCTTTGCAGGACGGGCGCAAAATCCCGGCCGGTTTCGTGACAGGTGCGGCCGGAGCCCGCCCCTATGGCTGGATCGAAAAGACCGGGCTGGACCTTGAGGATGGCTTCATCCGGGTAAACAGCTACCTGCAATCCAGCGATCCCGTGGTTTTTGCCGCCGGTGATTGCGCCTATCTTACGGACAATCCCAGACCCAAAGCCGGTGTTTATGCAGTGCGCGAAGCACCGGTTCTGTTCGACAATCTGCGCGCGGCGTTGGGGGCTGGACGGATGCGCAAGTACGTCCCGCAGAAAGATTACCTGAAGCTGATTTCACTGGGCGGCAAATCAGCGCTGGGCGAGCGGTTGGGGTTGTCCCACAGCGGAGCGATGATGTGGAAATGGAAGAACCACATCGACCAGACTTTCATGAACAAGTTCCGGGACTTGCCGCAGATGAAGCCCCCCGCGCTGCCGCGCGCACATGCCGCCGGGCTTGTCGAGGCGCTAGGCGAAAAACCGATGTGTGGCGGATGCGGTGCCAAGGTCGGGCGCGGAGCATTGCAGGTGGCGCTGAAATCGCAGCCCGATCCCGTTCGCCCGGATATCATCCCCCTGCCCGGCGACGACGCGGCTCTGCTTCAGACGGGCGGGGTTCGGCAGGTCATGACATCAGATCACCTGCGGGCTTTTACCAATGATCCCGCACTTATGGCGCGCATCGCCGCTGTACATGCCCTGGGGGATGTGTGGGCCATGGGGGCCGCACCTCAGGCTGCCACGGCAACGATCATCCTTCCGCGCATGTCTGCTGCCCTGCAACGCCGTACCATGGCGGAAATCATGTCGATCGCAGGAGACGTCATGCGGGACGCCGGTGCCGATATCGTGGGCGGGCACAGTTCCATGGGTGACGAGATGACAATCGGATTCACACTGACCGGCCTGTGCGACGCCGACCCGATAACACTGGCCGGCGGGCAACCGGGCGACTGTCTAATCCTGACCAAACCCATAGGAAGCGGCGTTCTTATGGCGGCCGAGATGGCAGGCCAGGCCAATGGTGTCTGGGTCGCCGCAGCCTACCGGCACATGGTGCAGCCGCAGGGAAAGGCGGCCCGCATATTGGCCGGGGCCCATGCGATGACCGACGTGACCGGGTTTGGTCTGGCCGGACATCTGCAAGGTATCTGCGACGCTTCCGGATGCGGGGCCACGATGGATCTGGATGCCGTGGAGTTGATGGATGGCGCGCTGGAACTGACGGACCGGGGTGTTCGATCAAGCCTTTTTGCAGACAACCGGGCAACAGCACCTGCCCTGCCCGCCGAGGGCAAAGCCGCCCTGATATTCGACCCGCAGACAGCAGGCGGCCTGCTGGCCGCAGTGGCGGCAAAGGATGCCGATACCGTCCTGGAAGACCTCAGGAACGCCGGATATCCGGCCATGGCAATCGGCGAGCTCACCGATGCACCGGGACTGCGCCTTCAGGACTGATCCAGCAGGGTTTCGATCCGGGTGGCCGCCTCGCTCAGGCCGGCATCGTTCAAAAGGGCGATCTCAATATCGGCCAGAACCTTGACGGAACGGGATCGCCGCGCCTTTGCGTATGCCGGGTCGTAATGCTGCTCCATCAGGGCCTGGGTCAGCACCTGTTTTTGACCTGCTTCGATCAGCTGCATCCAACCATCCACGACCTCGTGCCCGCGATGAAAGCGCAGCGGCGACAACCGGTCCCGCAAACGGTCGCCGTCAGACAGGATGTCGTCGTAGGCCTGAACGAGATAGGCGGCGCGCGCCTCGAGCGGAGCCGTGATGTTCACCCGTGGGGCTGAACACAAAGCGTTCCACAGGCTGGGCGGCAATATCAGGCTGCCGATCTTGGACGATTCCGCTTCGATGACGACCGGGCGCGCCGTATCCATCGCACAAAGCGCCCCTGCCAGGGCCGATTCAAAAGCTTTCTGGCTGGGCTGGCCGCCCGGTCTTTCCCCCAGCAGGGAACCCCGGTGATTGGCCAGTGCTTCGAGGTCAAGAACCTGCACCCCGCGTGACTGCAAAAGTGCCAGCAATTCTGTCTTGGCCGTTCCGGTATAGCCATCCAGCGCCACCAACCGATGGGGCAACGGATCATCGTACAAATACGCATTCACCAGCCTGCGGTAGGTGCGATAGCCGCCCTCGATTACATCCGCGCGCCAGCCGATTTGTTGCAGCATCCATGTGAACGACCCGGAACGCTGTCCGCCGCGCCAGCAATAGACCAGAGGGCGCCAGCTTCCTTCGTGGTGACTTAGATGTTGCTCGATGTGGTTGGCCGCATTGCGGAACACCAGAGCGGCCCCGAGTTTACGCGCCAGAAACGGGCTTTCCTGTACATACATGGTCCCGACACGGGCGCGTTCCTCGTTGTTCAGAACCGACAGGTTGATCGCGCCTGGCAGATGATCTTCAGCGAACTCTGCCGGGCTGCGCACATCGATGACCGTGTCAAAACCATGCGCATAAAGCTGTGTCAGATCAGAAAAGGTCAGGGCCATGCCGAAGGTCTAGCTTGCCGCGTTTGCAAAGAAAAGGCCGCACGCCCTCACTCGTGCAAAGGCTTGATCAGATCAGGTCCGCTGGCCCGGTTCGAGTTCACGACCGGATCAACGCGATGAAACGTCAGCACATCCTCTGCCCCCGGCTGCATCAGACGAGCAGCGCCCTTTCCCGCTTCTCCCAACCACAATGACCAATGCTCGGGTTCGAGGATCAGGGGCATCCGGTGATGGATGGTGCCAAGGTTTTCGTTGGCCGCCGTCGTCACGATGGCACAGGTGCTCTGACGGTTTTCATCCACCCCCCAGTCCTGCCAGATCCCCGCAAAGGCAATGGGGGCGCCGTCCCTGCGATGGATGTACCAGGGCAAGCGCTTTCCCTCGTCCGTCTTGGTCCATTCGTAGAACCCTGTTGCGACAATCAGACAGCGACGCGACCGGCAGGCATCACGAAAGGCAGGCTTTTCCGCCAAAGTCTCGGCACGGGCGTTGATCAGCAAAGGCCCGGCGGTTTCCGTCTTGTACCAATGCGGCAAAAACCCCCAGCGCAGCGCATCCAGACGCCGACCTGAGTCACCACCCCGAACCACATGCACCTGATTTGTCGGACAAACATTGAAGTTCGGCACGGTTGGCAACGCGTTCGCCGGGCGCGCGGAAAACAGCTGCGCCATCGCGTCATTGGGAAGAGTTATTGCAAACCGTCCGCACATGGGTAATCAACCGACGATACAATCTTGATACTGGTACAGGATCTTACGGGGTCATATGGATAACCAAATAACGCAATCCCTCAAGAGCAAAGCAATGGCCCTTTTGGATGCGGGCAAGCTGCCACAGGCGCTGAAATAGGCCCAGCTGGGTATCAAGAAATTCCCAAAGGACGCTGACTACCAAGCCATCGCCGGTTTCGTTTTGACCGAAATGAAGCAGTACAGGAAATCCATTCCGCATTTCATTGAAGCCTCGCGGATGAAGCCCGATGATCCACAATTTGCCGAGAATCTGGCTAACGCCTTGATGCAAACAGGGCAAATTGTGCAGGCATTGACCTACGCAGAGAAAAAGATTGAACGATTTCCAAACAATCGGGAACTCACCAGAGTCATCGACGAAATTCAGCGCCAAGGGGAAAACTGGCGATCCATCATCCAGTTCACAACACACAAACTGGCGTCAGATCCGGACAACGCGGAATTGCTTTCAAAGCGTGCCCGCGCCTTCCAAAGCATCGGTTTTGTCGAAGAAAGCACGCGGGATATCCAACGCGCGTACGAGTTGGCACCAAAGAACACAACGATTGCATTGCAAACGGCCATCAATCTGCATCAGGCCGGTGACAGAGCCCAAGCGATCAAAGTTCTGCAAAACATACTGGAAACCGATCCCCACAACCCGAATGCCCTGTTGCAATCCGCAATATTGACCGCACCGGAAAACGTGCCGCAGATGATCCCTGCGTTGAACGAAGCCATCGCTCAGACAGATCAACCATTGCAAGAGCTCGAGTTTGCCAAAGCACATCTGATCGAAAAAAGCGAAGGCTTGGCCAAGGCTTTGCCGCAATTTGCAAAGGCAAACGCAATCCAACAGAGTATTCTGCCCTACGACCCCGAAATCGAAGAGAACAAAATATCCGATATTCTGAACCTGTTCCCTGAAGGGTCGCCTGGGGTCAGTGCAGAGCAAAACAGTATGCCGGTACCAATTTTTGTTATCGGTCAGCCGCGATCCGGAACCACTTTGATGGAGATGATGCTGAGCTCTGCGCCCGGTATCGCCGGTTGCGGCGAGCTAATGCTGATGACCGACCTTTCCGCCAAGTTTTATTCGTCTGGCACGTCGCTCGATTCAGAAGCCGCGAAGGCGATTGCCCAAAGCTACCTGGACCAGATGCCTGGGATTCCGGCGGATTCAATCGCCTTTGTCGACAAGATGCCGCACAACTATCAAAATGTCGGCTTCATTCTTGCAGCCTTCCCGAATGCCCGGATCATCAACATGTTGCGGGATCCACGCGATGTCGGTTTGTCAAAATGGATCCAGCGGTTCCTAGCAGATGGCATGAACGACGCATCCAACCTTGAAGCGATCGCGCATACCGCAAATCTGTATCGCCGTTACATGTCTCATTGGGATAAGCTGTTCGGAAACCGCATTCTGACAATGCCCTATGAAGAACTGGTGGCGGACCCCCTGACCCACAGCCAGCGCGTTGCCGAGTTTTGCGGTATTGAGTGGTGCCAATCCATGGTACATCCCGAAAAGAACACCAGACAGGTGCGAACGGCCAGCGTGGATCAGGTGCGCAACAAGATCTCGACCAAGTCAATCGGACGCTGGCGCGAGGTCGCGGATCAGATCAAACCGATGCTGGATGGCTTTTACCCGGAACTTTGGCCGGAATACGATTTCAGTTGATCCGCAATAAAAGAAAAGCCGCATCATGGTGACGCGGCTTTTGTTCTTTTCAAAAACAGAGTCACTTCTGCTGGATGCGTCCGTCGACATAAGGCTGGTACGGCGCGTTTTCGGCCAGATATTCCGCGGTTACATCCGCAAGATCCGGACCGAAGTCATAGGCGTTCTTGTCGTCGCCCTCGAACATTGAATACCCATCGCCGCCATTGCGGACGTAGTTGTTGGTTACGGCCAGGTAGGTTTTGTTCGGGTCGATCGGAACGAACCCATCACCCTCGGCGACCATCACATCAATGATACGCCCTTCGTTCGGCGCTACGCTGGGATCCCAGGTAAAGCGCAGGCCTGCCACTTGCGGGAACCGGCCCTTGACCTCTTCCACCTGGCTTACGCCGTTTTCCAGCGCGTCAATAACGGTCTGCCCGGTGATCTCAAAAGTAGACAGCGTGTTCTGGAACGGCAGCACGGTCAGCACTTCGCCCATGGTCACGTCTCCGGGGTCGATAGACGCCCGCAAACCACCCGAGTTCGCGATGGCAATCTGAACGCCCTGATCGGCAACCCGCGCCAGCATCGCATCGGCAACAAGATTGCCCATCTGGCATTCCTGTACGCGACATACAGAGCGATCCCCCTCGATGGCCTCGGCCGCGCTGGCGACAACCTTGTTTCGGATTTCATCCAGAGGCTGAGCAAGTTCCGCGATCCGATCCAATGCGGCCTGATCCTCGGTCACGGTGTTGTCCATGATCAAGGGTTCACCAACCGCTTCGACCACATTGCCGTCATCATCAAACGTGACGTTCAGTTCGCCCAGAAACTTGCCGTAGGCATAGGCTTGAACGATCTGCACACCGTTGACCACCGTCGGATAAGGGCCCACGGCCTTGTCCGATGCATTCGAAAGATAGGTGTTCGAATGGCCGCCAACGATCACGTCGACGCCGCTTGTCTCAGCCGCGACACGCTGATCGACGCCATAGCCCGAATGGCTGAGTACGATGATCTTGTTGACGCCTTCGCCCGTCAGCTTGTCGACCTCGGCCTGAACCGCGGGCACCGGGTCTGAAAAGGTCACGTTGGGACCGGGCGACGCAAGTTCATGCGTATCGATCGGCGTCAGCCCGATCAGGCCAATCTTTTCGCCCCCCACCTCGATCACGGTGGATTTCTTGATGTGGTCAGTCAGAAGTTCTTCGTCGCGAATATCGGCATTGGACATCAGGACCGGGAAATCAACCGCGTCGATAAAGCCACGCAACACTTCCGGGCCGTCGTCAAACTCGTGATTGCCCACGGTCATGGCATCATAGCCCAGCTTGTTCATGAACTCGGCAGCGACCTTGCCCTTGTAGTACGTGTAGAAAAGAGACCCCTGAAACTGATCGCCGCCATCCACCAAAATCGAATTGTCGGCACGTTCACGTGCGTCTTTCACGGCTGTGACCAGGCGCGCCGATCCACCAAAGCACTTCCCTTCGGCATTGTCTTCCGCATCGCATCCGCTGTCGTATTTGTTGATCGGCTCGAAACGAGCATGAAAATCGTTGGTGTGCAAAATTGTCAACTTGTAGTCGGCTGCCGCAACTCCGGCGGTCAGGCTCAGAACCGCGACTGAAGTCAAAATTCGGGTCTGCATTATGGTACTCCCAGTTATTATTTGTGGTGATCGTGCGCGCATGACGGCAGAGAGTCAAAGAAGAAATCCGACTTGATTCCATCTTCCGCGCGGGGCATCAGGTCCGTATGCTGATTTACAAGATTTTCCGAGCCGAAGAGTGGGCCGCCTTGCAGAACCAGGGTGCCTCGGACGGTGCTCCGATCGACGTCGCTGACGGGTTTGTCCACTTTTCCACCGCTGAACAAGCCGCTGAAACAGCAGCCAAACATTTTGCCGGTGTCGATGGTCTGGTTTTGCTGGCCTGTGACGCAGATGCGATGGGCGACGACCTGAAATGGGAGGTCTCGCGCGGCGGTGCCCTGTTCCCGCATCTCTATCGCCAGATCCGGATGAGCGATGTTGTCTGGTCACGCCCTCTGCCGTTTGACGGCACCGCGCACCAGTTCCCAAAGGATATGTCATGACATCCTATATTGACCCGGACCGCGACCAGTTCGAGGCCTTCAAGGCATTGGATCGGGACAAGCCGATCGAAATGCTCAACCTGGTGAACTTTCGGGCCAAGGCGCAGCACCCACCCGCGCATGAACTGGCGGATGCAGACCTGACCGGAGCGCAAGCCTATCAGAACTACGGGGCTGAAACCGCTGCGATCATTGAACGTATCGGGGCGCGCATCCTCTGGCGTGGGGTGTTTGAATCAACCCTGATTGGCCCGGCGGACGAGGTGTGGGATGCCGTTTTCATTGCCCGCTATCCGACGGCACATGCATTTTTGGAAATGGTCACCGACCCGGCCTATCAGGCGGCGGTGATCCACCGTCAGGCGGCGGTGGAAACGTCGCGCCTGATCCGATGCGGTTCTGGTGAAGCCGGGGCGACATTCGGATGAAACTGATAGAAAAACTGGGCCTTGCCGCCCTGCACCGCATGGACCCCGAGACCGCCCACGGGATGTCGATCAGGGCGTTGAAGGCTGGGCTTGCACCCGCACCCGGGGCGGTAACGACGCCGCGCCTGAAAACGGTCGTTGCCGGGCTGACCTTGCCGAACCCGGTTGGGCTGGCCGCCGGGTTCGACAAGAATGGTGAGGTTTTGGCCCCGCTGTCCCGCGCCGGGTTCGGTTTTGTCGAGGTCGGGGCGGTCACGCCGCGCCCGCAACCGGGAAACCCCAAACCCCGCCTGTTTCGCCTGACCGAGGACAAGGCAGCCATCAACCGCTTTGGCTTCAACAATGAAGGCATGGAGGTGATGGCCAAACGGCTGGCAGACCGCCCCAAAGACGCGGTCATCGGCCTGAATCTGGGGGCCAACAAGGACAGCGAAGACCGTGCCGGAGATTTTGTCAAAGTGCTGGCCCATTGTGCCGAACACCTAGATTTTGCAACCGTCAACGTATCATCCCCGAATACGGAGAAGCTGCGGGATTTGCAGGGCAAAGCCGCTCTCACCGCGTTGTTGAGCGGTGTGATCGAGACACGTGACGCGCTGCCGCGCCCGCTGCCGATCTTCCTGAAAATCGCTCCGGATCTCACCGAGGCGGAATTGCAGGACATTGCCGAGGTCGCACGCGAAACCGGGGTGGACGCTGTGATCGCCACCAATACCACCTTGTCCCGCGACGGGTTGCGCAGCGCGCAGAAAGACGAACGTGGTGGTTTGTCGGGCGCCCCGCTGTTTGAAAAGTCGACCCGCGTACTGGCTCGGCTGAGCAAACTGACGGACGGGGATATCCCCCTGATAGGCGTGGGCGGCATCAGCAATGCCGAGCAAGCCTATGCCAAGATCTGCGCCGGGGCATCGGCCGTGCAGTTCTACACCGCAATGGTGTATGGCGGCATTTCCCTGGCGGCCGACATCGCCAAAGGGCTGGATGACTTGCTGGCGCGTGACGGTTTTGACACTGTATCGCAAGCCGTCGGCAGCAAACGAGAGGATTGGCTGTGATCGAATACTGGCACAACCCCCGCTGTTCCAAATCCCGCGCCGGTCTGGCGCTTTTGGAAGAAAACGGTGCACAGGTCTGCGTTCGAAAGTACCTGGAAGACGCGCCGTCAATCGACGAGTTGCGCGCTGCGCAATCCGCCCTTGGGCTGTCGCCCATCGAAATGATGCGCACAGGAGAAAAACGGTTCAAGGAACTGGGGCTGGCCAAAACCTCGCCCGACGAAGATCTGATCCGTGCCATGGCCGAAGACCCGATCCTGATCGAGCGCCCTCTTGCAATTGCCGGAGACAAAGCCGCCATCGGGCGTCCGCCGGAAAACCTGTTGACGTTGCTCTAGGCCACCTTGGCCTCAAGCTTGGGATAGCGCCAGCCCATCGTCACACCACGCGCGATATTGAGAACCATCAGCGCAGCCCACAGGCCATGGTTGCCGAAGACAGGCACCAGCATGAACAAAGCGACCACATAGATCGCCACCGACTGAATCATCGCGTTTCGCATGGCGCGGGTCCAGGTGGCGCCGATGTAGATACCATCGAACATCCAGCTTGCCACCCCGATCACCGGGGCGATCGCGGCCCAGAACAGGTATTCGCGCCCGGCTTCACGCACCTGTGGTGAAGTTGACATCAGGTCGATCAGTGCCGGTCCGGCAACGAAGAAAACCGCCGCCAGCAACAGCGCCCCCCCGACACCCCATTGCGAGGCCATGACAGAGGCGCGACGCACCTGATACCTGTCTCTGGCACCGACTGCGCCTCCGACCAGCGCTTCGGCGGAAAAGGCAAACCCATCAAGCGCAAAGGCGGTGATTTCAAGAAATTGCAGCAAAACTTGATTGGCCGCCAGATTCACGTCACCCAGATCCGAGCCAACAAAAAGGAATGTCGTGAACGATCCGGTCAACAGAACCGATCGCAGCATGATATCACCGTTGACCTGCAACATACGCCGCAGCCGGGCGGCATCGAAAACCCGAGCCCAATCGCGCCAGATTCCATCTGCGAACCCATCCCGGCAAAGCCACAACCCCAAAGCCAATCCGGTCCATTCTGCAATCAGGGTGGCAATGGCAACCCCCTCGACCCCCCAGCCAAGGCCCAAAACGAACCACAGGTCTAAACCGATATTCAACCCGTTCATCCAGACCTGAAGGATGAACACGCCGCGCGTACGTTCGACGGCGATCAGCCAGCCGGTAACGGCATATAACGCGATGGTGGCGGGCGCCCCCCAGATGCGGATTTCCAGATAGGATCGGGTCAGGGCTTCGACTTCGGGGCTTGCCGGGGAAAGCGCGAACGCACCCGCAAACACGGCCACCTGCGCAAGGATAAAGAACAGCCCTGCCGCGCCTCCCAGGATCAGGCCGCGCATCAGCAGCGCCCGGGTTTCGACGGTATCGCCTGCCCCGCGTGCCTGCGCCACCATCCCGGTCGTGCCCATCCGCAGGAAACCGAAGATCCAATAGACTGTGGACAGGATCACAGCCCCGATGCCGACCGCCCCGATCGGGGCCGCCTCGCCCATCTGACCGACAACGCCCGTATCCACCGCACCCAGTATCGGCACGGTGGCATTCGACAGAACAATGGGCACCGCGATCTTCAGCACCCGCCTGTGCGTGATGGGCGCCGAGGTGTCCTGCACGGTCAGCTCTTATCTCTGGGAGGTTGCGGCATCAGGAAATGTCCGGAAGCCTGCGCAAACAGTTTCGCATGGTTATCCTGCCAGGCTTCGACCCGGACCGAGGCATACCGCCGCCCGGATCTGCTGATGAAGGCCCGTGCATATGCGTCCCGTGGAAGGCCCGAGCGCAGATAGTCGACAGTAAAGTCGATGGTCTTGGGAAAGCGGATATTCGGGTCGGTCACAATCGCCTCTCCGTCGATCTCGCCACTTTCGATACGTGGGAACATATGTTCCCAACTGAGGGTAATGACGGCGGTCACTTCGAGGAATGCCGCGGTTACACCGCCGTGAATCGCAGGCAGAAACGGGTTGCCGATCAACTTGTCGTCGAAGTTCAGAACACCGGTCAGTTCGTCCCCGCGCCGGTCGAAGCTGATATTGAGAAAGCGGATATACGGGACGCCGTCAACCAGCGCTCGCAACGCTGCATCGCGTCGCTGCTTGACCACCTGCATTGGTTCGGGACGAGGTCTTGCCATGTTATTTCCCCTCAACCGTAAAGGACCCCGAGGCCGTGGCCACCGGCAGGTCTTTGTCCTGGTCCCTAGCCGTCGCGCGTACAAACGCCACGTTCCGCGTGATGTGATAGCAGACGGCGTGCGCAGTCACCGTCTGACCCGGTGTCGCCGCGCGCATGTAGTCAATGCGCAGATCGATCGTGGCTGTCCCGCCTGGGGCCGACGGGTGGCTCATCACGGCAGCACCGCAGCACGTGTCCAGAATTGTGGAAATCGCTCCACCGTGAATTACCCCTGTGCGCGGATCACCGATCAGATCCTCATTGTAGGGCAACGTGATCTCTGCCTCGCCCTCGCCGATCTGCGTGAGCTTGAGGTTCAATGCCCGCGCATGGGGGATCGCCTCGATAAACTGGCGGGCTAAAACTGTCTTGTCGACCATAGGTTTGCGTCCTGTTCTCTGCCCCTCCTTTATGAGCCGCTGTTTCCGCAAAGGGCAAGCCCACCTGTTGCGCTTGGGATCGGGACCGCCTAGGTTGCTGACAAGGAGATCGGGAATGTCCAACAACCGTTTGTCATTCAAAGAGATGTGCGCCGAGTTCGACGTGACCCCGCGCACTCTGCGCTATTACGAATACATCGAGCTTTTGCAACCGGACCGTGAAGGTCGGTCTCGGTTTTACGGCCCGCGCGAATGCGCGCGGATGAAGCTGATCATGCGCGGCCGCAAGTTCGGATTCCCCCTGGAAGAGATCCGCCAATGGCTATTGATCTACGAAGATCAGGGTAATGAGGCGCAAATGGCCACCTTCGTCGAGATGGCGGATCGCCAGATGAGCGAGCTTCAGCAGCAGCGCCAGCAACTGGACGAAGCCATGGACGAGCTCAAGCGTCTGCGCGACCAGACGGCCAAGTCCTTGGGATAGCCGCCCCCAATCCGAAAATTCGAATTGATCACCCTGAATCTGCGCAAGCAGATGCGCGGTGTTTCCGCAATTGCGACAGCTTTGGCGGGAAATTCCGCATGACGCTACGGAAAGAAAATTGCGTCAGACCGTGCTTACGTGACCGGATGTTACGTCAACTTTGAAATGACGCAGCGTCTGGATTACGTAAACGTCACTCTCGTGTTGTAAAGCGCGTACCAACTGCGCAACTCATATCTCATGACGCCAGTGACGAGAGTATGACGAATGACCGAAGATGTGATGACCATCCGTGAGATGTGCGAGACCTATGATGCCACGCCACGCACCTTGCGGTTCTATGAGGCCAAGGAACTTCTGTTCCCGATCCGTGAAGGCCAGAAACGTCTGTTCACCAAGCGTGATCGGGCGCGGCTCAAACTGATCCTGCGCGGCAAACGATTTGGGTTCAGCCTGGAAGAAATTCGGCAATTGCTGGATTTGTACCATGTCGGCGACCAGCAGGTCACACAGATGACCCGCACCTATGAAATCGCGTGCGAGCGTCTGGAGGACATGGAAGCGCGCCGCGAAGAGCTGACGCAGGCCATCGACGATCTGAAAGAGCAGTTGCGCTGGGGCGAGAAAGTCATCGCCTCGATGAAACAGGAAAAGAAGGCAGCCGAGTAACCTCGACCTGTCATCCGGACATATGAATTAAGGGAGCTTCACATGCCCGTTTACAACGCGCCAACCAAAGACATGCAGTTCATCCTGCACGACGTACTGAATGTCTCGCAGTCGGACATACCCGGCTATAACGAACTGGAAGCCGAGTTTACCGGCGCGGTTCTGGAAGAAGCTGGCAAAGTTGCCACCAATGTTCTGCATCCGCTGAACGTGGTTGGCGACACCGAAGGGTGCCGGTTGGAAAACGGTATTGTGTACACCCCGACCGGGTTCAAGGAAGCCTTCGAGCAGATGAAGGAAGGCGGCTGGACTGGCCTCGACATGCCGGAAGAGTATGGCGGCCAAAACATGCCCTATGTGCTGGGCACTGCTGTGGGTGAGATGTTCTCGGGCTCTAACCAGGCCTTCACCATGTACCAGGGCCTGACGCACGGCGCGGCCTCGGCGATTCTGGCGCACGGAACGGACGAGCAGAAGAACAAGTACCTGCCCAAAATGGTCAGCTGTGAATGGACCGGTACCATGAACCTGACTGAACCGCATTGCGGCACCGATCTGGGCCTGATGCGCACCAAAGCGGAACCGCAGGGCGACGGCAGCTACAAAATCTCGGGCCAGAAGATCTTTATCTCGGCTGGCGATCACGACATGGCCGACAACATCATCCATCTGGTGTTGGCAAAAATCCCCGGCGGCCCCGAGGGTATCAAAGGCGTATCGCTGTTCATCGTCCCCAAGTTCATCGTCAACGAAGACGGCTCTTTGGGCGAACGCAACGGCGTCTCGGTCGGCAAGATCGAAGAGAAAATGGGCATCCACGGCAACTCGACCTGCGTCATGAACTATGACGAAGCCACCGGCTGGCTGCTGGGCGAAGAGCACAAGGGCATGCGCGCCATGTTCACCATGATGAACGAAGCGCGTCTGGGTGTGGGTATGCAGGGCCTGTCGCAGGCCGAAGCGGCGTACCAGAACGCTCTGGAATATGCCAAGGATCGTTTGCAGGGGCGCGATGTGACCGGTGTCAAAAATCCGGATGGTCCGGCCGATCCTCTGATCGTGCATCCTGATATCCGTCGCAACCTGATGGATCAGAAAAGCTTTACCGAAGGCGCGCGCGCGTTCATCCTTTGGGGCGCGACCATGATCGACAAGGCGCACCGCGCAGGAGACAAGGATGCGGACGGGCTCATCTCGCTGCTGACCCCGGTCATCAAAGGCTTCCTAACCGACGAAGGCTACGACATGACCGTTCAGGCGCAGCAGGTCTATGGGGGCCATGGTTACATCGAAGAATGGGGCATGTCGCAATACACCCGCGATGCCCGGATCGCCATGATCTATGAAGGCGCCAACGGCGTACAGGCGTTGGACCTTGTTGGCCGCAAACTGGCGCAGGATGGCGGTAAGCACGTCATGGCCTTCTTCGACATGGTCAAAACCTTCTGCAAGGAAAACTCAGGCCAGAACGAGGCTTATGACAAAGCCTTCATCGAACCGCTGAAGGCTGCGTCCAAGGATCTGCAGGCGGCTGGTATGTATTTCATGCAGGAAGGCATGAAAAATCCGAACAACGCGCTGTCCGGTTCCTATGACTTCATGCACATGTTCGGTCATGTCTGCCTGGGCCTGATGTGGGCCCGTATGGCCAAGGCCGCACAAGAAGCGCTGGACAGTGGCACGTCGGACAAAGAGTTCTACGAGACCAAGATCGACACCGGCCGCTTCTACATGGCCCGCCGTCTGCCCGCCACGGCGTTGCATCTGTCGCGCATTCAAACTGGCGCAGATACGGTCATGGCGCTGGAGGCTGCAAACTTCTGATCTTTCTCCGGTTCCGGGGCCCCGCCCCGGAGCCGGTTTTCGGAGGAGATACAATGCCAAAACGATTTCGCCTGACCCGCCGATTCCCGGTCGCCATGACCGAGGACGGCTATCGAAAGCTCAGGGCTTTTGCCCGTGAGGCAGGATTAGATGAAGGCGAAGCGCTGTCTTTTCTGTTCGAAAATTTCAACAGCGTCATTGATGAAGACAACCTTACCCATCGATTGCGTCTTTTCAATTCCGAGTTGGAGGCGCGCAAGCGCTAGGCACCAGAACCGCCAAGCTAGGATGAAAGATGCACTAAACGCCACGGGAGGGGCGATTGCATGACCATAAAACTGCACTGCTTCGGAGAAAGCGGCAATTCCTACAAGGCCGCTCTGGCGCTGGAAATGTCTGGCCTCGATTGGGAACCGGTCTTTGTCGATTTCTTCAACGGCGTCACCCGAAGCCCCGAGTTCCGTTCGGAAATCAACGTGATGGGCGAAGCGCCCTTCATGGTCGATGACGATTTCCAAACCTCCCAATCCGGTGCCATTCAGGCCTATGTGACTGAAAAATCAGGCAAGTTCGGAGGCAAAAACCGGGAAGAGAACTATGACATCCTGCGCTGGGTGCTGTGGGACAATCACAAGCTTAGCTCGATGGCGGGCCTGACCCGGTTCCTGATCAACTTTCTGCCCGAACAGCATCGCAACCCGGATGTGATCGCCTTCAACCAGGGCCGCCTGAAGGCCGCTTATCAGGTGCTGAACGCGCATCTGGAAGGCCGTGACTGGATCGTCGGCGACGGCGTGACCAACGCCGATCTCAGCTGCTGCGGCTATCTGTATTACCCCGAACCATTCGGCTTTGACCGTGCCGACTGGCCCAACATCGACGCCTGGCTGACTCGCCTGTCCGAACAGCCCGGCTGGAAACACCCCTATGACCTGATGCCCGGCAACCCGTCGGATCGAGCTTGAGGAGAAGACCCATGACCGAAGCTTATATTTATGACGCCCTGCGCACCCCGCGCGGCAAGGGCCGCAAGGATGGCAGCCTGCACGAGGTAACCTCGGTACGCCTGTCCGCCCTGACCCTGAACGCGATGAAGGAACGCAACAACCTGGAAGGCCACGCCGTCGAGGACGTGATCTGGGGCAACGTCACGCAGGTGATGGAGCAAGGCGGCTGTCTGGCACGTTCGGCGGTTCTGGCCTCGGATCTGGACCAGTCGATCCCCGGCCTGGCGATCAATCGCTTCTGCGCGAGCGGGATGGAAGCCGTGAACCTGGCCGCAAACCAGGTCAAGGGCGGCGCGGGCGACGCTTATATCGCCGGTGGCGTCGAGATGATGGGCCGTGTTCCCATGGGCAGCGACGGGGCGGCGATTGCCGTTGACCCCTCTCTGGCGATGGAGACCTACTTTGTGCCGCAGGGCATCTCGGCCGACATCATTGCCACAGAGTACGGGTTCAGCCGCGATGACGCAGACGCTCTGGCGGTTGAATCGCAAAAGCGCGCGGCCGAAGCTTGGGCCGACAACCGGTTCGAAAAGTCGATCATCACGGTCAAAGACCAGAACGGCCTGCCTATTCTGGACCGCGACGAATACATGCGCCCGGGCACCGACATGCAAAGCCTTGGCGCGCTGAACCCGTCCTTCCAGATGATGGGCGAGCAGATGCCCGGCTTCGACAAGGTGGCGATGCTGAAATACCCACATCTTGAGCGGATCAATCACATCCACCATGCGGGCAACAGCTCGGGCATCGTGGATGGGGCTGCGGCCGTGCTGATCGGCAACAAGGAATTCGGCGAGAAATACGGCCTGAAACCGCGCGCCCGCATCAAGGCCACCGCCAAAATCGGTACCGACCCGACCATCATGCTGACCGGCCCAGTTCCAGTGACCGAGAAAATTCTGGCCGACAACGGCATGAAGATCAGCGATCTGGACCTGTTCGAAGTGAACGAAGCCTTCGCCTCGGTCGTACTGCGGTTCCAACAGGCGTTTGATGTCGACCCGGCGTTGGTGAACGTCAACGGCGGGTCAATCGCGATGGGTCACCCGCTGGGCGCAACCGGTGCGATCATCATCGGCACCTTGCTGGATGAACTGGAGCGTCAGGACAAGGAAACCGGTCTGGCCACGCTTTGCATTGCGTCCGGCATGGGTGCGGCAACGATTATCGAGCGGGTCTGATGCCCAAGCTGGATCTCTCTCAGATCCCGTTCAAGGGGGGCTCGTCCTATCCGGGCAAGCTGGCCGAGGCGACCGCTGGTCGTTTCGTGCAGCGCGTCGGGGATGCGGGCGGGTTGACCCAATACGGGGTCAACATCGTGCGGCTGGAGCCTCAGGGCCTCTCGTCGCTGCGCCACTACCATATGGAGCAGGACGAGTTTGCCATCATGCTCAGCGGCAAATGCGTGCTGATCGATGACGATGGTGAGCATGAGATGCTGCCCGGTGACTGCGCCGCTTGGCCCGCTGGTGAGGCCAATGGCCACCACCTTGTGAACAAGACCGATACGCCCGCGACCTTTCTGGTGGTGGGCACACGGACCCCGACCGAGACTGGCTATTACAGCGACATAGACATGATGGTGAAGGATGATGAAAACGGATTCTCTTTCACCCGGAAAGACGGCAGCCCGCTGACGGCTGACCAGATTGGAGATGACAATGACTGATTTCACTCTGACCAAAGACGCGGACGGCGTCGCCTTTGTGACCTGGGACGCCCAGGGAAAATCCATGAACGTGCTGACCCGCGAGGCTTTTCAAGAAGTCAGCCAACTGATTGATCAGGCCCTGAGCGACGACGAGATCAAAGGTGTTGTCATTACCTCGGGCAAGGAAGGCTCGTTTGCCGGCGGAATGGACCTGAACACATTGGCCACTATCCGTCAGGAAGCGGGGGACGAACCTGCGCAGGCGTTGTTTGATTTCGTCATGGGCGGGCATCACATCCTGCGCAAACTGGAATTGGCGGGCATGGACCCCAAGACCAAGAAAGGTGGCAAGCCCATCGCCTGCGCGATCAACGGAACCTGCGCCGGGATCGGGACCGAGATCGCACTGGCCTGCCATCACCGCGTCATGACAAGCAACCCAAAATCCAAGATCGGGCTGCCCGAAATCCTGCTGGGCATCTTCCCCGGCGGCGGCGGCACCATCCGTTACAGCCGCATGGTGGGCGCCATGGCGGCGGCCCCGGTGCTGCTTGAGGGCAAGATGATGGACCCGGCCAAGGCCAAGGGCGCGCAGTTGATCGACGCAGTTGCCGACGATCCGGTTGCCGCTGCCAAGGAATGGGTTCTGAATGCCAAGGACGCCGACCTGGTGAAACCCTGGGACGCGAAGGGATACAAGATGCCCGGTGGTGCGCCCTACCATCCTGCCGGTTTCATGACCTTCGTGGGCGCGAGCGCCATGGTTCATGGGAAAACGCAAGGCGCCTTCCCCGCGGCCAAAGCCCTTCTGAGCGCAATCTATGAAGGCGCGCTGGTCGACTTTGACACCGCTTTGAAAATTGAAGCCCGCTGGTTCACCAACGTTCTGATGAACCCGTCCTCGTCGGCGATGATCCGGTCACTGTTCCTCAACAAGGAAGCGCTTGAAAAAGGCGCGGTCCGTCCGAAAGGTGTGCCCGATCAGCGTGTTAAGAAGATCGGCGTTCTGGGCGCTGGGATGATGGGGGCCGGTATCGCGCTGGTTTCGGCCCAAGCTGGCATGGAAGTCGTTCTGGTCGACCGCGATCAAGAGGCGGCCGACAAAGGCAAAGCTTACACCGAAACCTATCTGGACAAGGGTATCAAGCGCGGCAAGGTCACGGCCGAAAAGAAAGAGGCCATGCTGGCCCGCATCACGTCGACACCGGATCTGGACCATCTGAAAGGGTGTGACCTGATCATCGAAGCCGTGTTTGAAGACATGGGCGTAAAGGCCGAGATGACCAAAAAGGTCGAGGCAATCATCCCCGAGGACTGCATCTTTGCCTCGAACACCTCGACCCTGCCGATCACCGATCTGGCCAAGGCAAGCGTGCGTCCGGACCAATTCATCGGCATCCACTTCTTCTCACCGGTCGAGAAGATGTTGCTGGTCGAGATCATAAAGGGCAAGGAAACCGGTGATCGCGCCGTTGCCAAGGCGCTCGACTACGTGCGCCAGATCCGCAAGACGCCGATCGTGGTCAACGATGCGCGCTTCTTCTACGCCAATCGCTGCATCATTCCGTACATCAACGAAGGCGCACGGATGATCACCGAAGGCGTGAGCCCCGTGCTGATCGACAACGCTGCGCGTCAGTTGGGCTTTCCGGTTGGTCCGATCCAACTGACCGATGAAACCTCGATTGATCTGGGGGCCAAGATCGCTCGGGCGACCAAGGCAGCCATGGGCAATGCCTATCCGGAAAGCCCCTCGGACGATCTGATCTTCTGGATGGAAGAACAGGGCCGCCTGGGCCGCAAGGCGAATGCCGGTTTCTTCGACTATGACGAGAAGGGCAAGCGCGTCGAATACTGGAAGGGCCTGCAAGACAAGTATCCGCTTGCCGATGACCAGCCTGACCTGATCGAAGTGCAGGAACGTTTGATGTTTGCTCAGGTTCTGGAAGCTGTCCGCGCGCTGGAAGAGGGTGTTCTGGAAGACATCCGTGAAGGCGACGTGGGCGCCATTCTGGGCTGGGGCTTTGCGCCGTGGTCCGGTGGTCCGCTCAGCTGGCTCGACATAATCGGTACGCCCTACGCAGCCGAAAGATGTGATCAGCTGGCCGAGAAATATGGCGAACGCTTTGCCTGCCCGCCGCTGCTGCGTGAGATGGCAGAAAAGGGTCAAACCTTCTACGGGCGTTTCAACCCCGAAGCAAAGGCTGCCTGAATCAGTGACGCAGGCGCGTGAGATCACGCGCCTGCATCGTTTTTGTCAGTGTTTGGTTAGATCTGCCATTCGGGCCGCAGAAACAGCACCGGCGCGTTTGGACGCCCCGGTCGACCCGGCCGCCTGACCCCAGAGGGCGGACGGATCGGAAATATCGGTTCCTGCGGAATGGGTGCAGGCAGGGCACCCAATGGGTTGGCAAGGGCTGACATATCTCCCCTGCTTGCAATCAGGTTGACCAGCTTTGGGCCGGTCTCTTCATCGGCGACATCGTAACCAGCCCCGCTGACCCTGCCGCGCATGTTAAACAGGCCGGAAGGGCAGTAAGCTTGCAGGCCGCCCTCGATAAAGATCACCTGATCTTCGTCGAAAAACAGGGAACGGACCTCGAACGACGATCCCGGTGCCTGCGACATAAGCCGACCCACGCCATTCAGCAGTCTTGCGGATACGACGGAACATCCGCTGACATTGGCATCAAACTGCGACAGGTTCAGAGCGATGCCCTGCTCGGGCATCAGCCAAACGGGGCGCCCGTTATACGCGGCGCGTGCCGGCACGAAAACCGGCAAATACTCGGAACGGCGCTCTTCGGCAGGAATGACCACGACGCTGGTCGAGATGCGGCGCACCTCTTTGAACCCGTGATCCAGAGTTCGGACGAGATCGCCGACTGCAATGCGCTCAACCGGTTTCCATCCGCTGGTTGTCGCAACCTTCGTGTCGCTCAAAAAACCACCACGGCGCGCGTTCACGGCATGGTTCAAACTGGTTGGATCAGTGTCGGACGACTGATCAAGATAAACAGAAATACTCGTAACTTCAGACACGTGCCTAACCCCCTTTGGCACAAACTCACTATGCCAAACAGCTAACATCAAAAATCGGGGCTGTCTTATTTCAGACATATTTTTGCCCATTTTGGGCCGTCACAGCGCATTTCCGGGGCGATTTGGTAAACACTTGCAAGACATAAACAGGCTTTTGTGCAATTTCCGAAACGGTCAGCATGAATGGATCTTACGAATCCATTTGCACCTGTTCCGTTGAAATGAACCTGCTTGTTGAGGTTGCAGCGTGCAAAAAACGTTGGCAGAGCGCTATTGTACGTGTCAGGCAAAATCTTGCTGGGTGGATGACCGCCTTGCCCGCCAGCCCAGCAAAACCCCTGCCGTCGCGATCAGGACAATCCCGGACACTTGCATCAAATCGAGGGTCTGACCCAGTGCGACGAATGCAAAGAGCGGCCCGAAAATCATCACCGAGTACTCGAACACGGCCACGTAAGAGGTCTCGCCTATCTGATAGGCTTTAATGAGCATGAAGACCGCAATCGTCGACCCGACCGCCTGAATAACAATCCATTGCAGCGCGGGCCCCACTTCCCAGACCCAACCCCGTGTAACAAAGCCGTCCGGCCCGTCCAGCGTGGCAACGGGTGCAAGCGTGAACAAGGCGGCGCCCACGCCCCCCGACAGCCCAAGGGTAATGACCATCGCTGCCAGCATCGCAACCGTGCTTTCACGCGCGCAATATGTCCGCGTCATGATCGAACTCAAGGCATAGAAAAAACCTGCCGCAACTGGAAAAACCGAACGCATGTCAAATTCGACAGGGTTTGGCTGCAAAACCAGAAGAGTGCCCGAAAAACCGACCAACACAGCCAAAATGCGCCACGGCCCGATCTTTTGCCCAAGCGCAATGGACGAAATCAACAGCACGAAAATCGGCGAGGTGAACAACCCTGCCAGAGCTTGCGCAATCGGCATCATCGACAGCGATGCAAAATAGAAAAACATGGCCGTCGTAATCAGAAGACTGCGTAAGATGACCGCCCTCCACCGTTGCGGCCTCAGCCCGCCCAGCCCCAATAGGGACAGCCCGACAATCAGCGGCAGCATCAGCAATGCCCGCATAAAATGGAACTGCCACAGCCCGACCGTCTCGGCCAGCAGGATCACAACATTGTCGATCACGCCGATAATTGCCATTGCTGCTACCATAAGGGCTGAAGCCAGCACCGGAGAGGTGGTCGTATCTGCCTGCATGTTCGCGCCCTTGTTGCGATCAAAGATCGGCGATCTTTTTCCTGACGGGTATCCAGCACAAATCGGAATACCTGCGCAACAGGTTTGCGCACGGCGTTTTCACCATGCTAAGCTGCGGCAAAACAATTTCGAGCAGACCCCAACCAGATGACGGCCCTGAAACAGTACCAGCGGATCGAAGCCACCGGTCTGTGGCGCCCTTCGCCCGATGAACAGCGGCGCGAAGTTGTGGTATCGATTGGCAAGGCGACCCTGACCATCTCCGATTTCAATGACAGGGCTTTGACGCATTGGTCTTTGGCGGCGCTTGAAAGACAGAACCCCGGTGTCTTTCCGGCTGTTTTTTGCCCCGACGGTGATCCGGATGAGACACTGGAACTGGGAGAATCCGAAACCACGATGCTTGAAGCGATCGATCGGCTGCAACATGCCATCGAACGTTCGCGCCCCCATCCCGGCCGTTTGCGCTGGATGAGCGTCGGAGGCGTTGTGGCCGCGGTTCTGGCCGTATTGTTGTTTTGGCTGCCCGGTGCGTTGCAAAACCATGTTGTCTCGGTCGTGCCCGAAATCAAACGACAGGAAATCGGAGACACGATACTGCGTCGGATCGAGCGCGTCTCGGGACAGGCCTGCTCGTCTGTGGATGCGCAGGCGTCACTGGATCGGTTGGCCAGTCGTACGGGCGTACGGCAAATCATTATTCTGCCCGCCGGCGTTCAGGACAGTCTCAGCTTGCCGGGTGGCACCGTTCTGTTGAACCGGGCGCTGGTTGAAGACCACGAAGACCCTGCTGTCGCAGCAGGCTATGTTATTGCAGAACGCGCGCGGGCGGCGCTCAACGACCCGCTGGATGATCTGCTGGACAGAACCGGAGCGGCCTCGGCCTTTCGGCTGTTGACGACCGGGGAACTGACACCTGAGATCATCGACACCTATACCGAACAGGTCCTTTCGCAGCCCCGACCTTCCCTTCCGGACGATGACTTGCTGGCGATGTTCTCGCAAAGCGCCCTGCCCTCTACCCCTTACGCCTATGCTCAGGACATTACCGGTGAATCAGTACTGGGTCTGATCGAGGCCGATCCCATGGCCGGCCGGACACTGGAGCAGGTGTTGCCGGACCGTGATTGGGTCCGGCTACAAAACATATGCGGTGAATAAGCCGGGTTACTTGGTTCCGAACATCCGGTCGCCCGCGTCACCCAGACCCGGCATGATATAGCCTTTCGAGTTCAGCTCGCGGTCCAATGCGGCAGTGACGATGTGCACATCCGGGTGCGCCTCTTTCATACGCGCCACACCTTCCGGCGCGGCCAACAGGCACAGAAACCGGATATCCGTCGCCCCCGCCTCTTTCAGCAGGTCAATCGCCGCGGCCGAGCTGTTGCCGGTGGCCAGCATCGGATCCACCGCGATAACCAAACGGTCTTTCAGGCTCTCGGGTGCCTTGAAGTAATACTGCACGGGCTTCAGCGTTTCTTCGTCGCGATACAGACCGACAAAGCCGACACGCGCAGAGGGAACAAGCTCCAGCACTCCATCCAGCATTCCGTTTCCGGCACGCAGGATCGACACCAGCGCCATTTTCTTGCCCGCCAGTATGGGAGCGTCCATCTCTTCCATCGGCGTTTCGATATTACGCGTGGTCAGGGGAATGTCGCGCGTGACCTCATAGGCCAGCAGCAGCGTTATTTCGCGCAGCAACTGCCGGAACACGGCGGTCGAAGTGCCCTTGTCCCGCATGAGCGTCAGTTTGTGTTGCACCAGAGGGTGATCGACGATGGTCAGATGTTCGCTCATGTTTTCTCCAGTCTCTTCTTGACCCGCGCACGGGTGGCGTCATCGCAAAAGGCCGCATTCAGGGCGGTCTCGTTCAGGGCCGCAAAATCTTCGGCCTCCCAGCCGAAAGCTACGTTCAGCATTTCATATTCCCGCCGCATGGTCGTGTGAAAAAATGGCGGGTCATCCGTTGAGACGGTGACCTTCACGCCCGCATCACGCAGGGCCGCGATTGGATGTGTCGCAAAATCCGGGAAAAGCCCCAGAACCACATTCGATCCCGGACAGACCTCAAGAGTGATGTCCCGGTCGACCAATTCGCGAACAAGGTCCGGATCCTCGATGGCGCGAACACCGTGCCCGATGCGCTCGACCCCCAGATCGCGGACGGCATCGCGCACGCTTTGAGGGCCTCCAAACTCACCGGCATGTGTCGTCAGCCGCAGGCCGGCCTCGCGCGCGCAGTCAAACGCCCATTTGAAATCGCCCTGAGTGCCAACGGATTCATTGCCACCCATGCCAAAACCGGTGATCCAGTCGCCCGCAGTCTCTGCCGCGCAATAGGCGCTGCGCTTGGCTTGATCGGGGCCGAAATGGCGCACACAGGTAATGACGCCGCGCAGGGTGATGTCAAACTTGCGCTCGGCCTCGTCCGCCGCGTCCTGAATGGCGTTCAGATAGTCCCGCCAGGCGTGCAGGTCGCCGCCGCCACAAAAATCGGGGCTCAGAAAAGTCTCAGAATAGACGACACCGTTTTTGGCGCTTTCTTCAAGAATGGCCAATGTCAGCCGCCGGAAGTCTTCGGGCGTCTTCAGGACTTCGCAAGCAGCTTCATACACATTCAGGAAATGCGCGAAATCGCGGAAATCATAGGATCCGTCCGGCTTGAAGATACCGCTCAGATCCACTCGTTTTTCATGCGCAAGCTGACGTATGAATGCCGGTGGCGCGGCGCCTTCGTGATGCAGGTGCAGTTCTATTTTCGGCAGATCGGCGACGCTCATAGAAAGTTCCTTCCCGGCCCTTGCGCCGGAATGTTCAGGTGATGGGCGATGCTGGCGGCAATATCGGCAAAGTCCACTTGGCCGATCTGCCCCGTGCCCGACCCGGAAATCAGAACCGGCACTTGTTCACGTGTGTGATCTGTCCCGGTCCAGCTGGGATCATTGCCATGATCGGCGGTCAACAACAACAGGTCGTCGGGGCGCAGCCTGGCCAGAATCTTGCCGATCTCGTGATCGAACCATTCCAACGCTCGGGCATAGCCGCTGATATCGCGGCGGTGGCCGTAAAGACTGTCGAATTCAACAAAGTTGGCAAAAGTCAGGCTGCCCTGTTCGGCGTCATCCACCAGCTCTGAAAGGTGCCGCATAAGTTCAGCGTCCGACCCTTTGCGCAGCGTGTCGATACCCTGCATGGAAAAGATGTCGCCGATCTTGCCCACCGCGTGCACCTTCCGCCCGGCATCCTGCACCCAATTGGTCAGAACCGGTGCGGGCGGCAGAATGGCGAAATCCTTGCGGTTGGCAGTCCGTTCGAATCCCGCCTCTGGCGAGCCGACAAAGGGGCGCGCAATGACACGGCCCACTTTCATCTTGTGCAAGCGCGGTGCAAGTGCGCGGCACATACCCAGCAAACGGTCCAGTCCGAAACTCTCTTCATGGGCTGCGATCTGAAACACACTGTCGGCTGAGGTGTAGCAGATCGGCCAGCCGGTTCGCATATGCTCGGCACCCAGTTCGGCGATGATCGCCGTGCCCGAGGCATGGCAATCGCCAAGGATGCCTTCGGTCCCGGCGGCCTGGGCCGCTGCGCGGCTCAGGCCCGCGGGAAAAGCCGGAACAGTATCGGGGAAATAGTGCCAATCCCACGGCACCGGCAGACCTGCCAGTTCCCAGTGGCCCGAGGGCGTGTCTTTGCCGGGCGAATGCTCGCGCGCGCAGCCCCACAGCCCATTGGGTTTCGCGTTCAATCCCGGGGTTGCGTCCCCAGACGCCAGTCGCGCAGCCGCACCCAAACCCAGCGCATCGAGGGTCGGCAGGATCAAAGGGCCCGAGCGCCCGTCTTCGGCCCGCCCTAAGGCACAGGCCTGCGCGATATGGGCCAGCGTATTTGCCCCACTATCCGGGACGTCGCCATTGAAAAAACGATCGGCATCAGGCGCACCGCCTATTCCAACGGAGTCCATGACGACGAGAAATGCACGGCTCATACGCTGATCCTTTCGTGGATCAGATCCGGAAACGTCGGAGCCATATCGCTGATCTCAATCGCGCTCAGCACGGTTTCAGCTGCTCGGCGCGCGGCATCTTCCCGAGCAGCATGGATCACTGCAATCGGCGCGCCTTTTGACACGCGATCCCCAAGCCGAAGAACACTGGATATTCCGACGGCGGGGTCGATCTCATCACTTTCGACCTGACGGCCACCGCCCAGCGCAACCACGGCAAGACCCAGAGCTTCTCCGTCAACGGCCGAGATGAAGCCGTCCTGCGGGGCCGGAACCTCTTGGATGACATTCGCCTCAGGCAGGAAGCGGGCCCAGGTATCGACAAACTGAACCGGGCCACCAACCGCTGCCATCATACGCCCGAACCGTTCGGCAGCGCGGCCGTCACGGATGGTTTCAAAGATCTTCTCACGCCCTTCCTCAACCGTTCCGCACATTCCTGCATCGGTCAGCAGGACCCCCCCCAGCTCGGCGGAAATGTCTGCCAAAGGGGACGCATTCGACGTGGTCAGCACCTTCATCACTTCCGCGATTTCCAAGGCATTCCCCAACGCCGGGGCCAATGGTTGGTTCATATCCGTGATCACCGCCGACGTGCGGCAGCCTGCTGCGTTTGCTGTCTCGGTCAATGCGGTGGCCAATTTGCGGGCATCTTCCATCGTTTTCATGAAAGCACCGCTGCCGGTTTTGACATCCAGAACCAGCGCGTCCGGGCTGGCGGCCAGTTTTTTGGACAGGATCGACGCCGTGATCAGATCCAGGCTCTCGACCGTCGCGGTCACATCCCGCACCGCATAAAGGCGCTTGTCTGCCGGCGCGATCTGGCCGGTCGCCCCGACGATGGCCGCGCCGGTATCGCGTAAAATCTGCGCAAGGCGGTCCTGCCCGATCTGAGTGCTGACTCCCGGTATCGCCTCTAGCTTGTCCAGCGTTCCGCCGGTATGCCCAAGACCCCGGCCCGAGATCATTGGGACATACGCCCCACATTCCGCCAGCGCCGGAGCAAGAACCAGACTGACGCTATCCCCGACCCCTCCGGTCGAGTGCTTGTCGATCACCGGCCCGTCCACGTCCCACGTCAGAACGTCACCGCTGTCGCGCATCGCAATCGTCAGATCCGCACGCCCCCGAGGGCCCAATCCGCCCATGCAGACAGCCATGGCGAATGCCCCGGCCTGCGCGTCGCTGACGCTTCCATCCGCAAGCCCCTGCGCAAACCAGGTCAGCTCCTCGCGACCGGGCACCTCCTGCCTGCGCAGTTTTGCTATGATCGAGCGGGCATCCATGCGTTCAGACATCCTCCATATGAGACGCGTCGAATGCGCCCGGCAACAAATCCCCGATGGTTGTCTTAAATTCAGCACCGTCCACGGTTGCCAGAGTAACCTTAACGTCGCGCTTGCCAAACTCGGCCAGTTTCTGGCGACACCCACCGCAAGGCGGCACAGGCTGAGGGCTGGAGGCGACCACATAGACCTCGGTCAGTTCCTGCTCACCTGCGGCGACCATCGCGGCAATTGCGCCGGCCTCGGCACAAGTGCCTTCGGGATAGGCCACGTTTTCAACGTTGCACCCGGAAAAGATCTGACCCGTCGAAGTCCGAAGCGCTGCGCCAACCTTGAAATTCGAATAAGGCGCATAGGCGTTTTCGCGGACTGACAAGGCAGCGTCTTTGAGCGACATGGCGATTCCCCGTTTTTTGATCATCTGGTCAGAAATTTGGATCGTTACGTAAAAAGGCCGAGGAATTGAAGCCCCCAGCCAGTGTTTTTCAGTCAGCCCAGTGTTGTCGTGAACGTACCGGGCAAGGTTACTTCCAGCAACTCGATGTTGTCCGAGGGCGAGGACAAGCGCGTGCGCATCCCGGGCGGGATGACAAAGGCATCTCCTTGCTCCAGCCGGTAGGGCTCGCGCCCCTCGCCTTCCAGTGTTACCGCCCCGTCCATCACGAAGGTAAAGTGAATGTCCGTATCGTGACTGGCCCATTCGGTATCGCCCTGCCCTTTGCGTACGACCTGGACGCCAGCGACCCCTTTGGTGTTCTCGGCAATTGTCGTATCGCGGCAGATGTAACCTGGAAGACGGAATGGCACCCATTCAGCATCCTTGGCCTGGTTGTAGACAAAGCGCTGCCCCTGCCATTCACGGTCCGGGCGAAAATGCGGCGTAGGAAGCTGCATGTCATGGTCGATTTCCGTGACATGCTCCGCTGGCACACCTATCTCGATGACCTGAACATTGTCTGACGCCTCGAGCACGCGGTGACGAATTTCCGGCGGCTGGATAAAGCAATCCCCTGCGGTCAGGCGCAT
Source organism: Ruegeria sp. CL7 (assembly GCF_056536445.1). NCBI lineage: Bacteria > Pseudomonadati > Pseudomonadota > Alphaproteobacteria > Rhodobacterales > Roseobacteraceae > Ruegeria > Ruegeria sp. CL7. Next base: position 1,696,414 of record NZ_JBQFPQ010000001.1, read on the forward strand.
TTTCTCTCCCTGATCCTCGTAGACGACATCCACCCAGCCATGAATGCAGAATATCAGCTGGAACCCGACTTTGTGAAAATGCACCATATCGGGCACCGGGCCCCCGTCCGGGATGCGGATATGGCTGGCGATGATCGATCCACCCAGACGATCCGGCACCAGATCGCGATAGTGCATCCCCGCCCGACCGATGATCCATGGCGCCTGATCCTTGAGCCTGCGCACCACGAAGGAATGAACTGTTTCAGGCATCACCAGCGGCGGATTACGCTCTTCGATTTCGATCCGGGTCCCATTCGGCGCGACAAGAACGCGTTGACCATCTGCAAAGCTTTCCGGGTCATCTGTCAGGATGCGCAAGGTTCCCGGAGCTTCGGGCGCGTCTTTTTCAATCCGCAGCCGCAGACCGTGCCCCGAAAACACTGCGACGCGCGGATCGTCCGCGGGATAGATCATGTCCATCTGCATCCCCAACACCTTTGTATAAAAGGGGATGTCGTTTCGAATTTCCTGGGTAGGCAACCGGAATTCAGCTTGGGTCCGGGAAGGCACGTATGTCTTTGTCATGAGATGTCTCGTCAGAATTCGATTTTGACCATCCGATCAGAACAGAGGCCAAAATGCCAATCGAAAAGAACATCTCGAGCGTTTCTTCCATCACAAAAAGGCGCGTCTTCACAACTGACGACAAAGCTTGGCCGTGCAGACCGGTGAATTCTTCAAGAAGCTGAGCGATGACGGCAAGACAGCCGGCCGCAATGAACACGATCAGAAAAGACGCGCGCTGTTTGACAGCACACCATCCCGTCGGGATCCCATGCCAGATGACACCGCCCAGAACAACGCAGGCCAGAACGACCCTGACCAGAGTGACGTCCAGCACCACATCCAGACCGTCAAGGATCAGGAACGGCAAACTGCCTTCAGGATAAACGCCTGCTTCCAGCTCACGCTCGGCCAACAACAGGAATGCCAACCCGATATACAGCCGGGTGACACCTGGATATCGCCACAAAGCCGCCACACCTGCTGCAAACAAACACGCGGCGGAAATTGTTTCAAACAACCCGCCTTCCTGATTGAAAACCAGTGCCTGTTCTGGCCAGATGCCAACAGCACCAAGAAGCACAACACCTGACAGCACCGCAAACCAAAGGGTTCGCCGCACAACTCCAGTATCCGACACAGAACCGCAAAACAGGCCATCGACCTGATCATTTGCTTTGAAAGTCATTACTGCTTCGTCTTGCCTGAGTGTTTGTTCGTTTCGCAAAGTTGCCTAGACGTAAAAAAAATATGTCAAAATTCAACCCATTTCGGGTGTGCAACTGCGCCACGTCGGCAAAATTACGCAACGTAGCCAAGCTTGGACGAATAGTTTAATGTTAAATCAAATTCTAAGAGGGAACTGAAACTTCAATGTCTGACACCCCCAGCCTGCGACAGGCCGCGCTTGACTATCACGCCCATCCGAAACCCGGAAAACTTGAGATCAAGGCCACGAAACCGATGGCCAACGGTCGCGATCTGGCGCGCGCCTATTCGCCCGGCGTGGCCGAGGCCAGCCTTGAAATCAAAGCCGACGCCGCAAACGCGGAAAAGTACACGGCGCGCGGCAACCTTGTCGCCGTGGTATCCAACGGCACCGCGGTTCTTGGTCTGGGCAATATCGGGGCGCTGGCCTCGAAACCAGTGATGGAGGGCAAAGCCGTCCTGTTCAAGAAATTCGCTGGTATTGACTGTTTTGATATCGAAGTAGACCAGCCTGATCCGGAAAAGCTGGCGGATATCGTCTGCGCACTAGAACCGACATTCGGGGCCATCAACCTGGAAGACATCAAGGCACCGGATTGTTTCATTGTCGAAAAGCTGTGCCGCGAGCGCATGAACATTCCCGTTTTTCACGACGATCAGCACGGAACCGCAATTGTCGTCGGGGCTGCGGCCAAGAACGCTTTGCATGTGGCGGGGAAATCCTTTGCGGACATCAAAGTCGTATCAACCGGCGGCGGGGCTGCGGGGATTGCCTGCCTGAACATGCTGGTGAAACTGGGTGTGAAACAGGAAAACATCTGGCTGTGCGATATTCACGGGCTCGTCTACGAGGGGCGCGCCGAGGATATGAACCCGCACAAGTCGCAGTTTGCTCAGAAAACGGAATTGCGGACTCTGGATGATGTAATCGGCGATGCGGATCTGTTTCTGGGCCTGAGTGGCCCGAATGTCCTGAAGCCTGAAATGGTTCAGAAAATGGCCGATCGTCCGATCATCTTCGCACTGGCCAACCCAACGCCAGAAATTCTGCCTCAGGCCGCGCGTGAGGTTGCACCGGACGCGATCATCGCCACGGGGCGCAGCGATTTTCCCAATCAGGTCAACAACGTATTGTGCTTTCCGTTTATCTTCCGGGGCGCTCTGGATGTGGGCGCGACCGAGATCAATGACGCAATGCAGATCGCCTGCGTTGACGGCATTGCGGAAATGGCCCGCGCGACGACAAGCGCCGAGGCGGCAGCCGCCTACAAGGGCGAGCAACTGACCTTTGGGCCGGATTACCTGATTCCGAAACCTTTTGATCCGCGTTTGGTGGGTGTCGTCTCGTCTTCCGTTGCCAAGGCAGCCATGGAAAGCGGCGTCGCAAAGCGCCCCATCAAGGATCTTGAGGCCTATAAGGAAAAACTCAACCAGTCTGTTTTCAAGTCGGCGCTTTTGATGCGCCCCGTATTCGAGGCCGCGGCCGTCGCATCCCGTCGCATCGTATTTGCCGAAGGCGAAGATGAAAGGGTGCTGCGGGCTGCACAGGCCATTCTTGAGGAAACAACGGAAACACCGATCCTGATCGGACGCCCCGAAGTCATCGAATCCCGATGCGAAAAACTGGGCCTGACCATTCGCCCGGGCACAGACTGCCAGATCGTGAACCCGGAAAACGATCCGCGTTATTACGATTACTGGAACTCGTATCATCAGATCATGCAGCGCCGAGGTGTGACCCCGGATCTGGCCAAGGCGATCATGCGCACAAATACAACCGCCATCGGCGCGATTATGGTGCATCGGGGCGAGGCTGACAGCCTGATCTGCGGCACGTTCGGCGAGTATCGCTGGCATCTGAATTATGTTGAACAGGTGCTTGACGATGGAAACCTGCGTCCGCACGGCGCGTTGTCGCTGATGATTTTGGAAGACGGCCCCCTGTTCATCGCCGATACGCATGTCCGGCAATTGCCGACACCCGAAGAACTGGCGGAATCCACCATTGGCGCCGCGCGGCATGTTCGCCGATTTGGGATCGAACCCAAGATCGCATTCTGTTCGCAATCACAATTCGGCAATCAGGCAGAAGGATCGGGAAAACGCCTGCGCGCTGCATTGGACATCCTGGACCAGAAACCGCGCGACTTTGTCTATGAAGGCGAAATGAACCTGGATGCGGCCCTTGATGCGGATCTTCGGGCACGAATTTTTCCGGGTTCTCGCCTACAGGGCGCGGCAAATGTGCTGATCTTTGCTCATGCGGATGCGGCCAGCGGCGTGCGCAATATCCTGAAAATGAAAGCGGACGGGATCGAAGTTGGCCCCATTCTGATGGGAATGGGCAACAAGGCGCACATCGTCACCCCGTCCATTACCGCACGCGGATTGCTGAACATGGCTGCCATCGCGGGGACCCCGGTGGCGCATTACGGGTGAGCCGACCGCCCGACGCCCAAAACCGCATCCCCCATAGGGGTGCGGTTAACACAATTCTCACCTTTTGACTGCTATATGTGGTTGCTTCTCCTTGGGAGCCATGGGGCACGCGAAAGAATGGTGAATTGGCTTTGCGCCGAGTCGCCTCGGACGTGATCTTTTGCACAGTCGAATTTGCAAGTTTGCAAAATGGCCTTTTTGGCGCAGAAAATCCAATGCTGGAAAAGATGTTTGCAAAAATTTGCAAGCTGTTGCGCGAATTACTGCAAATATTTTGCGATAAACTGACGCGTCGTCATTTGACGCGCTTGCCCGATAGTTTTCTGGGTCCTAACACAAAGACCAAGTCGTTGTGAGGAGGACGAGATGGCGTATCAGGACGTTTATGACAGTTGGAAGAAAGACCCCGAGGCGTTCTGGATGGACGCCGCCAAGGGGATCGATTGGGTCAAAGAACCCAGCAAAGCTCTGTTCGACGACAACGCGCCTTTGTACGAATGGTTCAGCGACGCACGGGTCAATACCTGCTGGAACGCCGTGGACCGCCACGTGGAAAACGGGCGCGGCGAGCAGACCGCCATCATCTATGACAGCCCGATCACCCATACCAAGCGCGAGATTTCCTATGTCGAGCTGCGCAACCGCGTGGCCAATCTTGCCGGCGCGCTGCGGGCGAAAGGTATCGAGAAAGGTGACCGCGTCATCATCTACATGCCGATGATCCCCGAGGCGCTTGAGGCGATGCTGGCCTGCGCACGTCTGGGCGCTGTGCATTCCGTTGTGTTCGGCGGATTTGCCAGCAACGAACTGGCAGTTCGCATCGACGACGCCAAACCCAAAGCCGTCATTGCAGCGTCCTGCGGTATGGAACCTGGCCGGGTCGTACACTACAAGCCGCTTCTGGACGGTGCCATCGAACTTGCCAAGCACAAGCCGGATTTCTGCGTCATCTTTCAGCGCGAACAGGAAGTTGCGCAGCTGATCGAAGGCCGCGACTACAACTGGCACGGGTTCCAGTACGGTGTCGAACCGGCGGAATGTGTTCCCGTCGACGGCAATGATCCGGCCTACATCCTGTACACATCGGGCACCACGGGGGCACCCAAGGGTGTCGTGCGTCCCACTGCCGGACATCTGGTGGCACTGAACTGGACCATGAAGAACATCTATGACGTTGATCCCGGTGATGTATTCTGGGCGGCCTCCGATGTGGGTTGGGTCGTTGGACATTCCTATATCTGCTATGCCCCCCTGATCCACGGCAACACGACGATTGTGTTCGAAGGCAAACCGGTCGGCACCCCTGATGCGGGAACCTTCTGGCGCGTGATCTCGGAACACAAGGTTAAAAGCTTCTTCACCGCCCCTACGGCGATCCGTGCCGTGAAACGAGAAGACCCCAAAGGCGAAATGATCGCCAAGTACGATCTGTCTCATCTACGGGCACTGTATCTTGCGGGGGAACGGGCTGACCCCGACACCATCATCTGGGCGCAGGATGCGCTGAAGGTTCCGGTGATCGACCATTGGTGGCAGACCGAAACCGGATGGGCCATCGCCGGAAATCCGCTGGGTATCGAAGAGCTTCCGATTAAGCTGGGTTCGCCCGCGAAACCGATGCCCGGCTATGATGTGCAAATTCTCGACGAAGGCGGCCACCCAATGAAAGCCGGCGAACTGGGGGCCATCGCGGTCAAACTGCCATTGCCTCCAGGCACCCTGCCGACCTTGTGGAACGCCGAAGAACGGTTCCGGAAGTCATATCTGGAGCATTTCCCCGGGTATTATGAAACCGGCGATGCCGGCATGATCGACGAGGACGGATATCTTTACATCATGGCCCGCACCGATGATGTCATCAACGTCGCGGGTCACCGCCTGTCGACCGGGGGGATGGAGGAAGTGCTTGCCGCTCACCCGGACGTCGCGGAATGCGCGGTGATCGGCGTATCGGATCAGCTTAAAGGTCAGATGCCCGTTGGGTTCCTGTGCCTGAATGCCGGCGCTGATCGGGATCATGGCGACGTGGTTCAGGAGGTCGTCAAGATGGTGCGGGAAAAGATCGGCCCGGTGGCGGCCTTTAAACTGGCCGTCGTCGTCGACAGGTTGCCCAAGACACGTTCGGGTAAAATCCTGCGGGGTACGATGGTGTCGATTGCAGACGGTCAGGATTACAAAATGCCTGCAACGATCGATGATCCAGCCATTCTTGACGAGATCAAAGAGGCCTTGCAGACAATCGGTTACGCCAAGTAACCCGAGGGGCGGCATTAGCCGCCCATTTTTTGTCTTCTCTTGCAACCGGAAGCAGCCCCTCTACTGTCACGTTAAGACAGTGAGGACCCATGACACAAACCGATATCTGGCGTCTCAGCGCCACAGACCTGACCACCCTGACAAGACGCGGCGACCTGAGTGCAACCGAGGCGGTTCGGGCCTCGATCGAGCGAATGGATGAGGTCAACCCCGGTTTGAATGCGGTGGTGGAAAACCTGCGCGAGCAAGCGTTGGAACGTGCCGAAGCGCTGGACAATGCGCGGGCTGGCGGCAAACCCACGGGTCCGCTGCATGGCGTGCCGGTCACGATCAAGGTGAACGTTGACCAAAAAGGCCATGCCACAACCAACGGTGTCGTCGCATTGAAAGATGTGATTGCACCGGATGACGCCCCGGTTGTGAGCAATCTGCTAAAGGCAGGGGCTGTTGTTGTCGGGCGAACCAACACGCCCGAGTTCTCTTTCCGCGCCGACACGGACAATCCGCTGTATGGGCGTACGCACAACCCCTGGGGGCGGCATATCTCGCCCGGCGGCTCTTCCGGTGGGGCTGGCGTCGCGGTCATGGCCGGAATCGGCGCGCTGGCCCACGGCAACGATATCGGCGGCAGCCTGCGCTTTCCCGCGGCGGCCAACGGAGCCGTGACCGTGAAACCCGGGCTGGGGCGTGTCCCGGCGTGGAACCCAAGCCAGAAAGTCGAACGCGGTTTGCTGGCGCAGTCGATGTCAGTTCAGGGTCTGATAACCCGGTCGGCTGCTGACCTGCATCTGTCCATGCCCAGCCTGATCGCCGCCGACGCGCGTGACCCGTTTCACGTGCCGATGCCCTGGCGTGGTCCCGATCCTGACGCGCCCGTCAAGGTGGCCTTTACCAAGAACACATTCGGCTATGCCCTGCACCCCGAGGTGGAAAAAGCGCTCGACACGGCACGGGACGCACTGACCGATGCGGGTTATGTGGTGCAAGAGATTGACCCGCCTGATGTATTTGAATGCGGTCGGATCGGTTACCGTACGCTGATGGGCGAAGTGCTCACGCTCATGCAATCAGATATCGAAACGGTCGGCTCGAAAACCATTCAGAATATCTTTGCGGTCTATTTCCAGGAGTTCCCGCCAATTGTCGAAACCGAGATGGTTCAGATGCTGGCCAAACGAAGCCACTATGCGCGGGAATGGTCCCTGTTTTTACAAGATTACCCTTTGGTGCTGTCGCCTTTCCTGCCACAGCCGTTCTTCAAACCTGACCGGGACACCGAAGGCGCCGACGGAGTGCATGAGGTTCTGGGGTGCGCCGTTTATTCCTATGCGATGAACTTTCTGGGCCTGCCTGCGGCATGTGTCCCGGCCCGGCTGGCTGAATTGCCAAAGGGCCCACAGCCGATCAATGTTCAGATTGCAGCACAGCGCTGGCGCGAAGATCTGGCGGTGGATGCGGCCTCGGCAATCGAGGCACGCGTGGGCCAAATGTGCCTGCCGCTTTGGGAGAAGTCAGAGTTGCAGGGCGGCTGCAAAAAATAGACCCCGGGACATTGTACCCGGGGTCCGACTGCTAAAATAAGCCCGGATTTCTGATGACGAGCGTAGCACCACCCACCCTCGCCAGCGCAAAATCTGCGCAATCATTCGAATACGCCGTTCAGGTGGCCACTCACTCCCACCTTGGCGTGTTCTCCGGGCAATTTCACATTAGCCAATCGTTAAGGGAATTCCTGTGAACTGCTTCACATAGGCGTGAGAAAAAATTCGGAGATGGCCGATTTTACGTGAATTGTTCGGATATTAGACGTTCTTCCAACCCATGGCCGGGGTCGAAAAGGATACGGTGCGCAATGGCTGGTTCCGACCTGATCTCGACCCAGTCTATGTCCGGGAAAGAAACGGAATCAGCAGCCACGATGACGGGTCGCTTGTCAGCTTCGACCACATCGAACCTGACTTTCGCCATTTTCGGCAACAAGGCACCGCGCCACCGCCGTGGGCGAAACGCCGCGATGGGTGTCAGGGCCAGAACGTCAGCGCCAATCGGAACAATCGGCCCATGCGCGGAATAGTTATAGGCGGTCGATCCCGCAGGAGTGGCAAGTAATGCCCCGTCACAGACCAATTCGGCCATGCGCACCCGGTCGTCTACGCTGATCTTGAGCCTTGCTGCCTGAGGACCGGCGCGTAGCAATGACACTTCGTTGATCGCCAAGGCTTGGTGCAGTTTTCCTGATTGGTCCATCGCCTGCATGGCCAACGGGTTAATAACCTCTTCTTCGGCATCCTCCAACCGCGCCATCAGATCGTCTTCGTGATACTCATTCATCAGAAAGCCGATCGTGCCGCGATTCATCCCGTAAACCGGAGTATCGAGATGCTGCACATTGTACAAAGTGTGCAACATGAAGCCATCACCCCCAAGAGCAACCACAACATCTGCGTCGCGGGGCGCCACATTACCGTGTTTGGACACCAGAATATCCCGGGCCGTTTGCGCCACTTTGACCTCACTGGCAAGAAAGGCGATTCTTTTTTTCATGTTTTCCGGTTTCCGGTGCTGCACATTTGGTTCCGAAACAAACATACCTTTCCCCGATAGGCCAGTCTTGACGCCGCAGCGGGCCAAATCGTCGCTTTAAGCCTTTTGCGAATGTGGCGTTTCCGATAGGAAATCCGCAAGATTTTTACCCAGCCATGTGGAGCGCCCATGAACGCCAATCTTCGTGATACCGGATTTTTCACCCAGTCCCTTTCTGATCGTGATCCCGAGCTTTTTGGCTCGATCACGTCGGAACTGGGTCGTCAGCGCGACGAGATCGAG